>NZ_BAABJW010000001.1:0-1208451 GCF_039543505.1 Litoribaculum gwangyangense | reverse complement strand
CACTTATCATGGCGCTACCGTTGGCCAGTACTACGGTTTCTGAATCGGCTGTCAATGTACCTGCATCTGCACTACAGGTCTCATTTCCTAAAGTGAAAATTATCGATTTAGATTCACAATGGCCTAAACCAAAATCAAATTTATATAAAATCGCAGTCAATTTAAATCTCCCCTCCCCAAGATTCCAAGCCGCATTTCCAGCTGGAAAGGTATAAGGTAAACGATTTTCAATGATTGAATACTTTTTTCCAGTATCTAAATTTTCTACAATATACTTAACACTTTGTGAGGCTCCTTTTACTTTTGTATTAATGTAAAATTTTCCAGGTAAATCACTAACTGCATATAAACCTGAGTCTACTAATGAAACAGATTCATGACCGTTGGTAAATTCAAAACCTTCAATAGTGCCACATAATGTATTAGAATATGACTGAAGTGAAAAGAAAATAAAGAGGAAAGAAAGTAGGTATTTAAATTTGAGGGTCGGATTAAGTAATTGTACTTTCATTATTTTTTGTTTAATTTATTGAATTCAAAGTTAAACAATTTTTATAAATGTTTAACATTTTGTATTGTTATTTAAACAAAAAATTATGTGTTTTATCGATTAAATTAAGTGAATAGATAAAAATGTGTTCTTATTCTTTCAAATTTAAATAGAAAAAATTTTAAAAATAGTAGCCATTATCACGTTAAGTCAACTAATTAGTAGGAATAAACAAAGTCAATCGAATTTCAGTAAATAAAATTAAATTAATCTCTAACTAAAGGTAAAGTTGAACAGCGTAACAAGCCTTCCTGTTTTCCAATTTCGGCATAAGGAACTTTTTCAACTATAAATCCTTGTTGAACTAACCATTCGTTTAATCTTGTGAAGTTTTTTTCAGAAATGACGACATCTTCTGAAATAGAAAAGACATTACTGTACATCTCATACATTTCATCTTTTGTAATCTCAAAAATGTTTTCTTTTCCAAAAAAATTAATTAACCAATCATATTCTTTTTCAATTAAAAATCCATTTTTATGAATTATAGCCTTTCCTTTTCCTATTGGATTGAAACAGCAGTCTAAATGCAAGGCATTTTCTTTAGCATTCGTATTAGATTTTCTTAACTCAAAAGATTTTACAATTTTATTTGGGAACAATTCTTGAATAGCTATAACGGCATCCATATTGGTTCTGGCCGTTATATAATTTGAGTAATCTTCACCTGAATAGGTCCCAATAAAAATATAATCGTTCCAAGGTATCACATCACCACCTTCTACATGGCATTCCTCTGGTAATAAAATTCTATTTTTTCTATCTATTTGATTCCACACATAACGAATGGCTTCAATTTCCTTTTCTCTATCAGGTAAAATATTGGCTCTAATAATTTTATCTTCAATTACAAAGGCTATATCTCTGGAAAAAATTTGATTACAATTCTCAATTACTTCAGGTCTAAAAACTTTAACATCATACTTTTCGAAGACTTTTACAACTGCATCCATTTCGTGCATCATATCTTCCTCCTTGGGATAAGTGCCTGCTAAAACATGCTCAATACTTTTAGGGTCGTAACAATCTTCAACCTTTGGAACTGGCCCATTACTCTTTGCGGTTCCTAAAATAACCACTTTTAGCCTTGAAGTTTCATTTTTAATATTAAGCTGTAACATGTTGTAAATATAAAAAAGCCTCACAAGTAATAACTTATGAAGCTTCTCATTTTTAATGAAATATTAAACTATCTTTTATCTATCGGAACAAATTTCCTTTCAGTTTCTCCAATATAAATTTGTCTTGGTCTACCTATAGGTTCTTTACGTAAACGCATTTCACGCCACTGAGCAATCCATCCTGGTAAACGTCCTAAAGCGAACATGACAGTAAACATATCGGTAGGTATCCCCATACCTCGGTAAATAATTCCTGAGTAAAAATCAACATTTGGATACAATTTTCTATCCACAAAGTACGGATCTTCCAGAGCTTCTTTTTCAAGTCCTTTAGCTATATCTAAAATTGGGTCTTCAATACCTAGGTTGCCCAAAACCTCATCTGCTGCTTTTTTAATGATTTTAGCTCGAGGATCAAAGTTTTTATATACTCGGTGTCCAAAGCCCATTAAACGGAAAGGATCATTTTTATCTTTTGCTTTTGCCATATATTTTTTGGTGTCGCCACCATCAGCTTTAATAGCTTCCAACATTTCTAGAACTGCTTGGTTTGCTCCACCATGAAGTGGTCCCCAAAGGGCCGAAATACCAGAAGAAATAGAAGCAAAAAGCCCAGCATGTGAAGAGCCAACAATCCTAACAGTTGATGTCGAACAATTTTGTTCATGGTCTGCATGCAAAATCAATAATTTATCCAATGCATCCACTAAAATTTTACTTTGGACATAACAAGCGTTTGGTTGTCTAAACATCATTTTCAAAATGTTTTGAACGTAACCTAGCTCATTGTCACCATAATCAAGCGGCAAACCCTGTTTTTTACGAAGCGTCCAAGCGACTAAAACAGGAAACTTACCTAAAATTCTAACCACAGACTTATACATATCCTCCTCAGAATCAACATTTACGGAAGAAGGATTAAATGCGGTTAGGGCACTTGTTAAAGATGAAATGACACCCATGGGATGCGCTGACTTTGGAAATGCATCTAATATTTTCTTCACATCTTCATCTACGATAGATTGCGCTTTAATATCTGTGTGAAATTTATCACTTTGAGCCTTCGTTGGAAGTTCTCCAAAGATTAAAAGATAAGCAACTTCCAAAAAATCAGCCTTTTCCGCCAGTTCTTCGATAGAATATCCACGATATCTTAAAATTCCTTTCTCACCATCTAAAAAAGTGATAGCACTTTCACAAGATCCTGTGTTTTTATAACCAGCATCAATAGTTATCACACCTTTGGTAGTTGCCCGAAGATTAGAAATATCAATTGCAACTTCATTTTCTGAGCCTTTTACTAAAGGGAATTCGTGTTTTTCGCCGTTAATTTCTATAGTAGCAGTATTTGCCATTTTAATTGTATGAATTTATATTGTTTTGCGGAACGCTAAATTACAAAATATACCTCTATTTATAAAGATTATAACTAATGAATTACTCTATTAGAAAATTATTAAAACTGATACTAAATAAAAAAGCGATTATTAACCATAATCGCTTTTTCAAAAGGTCTGTATTTTATTTATTTTATTTTATTTTAAACGCCTTTTCCTGAGGAAAATACGCTACTTCCCCTAATTCTTCTTCAATACGAAGCAATTGGTTGTATTTGGCCATACGGTCAGAACGTGACGCAGAACCTGTTTTAATTTGACCGCAATTCAAAGCTACAGCCAAATCTGCAATAGTATTATCTTCTGTTTCACCAGAACGATGAGACATAACAGATGTGTAACCCGCATTCTTAGCCATATTTACAGCCGCAATCGTTTCTGTTAGAGACCCAATTTGGTTAACTTTAATTAAAATAGAATTTGCAATTCCTTGGTCTATACCTCTAGACAAGCGTTCTACATTAGTTACAAATAAATCATCTCCAACTAATTGAACCTTATTTCCAATTTTCTCTGTTAGTAATTTCCAACCTTCCCAATCATTTTCATCCATACCATCTTCTATAGATATGATAGGATATTTAGCACATAATTCGGCTAAATAGTCAGCCTGTTCAGCAGAGGTTCTAACTTTACCTGTCTCACCTTCAAATTTGGAATAATCATATTTACCATTAACATAAAATTCTGCAGAGGCACAATCTAAAGCAATCATAATTTCGTCTCCAAATTTATATCCAGCCTTTTCAACAGCTATTTTAATAGAATCGATAGCATCTTCAGTTCCGCCTGCTAAAGTAGGAGCAAAACCTCCCTCATCACCTACTGCTGTGCTTAAATTTCTATCGTGTAATACTTTTTTTAAATTATGAAAAATCTCGGTTCCCATTTGCATGGCGTGCGTGAAATTTTTGGCTTTTACTGGCATAATCATAAACTCTTGAAAAGCTATGGGTGCATCACTGTGTGATCCACCATTGATGATATTCATCATGGGAACTGGAAGTGTATTTGCCGAAACACCCCCAACATAGCGATATAAAGGCATTCCCAATTCGTTAGCAGCGGCTTTAGCTACAGCCAACGACACTCCTAATATAGCATTAGCTCCTAATTTTGATTTATTTTTTGTGCCATCTAAATCAATCATGATTTGATCGATTAAATTTTGTTCAAATACTGAAACACCCAATAGTTCTTGTGCTATAATAGAGTTAACATTATCAACTGCCTTTAAAACACCTTTGCCCATATATGCTTTACCTCCATCACGTAATTCTACTGCTTCGTGTTCTCCTGTTGAAGCTCCAGAGGGTACTGCAGCTCTACCTAAAACTCCGTTTTCTGTTTCTACATCAACTTCAACAGTAGGGTTACCTCTCGAATCTAAAATTTGTCTTGCGTGGATATTAATTATAATACTCATAATCGGTTTGTTTTTAAACTTTTATATATTCAAATTTACGGTTAAATCTTGTTTTTTATCTGATGTTTATCTAGAAATTAACTAATTACCCTCTATAACGTTTTAGTAATTAAAACCACACAAAACTTAAATTTATTGGGTTGGTAGAACTTATTTCTTTAAGCTATCTATAAATTGATCAAATAAATACGACGAGTCATGAGGACCAGGACTCGCTTCTGGATGATATTGCACAGAAAAACAGTTTTTACTTTTCATAGCCAAACCTGCTACTGTATTATCATTTAAATGAACATGTGTTATTTCTAAATCAGCATTAGCCTCTGCTTCCTCTCTATTTACTGCAAAACCATGATTTTGAGAGGTTATTTCACCTTTTCCTGTTTTCAGGTTTTTTACTGGATGATTAATACCTCTATGTCCATTATACATTTTATAGGTCGAAACACCATTTGCTAAGGCGATAACTTGATGCCCTAAACAAATTCCAAATAAAGGCAAATCTCTTTTTATAATTTCCTTAGCTACCTGCTGAGCTTCCACCAAAGGTTCGGGATCTCCAGGACCATTAGATAAAAAATAGCCGTCAGGTTTAAATGCTTCTAAATCTTCAAACTTTGAATTATATGGAAATACTTTTATGTAAGCATCTCTTTTTGCTATGTTTCTTAAGATATTCTTTTTGATACCAATATCTAAAGCAGCAACTTTATAGGTTGCATTTTCATCGCCAAAATAATAAGGCTCTTTTGTTGACACTTTTGAGGCTAACTCCAATCCCTCCATATTTGGAACTTTTGCTAGTTGCGATTTTAAGACCTCAATATTATCTACTTCTGTAGATATAACAGCATTCATGGCACCATGATCTCTAATGTAACTAACTAGAGCTCTCGTATCAACGTCCGAAATAGCAAAGAGGTTATTTTTATCTAAGAAATTCTCTAAGGAATCATCGGCCGCATCCCTTGAATATTCATAGCTAAAGTTTTTAACTATAAGTCCAGCTATTTTTACTGAATCAGATTCAACCTCATCTGCATTAACACCATAATTTCCAATATGTGCATTGGTAGCTACCATTAATTGACCATAATAAGATGGATCTGTAAAAATCTCTTGATATCCTGTCATTCCCGTATTAAAGCATACCTCACCAAATGCCGTTCCTTGTTTATTCCCAACCGCTTTGCCGTAAAAAATAGTGCCATCTGCAAGAAGAATAATGGCTTTTTGTCTCTTTTTATATTTCATTCTGATTTTTATGAGATTCTCACCAAGGTGAGAAAAAAGGTTTTACAAAATTGCATAAAAAAAAGGATAAACTAAAATAGTTTATCCTTTATATTTCAAATGCTTATTAACATTTATTCTTCTTCGTTTGAAGCTTTGGTTTCTGCCACCGGAGCAGCAGCGGCAGGTTTCGAGCCTCCTCTTCTACTTCTTCTAGTTGTTTTCTTCTTGGCTTTATCTGCATTGTAAATTTCGTTGTAATCAACAAGTTCAATCATAGCCATATCTGCATTATCACCTAAACGATTTCCTAGTTTAATAATTCTAGTATATCCTCCCGGTCTATCTCCAACTTTGGCAGCTACATCTCTAAATAATTCGGCAACGGCTTCTTTTTGTCTAAGACGAGACATCACAATACGTCTGTTATGTGTAGTATCTTCTTTTGATTTGGTAATCATCGGCTCAACAAATTGTTTTAAAGCTTTTGCTTTAGCAACGGTTGTGTTAATTCGCTTGTGCTCTATTAAAGAACATGCCATATTCGCTAACATAGATTTTCTATGAGCAGTTTTTCTACCTAAGTGGTTTATTTTTTTTCCGTGTCTCATGACCTTTGTTTTATCATCTTGCTACCAAACTCGAATAACGAGGAGCAAAATATGATTAATTAATCTTTATCTAATTTGTATTTACTTAAATCCATACCAAAGTTCAAACCTTTAACATTTACAAGCTCTTCAAGCTCTGTTAATGATTTTTTACCAAAGTTTCTGAATTTCATTAAATCATTTTTATTGAATGATACTAAGTCTCCTAAAGTATCAACTTCTGCAGCTTTTAAACAATTAAGAGCACGAACGGATAAGTCCATATCAATTAATTTAGTTTTTAGCAACTGTCTCATGTGAAGTGACTCTTCATCATAAGTCTCAGTTTGCGCTATTTCATCAGCTTCTAAAGTGATACGCTCATCAGAGAATAACATGAAGTGGTGAATTAACGTTTTAGCAGCTTCTGTTAACGCATCTTGTGGAGTAATCGACCCATCTGTGATGATTTCAAAAACTAATTTTTCATAGTCAGTTTTTTGCTCTACACGATAGTTTTCAATACTATACTTAACATTTTTTATAGGAGTATAAATTGAATCAGTAAAAATAGTGCCTATTGGAGCAGCAGGTTTTTTATTTTCTTCTGCAGGAACATATCCTCTACCTTTTTCAATGGTAATTTCCATGTTTAAATTAACTTTAGGATCTAAATTACAGATTACCAATTCTGTATTTAATACTTGAAATCCTGAAATAAATTTTTGAAAATCTCCGGCTGTAATGCGTTCTTGACCAGAAATTGAAATAGAAATTGATTCGTTATCAATATCTTCAATTTGTCTTTTAAAACGTACTTGCTTTAAATTTAAGATGATTTCTGTAACATCTTCCACTACACCAGCAATTGCTGAAAACTCATGATCAACACCCTCTATTCTAACTGATGTGATTGCAAAACCTTCTAGAGAAGATAATAAAACTCTTCTTAACGCATTACCTACTGTTAATCCGTAACCAGGTTCTAAAGGTCTGAATTCGAATTTCCCTTCGAAATCAGTAGAATCAATCATGATTACTTTATCAGGCTTTTGAAAATTAAATACTGCCATTTTTTCTTCTTTTTAATTGTTATTTGGTTGCGCGGTTTAAAAGTTTGAAGAAGTACTTATAAACCCTTTGGCCAAATTCCAATATTAATAATTTATTATTTAGAATATAATTCGACGATGAATTGCTCGTTTATGTTTTCTGGAATTTGAATTCTTGCAGGAACAGAAACATACGTTCCTTGTTTTGTATCATCATTCCAAGTAATCCACTCATAAACATGACTTGAATTTGAAAGCGATCTATCAATAGCCTCCAGTGATTTTGATTTTTCTCTTACTGCAACTACATCACCAGCTTTTAAAGAGTAAGATGGAATATTAACTAATTCTCCATTAACAGTAATATGTCTGTGAGAAACCAATTGTCTAGCCGCACTTCTTGTAGGAGCGATACCCATTCTAAAGACTACATTATCTAATCTAGACTCGCAAAGTTGTAATAAAACTTCACCTGTAATACCTTGAGCAGCTCTTGCACTTTTAAATAAGTTTCTGAATTGACGCTCTAATATACCGTAAGTATATTTTGCTTTTTGCTTTTCTTGTAATTGAATTGCATATTCCGATTTTTTTCCACGACGTCTAGCGTTTCCGTGTTGACCTGGAGGATAATTTCTTTTTTCAAAAGATTTATCATCTCCAAAAATAGCTTCACCGAATTTTCGGGCTATTTTAGTTTTAGGACCAGTATATCTTGCCATTTTAAATTTGTTTTTAAGAGTGATTATGAATTAAGGTCTTAATCTTATCCTTCGATAATCGTTGATCTCTTGTTGATACTTGTTAATTAATTTATAATTTTTTATTGCTAGTTCACGTTTAAATTTCTAAAACCGTAAACCGTCATTCCAAAATGATTATACTCTTCTTCGTTTTGGAGGACGACATCCATTGTGAGGTAATGGAGTCACATCAATGATTTCAGTCACCTCAATACCCGCATTATGTATAGAACGAATAGCAGATTCTCTACCATTTCCTGGTCCTTTAACATACACTTTTACCTTTTTTAAGCCAGCTTCCAAGGCAACTGCAGAAGCATCTTCAGCAGCTAATTGTGCAGCATAAGGGGTATTTTTCTTAGAACCTCTAAATCCCATTTTACCAGCCGAAGACCATGAAATGACATCTCCTTTTTTATTGGTAAGTGAAATAATGATGTTGTTAAAAGAAGCATTTACATGCGCTTCTCCTACAGAGTCTACAATAACTTTACGTTTTTTAGTACTCTTTGTATTTGTTTTTGCCATATTATTATATAGTTTTCAGTTGTTAGTTGATAGTCGCTAGAATCCTAAACCTTTTATAATCTCAAACAGATTCCTTCCAACGTCTAATTACTAAAGACTAATTAATTATTTAGTTGCTTTTTTCTTGTTAGCAACCGTTTTTCTTCTACCTTTTCTGGTTCTAGAGTTGTTTTTAGTACGCTGTCCTCTTAAAGGAAGTCCAGATCTATGACGAATACCTCTGTAACATCCAATATCCATTAATCGCTTAATGTTTAATTGCGTTTCAGAACGTAATTCACCTTCGATTGTAAAAGATCCTACAGCCTCACGAATGTTACTGATTTCGTCATCTGTCCAATCTTGAACTTTTGTACTTTCATCTACTTTAGCTGATGCTAAAATCTCTTTAGCTCTACTTTTACCTATTCCATAGATATAGGTTAGAGAGATTACTCCTCTTTTGTTTTTTGGTATGTCTACACCTGCAATTCTTGCCATAATTACCCTTGTCTTTGTTTAAATCTAGGATTCTTTTTGTTTATCACGTAAAGTCTACCTTTTCTACGCACGATTTTACAATCTGCACTTCTTTTTTTAACTGAAGCTCTTACTTTCATCGTATTAGTATCTATAAGTTATGCGAGCCTTAGATAAATCGTAAGGACTCATTTCTAATTTCACTTTATCACCCGGTAATAATTTTATATAATGCATACGCATTTTACCAGAAATATGTGCTGTCACAATGTGACCGTTTTCTAATTCTACACGAAACATGGCATTAGATAATGCTTCTATTATTGTTCCGTCTTGTTCTATTGCTGCTTGTTTTGCCATAGTATAAATTTTAAGCTACTGCTTTTCTATTTTTACCAGTCTTCATCAAACCATCATAGTGTCTGTTCAACAAATACGAATTTATTTGCTGCATAGTATCAATAGCAACTCCAACCATAATTAATAGTGAGGTTCCTCCGAAAAATAAAGCCCATCCTTGTTGAACGCCCATAAGTTTAACTATAAATGCTGGGAACACAGCTATAAGTGCTAAAAATATAGACCCTGGTAAGGTTATTTGAGACATTATTTTATCTAAATATTCGGAAGTTTCAGAGCCTGGTCGAATACCAGGAATAAAACCGCCACTTCGCTTTAAATCGTCAGCCATTTTATTTGTTGGTACAGTAATCGCAGTGTAAAAGTATGTGAATACTATAATTAAAAGTGCAAATGTTAAATTATACCAAAACCCAAACATATCTGAATAGTTAGTTTGCATCCAAGCACCTACACTCGTTTCTTTTAAAAATGAAGAACCCCCAATTAAACTTGGTACAAACATAATAGCTTGTGCAAATATGATTGGCATTACACCAGAGGCATTTAATTTTAGTGGTATATATTGCCTTGAGCCCGCCATCGCGCTTTTTTCGTATCCACCCGAAGCTGTTCTTCTTGCGTATTGCACAGCAATTTTCCTAACACCCATCACCAACATAATTGAAGCGAGTATTATTACAAACCAAATCACCAATTCGAAAAGGATTAACATCACGTTGTTGCCTTCCAATCTAGTCGCAGCATTTTGCAAAAAAGACTGAGGTAAGGTTGCTATAATACCAACCATAATTAACAATGAAATACCGTTACCTATGCCTTTATCAGTAATTTTTTCCCCTAACCACATCGCGAAAATACAACCAGTTACTAATATGGTTACTGATGAGAAATAGAATAAGGGTCCTGTTCCCAATAAAAAGGCACTTTGTGGAATTCCTAAAGCTGGTAAACTAGCTAAATATCCAGGAGCTTGTAACAAACAAATTGCTATGGTTAACCAACGAGTTATTTGATTGATTTTCTTTTGCCCACTAGCACCTTCTTTTTGCAATTTTTGCAAATATGGAATAGCTATGCCCATTAATTGAACTACAATAGAAGCTGAAATGTATGGCATGATACCCAAAGCAAATACCGAAGCATTTGCAAAAGCTCCACCAGTAAAGGCATTAAGTAAACCTAATATACCTCCATCTGTACTGTCTGCTAAACCTCCTAATTGGGCCGCATCAATACCCGGTAACACTACTTGAGCACCAAAACGATAAACTAATAACAGACTCAAAGTTACTATGATTCTGTTTCTTAGTTCTTCTATTTTCCAAACATTCTTTATTGATTCTATAAATTTCATACTTAAAATAAAGTCTTATAAAGTTACAGCTTCTCCTCCAGCAGCTTCAATAGCAGCTTTTGCTGAAGCAGTAAACTTATGAGCAGATACTTTTAATTTTGCTTTTAATTCACCGCGTCCCAAAATTTTAACTAGGTCATTTTTTCCAGCTAAACGATTTGTGAACAAGGTTTCAAAATCTACTGTATCTTTTATTTTCTTATCGTCAACCAATTGTTGTAATGTATCTAAATTGATACCTTGATACTCCACACGGTTAACGTTTGTAAAACCAAATTTGGGAACACGTCTTTGAAGAGGCATTTGTCCACCTTCGAATCCTACCTTTTTAGAATAACCAGAACGTGATTTAGCTCCTTTGTGACCACGTGTAGCAGTACCACCTTTTCCAGAACCTTGTCCTCTACCTATTCTTTTTCCTTGGTTTTTTACTGAACCTTCTGCAGGTTTTAAATTACTTAAATCCATTTTTCAGTTTATATTTTTAAGCTTCCTCAACAGAAACTAAATGTGAAACTTTAGCAACCATACCAAGAATATTTGGTGTAGCCTCGTGCTCTTTTACTTGACCAATCCTTTTAAGACCTAGAGCTTCTAAAGTTCTTTTTTGTCTTTGCGTACGATTGATAGCGCTTTTAACTTTTGTTACTTTAATCTTTGCCATTCCTGTCTATATTAAGCGTTAAAAACCTGTTCAAGTGAAATACCTCTATCTTTAGCAATGGTTTTGGCATCTCTTAATTGCAATAAAGCATCAAACGTTGCTTTTACTACATTATGAGGATTTGATGATCCTTGAGATTTAGATAATACATCATGTACACCTACTGCCTCTAATACTGTTCTTACAGCACCACCAGCAATTACACCTGTACCTTCTGCTGCAGGAATAATATTTACTCTGGCTCCACCATATTTACCTTTTTGTTCGTGTGGTAAAGTTTTTCCTTTAAGAGGAATACGAACTAGGTTTTTCTTAGCGTCTTCAACAGCTTTTGCAATAGCACTAGCAACGTCTTTAGATTTTCCTAAACCTTGTCCTACAACACCTGCCTCATCACCAACTACTACAATTGCTGAAAAACCAAATGCTCTACCACCTTTAGTTACCTTAGTAACTCTTTGAACACCAACCAAACGATCTTTAAGATCTAATCCACCTGGTTTTACTAACTCTGCACTTTTATATTTTTGAAACATAATATTTTTAGAATTTAAGTCCGCCTTCTCTAGCTCCTTCAGCTAATGATTTAACTCTACCATGGTATAAGTAACCTCCTCTATCAAAAGCGATAGTTTCTACACCAGCTTTTAAAGCTTTCTCAGCAAGTACTTTACCTACTAACTTAGCAACTTCAGACTTAGTTGCTTTCGCTGAATTAATGTCTTTATCTCTTGAAGACGCTGCACTGATAGTGACACCAGTTACATCATCAACTATTTGAGCATAAATTTCTTTATTACTTCTGTAAACAGCTAATCTAGGTCTTGCTTCTGTACCAGAAACAACCTTACGGATTCTGTTTTTTATTCTTAGTCTTCTTTCGTTCTTTGTCAATGCCATAACTTAATTATTAAGCTGATTTACCTGCTTTTCTTCTTATTACTTCACCAACAAACTTGATTCCTTTTCCTTTGTAAGGTTCTGGTTTTCTAAAACCTCGGATTTTTGCTGCTACTTGACCAACAAGTTGTTTATCGAATGATGTTAATTTTACAATTGGATTTTTTCCTTTTTCAGATACTGTCTCTACAGTTACTTCTGGAGCCACATCTAATATAATATTATGAGAAAATCCTAAGGCTAAATCTAATTTTTGTCCTTGGTTAGAAGCTCTGTAACCTACACCAACCAATTCTAATTGTTTTGTCCACCCTTTAGATACACCTGCAATCATATTGTTCATTAAAGATCTATATAAACCATGCTTAGCTTTTTGATCTTTAGTGTCTGAAGAACGTGTAACCCAAACGTTACCATCTTCAACTTTTATCTCAACAGAATCGTAATTTTGTGTTAACTCTCCTAATTTTCCTTTTACAGTTACTACGCCATCTTTAACGTCTACTGTTACACCTTCTGGAATGGCTACTGGATTATTTCCTATTCTTGACATTTCTTTCTGGTTTTTAAATTAGTACACATAACATAAAACTTCACCTCCTACATTATCTCTTTTGGCTTGTTTACCTGTCATAACCCCATGAGAAGTTGAAACAATAGCAATACCAAGACCATTAAGAATTCTAGGTAATTCATCAGCACCGGCATACTTACGTAAACCTGGTTTACTGATTCTTTGAAGTTTTTTAATTACTGGTTCTTTAGTTTCTTTGTTGTACTTAAGAGCAATCTTAATTGTTCCTTGTACAGTAGAATCATCAAATTTGTAACTTAAAATATATCCTTGTTCGAATAATATTTTAGTGATGTCCTTTTTCAAATTAGATGCTGGTATCTCCACCACTCTGTGGTTGGCACGTACTGCGTTTCTAATTCTTGTTAAATAATCCGCAATTGGATCTGAATACATAATGAATTGATTTTGTGATTTTGGTTTTCGAACTATTTCGAACCTTAAATCTGATTATTAAAATAATATTACCAACTAGCTTTTCTTACTCCAGGAATTAAACCTTGGTTGGCCATTTCTCTAAAAGTTACACGAGATATACCAAAAGTTCTCATATACCCTCTAGGTCTTCCTGTTAATTTACATCTATTATGCACACGAATTGGGGAGGCATTTTTGGGTAACTTTTGTAATGCTTCATAATCGCCAGCTTCCTTTAAAGCTTTACGTTTTTCAGCATACTTAGCTACTGTTTTAGCTCTTTTTACCTCACGGGCTTTCATTGATTCTTTAGCCATATCTTAATTCTTTTTAAAAGGTAACCCTAATTCAGTTAATAATGATTTTGCTTCTTTATCAGTATCTGCAGATGTTACAAATGTGATGTCCATACCAGAAATTTTATTTACCTTATCAATGTTTATTTCTGGGAAAATAATTTGTTCAGTAACTCCTAAATTGTAGTTACCACGTCCGTCAAAACCTGTAGCTTTAATTCCGTTAAAATCTCTTACTCGTGGTAAGGCTGAAGTAACCAATCTATCTAAAAACTCATACATTCTTTCGCCACGTAAAGTCACTTTAGCGCCAATTGGCATGCCTTTACGTAATTTGAAAGACGCCACGTCTTTTTTAGAAATAGTAGCTACGGCTTTTTGACCAGATATCATAGTTAATTCCTCTACTGCGTAGTCAATTAACTTTTTGTCTGCAACGGCGGCTCCAACACCTTTAGATATTACTATCTTTTTAAGTTTAGGAACTTGCATTACATTTTTATATCCAAATTCGTCTGTAAGAGCTGCAATTACTCTGCTTTTGTACTCTTCTTTAAGTCTAGGTGAATATGCCATAACTATATTACTTCGTTAGATTTTTTTGAGAATCTTACTTTTTTATCGCCCTCCATTCTATAACCAATTCTAGTTGTTTCCCCTTTTGAGGTTAACAATGATAAATTGGAAATATGAATAGCCGCTTCTTTCTCTACGATACCACCTTGAGGGTTTTGTGCACTTGGTTTTGTGTGTTTCTTTACCAAGTTTACGCCTTCTACAATGGCTTTGTTCTTGTCTATTAATACCTTTTGTACCTTACCTTCTGAACCTTTATGGTCTCCAGCAATTACTTTTACGGTATCTCCAGTTTTTATTTTAAGCTTTGTCATCTTAAATAATGTATTAAAGCACCTCTGGTGCTAATGATACAATCTTCATGAATTGTTTATCACGAAGTTCTCTAGCAACAGGACCAAATACACGTGTTCCTCTCATTTCTCCTTGAGGATTTAAAAGTACACAAGCATTATCATCAAATCTTATATAAGATCCATCTGGCCTTCTTACTTCCTTAGTTGTACGAACAACAACTGCAGTTGAAACAGCACCTTTTTTAATGTTTCCATTAGGAGTTGCGTCTTTAACTGAAACAACAATTTTGTCTCCTACTGAAGCATATCTTCTTTTAGTACCTCCTAGAACACGGATAGTTAAAACTTCCTTTGCTCCAGTGTTATCTGCTACTTTTAATCTTGATTCTTGCTGTAACATAATTATTTAGCTCTTTCTATGATTTCAACTAATCTCCAACATTTAGATTTACTTAAAGGTCTTGTTTCCATGATCTTTACAGTATCACCAATGTTACAATCGTTTGTTTCGTCGTGTGCAACATATTTTTTAGTTTTTAACACGAACTTTCCATACATAGGGTGTTTTACTTTTTTAACTTCAGCAACCACTATTGATTTCTGCATTTTGTTACTTGTAACAACTCCTATACGTTCTTTTCTTAAATTTCTTGTTTCCATCTTTCAGCAGAATTATTGTAATTCTCTTTTAGTTAATTCAGTCGCAATTCTAGCTACCGTTCTTCTCATAGCACGCAGTTGAATTGGATTTTCTAAAGGAGATATTGCATGAGCCAATTTTAGGTCTGAATAACTCTTTTTTGTTTCACCAAGCTTCTCTTGTAACTCAGCTACAGATAATTCTTTAATTTCTGATTGTTTCATAATATCAAATAAATTATGCTTCGTAATCTCTAGCGATTAAAAACTTAGTTTTTACAGGTAACTTTTGTGCTGCTAAACGCAATGCTTCTTTAGCTACGTCTAATGGCACACCACCTATTTCAAATAAAACTCTACCTGGTTTTACAACGGCTACCCAATATTCAACAGCACCTTTTCCTTTACCCATACGTACTTCAAGAGGTTTTTTGGTAATAGGCTTATCTGGAAATATTTTAATCCAAAGTTGCCCTTCTCTTTTCATGTAACGTGTAGCGGCAATACGTGCTGCTTCAATTTGACGCGATGTTAAAAAATTTGAGTCTAATGCTTTTATTCCAAAAGTACCGTTAGAAAGTTGGTGACCTCTTTGAGAGATCCCCTTCATACGTCCCTTTTGCTGCTTACGAAATTTTGTTCTTTTAGGCTGTAACATTTTTCTTTACTTTATAAAAAATTACTTTCTACGACGAGGTGCTTTTGTTCCACGTCCTGCTCCTGCTCCACCTTTTCCTTGCTTCTTAGATAAACCAACAAGCGGAGAAAGCTCTCTTTTACCATATACTTCACCTTTCATAATCCATACTTTAACACCCAATCTACCATAAGTAGTGTGTGCCTCAACTAAAGCATAGTCTATATCGGCTCTAAAGGTTGATAAAGGAATACGTCCTTCTTTGTAATGCTCGCTACGGGCCATTTCAGCACCATTTAAACGACCACTAATTTGAATTTTTATTCCTTCAGCGTTCATACGCATTGTAGCAGCAATAGCCATTTTGATTGCACGACGATACGAAATTCTATTTTCTATTTGACGGGCAATACTAGATGCTACTAAAAATGCATCAAGTTCAGGTCTTTTAATTTCAAAGATGTTAATCTGAACTTCTTTACCAGTAATCTTTTTAAGTTCTTCTTTCAACTTGTCTACCTCTTGACCACCTTTTCCGATAATGATACCAGGTCTAGCAGTAGTGATAGTAACGGTTACAAGTTTAAGTGTACGCTCAATAATTACTCTACTTACACTAGCTTTAGATAAACGTACATGAACGTATTTTCTAATTTTATCGTCTTCAGCAAGCTTATCACCATAATCATCTCCTCCGTACCAGTTAGATTCCCATCCTCTGATAATACCTAAGCGATTTCCGATTGGATTTGTTTTTTGTCCCATACTTCTATCTTAGCTTTGTGTGTTATTGTTAGCTCCAACTACTAATGTAACGTGGTTAGAACGTTTTCTTATTCTGTGTGCACGACCTTGAGGTGCTGGACGCAATCTTTTTAACATAGATCCGCCATCAACTCTAATCTCCTTAACTACCAATTCAGCCTCTTCAATATTAGCATCTTCATTTTTAGATTGCCAGTTTGCAATTGCAGACAATAACAATTTCTCTAATTTACCAGATGCTTCTTTTTGGTTGAATTTTAATATATTAAGTGCATGTTCTACTTTTTCACCTCTTACTAAATCGGCTACTAAACGCATTTTTCTTGGTGATGTAGGACAATTATTAAGTTTGGCAAAAGCAACTTGTTTCTTTCCTTCCTTAATAGCGTCTGCCATTTGTTTTTTACGACTTCCCATAGCTTACTACTTTTTACCTTTATTTTTAGCACCTGCATGCCCACGGAATGAACGTGTTGGTGAAAATTCTCCTAATTTATGACCTACCATGTTTTCAGTAACATATACTGGAACAAATTGACGGCCATTATGTACTGCTATTGTTTGTCCTACAAAATCTGGAGTAATCATACTAGCTCTAGACCAAGTTTTGATTACGGTTTTTTTGTTAGCTTCTACGTTTGCAGCTACTTTTTTCTCTAATTTATAATGAACGTAAGGTCCTTTTTTTAATGATCTTGCCATGTCTTATTTCTTTCTACGTTCTACAATATATTTATTACTTGCATTCTTTTTAGAACGGGTTCTGTAACCTTTAGCTGGAATACCTTTTCTAGAACGTGGGTGTCCACCTGAAGCTCTACCTTCACCACCACCCATTGGGTGATCTACTGGGTTCATTACCACTGGTCTTGTACGAGGTCTTCTTCCTAACCATCTTGTTCTACCTGCTTTTCCAGATACTAATAACTGATGGTCTGAGTTAGACACCACTCCAATAGTAGCCATACAAGTAACTAAAACCAATCTGGTTTCACCTGATGGTAATTTAATAGTAGCGAATTTACCATCTCTTGCCATTAACTGAGCAAAAGCACCAGCACTACGTGCCATAACAGCACCTTGTCCTGGACGTAATTCAACACAAGAAATAATAGTTCCTAATGGAATTTCGCTTAAAGGCATAGCATTTCCAATTTCAGGAGCCACACCTTCTTTACCTGATACCACGTTTTGCCCAACTTGCAAACCATTTTGAGCAATGATATATCTTTTTTCACCATCTTGATAGTTCAATAATGCGATAAAAGCGGTTCTGTTTGGATCGTATTCAATAGACTTAACTTCAGCTGGAATACCAGTTTTGTTTCGTTTGAAATCGATGACACGATACTTCTTTTTATGACCTCCACCTATGTAGCGCATGGTCATTTTTCCTTGACTGTTTCTACCACCAGACTTTTTATTCGGAGCTAATAAACTTTTCTCCGGCTTATCAGTAGTAATGGCGTCAAATCCATTTACTACTCTAAATCGCTGTCCTGGTGTGATTGGTTTTAATTTTCTTACTGACATTAGTCTTTAATTACATGTTACTGTATAAATCAATCATTTCACCTTCCGCCAGTTGTACAATTGCTTTTTTAACAGCATTTGTTTTACCATGTTGAATACCTGTTTTTGTGTAACGGGTTCTTCTATCTGGACGGACATTTATAGTACGAACTTTTTCAACAGAAACACCATAAGCAGCCTCAACCGCTTTTTTGATTTCTACCTTGTTCGCCTTTGTATTCACCGCGAAAGTGTAGCAGTTTCTTAACTCGCTATCAGCTGTCGCTTTTTCTGTGATTATAGGTTTAATTAAGATACTCATGGTTTCTATTTACTTAAATTTGTTTCAATTCCTTCTAAAGCACCTTCCAAAAGCACTACTTGATTTGCATTTAATATTTTGTAAGTGCTTAATTCTGAAGAAGTTATAACTTCAGAGCCTTTCAAATTGCGCGATGACAAATATACATTATTATTTGACGCTCCCAACACAAACAAAGATTTTTTGTTTTCAAGATTTAAAGCCTTTAAAACTGCTGTAAAATTCTTAGTCTTTACAGTATCAAAATTAAAGTCTTCTAAAACTGTTATAGACTGCTCACCTGCTTTAATACTTAAAGCCGATTTACGCGCCAAACGCTTCACGTTTTTATTAAGTTTGAAACTGTAATTTCTTGGTCTAGGACCAAACATGCGTCCACCACCTTTAAAAACACCAGACTTAATACTTCCTGCTCTGGCAGTACCAGTTCCTTTTTGCTTTTTAATCTTACGAGTACTTCCTGATATCTCAGCTCTTTCTTTCGATTTGTGAGTACCTTGACGTTGGTTTGCTAAGTATTGTTTAACATCCAAATATACTGCGTGATTATTAGGCTCAATAGCAAATACATCTTTAGAAAGGTCTGCCTTTCTACCTGTATCTTTTCCGTTTATATCTAAAACTGCTACTTTCATTATTTTCTAATAATTACATAAGAATTTTTGTGACCTGGCACACAACCTTTCACAACAAGTAAATTCTTTTCTGGAACTACTTTTAAAACTCTTAAATTTTCAACTTTAACTGAATCTCCACCTGTTCTTCCAGCCATTTTCATTCCTTTAAAAACTCTTGCAGGATATGAAGCAGCTCCAATAGAACCTGGTGCTCTTAAACGGTTATGTTGACCGTGAGTAGCTTGACCTACACCACCAAATCCGTGACGTTTTACAACGCCTTGGAAACCTTTTCCTTTTGAAGTTCCAGAAATGTCAACAAATTCGCCTTCAACAAAATGTTCTACAGTGATGGCATCACCTAATTTGTACTCCTCCTCAAAACCTTTGAATTCGACGATTTTACGTTTTACAGAAGTACCCGCTTTTTTAGCATGACCTTGGTCTGCCTTAGTAGCGCTTTTTTCTGTCGCGTCATCGAAACCAAGTTGAACAGCTTCATAGCCATCAACTTCCTTAGTTCTGACTTGGGTAACGATACATGGTCCAGCTTCAATTACAGTACAAGGAATATTCTTTCCATTGTCATCGAAGATGCTGGTCATACCGATTTTTTTTCCAATTAACCCAGACATAATTATTTATTTAATTTATTACTTATTTAAAAAATTTCAGGGACAAAATACGTTTCGTCCCTGAAATGTATTTTTCCGTTTTTCCCGCGACCGCATCGGTGGGACATGTTATTCGGTATAAAACCGAAATGCAATTATACTTTAATCTCTACTTCAACACCACTTGGTAATTCAAGCTTCATTAACGCATCAATGGTTTTTGATGACGATGAGTAAATATCCAATAAACGCTTGTAAGAGCTTAATTGAAATTGTTCTCTTGATTTCTTGTTTACGTGTGGAGAACGTAGTACAGTGAAAATTTTCTTGTGAGTTGGTAATGGAATTGGTCCAGTTACAACAGCTCCAGTGCTTTTTACTGTTTTTACAATCTTATCAGCAGATTTGTCTACCAAATTGTGATCGTAAGATTTTAATTTTATTCTGATTTTCTGACTCATTTTCTTAAATTTTAAGCTTCAACACCTTTTGCTGCCTTAATTACTTCTTCAGATATATTTGAAGGTGTTTCAGCATAATGTGAAAATTCCATTGTTGAGGTTGCACGACCTGATGATAATGTTCTCAATGTGGTTACATAACCAAACATTTCAGATAATGGCACGGTGGCTTTAACAGTTTTTGCACCAGCTCTATCACCCATATCACTTACCTGTCCTCTTCTTCTATTCAAATCACCTACGATATCACCCATGTTTTCTTCAGGAGTAATTACCTCAAGTTTCATGATTGGTTCCATGATAACAGCTTTGGCAGCTTTTGCAGAATTTTTAAATCCAATCTTTGCAGCCAATTCGAAAGATAATTGATCAGAATCCACATCATGATAAGAACCATCCAATAAGGTTACTTTCATAGCATCTACTTCATAACCAGCTAAAGGACCATTTTGCATAGCCATTTTGAATCCTTTTTCAATAGAGGGGATGAATTCTTTTGGAACGTTACCACCTTTGATTTCAGAAACAAATTCTAAACCAGTTTTACCTTCTTCAGCAGGCTCTAATGTAAATACAATATCAGCAAATTTACCACGTCCACCTGATTGTTTCTTATAAACCTCTCTATGTTGCGCTTTTTGTGTAATTGCTTCTTTATACTCCACTTGTGGTTGACCTTGGTTTACCTCAACTTTAAACTCACGACGTAAACGGTCTACAATAATATCTAAGTGAAGCTCACCCATTCCAGAAATGATAGTCTGTCCTGAAGCTTCGTCAGTTCTAACGGTGAACGTAGGATCTTCCTCAGCCAATTTTGATAAAGCCATACCTAATTTATCAACATCTGCTTTTGTTTTAGGCTCTACCGCGATACCAATTACTGGATCAGGGAAATTCATGGATTCTAAAACAATCGGATGTTTTTCATCAGTCATCGTATCTCCAGTCTTGATATCTTTAAATCCTACTGCCGCTCCAATATCTCCTGCTTCGATAAAATCGATAGCATTTTGTTTATTAGAGTGCATTTGGTAGATACGAGAGATACGCTCTTTTTTACCTGAACGGTTGTTCAAGATATAAGAACCCGCATCTAAACGACCTGAATACGCTCTAAAAAATGCTAAACGACCAACGAAAGGATCCGTAGCAATTTTAAATGCTAAAGCTGAAAAAGGTGCATCTACACTAGGCTTACGAGTTTCCTCTTTTTCAGTTTCAGGGTTTATACCTTTTATATTGTCTCTATCTAATGGAGAAGGCAAATAACGACATACAGCATCTAATAAAAACTGCACACCTTTGTTTTTAAATGAAGAACCACAAATCATAGGAATAATAGCCATATCCATTACCGCAGCACGAAGTGCAGCATGCACTTCCTCTTCAGTGATAGAATCTTCATCTTCCATGAATTTTTCTAATAAGTTCTCATCGTAAGTTGCTACTTCTTCAATAAGCAACGCTCTATATTTTTTAGCTTCCGCTTTTAATTCGTCAGGAATTTCAATCACATCAAAAGTTGCCCCTTGAGTTTCATCATGCCAAACGATTGCTCTGTTTTTTACTAAATCAACTATACCTTTAAAATCTATTTCATCACCAATATTTAAAACGATTGGCACTGCATTAGATTTTAACATATCCTTTACTTGCTGACACACTTCCATAAAGTTAGCTCCTTGACGGTCCATTTTGTTAACGAAACCTATTCTTGGAACTTTATAGTTATCAGCTAATCTCCAGTTAGTTTCAGATTGAGGCTCGACACCATCAACTGCACTAAATAGAAACACTAAACCATCCAATACACGTAAAGAACGATTTACTTCCACTGTAAAATCAACGTGACCTGGAGTATCAATAATATTAAAATGATAAGACTGAGCATCTTCAGTAGGTTCACCGTTTTCTCTTGGGAATACCCACTCACAAGTTGTAGCAGCAGATGTAATCGTAATACCTCTTTCCTGCTCTTGTTCCATCCAGTCCATTGTTGCAGCACCATCATGTACTTCACCAATTTTGTGTGAAACTCCTGTGTAATACAGAATACGCTCAGTGGTAGTCGTTTTTCCGGCATCAATATGCGCAGCGATACCTATATTTCTAGTTAATCTTAAATCTCTTGCCATGTCTTATTAAAATCTAAAGTGAGAGAATGCTTTGTTTGCTTCTGCCATTTTGTGAGTATCAACTCTTTTCTTAACCGCTGCTCCTTCTTCTTTAGCTGCTGCTAAAATTTCGGAAGCCAGACGTAGTGCCATAGATTTTTCGTTTCTTTTACGTGAATAGCTTATTAACCATTTCATAGCTGTAGAAACTTTACGGTCTGGACGAATTTGCATTGGAATTTGGAATGTAGCACCCCCAACACGACGACTACGTACTTCTACGTGAGGCATAACGTTTGATAAAGCATCTTTCCAAATTTCTAAAGCTGATTTTTCTTCATCAGTTTTTTTTGAGTCTACAATATCAATAGCATCGTAGAATACTTTAAAAGCTACCGATTTTTTTCCATCCCACATCATCATATTAACGAAACGAGTTACTAACTGATCGTTAAAACGTGGATCTGGTAAAAGCGGTCTCTTTTTTGCTGCTCTTTTTCTCATGTCTTCTTCTTAAAGTTTAATTACTTTTTAGGGCGTTTTGCACCATACTTAGATCTACGTTGTGTTCTACCTGCAACACCTGCTGTGTCTAAAGCTCCACGAACGATGTGGTATCTAACTCCTGGCAAATCTTTTACCCTTCCACCTCTAACCAATACTATCGAGTGCTCTTGTAGATTATGTCCTTCACCGCCAATGTATGCGTTAACCTCGTTTCCATTTGTTAAACGAACCCTTGCTACCTTACGCATTGCTGAGTTAGGTTTTTTAGGTGTTGTTGTATAAACACGAGTACACACACCACGTCTTTGCGGACAAGAATCTAAAGCAGCCGATTTACTCTTCTTGGTTATTTTGGCTCTTCCTATTCTTACTAATTGTGAAATTGTTGGCATATATATTATATATAATTTTTAAAATCCTCTTTTAAGAGGGCTGCAAAGGTAGAAATTAAAATGAATTATTCAAACCCTAATTCATTAATTTTCAATAGAATTTTAAAAATATTTCATCCTTCATATTATTCCTATTCTTTTTCCGTTAGATTTACATCAAAATATAGGTGATTTTAACGTGCGAAAAACTTCATTTCTAGTCCTTATAATATGTATACTTTTTTCCAAGAAAGTTTGTTGCCAAAATTTGGTTTTAAAAATTGATGGTGGCAACGAACTTGAAAACCAAACTATTGACTCGTTAAACTATACTAAAATTCATAATGATTTAAAGTCACTAAAAACTGAAGTCGATTCGGTCCAAAATACGCTTTACAAATTAGGATATATTGAAAATGAACGTAAAGAGATTAAGAAAATTAATGATAGTTCCTTTTATTCACAAATCCTTTTAAAACAGAAATTTAAAACCATATATATTTACTACAAAAAAAAGGATGTAGATGCCTCTATTTTAAAACATGTTTCTGGGCGTGTTTTTGATAATTATTTTGAAATAAAATTCACAGAGGTTGAAAGTACTTTAAATTACATCAATTCCAAAATTTCGGAAAAAGGTTACCCTTTCTCAAAGTTAAAATTGTCAAACATCAGTTTTAAAGGAAGCGACAAAATTCTAGTGGCCGAATTATTAGTTGAATCTTTTGAAGAAAAGCGATCAATAAATGACATCGTTATCAAGGGCTATGAAAAGTTTCCTCAATCCTATGTAAAGCATTATTTAAAAATTAAACCATCTCAAATTTTTGATTTGAATAAAATTCGAAATAAAACGGAACAACTCAATAATTTGAATTTTGCTAGTGAACTAAAATCTCCCGAAGTATTGTTTTCAAAAGATTCAACTACGTTATATCTATATCTAGAAAAAACCCAAAGTAATACTTTTGATGGGTTTTTAGGCTTTGGAACTAACGAAGAAACCAATAAATTGGAGTTTGATGGTTATTTGAATTTGAACTTAACTAACAACCTAAACTTTGGAGAGTCTTTCAGGCTATTATACAAAAGTGACGAAAATGATCAAAAAACATTTGAGACGGATATTTCCCTACCTTATCTATTTAAATCTCCCGTTGGTATCGATTTGCTTTTGCGCATTTTTAAAAGAGATTCATCATTTACCACAACTAATCAATCTGCAAAAATACATTACCAAATAAATGCTAAACACAAACTTTACGGAGGTATCATCGCAACCGAATCAAATAGTCTATTAAAGGAAAATTTCTCGGCACCAATAAATGATTACAAAACACAATATTTAACCATAGGGTATCAATTCTTAAAACTTCAACCAAATAATTTACTTTTCCCTATAAAGTCAAAATTTTACTTTGAAACTGGTTTTGGAAACAGAAAAAGCTCTAACACCAAAGAAAATCAGTCACAATATTCCATGGATGCCTTTAATATCTTTAGTTTAAATACAAGAAACAGTATATACATTCGGCTAAATGCTTCTAGTCTGGTTTCGAATACTTTTTTGGAAAACGAACTTATGAGATTTGGAGGAATTAATTCCATTAGAGGATTTGAGGAAAATAGTCTTTTTTCAAATTTATATGGATTAATCAATACAGAATACAGATATCAACTCAATAATTACATTTATGTGAACTCCATAATCGATGCAGCTTATTTTGAAAATAAAATCGCAGATATCAAGGAAAAACTATTTAGTTACGGTTTTGGATTTGGTGTTTTGACAAAATCTGGGCTTTTCAAGTTTAATTATGCTAATGGAAAGAATGAGAATTCAAAATTTAAATTTTCAAATTCTAAAATACACCTCAGCTTAACGACGAATTTCTAGGTTGTAAATTGGTGATTTCATATTTTTTATCCTTTTAACTTAAATTTTTATCAATATTAATTGTTTTTTTAACTTTTTATTAAGATTTTTGGCGCCGACTAATTCAAATAAAATGATAATGAAAACAAAGTTTAGTGGAATTCTAACGCTATTGTTAGCGTTTGTCGTGCAACTTACGTTTGCGCAAGAGAAGACAATTTCAGGTGTAGTATCAGATAATTCTGGTTTACCTCTTCCTGGAGCAACTGTCTTGGTTAAAGGTACTACATCTGGTACTTCTTCAGATTTCGATGGTAAATATTCTATACAAGCTAGCCAAGGATCAACTTTGGTTTTTAGTTTTGTTGGATATTCTACTAAAGAAGTTCAAGTTGGCGCATCAAACACAATTAATGTAACATTAAGTGAAGATGCAGAATCGCTTGAAGAGATAATTATAACTGGGCAGGGTTCAGGTATAGCTAAAAGAAAATTATCTACTACAGTTGATGCACTTAATGCTGAGGATATTGATAAACTTCCCTCAAATCAAATTGATCAACTCTTACAATCAACCACTCCAAGTGCACAAATTAGATTAAGTTCTGGTCAACCTGGTACAGCAGCGATCATAAGAACAAGAGGTGCTATTTCAGCTAATACATCAGCTACACCAGTATTGATTGTAGATGGCGTAAGGGTTGATAATCTAAATTCAAACCCTTCACTAGGTACTGATACAGGTGGTGCCGATATTTCTGCCTTAGGTGATATTCCAGTAGAATCTATTGAGAGAATAGAATACATCAAAGGTGGTGCTGCAACTACACTTTACGGAGCGGATGCAGCTAATGGTGTAATTCAAATTATAACTAAAAAAGGAACTCAGGGTAAAGCAAGATTTACTTTTGAATCTAGACTTGGTGTTATAAAAGCCACTGAAGACTTTTTAAAGTATGATAGAACCGCAGAAGCGCTTTTTAAACCAGGTATTTCTCAAGAATACAAAATAGGAATAAATGGTGGTAATGAAAAAGTGACTTATAATTTTTCTGGAAGCCTTTACGCTGATGATTCTTTTAATAAATTGAATGAACAGATAAGAAGAAATTTATCTTTTGGTTTAGGTGCTCAAGTTTCTGATAAATTAAAATATCAAGGTTCTTTCTCATATGTTGGAGTTGAATCTAACCTTGATTACAACGCCAATACAAGTTTTGGTAGATTTTCAGCTTTTGAAGGTGCTGGCCGTGGAAATTTAGATGCTCTAACAGATGCGGAGTGGCAAGCTGAATTAGACAGATCTAATGCCATTGGAGATAATGTTGATATTACAAATAAAGTAAACCGTTTTACCAATTCAAATAAGTTCATTTATGATATTAATGATAATATCCAAGCAAATGCAACCATTGGTATAGACTTTAGAAACTTTGTTCAAGAAGAAGTTCAAAGTAACGCCCTACAGGTTGCACTAGGATCAATAAACCCAGGTACAACTGACCAGGCAATTGTAAATAGACTTATCAGAAATGCTTACACAGTAACGGGTGACTTAAACTTTACTCACAAAGGAAACATAGACAATTTTGATTTTGTAACTATTGTTGGTGGGCAATTTTTTAGAAGCACAGATAGACAGTATCAAGCATCAGGTTCTGGTGGTGTTGATGGAACTACAGACTTAGGTTTCTTCCCAACTCAAACGGCCGATGACTTTATCTTAGAAAACGCCAACTATGGTCTTTATTTCTTAGAAAATATTGGTATTTATGACGTAGCTTTCTTAGAGTTTGGTGGTCGTTTAGATACCAACACACAAGCTGGTGAAAACACAAGTGCTTTGTTCTTACCTAAGATAGGAGCTACTTATAACATTTCTGATCACGATTTCTACTATGATTCTGGTTTAAGAAATATTGTTTCAAAAATTAAATTAAGAGCAAACTATGGTGAGGCAACCAATTTTGCACAAGCATTCTCTGAGCAAAGAACTTTTGCTTTAAATCCGTTTTTAGGAAACCCATCATTTACGTTTAATAACCCTGGTAACCCTGAATTAATTTCAGAAACTGTTGTAACTTACGAAGGTGGTATTGAACTAGGATTTCTGAACAACAGATTAAACTTAAGCGCAACATACTATCAAGCAACAACTGAAGATGCTTTATTTACACCTCCAGCCCTTCCGTCATCTGGTCAATTAGACCAAGTGCAGAATATTGGAGAAATTGAAAATAAAGGTTGGGAATTTGCATTAAATGCAGATATTTTACGATCTGAAAACCACAATTTAAGTTTTAATTTTTCATACAACAAAAACGAAAATATTGTAACCGATACTGGAGGCGCTCCTGAGTTTAACGTAGGTGGTTTTACAGTAATTGGATCTTGGGTTGAAGAAGGACAGCCTTTAGGATATCTTAGAGGAACACGCTCTACTCCAAACGGAGATGGTACTTATACAAGAACCCCAAATTCTTCTTTAGGACAGACTTTCGCTCCAAATTTTGGTTCATTCGGTCTTAACTATACTTGGAAAAATCTTAATGTTTTTATGACTGGAGATTATCAATTTGGTGGACAAATTGTTGAATTAAGCTTCTTACTAAGACACCTTAGAGGTGCCGATAATTCAGGCATTCCAGATGATTTAGTAGGAACTACAAGTCCGTTTAACTACGTAAATTATTTCGTATTTGATAACGACTTTGTTAAAGTGAGAAATCTAGGAGCCTCTTACTCATTTGGTGATAAACTAAAATTATTTGATGATGTTGTTTTAGGGTTTACGGTTACCAATCCTTTTAACTGGACAGCAAGTGGTTTCGATCCTGAAACAACTGGTTCTGGTATTGGAACTCAAAATGCATTTTCTAGTGGAGGATTTACTTACGGAACAGAATCTGCTCCAAGAATATTTATGACATCACTAAAGTTTAGATTCTAACAGATTATAAAATATTAAAGACTATAAAATGAAAAAAATATCAACTTACATCCTAACATTAATCCTTTTGGTTAATTGTACGGATAATTTAAAGGACGCAACAGATTTTACCGCAGTAGAAAATCCAAATTTATCTGTAGGCACTGTTGTAGGTCAACCTAACTCATCAAATATTTGGCTACTAGGTTTAGAAAGACAATTGGCAAATGCCATAGATGAGTTTTTAATGCTCGCTGAATTAGGTTCGGATAATTATGTGAATACACAAACATTCTTCAACCAATTTATGGATAAATTGGAAATAAGGAACGACGATCCTGATATGGAAGACACTTATTTTGACATAGCAAGATTACGTGAAATGGCTCGATTCGGTTTAACCACTGTAGGACCAGGTGACGTTGAATACAACGCTGAAATTGAAGCTGAATATAACTTTTTTGAAGGTCTAGCGTATCTTTATTCAGCCATGTATTTTTCTCATGTGCCAATAGAACCAGGTGGTGTTACATTTTCTTCTACAGAAAATTATAACTCTGCGATAGCATCATTCGACACCGCTATAGGACTCAATGCGAAACCTGAGTATCATTTGGCAAAAGCAAGAGCTTATTACTATCTTGGTAATGTAACTGAAGCTTCATCTGCAGCTAGTGCTGCTATTGGATTGGATCCTGATTTTTTACGATCTGCTCAATTTGATGAACAAAACAATCCAGATAACCAATTCGAAGACGCTTTGTATGAAAGAGCAACTTTTGATGACCTTCAACCACTTCCTACTTTAGATTTCTTAGATCCTAAGTATTCATTTGTAAGTGCGGCCGAAGATGCACCTGTTCATTATTTAAAAGCTGAAGAAGCATATTTAATATTAGCGGAGGCGAACTTAGCTAATAGCAATGCCGCGGGGGCACAAACTAACTTAGAAGATATGCTTGCAGTTGTCGCTACAAGAGAAGTTAGAGAAATTGATGACTCTATTGAAGGTAGACCAGATGCATCAGCAAATGCTGCTAATTTTCCTGCTAGACCAAGAACGACATCTGTTGTTGTTAATGGAAGATCAGGTTTAGTTTTAGATAGACAATCTGGTGATATAATGGTACCTTCAGTTTCTGGCACCTCACTTACACAAGCAGAAATTGATGCTATTACTAATAATGACAGTGCTCTTGAATTACTATACAGAACAAGACAAGAAATCTTTATTGCCGAAGGAATTAGAATGGTTGACATGGGTGTAAAATTAGTTATTCACCAAAATGAATTTTTACAGAACACAAATATCTCCGATGGAGATCCGGGAACTACTCCGGTAATCCCATCTTTTATTGATTCTGTGAAAGCAAATTTGGATAGTTTTACTTTCAGTTCTAATGTTGCTACGACAACTATTGATTTAAATCAAATTTTAGTTGCCAATAAAACGTCTAGTGCTGTTCTACCTTTTCACTAAAAAAGTAAGTATAAAATAAAACGATTAATTTTAGCATCCCAACGAAAATTCGTTGGGATGCTTTTTTGTAAAAAATATCTTATTAAAGTGGAACAAGAATTTTTAAGTAATAACCAAATTCCTATCAATTATCCGAATATGCTCTTAATTTTAAGATTAAACGAGAACATCTGTTAAATGCCATATGATAGGATAATTTAGCATATTAAAAAAATTAAAGCTGAAATTTACAGACACACTACTTTACTTAATGAAAACCCATACAATTATGGTTATTAAATGAAATTCTCGTACCAAGAATAAATTTTTAACGCCTATTTATTGTATAATTTATTTATTATAATCATTTTTGGGGTTGACTAATTCAAAAAAAAAGTGAAAGTTATTTTTGTAGAAGATAATCTCGAAATCATTCTCGATAATCTTATTAATGGATAAGATTGCATAATTAATCGTCTCCATTTAGGTTTAGTCTAAATGTGTGAACCATTATTTCGAATGCATTCATAACTACAATGAATTATCAATTTATTAGCAGTTATAAGTTTCACTTCAATAAAGCAAAACAGTTATAATTAACTCCTATGAAAACGAACCTGAATTACCTTTTATCCATTTCAATGATTTTATTCATTTTTTCAACTAATGCTCAGAATTCTTTATGGAATAAAATCGAAAGTTCAAAAAAAGAAAATGTTTTAAAAAAATTAAATATAAGTTTGACCAATACCCACACTTTTCAGTTAAATACTAATATGTTTAACGAAATAATATCCTCAGCTAGTTTAAGAAAAGATAAAAAAAAATCCACCATTATTGATTTCCCTGGATTAGATGGCACAATCGAGTCTTTTGAAATATATGAAGCTCCTGTATTTGCGCCTGAGCTTTCTGCCAAATATCCAGAAATAAAATCTTATGTAGGAATTAGTACAGATGATAATAGCACACGCTTACGCTTGAGCAAATCGCATAACGGTATAAAAGCTATGATATCATATTTGGATAATCAAACAGTTTTTATTGAACCTGTGTCTAAAAAATCCAATGAATATTTGGTTTATTCTAGAGAAGTTCCATATAACTCTAAAGAAAAAATTATATGTGAAACGATCGATCAAATTAATCAATCAATTAATAAAAGTAGCGCTTTATCTAAAATTAATGAAGGAGGTGCCAATAATAAAACTCTACAAAAGTTTCGACTGGCTGTATCTACAACTGGTGAGTACACCTCATACCATGGTAATGAAATAGATGCATTGGCCGCTATTAATAATACTGTTGCTCGGGTAAACGAAGTTTTTGAAAGAGATATGGCAATTACTTTTGAAGTTATTGCTAATACCAATTTGGTAATATATGCTAGTTCAGCATCTGACCCTTATTCAGATGGAGACAATAGGAGTAATTGGAATTCTGAACTCCAGAATACGCTGACCAATGTCATTGGAGAAAATAATTATGATATTGGACATCTCTTTGGAGGCACATTTGGGGGAGGCAATGCCGGTTGTATAGGCTGTGTTTGTGTTAATGGTTCAAAAGGTAGTGGGTATTCAACTAGTACTGTGCCAGAAGGAGACAATTTCGATCTTGATTTGGTACCCCATGAAATAGGACATCAAATGGGAGCTAATCATACATTTGCTTTTACCACTGAAGGCACTGGAGTAAATTCTGAACCTGGCAGTGGTTCGACCATTATGTCATATGCTGGCGCTGGCGGAGTCCCTATAAATGATTTTGTTGAAAACAGTGCTGACAGTTACTTTCATTTTCATAGCATTAAACAAATATTAAATAATGTAAGTAGTAAAAGTTGTCAAACTACTGAGGCTATATCTAACAATCCGCCTATTGCAAATGCAGGAAGTGATTATAACATTCCAAAAGGGACAGCTTATATCCTTAAAGGTAGTGCCACAGATATTGATGGTACTCGAGGATTGAGTTTTTGCTGGGAGCAATTTGATAGTGGAGAAGTTAACTATCGCAATTTTGGGCCAGAATTATTAACGGGGTCGCAAAATAGATCCTTGCCACCAAGCGGTAGCCCCATCAGGTACGTACCATCTCTTAATAACGTTGTCAATGGTTTTACCACCAGAACAAAACCCTTATCTGGTAGTGCCTGGGAAACTGTATCAACAGTCTCAAGAACACTAAATTGGGCATTAACCGTTAGAGATAGAAGTATTACTTCACCTACTGGTGGTCAAAGCAGTTATGACACTATGCAAATAAATGTCGAAGACGTAGCTCCCTTTACGGTGGTTAATCCTGTTTCTTGGACACAGGGAAGCAATCAAACAATAGAATGGAATGTAGGACAAACTAATAATGCATCCATAAATTGTCAAAATGTGAATATTTATCTATCGACTAACGGGGGTGGAACGTTTGATACTACTCTAGCAACGAATGTCCCTAATAATGGAGCTTTTACATTTACGGTACCTGCAGTATCTGACACCAATGCAGCGAGGATTTTAGTTGAAGCAGCAGACAATATATTCTATGATGTTTCGGATTTCGATTTTCAAATTTCTTCACAACCCACTTTTTTTATTACCAATATAGCACTAGCTCCAATTGAATGTAAAGGAACTACAGCAAGTTATACCTTCGATTACTTTGCTACAAATGGGTTTTCTCAAACTACAGTATTTAGTGTCACGGGTATTCCTGCCGGTGCTACAGTCAATTTTTCGCCCTCTAGCCTTAATACGTCGGGACAAGTAACCATGACTGTAAGTAATTTAACCTCAAATTCACAAGGCAATATTTTACTTTCATTAAAAGGAACTGCCCCAGGCTTATCCAAAAACAAAATAATTCTCTTTCCTTTTTTTAATGAACAATGTCGATCAGCAGGAAACACAGATTATAACACTGGTATAACTTTAGTACAGTTTAACACGATTAATAATAGTTCTGGCAAGCCATCAGGCTATTCTGATTATCGTAGCATAAGTACTGATTTAAATCGAAACAGTTCGTACAATTTAACCGTTAACCTTAATACGGTATTCAGCAATGTTACAGTAGCTGCAAAAGCTTGGATTGATTGGAATCAAAATTGTAGTTTTAATGATCCTGGAGAAGAATATTATTTAGGCGACGCGCGTGCTGTTTTAAATGGCCCTTCTGGGAATTCACCTTTTACAATTACTGTGCCTGCTAATGCGCAACTAGGAACTACAGAAATGAGAATTTCCGCCAAAGACAGAGGATTTGTTAACGGGCTTCCAACTTCATGTGATAATGCATTTGATGGTGAAGTTGAAGATTACACTTTAAATATTATGCAAACTTTATCAATTGAAAAGTTTGGTTTTGATAATTTAGTAGTATTTCCTAACCCAAACAAAGGTGAATTCACAGTAAAACTGAAGGGATCAACATCGCGTAATATTAACATAGAAATCTATGATATCACTGGAAGAAGCACCTATATAAATTCTTTTAAAAATACCGGTGATTTTATCGAAAAAATTGATTTAAGAAAATATGTCTCAGGGGTTTATTTCATGAATATTAATGACGGACTTAGAAAGTCTACAAAGAAAATTATTTTAGAATGAAAATAATGTGATTTCAGAAAACAAACTTTTTTTAACAATAGCCAGTTATATATTTCGTAATGGGTTTATTATTATAAATTGTTTGAACTTAACAAGGTAAGCAACATAAGAAAAAAATAGTTTTTAATCTCCTAATTTAAAATAGAAATTAATTTGATTGTTTTGAATCAATTAGCAAAAAACACTCTTACACCAAAAGTATTCTCTTTTGTTAAAAAATCAAATAGCAAAAGGGACCATAAATATTTTGTGTTGTATCAAAATATTAAAAAAAACCAAATACACAATACCAAATTCCAAGGTTCATGTTTATTAAATTTTCATTATGAATGGAAAAAATAAGTTGTTTTGAAAAAATTTAAACCAAAGCGGTGAATTTTAACGGAATTTTGTTGTTTAATTAACAATTTATTGTGATTTTTGGGATTGACTAATTCAAATAATTATAAAATGAAAACAAAGTTTAGTGGAATTCTAACGCTATTACTAGCGTTTGTCGTGCAACTTACGTTTGCACAAGAAAGGACAGTCTCAGGTACTGTGAGCGATGCTTCGGGCTTACCTCTACCTGGTGCTACAGTCATAGTAAAAGGTACAACTTCGGGTACTTCAACAGATTTCGATGGTAAATATTCAATACAAGCTTCACAAGGTGCGACCCTTGTTTTTAGTTTTGTTGGGTATTCCACCAAAGAAATTACTGTGCGTGCCTCAAATACAATTAATGTTTCTTTGGCAGAAGATGCTGAATCTCTGGATGAGGTTGTTGTAGTAGCGTATGGTACAACAACAAAGGAAGCCTTTACTGGATCTGCCGCCGTAGTAAAACCTGAAAGTCTGGAACTTCGTCCTTTAACGTCTCCCTTGGCAGCAATTGAAGGTAATGTAACTGGTGTTCAATTTCTTTCAGCATCGGGACAACCAGGATCACAACCTGGTATAGTGATAAGAGGTGTGGGTACGTTAAACGGTAGTACTGATCCGCTAATAATTGTAGATGGTATTGATTTTCAAGGAGGACTAAATACTATCAATCAAGATGACATAGCATCTTTAACTGTTTTAAAAGATGCCGCTTCAACTTCACTTTATGGATCTCGTGCCGCTAACGGTGTAATTATTATTACAACCAAAAAAGGTAAGAGAGGAACTGGGGTTACGGTTAATGTAAATAGCCAGTTTGGTGTGATGTCAAGAGCTATTGATCAATATGACGCAACTAGTCCCGAACAATATTATGAAGCTATGTGGCAAGCTTATAAAAATTCTCCTGTAGGCCAAGCAGCAGCTGATCCTGCAGCAGCAGCCTCAGCCAATATTTTTAGCCAATTAGGTAGAAATCCTTTTAATGTCCCCAATAATCAGATTGTGGGTGTTGATGGGAAAATTAACCCTAACGCCAGTATAATAGCAGAAGATTTAGATTGGTGGGACGCTCTTGAAAGAACTGGAACAAGACAAAGCCATTCTTTAAATGTTTCTGGTGGTGGCGAAAATCATAATGTATTCGTGTCTATAGCTAACTTACATGAAAGAGGTTATGTTATAGAAAGTGATTATAGAAGAACAACTGGCCGAATTAATGCAAATTTGAGTGCAACTGACTGGTTATCTTTCGGTGGTAGTATCTATTTTACGGATGAAAGTACTACAGGTGCTCCATTAAGGGGAACTTTCGCAGGTAACCCTTTTGCTTTTGCAAAAGATATGGGAGCTATTTATTCACCTTACTTACTTGACCCCAATACAGGTGCTATAATTAGAGATGAAGCAGGTAATGCTCGCTGGGATAGAGGTGAAGGTAACCCTACATTAGGTATTCAATCAAGACCTACACTTATTGGTCGTAATGCTATCGAAGAGGCCATTCTAAATAATGAGTTGACCGTAAGAAATAATTACGGGTATAGATACAATACAGATATCACTATTATTGATGGTTTACAAGTAAGTTTAGCCTACGGTAAGGATATTCAAAATAGTGACAATCAAAGTTACGAAAACCCAGTTGTTGGAGATGGTGACCCAAATGGTAGATTTGACCAAACCAATTTTACCCGAACTGTAGAAAACTTCAACCAAATAATCAATTATAACAAATCATTTGGTGAACATAATTTAGAATTGACTCTAGGTCATGAAAGTTTTAACAGACGTTTTCAAAGTCATCGAACTTTTAAAGAAACAGAAACAGCTTCTGGTATATATCAATTAGATAACTTCTCAGTAATATTAGCTGGTGATGGTAGTCAAACCAATTATAAGTTATAAGCTTGAGGGCTATTTTGCTAGACTTAATTATAATTTTAATGACAAGTATTACATAAGTGGATCTGTAAGACGAGATGGTTCTTCGGTTTTTACAAATAATAAATGGGGTACATTTTACTCTGTAGGAGCTTCTTGGAGAATTGATCAAGAGGGCTTTATGGACAATGTATCATTTATTGATAATTTAAAGTTAAGAGGATCATATGGAGAAGTTGGAAATGACAACTTATTAAATAACGCGGGAACAGCAAGAAACTTCTTTATTTCTCAAGGTCTTTATGGAATCCTTCCAAATGCAGGAACACCTGGTATTTTTTGGAGTGCTACTGGTAATGCAGATTTACGTTGGGAAAACTCAACCAATTGGGATGTTGCTTTAGAATTTGGATTATTTAACAATCGTTTATCAGGATCCTTCGAGTTTTACAAGAGAATTTCTAGTGATCTATTATACAATGTTCCAATTCCAGCATCTGAAGGACAAATTGAAGCACCTAACAACATTGGTGATATGTACAACCAAGGTTTTGAAATTGGTTTGAACGCTCGAATTGTAAATTCAACTAATTTCTCTTGGGACTTGGGCTTACAAGCTTCTACTCTTAAGAATGAAATCACCTCAATTCCAGATCCATTTGTAACTGGTTCTAAACGATGGGATGTAGGACGATCCAGATTTGACTTTTTCCTTTACGATTTCGCAGGTGTAGACCCGAGCAATGGTGATGCCCTATACTACATGTACGAAGAAGACGACGATGGAAATGTTGGTATTCCAGTATTAGATGAAAATGGAGCACATATGGTAACTAATGATTGGCAGGATGCTGGTAAAGGTTATATAGATTCAAATACAGTACCAGATGTTATTGGGTCTATCAATAATAGCTTTACTTATAAAAATTTCAATCTGAATATTTTACTTACATATCAAATTGGTGGACAAGTTATAGACTATGGTTATGCAGATATGATGCATGAAGGAGATTATGGAGCATCATTGCACCCTGACATTATGAATGCATGGAAAGCTCCAGGAGATATTACCAATGTTCCTCGTCTTCAAAATGGTGATCAAAATTTATCACAACGTCTATCTTCAAGATGGTTAACTGATGCTGATTTCTTAGCTTTAAGAAACGTAAATTTAGCTTATAACTTAAATAAAAGAGTTACTGAAAAAATTGGAGTGAATAATTTTAGATTATTCGTTTCTGGCGAAAATTTATTTATGTGGTCAAAACGAACTGGCTTAGATCCTCAATATAACCTAGCGGGTACTGCAGCGGGTAACGATTATGCCCCAAATAGGATTATCTCATTTGGTGTTAATGTTAGTTTTTAAAAAATGAAAAATGAAAAATAAAATTTTAAATAAAATGAAACGTAAAATTTATTTAGTAGTATTGACGATGTCACTACTATTCCCTTATAGTTGTTCGGATGATTATCTAGAAGCGGTGCCAACCGACGCCATATCAGATGGTGCAGCTTATGCTAATGTGGACAATGTTGCATTAGTATTAAACGGTCTGCATAGACAAATGTATGTCTCTGCTTTACAAGGAGGAGGTACACCCAACGGTGAAAGTTACTTTATGCCAGCGTTAGATTTTATAGCTGGTGAAGTAATCCATACTGGACCAGGGTTTAACTGGATGAAAGGAGAAGCTCGATGGCTTTCGCACACCAATGCCAATTCAACTATTTCATTCGATTTTTGGTTTCAACGTTACCATTTTGTAAATATTTCGAGTGCCATAATTAATAATATAGCCTCGTCAAATTTTACTCCAACTCCAAAGCTTAATGATATACTAGGACAAGCACATGCTTACAGAGCTTGGGCTTATTACAGGTTGGTAACTACCTTCGCCAAAGGATATCTTATAGGAAATCCTTCAACTGATCCAGGTGTGCCTCTGATTTTAAATCAAGGGGCTCCTTTAGAAGGTGCACCTCGAGCTACTGTTGCTGAGGTTTACGAACAAATAGAAGAAGATATTGACGGTGCCATTGAATATTTGAAAAAAGCTAGTGCGCCAGAAAATAAATCACACATCTCTTTAAATACAGCGTATGGTATAAAGGCAAGAATAGCCCTATCTAAAGGCGATTGGTCTACTGCTGCTTCTAGTGCTGCTTTAGCAAGACAAGGCTTTCCTTTATTTAACGAAGAACAATGGCATGCTGGTTTTAATAGTGTAGATTTGCCAGAGGCAATGTGGGCAAGCCGCATTATTGATACTGAATCGAATTTCTTTGCTTCTTACTTCTATTATATTTCATTCATGTTCAATGGTGGAGAATGTAGAGGTAATAATAAGATAATTAACATTGATCTTTATAACTCTATCCCTTCCACGGATCATAGAACAAAAGCATGGTTACCAAACGCACCTAATACCAATTCGGCAGCGTATAATGGCCAAGGTGGTAGCGCAGCCGCAGATCCGAACTATGATGATGAAGCTACTTTTCAAGCAGCTAAGGCAGCTATAATAGCCGAATTCGGAGCTACGTCTCGTCACAATACTCACCCATATATGAATGTAAAATTCAAACAATCTAGACCAGGAACAAATAATCCTGATGATGTTATTTACATGCGTTCTGCGGAAATGTATTTAATTGAGGCAGAAGCGAAAGCAATGCTTAATGATATTACGGGTGCTCAAAACGTATTAGAAGCTTTCGCTATAACAAGAGACCCTGCTTTTGATAAAACAGCATTCACTACTCAAGCCTCACTTATGGAACAAATCAAATTTCAAAGAAGAGTAGAATTATGGGGTGAAGGTTTTGCTTATCATGATAAAATCAGATGGGATGAAGGTATAGACCAGACTACTAGTGGTGCTTCTCTAGTTATCTATGGGGACGCTTTTATACAAGATAAACCATCCACTAACGACTCTTGGGTATTTAAAATACCACAACAGGAAATCGATTCAAATCCATTTTTGACGGAATCAAATCAAAATCCGTAATTGAATTATTAAAGAACTTTAATTATGAAAAAAACAATAAATATATTACTAATTATCGTTTCGCTAGTTTTATTTCAAAACTGTGAAGATGATCAATTTGAAACATCACTATCATATGTAACTTTTGGTGATAGCACTTATTCAACAGGAGTTGATGTTGGTGGCAGCACTACAATTGATGTTACAGTATTTTCAAATAAGAATGTTGCATCTGATGTAACTTTTAATGTTGTTGTAGATGAAAGTTCTACTGCAGCTGCTGGTTCTTACAATGTACCTAGTTCTGTAACTATTCCAAGTGGATCTAATAAAGGTACACTTACTATAGGATTGTCAGACGTTAACCTTGGTATTGGTGTAAATAAGCTTGTACTTAAATTTGATGATGTTGATGCCGCTTTTGCTAGTGGAAATTCAACAACCGTTGAATACATTCAAAACTGTACTGAAGTAACTGGTACTTTTGATATAAGATTTAATTATCCATGTGAAGTAAGTTGGGATATTAAAGATTCATTGGGAGGCGTTGTTCTCTCTGGTTCTGGTTATCCAGGTTGTTCTGGTGCATACTCTACACTTTCTATTCCCATTACTTTGTGTGCAGGAAGAAGTTATACCCTTACAACTACCGATGATTATGGAGATGGTTGGGGAGGAACTGGTAGCTACACACTAACTATTGGTGGAGTTGTAAAAGTTTCTGGTGATGGCTCTTTAATGGACAACGGAGGCCTTAATGAACCTATATCATCAACAGTACCTTTCACCACTAATTAAGAAATTTAATCACAATAAATAAAAAAGAGACTGTTTATATGACAGTCTCTTTTTTTATACCTTTATACCAATGGAAAACCAAACACAAATATTCGGTATACGAGCTATTATTGAAGCCATTAACTCTGGTGAGACTATTGATAAAGTATTTCTTCAAAAGGGTTTACGAGGTGAGTTGTTTACTGAACTAGAATCTATTTTAAGACAGCATGCTATTAATTCCTCATATGTGCCTGTAGAAAAACTAAATAGGCTCACAAAAGGTAATCACCAAGGTGCCGTTGCCCAAATATCTCCTATTGAGTTTTATGATCTTGAAAACCTAGTTTTGAGCGTGATGGAATCTGGCAAAACACCACTATTTTTATTATTGGACCAACTAAGTGATGTGAGAAACTTCGGCGCCATAGTTAGAACCGCAGAGTGTACCGGGGTTCATGGAATTATAATTCAAAAGAAAGGAGGCGCACCAGTTAATGGGGATACCATTAAAACTAGTGCCGGGGCTGTTTTTAAAGTTCCCATTTGTAAAGTAGACCATATAAAAGATGCTGTTTTTTATATGCAAGCATCTGGTATAAAAGTAATAGCAGCCACAGAAAAAACAGAAAATACTTTGTATGATGTTTCATTTACAGAACCTTGTGCCATCATTATGGGATCGGAAGGTCGAGGGATTAACCCCTCTATTTTAAAAGTGGTTAATGATAAAGCCAAATTACCTTTACTTGGAGAAATTGAATCTTTAAACGTTTCAGTAGCCTGCGGGGCTTTTCTTTACGAAGTGTTGCGACAACGTCGTTAATCTTTTTTGTTTTCTTTGTAAATGTAATTGATACTTTGCTCCTGCTCTTTTTCTTCATGTTTGGATTCGATAAAGTTTCCGTTTTCATCAAATTGTCTTAAAAAAGGATCATCTGCTTCGTTAAAATTTTCTAGTTCCCAGATATACTTTTTGGGTTTGGCAATTTCCTTTTTAAAGAATAATGCAAATAATAAACCCGTTACTAAACCTGCCAAATGTCCTTCCCATGAAATTCCTTCTTCTATGGGCAGCGTATACCAAATCATACTTCCATAAAGAAACACCACTAAAAGCGATAAGGCTATAAGTCTGTAATGTTTCGCAAAAACCCCTTTAAAAAAGGTGAAACTCACCAATACATAAATGAAACCACTGGCGCCTATATGATACGACGGCCTGCCGATACTCCATGTTAAAATTCCTGAGATTAGAATTCCAAATAGAATCACTTTCCAAGCAATATGCCGATAGAAATAGAACAACGCCATGGATAATACAAACAGTGGGATGGTGTTGTGGTAGATATGTTTGATATCGCCGTGTATAAAAGGACTTAGTAGAACCCCTCTTAAACCTTTTAAACTTTGAGGATATATTCCGTATTTACTGAAATTGTATCCAAACCGAACCTCAAACCAAAAAACCATCCATATGGATAGCACAAAAAATATTGGGTAGGCCACTACCCCAGTTGAGAATTTAAAATGTTCGTCTTGGCTCATGGTACTAAAGTTAGCAAATAGTTAACCAACTTTAGTTTAAGTGCTAAATTGGCAGACAATTGCGTGAGCGATTGCAGCAATCTACCGTGTAGTTCGGAAAGCGCGACCCGAGATTTTTATCGAGGGACACGCCCAAAACTAAAAATTTTTGCTTTAATTTTACATTCATGAATGTGAATGAACCTTTAGCTGAACGATTACGCCCTAAAACATTAGAAGACTATGTAAGCCAGAAACACTTGGTAGGAAAAGATGGTGCATTAACGTTACACATCAAACAAGGGTTAATTCCATCGATGATTTTTTGGGGGCCACCCGGAACGGGTAAAACCACACTTGCCAATATTATCGCAACAGAATCTGGTAGGCCATTTTACACCTTAAGTGCCATAAATTCTGGGGTTAAAGATATACGAGATGTTATTGACAAGGCGAAACAAAGTGGTGGCTTGTTTACTACTAAAAACCCTATTCTGTTTATAGATGAAATACACCGGTTTAGTAAATCTCAGCAAGATTCTTTATTGCAAGCGGTTGAAAAAGGTTGGATTACTTTAATTGGTGCAACAACCGAAAACCCAAGTTTTGAAGTAATCTCGGCATTGTTATCGCGTTGCCAGGTTTATATTTTAAATGCCTTTGATAAAACCGATTTAGAGGTACTTTTAAAACGCGCCATTGAACAGGATGCACACCTCTCTAAAAAAAAGATTACCCTCAAGGAAACCAATGCCCTACTGAGACTTTCGGGTGGCGATGCCAGAAAATTGCTTAATATTTTTGAATTAATTGTAAACTCATACGATTCTAGTCATATTGTAATAACAGATGAGGATGTACTGCAAAAAATCCAAAACAACACGGTTCGTTACGATAAAACTGGAGAACAACACTATGACATTATTTCGGCCTTTATAAAATCCATTCGTGGTAGCGACCCCAATGGAGCCGTTTACTGGTTAGCACGCATGATTGAAGGTGGCGAGGATGTTAAATTTATTGCACGCCGTATGCTCATTTCGGCAAGCGAGGATATTGGAAATGCCAACCCAACCGCACTCGTTATTGCCAACAATACTTTTCAAGCGGTAACCACCATTGGTTATCCAGAATCGCGAATTATATTAAGCCAGTGTGCTACCTATTTGGCATGTTCGCCTAAAAGTAATGCTTCGTATATGGCTATAGGAAAGGCACAACAACTGGTAAAAGAAACGGGCGATTTAAGTGTGCCTTTAGAAATTAGAAATGCGCCTACAAAACTTATGAAAGAACTCGGTTATGGCGACAACTATAAATATGCCCACAACTACGAAAATAATTTTGCGAATCAGGAGTTTTTACCTGAGGAAATAAAAAACACCAAACTTTACGATCCCGGAAATAATGCTAGGGAACATGCCCACCGTGAATTTTTAAAAAAGCGTTGGAAAGATAAATATGGTTATTAATTGTTAGGTTAGGTATTAGATGAAATTCTAAAACTTGACATTCAATTCGTCTTGTTGTAAAGTGTTGCCGCTATAATATTCAATAACCCAAGAGTCCTGTTTTTTATAAATAATACCACCATTATTTTGTATCAAAAACACATCTTTCAAATTGGTTTTTTTAATTATATAAACCACTTTAGGGGAGCTATCAACCAATTGAAAACCATTTTCAATTTCTTGAGCATACAAAATATTAGAAGTACCTTCAATAATGGGCTCTTTAATGGTTTCAACTTCATCAACTACTAAAACTTCAGATTTTAAAACTGGTTTCTCAACTGCTGTTTTTTCTACCTCAACAACTGTAGCTTCTTTTTCATTTTTAAGCTGTTGTATTTCTTGTTTTAATTGCTGAATTTCTTCTGACACTTCACTTTTTGCAATAGTTTTAATGCCTGAAGATACTATTTTTTCACTAGGTTCATATTTATAATTTAATGAAGCAAAAGACTCAAAAACATCTCTCAATGCCAAATTGTAGGCTGTTTTATATTCCTTTTCCCTGCTTTCACCAACTTCAGAAACATATATCACTTTATCATTGCAATCTTTGAGCTCAATATTCAATTTAGTTTTAAAAAGTCCTGAATCTTTAATAACATTAGACTTTAAACCCAAACATCTATTCAAAACTAAATCTTCTGGATAATCATCGCCTTCCATAACAGCTTCAAAACCATATTTTTCAAACAAAAACTTAGTTAGTGAGTTCAATTGGTATTGGTCTTGTGCTTTCAAAAAATCAAACTTTTTAGGTACAATTACATATTTGTAGTTGTTTAAGCTTGTTTGTGAAAATAATGATGTTACTATAAAAAAGGCTATGGGAATGATGAGGAATTTAGCTTTCATTTTAATTTACTATTTTATTAAAGGTATCCGTAAATATACAATTTTGTGATACTTATAAATAATTTTTTAGTTGTATTAAGTTATCTATTCGCTTAATATTGGCATCTAAAGTCATGTTATTTACGTCAAAAAATACGACATCCATGCCGATATTTTTGGCTCCAAGTATATCTGCTTCATAACTATCACCAATCATTAAACTTTTATCCATATTCGTATTGGCCTGCTCTAAAGCAAAATTGAAAATTTTAGGATTCGGCTTTTTAACACCAACCATTTCTGAATTGGTAACGGTTTTAAAATATTGATGAATATTGGATTGCTTAAGTTTTTTATGCTGTATCTCATCAAACCCATTGGTAATGATGTGTAAGTTGTATTTAACTTTTAGATAATCTAGGATTTCAAATGTATTTTCAAATAAATGGTTAAATGTTGTGAGATGGGTTATGTAGTCGTCTGATAATTTATAAATTAAAGCCGGTTCAACTTCATAGTCAATTGCTAAAAAAGCATCATTCAATCTATTAAATCGTAAGGCACTTTTTTCAATTTTTTCTTCTCTATATAGCTTCCAATACTTTAGGTTTATAGGCTCATAATGAATTAAAAATTCTGTAAGATTAACGCTTATATCGTTTATTTTAAAAATCTTTTCAAAAGTTAATGCGGAGTTTTTATCAAAATCCCAAAGGGTATGGTCTAAATCAAAAAATACATCAGTTATACCTTTAAGTTTCATTTGCTGAATCTAGAATAATATTAAACAATTCCTTAAAACCTTCCCATTTTTCATCATTACTAAATGTATAATTATGAAAAACGGGTACAAACTCACCATTTACTTTTTTAACCTCTTCTATAATGTTATTTAAAAACTTCTTTTTATCCAATAACGACTGGTTTTTTAGTAACGCATTATCCATAATATGGTATGAGGTTATTTTTAAGGGGGTTTGTACTTCATAATCCAAATCATAAAAGAGAAAAGGGGTACAAGTACCAGCTCTAAAACCAACATGATCCACATACCCCATGGTGTAATCTTCTAAAATTTCCAGTTCTACCAGATTACGATAGGATTCTGGTAAATTTAGCTTCGAAAACGATTGTCTGGAAGCTTTTAAAGAAGTGTTTAAAATACTTTCCATTCGTAACTTTTCCTTTTTAAGGATATTTATATCTTCCAAAGCAAAATAGGAGGCTTTTAATCCCACGATGGAATAATCTGCTATATGTTTTATTAACGATACAAATTTCTTTTTATTAGGGTTTATGCCTTTATCGAACGTAGAGTAATCACCAATTAAAAAAAAGAAAAGAAATTTAAAATGGGAGGTTTTTTGCCTGTTGATGATATACTTGAACGTATCAAATGGATCATGGATAAACCCCAGAATTACTAAAAATCTGGAGTATAGACTTTTAAATTTAAGACTAAAAATATCTTTTAAAATTCCCCCAATAGTTCTAATGATACCCTTTAATTTATAGGTGTAGGCACTAGGTACATCAATGATGGGTTTTATACTATATGTTTTTAATGGAAACTGAAATTCTGGAAATTGTTTTTGTAAAGCATCCTTAAATTTATAAGCCCAAATATCAATTACAGGTTGGTGTAAAAAACCTTCTTTAAACGCTAAACTGTCTGATGCAGTGAAACGTCCATATTCATCTTTAACATGCGGTAAATATTCTTCATACCTAGATAACAAATAAAAAGATGCCGAAAATATATCAAACGGGAGTACACTCTTATCACCAATATAAAAGAAACATTTGGTATCCTGCCAATTGTGAATGTTTATATCAATATCACTCAGCCCTTGTTCAAACAAAATATCGTGACTTTTTATAAAAAACTCATTACTTAGCGGTTGTTTTGTGTACGACATTTTTATATCGTCATGTGCTATAAAAACCTGAATTTCCGAGGTAAAACCAACCTCAATTCCCAATATTCTTGTGCAAATATGTTTGAATACATACTTTAAACGTGGTGATATTTTATGGGTATAAACTAAAAGCATAAATTCAAAAAACCGTTTTCAATAAAAATAAGGGTTTTAATTTCATTCCTATAATATTCCTTCATCTGCGAAACTAAAGTATGCTTTTTCTGTAATAATCAAGTGGTCTAAAACTTTTATATCTAAACATTCCGAAGCTATTTTTAATTTATTAGTGATTTGTTTATCAGATTCACTTGGCTTTAAGGTTCCTGATGGATGATTATGTGCCAAAATCAAACCTGTGGAACCAAGCTCTAACGCACTTTTAAGCACCAGCCGAACATCAACCAAAGTGCCTGTGATGCCGCCTTTACTCAATTGGTTTTTTTGAATGATTTTATTGGAATTGTTCAAATAGATTATCCAAAATTCTTCGTGCTGTAACTCGCCTATTACGGGCTGCATCAATTCAAAAACAGAAGTACTTGAAGTAATGGTCTTCTTTTCAACCGCCTCTTCACCCCTTCGTCTTCTTCCCAATTCCAATGCCGCTGCTATGGTGATAGCCTTCGCTTCACCAATGCCTTTATACTCCATAAGTTGCTTTATGGAAAGCTTTCCTAAGTCGCTTAAATTATTATCAACACTGGCCAAAATACGTTGGCATAACGCCACCGCACTTTCGTCCCTATTTCCTGAACCAATTAATATCGCTACCAATTCGGCATCGCTTAAAGCAGCCCTACCCTTATAAAGCAATTTTTCACGAGGTTGGTCGTCTTGACTCCAGTTTTTTATAGAGAAAGAAGGTAATTTTTCTGTCATGCAATAAAGATAAATATTGTAAATTACAGAAGCAATAAAAGTTACATGATGAAACATCTGTAATTAAAAATTTAATCCGATGAGAGTGATTAAAATGATGTTTCATGTAATCGTTAAAAAACAATTAAACATTTTCTCATGAAACCATTAAAAAAAGAAGACATCAATCAAGAAGTATTTGATTTATACGACTATTACGCGCATAATAAAATAGACCGACGTCAATTTGTTGAAAAACTATCTATTTATGCCGTTGGAGGCATTACGGTTTCGTCCTTATTGAGTTTTATTACCCCAGATTATATTAATACACTTTTGGTAAAACCTGATGATGCGCGTTTGAAATCTGAATACATAAATTATGACTCTCCTAAAGGTGGCGGTACTATAAAAGGCTTGTTGTCGATACCGGATAACACCACCGGAAAGTTACCAGGTATTGTGGTGGTGCATGAGAACCGTGGTTTAAACCCCTATATTGAGGACGTTGGAAGGCGCGCAGCTCTTGATAGTTTTATAACCTTGGCACCAGATGCATTAACACCACTTGGAGGCTACCCAGGAAATGATGATGATGGGCGTGCTTTACAACGTCAGCGTGATAGAAATGAAATGTTGGAGGATTTTATTGCTGCTTTTGAATATTTAAGCACTCATGAAAATTGCAATGGAAAAATTGGTGTTGTTGGTTTTTGTTTTGGTGGTTGGATAGCCAATATGATGGCCGTTAAAGTCCCTGATTTGGGTGCTGCAATTCCCTTTTATGGCGGGCAGCCGTCTGCTGAGGAAACAGCACTAATAAAGGCCCCTTTATTATTACAATATGCTGGATTAGATACACGAGTAAATGCCGGTTGGCCAGATTACGAAAAAGCATTAAAAGAAAATAATATTGATTACACAGCTCATTTTTACGAAAATGTAAACCACGGATTTCACAATAATACCACACCTAGATATGATGAAAAAGCGGCGTCTTTAGCTTGGGAACGAACCATTGCTTTTTTTAAAGAAAAATTAATCTAGTTTTACTAGGATTTATTCGGCATAAAACCAAATAAACAACAACTTTTGTGAAACTATGTGTAAATCTTAATTTAAATAATTCAATTGAAAAAACAGTTTAATCAAAGAATAATAAGAATAGTTCTTTTTTCAGTATTGCTTATTATTTTGAATTGTAAACAGAATAATATCCCAAGTGATATCGCTGAAATAAGTAGAACGAAAAAATTGTGGGTAGATAAAACATCTACTTACCTACCCATAACAAAGGAATGGACCAATAGAGTTGAAGTTGTAGATATAAATAATGACCATTTATTAGATTTAATATTTGCCAATGGTGGCAATTACTCTGTACCGGGAGATTTGGAAGCAAGTAGAATTTTTATCAATAAGGGTCCAAAAACAAAGTTTAAAGAAATAACGACTGAAATTTTTGGAGATAAAAAATTTTATTCCAGAGTGATAAAAGTACGTGATATTAATAAGGATAACATTCCAGATATTATTGTTGGGACAACGTATCAAACACAAAGTGAACTTTATATCGGCCTTGGAAATGGAAAATTCAAAAATGTAACAGCTACACAATTACCAAAATTAAACGCTAGTGTAGGGGATTTAGAGTTGGGAGATGTAGATAATGATGGTGATCTTGACTTGATTTTATCAGATTGGGGTGAAGGATCTAACATGAATAATATTGGCGGAAGAACCATGCTTTGGTTAAATGATGGATTTGGTAAATTTACAGATGTAACTAAAAATCAAATGCCAGATCTTCTAATTCAATTTTCATGGGATTTGGAATTTATAGATTTTGACAATGACTTTGATTTGGACATAGCAATATCTTGTAAAAGATGTGGCACGAGCAGAATATTTGTTAATAATGGGCAAGGGGTTTTTGAGGACAAAAGGCTTTTACCTGCTTATACAAATAACTATGATTTTGAAGCTATGGATATAAATAATGATGGATTTCTTGATTTAATTACTGTTAATGATGGGGATATTGTTGATAAAGAATCTAGCTCCAGAAGAGAACATATTTTTTTAAATGATGAGGGCAAACGATTTATTGACGATACTGAGTTACTTTGGCCAGATTCTGATAATATTGGAAAAGATGATAACAATGTTGTATTTATTGACTATGACTCGGATGGAGATCCAGACTTTTTAATTAGTTCCTTAACAGGAGAAGATAGATTGCTAATTAATGATGGAACCGGTAAATTTAGCCTCTTGCAACCTGTTTTTTTCGGTAAACAAACACCGCTAACGTTGTCGATGGTATTAGGAGATATAGATAATGATAAAAAAATGGACATCGTCATGGGACAAGGCGAAGGGGCAGAAGGTATTGAGGAGAGAATCTTTATAGGTTATGATATTAATCCAGATACAGCCAAGCCTATTATTTCACATTTCCAAGTAAATGAAAATAAAAAAAGTAAAAAAATTACAATAAAAGCTAGAATTCATGATAATAAAAGTCCAAATATGCCACAAGATTGGACTGCTATAAACTTAGAGTTTGATAGTATGAGTAATAAAGTTCCTATGACCTGGTATGGTGAAAATTTGTGGACCGCAACGATATCGGACAGCATCGATATCAACCTAGTCAATATTTGTGCAAAGGACTATTCAGGTAATAAAACTTGTATCAAGTTAAAAAAAATTTAATAAATTTTTTTTATTTAAAAACCGACTTGGCTTCAGCTACTTTTTCAAATTTAAATTCGGATATTACTTCAGCGTCTTCGTAAGTTTGAGCTAAATTTATTATTTGTGTGGGAGTGACATTAGTGTTGCCTAAATAAACTCTTAAAGAATTAAATCTATCTAATAGCTTTTGTAATGATAAATCATCTAGATCCGTATTATTGAGATTCGCCGCCTCAAGATGGTCGTGTTTATTCAGAAACGATACCATTTTACCATTGAGCTCATTTTTGCTTAAATCAATACGTGTTAAATGTTTTATTTCAGCAATTTCTCCAATTAAATCCTCGGATAACTTACTGTTAGAGATTTTCAAAAATGTAATTCTATCAGAAACTTGATTCAGTATTTTTATTTGATCAGTGGTAATTGAATCTTCTTTAAATACGACTTCAAGCAAAAAGTTAGACAAGCCTAAGTAATTAACCTTAAATCCAGAATTGCGCAATTGAGTCATAAGACCTGAATCAAGGGAATCTACATAAACTTTCTCATAGTGTGGTTTCGGACTAAAATCTAATCCAAAATCACGATTCATTAAAGATATCAGCTCCTCGCTCATGCTATCAGAATTGAAAACAGCCAAACTATCTGCTCCATTTTCAATCCAATACTTCAGAATTTGAAGATCTGTATAACCAAACCCGGCTCCCCGAGGTGGCATAATTTTTTCGTGATTTTCTGGTAAAGTAACTCGAGTAAATAATTCACTATTATCAATATTACCGGGAGAAATAGGTTTCCCATGGTCAGCATCCATAAATAGGTCGCTGTAACGATCAAGAATTAATCCCCCTTTATAGTTATCAGTACTATGACAAGCTACACATTTATTTTGAATAAGTGGTTGTATAAAGTTTGAATAAATTTGAATTGAATCAGGATTTTTTTCACCTAAATCAATAGCATACCTTTTTTCATTAAATTTAAGGAAATCTGGGCCATACTGAACCAAATAGTTAGACCCATGGGTAAGATTGCCTCCAAAATGTCCAGTTAGGAAAGTTAGTATGATAGCTAACGTAGATGCTGCCAATTTGGATTTGTTGTTGTTTTTTGAAGCCGTTATTTGATAGATTATAACTAGCAACATAACCACTAATGTTATGATTCCTAATTGTTTATGACTATTTAATGCTTCAATACCATAATCATCACTAAAGGACAAAAACCATCCAGTAATCGCTGCAACTAAACCCGTAAGAAACCCCAAAATATATGTGAAAACAACAACTTTTCTAGAAACAATTAAATTTTGAAAATTCAATCGACGTAATACTTCAAAAATATAACCCAGTATAAATATACCTATTGGCAAATGAACCATCAAAGGATGAAAACGCCCAATAAAAGATTCCCATTCCATTAACTTAAAATATCTTTAACCACATTTCCGTGTACATCGGTTAGGCGAAATCTTCTCCCTTGATACTTATAGTTCAGTTTTTCATGATCTATTCCCAACAAATGCAATATTGTGGCATTGAAGTCGTGCACATGCACCTTATTTTCTGTAATATGATATCCAAAATCATCGGTAGCACCATATGTAAGCCCTTTCTTCACGCCAGCACCCGCCATCAACATGGTATAGGCGTCAGGGTGATGATCTCTACCAAAATTATCTTTAGTTAATTGTCCTTGTGAGAAACTGGTTCTACCAAATTCTCCTCCCCAAATCACCAGAGTATCTTCAAGTAATCCCCGTTGTTTAAGATCCATGATTAAGGCGGCTGATGCTTGATCTACATCTTTACAGTTTTTAGGAATCTGTTTTGGTAAATTACTGTGGTGGTCCCAACCTCCATGATATAACTGTACAAATCGCACACCACGCTCAGCCAATCGTCTGGCCAATAAGCAATTGCTTGCAAAGGTTCCCGGTTTCTTGCTATCTTCACCATACAATTCGTAAATATGATCTGGTTCACCTTCCGTATTCATAACTTCTGGAACTGAAGTCTGCATTCGAAAAGCCATTTCATATTGAGCCATTTTAGCTTTTATACTTTCATCTTCCCAAGTTGTATAGTTTTGATTCTGTAACTTTTGCAGATGATTAAGCTGCTCACGTCTTATAGACTCAGAAACACCAGGAGGGTTATTTAAAAATAATACTGGGTTTTTACCGCTCCTAAGTTGTACTCCCTGATGTTCGGCAGGCAGAAAACCACTTGAAAGTAATCTAGATGACCCACCTTCATTTCCTTTGGTCATTAAAGAAATATAATTTGGGAGGTTCTCATTTTCTGACCCAAGTCCATAACTTATCCAAGAGCCCATGGTAGGTCTACCAGGAATTTCAGAACCTGTATGAGTAAACATTTGAGCAGGTTCATGCTGCACAGATTCTGTATACATGGAGTTAATCATACATAGCTCATCAGTAATTTGAGCCATGTAAGGCATCAAATCACTCATCCACATTCCACTTTGTCCGCGCTGTTTAAATTCGTAAAGAGGTCTAACTATAGGTTTTGTAGCTTGTGCAGCTACGGTTGCTGTTACACGGTCTCCCATAACACTGTTTGGCAACTCCACACCATGCATTTTTGTTAGAATTGGTTTATAATCAAACAGATCTAATTGTGAAGGCGCCCCAATCATATTTAAAAAAATGATTCGCTTGGCTTTAGGGGCAAAATGAGGACCTATAGGTGTTTTTAAAGATGCGCCAAACGCGCTTAAGGGATTAATCAAAGATGCTAAAGATATAGCTCCAAGTCCAAGGGTGGCTTTACTTAGAAAATCCTTTCGGCTTATAGGGTTATGATGATGGTTGTGATTGTGATCGTTCATATTATCGTTTCATGTAAGATTCGTCGAAATTCAAAATTGTGCTGACTACTAGAGTCATTGCTGCTGTACTTTCTTTTGAAAGTACTTTGTCAAATGGCCACTCTCCTACCGATAAAATAGAATCTGCCATTACAGGCTCCTTTTTAAATTGCTCTAAAGACTGTTGATACTGTCCAGTCAAGATTTCTAGTTGCTCTTTATTAGGTTTTAAACCAGTAGACCTTCTAAATGCCAATTCAATTTGCTGATTTAGGCTATTTGGAAATTCTTTTTGAACTTTCTCTGACAATACCCTTGAGGCTTCTACAAACTGAGGGTCGTTTAGAAGTGTAAGAGCCTGTAAAGGAGTGCTAGTTGTAGTCCGCCGTATTGTACAGATTTCTTTTGAAGTCATATCAAAATTAATCATGGTAGGATTAGGAGCGAAACGTCTTGAAAAAGTGTATAGACTGCGTCGATACAAATTCTTTCCTTTGTCGGACACATATTTAGAAAGTTTTTTGGAACCCATACCTACTTCAGCCCAAAGGCCATCTGGTTGATAGGGTTTAACGCTGGGACCACCTATCTCTTCAACCAATAAACCACTTGCTTTCAATGCATTGTCTCTAATCATTTCAGCAGGCCAACGGTATGAAGGACTTCTAGCCAGATACTTATTTTCTGGATCCAGTTCACGCAAGTATTCTTCACAAAATGAAGTCTGCCTGTAAGTATACGACATAACCATTTGCTTTATAGATCGTTTAATGTCCCAACCATTATTTTTAAAATCAACGGCTAACCAATCCAATAATTCCGGATGGCTTGGTCTTTCACCTTGACTTCCGAAATCTTCGGCTGTTTTTACTAATCCTTGACCAAATATCATCTGCCAATATCTATTAATGGCAACTCTTGGTACAATCGGATTCTTATCGTCAAAAAGCCATTTGGTAAGTCCTAACCTATTTTTTGGTAAATTACTGCTATACGGTAACACCTTATCAATCCCTCCTGGTTCAACGGCCTCCCCGTGTTGGTTATACAATCCTTTTTCTAAGATATAAGTCTTGCGGGGCACCTTCAGATCTTCCATAACCATTAATTCATTCGCACTGTCAAGAATCTTACTAATTTCTATTCTTTTTTTACGCATCTTAGTTCTTGTAGAGGCTAGAGCTTTATCTTTCAAGAACCAATATTCTTCTTTAATCCCTTTTGAATTTTCATCAATTTCTGCTTCGCCCAATATGGCCATTTCCCATTGAGATAACTGTTCGTTATAGATTCTAATTTCATCAATTGCACCTCGGAATAATCCAAGATCTTCTGTCCATTTTCGATTGCTACTTCCAACTACCAAAGGTAGCGAATCACGTTGCACGCTAAAATTTACTGGAAGGATTGATCTTTTTAATTGATCAAAATTGGTTCTTGTATTTACTTTTTTACCATTTATAAAAATAGAAATGCCCGTTGCAGATTGGCTTCCATCATAGGTAAATCCAACCTGATTCCATTGATTGGCAGTTATTGAGTTTAGTGAACTCACTGAAATAACTTCATCGGGTAAACGATGGATAAATCGTACTCTAACATGATTCGTAGAATCTAATGCGAGTTCCCATCCACGATGGAATTGTAATACCGTTCCAGAATTCCCTATAATGGTTTGTGAAGATCCTATTGAATCCTTTTCTGTGTTAATCCATGTGCTAATACTAAAAGAATCATAATGTTCAAACTCCCCAATTTTGAGAAGCGATATGTTATCATATTCTTCATTAAAATAGGCGGCCTTGCCATATTTCCCATCTGTAAGCGTAATTTTTAAATTAGCTTCAGCCTCTTTGTTATCGTCAAGCATTTGCAGTTCTTTAAACACTTTCTTTTTAACTGCTTCTTTCTTTTTTTCCTTAATTTTATTTTTATCTTTCTTTTCTTCTTTCTTTTCTTCTTTCTTTTTCTTTCTCTTAATCTCTTTTTTGTAAGGTTTTATGGTGTTAAACGCGTAGTATCCAAGAGGTTCTGAAACTGCAGCTTTCGGTAAAGGTTTTTGATAGTTGGTATAATTTAACCTCACTTCGCTATCAAGTTCATTTTTTTCGGTATTTAGGGATTCAATATAAGTTTTAATCTCTGATTTTTCTTTGTCATTTAAAAGAATAATTGTAGGTGGGCGGTCGGAATCAGCTGGTGCCAAACCATATTCCATAGTGTTGTTAAAAAAAGCAGATATCTGATAAAATTCCTTTTGTGAAATGGGATCAAATTTATGATCATGGCATTTGGCACATTCTACTGTAAGCCCAAGAAGCGCTGTTCCTGTTACCCCTGCCCTTTCGTTGACATACTCAACCCGGAACTCTTCTGGAATAGAACCGGCAGAACCTTCTAAAGGATTCATGCGCACAAAAGCCGTTGCTATTTTGGATTGTTCATTCGCATCAGGTATAAGATCTCCAGCTAGTTGATGCGTTATAAACTTATCGTAAGGCATATTATTTTTGAAGGCTTGTATAACCCAATCGCGGAACGGCCATGAGGTTCGATACCCATCAAATGAAACCCCATGTGAATCTGAATAACGGGATACATCCATCCATTCTTGTGCCATCCGTTCAGCGTAAGCATCACTCTGTAAAAGTCGGTCTACAACTTTTTCGTAAGCATCCTCTGAGGTGTCATTTAGAAAAGCATCAATGTCTTCAACAGAAGGTGGTAAACCTGTAAGATCCATAGTGATTCTTCTTATCAAATGCTCTTTATCTGTCTCAGTGGATGGCTCAAGCCCTAATTGAACTAAATTATCTTGAATGTAATTATCTATACTATTATTACGCTTCCACTCGTTATTTAATTGTGGTACTTCAGGGGCATTAAGTGCTAAAAAAGACCAATGTTCTTTCCACTGAGCTCCTTGCTCGATCCATTTTGCTATTAATGCAATTTCACGAGGTGACATATTGAGTTCAGCTTCAGGTGGCGGCATTATTTTATCAAGGTCATTACTTACCAAACGATGAATAACTTCACTTTTTGAGATACGATTTCTTACGAATGCATAATTTCCTGACTCCAACTTTTTAAAGGCCTCTTCTTCAATATCAAGCCTTAACCCTGCCTTTCTTGTTTGAGGATCAGGACCGTGACAGGTGTAACAACGATCAGAAAGAATTGGTTTTATATGAAAGTTGTAATCCACATATTCAGGTAAAGAGTCATAAGCCATTGTTACCTCTTTAGTTAAAGGATTAGAACAAGCATTTAAAAGAATTCCTAAAATAAAAGAATAATTAATTATTCCAGAATAGGAAAATGACTTAGTTAAAAAATTGATTTTCAATGGTTGGTTGTATAATGCAACCTAAAATATAATTATTTATTCAAATAATAAAATAAAACAGGGTATTTAAAATGCTCAATATTTAATTGATAACTCCCTTGAGTAAATTTAAATGGTATGCAAAATTATTGAATTAAGCTCTTAACTATTTCAAAATCCAATCCGCCATAATCACCGGAACTCATTAACAATAAAGCTTTGTTATTAAAACTTTGGGAGAAGAGAAAGTTTTTAAAGTCGTCTGGATTGGTGTAAATAATTAAATCGTCACGCTCAAACGCACTGGCAATTTGTTCGTGTGTAACTTCTTCAAGTTTTTTAATTTCTACGGCATGTGGCGAGTAAAATACCACGGCAACATCGGCGGCATCCAAAGCGCCTTTGTATTCCTTTAAAAATTCAGCATTTAGACTGCTGTAAGTATGGAGCTCTAAACAGGCTACTAAAGTTCTGTTATTGTATTGTTCCTTTACAGCTTTGGTGGTGGCCTCCACTTTACTTGGCGAATGTGCAAAATCTTTATACGCAACACTGTTTAACCCTTCGGCTATTTTTTCAAGCCGTTTACTAGCGCCTTTAAATGTGGCAATAGCTTCATAAAAATCGTCTTCATCAATGCCCATATGCTGACAAACCCATTTAGCACCGGCCAAATTATTTAAGTTATGTGCTCCAAAAACCTCAATAGGTAAATCGCCTTCAGGAGTTTCCAAAAGGGTTTGTCCATTTACAACAATATATTTTGGTGTTTTATAGGGGATTTTACGAATGGTGTTTTCGCTGGCTTCCACCACCCTTTTTACTTCGGGGTCTTCATCGTTATAGTTGATGCTTCCACCACTTATTATACTGTCCACAAAAATGCGGAACTGCTCCACATAATTATCATATGTTGGAAACACGTTAATATGATCCCACGCAATGCCACTTAACAAAGCAATATTAGGTTGGTATAAATGAAATTTTGGACGTCTATCAATGGGTGAACTTAAATATTCATCGCCTTCTAAAACCATAAAATCATTACGTTCGGTAAGTTTTACCATCACATCAAAACCTTCCAATTGTGCTCCAACCATATAATCGACATCCCTATCATGATAATGCATCACATGTAAAATCATAGACGTTATAGTAGTTTTACCATGACTACCACCTATAACCACACGAGTTTTATTTTTGGATTGCTCGTACAAAAACTCGGGATAGCTATAAATTTTCAATCCTAATTGTTGCGCTTTTAAAAGTTCAGGATTATCTGCTTTGGCATGCATACCTAGTACAATGGCGTCCAAATTTGTAGTAATTTTTTCGGGATACCAACCAAAGGTTTTTGGCAACAAGCCTTTAGCTTCCAATCGGGATTTTGAAGGCTCAAAAATGGTATCGTCACTTCCAGTTACTTCGTAACCTTTGTTATGTAACGCTAATGCTAAATTATGCATTGCAGCACCACCTATAGCTATAAAATGTACGTTCATGTGTTGTTTTTGAATGCTTTCAAATATACTTTTTTTGCCACGAATACACGAATGTTTTTAGATGAAAACTGACATTCTATGCATGCAAAACTGTGTGAAGCATTGAAATACAATTCTTTTGTTTTTAAAAAAGATAAAATGGAAAGCCATCCCGATAGGGAGCTACAAATTAAAGATTTAAAATCTTTTCTTTTTGTTCTTTAAAAGGTTTTATTTTAGGGAGTTCGGCGATGGCCAAATTAATATATTTTAAGGCCTCCTCTTTATTGTTTTTATGCATGTTAATTTGCGCTAAACGGTAGTGAGCCCACGCTTTTGGGACACCGTCCTCAGCTGAATAGTTTTTTAGGTACATATGTAAACACTGCTCGCCTTTTTGCAACTCAACGTTATATTCGGCAGAAACCTTTCCTATTTGATAATGAAGTGCATTTCGTGGATGCTTATCTTGAGCTTCTTCAATATTTTTTATCGCTTTTTGAGGTTCATTTTTACTTTCATAAAAATTGGTAAGCTTATTAAAACAAACCAATGACCCTCCTTCATTAATGGCCATTTTATAATACTTTTCAGCCAATTCGGGTTGGTTATCATATTCATAAATATAGCCTTTGGCTAAGTATCCATCAACTTTAGATAGGTTTTCCAACTCTTGGGCATAATGTAACGACTTGGTTTTACTGCCACCAAAAACTCCCGGTAATTGCATATACAATTCCACCAAGGCCCAACGGGCATCCATGTGTTTGGGGTCTAGTTCTGCCGCTTTTATAAAATGGTTTTTTACATCGCCTATAAAACCAATGGCCTTAAACTTATTTTGCAATGCTTTCATGCCTAAGGCACCAGCATATTTATAGTGGTAATTGGCATTATTATTATCGGCTTCAACCAATTTTTTGTAATTATTTATGGCATCGTCCCATTTTTCTTGGTGACCATATGCATCTCCTAATAGTTCAATCGCCTTAAGATTATTTGGGTCGGTTTCAAGATATTTGGCTACTATAGTTTCTGCTTTTTTAAATTCCTTTTTGTGAAAAAGAGGTTCAATCTCATCAAAAGAAGTTTGACCTAAGACTAAAACAGGAAAAAATAGCAGATATAAAAACTTGTTCATCATATATTAGATCGAAAAAGCAAAGTTAATCTTTATAACTGAGTTAAAAAATAGCTAACTTCACTCAACCAACGAACTCCAATGAAAATAATTGTTTTTGGAATGACTTTTGAAAGTAGTTAGTGGTAAAATTTTAAACATGAGAACATTCACAACTTTATTAATGATTTTGCTTTTTGCAAATTTCGCAAAAGCACAAAATTCTAATTATGATGATTTATGGTTTAAAGTTGAGCAATTTGAAATTGAAGGGCTACCTAAATCTGCTTTAAAAGTTGTTGAAGCCATTAGCCAAAAAGCAAGAAAAAACGAAAACACCCCACAACTTATAAAAACTATGTTGTTTAAAAGCAAGTTTGCTTTGGTCTTAGAGGAAAATGCTCAGCTTAAAATCATTGATGATTTTATAACCGAAATAGAAAACAGCCAATTCCCTACAAAAAATATTTTAGAAAGTTTACTAGCGGACATGTATTGGCAATATTTCCAGCAAAACCGTTGGAAATTTTATAACCGCACAAAAACAGCTAAAAAAGTTGATACTTATGATTTTAGAACCTGGGATTTACAAACATTATTTTATGAAATTCATATACATTATCAAAAATCCCTGCAAAATGGCCTAATGCTTCAATTAGAGCCTTTGGAAAATTACGATATACTTTTAAATCTTCAAAAAGACTCTAAAATATATAGACCAACGTTGTTCGATTTTTTAAACCATGAAGCACTCGAATTTTACAAAACCAATGAAACGAATATAACGAAACCTGCTTATAAATTTGAGCTTGATGATACCAATTATTTGGATAATGCACCCACGTTTTTAAGTTTACGACTAGAATCGAAAGATTCTACGTCACTTCAATTGAATGCGCTTAAAATATACCAGGATTTAATTCAATTTCATTTAAAGGATCAAGAACCATTTGCGTTCGCAGATGTTAATATTAATAGATTAAAATTTGTAAACGAACATGCTACGTTTAATACAAAAGAAGATATTTTATTAAACACCTTAAAAAGTGAAAGTGAAAAATTAAAAACCCATGAAGTTTCTGGTTTGTACGATTTTGAAATGGCTTCCATTTATTACGGACAAAGCCATCAATACCAGCCTAAAACCAATGAAGAGCATCGTTGGAAAGCGAAAAAAGCTATGGAGATTTGTGATAACATCATTGCAAAATTTCCAAAAAGTAAAGGTGCAGAAAAGTGCAACGTTTTAAAATCTCAAATTGAGCAACAAACACTTCAAATTACGACCGAAAGCTTTTTACCCATTCAAAAACACGCACGATTACTTGTAAGCTATAAAAACCTAAGTGAACTCGATTTTACGGTTTTTAAAATGAGTAGAAACCGACTAGAGACCTTTAATAAAATTTATCGAAAAGACGAACAACTGGCGTTTATTAAAAAATTGGATGCTCATAAATATTGGGAAAGTACCCTAAAAAACGAAAATGACTTTCAAACGCACACTACAGAAATTTTAATCCCTAAACTGAATAATGGCGATTATTTAATTTTTGCCTCGGTTAAAAATGATGCTGAAACCTTTGCTTTTTCAACCATTCAAGTAACCAATTTAGCCCTAGTTGAAACTGAAAGTAGCAAATACAAAATCTTTCAAATTATTGACAGAAATAATGGTGCACCTATTGCCAATGCAAAAGTTGAGTTGAGTTATTTTGAAAATAACAGGAGAAAACCTCGAAGAGAAAATTTCAAAACAAATGCCCTTGGCGAAATAAAAATTGAAAAATCTACAGACCGTTATCGTAATGTTTCAGTTATAGTTACCTACGTTAATGATACTGCCTATTTTGGTGATTATTATATAAGTCAATTATATAAAACCGAAAAAGAAGATATAGACTATAAAGCTTTCATTTTCACAGATAGAAGTATTTACAGACCCGGACAAACCGTTTATTTTAAAGCTATAGCCCTAAGAACAAAAAATGGCAACTCTGAAGTGGTTGCCAACGAACCTGTTTACGCTACGTTGTACAACGTAAATGATGAAGAAATAAAAGAATTAGAGTTTACAACCAACGATTTTGGCTCGGTGTCGGGTGAATTTATTCTACCTAATAACGGGTTAAACGGTGAATACTACATTGAATTTGATGGCGATGAAAAAGACTTTTTTACAGAACATTATTTCTCGGTAGAGGAATACAAACGCCCTAAGTTTGAAACCAAATTTACGCCCGTTACCAAAACCTTTAAAATCAACGATTCAGTTTTCGTAAAAGGAACGGCATTGGCGTATGCTGGCAGCAATATTACCGATGCCAAAGTAGTGTATCGGGTGCACAGAAAAGTACAATATCCGCGTTGGTATTACTGGTATCGCCCATGGTTTAACAGTGAGCCACAGGAAATCACTCATGGTGAAAGCATCACCAATGATAAAGGAGAATTTGAAATTACATTTAAAGCCATTCCAGACCAAAGTGTTGAGAAAAGCAGTTTGCCTATTTTTAATTATGAAATTACAGCCGATGTTACCGATTTAAATGGCGAAACCCGAAGTGCAACCACCATAGTGAATGTGGGTTATCATGCTTTGGTGGCCAATATTGGTATGGATACTGTTTTAGACAAAAACAAAAAAGATCATACCATAAACATCGATACCAAAAACTTAAATGGCGAGTTTGTTCCTGCCAAAGGCGTTATAAAAATTTACAAATTAAAAGCGCCAAATTCGGTTTTACGTCAGCGTCCTTGGGCTGCGCCAGACTATCAAGATTTTTCAGAAGAAACTTTTAAAAACTTGTTTCCACATGATGCCTATGCCAGTGAACACAATACTGATCTTTGGGAAAAAGGTGAGCTTGTTTTTGTGAAAGAATTTGATACTGAAACATCAAAAACCTTGGAACTTGGCAAGATTAAAAGATGGCAATCGGGGAAATACACTGTCTTTCTGGAAAGCCAGGATATGTTTGGGCAATTAGTGAAAGATGAAGTCAAAACAACTTTATATAGCTATGATGACAAAACGCTTGCCGATAATCAGTTATTCAGGATCACGACCGATAAATCAAATTATAAAGTTGGTGACATAGCTATGGTAACTTTGGCTTCGGCTGCAGAAAACTTACAGGTAACCGTTAAAATTGAAAAAAATCACGAGTTTGTAAAAACGGAGATCGTCCAACTTAATAACAACAAAAAAACCATTGAGATTCCAGTTGAACCTAAAGATGTTGGTGGTTTTGCCATCAGTTACAGTTTTGCAGCGTTTAATAGTTTTCAATCTTCAACGCAAATTATTTCAGTACCTTATCCTAAAACCGATTTAGATATTGAAACCACCTCTTTTAGAGATAAATTACAACCAGGTTCCGATGAAACTTGGAGCTTTAAAATATCAGGTCCACAAAGTGAAAAAGTAAGTGCTGAACTTTTAGCTAGCATGTACGATGCCTCTTTAGACCAGTTTAAACCGCATGCTTGGAGCTTCAACCCCATAATGCAACCCAATTACTCATCTTATAACCAAAGTAGAGCCTATAATAGTTTTGGAACAAAAAATTTTAGAGTGTATAATGAAAGAACTTATACTAACTACCCACAACAATATTATGACCAGCTGAATTGGTTTGGGTTTAGCTTTAATTTTAACAAATGGCGTTTTGATAATTATGTAAAATCTTTACGATTAAAGACTGAATCAAAATATGATGATTCTATAAAAAAAGGATTTATTTCAGGAACTGTTTTTGATTCTGAAGGCAACCCATTACCTGGAGTTTCAGTTATAGTTAAAGGAACGTCAAGAGGTGTAACAACCGATTTTGATGGAAATTTTAGTATTGAAGCTTCAAAAGATGAAATTTTGGTAATGAGTTATGTTGGTTTTAATTCAAGAGAAATTAATGTTAATCAAAATAATGTTATAAATGTTTCATTGGCAGAAAGTGTTGAACGTTTAGAAGAAATTGTAACAGTTGGATATGCTACCGAAAAAAGAAGTTTGAGAGCTTCTGTAACATCTGTTCAATATGATTCTGTCGCTGAAGAGAATGTGGAAATTGCTTTTGCTTATAATCCTAATGGTCCAAAACGTAAAAAAGAAGAGAAAGAGTTTGAAACAAACGGAATTCAAATCCGTAAAAACCTCCAAGAAACTGCCTTTTTCTTTCCGCACTTACAAACGGATAAAGATAGCAATGTGAGTTTTAGCTTTACTACACCCGAAGCCCTAACCCAATGGAAATTGCAATTATTGGCACATACAAAAACCTTGGAAAGTGCGACTAAAACTTTAACCACAGTCACCCAAAAAGAGTTAATGGTAATCGCCAACGCACCACGTTTTTTACGTCAAGGCGATGAGATAACTATTAGTACAAAAATCGCAAACCTAACTGACAAACAACTTTCTGGAAATGCCTTCTTAATTTTAACCGATGCTGTTACAGGAAAAGATATAACAGCAAACTTGCTCAGTTCTTCCCCTTCGGGGAAGTTAGATGGGGCTTTTGCCGTTGACGCCAAAGGTAATACACAAGTATCATGGAAATTAACCATTCCTGATGGTGTGGATGCTATTCAGTATAAAATCATAGCCAAGTCTGAAACCTTTAGTGATGGCGAACAAAACGCATTACCTGTTTTAAGCAATCGAATGCTGGTAACCGAAACTTTACCCATGTGGACTAAAAGTAACGAAACTAGGACTTTTACTTTGGATAAGCTTAAAACTAATACCTCAACAACGCTTAAAAACCATAAATTGACTTTGGAAATCACTTCCAATCCAGCGTGGTATGCGGTTCAGGCATTGCCCTATTTAATGGAATACCCTTATGAGTGTAATGAGCAAACATTCAGTAGATATTACGCCAATGCGTTGGCGAGTCATATTGCAAATTCCAACCCTAGAATTCAAGCCGTTTTTAACCAATGGAGGGATTCTGACGCACTGGTTTCTAACCTAGAAAAGAATGAAGACTTAAAGTCTATTTTAATTCAAGAAACGCCTTGGTTGCGTGATGCACAAAGCGAAAGCGAACAGAAAAAACGCATCGCTTTGTTATTCGATATTAATAAAATGAAGAATGAATTAGAATCTGCATTTAAAAAATTAGAACATAATCAAATGGATTCTGGGGCTTGGGCGTGGTTTAATGGTGGTCGCGAAAATAGATACATTACCCAGCACATTATTTCTGGTTTTGGACATCTTTCCAAACTCGGTGTCACCCTGAGCGCAGTCGAAGGGTCAAAAATGATTGAAGAGGCCATCGGATACCTCGATTCAGAATTCATTCAAGAATACAAAGACATCAGAAAATACGATGCCAAAGCAGATTTAAATAAAGACCATTTAAGCTACACACAACTGCATTATTTATACATTCGAAGCTTCTTCCCTGACATTAAAAAATCAAAAGATTTGGAAGACGTCATCAATTATTATCAAACTCAAATCCAAAAATATTGGTTGAGTCGCTCTTTATATTCAAAAGGATTGATGGCTTTGGTGTCGTATCGTAACAATGATTCAAAAACAGCTACCAAAATTTTAAACTCACTAAAAGAAACGAGTATTACCAGTGATGAATTAGGGATGTACTGGAAAGAAAACACCAACTCTTGGTATTGGTACCAAGCACCTATTGAAACCCAAGCGTTATTAATTGAGGCTTTTTCAGAAATTGAAAAGGACCCTAATACCATTGACAGCTTAAAAATTTGGTTACTTAAAAACAAGCAAACTAACCAATGGAAAACCACCAAAGCCACCACCGAAGCGGTTTATGCCTTATTACTTCAAGGCAGTGATTGGTTGAGCGTAACAGATGCTGTAGAGGTTTTAGTTGGCAATCAAAAGATTGAGCCTTCAAAACTTGAAAATATAAAAGTGGAAGCCGGAACCGGTTATTATAAAACCTCTTGGAATCCCTCAGAAATTAAACCCGAAATGGCTGAAGTAACACTTACCAAAAAAGGCGAAGGTATAGCTTGGGGTAGTTTGTATTGGCAGTATTTTGAAGATTTAGATAAAATCACATCGGCTGAAACACCTCTTAAATTGAACAAAAAACTATTCCTTAAAAAGAATACAAATTTAGGTGAAGGAATTACAGAAATAACCAACGAAACCGATTTAAAAGTAGGCGATTTAGTTCGCGTTCGTATTGAAATACGTAGCGATAGAAACATGGAGTTTTTACATTTGAAGGATATGCGCGCTTCTGGATTAGAACCTATAAATGTAATTTCAGAATACAAATGGCAAGACGGTTTAGGCTATTATGAAAGCACTAAAGACGCTTCAACCAATTTCTTTTTTGATTATTTACCAAAAGGCACCTATGTTTTTGAATACGATTTACGTGTAAACAATGCAGGTAATATGAGCAATGGGATAACAACTATTCAAAATATGTATGCCCCTGAATTTAGTAGCCATAGTGAGGGTACAAGGATTAGTGTTAATTGATTAAACGCTTAAAATATTTATATTTACAAAATCGTATCCCAAATTGCTATTTTGAAACCTAACAAAAACATAAAGTTTAAATCAATTTTAATTCTATTTTTAGGGTTAATAATTTTTTCCTGTGCAACCAAAAAAAATATTTTAGCAAAAGAGGCGTCCATAGAAAGTCATCCTAAAATCATCTTTTTAAATTATAGCATCAAAAAAATGGCTAATAATGATGTTACATTGCAGTTTATAAATCAAATAGTTGCTGATGTTAAATTGAAAAAAAATAAAGTATTAGAGGGGATAACAGGAGATTTAATTTGCGCACAATTAGATAAAAATAATAATATATTACAAAGGCAAATTGTAAAAAATCCCTTAATTAAAAACATTGAATATATTGATGATTCCAAATCATTTAATAATAAACAAATTGAATTAGATAGTACCCAAATAGCAATTAGACTGCAACTAGAACCAAACACAAAATATATAAGTATATATAACTTTAATACTAAAAAAAACAAAACGAAAGCTTTAATAACAACCGCTATTGATTGATGAAACAAAGGTTTTTATTCATATTGTTTTTAATTAATGTGATGAAGGTTTCAGCTCAAATTTTTGATGTTCAAGCTTTAAAAGTTTCTGGTGATAATGATAAAAGAATTAATCTTGTAATTTTAAGTGAAGGCTATCAAATCTCTGAATTTGCAAAATTTGAAACGGATGCCACTAACTTTATGAACGACATGTTTTCGCAATCGCCTTTTTTGGAATATGCAGATTATTTTAATGTTTTTATCATAAAAGTGCCATCAAATGAAAGCGGTGCCGATCATCCAGGAACGGCAACTGACGTTAGTGAACCTGCATCACCCATTACAACTGCCGATACTTACTTCAACGCAACTTTTGACTCTTTTGGATTTCACAGATTGCTTTTCTATGAAATTGATGGTTTTTACGCCAATAATACCGAATCCAAAATTAATGCAGTTTTGGCGAACAACTTCCCAGAATACGACCAAACCATAATTTTGGTAAACTCCAATGTGTATGGTGGTAGTGGCGGGCCATTCCCCATGGCTTCGACTGGATCTAGTTCAAGTGAAATTGCCATACATGAATTGGGTCATTCACTGTTTGATTTAAAAGATGAATATTATCCAGGTGATGCCTTAGCGGCAGAGGCCATAAACATGACACAGGAAACAAACGCAAGCTTGGTAAAATGGAAAAACTGGATTGATATAAATAGTATTGGAGTTTACCCCTATGGAACATCTGGAACTGCTGCCACTTGGAATAGACCACATCAAAACTGTAAAATGCGATACTTAGGTGTACCTTTCTGTTCGGTTTGTAAAGAGGGTATTATTGAGAAAATACATGATTTGGTGTCACCCATTGATTCATACAATCCCGTTTCAAACTCGGTAAACAATCCAAGTTTCCCATTGGATTTTGGTATTAATTTAATAAAAACCATACCTAATACTTTGTTGAATGAATGGACCTTAAATGGCTTAAACATTGCAACAAATGTAGATGCTGTTTCCATAATGGAAACTGACTTGGTTGAAGGCTTTAACTCTTTAAGCACAGTGGTAACTGATAATTCTAGTGCATTAAAAGTAGATAATCATGAAACTATACATGTTTATACTGTTACTTGGACTATAAATTATTCTACTTTAGGTCTAGAAGATATTACCAGTGCAATCAATAACTTAAGTATAAATATGTATCCAAATCCAACAAACAGTATAATCAATTTTAAGTTTGAAAACCTAAGGAATTTGAATCTTAAAATTGATATTGTAAGCTTAGATGGTAAAAAAATTGAGTCTCTTTTTGTTTCAAATTATGAAACTCAACAACTTGACTTAGGTAATTTATCTAAGGGTATTTATATCACGAATTTTTATGTTGACAATGTATTGGTTACCAGTAAAAAAATAGTAAAAAACTAACTTGTTAGACTATTTACTAGGTGGCATTGTTGGTCTAACTTCAATTTTACTTGGTAAGGTTCTGGGGTTCATTCTAAGTAAATCTACTACCAATTCACCAATATCCTCACCTTGAATTTTCCAAGCATCGCTTTCACTGGGTGTTTTTCCATTGAAATGCGTAGCAACAGACCCCGGCATGATTGTGCTTACTTTAATATTATGCTGACGTAAATCTAACATAACGGCTTGTGTAAAACCAGTAACACCAAATTTACTGGCATTGTAAGCAGATCCTTTTGCGAAAAAGTTTGTTCCCGCTAAACTTGAAATAGTAATAAAATAGCCTTCGGTTATCTTTAATGCTTCCACGCTCGATTTTATGGAATAAAAAACTCCCGTTAAATTGGTATCAATGGTTTCTTGCCATTGCTCTAAAGTTAAATCTTCTATACTTGCAAAATGTCCCAAACCAGCATTGGCTATAACTATATCCAATTGCTTAAAATGTTTCAAAGTCTCTTCAACTGCTTTTTGTTGACTAATAAAGCTCTTAACATCAGCCTCAATACCAATAGCCCTTGCATTAGTTTTTATATTGGCATTTAAAACATTTGCGGCCTTTGTAGCCGAAGATTGATTTCTACTTGTTATAACTACGTTTATCCCTTCATTTAGTAAAGAAAGTGCAATGGCGTAGCCAATGCCCTTGGTGCCTCCTGTAATTAATGCGGTTTTGTTTTTTAATGAATTCATAGGTTTTATCTCTTTCAAGTAAAACTACAAAACGAAAAAATAATCATAGAATATATTATGTTATGAAAACTATAAAATTTAATATATTATTGTTTTGGTGGGAAACCTGTTAAAACTTTTTCAACAATAGCTTGTAATTTGGCTTCTCGATTCTCTGGTGATGCTTTTGGGTTAAAACTAGCCTCACTAACAGCTTGCCAAAAGAGTTGCTTTTTGTTTTCATCAACAAAGTCGATGATAATTTCTCGTTTAATGTTTGATTGACCAATGGGTAATCCAATGGAAATACCTCCACCAACATTTCGTCCGGTTCCACCAAGACCCACTCCAACAGCATTGCGCTGCGCTGTTTGGTATTGATTGCTTTTAATATCGATAAAAAAATCGGGGTTTTCTGCTAAACTAAATCCTTTGGCTGCCATGGTTGCGTCAAGTGCATCCAAAAAACGTTTGGTATCCAACTCACTCAAACCAGTTTGTATATCGGCGTAATAATTATAGGTTTTGTATTGCTGGAAATTTGTGGTTTTATCATAATCGTAGTTAACACGTATAGGTGCGCAGGATACAATTAAAAATGTTAGAATAGCTATTTTTAAGAATCTCATATCTTATTTTTTATTAAAGTTAATCAAAAATTATTCCACATAAACAAAAACCTTTTTGTAATCATTTGCAAAAACAAAATAATATTTAGATATTTGTCTAAATACCTAAATAAGTGAATTACCTATTTAAAGCTTTAAATGACGAGACCCGAAGACAGATTTTAGAATTACTTAAGGAGAAAAACATGACTGCAGGAGAAATTGCCGATGCCTTTAATATAACCAAACCCAGTATTTCACATCATTTGGATATTCTAAAAAGAGCCGATTTGGTAACAAGCGAAAAAGATGGCCAATTTATAACCTATTCGATTAATACCACCATATTAGAAGATGTGCTTCAATGGATATTAACTTTAAAAAAATAACATCATGCGTTTAAAAAAAGAACTACCGTTAATTGTTATTGTACTCATTCCTTTTATTTACCTATCTTACATATGGAATTCTTTACCAGACACCGTTCCCGTACACTGGAATTTCAAAGGTGAAATTGATGGATGGGGTAAAAAATCCACACTAATTCTTATCATCTTCTTAATACCAGTGCTTAATTATATAATTTTTTCAGTTGTTCCTCTTATAGATCCCAAGAAGAAATTGCAAACTATGGGGAATAAATTTTATAACTTAAAATTTTTAATGGTTTTATTTATGTCTGGTTTGGCCTTATTCATCCTATACAGCGTTAAAGAACAATCCATCACCAATCCATCAATAATTATTCTAGCTATTGGCCTATTATACATGCTTTTGGGTAATTATATGAAAACGATTAAAGCTAATTACTTTATAGGAATTAGAACACCATGGACTTTGGAAAATGAAACCGTTTGGAAAAACACACATCATCTATCCGGTAAATTATGGTTTATTGGTGGATTAATTATCGTCATATCCAGTTTAATAGCAAGTAAAGATATTAACAGCAAACTATTCATCTTTATTACTATAATAATTACCGCTATTCCAATTATATTCTCCTATTTAGAATATAAAAAACTAAATAAGTCATAATTATGAAATCTATTTCAATAATCATTTTTTCATTGCTTTCATTGTCTATTGTATCTCAAAGCAAAAGACCACAGGATCCCAAAGAACCCTACAATTATATCTCAGAAAACATTTATTTTAAAAATTATAAAGCCGATAGCATCAAACTGGCAGGTACATTAACCTTACCTAAAAATGTAAAAAATCCTACTGCTGTTATTTTAATTTCAGGTTCCGGTCCTCAAAATAGAAATGAAGAAGTCAAACAATTTAATCACAGACCATTTTTGGTTCTTGCAGATTATTTAACCAATAATGGCATAGCAGTTTTAAGATATGATGATAGAGGTATTGCAGAATCTGAAGGGAATTTTTCAACATCCACATCATTTGATTTCGCCACTGATGTTGAAGCTGCAATTAACTATTTAAAATCCAGAAAAGATCTTAACATCTCAAAAATAGGATTGATAGGCCATAGTGAGGGCGGACTTATTGCACCCATAGTTGCATCGAAAAACAAAGATGTAGACTTTATTGTTTTATTAGCTGGCGTCGGAGTAGATGGCGCAAAAGTTTTAGAAACCCAAGCACGACGAGCAGCAGAGTTAGCAGGAGCATCAACTGCTATTATTGATGAAAACGAAAAATTAACAACCATTATTTACAACATCATAAAAAACAATGCGAATGAAGAGGTCATAAAAGAGAAGATTACTGAAGAGCTAAACAACTTTAAAGTTAAAAATCCAATGTCCATAATTTCCGCAGCTATTACGCCTGCAATGATTGAACAACAATTAAGCATTCTAAAATCAGATTGGTTATTAACTTTTATTAGAACAGATCCCAGAATTTATTTAGAAAAAACAACTTGTCCAGTTTTAGCTTTAAACGGAAGTAAAGACTTTCAAGTATTACCAAAAATTAATTTAGAGGGAATAAAAGAAAGTTTAGATAAAGCTGGAAATAAAGATGTGACCATTAAAGAACTTGAAGGGTTAAACCATTTATTTCAAACATCTGAAACTGGGAGTATTCAAGAATACAGTACCATTGAAGAGACTTTTTCACCAACTGCGTTAAAAATTATTAAAGATTGGATTTTAGAACGATTTTAAGATTACCCATTTAACATATTCCACAACATATCCTTTAATTGAGTAAGACCTTGTTGCGCAACAGAAGAAATAAATAAATATGGAATAGGAAGTTCCTTATCCAATTGTACTTTCAACTCTGTTTTTAATTCTTCGTCCAGCATATCACTTTTTGATATGGCTATAATGCGTTCTTTATCAAGCATCTCAGGATTGTAACGTCGTAATTCATCCAACAATATTTCGTATTGTTTTTTGATATCTTTGGCATCCGCAGGAATTAAAAACAATAAAACCGAATTACGCTCAATATGTCTTAAGAAGTAATGTCCTAAACCTTTACCTTCGGCAGCCCCTTCAATGATTCCTGGTATATCGGCCATGACAAACGTTTGAAAATCATGATATTTTACAATTCCCAGATTAGGCTTTAAAGTCGTAAACTCATAATCAGCAATCTTTGGTTTTGCTGAAGTCATAACAGACAACAAGGTGGATTTCCCTGCATTTGGAAAACCGACTAAACCAACATCAGCAAGAACCTTTAGTTCCATGGTCACGTACTTCTCTTCCATGAGAATTCCCGGTTGAGCGTATCGCGGGGTTTGATTTGTTGATGACTTAAAATGCCAGTTGCCTAAACCTCCCTTTCCGCCCTTTGCTAATATTTTTTCTTCACCATCTTCGGTGATTTCAAAAAGGATGTCGTTGGTATCCGTATCACGTACAACCGTTCCAAGTGGCACTTCAATGTAAGCATCCTCGCCATCCGCACCAAAACTTCTGGCACTTCCACCATGCTCACCATGACCCGCTTTGATGTGTTTTTTGAATTTTAAATGAAGAAGCGTCCAAAGATTTTGGTTTCCTCTAACAATCACATGCCCACCACGACCGCCATCGCCACCATCTGGTCCTCCTTTGGCAACATATTTTTCACGATGTAAATGTGCAGATCCTTTACCTCCATTTCCAGAGCTCACATACATTTTTACGTAGTCTACAAAGTTGCCCTCAGTCATTTTTCCTTCTTATTGGTTATTTGTGGATTTGTTTGGCTCAGCCTAGATATTTAAAAAACTATACCAATAAACGTCTCGACTATAGTTTATCAATAACACCACTAAGGCGTTTAGTAATATCTTCAATACTACCCACGCCATCAACCCCAAAATATTTATCCTGAGCCGAATAGTAATCTTTTAAAATAGCAGTTTTATCGTAGTATTCTTTAATCCTATTACGGATAATGGATTCGTCAGCATCATCAGGTCGTCCACTTGTTTTTCCTCTACTTAGTAAACGCTCCACTAAAATTTCATCATCTACTTCTAAAGCAATCATGGCGTTTATTTGAGAGTCTTTGCTATCCATCAACTTATCTAGTGCATCAGCTTGGGCATGGGTTCTCGGGAAACCATCAAAAATAAACCCTTTGGCATCGGTATTTTTTTCAACTTCCGCTTCTAACATATCAATGGTTACTTGGTCGGGAACTAATTCCCCTTTGTCCATGTATGATTTGGCCAACATCCCTAAAGCCGTTTCATTTTTTATATTGTATCTAAAAACATCGCCTGTGGAGATGTGTACTAAATTATATTTTTCTTTTAAAAAATTTGCCTGCGTTCCCTTTCCTGCTCCTGGAGGGCCAAATAGCACTAAGTTTGTCATGTATTGTGTTTCTTTTATTTGATATACTTCTGGTAAATTTCTTCCTAATCCATCATAATCTAACCCATAGCCTACAATAAACTTATTGGGGATTTCAATTCCTACATAATGTAATTTAAAGTCTTTTTTATAAGCTTCTGGTTTATGAAAAAGAGTTGCTATTTTAAGCGATTTTACCTGTTCATTTTTAAAAATGCGATAAACCTCATTTAAAGTGTTTCCAGTATCGATGATATCTTCCAAAACTATCACGGTTCGCCCAGTTAAATCTTGGGTTAACCCTATTAACCTTTGAATATCTTCAGATGATTTTACACCTTCATAAGAAGCTAATTTTATAAAAGTTACTTCGCAAGGTTTTGGATATTTTTTTACAAAATCGCTCACCACCATAAACGAACCGTTTAAAATGCCCACAAAAACAGGAATTTCGTCACCAACATCCTCAGCTATTTCATCTGCCAAACGCTGTAAAGCCTCATCTATTTGCTTTCCAGAAATAAACGGTTTAAAATATTTATCGTGTAGCTTTATCACGGGTATTTATTTTTAAAGTGGCAAAGATAATCAATAGATTGCCTAATACCGATTTTTTGATTTATGAATTAGGAACTATTTTAAGATTTAAGTGTATTTTTGCTTATCTAAAACAAGCAATTAGCTGTAAAACATGAAAAATTACTTTTCTTCAAATTTTAAATTAGGTATTCTTGGTGGCGGACAATTAGGAAAAATGCTACTTTACAATACCAGAAAATTTGATATTTACACCTGCGTTCTAGATGCTACTAAAGATGCCCCATGCAAAATTGCCTGTGATGAATTTCATTTAGGTGATTTGATGGATTATCAGGCTGTTTTCAATTTCGGAAAACAAGTTGATGTATTGACCATTGAAATTGAAAATGTAAATGTGGATGCTTTAGAAGATCTTGAAAAAGAAGGGGTAAAAGTGTATCCTGCTTCAAAGACCTTAAGGACTATTCAAAATAAAGCAAAACAAAAATTGTTTTATGTTGACAATAGCATTCCAACAGCACCTTTTTCGCGTTTTGCATATCTTTCCGAAATTGAAGATACCATTAGTAATGGTGGGTTAAATTTTCCGTTTGTTTGGAAAGCAGCGCAATTTGGTTATGATGGGAATGGTGTGAAGATAGTTAGAAAACTCTCAGACTTGGAAGGTTTACCAAAAGGTGAATGCATCGCCGAAAACTTAGTACCTTTTAAAAATGAACTTGCTGTTATTGTGGCCAGAAATGCATCTGGGGAAACGAAAAGTTACCCAGTAGTTGAAATGGAGTTTCACCCTGAGGCTAACCAAGTAGAGTATGTCATTTGTCCCGCTCGCATTTCTGAAGACCTAGCAAAAAAAGCCGAAGATGTGGCTTTAAAAACCTCAAGAGCTTTTCATCATGTGGGTTTGTTAGCCGTTGAAATGTTTCAAACTGAAGACGACCAAATTCTAGTAAATGAAGTGGCTCCAAGACCACATAACTCTGGTCATCAAACCATTGAAGCAAGCTATACCTCGCAATTTGAGCAACACCTGAGAGCTATTCTAGATTTACCATTAGGCAGAACTGATAGTAAAGTTGGTGGTGTTATGGTAAATTTAGTTGGGGCTGAGGGCTATACTGGTGATGTTTTTTATGAGCATATTGAAAACATTATGAAAATGGACGGCGTTACGCCTCATATTTATGGTAAAAAACAAACACGCCCTTTTAGAAAAATGGGACATGTAACCATAGTGAATGAAGATTTAAATGAAGCCAGAAGAGTCGCTGAGCAAGTTAAAAAGACAATAAAAGTAATAAGTAAATAATTATGAGTAAAGTTGGAGTTATTATGGGAAGCAAAAGCGACCTGCCAGTTATGCAAGACGCCGTTGATATGTTAAAAGGTTTTGACATTGAAGTTGAAGTTGATATTGTTTCCGCACATCGTACACCAGAAAAATTGTTCGATTATGGTAAAAATGCGCATACTAGAGGGTTCTCTGTAATAATTGCTGGCGCTGGTGGCGCTGCGCATTTACCAGGTATGATTGCTTCTTTATCACCCCTTCCCGTTATAGGCGTTCCTGTTAAAAGCTCCAATTCCATTGATGGTTGGGATTCCGTACTTTCTATTTTACAAATGCCAGGTGGTGTTCCTGTAGCAACAGTAGCCCTTAATGGCGCAAAAAATGCAGGTATTTTAGCAGCACAAATTATTGGTTCTCATGATAAATGTACACTCGATAAAATATTAGCCTATAAAGAAGGTCTTAAAATGAAAGTAAACGAATCGGTTAAAGATTTAAAATGAAAAAAGCCCCGAAATTCATTCAGGGCTTTTCAGCTATTAACAAATAATTCTCATGAGTTAGTCACTCTGCAAATTGTTGTCGGCAAACATATAAAAAATTTATTATGCACACATAGTAAATCTGCTTTTTTAACATATTTCCTCATAAAATGACAAAAAATATATTAGTTAAACCTTTTGAAACCAATTATAATACAGCTCCATTCTCAAAAATAAAAAATGAGGATTTTTTACCAGCATTCAAACAAGCCATAAATGACGCAAAAGCCGAAATTGATGCTATTGTAAATAATGATGAAGTACCTACTTTTAAAAACACGATTGAAGCATTAGATTTTTCAGGTGAACCATTAGATAGAATATCCAGCATCTTTTTTAATTTGAATTCTGCTGAAACCAATGAAGAAATACAAAAAATAGCCCAGGAAGTTTCGCCAATGCTTTCAGAATTCAGTAACGATATTACCTTAAATGAAGAGCTGTTCGAACGTGTTAAAGCAGTCTATGATGCTAAAGATTCATTGGAATTAACCACCGAGCAGCAAACATTGCTTGACAAAAAATACAAAAGCTTTTCTAGAAATGGCGCGAATCTTCCGGTAGATAAAAAGTTAAAGTTGCGTGAAATCGATAAAAAACTAAGTCAGTTAAAATTAAAGTTTGGCGAAAATGTACTAGCAGAAACTAATAAGTTTGAAATGCTTATTACAGATGAAGCAGACTTATCTGGACTTCCAGAAGGCACCATAGAAGCTGCTAAACAACTCGCTGAAAGTAAAGACAAAGATGGTTGGCTGTTTACTTTAGACTACCCCAGTTACATTCCTTTCGTAACTTATGCCGATAATCGAGAACTACGAAAAAAAATAACTCTGGCAGCTGGTGCAAAATCATTTAAAGGAGATGCGCTAGACAATCAAGATAATGTCCTTCAAATTGCTAAACTGCGTTTTGAACGTGCGCAATTATTAGACTACAAAACCCATGCGCATTTTGTTTTGGAAGAACGCATGGCAAAAACGCCCGAAAAAGTAGAAGCTTTTTTAAATGAACTTCTGGAAAAAGCAAAACCAGCAGCTGAACGTGAATTTGCTAATCTTCAAAATTTCGCCAAAGATCTGGAAGGTAATGATCAATTAGAGAAATGGGATGGTGCTTACTATGCCGAAAAACTAAAGCAAAAGTTGTTCGATTTGGATGATGAAAAACTCAAACCCTATTTTAAATTAGAAAATGTTATCAATGGGGTGTTTACCATTTCACAAAGATTATTCGGATTACATTTTGAGGAGATAAATACCATAGACAAATACCACCAAGATGTTTTAACCTATAAAGTAACTAATGATAAGGGCGATTTAATCTCTATTTTTTATGCCGATTTTTTTCCAAGACCTGGAAAACGTAACGGTGCGTGGATGACGTCCTTTAAACCACAATACATAAAAGAAGGTAAAAATAATAGGCCTCATATTTCCATTGTTTGCAATTTTACAAAACCTACAAAAACAAAACCTTCATTGTTGACTTTTAATGAAGTCACCACCCTTTTCCATGAATTTGGTCATGCTTTGCATGGTATGTTGGCAAATACCACCTACCCAAGTTTGTCGGGAACAAGTGTGTATTGGGACTTTGTGGAATTACCTAGCCAGGTTTTAGAAAACTGGTGTTACGAAAAAGAAGCTTTAGAATTATTTGCAACCCACTATGAAACTGGTGAGGTTATCCCAATGGATTTGGTTAAAAAGATAAAGGATTCTGCAACTTTTCATGAAGGCATGCAAACCTTAAGGCAAATTAGTTTTGGTTTACTGGATATGAGTTGGCATGGTCAAAACCCAACAACCATAACAAACGTAAAAGCGCATGAATTAATAGCATTTGAAAACACAAAATTGTATCCTGATGTGGCTGAAAATTGTATGAGCACCTCTTTTTCACATATTTTTCAAGGAGGCTATTCTTCTGGTTATTACAGTTACAAATGGGCAGAAGTATTAGATGCTGACGCTTTTGAGTATTTTAAAGAAGCAGGTGTTTTTAATAAAGAAGTTGCTAATAAATTTAAAAATTTTGTCTTATCACAGGGTGGAACCGACGACCCCATGACTTTATATAAACGCTTTCGGGGAAAAGAACCTGAACCTGAGGCCCTACTTAGAAGAGCAGGGTTGATAAAGTAAATAAATTCATTTTTTTATCCTATTTTTGGGAAAAGAAAAATTGCAACCAAAATGCCCAACCATCAAATAAATCCGAATAAGTGGATCGACCTGTATTCCGACTACTTATTTAATTACACCATTTCTCGCATTAACGATAGGGAAATGGCTCAGGATTTGGTGCAAGATACCTTTTTTGCGGGCTTAAAATCCATGAAGAACTTTAAGGGAGAAGCCAGTGAACGCACTTGGCTAATCTCAATTTTAAAACGAAAAATTATTGATTATTATCGAAAAATAAATTCTAATAAAGGAAAAGCTGAAGTTCGCATTACTTACAATGACGAATCTGAAAGTGAGGGTGATTGGTTGGAAGAGCGTGTTGCAGACCCTTTTGACAAAACAGCTGAAGACTCCATGCAGAATGAAGAACTGGGTGATGCAATTCATAATTGTCTGAGTAAATTGCCAGAAAAGCAAGCCGAAGTTTTTAAAATGAAGACTATTTTAGGTTATGAAACCGACACTATTTGTAATGAATTAAATATTACAGCGTCTAACCTTTGGGTAATTATACACAGAGCTCGGGTCGCTATGGCTGATTGTTTAAAAGAAAACTGGTTTTAATTATGGCTAAGATTAAATTTTTAATTCCATGTGATGAAGCAAATCATACTTGTGACAAAACACAGTATAAAGAAGCTACTTTATGGGAAAAAATTAAGCTTAACATCCATTTAATTTATTGTAGAGCTTGTAGAGATTATACTAAAAAAAACACAAAACTTACCAGTAAAATTAAAGTATCCAAAATTGACTGTTTAGATAAAAAAGTAAAAGAAACCATGAAAAAAGACTTTGAAAACGCTTTAAAAGACCACGTACTTTAATTAATGACTAAAGCTAGGATTAGCCACAAAATGGGTAGGGCTTCAACCCAAAAAGCACTATAAGTTTTTCCTCTCTCCATTTTAGAAAACAAAAGGAACAAAAATGTAATTAGGGTTAACAAAAATAAAATGCTGATGGCATCAACACCTGTTTGATCTTTAAAAAATTCCAAAAAGAAAAAAATAATTAAAAGTAAACTCCCAAATATTTTAGTTTGATTAACTCCTATTTTTTGTGGAATAGTTGCTAATTTCAAACTATCATATCGCAAATCCCTTATCTCAAAAGGTAACATTAAAACCACAACATATAAAAATCTTTGTACTGCAACTATAATAACATCATAATCAATTGCATAATCTGTCTCAATTAATGGTAAAAATACGGTTACTCCACACCAAACCAATGCTATGATGTAAATTTTAAGTCCACCAATACTTCTTAAATTATGTTGTTTATCCAAATAAAACCTTTTTGGAAAAAAAGGTATGGCGTATAAGAAAGTAATCGTCCCAAATAGCAAAATATAAATCAATGTTTTGCTATTTAAATCAATAGCATAATAACACATCAATATAAAACTGAAAAAAGAAAATACTTGAATGTACTTGAGCCAACTTGCTAAACTTCTATGATGAAATTTAGCAACACCGAAATATTTAACAAAATTATACCCTGTGATTGAGGAAAAGAAAACAAAAATTATGAACCATATATCGAAGAGAATATTGAATTCCAACATGGTCAACCAAGTAAGCGAAACAACTGATAATGCAACGTGAATACTACTATTTATATAAAAATTAAAAAGTTGCCTCGATAGCTTCATAAAGCAAAAATAATGAAAGTGTTAATAACGACTTTAATTGGTTAAAAACTTTCATAATCATCATCAAAATAACCTGAATTATTCCGTAATTTTGCAAGCAAAAATCGCAACTTAATTTTAATGGACACAAACGCATTCGCACTTCGGCATATTGGACCTAGAGAAGCTGATCAAATAGCTATGTTACAAACTATTGGCGTTGATTCTTTAGACCAACTTATTAATGAAACCATCCCTAATGATATTCGCTTAAAAAAGCCTTTAAATTTAGAGGAGCCCATGACAGAACATGAGTATTTATTGCATATTCATGACATGTCCAAAAAAAATAAAGCTTACAAAACATATATTGGGTTAGGGTATCACCCAACCATAATGCCAGCGGTTATTCAACGAAATATTTTAGAAAACCCAGGGTGGTATACCGCATATACACCTTACCAAGCTGAAATTGCTCAAGGTCGTTTAGAAGCCCTCTTGAATTTCCAAACCATGGTAATCGATTTAACAGGGATGGAGATTGCCAATGCGTCGTTGCTTGATGAAAGTACCGCAGCTGCAGAAGCCATGAGTTTGCTGTTTGCAGTGCGTGAACGCGACCAAAAGAAAAATAATGTTTGTAAGTTTTTTGTTTCTGAAAATATCTTGCCACAAACCCTATCATTACTTCAAACCAGAGCAAACCCGATTGGGATAGAACTAGTTGTTGGTAAAGAAGACGAATTTAATTTTTCTTCGGATTTCTTTGGAGCCATTTTACAGTATCCTGGAAAAGACGGACAAATTACAGATATTAAATCATTTATTGCTAACGCCAGTAATGTCCAAATTAAAGTGGCAGTAGCTGCCGATATTTTAAGCTTAATTAAGCTTGAAGCCCCAGGAACATTTGGAGCCGATGTAGTGGTTGGAACAACCCAACGCTTTGGAATCCCGATGGGATATGGTGGTCCGCATGCGGCCTATTTCGCAACCAAAGAATCTTATAAACGTGATTTACCTGGTAGGATAATAGGAGTAACCAAAGATGCCGATGGTAATCGCGCTTTAAGAATGGCATTACAAACACGAGAGCAACATATAAAGCGTGATAAAGCCACTTCAAACATTTGTACGGCACAAGTGCTTTTAGCAGTTATGGCTAGTATGTATGCGGTTTATCATGGAGTTGAAGGCTTGAAATTTATTGCCAATAAAGTGCATAATAGTGCTGTAACACTTGCAAAAGCTTTAGAAAAATTAGGCTACAAGCAAGTCAATACATCCTATTTTGATACCCTTCAAATAAAAACAGATTCAAAAAAAATCAAAAGGATTGCTAAAGAGAAAAAGGTAAATTTATTTTATCCAGATGGGGAAACCGTCACCATTTCCATAAATGAAACAACAGCCATTAGAGATATTAATTATTTGATTTCCGTTTTTGCTGAGGCTGCTGAAAAAGAAACCATTATTATTTCATCTATTGAAACCTACAATAAAATAGAAGACACTTTACTACGCGAGACAGAATTTTTGAAAGATACGGTTTTCAACACTTACCATTCTGAAACCGAATTAATGCGATACATAAAATCTTTGGAACGTAAAGATTTGGCATTAAACCATTCCATGATTTCATTAGGGTCTTGTACCATGAAACTCAATGCGGCTTCTGAAATGTTGCCATTAAGTTGGTTTAAATGGGGAAACATTCACCCGTTTGCGCCTTTAAAACAAGCCAAAGGTTACTTAACGGTTCTCAAAGAGTTGGAAGACCAATTAACTGAAATTACTGGTTTTGCAGCTACTTCTTTACAACCAAATTCTGGTGCACAGGGAGAATATGCTGGCTTAATGGTTATTAAAGCATATCATGAATCTCGTGGTGATTATCATAGAAATATTTGTTTAATTCCATCATCAGCCCATGGAACAAATCCAGCGAGTGCTGTAATGGCAGGCATGAAAGTCGTAGTAACAAAATCTACTGATGAAGGTAATATTGATGTGGAAGATTTGCGTGAAAAAGCAGAATTACATAAAGAGAACTTGTCAGCGCTCATGGTAACGTATCCTTCTACCCATGGAGTTTACGAATCGGCAATCAAAGAAATCACCCAAATTATCCATGATAATGGCGGACAAGTATACATGGATGGAGCCAATATGAATGCCCAAGTTGGATTAACTAATCCAGGTAATATAGGTGCAGATGTTTGCCACTTAAACTTACACAAAACCTTTGCCATTCCCCACGGCGGCGGTGGCCCAGGTGTTGGACCGATTTGTGTAGCGAAACAATTGGTGCCATTTTTACCAGGTAATCCATTAGTTAAAACTGGAGGCGAAAAAGCCATTACAGCAATTTCAGCAGCACCTTATGGTTCTGCACTGGCATGTTTAATTTCCTATGGATATATAAAAATGTTAGGGGCTGAAGGCTTAACACAAGCTACAAAAATTGCTATTTTGAATGCTAATTACATTAAAAAACGTTTAGAAGGCAGTTTTGATACTTTGTATTCAGGAGAGCAAGGTCGCGCAGCACACGAAATGATTGTGGATTGCCGTCCCTTCAAAGCTTATGGCATTGAAGTAGTTGATATAGCTAAACGTTTGATGGATTATGGGTTTCATGCACCTACTGTATCCTTCCCGGTAGCTGGAACCTTGATGATTGAACCTACAGAAAGCGAAAGCAAAGCTGAAATGGATCGTTTTTGTGACGCTATGATTGCTATTAAAAAAGAAATAGATGGTGTTTCAAAAGACGATGAGAATAATGTTTTGAAGAATGCACCTCACACTTTAGAAATGATTACTGCAAATGAATGGTATTTACCTTACTCACGTGAGAAAGCTGCTTTCCCGTTAGATTATGTAAGACAAAACAAGTTCTGGCCTAGTGTAAGACGCGTTGATGATGCCTATGGAGATAGAAATTTAATATGTTCTTGTACTCCAGTAGAGGCTTATTTAGAGGTTTAAACGCCTTTTTGAACATCGTAAATTAAAACCAAAATTAATTGCCTAAAATTAAAAAGCTATTATATTGCTACAAACTTTTAAATTAAGGCAATTTTAAATTTTATGAATATAAAAATTACTGGTACCGGAAGCTACATACCCGATACTATTGAAACTAACGAGAATTTTTATCAACATCAATTTTTAAATACAGATGGATCTTCTATAAACTACCCAAATGAAGTTATTGTAGAAAAATTTGAAGCCATCACTGGTATTGTTGAACGTCGTTATGCAAAGCCTCATTTAAACTCATCCGATTTAGGTTTTTTTGCCGCTGAAAAAGCAATAGCCGATGCCAAAATAGATCCTGAAACAATTGATTATATTATTGTTGCCCATAATTTTGGTGACGTAAAACATAAGACCATTCAAAGTGATATGCTACCATGTTTGGCCTCAAGAGTGAAACATAGTTTGCGTATTAAAAACCCAAAATGCGTCGCTTATGATATTCTTTTTGGCTGCCCAGGATGGATTGAAGGGGTTATCCAGGCACAAGCTTTTATTAAAGCGGGCATGGCCAAACGTTGTTTGGTTATTGGTTCTGAAACTCTTTCCAGAGTGGTTGATAAGCACGACAGGGATTCCATGATCTACTCCGATGGTGCTGGGGCAACCATTATTGAAACTACTAATGATGAAGGTGGTATTTTGGCTCATGAAACAGCGAGTTTTACTTATGATGAAGCCTATTATTTATTCTTTGGAAATTCCAATAATCAAGAGTTATGTCGAGATACCAGATACATAAAAATGGATGGTCGTAAAATATATGAGTTCGCCTTAACCAATGTTCCTCTCGCAATGAAAGCTTGTTTAGATAAAAGTGTTGTTAATATTAAGGATGTTAAAAAAATATTCATCCACCAAGCCAATGAAAAAATGGATGAGGCTATTTTAAAGCGCTTTTACAGACTGTACAAAACTGAAATTCCCGAAGGTATTATGCCCATGAGTATTCATAAATTAGGAAATAGTTCAGTGGCCACAGTTCCTACACTTTTCGATTTGGTAAAAAACAACAAACTTGAAAATCACACCATAAACAAAGGTGATGTTATTATATTTGCAAGTGTTGGGGCAGGCATGCATATTAACGCTATTGTTTACAAATACTAGCAATGTACGAAAACACGTTTCCCAACAAACGCTTTAAACACACCATACAATTCTTAAAAAAACACGTTTCAACTTCTGAAACTATTTTAGATTTAGGAGTTGTGAATCCTTTTACTGCCATCATGCAAGAACATGGGTTTATGGTTGAAAACACAAAAGGAGAAGATTTAGATTTAGACACTTCATATATTGAAAATTCCGAGGCTGATGTTGTTACAGCTCTTGAGATTTTTGAACATTTACTTTCACCATTTACTGTTTTGAAATCTATAAAAGCAGATAAATTGGTAGCGAGTGTCCCTTTGAAATTATGGTTCTCGTCAGCATACAGAAGCAAAACAGATATGTTAGACAGGCATTACCACGAATTTGAAGACTGGCAATTCGATTGGCTATTGGAAAAGAGTGGTTGGAAAATAATAGCCCGTGAAAAATGGACCAACCCAACCAAAAAAATAGGCATTCGACCTATGTTACGATGGTTTACTCCCAGATATTACATCGTTTACGCAGAAAGAGTTTAACTTTGGGAAACTAAACTTTCAATTTTGAAGTTCTACATTATTATACCAGCTCATAACGAAAAAGATTTTATAGCACTTACAATAGATTCACTGATAAATCAAACGCTTTTACCTAAACAATTGGTAGTTGTAAATGATAATTCAACGGACAATACCCAAGAAATTGTCGAAGCTTATGCTGTAAAACATTCGTGGATTTCACTCGTTAATTCTAAATCTTCAAATGAACATTTACCAGGATCAAAAATCATTAATGCCTTTTACAAAAGCTTCGATAATTTGGATGATGATTATGATGTGATTTGTAAGTTTGATGCCGATTTAATTTTCCCTGAAAACTATTTAGAAAAACTAGCACTTCATTTCAAAAATCATGAAAATCTGGGTATGGTTTCTGGCTTTTGTTATATTGAAAAAAATGGTGATTGGATTTTGGAAAACCTCACTCGAAAAGACCACATTCGAGGTGCCTTAAAGGCTTATAAAAAAGACTGTTTTTTAGAAATTGGAAAACTCAAACCGTCTATGGGTTGGGACACTGTTGATGAACTTTTGGCAAAATATTATGGTTGGGAGATTTTAACTGACGAATCCCTAAAAGTAAAACATTTAAAACCCACTGGAATAAGTTACAATAAAGGGTCTAAATATTTGCAGGGTGAAGCCATGTATAAAATGCGTTATGGGTTCGTAATCACTTTTATATCGGCATTAAAATTAGCATACAAAAAACAAAGTTTTTCTTTATTTAAGGATTATATTTCTGGGTATTTTAAGGCTAAAAAGAGAAAAATAGATTTTCTAGTTTCTGAGGAAGAAGGGAAATTTATTAGGGATTTGCGTTGGAAAGGCATGATAGGAAAACTTTTTTAGTTAAAGAAATTTCATGTTTAGTCATGTCGAAGCTAAGTATTTTTGTACCCGTTTGGTTATACAATTTCTCGTTTCACTCGAAATGACAACAAGACTAACAACTAACAAAATTATTTGAAACTCCAGTCTTTATAACTACTAGAAGCTTCCAGTTTATTTTCAATAGTATCTTCTAACTCTGGAAAAAAGTCTATTCCCGTCAATTTTTCAATAGAATCAACCGAAACTACAAATTCATACAAAGGTTTTTTAGAATTTTCATGGGGCATTAAAAAAGCAATCATTTTAGTTTTTCCTGTATTATTATCAATCAACACTTTGTAAAATTGATTTGGAACGGAAACATGTTCATCTCCAATAGTTTCTAAACCGTTTTCTAAAACACCTCCTGTTACTACAAAAACACCATCATATTTACTGGCCCAATAACGCACTTTTTGTTCTAAAGTATTCCAAATACCAGAATTAAATTCATGTTCTTGAGGACTTATATTACTCGTCAAAAACGTTTCATCGTGGGCTGATTGGTTATAATTCCTGTCGCCGGCAGGACATAAGTGCCCACGGTCGTAACCAGAATTTTTGTAATTACGCCAATGTGCTGCGCCCGTTTTAACTGCCTTATCAATTTCAAAATATGGGCGTTTAAAGTTCGCATTTGAAAGATGTGACTTTTTTAATTCATAAGCCACCCATTCGGCTTGTTCGTGTGCTTCACTGTAAGACAAAGAATACCCTTCATGATGCACAATTTGACCTGTGGTACTGGTTGGCAAAAAGTATTCGTTTGTGTTGGATTTTGTTTCTTTTCCCTCTAAAACAATTTCTGTTTTTTCTTCTTTAACTAAAAAATATTCATAGGCGTAAACTCCAAGAACAATTAAAATAGCTATGATTGAATAAAGCGTTCGTTTGCTCATTAATCTAAAACAAATTCTAGAGGTTTACCAATCGTAGCATTTGGAAAACTAATTCCCAAAAGGGCAGAAATGGTTGGTGCTATATCGGTGATTTCTGTTTTTTGCAACGTTTCACCATGCTTGATGCCTTTTCCATAAAAAATTAAGGGCACATGGGTATCATAGTTAAAGCCTGAATGATGGTCGGTACCCGTTCTATTCCATTGTGTGTCTTTAAAAACAGCTGGATTATATACAAACATTAAATCACCAGATCTCTTTTGGCTGTGACCGTTATTTAAAAGTGTTTCCAAAAAACCATCTGGTCCTACAAATTGATTGATTTCAGAGGTTATATATACCTTATCGATAAGTTTATATTTTAATAATCGCAACGCTATCCTTTGTTTTAAATCTTTTAAATCTAAATCATTGGCGTTAATTTTATCATGATCTAAATAAATTTGATTGTTAATTCTACTTAAAATTAAGTTAGAAACTTGAACCTCCTTTTCTAAAAAAGCATTCATTTCATCAAACATTTTACTTTCATCAAAGAGTCCTGCTGGAATTTTATTTGACAACAAATACTTGGGAACATGAGGTGTGCCGTGATCTGAAGATAAAAAAACGGTATATTCTCCTTTACCCACTTTATCATCTAAAGCGTTAAACAAGCGTTCCAAATCCAAATCTAAACGTAAATAAGTATCTTGTATTTCTACAGAATTTGGTCCAAAATCATGACCTACCTTGTCTGTACTTGAATAGCTAACCGTTAAAACATCGGTGACATCATCCTTTCCCAAACCTTCTGCATCTATCGCTTGTATTGCAAAATCTGTAATTAAGCTATTTCCAAAGGGGCTTTCTGCTATGATTTTAAAATTACCGTTATCTTTTTTTAAGGTTTGTAAATCATATGGGAATGTGGCACTTTCTTTTCCTTTAAAAATCCGTTCAAAAGCGTTTAAATCACTGCCACTTTCAGTGTATGAATTGATATCATATAACGTATTCCACACCTTAAAATAAGACTCGGTAATATTGGATTTATTAAAGTTTTTAACCCATTGGGGCAAATCTTTCATATAATAAGAACTCGTTATCCAATTGCCATTTCCATTATGCTCATAATCCAACCAAAATGCCGCATTAGCCGCATGACCAGCAGGTAAAATGGCTCCTCTATGTTTAATAGAAATACCAATGGTTTTACCTTTCATTTGAGTAAACAATCGATTTTCATCGGCAAATGTAGTTGTCAACATTCTATTCGGTGACATCTTTCCATCTTTGGTTTGGTTGGTATCTGTTCCAACAGCTAAAACCGTATCGTCTTGAACACAATTAACATTTTGCCTTAAATCTTTATCATACCAATCATTCCCAAGAATACCATGATATTTTGGAGTCGTTCCAGTAAAAATAGAAGCATGTCCTGGACCTGTTTTTGTGGGGATATAGTTAAAATGATTGTTTTTACAATTAAATCCGTCATTTATCATACGCTTAAAACCGCCATTCCCATATCTATTATAAAAGCGCGTTAAATAATCATATCGCATCTGATCAATGACTATACCCACAACTAATTTTGGCTTAATATTTTCGTTTTGAGCTTTAATGTCACAGCAACTTAATATTATAAATAGGGTAAGAATTATATTTTTCATTATAGTATTAATATGAACTTCAAAAATACTCATTTTAAAACATCATAATTTAAAATTAAGGTTAAATACCTGTAACTTTTTTTTACTTTAGCAATTACAAATTAGTATATGACATACCTGCATAACATAGGGGCTTATTTTTTAATGATTGCTGAAATGTTTCGTAAACCAACAAAATGGAGTGTTATGAAGCAGCTTGTTTTAAAAGATATAGACGATTTAATAATTGGTTCACTGGGTATAGTAGCTTTTATAGCTTTTTTCGTTGGTGGTGTTGTTACCATTCAAACCGCTCTTAACATTAGTAATCCATTAATACCAAAATACTTGGTAGGTTTTGCAACCCGACAGTCCATAGTTTTAGAGTTTGCTCCCACTTTTATATCCATTATTATGGCAGGTAAAGTAGGTTCTTTTATAACCTCAAGCATAGGAACCATGCGGGTTACAGAGCAAATTGATGCTTTAGAAGTTATGGGAATTAATTCATTAAATTATTTGGTATTCCCAAAATTTATTGCGCTTTTATTATATCCTTTTGTAATTTCAATCGCTATGTTTTTGGGAATTCTTGGTGGTATGGCAGCTTGTGTATATGGTGGTTTTAGCTCTCTTGATGATTATATATTAGGTATTCAAACTGATTTTACACCTTTTCATATAACTTATGCTTTCATTAAAACTATTGTTTTTGCCTTTGTTTTAGCTACCATTCCCTCATTTCATGGGTATTATATGAAAGGTGGCGCATTAGAGGTTGGTAAAGCGAGTACCACGTCGTTTGTTTGGACGAGTGTTGTTATTATTCTTTTGAATTATTTACTAACCCAAATGCTTTTGAGTTAATGATTGAAGTTAAAAATTTACATAAGTCGTTTGGGGAAGCTCATATTTTAAAGGGGATTACTACGTCTTTTGATAAAGGAAAAACAAATCTTATCATAGGGCAAAGTGGCTCAGGAAAAACGGTTTTTTTGAAATGCTTATTGGGGTTATTTGATTACGAAGATGGCTCAATCTCTTATGATGGGAAAATATTTTCAAAATTAACAGAAGACGAAAAGCGAAACCTTCGTGCCAAAATAGGTATGGTATTTCAAGGCAGTGCTCTGTTTGATTCTATGACGATTGCCGAGAATGTGATGTTCCCGTTGCGAATGTTTACTAAACAAAGTAAAAGTGAAATGGAAGACCGTGTAGATTTTGTTTTGAAACGCGTAAACCTTGATGACGCTCATAAAAAAATGCCCAGTGAAGCTTCTGGGGGAATGCAAAAAAGGGTTGCTATTGCCCGCGCTATAGTAAACAACCCCATGTATTTGTTTTGCGACGAACCCAATTCCGGTTTAGACCCTAAAACCGCTATAGTAATTGATAACCTTATCCAAGAAATAACGGATGAATATCAAATAACCACAGTCATAAACTCTCACGATATGAACTCTGTAATGGAAATTGGTGAAAAAATTGTATTCCTAAAAAACGGTTTTAAAGAGTGGGAAGGCTCAAAAGATACTATTTTCAAAACTGATAATGAAGCCGTAACGGACTTTGTTTACTCTTCAAACCTCTTTAAAAAAGTTCGCAGAATGTATATTGAGGAAAATCAATGATTTTGTTAATATATTAATCTGGGGTTTCTAAAATCACACCGATTACATTTACATCATAGTTAAAGTAATTATACCAAGGACCATACAGCCATAATAAAACCTTGTAGCCCTCGTTGGCAACTACAATTGGTCTAATATTTCTATAAGGAGAGTTTTTTGTTAGTGCTTTCCATTTAATAGATGAAATATTATCATTAACACAAATTTTAGCACTGTAAATTTCGTGATTCCCTTTTAAATCTTCACCTGTAGAAGGGTTTACATCAGTAGATATGAATACATGGGTTGGATCATTAGGGTCGAATGCCATCAATCCTGTATAACTACTTTCTACTTTATATAAGCATTTCCCTGCATAAGCAATTTCGCGATCAATCCATTTTTCACCATCCCAAGAAGCTATCCTAAACCTATGGTCACTATCATTCAAATACAGCGTATATCCTATATATGGATTATCATTTTTATCTTTAGCCATAGCACAAGTCCAAGCACTACTGGGTACACTCTCATTAACTAGGGGTTTATTTTTTGTATTACTTCCAGCAAATATTTTCTCGGCTTGAGAACTTTTCAATGGACCATCAGTTAAACTTTTTATTTTGGAACCATCGACATTGAAAAATGTATTGTTAGAAAACTCAAAATAATATAAATTATTTCCAAATCGCCTAGGATGCGCATCGGTATAAGAGACTCCAATAGTATTAGCATTAACCTGCAAATACCTTGCGTAAGGACGCTGAAAACCTTCAACATCATTGGAGATAAAATGAGTTCTATTTCCCCAAGTTAAACCTTCATCGGTAGAAGTAATAAATGATGGGTTAAAATTCAAGCCATCCCTAAAAAAATTATAAAGTTTACCTTCGTTTTTATTCTGATAAATATTCATGTAGGTTACACCCATTTTTGCTTCATATTGGTGCTCAAACTGACGTTTATCTCCCCAATGCAAATAATTGGAGTTGGAAGATATATTATAATAGTGTATTTTCTCTTTTGCATGTTTAGCCCAAATTGCCAAAATACTCCCATCGGTACGTTTATAAAGTGCAGGTGCATTATGGTCATCTGGAGTCAAGTTTTTGTGCAATACAATCGTACTATCCTTTTTACCATTTTTTAAATCATAAACCCCCAATCTTACATCACCACTTACTCCACTCAACCCTCCAATAATTAATTTCTGGTTATTTATAATTACGCGTGGGTCTTGATACCAGCACCATCCTCCATCTTCCATAAAAGTTGTATAGGTTGTTTCTTTATCTTTTGGGTAAAATTTATTTAAGTATTTATAAATTTCAGAGCCTGCTGCCAAAAATGCACCAATGCCATAAAGCTCAGTAAAATCTTTAGAGATAACCGTAGGATCGCTTTCAATTCCTTGAACATAACCTAACATACCGTCTTTATTAATCGCAACTTCAAGTGCTGCCCATGCTTTAAAAAGTATTGGCTCATAAATAGTCTTATCCAACAAACCATTATTGATCCCCCAAGCGATTCCAAAAGCAAAAAATGAAGTACTACTGGTTTCGATATTAGGGTAAGATTCAATATCCCCCAAAATACCAATAGACCAAGATCCATCTGGGCGTTGTGCCTTTTTTAAGCTTCCGGCCATTTTTTTAAATAGATTTTCGTAAAACTTTTGATATTCCGAATTTTTTGGAATATCAGGAATCAAAAGAGCTAAACCAGCAAATACCCATCCATTATCTCTAGACCAAAACAATTTATTACCATTAGTTTCAGTTTTATCTATATAAGAAGCTTCGCTAAAAAACAATTTCTGCTCGTCATCCCAAAGTGTATTGTAAGTTTTTAAATACTGTTTATGCATGTATTGCAAATACAAACTATCTTTTGTGACTTTATATAACCTGGCCCAAGCAGGAGGTGCCATAAATAGCGCATCGCACTGATTCCAATGAAGTTCATCAGCTTTTTCACTGTTCATTATAGAGTCAAATCGCTTTTTTACATAATCTAAATTAACTATATCCTTTAATCTTTCGTTTTGTTTTAAGCTTAAGTATAGTTGACCAACAGCATGGTCATGGGCATTGTAAAATCGTTTTTGTAGTTTCCATTGGTTTCTGTCTCCAATTTCTAACAGCCAGTTGATATATTTTGGGTAGTGTGATACTTCGCTTAATTGAAACATTCCAGCATATAAAGCTGCGCTGTTCCAATCCAATTCATGATATTTATTTCTGTTATTCCAAGACTTACGTTTGTCTTTTGAAGGCAACGCTCGATATGATACCATTTCCGCAAAATGTTCCATTTGCCAATTAGCTACCTTTTCAGTAATCTTTATTACTTGTTCTGATGAAGGCAAAGGCAAACTATCTATTGCCTCTTGCTTTTCAGCATTAAAAAAGAGTAGTACATTTAGAAGAATGAACGATAGATTTTTTAAAACCACATTATTATCAGTTGTAGGAATTTATGAGTTGAACTTATTTAGTTTATCCGCTTTACCACCAAAGTATCCAAATCTAACTTAAATTTCAACCATTTTTCAAGCTTCTCCTTGTCCTTTTTTCTAACATCTTCTTTGGCTAAAGAATCTATCCATTTTACTGAAAATACAGAAAGTGTATCCATCTTTTTGAAGTTGGAATTAATCACTTGGGCATAAGAAAACTCATCAATAGTTTCGTAATTTATTTTTAGTTCTTGTAGTATTGCACTTAAATCAAGGTAACCTTTTTCAAGCTTGGAAAGTTGTCTTACTTTATTCTCGAGGAAATTAATTTTCTCAGTTTGTGATAACAAATCTAGTGAGTCACGCGTACGAAGTTCCTCCATATATTTGAAATTATCCAAATTTTTAGATCTGTTTTGATTGACTACTAACTTGGCATTTGATAGAGCACTATAATCTTCCATTCTGCTTTGTAAAAGCGTAATGGTTGTTTCTGGTATTTCATCTAAACCAAATGTGCTTATTTCAACAGTAGAGACTCCTTTACTATCATACTTATAAACAGCATTCTTTTTTAGATAGTCAAAGTGAGGCAATGTAATTAATTCATTCTCTACAAATTGTCCTGCATCCCTATTAAAATTACTTTCCTTTAAAACATTTACAAATGTCCAAACAGCTGGAATCATGACCACAATTGCCAACAAAGTTGCCATTCGCGATATGAATTGACGCTTCTTTGAATTGACGTATTTCAACATGGGGAAACGTAAAATCTTCAACACAATAAACGTTGCCATTGCAATAAAAATAGTATTGATGGTAAACAAATACATGGCCCCTAAAAAGTAATCCCACTTACCTTTTGCTAAACCATAACCGGCCGTACACAATGGAGGCATTAAAGCTGTTGCAATAGCAACCCCAAAAATGACCGATGCAATGGTACCACGTTTTGTACGTGCTATAATAAGTGCCAAACCACCAAAAAACGCAATTAAAACATCTCGTATATCGGGTTGTACTCGTCCTAAAAGTTCAGACGTATCCTCACTCAATGGGAATAACCAGAAGAATAAAAAAGCAGTTAATAAACTTAACGCAATCATAGTTGCCAAGTTTATTAAAGAGCGTTTTAAGGTATCAATATCATTAATAGCAATGGATAATCCCACCCCTAAAATAGGTCCCATAAGTGGAGAAATTAACATGGCACCAATAACGACCGCAGTTGAGTTGGCATTTAGCCCAATGGACGCTACAAAAATAGAACACACCAAAATCCAAGCTGTAGCACCTTTAAAGGGAATATCACCTTGTATAGCTGCAATAGTAGCTTCTCTATCAGTGTCTTCACGGAAATCCAACAATTCACTAAAAAAAATTTTAAAGCTTTTAAATAAGCCTTTAACATCTTTTTTTACTGCCTCTTTTGACTGCTCAACAGCTTTTTCATGCTTTACTTCCTCTTCAGAGAAATTGAATTTATTTTCTTTACTCATAATTAACCATATTGTTCTCCAAACTTATCTTTTACAGCTTTAAGTACTTTTTTAATATCTTGTTCTTTTTCCTTTGGAAAGATAAGCAAAACTTCCTCTTTATCAACAATAATATAATCGTTCAACCCATCAATAACCACAATTTTATCCTTTTTGGTTCGAATCATATTTCCCGAAGCATCTTCTACTAATGTTCTGGCGTTTACAACAGCATTCCCATTCTCGGTTTTATCTAGCTTATCGTATAAACTACCCCAAGTACCCAAATCGTTCCAATCGAATTCTGCAGCAATTACAAAAACATTGTCCGATTTTTCCATGATAGCATAATCCACTGATATGTTTTCTGCTAAAGGATATTGTGCCTTAATAAAGGCTTCTTCACTTGGTGTATTGTAAGCTGAAATTCCTGCTTCAAAATGTTTGTATAAATCAGGTTGATTATTTTTAAAGGATTCAATAACAGTTTTTACGCTCCACATAAAAATTCCGGCATTCCATAAAAAATTACCTCTAGAAATAAATTGCTTGGCAGTTTCGTAATCTGGTTTTTCCCTAAATTGATGTACGGCCTTTATATCATTATTTGCAGTTTTATCAAACTCGATGTAGCCATATCCCGTATTCGGAAATGTGGGTTGTATACCTAGTGTCATTAACGCTTCATTTTTTGAACAAAACTCAAAGGCTTGTTCTACATTTTTTGAGAAGGTCTCTTCATCTTCAATCCAGTGATCGCTTGGTGCTACTATCATAACCGCTTCTGGATTTTCTTTCTGGATTTTCAATGATGCGTATAATATACAAGGTGCTGTATTTCGCATAGCAGGTTCTAAAACCACCTGCTTTTGGGTAACTTCAGGTAATTGTTCCAAAACCAAATCGTTATACCTTTCATTGGTTAATATATAAATATTCTCAGTTGGAATTAAATGTGCTAAACGATGAAACGTTTTTTGGATGAGCGTATCACCTGTTCCCAACATGTCATGAAACTGCTTTGGGAAATCTTCCGTACTTACTGGCCAAAACCTAGACCCCACGCCTCCTGCCATTAAAATGGCATAATAATTTTTATTCATAATTTTAATAGTCTTTTAATAATTCAACTTCTGCATTTGGATTAAACAAATATAACCTTCCTGTTTTTATTTCAATACATTCATAACGTTTGACCCTTTTTAAACCCATTTTAAAAATTTTTCCATTATACAATTTAAAATGGCTCCCTAAAGGCACTTCAAAAATATACGTTTTATTATTGGGTTCGTCAAACTTTTTTAGTTCCAAAGCTAATGAAATGTCTGTATCGCTCGATGCTTTTGGATTTTTAAAATGTTTGGCTAAAAGTGGTAGTAATTCACTTGGAAAAACTTTGGGATTTAAAAACGGCAACATTAAATGTTGAAAGGTGCGCTTCCATTCAATACCATGAGGTTTAATGAAACGCCCATAATTTTTGTAGGCTTCAAAATGTGCTATTTCATGAATAAGGGTAATTAGAAATCGATATTTATTTAAATTTGAATTGATGGTGATTTGATGTTTTCCATTGGGTAACCGCATATAATCGCCATGGCGTGTTTTGCGTTCGTTTTTAATTTTTACTACTAAATGATCATGTTCTAAAAGTTTTAAAACTTGTGACAAAACGTTTTCTGGAATATAACTTTGAAGTTTGCTTTGCATTATAATATCCTTAAAAGTTCACCCATATGATTAAACGTTTTGGTAGCCATGGATTCTAACTCATTTTCATAATCATGTGCTGTAAAACCAAACACATCAAAACCACCTCTTTTTGCTGCTTGTACTCCAGATATACTATCTTCAATTACCAAGCACTCAGAAACTCTAAATCCCATTGTTTTTGCTGCCCACAAAAATACGGCAGGATCCGGTTTCCATTTCTGGATTTCGTAACAACTAAAAATTCTATTTTCAAAGTATGGTAATAAACCCGTAAGCTCTAAATTGAGTTTTATTTTATTTTGTGGCCCGCTGGAAGCTACACAAAAGGGTACATTTAAATTATCAAGAACTTCTTTAACACCTTCAATGGGTTTCATATTCAATTTAAAAGCCTCGAAACTTCGTTTTCTGTATTCATCTATAAAATTATTGCTTAATGTCTTATTGGTGATTTTCTCGATTTTCTGAACACAAGCATCAATAAAACTCCCTTTAAAATGTTTCATAGCATAAGGCAAGTCAATATTAGCTCCTAACTCATTTGCCATATCCACTAACACTTGGTTTCCAATGGGCTCACTATCTACCAAAACCCCATCACAATCGAAAATAATGCATTTATATTTGGTCATTGTTTAACGTTTCAATGAAAAGTGCCCTGAAAATTTATTGTTTTGACCTAGGTCTGCGGTAAACCAATAATCTGAAGATATCATATTCTTTCCATTCAATGTTCCATCCCAACCTAAACTGTTAGGGTTAATTTGCTTTAACAACTTACCGTATCTGTCATATATAAAAATAACCGCTTCGGAAAAACCATTAATACCCTTTATTTGCCAATAATCATTGATTCCATCACCATTAGGTGTAAAGTATTTAGGGTAATCTATTAATATTATTTTCCTTATATCTTCTCCACAACCAAACTTATCTCTTACTGTGACCATATAAATACCACCTAAAACGTTACTGAATAAATTACTGTTTTGATAATTCGCACCGTCTATGGAATACTCAAAATCTCCATCTCCCGTAGCAAAGACCTCTATATAATTTTCATCTGATAGTTCTCTTTTTTCAATATTGGTAATTGTTGGAAGTTGAGAACGGATAAGCTCAAAGTCAAAACTATTTTCACAATACAAACCATTTTTATTTTCGCCTATAATTAGCCTATAATTTCCAGCTTGCTCTAAATTAACGGTATTGGAAATTGAAATTGTTGAGCCATCTGAATATTGCCATAAGTAAGTATCGAATTTGTTTTCAATACTCAAATTCAAAAAAGGCTCTAAGTCACATAAAAAATAGGTTTGTTCAATGTTAGCCATCGGTAATTCATTGACGATTAAATCTAAACTGGTTTCAGAGAAACATAAATTATTTAATTCATTTTCCACTCGCACATTTATAGTTTGTGTCCAAGGTTGTGTATTTTGAAAAGTTGTTGGAAGTGGACTCAGTAATTCATTTCCACTAATATCAAAGTATATGATTTTCAAACCACTTTGATTACCAATAATTTCAGTTTCCAAACCAGTCATATCAAAATTCGCATAACCATCACCTAAATCGCAGCTATATATATTTTGGGGCGCATTAATCTGTGGTTTTGATGCGGGTTTTAAAACCAATGGCATTTCAGCGTAACAGGTTGTTGAGGGATTTGTAACCCTTACAGTAATGGTTTCAGTATTAGCAATTGAGTTTGTGTAGGGATTTGGCAAAGGGCTTGGTAATTGATTACCACTAGAGTCGAAATAGGATACCTCCATCCCTGTTTGTGTACCTAAAACTTGAGATTCTACGTTTGAGGTGTCAAAATACTCAGAAATGCCATCATTATTATCGTCGCACCCTACAATTTCAGTTATCGCATTTGCTATAGGCAATGGGTTTGCCTTTAATTTGAATGTTATTTCGTTATAGCAATCTGTATCAGAATTAATTACCCTAACTGTGATTTCTTCTTCATTAACAACTATATTTTGAACAGCATTTAAAGGCGCTAATATTTCATTACCACTTTCACGATAAAAAGTCACCAATAAATTAGATGAACTATTAATTATTTTTTCTTTTACTTCCTGTAAGTTAAATGAAGAAAAACCATCGGTCTCATTTGAGCAAACCACTAAATCAGTAACACTTTCTATATTAGGTTTTGGATTAACTATTAAATCGAAAGTAGTTTCCGAGTAGCAACATGGATTATCATCATGTGATACCCTAACCGTTATGGTTTCAATATCTTTAATTGTATTTGTAAATGGATTAGGAAATTCATCATATTCATTTCCACTGCCATCAATAAATTTAACAACTTTATTGATTTGGCCACCTAAAACTTGAGTTACTAATCCTGAAGTATCAAAAGAGGAAGATATTCCAGAGTTAAAATCATCTTCGCAAGCATAAATATTATCGATACCGTAAGCATTGGGCGGTTCTTTAACATCAATTGTTTCAGATAAAATCTCAACACCCCCACTCTTTCCTGTTACAGTTGCCGTAATGGTATAAGTGCCATCTTGTGAAAAATCGTGAAAAGGTGAAACATCTGTTGAAGTATTATCTGTACCGGAAGCTGGATCGCCAAAATTCCAAACTACCGATGCCACATTAGCTTTGTTCTCAACACTAAACTCTTTTAAAAACTCTGAACATATGTTTGAAATGTTCATTTCAAAATTGTTCGTTACATGATTTGTTTTACCCGTAACATTTATAAAATAATTAATATTAGGATTACTAACGGCAACATATTCTTGAAATGGTGGACAACCACTAGCCTCTGATCTTAACCATGATTCATCTGTGCTTTGCGTACCTCCAGCAATGAAAGCAAGACCTGCACTACTGGTACTGTCTAGATTATATACCTCAACAAGAATCTTATCAATATTTGCAGGTACGACAATAGGATTGCCAAAATAAATATCAAATATTTTAGGCTGTACACCATTTCCAGAGCCAAAATAAGGTATGTAAATAACTTGACTACTACCAATTAAATCAGCTTCAGAATAAGAACTTGGAAAATTATCATCTATTTTATAAATATTGAACTGTATTTTAACGTCATAAACCCCAACACTTGAAAAGGCAACCTGTCCTCTATCAATAATAAACTCCTCATTTGTTGAAACACCAAAATCTTCTAAAACAAATCTTCTTGCATATTTTAAACCACCCCAACTACAACTATATTGATTAACTTTTACAACGTCATTGCAAAAATTATGGGTTAATTTAGTATCAAAACCTAAACTATTGGTGCTGTTAATTTCTCCAGTAACGTTTATATAAAAATTAGCATTGTTAACAGGTGGATTAAGTCTTTTTGTATCTGTATGAGAATAAACTTCATTACATCCCCAAAACCAAGAAACATCATTATCTTCTTGTGTTCCAGCAATATAAGCTAGCGATTCGTCCCAATTATTAATATCAAAAAACTTTCTAACCTCCACTAACAAGCGTCCAACACCATCAGGAACCACTATAGGTGTATCAAAATTAACTTGTATAATTTCTGGCACAGGCCCTATGATAGGTAAATCTACTATTTGACTACTTCCAATTAAATTTGTTATTGAATAAGAATTTGGAAAGTTATCGTCAATTTTGTAAATATTGAACTGTACTTTTGAGCCTCCAAGAGAATTATAAATTCCCACTTGTCCCGAACTTATAATAAATCTATCTTTAGGAGATATTCCAAAATCTGAAAGTATAAAAGTTCTAGCCCAAGATTGTGCAAACTCGCATGATCTCATATCTGTCTGTATTGGTATATTTCCAACATTATGAGATAACGTTATCTGAGCATTCACAAAAAATGTAAAACAAAAAAGAACAACTGCCAGAATATTCCTCATGATGCTAAAATAGAAAATGGTTTTTGATTGTAGTTCGTTTTCTGTTTTAATGCGAAAAATAACGTTAAACTATTTTAAGGCGTAGAATTAGAGACCTGCAACAGTTTTCCATTGTAATATTTGTTTCCATTAAGGGAAAAATCAAAAATATAGTGTGCCATTTCTAAAGCAGTTGTTGGTGCTTGATATCCCGGAAAGGCTTCTTCAAGCATTTCTGTTTGTACAGCTCCCAAAGCTAAAACGTTGAACGATATACCGGTGTCCTTATATTCTTCAGCTAATAATTCAGTTAAAGTGATTACTGCTGCTTTACTTGAGCTATATGCAGCTAATCCTGGGAATTTCATACTGCCTTGAACGCCACCCATGGAGCTAATAGTAACAACATGACTATTTTTTTTCATAAATGGTAGAACGATTCGGGTTAATTCGGCCACTCCAAAAACATTGGTATTATAAACGACTTCAAAGTCTTGCATACCTGTTTCTGCGAAAGGTTTATTCAGTAAAGCCCCTGCATTATTGATTAAAATATCAACTTGTTTCCAATTAGTTTTTATAAAATCTCCAACCTTCTCATAAGCTTCAATATCTCCTAAATCAAAAGAAAAACAAGTGACATTCTTTAAATTTAATTTTTGAATTGGCTTTTCATTCCGCGAAAGCGCCAAAACATTATGACCCGCTTTCGCAAAAAGTTGAACCAACTCAAACCCTATACCTCTACTCGTTCCTGTTATAATTATGTTTTTACTCATTTTTCATTTTTATTTCTTTTGTTGGTGCGTTAACCATACCTTCCAATGCTGCAGCCATTTTGGTTATAAAAGTTAACATATGATCGTAGTTCATTTTATCGACCTCATCGTCCACATGGTGATAATAATCAAAATTAGTAAAATCAAAAGTAGAAATAGCATGAGCAGGAATTTTAAACTCATTATAAAATGGATAATTATCTGAACGCTCAAAGAGTTTATAAGCTTTGGCTTGGGGTAGAAAACCAATAATTTCTTTACCCGCGTAAGTATTTAATTTTTTAGCGATGTTAGACCTATCATATCCTGTAACATAACTCATGGTTTCACTATCTGCTCTTGGGACACCAATCATTTCAAAATTAATCATGGTATAAAGATCTAAATTAGATTCTTTTAGTTTTTTTGCTAAATGTTCAGAACCCTTTAAACCTTTCTCTTCTGCTGAATATAGCGTGAATAATATACTCCTTTTATTATTTTTTACTTTAGCAAAATATTTGGCCCATTCTAAAACAGCAACCGTACCCGAGGCATCATCATTAGCTCCATTAGCGATAGAATCGTTATTTATAATATTAGCCGCTATACCAATGTGATCATAATGTGCTCCTAAAATGACAAATTCATTTTTTAGTTTAAAGTCATTTCCTGGCAAGTAACCAACGACATTATATCCTACATAATGTCCTAAATCAAAAGAATCTCTATATGTTTCAAAGTAAGGTTTTACCTTGTACTTTTTAAAAAAGTTTTCAATGTAAACAGCTGCTTGTTCAATACCTGTAGAACCAGTTTCTCTGCCTTGCAATTCATCTGAAGCGAGATACTCTAGATTTGTTTTAATACTTTCTTTAGATATAATATGTTTTACATTTTCTATAGTGTAAGGAACTATAATAGATTTCACTTGCTCAACAGCTTTATCACTACTAATTTTTGAAGATTTACTAACTTCTTTATTTTTTGTGACCGTGCAAGAAAAGGATAAAATTAAAATTAAAAGAGCATTTAATAATTTATTCATTTCAAATTTTATTGGAGCCTAAAGATAAAAAAACTCCTTCCAAGTAATATGATTTTTAAGTCTGTTAATTTAATTGACAACTAAAAACACCTTCATGTTGCATAACCCATTAAAAATCACTAATTTGTATAAAACACTCAGCATGCCATTATTTTTAGACCTCCACGAAATGCCAGATGGTGTAACAGCCGAGCATGTTGCACAAATGCATCAAGCCGATTTAGAAATAGAACATAAATATAATTGTCGCGGATTAACATATTGGTGTGATGAAAAAAGACAAAGGGCCTTCTGCTTAATCGAAGCTCCTAATAAGAAAGCACTAAAAGATTTACATTCGCATGCGCATGGTGATATCCCATTAAGAATCATTGAGGTAGATGAAACCATAGTAGAATCATTTTTAGGACGCATTGAAGATCCTGAGAAATCACAAAACACGGAACTCAATATCATAAACGATCCTGCTTTTAGAGTTTTAATGGTATTAGAAACTAGTAATTATTTAAATCGTCTTGAAGCAAATCAATTTACAATATTTGCTCAAAAATTTCATAATAATGTATCCAAAACATTAAAAAAGTTTAACGGGCGTATTGTAAAAAAAGATAATAACTCGTATTTAGCATCCTTTAAATCTGTATCAGATGCCGTTTTATGTGCTTTAAAAATAAAATTTCAATTCAAATATGTTACACCAAAGTTCGACCCTTCTACACGTAAACTAAATATTGCGTTAAGTTCCGGTGTTCCTGTAACAAATAAAGATAATATTTTTGAAGAAACAATCACTCTGGCTACACGTATGTGCGATGTTGTTAAAGAACAACTAGTAATTACAAGCGAAGTGAAATTATTATACGAAAGTGAAAACAGGAATGCAGCAATTGATGATAAAATGATTAAAATACTTCAACCTAATGAAGAAAAATTTCTAAATCAACTCATCGATTATGTAGAGCAGGCATGGAACAAACCGAACTTTAATGTAAATGATTTCAGTAGAGCTTTAGGTTTAAGCAAATCGCAACTTTACAGAAAACTGACTAAATTAACAGGACAATCACCAAATAGCTTTTTAAAGGAATTCCGGTTAAACAAAGCTTTAAACTTATTACATGAGCAATATGGTAATATTTCTGAAATTGCTTTTGAGACTGGTTTTAATAGTGCTGCATATTTCTCAAAATGCTTCCTTGACAAATACGGAATTCTGCCTTCAAAATATATTCAGCAGCATATAGCTTAAAAGTATATTTTGATGAAAATATAAATGATTCAAAATTCTACTTTTTTGAATTAAATGTAACATTAGCTTCATTTTACTATGTATAGCTTTGAACTATAATCAAAACTATAACCTTATGAACAAAACACTTTTTGAACGATTAGGTGGCCGATCTGGCATCTCTATAATTGTTGATGACACCGTTGAAAATCACATGAACAATCCTGCTGTAAACGCAAGGTTTCTTCCTTTAAAAGAAAAACAAGAACAATTAACAATTATAAAAAATCATACGATTGATTTTTTTAGCGCTGGGAGCGGAGGACCAAATAATTATAAAGGAAAAGATATGGTAACGGCCCATACCGGTATGAATATAAGCCATGCTGAATACATGCATGTTATAGATGACATTTTCATGGCTTTAGATAAAAACAACATTGATGAAGAATCTAAAAAAGATGTGCTTTCAATACTGTGGTCTTTAAAAGACATGATGATTGGTAAATAATTAATCAAAATTAAAATTAACATGAAAAATCCAGTAAGAGATTTAAACCCTAAATTAATTGAGGCATTTACTCCAGAGATAAGGGGCAAAATTATATTACCGACAGATATTGAGTATAACGACACACGAAAAGTATATAATGGTATGATTAACAAGCATCCAGGAATGATTGTTATGTGTGTTGATATTGCCGATGTAATAGCTTCCGTAAATTTTGGAAGAGAAAACAATTTATTAATTGCTGTTAGAGGTGGTGGACATAATGGTGGCGGTCTAGGAATATGCAATGATGGTTTGGTTATCGATTTATCAGGAATTAAATTTGTAAGAGTAGATACATCTAATAACACGGTTAGAGTTGGCGGAGGCAATCTTTGGGGAGAGGTAGACCATGCAACTCACCCATTTGGATTGGCTGTTCCTGCCGGTATAATTTCAACAACTGGAGTTGGTGGATTAACTTTAGGGGGCGGTGTTGGTCATTTATCTAGAAAATACGGTTTAACCATTGATAATCTTTTGGAAGCTGATATGGTACTTGCTGACGGCTCATTTGTAACGGTTAACAAAGACCAAAACCAAGATTTATTCTGGGCCATTCGAGGCGGTGGTGGTAATTTTGGAATTGTAACTTCATTTAAATTTCAAGCGCATCCGATAAAAACAGTTATTGGAGGGCCTATTTTATGGCCAATAGAAAGAACTGAAGAAATTATGGCATGGTATCACAGCTTTATTCATAGTGCACCAGACGAATTAAATGGCTTTATTGCCACTATGGTTATTCCAGGTCCTCCATTTCCAGATTTCTTGCATGGAAATAAATTTTGTGGCATTGTATGGTGCTTTACAGGAAGTCAAGATGAATTTGATAAATTAATAAAACCAGCCATGGATTTAGATCCTGTGTTTGTTCATGTTGGAGAAATGCCATACCCTTCAATTCAAACATTATTTGATGGTTTGTTACCACATGGCTTGCAATGGTATTGGCGAGCAGACTTTTTTAATGAATTAAGTCCTGCAGTAAGTGCACAACATTTAAAATACGGCTCTTCTATACCTACACCACTTTCCCAAATGCATTTGTATCCCATTAGTGGCGCAGCTAGTCGTGTTGGAGCCGAAGACACACCATGGGCATATCGTGATGCCAATTATGCAGGTGTAATAGTGGGAGTTTCTCCAGAGCCTTCCGATGCAGATAAAATAACCAATTGGTGTAAAGATTATTGGGAAGCGCTACACCCGTACTCTTCTGGTGGAGCCTATTCAAACTTTATGATGGAAGAAGGACAAGCGCGCGTAAAAGCAAGTTATAAACATAACTATGAGCGGCTCTCAAAAATTAAAAAAACATATGACCCCAATAACTTATTTAGAGTCAATCAGAATATTAAGCCGAGTAATTAAAAACAAAAACCTGCTTCAGTCTTGCGTATTAACAAGAGAAACAGGTTTTCACTTAAAGTACCTACTATTAAATATAATTAACTAACCAAAAAACCAGTAAATTAATAGTTCAAGAAAATCGTTTAAATAATTCTTATAAATACTTTAATTTCAATTTTATAATCATCCATTTTCATTAACATCTAGAATATGGATTGTTAATGTAGATTCTGTTGTTGAATTTCCATCGCTTACACTTATTATTGCAACTATTTGTGTGTTTTGTTCATAATCAAAAGCACTGGCAGTTCCAACATAAATTTCACCTGTGTTTTCATTAATAATGATACTATTTGCAGGTGTTTGTGATACTATGGCATAAGTTAATACATCTTCTTCTGCGTCGGATGCAACCATGGTTGTAATTAAATCGGATGTTAAATTCTCAGAAACATCTATGGTTTTATTTTCCATAACTGGGGCTTGGTTCTTTGGTGACTCATCACTGTTACAAGCCATTAAAAAAGCTATCATTAACAATAGCATTAAGGTTTTCATTGTTTTCATAATTAAAAAGATTTGGGGTTATTAATAATTTTTTATTCTTTAATTAATTTTTTAGTTGCTTTTCCCTTTTCGGTGTTAATATTTATAAAGTATAATCCAGATTTTAAATCATCTATACTGTAGTTCTCAACATTAGACTTAAAAGTTTTAACCGTTTTTCCCAGAATGTCTATTACGCCTACATTGTTGACAATTTCTTTGGTTTCAATGTAAAAACTTGTTTTTGTTGGATTGGGATAAAGTTTAAAAGCTTGATTTTCAAAATCCTTTGCACTTAATGAACCACAAATAGTTTGCCCACCATCTATAATTGTCCATCCATCATTGTTTATTATATTCGTTCTTTGTGAAGCGGAATTACAATATTGACTGAAACCTCCATGAAAATTAACATTGGCTTGTAAGTTCAGTGCATCCCAAGCTATTAAAGTATCATCATAATTAATGGTAGATAATGTTACGTTTAAAAACATGTTGGTCATATTATTTACATTGCTTACATCCCAAGTTCCCAATGATTGGTCAAAAGAGGTGGCGCCACTAAACATATTAGACATGTTTGTAACGTTACTCACATTCCAATTATCCATAGGTTGATTATAAGAGGTGGCCCTATCGAACATACCTGACATGTTTGTTACATTACTAACATTCCATGATCCCAAACGTCTATTAAAAGAACTGGCCCTTTCAAACATTCTTGGCATTTGGGTAACAGCGCTTACGTTCCAATTGTTTAAGGGTTGGTTAAAATTTTGTGCTAAGATGAACATAAATGACATGTCTGTAACTGCACTAACATCCCATGTTTCTATAGGTTGATTGAATGCAATAGCTCCTTCAAACATACCTCGCATATTAGTAACACTGCTTACGTTCCAATTGTTTAATGGTTGATTAAAATTTGTAGAAGCGAACATGTTAAACATATTGGTAACATTAGACACGTTCCAACTATTTAAAGATTGGTTAAATGATGTAGCATAAGCAAACATAAAGCTCATGTCTGTAACGCTACTAACATTCCAATTATCTATAGGTTGATTAAAAGCAAAACAACCATAGAACATATTATTCATAAAAGTCACGCTACTTACATTCCAATTATTTAAGGGTTGATTAAAAGATGTAGCCCCATTAAACATATTGTTCATAAATATTACATTACTCACGTTCCAAGAATTTAATGGCTGATTATAGGGTGTTTCTAAGAACATTCCAGACATACCTGTAATAGTACTTACATCCCAATGATCTATGGATTGATTAAATGATGAGCACCGCCAAAACATTAAGCTTAAATCGGTTACATTAGTTAAATCTGGTGCATCTGTGGCATTAACCACCAAATTACTGCAGCCTTGAAATGCCCTATGAAAAGACGTCCAAGCTATATTGCCCCAATTTTCAACAGACAAGAGTTGATTTTTACTGCCCGTATTATTAAAATATATCCTTGGAAAACTACCTCGGATAGCAACTGTATGAACTCCAGCATTGGGATAGTTGTGAGTTATATTACCAGTAATTCCAATATCATCAAAAATGCCATCGTTTTCCCAATCAACATCATAATTGTAACCACCTCCTGTTGTTGGAATAATTACTGATGCTCCAGGTGTTGCTGTACTCCAAGTTGTAATAAAATGGTTTTGAGAAAATGTACTAAGTGATATGAATAGTACTATTGAAAAAAGTAAAAGTTTCTTCATCATAAATAGGTTTTAAAAGTTCTCTGTAAAAGTAACTGAGAGAACAAAGAGCTGTACTACCCAAACGGGTAGAATTATAACCTATTCATTTTTAATGAATTACAAAAGATTTTCTTTATTGGCTTTTTGGACTGCTTCAATATTGGAGTTTACCTGAAGCTTGATGTAGATATTTTTTAGATGAAACTTTATGGTGTTTTTACTAATAAAAAGTTTATCAGCAATTCCATCATAACTATTCCCCTCGGATAAAAGCGTGAGTACTTCTTTTTCTCTTTGTGAGAGCTCAATTTTACTGGGTTGCTTTTGAAAGGAACTCACCACCATTTTAGCGATTTTTATACTCATGGGAGCACCACCATTTACGACTTCATTGAGCGACTCAACAATATCTTCAGGTGAGACGTTTTTGGTTAAGTAACCCATCGCGCCAGCGCACAAGGCATCAAAAACCATACTGGAGTTTTCATATACTGTTACCATAATAATAGAACAATTGGGCATTATTTTTTTTATTTGTTTGGTGCCTTCAACACCATTAATCCCTGGTAAATCTATATCGACTAAAAAAATATCTGGATTATCGTATTTTAGATTTTCAATGGCATCTTCACAATTGTGGTAAACATTCACCACTTTAAAGTTTTCGGTGGTATTTATAACCTCCGCAAACCCTTCACTTAGAGGGATATTATCTTCTATAATGACTACTTTATGTTTAAGGTCTAGCATTTATGTTGTCTTTCCTTTAAAAATGATTTTTGTGCCTTCTTTTTCTTTGGTTTCAATGTGCAAAAAACCTCCAATTTTATGTGCTCTTTCTTTCATATTTGATAAGCCATTGCTTGAGTTTAAATCTTGCTGTGCAATACCAATACCATTATCCGTACACATAATCTCCAATTCGTTTTTTTTGTAAATAAATTTAAGAGAAACATAATTACATCTCGCATATTTAAGAGCATTGGTCATCGCTTCTTTAAATATATAAATAAGTTGTTTGCTCCAATAATAAGGTAACTTGTCATTAACATCAATATGCTTTTCCAATTCGAATTTAATGTTGGTTTTACTAAAATAATTTTCCCCAAAATCGGATAAATAGGTTACTAATTCCTCAACAAAATCACTGTTTTCTTTGAGTGAAAATATAAAATCTCGCGTACCCAAATACAAGTCGTTGGCATCATCGGTTATTTGTTTGACTTTAGACCTTAATTTTTCTTCTTTATTGGACACTTCTTTATTTACAAGACTGGATAATAGAGAAATTCTAGCCAGCCTATTACCCAAATCGTCATGAAAATCCTGGGCAATGTTTTCTCTCACCGCTGTAAGTTCTTTTTCTAGAGCTACTTGTTTTTCATAAGCTTCTTTTAATGCTTGGTTTTTTTGTTTGGTTCTTTTTAATTGAAATATGGTTCCAATAAATAATATGAGTACAATGACCAAGGATGCTATCACTAACCAAACGCCTTGTCTTTTAATTTTTGCATCTTTCAACTCGGTTTTATATTTGGTTTCCAATTCATTTATGACCTCTACACGTTCTCTATTCATAATGCTATCCTTCATTTTTGCATAGGTTTTAAATGCTGAATATGCCTTATCTAACCTATCCGATTGTTCGTATAGATCGGAGGCGTCTAAATATTCCATCATGACACCCACTATATCATTAGATTTGTCAATAGCCATAACGGTATCCATCCATTTAACGGCCTCTTCTTTTTCCCCTAGATCCAAATGATCCCATGCCTTTGAAAGATAGAGACCACTTAAGTTTTTATCGCCTTTAATCTGTTTGGCATAAAAAATGGCTGTATCTATGTATTGTAAAGCCTTATCCAATTCGCCTTTATGATATGAAAATGATTCGAAGGCTCGATATAACTTCGCCAATTCGTCATAATTCTTATACTTAAAAGCTCCTACTTTAGCTTTTTTGGCAAAAGCAAACCCAGAGTCAATTAAGGTTTTTCTACCAGTTGTTGTGTATTTATTTTCATATTCATATGCTAACCATCTGTAATTGACTATAGATTCTAAACTTTCCTTTTGGTTAAAAATTAACTTTTGTGCGCGTTTTATATAATCCCAATTTTTAAGGTCTTCGTCCATTCTAGTAAATAAATGAACAATCTGTTTTATGGCTTCAATTTCTTTATTTGGATCGTTTAATCGCTCAGCCTCTTTTAAACATTTAAATGCAAACTCCGATAATTTTTCGTAGTTGTTTAATGCTTTATAATAATCCGCCTTTTGGATATATATATTAAACAAAAATTCATCTTTGCAATCAATCTCACTTAAGATGTTTTCAAGTTTATTAATTACTTTAAAAGCTGATTCAAATTTCTTTTGATGGATAAATAATTTTAGTTCGAGTTCTAAACCTTTAAATTCACAGGATTTGTTTTTTGATAACTTGAGTACTTTACTAGTATCAAACACTTCTAACGAATCTCTTGTATTTACCCAATCAAAATTTTCATTAACTAAATCACAACTACACATACTTTGAGCCTCAGTAAGACTCATTATTAAAAGCATAAATGTGGTAATTGCTATTCGCATTACGAGATGTTTACAAAAACCTAAAAGTACGAAAACCATCAAAAGAAAAAACCTACCCGTTTGGGTAGGTTTGAATAAATTGGTGCTATTAAAAAACCTGTCTCAAATTCATGAAACAGGTCTTATTTTTTATACTTATATTATTATAAGTAAAGTTAAATATTTACACAAGCATCGTTACCGGGTTTTCAATATAACCTTTTAATGTTTGAAGGAATTGAGCTCCAGTAGCACCATCAACGGTTCTGTGGTCACAGGCCAAAGATAGCTTCATGGTATTACCAACCACAATTTGTCCGTTTTTAACCACGGGTTTTTGAACAATATTTCCAACAGAAAGAATCGCTGAATTTGGTTGATTGATTATGGATGTAAAGGTATCGATACCAAACATGCCTAAGTTGGAAACCGTAAAGGTACTCCCTTCCATTTCGGCAGGAGTTAATTTTTTATTTCTAGCCTTTCCAGCCAGTTCTTTAACAGCTGCACCAATTTGTGGAAGTGTTTGCTCATTGGCAAATTTAACCACTGGCACCACCAATCCATCAGGAACTGCTACTGCTACTCCAATATGCACATGGTTATTTAAGCGCATTTTATCTGGAAACCATTGTGAATTAACCTGAGGGTGTTGCTTTAAAGCTAAAGCACATGCCTTAACAACCATGTCGTTATATGATATTTTAGTATCAGGGATGGTATTAAATTGCTCACGGAAAGCGATGGCATTATCCATATCAAACTCCACACTTAAATAATAATGTGGCGCCGTAAACTTAGAGTTGGTTAAGGCTTTAGCAATGGCTTTGCGCATTTGCGAGTTTGGAACATCCTCAAAATCTTCTTGACCAGCAGGAACAAATTTACCAACAGATGCTGTTGCTGAAGGCGTGTAATTTTCTATATCACGTTTTATAATGCGTCCGTGTTCACCAGAGCCTTGTAATTGAGTTAAGTTGATACCTTTTTCTTCAGCTAGTTTTTTTGCCAACGGCGATATAAATAAGCGTCCATTTGACGTTACAGGTGTTGTTGTTGGTGCACTTGGTTTAGATTCTGTTTTAACTTCAGTTGGAGCTTCTTTAGGCGCCTCAGTTTTAGTTTCAACTTTTGGGGTTTCTTCTTTTTTTGAAGAAGAAGAGGCTTTAAAATTAGCGGCAACTCCAGAAACATCGGTTCCAGCAGGTCCTATAATAGCTAATAAAGAATCTACCTTGGCCGATTCACCTTCTTGCAAACCTATTTGTAATAACGTACCGGATTGAAAGGATTCAAACTCCATGGTGGCTTTATCGGTTTCAATCTCAGCCAAAATATCACCTTCCTCAACTTTGTCCCCTACTTTCTTTAACCAAGTTGCTACGGTTCCTTCCTCCATGGTATCACTCAGGCGAGGCATCGTTACAACAATAACACCTTCTGGTAATTCTTGAGATTCTTTTGAAGTTTCAACTTTATTGGACGCTTCAACTTTGTTTTGGCTATTGTTATCTTTTTTATCTTCTTTTTTATCTTCTGATGAAGAATTCCCTCCACCATTTAACAAGGCAGAAATATCCTCTCCTTCGTCACCTATAATGGCTAAAAGTTCGTCTACCTTGGTAGTTTCTCCTTCTTGCACACCTATATGAAGCAGGGTTCCTTCATTAAAAGATTCAAACTCCATAGTGGCTTTATCGGTCTCTATTTCAGCTAAAATATCGCCTTCTTCAACCTTGTCACCTACTTTTTTTAACCAAGTTGCTACGGTTCCTTCTTCCATGGTGTCGCTTAAACGCGGCATGTTTACTACTATAGCCATAGTTTATAATTTATGTTGAATAAATGGATAATCTTCTTGTTCGTAAACCACATCGTACATGACATTCTTTTCTGGGAACGGTGATTCTTCGGCAAACTTTTCACACTCAGATACCAAATCTTTCACGCGCTTATCTATCACCTTAATATCCGCTTCTGTAGCATATTTTTTCTCAAGAATAATATCCTTAACCTGAGTAATCGGGTCAATTTTTTGATATTCTGCTACTTCCTCTTTGGTTCTATAATGTTGGGCATCACTCATAGAATGACCTCTATAACGATACGTTTTAAGTTCTAAAAATGTTGGTCCATCCCCTCTTCGCGCTCTTTGTATCGCTTCATCAAAAGCTTCAGCTGCCTTAACAGGATTCATTCCGTCTACTGGTCCACAAGGCATTTCATAACCTAGACCTAGTTTCCAAATTTCAGTATGGTTAGCCGTTCTTTCTACTGAAGTACCCATGGCATACCCATTATTTTCACAAACAAATACAACTGGTAGTTTCCAAAGCATTGCCAAATTGAATGACTCATGCAGAGATCCTTGTCTTGCAGCACCATCACCAAAACAACATAAAGTTACAGCATCGCTTCCATGATACTTATCTCCAAATGCAATTCCTGCACCTAAAGGAATTTGACCTCCAACGATGCCATGGCCTCCATAAAAGCGGTGTTCTTTAGAGAATATATGCATGGAACCGCCCAAACCTTGTGATGTGCCTGTTGCTTTTCCATATAACTCAGCCATCACTCGTCTTGGGTCTACTCCCATACCAATAGGCTGTACGTGATTTCTATAAGCGGTTATCATTTTATCTTTAGTCAAATCCATGGCATGTAAAGCACCTGCCAGTACGGCTTCTTGACCATTATACAAGTGAAGAAATCCTCTTACTTTTTGTTGGATATATACTGCAGCTAGTTTATCTTCAAACTTTCTCCAGAATAACATGTCTTCATACCATTTTAGGTAAACCTCTTTTGTTATTTTTTGCATCAGTTGCGTTAATTTAATAAACGAGTAACAAAAGTAACACTTTACTCATTAATGGAAAAACTGAAAATAGTAATTTTTTATATGAGATTGTTATAATACAGATTTATCAAAAATCAAGGGTAATAAATTTGATAATGAGAGAGATTTGGCAACTTTTCCCGTTTCTCCCATAAAATAAATTTCTATGGGCATCTCTTGTTTTATTTCATATTCTGCAATGGCTTGTCTGCATGCACCACAAGGAGGAATTGGCTTTTTTGTTTGGTTTTTTTGTGAACCTGCTGAAATTGCCATACGAATAATTTTGGCCTGTGGAAATTGAGAACCCGCGTAATAAATAGCCGTACGCTCTGCGCATAAACCAGATGGATACGAGGCATTTTCTTGATTATTACCCGTTATAATTTCGCCATTATCTAAAAGTAAGGCAGCCCCAACATGAAATTTAGAATATGGGGCATAAGCATTTTCTCTGGCCTCTACAGCTTTTTGCATTAATTTGAAAGCATCCAACGGAAGCTCATGTGCATTATCAAAAATAAATAATGTGCATTCTATTTTTATTTCCTTCATATTCAAATGTATTCAATAAATTTATTAAACAAAAAAACTATTGCTGTTCACAATAGTTTTTTTGTTTAATTTTTATTTCTACTTACTAGTATTCGTTATACTCTCCCGCTCCAATATTAAACGTGAGCGAAAAACGTAAGGTGTTTTCTAGAGGACTTTGTATTCTTGATGCCGAAAACAAATAAGATAAATCAATATTAACTACATTAGCTTTAAAACCAGCACCCAGAGCTAAAAATTTTCTGGCACCTTTTTCTTCACTTTCATTAAAATAACCTGCTCTAAAAGCAAAGGAATCTTGGTATAAATATTCTGCACTTAACGCCCATGTAAACTCTTTTAACTCTTCACTAAAACCGTCAGGAGCATCACCAAATGATTGGAAAATACCAGATAAGAAATTCACATCCTGAGGCTTACCACCAATAATAACATCTTCTTGAACTAAATCATCTAAATCATCAACATTTTCTTCATAGGTTCCATTACCATTATTATCGGTAAAATTATATAAATCGCCAAATGCTGGAGGAGTTGGCACCAAAAGTTTTGTTACCTCAGCGGTAACAGAAATCTTATTATAATCATCAAATATAAAATCAAAACCCGCACCTAGACGTAGGTTGGTAGGTTGAAAATTCTCTGAACCATCTTCAGTATATTTGAACTTTGGACCTAAGTTTTGAATGGCGAATCCTGCTCTCCAACGTCCGTTAAAATCAGAATAGGCTTCTTCCTCACTTTGATAATAACCAGAAATATCTACACCAAATGTGCTAGCTCCGTCAGTATTTCCACTTCCATCATCAAGTCTCAAATCTGATACTAAATATCGCATCGCCACAGACATGGCAAATTGATCTGACAAACGTAAAGCATAAGAGGCATCAATTGTGAACTCATTAGGTCTTTGTATTAATGCTTCTGAAAATTCATCATTAACAAACTCGATATCACCTAAGGAAAAGTATTTTAAACTCGCTGCAAAGGCACTTCGCTCATCAATTCTGTTAAAATAAGTTAGATTTCCTAGGAAAATATCGTTTACCAATTTACTCAAGTAAGGTGTGTAACTCACTCCAAAACCAGACTTAGTTTCAGAAAAAACATATTTAGATGAGTTCCATTGTTGAGAAAAAGCATCTACAGATGTGGCAACGCCCATATCTCCCAAAGCGGCCGCACGTGCATCTGGTGCAATTAAAACAAACGGAAGACCAGTGGTTATCACTCTAGGATTATTATCAGGAATAATTGTTGTTGTTTGAGCATTAACTCTTACAATAAAAGCTAAAGCTATTAATATTAATATTTTATTCTTCATGAATTAGTTTTAATTTAACAAATATAAATTTTTATTAGAGTATTACAAGTTTTTCAATTTTCTCAACGGTTTTATTTAACAAGGCGGAATGTACTTTTAACTTATAAATATATACACCTTTTCCTATTTTATCCCCAAAATCATCTCTACCATCCCAAATCATGTCTCTTGAAAGAGAACTAGTTGTTTTAATACCACCTGTTGTTTGTCCGTTTATGGTTTTTATAAGCTTACCTGATACAGTGAATATCTGTATAGAAACGTCTAAAGGTTCCGAACTATTGTGATTGAACCAAAATTCTGTGTAATTAACAAACGGATTTGGGTAATTCAACACGTTATTTATAACTAAATTTTGGTCTTTATCGAATACAATGAATTGAATTTCTGAGATGGAGGAATTGTTGTAAACATCCCATGCCTTGAGGGTTAAGGTATGCAAACCAGGTTCTAAATCCCTGAAAGGAAAACTTACGGTTCCCTTTGTATAATCATCAACATCGGTTTGATAATAATCATTTAATATGAAAGGATTGGTTTCATCTCCATCAAGTATGGCAACAATATCGTGCCCAATACCACTTGCCGTATTGATACCATTTAAATCTTCTAATTTAGCTAACAATGTAGGTTGTTCATTGGTAATACCACCTGAAACAAAATTTTCATCGTTCATATATAAAGATATGATTGGCCCAGTATTATCCTCGGCTGCATTTTCATTAATACCGCCAATTTTAAGAGTATTTATACTTGCTCCTGTTTGATCTGAAGTTAATGCTTCATCTTTGGAATAGAAACTTATCTTTCCAAAACCAACGGGTATTCCTATGTCTTTTGGAACTACAAAATCGAATTCAAATTGTCCATTTTTCACTGTGGCCTGCCCTCTAAATATAACCACCCCCAAAGTATTGAAATTGAGTTTTACGAGTTGGCCATTCAAACGCGTTCCATCATTGGCAAGCGTTTCCCTGCTTATTGGTTTATCGTAAATAGTAGTTGAAAGTGTGCCATTGTAGTTTGATAAAAGATTACCTGAAACATCTGTTACCTCTCCTGCCAATTTCACATAGCTTAAAGCTTTCAAAGTATCTGTTGATTGCCCTATTGGCACATCATTAATTTGCGTTAACCTAATGTTTGGTTTTGAAAATGCTAATTTCATGGCTGGATCGCCTATAAAGAACATGAGACGTTTTTGACTTGAACCAGCGATTAAAGGGTCAATTTTTGACAACCTTAAAGCTTCTGCCATGGTAGGGTAATCATAATCACCAAAATTATCATTATCACTATAAGAAAACAAATATTGTCCTAAAATACTATTAAAATCAACCGCCAATTGCACAAAAATTTGTCTTGTGGTTGTAATTAAACCAATAGCTCCAGCTTGTTTATTCCAATACGTAAATTCTCCCGCCGTTTGCCTAAAAGGATTGTCAAACCTCGTGAATTCACATGTCACCGTCACGAAACAGTTTAGCTTACAAAAATTGCGAAATCCATCAATATCTGGTTTAAGCAAAATTCGCTCTTCGGCCAACCCATCTTCACCACCATGCCCAAAATAATTGACAACTAAAGCACCATTATCAACTGCATTTACAATTTCGGTTGTTACAGCTGGATACCTATCACCTCCGGCTGAGGATTCTTGTTGAAAGGCGTCCGAATGGATTTTAACTACATTTATAAATGGTTTTTCTTGACTTACCAAATTACCCACGATATCTGTAGTTTCTTGAAGTTTTCCTTCCCAGTCTTGGTCAACATCATCAGAAATAACTACAAAATTATTGCGCCAGCTTCCAAAAGATTCTTTACTATAATAAGATTCTATTTTATCGACTAGTTCCTTGGCACGTTGTGGCGTGTCTGCTAGAATTCTCCCAATAGCAATATCAAGTCTATCACTAATGGCCATCGTCCCTTCATTGTCGTCCATCATACCATAAAAATCATCCGATACGAAGGAGGTTGTCAAATTAAAACTATTATAGGCATGCCACGAAGGAACTATATTCGTGTTATTTGGTATTCTATCCTTATAATCAAAAGAACCATCACCAAACAAACACAAATATTTTATTCGATTTTCAGGGACACTTGCATTATCGTATACATATTTCACAAGATTTCTAATAGCACCAATATCTTGGTTACCAGAGCTAAACTCGTTATAAATCTCATCCAATCCAACCACTTTTACATGTAATCCATATTGATCGGTATTGATTTGAGCTAAGCGTTGTGCTTGGAATAGCATATTGTTTGGTGCTACAATAAGGTAATCTATATCTTGAAATTGACCTTGATTATTGTTAAATATAGTTCCTTTTATATTTTGATTGTTTACCACCGTTTTTGAGTCTGCTTTTGGCTCAAAATAATCTTGAGGTGTTAGTGCTACATAGGTTTTTAAACTACCTAAGGTTGAAGTAAAACTTAAATTGGCATTTTGTGATTCATTAACAAAATTGGTAACGTTATAAATATCCGTAACATCCCATATTTCTGATATTCTTGTGGCATTAGAAATATTATATTGTCCAATACCAGAGACAGATTGAACTTGACTGTTTTTAAATTGAAATTGCTTATTGTTAAAATTTAAGGCTCGCTTTGCTTTTATGGATATATAATCTAAGTAACCTAGTGTGCTTGGATTTCCTAAATTATCGAAATTTAGCCCAACGGTTATTTTCGATGAATTGACATTTACACTACTATTAAAGGAAGCTCCACCAGCAAAAGTTGGCCTAGTTACACCAAAAATGGTTAATGTGGCAGTTGGCTCTTCATTTACCGTGATTCCAAATGCACTGTTGTTGGATGAGACTGCTGCTACAACAACGTTTAAATTAATTGGTTCCGATGTAATCAAATCTGGAAAATCAAATTCAAAGGTTTTTTTATTTTCAACATCAAATCTTTCACCAAACCATCGTCTTCCTAGGGACAATAAATTATACCGATCAATCTCATGGAATTTATAATCTTCAAAGGTATCGATAACCAAATCAACATTTCCTGTAGGCTGAACAAATGGTTGAATTCGTTTCCCATTACCGGAGCTAACATTAATATAATAGTAGGTTTTATCAGTATAACAATTGATATGTGTTAAACTTTCGGTACTAAAAACTTTGGGCCCTTGCGCATAAAATAAGATGTAATCTTCATTATTAAAAACTCCATCTTCTTCTCCTACAAATTTTATTGCATTTTCTGGCACATCATAAGGATATGCTACAGCATTTGAGAACGGAATCATTTCTCCTCCATGACCATACAACTTAATGGTTCTCGGATCTACATTATTAACATTAATACCTAAACGTTGCAAAAAACCTTTGGTTAATTTAAAAACACCTGTTGTATCGACGTAAAACCTATACCAATCGCCAGATCTTAAAACCGAGTTAGAGAACAACTTACTACCAAAATTTTTTCTGCTAACAGATGTTCTATTTGTATTGATTCCGTTTTTATAATTAATTTGAAAAGATGTTACCTTTTTAAAGGTACCATTAGCCTCCTTTATAATTGGTGATAGTTGAAAATTGGTGTATTGTTTATTTCTGGAAACCGAATTTTTTAAACTAAATACTAACTTGTTAGGCAAGCTATTTATATCCAAATCCTTTAAATCGGCTTTGTTAATAGTACTGTAAGAAACATTGCTTACGGTAATTGAAGATTCATCAATAAAACTTTTGGTTTCCCATTGATCCACAAATAATAATCCATCATTAAAATCATAGATGAAATATTCTTTGTTAAATGATGGTATCTCTATTGAGAAACTATCACCAGAAAGCACTTTTGAATCATTCCAAACAATAGTATATTTTTTTTGTTGGCCATATATTACTATTGAAAACAGAAACAGTAATAATAAAATTTTCTTTTTCATCACTAGATAAACGTCATTAACAACATGTTATTATCAAAAAAATAACAATTTTAAAAACTGGTACAAAAATACAATAATAAATTAGTAAAACATACGTTAATACAAGACAAAACAATGGTGTAAAACAGCAAAAACATCGTTGTATGGTTCAAAAAATAGGGTGAAATACACTTTTTTTTGGTTAAAATGCAAAAAATAGCTTGCTTTGTAATGTTTAATTCTTATATTGCAGCACCAAAAATATTATTAGCTTACTTAAAAGTATGGATATGAAAAAAGTAGTAGCAATCAAGATTTTCCTAGTTTTGGCTATAATGGTTAGTTCAACTAGTTGTAAAAAATCTTCGAGTTCAAAAAATAGCTCTAGAGCTACAGGATGGGACATCAACTCTAGAGAAGGTGGTTTTCAGTACAACACTGACTTCAAAGAACAAGAAACTTCCCCTGGTTTAGTGTTCATAGAAGGTGGTACGTTCACCAAAGGCCGTGTACAGGATGATGTGATGCATGATTGGAACAATAGTCCAAATCAACAACACGTGCAATCCTTCTATATGGATGAAACTGAAGTGACCAATGCCATGTATATGGAGTATTTAGATTGGATAAAACGTGTTTACCCACCATCTGATGAAAATTTTAGGGCCATTTATCATGGAGCTTTACCAGACACTTTAGTTTGGAGAAATCGCTTAGGTTTCAATGAAGTAATGACGGAAAACTATTTGCGTCACCCTGGTTATGGTGAGTACCCCGTTGTTGGTGTAAGTTGGATTCAAGCAGTTGAGTTTGCCAACTGGCGCTCAGACCGTGTTAATGAATACAATTTAGAAAAAGCTGGTTACTTAAAGCGCGATGCCAAAGTTATCGACGTTAATGCTGAGCAAACTTTTAGCACAGATACTTACATTAACGCTCCAACCTTAACTTATGGAGGCAATGAAGAAGTTATTAATCCCGAAAAAGGCGGGAATAAAAGATTTGTTAGAACGGATGCCGATGGTAATGAAACCAATATTTATGCAACCCGTGAAACTGGTATAATTTCCCCAAAATATAGACTCCCAACCGAAACTGAATGGGAATATGCTGCTTTAGGCTTGAGTGAAATTAGAAGTTATAACCTATACCGTGGACGTAAAAAATATCCATGGGATGGACAGTATACACGTTCAGGGAAACGTAAAACCAGAGGTGACCAAAAAGCCAACTTTAAACAAGGAAAAGGTGATTATGGTGGAATCGCTGGATGGTCTGACGATGGTGCTGATATTACAAACGCCGTAAAATCCTATGAGCCTAACGATTATGGATTATATGATATGGCTGGTAATGTGGCTGAATGGGTAGCAGATGTTTATAGACCCATTGTAGATGATGAGTTTAACGACTTTAACTATTACCGAGGCAACGTTTACACAAAAAATGCACTAAATGAAGATGGCACTGTAAAAGTTGTTACACCTGATGATATAGTTTACGACACCTTGTCTAACGGAAAAGTAATAGCTAGAAACTTACCTGGTGAAATATTACAAGTTCCTGTTGATGAGAATGAAACTTATTTAAGAACAAACTTTGATAAGAGTAATGAGATAAACTTTAGAGATGGTGACAGACGTTCTTCTAGATACTTTGAAAGCTTTGGTGATGAGGAAACTGATGGCAAAAAGGAAAGTGAAACTAGAAAGATGTATAACTCTCCTAAACACACTATAACTAGAGATTCTTTAGGAAACATTATAAGAGAATACGATAAAGGCAATAACAGAACATCCTTAATAAACGATGAAGTTAGAGTATATAAAGGTGGTTCTTGGAAAGACAGAGAGTATTGGTTAGATCCAGCTCAAAGACGTTACTTCCCACAAGACATGGCTACAGATTATATTGGATTTAGATGCGCTATGTCCCGTGTAGGTTCAAAAAGTAAAGTTAAAAACAAAACAAAAAATTAACTAGTTTTATAATAATAATTAAAAAGTCCTAGCTTTAGTTAGGACTTTTTTTATACATTTAATTTTACTTAAAGTCATATATCCTGTGAAAATAGAAGATATCCATCAACTCTTTTTAGAATGTCGTTCGGTTTGCACCGATACTAGAAAAATACAGAAAAACGATTTGTTTTTTGCGCTTAAAGGCGATCATTTTAACGGTAATTCCTATGCTGAAAAAGCTATTGAGTTAGGGGCAAAATATGCCATTGTTGATGAAGAAGAATTTGACATATCTTCCAAAACCATTCTGGTTAGTAATGCTTTGGAGACCCTTCAAAGGCTGGCTACATTCCATAGAAATTATTTAAAAACACCTATAATAGCACTTACAGGAAGTAACGGAAAAACCACTACAAAAGAATTAATCAATGCTGTGTTATTACAAAAATTTATGACTACTGCAACCATTGGCAATTTAAACAACCACATTGGCGTACCTTTAACATTGCTTTCCATGAACAAAAATACTGAAATTGGCATTGTTGAAATGGGGGCAAACCATCAAAAAGAAATTGAATTTTTATGTTCCATTGCGCAACCAGATTTTGGATTGATAACTAACTATGGAAAAGCACACCTGGAGGGTTTTGGTGGCGTTGAAGGTGTTATAAAAGGAAAAAGCGAGATGTATAATTTTCTAATCAATAATAATAAAAATATTTTCATAAACGGTAACGATGCCATACAAGTTGATAAAACTAAAAACGGAAATACTTTTAGTTTCGGAAATTCAAAAGAAGATATCGTCATTAACTTTATAGAAGCTAATCCATTTGTAAAATGTAATTATGAAGGTGAGACAATACAGAGTCAACTTATTGGAGATTACAATTTCACAAATATTGCTTATGCTATCGCTGTAGGTAGTTATTTCAAAGTTGAAACAAAAGCCATAAAAAATGCAATTGAAAATTATATACCCAATAATAACCGTTCACAAATAATTAGTAAAAATTCCAACAAAATAATACTTGACGCCTATAATGCTAACCCTTCAAGTATGCAAGCCGCTTTGTTAAACTTTGAAAAACAAACGGGATATAAAGTAGCCATTTTAGGCGATATGTTTGAATTGGGAGATGATGCCGTCGTAGAACACCAAAATATTGTTGATTTAGGAATTTCATTGAACATAGAAAAGCTTATTTTTATTGGTGAAAATTTCCATGGCTCAAAAATACATTCTAACAAAACTAGCAAATATCCTTCGTTTGAAAGCTTTAAAAAAAGTTCTGAAATTTTAGAGTTAAAAAATTCTAACATTCTGATAAAAGGATCTAGAGGTATGGCTTTGGAAAGGGTTCTAGATTTATTCGAGTGAAAAATATTTTTTTTAATTAATGAAATTTTTAAAATGCCTCAAAAGAGTATTGTGACAAATCGCAAAAAAATCAATGTTTTTAAATTATTCGTAAAAAAAAGTGCCTAAAAAGAATTCTTTCTAATTAGGCACAATTTTAATTCTCCCTAAGAACTAATTAATAGCAAATCAAAATTGGCAATAATTATAATACTTTACAATACTCAAATTGAGTATTTTTTGGTTTATTATGAAATTATTTATTACAGTATAAAATAATCATGAGTCTTCATCATACCAATAAGCTCCCCTGTTGACTTGATATTCAGTTTCTTTAAGATATTCCGCCTATGGGTATCTACCGTATTGACGCTAATATTCAACTTTTCCGCTATCTCTTTACTAGATTTATTCAAAACCAATAGTCTAACAATATCACGCTCTCTATTAGTAATGCCATCAGACAATAACTTTTGAGAAAAATTGTTGAAGTATTTAGTTTCATACTCGTTATTATCATTTAATAATTTGGCGGTTGCGGAAACTGGTAACTTAATTTTGGAATGTAAAACCGTATAGTGTGCCAATCCAATTATGGGCTTATCATTATTATCAAACTCTAGAGGTGTTGTATTCTGAATAACATTTAAATAAACTCCTTGTGCATTTTTAATCCTGTAATTCCAAGTATAACTCATTTTAGATCTTTCCTCTACCAATATATTAGACAAGGTAAATTTCATAAGTTCGTTAAGTGCCTGAAGCCATGGCTCAATATCATCAGGATGCATCCTGCTCCAAAAATAATTCATGCCTTTACTTTTCATAACGTCATAATCTAAACCTAAACATGAGGACATGTTTTTACTAATGTATTCAAAGGATAAGCTTTGAGTATTCGTGATGCAGAAAAAAGTAGAGCTATAAGGTAAATAAGCATCTAACTCAACAATTTTTTTAATATGGTCTTCTAAAGAGGAATTATAATAAGATTCGAATATTTCCTTGTAGGAAGATTTTATATTTTCTAAAATCATAACTTTTTTTAAGTATAAATATAAAGAAAATAGAACTCTGAAGAAATTTTTAATTTGTGGGTCATACTGGATTCGAACCAGTGACTTCTACCCTGTCAAGGTAACACTCTGAACCAACTGAGTTAATGACCCTTTTTTTATTAAATTTACTGCTAAACAAAGATAATAAAATGAAAAATCCTAAAGTAAAAAACCTTAGGATTTTGTGGGCGCAGAGGGATTCGAACCCCCGACCCCTTGGGTGTAAACCAAGTGCTCTGAACCAACTGAGCTATGCGCCCTCTAAATTGGATTGCAAATATAACCTAGTTTTTAATATTGCAAAAACTTTTTCAATAAAAAATTAAATTATTTCAGCCACAACAAAAGTACTACCTCCAACAAAAACAAAATCATTTGTTTTTGAATTTTCTACTGCTGTTTTATAAGCTTCATTAACTGAATTGTAAGCCTCTCCTTTTAGACCATATTCATTAAAAACACGTTTTAGCTCATTGGCATTTAAACCACGTGGAATACCTGGTTTACAAAAATAGTAAGTCGCCCTTTTTGGCAATAAATCGATTATGGTGTCTAAATCCTTATCATTTACAACACCAAAAACCATATGAAGTTTGTCGAAAACTTGCTCAGATAGCTGTTTCATTACATAAACCAATCCCTCTCTATTGTGACCCGTATCGCAAACTACCTGAGGGTTTTCCTGTAAAACTTGCCAGCGACCCAATAAACCAGTATTTTTTTTAACCTTTAACAACCCTTTTTCAAGGTGTTTTTGTGAAATTCTATATCCTCTTTTTCGAAGAATTTTTATGGCTTGTATAACAGTTCTAATATTTTTTTCTTGGTAAGTTCCTTTTAAATCTGACTTGTAAACTTCGGAAATATTTTTGTCAGCAAATACAATTTCAGAATTGTTTTTTTTAGCCAAATCATTAAAAACTGAAGAAGTTTCCTTTTGAGTTTCTCCAATGATAACGGGAATATTTGGTTTTATAATCCCACCCTTTTCGAAAGCTATGGCCTCTAAGGTATTCCCTAAAAATTGGGTGTGATCTAAACCAATATTAGTTATAACAGAAACTTCTGGGGTAATAATATTGGTGGAATCCAAACGCCCTCCCATACCAACTTCAATAACGGCAATATCCACGTTCTGTTTTGAAAAATATTCGAAAGCCATACCAACCGTCATTTCAAAAAAGGACAATTGATTGGCTTCAAAAAAAGCTTTATTACGTTTTATAAAACCCATTACAAATTGCTTACTGACTTCTTTTCCGTTAAGCTTTATTCGTTCCCTGAAATCTTTTAAATGTGGTGAGGTATATAATCCAACTTTATAACCGGATTCTTGAAGAATGGATGCCAACATGTGGCTAGTGGAGCCTTTACCATTGGTTCCTGTAACATGTATGGATTTAAAATGATTCTCTGGATAATTAAGATGTTTAGCTAACTTAATTGTATTGGTAAGGTCTTTTCTGAAAGCGGTTTTACCTTGATTTTGATACATTGGTAATTGCGAAAACATCCAATTAAAAGTATCCTGATACGTCATTTTTTACTGACCCAATTTGAAGTTAACTTTAACAAAACCTATTTGTTTTGAAGGTGCATTGAAATCTGCTGGCCATTTGTGGGATAAAGCTATTTTTTTTGCTGGCTCCAATAAACATGATGCCGTATTGGTAGTTCCTTTTACACCCGGGACTGCTTCAATAACGTTTCCATTTTGGTTTACAACGATTCTAACAATCACCATCCCAGATTCGTTACAATCCTGTTTTAAAGTTTGATAAGTAGCGCGTCCTCTGCCGTTTAAACCATAACCAACCCCTCCACTACCTGAGCCTTGACCACCAAAGTAACTTGGGGCATAGGGGTTGCCATCTAGCTGCCCTTTATCTCCTACTTTATCATCATTACCTTCGCTACCGCTAGAAGTGCCATCGGATTTGCTTACACCCCCTATTAGAGCATCCAATTTTTTCTTTTTTTCTTCTTGCTCCCTCTTTTCTTTAGCAATTCTATCAGCCTCTGCTTTGGCTTTCGCATCAGCAATAGCCTTGGCTTTTGCTTCAGCTTCTTTTTGTTTTTTGATAGCTATTTCCTCTGCATTTTCAGCGGTTAACACTTCTTCTTTAACTTCCGAGGATGTTGTGGGTTCTGCTTTTGCAGCTTCAGGCTGTGGGATTTCATTCACTTCTTGCGGAGTAGACTTTACAGGTTCTTTAGGCTGTACATTGCCTTTCCCAAAATCGGTATTTCCAAAATTTACGGCCACCCCAAATTCCTCAGGTGGATCCATATAAGTGGTACCAACTACAAACAGTAGAAGCAACAATATTACAGTAATCAAAGCTGTTAATTTTGCTGAATTTCTTTCATGTTTGGTTTGTAAGTATTTCATTAATTGGGCTTTACCGCTAAAATCACCTTAAACTTGTTTCGGTTGGCTATGTCCATAACCTTCACTACATTTTCTACCGGCACTGATTTTTCTGCTCTTAAAATGATGGTTGGTTTTTCTTGTGAAGATAATGCTGCCAATAGTTCATTTTCAAGAACACTTTCACCAACGCGTCTTTGATCAATATAATAAGTCAAATCTTTTTTGATACTTACAGCGACAGACTTTTTATTCTCGGTTTTTCCACTTGCTTTTGGCAATAATATATCAATAGCATTAGTAGTTACAAGAGTAGAAGCAATCATAAAAAATATAAGAAGTAAAAATACAATATCCGTCATAGACGACATATTGAATTCTGGCGTTACTTTATTTCTTCCTCTAAAATTCATATTATGTTGGTTCGTTTAAGTGATCTAGAAACTCCAATGAATTTGCTTCCATTTGGTAAATCACCTTATCTGTTTTTACTACTAAATGGTTATAAGCCATGTATGCTACTATACCAACTATTAAACCTGCAACTGTAGTGGTCATAGCAGTATATAAACCTCCAGCCAAAACATCCATTTGTATAGAACCACCAGCATTTGCTAGTTCAAAAATGGCTAATATCATTCCAATTACTGTACCAAGAAATCCTATCATGGGTGCTGCACCAGAAATGGTTGCCAAAATACTAACATTTTTTTCTAATCCGTAAATCTCCAAACGTCCTGCATTTTCAATAGCTGTATTAATATCGGCAAGGGGTTTCCCAATTCGTGAAATGCCTTTTCCTATCAATCTTGATACTGGAGAATTTACTTGAGCACAAAGCATTTGTGCAGAATCAATTTTACCATTACTGACATGGTCTTTAATTTGATTCATGAAATTAGCGTCTACATTGGAGGCTGCTTTTATAGCAAAAATACGCTCAAAATAAATATAAATCGCAGCAACCAACAACAAAAACAGAACCGCTATGATGACTTGTCCTGCGGCACCGCCACTACTTATTAATTCTATTATAGAGATTGTTTTTTCAACAGATTCTCCATCCGTTAAAACTTCTGCACCTTCTTGGGTGTTCTGTAATAATGTATTTAGCATATAATATTAATTTATTGCAACTGTATAACGTATCTTTTGTTTATAAAGTATATTAAAATAATGTTCTTGTTACCATAAATGCTGCGGCACCCACTAAAAAACCGATTAAAGCCAACCATGAAATCTTTTTTAAGTACCAGAAAAAGTCTATTTTTTCCATACCCATAGCCACAACTCCAGCCGCAGAACCAATGATTAACATACTACCGCCAGTACCTGCAGAATAAGCTATAAAGTGCCATAATTCGTTATCCATAGGTTCATGAAACATCCCCAAACTTGCTGCCACTAGGGGCACATTATCAATAACTGCCGAACCAACACCAAGTAACAAAATAACCAAATCTGAAACACCACCATTGGGTTCATAAGAATAATGCATTTCAGTTCCTAACATGGGCATAATTTCCTGCAAAGATTCAGCAAATCCAAATAGAATACCCAAAGATTCCAAAGCTGCAACTGCCATTAATATCCCTAAGAAAAATAAGATACTTGGCAGTTCAATTTTTGAAAGGGAATGATGCACAGGGCTATGTTGAGCATGGGCATCACTTTCTTCTGCATCATGAACCGACATACTAAATTTTGAACTACTGTAAATTTCAGCAAAAATAGCAACAACTCCTAATGATAACATCATACCAACATAAGGTGGTAAATGTGTAATCATTTTAAATATTGGCACAAAAACAATCGCTCCCAAACCAAGATACAACATGGTACCACTAAACTTGGATTTCTTTTCCTCTTTTTCTTCGTCAACATCTAATTCTCCTTTAAATATTGGCAAAAATGACGCTATAAAGGATGGTACAGCCATACACAATAAGGATGGGATAAATAAATAGCCTATCAAATGACCCGTTGAAACCTTTTTGCCAATCCATAACATGGTAGTTGTTACATCTCCAATAGGAGACCAAGCACCTCCGGCATTTGCTGCGATAATAATTAAACCTGCGTACCAAAGACGAACATCTCTGTCTTTTACTATTTTTTGGAGGATGGAAATAAGCACTATAGTTGCTGTTAGGTTGTCAATAATAGCCGATAAAATAAATGCCAATATTGAAAAAATCCATAGTATCTTGGTTTTCTTTTTGGTTTTAACAAAATCTTTTATTGTTGAAAAGCCATCGAAATAGTCAATAATCTCAACGATGGTCATAGCTCCTAAGAGAAATACTAAAATTTCAGCCGTTTTACCTAAATGATGCAACAACGTTTCCTCCATAAGATGCATTTTCTCCTCTGCTCCCATGGAACCAAAGCCTTCTAAAAGGGCGTGATTAGCTGAATCAAACCATTGAGGGAAACTTTCTAAACCTAAAGCTATTAAGGCCCAACAAATAGCCATCATAACCAATGCTGGAATAAGTTTATCTATTTTTATACTATGTTCTATGGTAATGGCTAGATAACCCATTACAAATACCAAAATAATTGCTGCTTCCATAAATTTATTTTTAAATAAGTTGGTTTAGTGCTATTTCGAATGCAGTGGCACTAATTTCAGTTTTCGATTTATTTTTATTGTAAATTTTTTCAATTGCTTTTCTAATAGTTTTTGACGTATCATTAAAAATGGCTTCATCGGTCATTTGCACTCTTCGTTCCATAAAATAAGCAAAAACACGAGCCATTCCACAATTTGATATAAAATCTGGAATTAAGCTTACTTTATAATCGGTATGCTCCATGATGGGACCAAAGAAAATTTCCTTATCTGCGAAAGGCACATTGGCCCCACAAGATATTACTTCTAAACCACTATCTATCATTTCATCTATTTGATGAATAGTAATTAAACGTGACGCAGCACAAGGTGCAAAAATTTCTGTTTGAATAGACCAAATTTTTTCATTTATCTCATCAAATGGAATTAAATTATTGGCAACTAAATTATTACCCTTTTTGGCTAAAAAGAGATTGGTTATTTCATCAAAAGTAAAACCCTCCTCATTAATCAACCCTCCGACCACATCAATAATACCAACTACTTTTGCTCCCATTTGTGACAAATAAAACGCTGCTGCTGCCCCCACATTACCAAAACCTTGTATAACAGCTCGTTTTCCTTTAACATCACCACCATAAACATTATAATATTGTTTTACAGCTTCGGCAACACCAAAACCGGTAATCATATCGGCAACGGTGTATTTTCTTTGAACATTTGGCGAATAAATGGGGTTTTCAATAACCTTAATAACACCTTGACGCAATTGCCCTATTCTGTTAATTTTATCGGCTTCTGTTGGTTTAAAATGCCCATTAAAGACACCTTCTTGTGGATGCCAAACACCACTTTCTTCAGTAATAGGAATAACTTCATGAATTTCATCAACATTTAAATCACCACCCGTACCATAGTAACTTTTTAGCAACGGTGAAACAACTTTATACCAGCGCTCAAGAACATCTTTTTTTCTTGGGTCATGCGGATCGAAATTAATACCCGATTTGGCGCCTCCTATAGCAGGACCAGAGACCGTAAATTTAATTTCCATAGTTTTTGCAAGTGATAACACTTCATTCATATCCAATCCTTTACGCATTCTCGTTCCTCCACCAGCAGCTCCCCCTCTTAGAGAATTTATAACTACCCAACCTTCGGCTTCTGTTTTGGTATCTTTCCAATTAAAAACAATTTCAGGCTCTTTATTTTCGTACTTTTTTAATAATTCCTTCATTTCTACATTGATGATTAGTTTAGCTTTAATAAATTTTTTGGGGAAGTCACTTAAGGGTAGCTAAAGCTGTGTCATAAGGAAAGTATTAAATTAGTTATGTAACAAATATAAAAAACTAAAATCCTTTAAGATTAATTTTTTGTTATTTTTAAGGTAGATAAATTTTGCCTGAGCTGTGGTTTTTAGTTGCCCCCGTAACACTTTTTAGGCAATTAACTTGTTCTCTGAGTTTTAGCACACCCAATAGTCCAAAAATTAGAGCTTCCTTATACTCTACGACTTCTTTACTTGGAATGATGATGGTTGGTTTTGAGAGAATTTTTAATCTTTGAATCAAAAACGTGTTGTAGGCCCCTCCACCTGTAATTAAAACAGAAGCGCCATTTTTTTTGTTGATTTCTGAAGCTATTTGAATGGAAATATGTTCTATAAAAGTTCTTAAAGCATCCTTAATTTCTAGTTTAAACCCATCCACTAAAGGAAAAATATTTGAGTTAACCCATTCCAAACCCAAAGACTTAGGATAGGCCTCCTTATAAAATGGTAATGTATTTAATTGATTCAATAATTTCTCATTTACAACGCCAGTAGAAGCTATCTTACCCTTATCATCAAAATCAAAACCAAGTTTATTAACATAATGGTTTAACACAATATTTACGGGACAAATATCAAAAGCTATTCTATTTCCTTCTATCTCCGTTGAAAGGTTTGCAAATCCCCCCAAATTTAAACAGTAATGATATTCAGAAAACAACAGTTCATCCCCTATCGGGACTAAGGGCGCACCTTGTCCACCCAACTCCACATCCTGAACCCTGAAATCACAAACCACTTTTTCGTTAAGCAGTTTAGCCAATATAGGCTGATTACCTATTTGATAGGTTAGTTTTTTTTCTGGTTGGTGTAACGCTGTATGTCCATGTGAACAAACCGCGTCTATATTTTTTATGTTATTACGCTTGATGAAATTTTTTATGACCCCAGCTAAATAAATCGTATAGTCTTCATCAATTTGCTTTAGTTTTTCAATAGGATAACTTACCAAATTCTTTAGGGTGTTAAACCAATCATGAGTATAGTTGACAGTTTCAGAATTTATTATCTCAAAATGCCAGACATCATTATATTGAAAATTCAAATAAACCAAATCAATACCGTCCAATGAGGTACCAGACATCACGCCTACAATATAATATTCATTTTTTTTCATTGAGAGGTAAAAATAATAATCGTAATTGAAAAATTCACATCAAAAGGCTATATTTGTAAACATTTTTTATCAAAATATCATTTTAATTACGAATTATGAATTTTAGCCTTTCTGAAGAACATATGATGATACGCGATGCCGCTCGCGATTTTGCACAAACAGAACTCCTACCGGGTGTTATTGAACGTGATGAAAAACAACATTTTCCCAAAGAACTTGTTAAAAAAATGGGAGATTTAGGGTTTATGGGTATTATGGTAGACCCAAAATATGGTGGAAGCGGCATGGATGCTATTTCCTATGTCCTTATTATGGAAGAATTATCAAAAGTTGATGCTTCGGCCTCAGTCATAGTCTCCGTCAATAATTCGCTGGTTTGTTATGGTATCGAAGCTTACGGAACTGAAGAACAAAAACAAAAATATTTGACCAAATTAGCAACTGGAGAGTATGTTGGCGCTTTCTGTTTAAGTGAACCTGAAGCAGGTAGTGATGCCACTTCCCAAAAAACAACCGCCATAGATAAAGGCGACCATTATCTTATTAATGGCACAAAAAACTGGATTACCAATGGTGGTCGTGCCGATGTATATTTAGTGATTGCTCAAACCGATAGAGACAAAGGTTCTCACGGTATTAATGCTTTTATTGTTGAAAAAGGCATGGAAGGATTTCATGTAGGACCTAAAGAAAACAAACTTGGAATCCGTGGAAGCGATACGCACACATTACAATTTAATGATGTTAGAGTTCCCAAAGAAAATAGAATTGGTACGAATGGTTCTGGTTTTAGATTTGCTATGAAAACGCTTTCTGGTGGCCGTATAGGCATAGCAGCTCAAGCTTTAGGAATAGCCTCTGGCGCCTATGAATTGGCTTTAAAATATTCTAAAGAGCGTAAAGCTTTTGGAACTGAAATTTGTAACCATCAAGCCATTGCGTTTAAACTAGCTGATATGTATACAGATATTGAAGCTGCTAGAATGCTGGTTATAAAAGCTGCTTGGGATAAAGACCAAGGCAATAATTACGACAAATCTAGTGCTATGGCAAAATTGTACGCCTCAAAAGTGGCTATGGAACACACGGTTGAAGCCGTTCAAATTCATGGTGGTAATGGTTTTGTAAAAGACTATCATGTGGAACGATTGATGCGTGATGCGAAAATTACACAAATCTATGAAGGCACTTCAGAAATACAGAAAATTGTGATTTCCAGGAGTTTGATAAAGGAATAACTTTAGCTATTTCTCTATACGTTTTACTAAATTCCCTATGGTAAGACCTTGAACTAATATAGAAAACACAACAACTATATATGTTATAACTAAAAATAGATCTCTTTGCATAGCCTCGGTTAAACCCAAGGCTAATGCAATGGAAATACCTCCGCGCAAACCACCCCAAGTCATTATCAAATTGGTTTTCGGAACAAAATCTAATTTCTTTTTAAAAAGATTTATTGGTAGTAACAAAGACAAATAGCGACATAACAACACAATTGGGATTGTTATAATACCAGCTAAAATATATTCCGTTTCAAAGGTAAGAACTAAAATTTCCATACCAATTAAGACAAATAGAATAGTATTTAAAAGGATATCTATGAGTTCCCAGAATTTATCAACATAAGCCTCCGTAATTTCACTCATTGAAACTTCTCTGACCGTATCGTTACCTACAATCAACCCTGCAGTAACCATAGCCAAAGGCGCAGATAAATGAAGCTTGTGTGCTATCACCGTTCCACCCATTACTGTGGCTAATGTTATAATCACTTCAATATCATAATCGTTTATAGACTTCATTAATCGATAGGTAATCCATCCCAAGAATCCCCCCAATAAAATACCTCCCAAAACTTCTTTTCCAAATAACTGAAATACATCAAAAGCTGTTAATTCATCCGCGCCTAATGATGCTATTTGAAAAATAGTTAAAAACACAACAACTCCAACCCCATCGTTAAACAAAGATTCTCCTACAATTTTTGTTTCTAATTTTTTTGGTACACCAGATTTCTTCAATATCCCTAAAACTGCAATAGGATCGGTTGGAGATATTAATGCTCCAAACAATAGACAATAAATAAAGCTTATCTCTAAACCAATTAATTTAAGAAGTAAAAAAACAGCTGAACCAACTAAAAAAGTTGACACCAAAACACCAAAGGTAGAAAATACTAAAACTGGCCATCGTTGTATCTTTAGCTGTTGAAAATTTGTATGTAAAGCCCCTGCAAAAAGCAAAAAACTCAACATAACATCTAGTAAAACCGTTCTAAAATTTATTTGCTTAATTATAAATTTTTCAGCATCCAACAAGGTAGAATCAAAATAACTTAATGCAAAAACAACTAATGTAAAGACAATAGTTATAAACATTAAACCTATGGTATTAGGTAATTTTAAAAAGCGCACATTTATATAGCCAAAAAGGGCTGACAGGACAACCAAAATGGTAGTAATTGTAAAATAAACGTCCATAATCTAAATATTTGAATCGCTAAAATAAGCCATCTAAAAGAAAAAAAAGGGAGATAATTAAATTTTAATTTAAAATTAAAAACAATATTTAAATAGTTTTGTTAAGAAATACTAATCTTTCCGACTTTATTCAAATAGATTTATATTTACTGAAAAATATTTCTTATGCAAAAAACATATTACGACCCTGCCGATTTAAAAAAGTTTGGAAAAATAAGTGAGTGGAACCAAGAATTAGGTGATAAATTTTTTGAGTATTACGGAAAAGTTTTTGAGGAAGGCTCACTCTCAGCCAGAGAAAAATCACTAATTGCATTAGCTGTTGCTCACACCATTCAATGCCCATATTGCATTGATGCTTACACAGGTGATGGGTTACAACGGGGTATTACCAAAGAAGAAATGATGGAAGCGCTTCATGTTGCGGCTGCTATTCGTGGTGGTGCATCTTTAGTACATGGTGTGCAAATGATGAATAAAGTGAACAAATTAGAAATGTAAAACGATTTACGATATTGTATTTACGATTTTAAACTTCACTACTCGTAATTCATTATTCGTAATTTTTAAACTGAAATATGTCAAAAAAATCTCTACACAAACGCGAAAGTGATTTGGCAAATAGCAAAAGACAATTAGAAATTTTATCAAATGGTATTTTTCAAAATGGTGATTTACCAACCTTCAAAAATAAAATTGCTGAAACAGGTCAATTTCCACTTAAAGCGAGAAAACTGGAAATTTTACAAATAAATGTTGGCTATATGTGCAATCAGGTGTGTTCGCATTGCCATGTAGATGCTGGCCCAGACAGAAAAGAGATTATGAAGCTGGAGACTATGAAACAATGTTTGGAGGTCATAAAAAAAACAGGTGCCCATACTTTGGATTTAACAGGTGGTGCTCCAGAAATGAACCCAAACTTTAGATGGTTTGTTGAAGAAGCTTCAAAAGCTGGGGTTAAAGATTTTATAGTTCGATCTAACTTAACCATCATAACAGCCAATAAAAAATATCACGATTTGCCAGAATTTTTCAAAAAACACAATGTACATGTAGTAAGTTCTATGCCACATTGGACACGTGGAAAAACGGACAAACAACGTGGTGACGGTGTTTTTGATGCTTCTATCAAAGCTTTAAAAATGTTAAATGAAGTTGGTTATGGCATGCCAGATAACCATTTACGGCTCGACTTGGTTTACAATCCTTCGGGAGCATTTCTACCAAGTAATCAAGCCTCCATGGAAAAGGATTTTAAAAAGGCCTTAAAAGAAGATTTTGATATTTATTTTAACAACCTTTTTGCTATAACAAACTTACCTATTTCTAGGTTTTTGGACTACTTGATTGCATCTGAAAACTATGAAGATTACATGTATTCTTTAGTTGAAGCTTATAATCCGGCAGCAGTACAAAATGTGATGTGTACTAATACGCTCTCCATTGGTTGGGATGGTTTTTTGTATGATTGTGATTTTAACCAAATGTTGGAATTACCCGTAAATAGTAAAGCAAAACACATCTCTGATTACAACGAAAATTTACTGGAAGGCAGAGATATTGTTATTTCACAACACTGTTATGGTTGTACTGCAGGTGCAGGCAGCAGTTGCCAAGGAAGTGTTGCTTAAATATCGACAAAACTAGCAGTATCAAATTATGAAAACATCTTTTTTTTTCTGTTTCATTATATTTTCAATGATAGGATTTTCTCAAAATGATATTTCAAAACTTTTACAAAAGTATAATTCAGAGAGCATCCCTTATATTTCAGTTGAAACATTACAAGAAGACAAATCAAATATTATTTTTTTGGATGCCAGAGAGAAAAAGGAGTTTCAAGTAAGCCATTTAAAAAATGCTATTTATGTAGGTTATGATTCTTTTAATTTGGATTCGGTTGCTAAAAAACTCACTAATAAAAATTCAAAAATTGTGGTTTATTGTTCTCTAGGAATCCGATCTGAAGACATTGGTGAAAAGCTTAAAAAAGCTGGATATAAAAATGTTTTTAATTTATATGGTGGTATTTTTGAATACAAAAACCAAAACCTATCAATTTATAATTCCAAAGGAAAAACCACCGATAGCATTCATGCCTATTCCAAAACATGGGGAAAATGGTTGAAAAATGGCATTAAAATATATGACTAAAGACCTCCTTATTGTTTTTGTAAAGAACATAAAACTTGGCAAAGTAAAAACCAGGTTAGCAAAAACCATCGGTAATGAAGCCGCTTTTGAAGTTTATAAAGAATTGGTAAAAGTGACTGAAAATGCTACCAAAAACTTAAAAATTGATATTCATATATATTTTTCTGATGCTGTAATTGAAACCAAATGGAAAGACTTTCACAAAGCCATCCAAGTGGGTGAAGATTTGGGCGAACGCATGCAAAATGCTTTTAAAAATGGCTTTACAAGTGGTTATGAGCGTATTTCTTTAATAGGGTCTGATTTACCAGATATTAATGAATCGCATATTAATGAAGGATTTAAAAAATTAAACAACTTTGAAGTGGTTATAGGACCTGCGGAAGACGGAGGCTATTATTTTTTGGGAATGACTAAAATGCATCCCTTCATTTTTGAAAAAAAACCATGGAGTCAACAAAATTTATTGGAGGAAACCTTAAATGAATTAACTCAAAGGAATATTAAATTTTCTAAATTAGTCACGTTGAATGACATTGATACTTATGAAGATTTAATAGCTTCCAGTTTTTACAAATCCAATTTAAAATTACAAGAAAAAATAAATCAACTAAATGATCAAAATAATTGAAGAAACCGTTGAATACTTGCATAATAAAGGTTTTGAGAAACCAGAAATTGGAATTATTCTCGGAACTGGCTTAGGACAACTTATAAACGAAATAGACATTATTAAAGAAGTTAGTTATAACCACATTCCCAATTTTCCAACAGCTACTGTTGAGTTTCACAAAGGCAAACTCATTTACGGTAACATTGAAGGCAAAAAAGTGGTGGTTATGCAAGGGCGTTTTCATATTTATGAAGGTTACACCTTGCAAGATGTTACCTACCCTGTTCGGATTATGGAAAAACTGGGCATCAAAACCTTACTTGTTTCCAACGCAGCGGGTGCAATCAATTTAAATTTCAAGAAAGGTGAACTCATGCTTATAGAAGATCATATCAATCTTCAAGGAAGCTCTCCATTGGCTTTTAAAGGCGTAGAGCTGTTAGGTGAACGTTTCACAGACATGAGCGCTCCTTACGACGCTAAAATCAATTCAAAATTCAAAAGCATTGCTAAAGTAAATAACATCACACTCCATGAAGGTGTTTATGCAAGTGTTGTAGGTCCTCAATTGGAAACCCGAGCCGAATATCGCATGCTAAAAACTATAGGCGCCGATGCCGTTGGCATGAGTACCGTTCCAGAGGTTATAGTTGCCAATCATTTAAAATTAAAAGTAGCAGCCGTGTCAGTTTTAACTGATGAATGCGACCCAGATCATCTAGAACCAGTAAACATTCAAGATATTATGGCGCATGCTGCAAAAGCAGAACCTAATATGATAACGCTATTTAAAGACTTAATAAAAAATATTTAAAATTAGGATTTCAAGAATCAAGAACTAAGAAATTTTTAAGCATTGACTCTCTTCATCCACTTTCTCTTATTAAATAAATAACATGAGCTATTTAGAAACCACACACAACTTATACAAAGAAGCAGCCTTAACTCCTGATGTAGGACTGTGCTGTACCACTAACCCTATTTGGGAATTACCTGGACTTAAAATCCCAAAAATCATGCAAGAAATGAATTATGGCTGCGGTAGCACCGTTCATGCACGTGATTTAACTAATAACCCGAAAATGCTATATGTTGGTGTTGGTGGTGGTATGGAATTGTTGCAATTCGCCTATTTCAATCGCCAAAAAGGTGGCGTCGTTGGTATTGATGTAGTAGATGAAATGCTTGAAGCTTCAAGAAAAAACTTTAAAGAAGCCGAAGCCTTAAACCCATGGTTTAAAAGTGAGTTTGTTGAGCTTAAAAAGGGAGATGCTATGAATCTTCCTGTTGAGGAAAACAGTATTGACGTGGCAGCTCAAAACTGCTTATTCAATATTTTCAAAGCTGATGATCTAAAAAAAGCCATTGCTGAAATGTACCGAGTTTTAAAACCTCATGGTCGTTTGGTGATGAGCGATCCCACTTGCGAGCAACCCATGAACGCCATTTTAAGAAACGACGAACGTATGCGTGCTTTATGTTTAAGTGGTAGTTTGCCAATTCATGACTATGTGAAAGCACTAACGGATGCTGGTTTTGGGACTATAGAAATAAGAGCCAGAAAACCATACCGAATTCTCGACCCTAAACATTACCCAACCGATGAGTTGATTTATATTGAATCGATTGAAGTAGCTGCCATAAAAGACCCAATGCCTGCTGATGGTCCATGTGTTTTTACTGGTAAAGCAGCTATTTATTATGGCTCAGCACCTTATTTTGATGATAAAAAAGGGCACGTTTTATTAAAAAACCAACCATTAGCCGTTTGTGATAAAACTGCAGGAGCATTGGCAAGTTTAGGTAGAGAAGATATTTTTATTAGCGAGTCCACATTCCATTATGATGGAGGAGGCTGTTGTTAGGCCATAAATAGTTTCAAATTGTTTTTGTGAAATACTTCAATTCTTTTCTTTTGATTATTTTTCTAGCTTCATGTTCTGGTACAAAGCGTATTGTTGAAAATGATACACGAAAAACAATTGAACCAATTAAAACAGAAAAAGATAATATTTTTATACAAACTCAACCAATTACTCCAGATACTGTTGAAATAAAAAATGATAAAATTGTGGATGAAAAGTCACAGGAATTTGGCCAAATTTTATCAAAACGATTTATGCCCATTCACCAATTATGGGACGAGTTATTACAAAAACATGTTTCGGATAATGGACATGTAAATTATAAAACATTTAAAACCGAACACAAAAAATTACTCGATTACATTTACGTTTTAAGCTTAATGCATAAAAGTGATAAGTTTGAATCATTCCCAAAGGATGAAAAATTAGCTTTCTGGATAAACGCTTACAACGCCATGACCATCGATTTGATACTTCGACATTATCCTTTAAAAAGTATTAAAGACATAAAAAACCCATGGGAACAACGGTATTGGAAACTGGGGGAGAAATGGTATAATTTAAGTGAGATTGAACATCAAATATTAAGAAAAATGAATGAACCACGCATTCATTTTGCCATTGTATGTGCTTCTTTTTCCTGCCCGAAATTACAAAATGAAGCCTTTACTTCAGAACGTTTGGAATCTCAACTTACCGATGTTACAAAAGAATTTTTAAATGACCCTAAAAGGAATTCCATTTCAGAAAACAGTTTAGAGCTTTCAAAAATATTTCAATGGTTTAGTAAAGATTTCAAGCAAAATGGTTCTGTCATTGATTTTATAAATCAGTATTCAAGAATTAAAATTTCAGAAAACGCAAAAATTAAATATAAAGATTATAATTGGGCAATAAATGAATAAGATTTCCATTATCATTCCCATATTAAATGAAGAAACCTTTATTGGAAAACTAATAGCTCATTTACTTGAAAATTCATCAAAAAAAAATATTGCAGAAATTATTGTTGTTGATGGTGGTAGCAACGATAACTCTAAAGACATTGTAACAAAATTTGTAACTTCGAGTGATTCTGAAACTTCAGAATTGTATCGAGAAGTCAACAAACGAGTTCTCGATATGTTTTCTCAAAGCGAAAACACTCGAACAGACATTAAGTTAATACATTCAGAAAAAGGTCGTGCTAAACAAATGAATTTTGGCGCTAAAAATGCCTGTGGAAATATCTTGTATTTTTTACATGCTGATTCGTTGCCACCTAAGCATTTTGATGATTTCATAATTAACGAAGTACAGAAAGGTCATGAAGCAGGATGTTTTAAAATGCAATTTGACAGTAACCATTGGTGGTTAAAATTGGTTAGTTGGTTCACACAATTTAAATGGCGAGCATGCCGAGGTGGGGATCAAAGTCAGTTTATTACCAAAACGTTATTTGATGATATTGGTGGTTTTGACGAACAGTATATTATTTATGAAGATAATATTTTGATAAATGAACTTTATAAACGAAAGCAATTTGTTGTAATCAACAAAACGATTACAACCTCGGCAAGATTGTATAAAAAGCACGGTATTTTTAAATTACAATTTTATTACCTTAATATCTATTTAAAGCGCTGGTTGGGTGCCGATGCTAATGAAATATACGGATTTTACAAAAAGAAAGTTTGCTAGCTAGATACTATTTATTTCGTCCCTTTTCATTGGGGTATAAATCAGGTAAATTATCACTTTGAAAAAATACTTTAGTATCGATATTCATGCCAGTGAGTTTTCCTGTAAAAGCAGCACCGGTATCGATGTTCCAAACATTGGCAGCTTGCATAGGAACCTCTACATTAAAATTGATGGTTGGGGTATGCCCGATAAAAATTTCATCATAATGCTTTAATCGATTTGGATAGATAGCAGAATCTTTCTCAATCTGTTTATCCATAGTTAATGCCATTTCCCAAAGGGTTCGATCATAATAAAAAGTGTCTTCATTAACTTCTCTCCTTACGCCATGCATCGAGGTAAAACCGGCATGAAGAAAGAGGCGATTTTTATCATCTAAATAATACAATGGCATGCTTTCAAAAAATTGTAAATGCTTCTTTTTCTCCTCTTTTGAAAAACCTATATAACTGTTCATGGTTTCCTTACCACCATGCATATACCAAGTTGGATTAACGTATTCGGATTTTAACCATTCTTCACACCAAACATCATGATTTCCTTTAATGAAAAGACATTTTATAGTTTCAGAAAGTTCTTTTAAAAACTGAACAACCTGAGCTGATTCGCTCCAACCATCTACATAATCACCCATAAAAATAAGGGTGTCTTCATCCTTAACTTCCAATTTATTTAAAACCTGTATTAAGGCCTTTAGCCCACCATGTATGTCACCAATGGCAAAAGTTCGCATGACTTAAATTTTTAACAAATCTAGGGTATTTTGATTTTAGAATAAAACTGGATTAGTTCAAACTGTAATGCCGACGAATGATTGCCTCAGTTGGTTTGTTTTGTGGTGTGAACATAAAGTTTTCTTCACCACCAACTTCATCATGATTGATAAACCATTTCCAGACAAACCCTCCAGCAAACCAATCTTCATCCCAAAATGTTTCAAACAAAGCTTGGGTGGTATTATTCTGTGCTTCAAGATTTACTTGATCCATATCTCTATCGCTTATCCAAGGTCGTTTTCCAGAATAGTCCACACTTCGATATCCAAATTCAGTGAATAAAATAGGTTTTTTATAGGTTTTTTGAGTTTCTGTTATACCCTTTTTGTGTGATTTCCAACCCTCAAGACATTCTTCCATAGTTGGCGTTTTACTTTGACTAACAGGGAAATAAGCATCAATACCGACATAATCCAATTCGCCCCAAAAAGGTGTTCTATCAAACTCGTTCCAGTTAGCAGCATAGGTTAACTTACCTTGATAAACAGATTTTACCTTATTAATCAAATCAAACCAGTATTCTGGCCTATTGTCCACAAATGTCTCTAATTCGGTTCCAATGCAAAAAATATCTGCTTTGGTTTCATTTGCCATTTGAGCATATTCCAAAATAAAACTAGTGTAAGAGTCTTCTAAAAGTTTCCAATTGTCTTCATTTTGCATTTTTATATTACCCGTAAACTCACCGCGCCAAACCCAAATTTGCGGTTTTACCATAATTTTGATATGTTTTTTTTTAGAGTTTCAATGTATTGTTTAGCCCCTTTTCTGGTTTCGCCAAACCATTGTCTGTCTGTATTATAAATAATATCAGGATGCTTCAAATCTCTAATAAAGCCAAAAGGCATAATGGCCGCATAATTAGCATTCAAATTAAGTACAGGATTGATATGCACATCATTTATGGAATCACGTGCAGCCACAAAACTAACGCCATTGATTTTTTCCTTTTTTGCAGGTGCCATGGCACATGAGCAAAACAAAATCAGGAAAGAAAACTTTAAAATAACCCGCATAAGTGAAAATATTATCTCTAAATTTAAACAATTTGAAATGATTGTGTTAAGGTTTTAACATAAGGTTCGACAAATTCTAAAACCAAACCAAAAACATGGAACATATTGTTATTATTGGCAATGGTATTTCTGGCGTAACTGCTGCTAGACATATCAGAAAGCTTTCCGATAAAAAAATTACCATTATTTCTGCTGAAACCGAATATTTCTTCTCTAGAACAGCACTCATGTACATATATATGGGACATATGAAGTTTGAACATACACAACCTTACGAAAATTGGTTCTGGGAGAAAAACCGAATCAATCTTAAAAAAGGATATGTTAAGAATATTGATGTCGATGCTAAAACACTTCATTTTGCAGAGGGAGACACTTTAAAATATGACAAACTTATTATTGCAACTGGCAGTAAACCCAATAAGTTTGGATGGCCAGGGCAAGATTTAGATGGTGTTATGGGCATGTACCATAAGCAAGATTTAGATAATCTTGAAAAATACGCTACTAATAACAAGGTATGTAAAAGAGCTGTCATTGTTGGTGGTGGACTCATTGGGATTGAACTTGCTGAAATGCTCAACTCAAGAAACATCCCTGTGACTTTTTTAGTAAGAGAAGATAGCTTTTGGAATGGCGTTTTACCCTCAGGCGAGAGCGAAATGATTAATCGTCATATAAAAAACCATCATATAGATTTACGATTAGGAAATAACTTAAAAGAAATTATTTCTGATGAAAATGGTAAAGTAAAATCTATCATCATTCAAGAAACGGGTGAAGAAATTGCATGCAATGTTGTTGGTTTAACCGCAGGGGTTTCCCCAAACATAGATTTTATAAAAGGCTCTAAGATTGAGATAGCTAGAGGCGTCAAAGTAAATCGATATCTAGAAACCAATATTCCAGATATTTACGCTATTGGTGATTGTGCTGAACAACATGAAGGTATAGACCAACGAAGACCTATTGAAGCGGTTTGGTATACAGGACGAATGATGGGAGAAACTTTAGCACAAACCATTTGTGGAAACAAAATTCAATATAAACCGGGCCATTGGTTTAACTCCGCTAAATTTTTAGATATAGAATATCAAACTTACGGTTGGGTGTTTGCAAAACCAAGAGATAACGAAGCACATTTCCATTGGAAACATGAGGACGATACGAAATGCATCACCGTTTGTTATGATACTACCACAAATGCATTTTTAGGCATTAACACCTTTGGAATAAGAATGCGACATGAAACATTTGATAATTGGTTAACCGAAAAACGAGATGTTGATTATGTCATGAATCATCTTTCAGAAGCTAATTTCGACCCTGAATTTTACAGTCATTATGAAGCTGATATTCTTTCTGCTTATAACAAAGAACTACAAACCGTATAAACATGAGTAATAAAATAAATCATAGCATGTCTTTAGCAAAACCAGATGCTGTAGATATTTCAAACAAACAGAAAGTAGCGCTTGCCATAGGAATTATTGGGCTATTCATTTTAACATTATCCCTTTTCAATACTGATTTTCCAAACAAAGGACTATTTCTAAGTCTTTCCTTAGGGTTAATTTCTATCGGAATTATAGTCTATTCAAGAGACGCCTATTTAAATAGGTTAGAAGGCATAAAAAATGATGGTGTTTGGTTTAAATCTATTTCATCAAGAGGTATTTGGGGTTGGATTGCTGGCATTATCCTAACTAGTTTTTACATTGTTTTGTACTTCTTTCCAAAATACTTAGGATTAGGTACAAATGGTGCAGTAAACACAGGATTAATAGGGTTATTCGATCCTTTGAGTAAATTATTAAGCGGAAGACCAGCTAGTCAATGGTTTGTTTATGGTACACTTTACACGGTTGCTATTTTAGCATTTGGTTATAAATTTATTTTAAAATACAGGCACAATCGTTACCAACAAATACGTACCGTTTCAGTCATGTTTTTTCAATTAGGTTTTGCGTTTTTGATTCCAGAATTTATGTATGTTATGAATAATGACTTACCATATTACGATTTAAAAAGCATATGGCCACTTAACTATTATATTTTTGATGAATGGTCTGTAAAAGGATTTCTTTCTAACGCTAACATTGGTTTAGCTTTAATTTTATTTGGTATCATTTCTATATTTGTAATCACGCCCATTTTAACATATAAATTTGGCAAACGTTGGTACTGCTCTTGGGTTTGTGGTTGTGGTGGTTTAGCCGAAACTGCGGGCGACTCTTTTAGGCAGTTATCATCAAAAAAAATGTCTACTTGGAAATTAGAACGTTGGTTAATCCATACAGTATTAGTCTTTTCTGTGGTAATGACGACCGCTATGGTATACACTTATCTAGGTTATGATAAAAATGATTTCTGGCTAACAAAAGGTGTTTTCATCGCTTTAGTTATTAGTTTTTTAACAATAGTTTTTGCTAGTGTTATGTTATTCCAAAGACAAGAATTAGGCCTAGATGCTAAATATGGTGCCATTGTTTTTTTTGCGACCATAGGATTATTGCTAATTATGCATTTTACAGGAACTACAGAGCATATTTTCCTTGTAAAAGGTAGCACTTTAAGATCTGCTTATGGCTTATATATTGGCTCTATATTTTCGGGTGTTATTGGTACTGGTTTCTATCCCATTTTGGGTAGTCGTGCATGGTGCCGTTTTGGTTGTCCTATGGCTGCCATTCTAGGCTTCCAGCAACGGTTGTTCTCAAAATTTAGAATTACTACTAATGGAGGCCAATGTATTTCTTGTGGCAATTGTTCTACTTATTGCGAGATGGGAATTGATGTTAGAGCCTATGCACAAAAGGGTGAGAACATAGTGCGGTCAAGCTGCGTTGGCTGCGGTATTTGTAGTGCAGTTTGCCCAAGAGGCGTATTAAAATTGGAGAATGACTCTATGAAAGGACGCATCAACCCAAACGAAATCCTTTTAGGTAATGATGTTGACTTGATGGACTTTGTAAATAAAAAATAAAATGCGACTTCTCATAACAACTTACGCTTTCCTGAATATTATTTTAAATTTTACCGGCAAAAAATCTTATGAGAAAATATATTACGATAATGGTACCATAAAATCTGAAGGTTGGTTAGTAAACGGGGCCAAGGAAGATTACTGGAAATTTTACTACTCCAACGGTATTGTTCAAAAAGAAGGACACTTTCATCAAAACAAACCTGCTAAATATTGGTATTTTTATTATCAAAATGGCAGTTTAGAATCTGAAGGCCACTATGCTAACGGTAAAAAAAATAACTGGTGGCTGTTTTACGATATCATGGAAAAAATAAACCATAAATGTCAATTAAAAAACAATCAGAAAAACGGATATTGCCTCATGTACAAAAACGAAAAATTAATTGCTGCTTCTAAATATATTGCAGGTAAAAAAATAAAAGAATGGACTAACTTTGTATTATTTAAAAAAGAAAACAAACTAAGCGACCTTAAATGACGAAAATTAAAGTCATCATTCCTGCCTATAATGAAGCAGGTTCTATTGCTCATGTAATTAATGATATTCCTAAAAATGTAGATGAAGTTATCGTGGTAAGCAATAATTCAACTGACGACACTGAAAAAAATGCCAAAAATGCAGGTGCTACCGTTTTAACAGAAACCAACAAAGGTTATGGGTATGCCTGTTTAAAAGGTTTAAATTATATCGCCCAGCAAAAAAATAAACCAGATATTATTGTATTTTTGGATGGTGATTATAGTGATTACCCAGAAGAATTAACTAAAATTGTAGCACCAATAATTCAAAATAATATTGACTTTGTAATAGGTGCCCGTGTTAAGGAACTCAGGGAAAAAGGCTCCATGACGTTTCCACAAATATTTGGTAATTGGCTAGCAACCAGTTTAATGCAGTTATTTTTTGGTGCAAAATTTACTGATCTTGGTCCGTTCAGAGCCATCAAATACGAAAAACTATTAGCACTTAATATGGAAGACAAAACCTATGGTTGGACTGTAGAAATGCAGCTAAAAGCCATAAAGCAAAAACTTACATATATGGAAGTTCCAGTAAATTATAGAAATAGAATTGGCGTTTCAAAAGTGTCTGGTACAATAAAAGGTGCTATATTTGCAGGCGTAAAAATATTAGGCTGGATTTTTAAATACAGCATTAAAAAATGATTTTAGAAACCACTATCATAGTAATATATTCCGTTGCACTTTTGCTCATATTCATGTATGCACTAGCGCAACTCAACCTTTTGTTTAATTACCTATCATCAAAAAAAGTAAAAGACGATTGTGAAAAGTTCGATTTTTCGAACCCAAACGAAATACCATATGTTACCATACAACTTCCAGTTTATAATGAAATGTATGTTATGGACAGGTTACTTGATAACATTGCAGAGATTGATTACCCAAAAGATAAACTTGAAATTCAAGTATTGGACGATTCCACGGATGAAACTGTTGAAACAACTCGCGAGCACATCAAAAAACTACAAGCTACTGGTTTAGACATTAAACATATTACTCGAGAAGACCGAACAGGTTTTAAAGCTGGTGCCTTGAAAGAAGGCTTAAAAATTGCCAAAGGAGAGTTTATAGCTATATTTGATTCTGATTTTTTACCTAAAAAAGACTGGTTAAAACGCACAATCCCTTACTTTAAAGATGAACATATTGGCGTCGTACAAACCCGTTGGGGACATATCAATCGAAATTTTTCCATACTTACCAGAATACAAGCCTTTGCTCTCGATGCTCACTTTACCTTAGAACAAGTAGGAAGAAATAGCAAAGGGCATTTCATCAATTTTAATGGTACGGCAGGTGTTTGGAGAAAGTCATGCATTATTGATGCTGGGAATTGGGAAGGCGACACCCTCACTGAAGATTTAGATTTGAGCTATCGTGCCCAACTCAAAAACTGGAAATTCAAATATTTGGAAAACGTTGAGACTCCAGCAGAACTGCCCGTAGTTATAAGTGCTGCACGTTCACAACAATTTAGATGGAACAAAGGTGGTGCCGAAAATTTTAGAAAAATGCTTTGGCGCGTTTTAAAATCCAAGAATATTTCATCTAAAACCAAAGTACATGGTTTATTGCATTTGCTTAACAGCACCATGTTCTTAAATGTGTTAATTGTAGGCGTATTGAGTATTCCCATGTTGTATATAAAAAATGAATATGCTCATTTAAAACCCTATTTTTATGTTATGAGTTTTTTTGTATTAAGTACTATTATATTTTTTGTGTGCTATTGGCATATGTATAAAAATATTTATGGTAGTGGTTTTAAAAACTTCATTCGCTATGTTGGTATGTTTTTCGTTTTTTTCTCCATAGCTATGGGTTTTTCTCTTCACAATTCCATTGCGGTTTTAGAAGGTCATTGGGGTAAAAAAAGTGAATTTGTACGCACACCAAAATTTAATATCAGTACGTTTAAAGACAACTGGAAAAATAACAAATACCTTAAAAAAACGATTTCTGCTCACGTTATTTTCGAAGGGTTACTAATGCTCTATTTCGGTTTTGGTATGTATAGTGCTTTTATAGTGGGTAATCAAGGTGGCGATTTCGGGTTGTTTCCTTTTCACCTCATGTTATTTATAGGTTTTGGCTATGTGTTTTTTAAATCCTTGGCTTCCAAGGTTTAAATTTTAAGTTTTTAAAAAATAGTTGACCAGAAAAGAAGTTATAGTGTAGAATTACTAACACCTCCGAATACTTTAAGCCCAAATATAAATTTTCAAAAAGTCAAGTATATCTTTCTTGTATATTTCCGCCAACAAATAGTCCTATATTTGGTATATGGCTTTAAACTCAAACTTTTTAAAACGTCACAAAATAGCGCTGTTGTTAGTGCTTACCAGCATGATTTTCTATGGGGTATTTGCCTATAATTTGCTTCGTACCGATTATGTAAAGCTCCTTACTTTATACGGTGCACTGTTTTATCTATTTTATAAAATTGTTGGTTTACTTAAGCACCAAACCAAAGTTTTAACCTATGTGGCATTTGGGTTTAGAGCTGTATTTATAATCGCCATACCCAATTTATCCCAAGATTTCTATCGCTTTATTTGGGATGGCAGGATGTTGGTAGAAGGCTTTAATCCTTACTTGTATAATGTGGAAAATTTTATAAAAAGTGGCGTATTTCCAGTGGCACAAGCCCAAGAACTATACAATGGTATGGGTGTTTTAAACGCAAGCCATTATACCAATTATCCGCCCATAAGCCAGGTGTGTTATGCGATTTCGGGTTTGTTTGCTGGCAAAAGTATTCTGGGTTCTGCCGTTGTTATGCGATTGATAATTATTGCTGCCGATTTTGGTACCTTACATTTTGGCAAAAAGTTAATGGAGAAGTTAGAAATACCTTCCTATCATATCTTTTGGTATATTTTAAATCCTTTTATAATTATTGAGCTCACAGGAAACTTACATTTTGAAGGGGTTATGATTTTCTTTTTGGTGTGGAGTTTGTATTTGTTACATATTGGGAAATGGCATTGGGCTGCGTTGGTTTTTGCGTTGTCTGTTTCGGTTAAATTAATGCCATTAATTATTCTACCCTTGTTTTTTCAATGGTTTACAAAACAAAACGTCGTTGCGAACAACGTGAAGCAATCTGTTAAAAATGATGAAATTGCCACGTCGTTACCTCCTCGCAATGACGAAAATAAAGAGGTTTCGACTGCGCTCAACCTGACAAAATTGATTTTGTTTTATACTATTGTAGGCGTTACGACACTCTTGCTTTTTGCTCCCTTTTACTCATCAGAGTTTATAAACAACTATACGAACACGGTGGCGTTATGGTTTAATAACTTTGAATTTAACGGGAGTTTATACTACCTCGCTAGAGAGATTGGATATGTGTTTAGAAACCGAAATGAGATTGCCATTATTGGGGCGTACATCCCTAAACTGGTGGTGCTTTTTGTTTTAATTATCACCTTTCTTAGGAACAACAAAACTACCTTGCAACTTATTTCGGCCATGTTATTAGTGCTATCGTTTTACTATTTTATAGCTACCACAGTGCATCCTTGGTATATTGCAACACTTTTGATTCTCTCTGTTTTTACTAAATACAAATTCCCATTGGTTTGGAGTTTTGTAATCATATTTAGTTATTTGGCATATTTGAATGTAAATAAGGAAGATAAAAGTGAAAATCTTTGGGTAATAGCTTTGGAATATATAATTGTTTATGGCGTGTTTATTTGGGAGGTATTTATAAAAAAGGCCTCCAAAAAGGAGGCCTAATAAGGTTTGTTTCTAGATACAAATTTTACTCATTTTATTTGTAAAATTCACTCCAAAAACAGAATGAATTAAAGTTTTTCTAATTTTTTGATGGTATTTATTTCGGTTTCATCTTCATAACCGTCATCATCTTTAGTAACCTCAATTTTTGTTGTGTAAGTAATTTTAAATTTGGTTCCTACTAGCGTTTTTTCTTCTAAATTGAACGCTTTTAGAACCTCCTCATCCACTTTTTGAAAAGTTATGGTATGTTCTTCATCTGCGCTGGTTACAATAAAATTATATCCGTAATCTTCGTGACCGTCATAAACCCCATCAATTACTTGTTCATCCTGTAAATTTGTATTATTGCTGATTTTAAAACTTGTTAATGAAAAAAACAACATAACAATGCCAGCAAACAAAAAAAATATTTTCATTTTATATAAATTAAAATTTAATTGAAATTATGTTATCGGAAATGGCTCTACCAAAAGTCCGAATTGCTTATAATAATTTTAACCTAAAACTATTGGTAGTACTTTATTAGGATGTTTTTATTCTTATATAAAGAGTGGTAGATATCTATCTTAAGCATTAAACATATCAGCAGAATTTTTAAAACTCTTGAATTCTAACAAATAATCGTTGGGATCCTTGACAAAAAAAGAAGTGTGCTCGCCTACTTTATCTTTTAAAAAAGTGGCTTCTGTTACTAAATCCAAACCTTGGGCTTTTAGTTTTTCATAAATGGTTTCCCAAGTTTTAAAGTCTAAAATAATTCCAAAATGAAAAGAGGGTAATATTTTACCTTCGAATACATAGTTGGGGTTGTTAAAGTTGAATTTTTCAGCTTTTATAAATGTTATTTGGTGTCCAAATAAATTTACATCCATCCAGTTTTGGCTTTTTCTTCCAAGGGAAGCGCCAATATTAGCATAAAAACCTTTTGTCTCCTTGATATTCAAACAAGGTAAAGACATGTGAAACGATGTTTGCATAATGCATATATTATATGGGTTTTAAACTCTCTACTCTGTAAATAACATCATCACCATCTTCGTCTTCCACAAATGTAATTCTGAAGTCTTTATCTATTAAACTTTTGTCATTTCTTAAATCGAATTGTTTTAAAACGCGAGGGTGAACTTCTTCAAAAGACAATTCCTCACCATTTTCAAACCAAAATTTGTATAAACCGTTTTTGTAGGACTTAAAAACAGCTGTTCTCATAATAATATAATTTATAAATCGTTATCGTCGTCTTCGTCTGGATCTTCATCTAAAATTTCAGGGTCTTGTACTGCTTCTGGATCATCACCATCAAAATCTTCGTAATCATCTTCATCATAATTTTCCATTGTTACTGCCAGTTTCTTGCTTACTTTTACTAAATATTTAGTATCATCTGTGGTTACTTCAACGGCTTCAATAATTTCGTTGTGTTGATTTCTAAACGATATAATTTGATCTTCATCATAACCATCAGGGTATTTTTCAACCAATAAAGCCAGTATTTCGGGTGTTAGCTTTTTAAAGTCTACTATAACACGTTTTAGATTATCGTTTCTATTGTTTTTCATTTTTATGGGGTAAAGTTTTTAGCTTATAGGTTAAATATACTTATTTATGATTATTTTACACGAATAACATCATAAAAATCTTTTCTTCGATCTTTTAAATTTTTTACAGCTCCAAATGAATGAAGTTCTCTTAATAGACTAATATCCACATCGGCCACCAAAATCATTTCGGTATTTGGTGTGGCTTCGGCTTTTATGCCATTACTAGGAAATGAAAAATCGCATGGTGTAAATACGGCAGATTGCGCATATTGGATGTCCATATTATTAACATTGGGTAAATTTCCAACACTTCCCGAAATAGCAACATAACACTCATTTTCTATGGCTCTTGCTTGAGCACATAAACGCACTCTCGAATAACCATTTTGGGTATCTGTTAGAAATGGTACAAATAAAATATCCATGCCTTCATCGGCTAATAAACGGGATAGTTCTGGGAACTCAGAATCGTAACAAATTAAAATGCCTATTTTACCACAATCGGTATCAAAGGTTTGTAATTTATTCCCACGTTGCATGCCCCAAACCTTGGCTTCATCAGGGGTTACATGGATTTTTTCGTAGCGTTCCACACTACCATCCCTTCTGCATAAATATCCCACATTATAAAGTTTATCATCAACTACTTCAGGCATACTACCAGAAATGATGTTAATGTTATATGAAATAGAAAGTTCCTTTAATTTGTTGATAATGGTTTCGGTGAATTTAGCCAATTCCCTAATGGCTTCAGGTTCGTGTAAATGGTTATATTCTGCCATCAAAGGGGCATTGAAAAATTCCGGAAAAACAGCAAAATCTGAACGGTACGCCGAAACACTGTCTATAAAGTATTCGACTTGTTGCATCAGCTCATCCAAACTTTTATAAGTTCTCATTTGCCACTGAATTAGACCTAAACGCACTATAGTTTTAACAGTACTAGCTTTTTTGTTAGGTTTAGTATAATAAATATTGTCCCACTCCATTAAAACGGCATATTCACTAGAGGCAGTATCACCTTCCAAATACCCTTTTAAAACCCTTACCGGATGGAAATCGTTTGAAATCTGAAAGTTTAAAACAGGGTCATGTATTTCCTTTCGCTTAACCTTCTCAATATATTCTTTTGGGGAAAATTGCTTATGCTTGTGGTAATTAGGCATTCTACCCCCAAAAACGATACTTTTTAAATTTAGGTTTTCGCAAATCTCCTTGCGGTAATCATAAAGTCGCCTACCTAACCGTAACCCCCGATATTTTGGTCTAATAAACACATCGATACCATATAAAATATCACCATCAGGATTGTGATTTTTGAAGGATTCACCTGCAATAATATCGGCGTAAGTATGGTCATCATCAATACTATCATAATCCACAATAAGTGATAATGCGCATCCAGCTATATCACCATTTATTTTTATAACCACCTGACCTTCTGGGAATATGGTGGTTAATTTTTCAATATGATGCTTTTTCCAATAAGAATTGAGCACACCACCATATGATTCCAACGTGGCTTGCTTCAACTCTTCATAGTCATCAGCACTTAAATACTTTAGCTCTATATTTTCAATTTGAGTGGTTTCCATATTTATTGGTCTAACAAATAAGCAAAAATTAATGGTGCTACAATGGTAGCATCGCTTTCAATAATAAACTTTGGTGTATCGATATCTAATTTACCCCAAGTAATTTTCTCATTTGGAACGGCTCCGGAGTAAGATCCATAACTTGTTGTGGAATCGCTAATCTGACAAAAATAACTCCAAAAGGGTGTGTCGGTACGTTCCATATCTTGGTATAACATGGGCACCACACATATTGGGAAATCCCCTGCAATACCTCCTCCTATTTGGAAGAAACCAATACCTTTTTTGGAATTATCAGTGTACCAATCAGCCAAAAAGGTCATATACTCTATACCTGATTTCATAGTGCTGGCTTTCAATTCGCCTTTCAAAACATAACTAGCAAAAATGTTACCCATAGTACTATCTTCCCAACCAGGACAGACAATTGGCAGGTTTTTTTCAGCTGCTGCATACATCCAAGAGTCTTTCAAATCAATTTCATAATACTGTTCCAAAACGCCTGAAAGCAACATTTTGTACATGTATTCATGTGGTAAGTAGCGTTCTCCTTTAGCATCGGCGTCTTTCCAAATCTGATAAATGTGTTTTTGCAAACGACGGAAAGCTTCATGCTCTGGAATACATGTATCGGTAACTCGGTTTAAACCTTTTTCAAGTAAATCCCATTCTTCCTGTGGCGTTAAATCGCGGTAGTTTGGCACGCGCTTGTAATGCGAATGCGCCACCAAATTCATGATATCCTCTTCTAAATTGGCACCTGTACAAGAAATGATATGCACTTTGTCTTGACGTATCATTTCCGCAAAACTTTTACCCAATTCCGCAGTACTCATGGCACCTGCAAGAGATACCAACATTTTTGCACCAGAATGTAATTGGGCTTCGTAGCCTTTTGCTGCATCAACCAATGCTGCAGCATTAAAGTGCAAATAATGTTTTTCTATAAATTGTGAAATGGGTCCTTTATTATTCATTTTTTAGCAATTTTTAATTTTGTATTATTTAAGAATATTTTTGATGCGTTATAAATTTAAAACTTAACTTGTTAGAATACAATATTTTGAAATTTATTTTTTTAAAAAATCCCGTAATCTAGTTGTTATCATAACCCAAAATCTTCAACAGTTCTTCACTTTTTTGTTGTTCACTAAATAGTTTGGTAGTTACCTCACCATTTTCATTCCTGTCGATTAAAATATGTTTGGGTGATGGTATTAAACAGTGTTGCAACCCACCAAATCCACCTATGGTTTCTTGGTAAGCACCTGTATTAAAAAACCCGATATAAAGTGGTTTTTCTTTATTGTACTTGGGTAAGTAGATAGCATTCATGTGCTGTTCACTATTATAATAATCATCACTATCACAAGTTAATCCTCCTAATAAAACTCGCTCATAACTATCGTACCATCTATTTATTGGCAGCAAAATAAAACGTTTGTTTATGGCCCAGGTGTCTGGCAAAGTAGTAATGAACGATGAGTTTATCATGTTCCACTTTTCACGATCGTTCTGTTGTTTTTGGTAAAGAACTTCGTATATAGCGCCACCGCTTTCACCAACAGTAAAACTTCCAAACTCTGTAAAAATATTGGGCACTTTTACTTCTTCTTCTTCACAAACCATCTTAATTTGGTTGATTATTTCATCGACCATATACTGATAATCAAAATCAAATGCCAAAGAATTTTTTATTGGAAAACCGCCTCCTATATTCAAGCTATCTAGTGATGGGCATATCCTTTTTAAACTCGTATATACTTTTAAACATTTTTGTAACTCGTTCCAATAATAAGCATTGTCTCGAATACCGGTATTGATAAAAAAGTGAAGCATTTTCAACTTTACTCTTTTGTTATTTTGAATTTGATTTCTGTAAAAGGGCACAATATTTTTGTAACCAATACCCAAACGTGAGGTATAAAACTCAAATTTTGGTTCTTCCTCTGAAGCTATTCGAATCCCAACATTAAACTTTCCTTCGATTTCTTGAGACAGTAGATCTATTTCCTCGTAATTATCAATAATAGGAATGGCATTTTTATGTCCATTATTTATTAACCTAGCTATGTTTGTGACATATTGAGCACGTTTAAAACCATTGCTAATCACATAAGTGTCATCAGTAATTTTGCCCTCTGCCTTTAATTTTTCAACAATATCTATATCAAATGCCGAAGAGGTTTCAATATGAATATCATTTTTAAGCGCTTCATTTAAAACGTGCTTAAAATGTGAACTTTTTGTGCAATAACAATAATGGTACTTACCTTTATATTTGTGTTTTTTCATTGCACCAGCAAACCACTGTTTTGCTTTGTTAATGTTGTTGGATATTTGTGGTAAATAGGTAAATTTTAAAGGAACCCCATAATTTTCAACCAATTCCATAAGGTTAATTCCATGAAACTCAAGTGTTCTATTTTCTAAGGTGAATTCTTCTTGGGGGAAATCGAAGGTTTGATCAATTAAATCAATGTATTTTGTATTCATTTATTTCTTTTAAAAAGTTAAAGATAAAGCCCTTAAATTAATTAGGCGAAAAACTAATGAAAAAAATGAATATCAAACTTGTATTTGATTTTGAGTAGTAGGCATAAAGGCATATTTATGCTGACTAGCATATATGTTAAAAACGGAAGTTAGCTTTAAAATTCGGTTACTTAAACGGTAAGCAGCTTTTGAGTATGACTTCCTAATTTTCAAAAGCCCGAACATATAAACAGATTTCAATTTGTTCAGCTAAAAAACAGTGCAAATGAAATATAAAATTTTGAATTAGCATGTTTTTTAGGTAAATTTTTGATAAAAATTTATAGCATCTTAAGAGTATTCAATTCCTGCTCAGTTAAATGTTTCCAATGCCCACGAGGAATATCTTTTTTTGTTAAATGTCCAATAGCCACACAATCCAAACTTACCACTTCGTACTTTAAATATTCAAAAATAGTCCTGATGATAGTATTGCCTGTATTTTTTATTTTTAAACCTATTTCACGTTTTGTAGCACCGTCAATGTAGCTAATCTCCTCAACAGACACTAGTTTTCCATCTATTTTAAAACCTGCTTGAACCTTTTTTAAATCTTCTAATTTTAGGTTTTTATCCAATTCGATGTGAAACAAACGCGCCACCCCATGTTTAGAGTTGGTAAATTTATCGTGAATTTGCTCATCGTTTGTAAACAACAAAAGGCCTTTGGAGTTTCTGCCTAAACGTCCAATAGGTTTAATTCTTGAAGTGGTAGCGTTTGCAACCAAATCCATAACGGTTCTACCTTTACCCTCACTAGTTGTAGTAGCAAATCCTTTGGGTTTATTCAATAGTACGTATGCCTTTTTTTCTGGGTTTACGCGGGCTCCATCGTAACGAACCTCATCATCTAACTTAACTTTATACCCCATTTCGGTAACTACCTTGCCATTAACGGTTACGAGTCCGGTAGCGATATGCACATCTGCTTCTTTACGAGAGCAAACCCCCGAATTGGCGATGTATTTGTTTAGCCTAATTTCATTTGGATTACTCGGCTTTTTTGGTGAGGTACTTATTTTTTTTATTGGTGCATTACCTCTAGCAAAACTCTTACTTTTGTTACTACTGCCCCCTCTGTTAGTATTTTTACCAACATCTGCTTGTTGTCCTCTTCCAGATTTCCCACTTCTATTACTGCCTTGATGCCTACTCATTTTATATTATTTTTTGCAAAGATATACTTAAAAATTTCGATTTACACTTTTGATTTTCAATTTGTTCTACTGCGTTAGCGATTTAGTAATCCCTGGAGCTTTAATGATAAAAATTGTTGCGCGATTTAAGAAAGCACGACCAAAAAAATAACGCTCTAATTACCGTTTATATACGATTTAAAACCAACCCAACATTTATTAGTAAAATACAAAATACCCCAGATACAATAATAAATTTTAAAATATTATGAAGAATTAAATAATGGATTTTGGCTTTTGATTTCCAAAGGACAAGAAGAAAAACCAAGAGTAAAACCGTACTAGAATAAAAGTATAAATACATATAGCCTATTTCGAAACGATATAGCAATAGATAAGTAGGTATTAAAGTTAAAAGCGTTAATAAGGTTAACATGTTTTTTGAAACCTTTTCACCATACACAATAGGGATGGTTTGATAATTTTGGAGTAAATCCCCTTTCATGTTTTCCAAATCTTTAGTGAGTTCACGCATGGATATCATTAAAAATAAAAATATGGCATGAACAAAAATGACGGTTTCAAAATTTTTGTAATATAGGAAAATGGCAAAAAAAGGCGTAATAGTTAATATTGCTGATGTCAAGTTACCTACAAAGGGTAACTTCTTTAATTTATGGGAATAAAACCATATGGCAAAAATATATATTGAAAAGAAAACCACGGCATTGAACGACACATAACTGGCCATTATAACCGCCGAAAAATTAAGCACAAAATAAAAAGACAGTTTGGTGTTTTGGCTTACCAATCTATCCAACCTTGATTTGATGGGTTTATTGATTAAATCTTTTTCTGAATCGTAAAAGTTATTAATGATATACCCCCCAGCTATAGTGGCCGCTGATGCCAATACTAACATAAATAAGTTGGCATCAAATAGCACTTGCTTTAGTGGCCTATCGTGAGCCATAATATATATAGAAACTAAATATTGAGCAATAACTATAATCAGAATATTGTAACCTCTAACGACCGAAAACATACTAAAAAACTTAATAAAAATATGTTTCTGTCTTCTGGAAAGCATAATGAAATTATTTAATGGGAATATCCCAAAACCACTTGAGGATAAAAGCAGTATTTAGAAATTATAAACAACTTCTAGTTTATAATCTGAAAGCGATTTTTTAGCTTTTTCAATATCTTTTGTAAAACCTAAAATATACCCACCACCACCAGAGCCACAAAGTTTTAGATAATAATCATTGGTTTCAATACCTTTTTTCCACAGTTCATGGAATTGTGGTGGTATCATGGGTTTAAAATGATTTAAAACCACTTTTGAAAGTTGCTTGGTATTTTTAAATAAGGACTTAATATTACCAGATAAAAAATCTTCAACACAAGCATCCGTGTGTTTAATGAATTGGTTTTTAAGCATATTGCGGAAACCTTCTTGTTTCATGTTTTCCATAAAAATACTCACCATAGGTGCGGTTTCTCCAACAATTCCGCTATCCAATAAAAACACGGCACCTTTACTGTTTTGTTGGGCAGGAATACCAGTAGCTTCAATGTTGTCTTTGGAATTAATAAGAATGGGTATGCTTAAATAACTATTTAGGGGATCTAAACCGGAAGATTTTCCGTGAAAAAAAGATTCCATTTCAGAGAATATCGCCTTAAGTTTTAAAAGTTTATCACGAGTTAAATTCTCTAAAACCGTAATTTTATCTTGGGCATATTTATCGTAAATAGCAGCTACCAAAGCACCACTACTTCCTACGCCATAACCTTGCGGAATAGATGAATCGAAATACATACCCTCATTAACATCTTCTTTTAAAGCATCAAAATCGAAAGTAACTAACTTTGCATCAATATTTTGTAGATAGCTAACAAAACGCTTTAAGCTTTCGTTTGACTTTTTTGCGTTTTCAGAAGGCTCTTCAGCTTTCTTTAAAGCACCATTATAAAAATTATAGGGTATGGATAAACCTTTGGAATCTTTAATAATTCCATACTCACCAAAGAGTAATATTTTTGAATAAAAAAGTGGTCCTTTCATTTACTTGAATTGATTTGGAATCATAAAGTTACAATTGTTTTGCTCCAAAACCAATTTTGTCGCAAATATAATGTCCATTTTGACAATATGCAACTAATTCATTTTTAATGAATTTCAAAACAGATTCCGTTTCGTTTTCTGGATAAAGTACATGCACATTAGCACCAGCATCAAGGGTAAAACAAACTTTTGAATTTGTCTTTTCTCTAAATACCCATATTTTATTAATGATTTCTAACGTATTGGGCTTCATCAAAATGAAGTATGGCATACTTGTCATCATCATGGCATGTAAAGTAAGTGCTTCAATTTCTACGATTTTGATAAAGGCATCTAAATCCCCTTTTTTGAAAACAGGAATTACACCTGATAAATTTTTGGAAGCTTGTTTAAAACGTTCCTTCGCAAAAGGATGTCCATGCATTAAATTATGCCCAATCGTACTGCTGACTTGCTTTTCGCCCTTATCAACCAATAAAATAGTATCTTGATAGTTTTTGAAATTGTTATGAACGTCAAATGGATACTTCGTTCCATATAAATCTGAGCTACCATCAATTTCATCATGATATCCCCAAACTACCAAATCCCCCTCAAGACTTCTACAAGCACTCCCTGAACCCAAACGAGCTAAAAAAGAAGCTTTTTGCATAAAAAATGCTTCCGATATTTCTGGGTTTAATGCTTTCTCGACACTCATTAAACAACAAGCTAAGGCGCTCATACCACTTGCTGATGATGCAATACCCGAACTATGTGGAAAAGTGTTTGATGTTTCAATTTTAAAATGATACGTTTTTAAAAATGGTAAATACACCTCAACACGCTTAAAAAACGTTTCGATTTTTGGTTTAAAATCGTCTTTCTTTTCCGCATCTAAATATATCTCAAATGAAAACTCTTCTTGTTTTTCTTTCTTTGAAAAACAAATTGTAGTTATGGTTTTACAATCAGAAAGCGTGAAACTTATGGATGGATTCTCTGGTATTTGGTCTTTCTTTTTTCCCCAATATTTAACAAGTGCAATGTTACTTGGTGATGACCATGAAACACTGCCTTTATCTATTAATTTTGTGTATCGTTTTGGAATAAAATCGCTTTCAGTCATGATTTAATTTTCTAATGACAAAGATAATAACTTTACCAAGGTATTATAGTTTCTAGCTGTCGCAAATGTATTAAGTTTTCGCTCGAAAAAATTTACATTGAATTTTGCTTGTCCTAACCCTTTTTCATAAAAATAATAGATGCAGTCGTTAATTATTTCATATGTTTCACCTTCGTATACTTTTTCTGAAACCTTATCTATCAATACTTGTTCAGGCTTATGATGCAACATCATAAAATAACTAGCTTTCTTTTGTTCCTCAGGAAAAGGCGAAGCTTCAAAAATGCGCTTTAAATCCTCTCTTGTCTTCACCAGAACTAAAACTTCAAAACCAAAATGCTTTTTTACCGAAGTTGAAATCGTATCTTCAATTTTTTGAATATTTCTCTCTTCAGTTTTAAAAATTACATTACCGCTTTGAATATAGGTTTGTATATCGTGGTACCCAAGTTCTTTAAGAAGTTCTCTTAACGCTATCATGGGCACTTTTTTATGGCCTCCAACATTAATTCCTTTTAATAATGCTATGTATGTATTCATTTAACTGGAAATATTTTGAGCCGCTATGTAGGCACCTGTCCATGCATTTTGAAAATTAAACCCTCCAGTTATAGCATCAATATTCAATACTTCACCCGCAAAATACATGTTTTTGTTAATTTTACTCTCAAAAGTTTTAAAATTTACCTCTTTTAGATGAACGCCTCCAGCAGTCACAAATTCTTCCTTAAAAGTACTTTTGCCTTCTACATTAAAAACGGCTGAAGTAAGTTGATTTGCTAAATTTTCTAATTGCTCTTTGTTTAAATCAGCCCACCTAGTATCCTCATTCATTCCTGAAGCCAAAACTAACTTTTGCCATAGGCGTTTTGGCAAATCAAATTGAGCCAATTTATACACTATTTTTTTTGCCAAATGTTGTTTCAAACCTTTTAATATATCTAAACAGTCATCAAAAGGTATTCTGATAAAATTAACCTCAATTTGAAATTTATAATCACGCTTTGCAAGCTCTAAAGCACCAAACGCTGAAAGTTTTAAAATTGCAGGTGCACTCATGCCCCAATGGGTAATCAATAATGGGCCTTCACTCCATAAATCGGTATCTAGAACTTTCACTTCCACATTTGAGGCCACTACCCCAGGAATATCATTAATGCGTTCGTCTTTTATATTAAAGGTAAAAAGTGATGGCACGGGTTGCGAAATAGTATGCCCAAAATTTTCTAAAAGTTTCCAGATTTTAGGATTACTTCCTGTGGCAATCAATATTTTTTTAGTTGAGAAAGAACCTTGATTAGTTTCGATTTTATAACATGAATCGTCCTTTTCAATGGCTTTAACGGCTTGATTTAACAATACCTCCACGCCATTTTTCTTTGCTGCGGATAAAAAACAATCGATAATAGTTTGTGAAGAATCCGTTACAGGGAAAATCCTACCATCTTCTTCTATTTTAAGTTCTACGCCTCGTTTTTCAAACCAATCTATGGTATCCCCTGTCATAAATTGATGAAAAGGCCCTAACAATTCTTTGTCTCCGCGTGGATAATTATTTACTAATTCCTGTGGAATAAATTCAGCATGGGTAACATTACAGCGTCCTCCTCCAGATACCCTCACTTTGGTAAGCACTTCTTTACCACGTTCTAAAATGACAATATTCAATTTAGGGTTTAATTCTGCAATATTAATTGCTGCAAAAAAACCTGCTGCACCTCCACCAATAATAATGACGTCTTTATCTATCATAATCTGTTTGGAAAATCAGAAATAATACCATCCACTCCGTAATCCTTCATTCTTTCTATGGTTTTAACATCATTTACCGTCCAAGTATTCACACTAAACCCTTCACTTTTTGCAAACCTCATATTTTCTGTGGTTAACAAAGCAAAATTTGGATGGATGATTTTAGCATCAATGGATTGAGCAAATTCAATAGCTTCGCTCATACTGGCTTTGGTTAATACTGCCAAGGGTATATTTTTATCTGTTTTAAAAACATGCTCTAATTCATGCGTTTGAAAACTGGACACAATAAAATTTTTGTAGGTCCAGTTTTTATTCGCAATATACCATTCAATTAATCTACAAGCCTCTTTAGCGGTGTTTTTTCCTTTTAATTCAATGTTTAACAAGCATTTTTTATCAATAAAATCAAGTACTTCCACCAAAGTTGGAATACTAAATTTGCCATCAACTTTAAGTTCTTTCAATTCCAATAGGGAATACTTGGAAACCTCACCAACCCCGTTGGTCATTCTATCTAAAGTAAAGTCATGAAAAACCACCAACTCACCCGAAGCACAGGTATGCACATCTATTTCAATACCATCAACACCAAATTCCAAAGCTTTTTTTATGGACTCCATGGTGTTTTCTGAAACATGCCCCAAAGCACCTCTATGACCGATTTTTAGTGATGAATGCATAATTTTATAAATCTTTTAAGAGTAATGGTTTTTATTTTTTTATAGATATCGTTAACTTGTTTCGATGACTTAATACACACACAATTTATGATTTTTCGATTTAAAACCTTTTTATTTTATGTTTTTCTTTTCTTGTCTTGTAACACAGGTCGTTTGAACAATATTGCAGATATGAATTCTGATTTGGAAGAAGCCTCGGCTATTGAAATTGTTAAAGGATCCAACTTACTTTGGGTCATTGAGGATGCAGGCAACAAGAACCATATTTATGGTCTGGATTTAAAAGGGAGAATTATTAAAGACATTGATATTTTGAATGCTGAAAATGATGATTGGGAAGATCTGACTTCAGATAAATTTGGTAATCTGTACATTGGCGATTTTGGAAACAATAATAAAAAACGAGATGAGTTTACCATCTATAAGGTAAGTAATCTTAATCCTACCAATGATAAAACCACTGCTAAAACCATTCATTTTAAGCTTCCAAAAGAGGTAAAATCTGAAGATTTTGAAGCATTTTTTCTGCTTGATGGTTTCTTTTATATTTTCAGCAAAGAAAATAAATCGAGCATACTTTTAAAAGTACCCAACAGTATTGGTGAACATACTGCTGAATTGGTTACCGATTTTAATTTGGATGGTAAACATCATAAAATCACTTCGGCCGCTCTCAGCCCTAATGAAGAAACCGTGGTATTACTCAACCATGATAAGCTTTGGAAATTGACAAATTTTAAACCCGATAACTTTTTTAAAGGTAATATTGAAGAATTAAAGTTTGGTCATACTTCTCAAAAAGAGGGTGTTTGCTTTAAAAACGACTCCATGGTTTATATAAACGATGAGAGAAATAAAAGTGAAGGCGGTAATATTTATACGTTTAATATAAACTAAAAATTCAAGCCAAAACCAAACGAAAAACGCAAGCCTTCAACACTATTAAAGAAGTTAAAAGTTCCCGATAAACTTTCGGCTGCAGTTACCCAAAAACCGCCACCATAATCATTATGCCATTTATCTGAAAAATCGCCTTTCAACCAAACTCTGCCGACATCAAAACCACTAAAAATACCTATTTGCAATGGCAATATATTGGTTTTAAACGAAGGAAAACTATAGCGTAAATCGGCACTTCCTACCAAAGAGTTTTTACCTGTAAAACGTTCAGTTCGGTACCCTCTTAAACCATTTCTTCCGCCTATATTTGCTGCTTGGTAAAAGATTAAATCGTCACCCACTCTAATTTGGGTTCTCACATCGGTTTTTAAAACCAGTTTTTTATTTTTTGAGAGTGCATTGTAAAATCCTAAATCTGAATTTAAATACCCATAAGTGTTTTTAGTTTCTTTAAATTCTGTTTTTCCACCAATATTTAACATAAAAGTCATGCCTCTTGACGGATTGATTTTGTTGTTAAAACTCGCATAATTAAACGCTGCTTCAAGACCACCAAAATAACGCCTTTTATAAAAATCTTCATTGCTTGAGGGCACAAAACTCGTTATAAACCTATCTGTTGTATTTTCAATTTCAACACCTTCAAAAAGCGTTCTAAAACCAAAATCACTTCCAAAATTTCCTTTTTTAAGAATCCCAATCTTAGCGGCATAAATGCCTGTTTTAACGCGGTTGTAATCTAAATCTAGGACGTCGTCATTATTAACGGTTTCGTTACCATAACCAAAAAAGTTGTTGGTAAAGTTTTCACTAGTAAATTTGCCGCCAACATGTAAATTCCAATCCCCAAAAATATTGGCAAACTCACTATTATAATCCAAAGAAAACCCTTGAGTTGCAAAATAATAACCTCCTTTAAAACGGTGTTGTGTAGAGAAGGGATTGCGTTGAAACCCTTTTTTGGTTTTTACATATTGAAGTCCTAACAAAAATCCATCATCTGGATTAAACCCTATGGCTGGGGTTATAACACTTGTTTTTACGATGTTTTTATTAAAATCGAATAGGTTAAGATTATACGTGTCGGAAAAATTGATATCGGCACCTCTATTTTTCTCAACCGTATTGGGTTTCGATTTATGGTCATATACTTTTATACGTCTTCCGTTTTCAATCCTGTAAGTATCGTTTTCCTGACCACCTATAAGTCTTGTAAAAATTAAATTATTAGCTTTTCCAGTAACTTCAAAAACATCTTTATCATCTAAACCATAAATCCAAATTTCTTTAGTTATGGCTCTATTAAAAACTCTGTCAACAATCACTTCTCCCTTTTCGCCACCAATAATTCTGGAAATAATCACTCGCGTTTCTTCATCGCCAGTGCGAATAACTTCAATTAAATCATCCTTATCGGTTCCAGTAAGTATGACTAATTCATTTAAATAATTATAATATCTGTTAGCTATATCCAAAAGATTAGCTCGCCTTCCTTTTAATTTTGATTTGATGTCTTTTAAGGTTTCGTCTTGAACCTCTTCAGGTACTTTTGTAAAAGCCACCTCTATAACAGAATCTGTAATTTTTTCTTGAAGGAATTTTGCTTGTTCTAGCCATAAATCTTTATTGGCATCTTGAATGAGCACGCGGTCTAATTTAATACCTGCGCTATTCATCCATTTGATATCCTCAAGATTTTCATCGTAAACTTGAAGCTGTTTTGTTGATCCAGAAATAAGCTTCATTACATCTAATAAAGCACCATCAAAATTTGAGAATACCTGGTCACGATCTCGGGGAATGGGGTGATAGTATTTATCACCATTTTCTTGATCGAACTGTGCCCAACGCCATTGGTCTTGGTGTCTATCCCAATCTCCAATAAGCATATCAAAAAGGCGTGCTCTTATAAAGGCATCTTCGGCTATTTTATACTTTTCATCTTTACGAACCTTTTCAATAATGTCATGGGTGCTTTCTATATCATCAGCATAACCAAAATTTTTTTCGTCTTCATAATTATCCTCAGGGCGTTCTTCAATCAGATATAATTCTCCGCCATATTCTTCATTAAATTCACCTAAATGTTTATGCTTTGGGATGTAATATAGCCTAGGGTTGGTATGAAATATTTTTGCTGCATTAGATAAATCGGGAACTACAGTAAACGCATACGGATGAGCCGCCGTGTAAAAATCAAAAATCAAACTTTCTATAGCGGTTTTTTCAAATTCATCTTCTACATAGGTGTCTTTAAAAAGCACCGTTTGCAAGTATTGGGTTGCACTCTTTTTTAATGCTCGCATGTTTAACTCTCTACCATCTTTGGTTTTTAAACGAAGTGAACGTGTTTGGTGCCCACCACCTTTTCTAACCACTTCTAACCCACCATAAAGCGTATCAAGCGTTACCACTTTAACCTTTATTTTAGTACTGTAAACATCACGATAATGATTACCCCAAACCGACTCAAAAAACCCTGTTTTATCGGTTTCATCTTTTGAATAAATGGAAACCTCTATTTCTTGAGGAAAAGAATCGGGTAAATAGGAAATATCATGTTTTTTAGCTGGAGGAAACACTTCTTTAGTAAACAACAATTGAGGCTCGGCGTTTTCGGCACCAAAATATCTAACCCAACTACTACCATCTTTAAAAATAGTGAGTTCAGCAAACCCTTGTTTTCCATAAGAGAATAAACCTGTATCACTCAATTCGACGGGAGATTGTTTAGCACCAGAACCTGAAACAATTTGTTTTATACCCTGTTTTTCAACATATTGTAACGTGTGTTCGTGTCCAGATACAAACACCACATTATCGGCGTCTAAAGTCATCGTTTCCAAACGACTCATAAGTTCGTGATAACGTTCGTTGTACCGATCTTGAATAGACACTCCACCTTGGGTTCTAAGTTGCGTAATGAATGACCCTAATGTGGGTAGCGGTATTTTTTGCTGAAAAGGAAATATATGTTTTGATAAAGCATATTTACCACCATGTAACCCATTAGTAAGCATAGGATGATGCATGGCGAAAACCGTCGTTTTATTTTGCGCTTTTTTTAACTCGCCCTCTAGCTCAATAAAAAAGCGTTCCCTAGTTTTTATTTCACATTCGTCGTTAATGGTTGGATGGTCATTCCAATCTTCTAAATACCATTCTGTATCAATAACAATCAATTGAATAGTTTCGCTCACATCAATACTCTCCATAGGGCAGCCATTTTCTGGCTGAAAGGTATTTTTACCTAATAAGTCTTCAATAAATTTTTCTTCTCTTTTTACGCCTTTTAATCCACCGGCATACCATTCATGATTTCCAGGAATAAAAATGGTTTTTCCTCTAAAGTTTTCAACAGCTTTTGCTTGTGCCAACAATGCGTTTTCTGCACTTTCCCTGTTTTTATGATCTTTAATAGGTAAGCCAGCAGGATAGATATTATCTCCTAAAAAAATAATGTAATCGCCTTTGGTATCTTTACCTCCTAGGTATTTATGAAATGCTATAAGTGCTTCAGACATGCCTCCCATAGGCGACAAACCCGCATCGCCTACCAAATAGAATGTTTTATCTATCTCTTTATTTGGAAACTTTTCTTGCTTGTTTATAACATCAGCATACTGAGGTTTATAAGTGGCGCAAGCACTCAGAAAAAGAGTAATAAAAAGTAAATAAAAAGATTTAAAATTCATGTATTACAGAATTCTTTTAGCTAAATTAAGTATTTTGTTTTTACCTATGGTTTAAAATGGATTAGTTCTTTAACTTATCGGAGTGCAGCTTCCTTAATTTGGCAAGCTTTGGCGTAATAACAAAACTGCAATATCCTTGAGATTGATTATTCCGGTAATAATTCTGATGGTAATCTTCGGCTTTGTAAAAAATATCTAATGGACTGATTTCCGTAACTATTGGATTATCGTAATAGGGAGAAACTTTCTTGATTACTTTTTGAGCGATTTCCTTTTGGGAATCGTCATGATAAAAAATTACCGAACGATATTGCGTACCCACATCGGCACCTTGCCTGTTGAGTGTGGTTGGATCGTGAGTGGTCATAAAAATAACTAAAATATCTTCATATGAAATGATATTGGCATCAAACGTAATTTGAACAACCTCTGCATGACCTGTTAAACCAGAACAAATTTCTCTATATGTGGGATGCCCAGGTGCATTACCACCTGAATAACCAGACACTACTTTTTCAACACCAGAAACTTCCTGAAATACGGCCTCAGTACACCAAAAACAACCACCGCCAAAGGTGGCCAACTGTATATTTTTATTCATTTATAGCTTTCTCTTTATTTAATTGGATAGACTCTGAATTGATACAATATCGTAAACCGCTTGGCGCAGGACCATCGGGAAATACATGTCCTAAATGGGCATCACAGGTGTTGCACATCACCTCAACACGCACCATACCAAATGCCGTATCCTTTTCATACTTAATGGCATTTTCCTTGATGGGTTGCGTAAAACTTGGCCAACCCGTACCCGATTCAAACTTGATTGTAGAATCAAATAATGGTGCATCACAACACACACAACTGTATTTTCCTGCTTCATGAATACTACAAAGGGCGCCACTATGAGGGCGCTCGGTTCCTTTTTGTCTCGTTATTCTGAATTGTTCTGGAGTTAATAATTTTTTCCATTCCTCTTCCGTTTTCTCAACACGTTTATCTGGTGTTGGGTTTCCGTTAACGGTAAATTTTATAACATCTTTCCAAGTTAGCATATTTTTTTTCTAATTTATTAAATTAAACAATCTTCAAGTCTAAATAAGTCGAAATGAAGCTTTAATACTTACACCAAAAATCTTTCCATGTAAAGCGCAGATAATATATTTAAATTTTAGTAATTTGTGGGTATAAATCAACTTGTTTTATGTCAAAATTAATTGAAAACACCGAGAAGTTTGTATTCGATTTGTTTAAAAATGAATTGGATCAAAGTTTTCTATATCATAATTATACCCACACAGAACGGGTTTTGCGAAGTGTTCGAGAAATTATTGAAAACACCAACATTGATGAAAAAGATGCCGAAATATTGGAGCTAGCTGCACTATTACATGATACAGGTTATATTAAAACCCGTGAAGGCCATGAAGAAGAAAGTGTAAAAATCGCCACTGCATTTTTAAAAGAACAAGCTGCTGACGAAAAAACTATTGAAGGCGTAATTGAGTGCATTATAGCCACTAAGTTTAAAGATTCTCCAAAAACAACACTTGGGAAAATAATCAGGGATGCTGACGCTTCCCATTTTGGAAAAAAATACTTTAATGAGGCCAGTGAGTTTTTGAGGAAAGAACTTGAAATACAAGGTATTGCTACCTACTCTCCAACAGAATGGCTGAATGAAAATATTAAAGTTTTAACAAAAAAACATGAGTTTTACACGGATTATGCTTTAAAAAATTGGCAACCTAGAAAGGAAAAAAATCTTGCTAAACTGATGAAAAGCAAGAAAAAACGTAAAAAGAAACTAAATACCGAAGAGCTTAAAGCTAAGTACAAAGCACAATATAAAAATGAAAGTCCAGAACGCGGTATTCAAACATTTTACAGGGTTGCTTTGAGAAACCACATTAAATTAAGTGATATTGCCGATACTAAAGCCAATATCCTGTTATCGGTAAACGCCATTATCATCTCATTAGTATTAGCAAATTTAATTTCAAAATTAGATAATAATGCGTATTTGGTGTATCCCACAGCTATTTTCACCATATCCTGTGTAGTATCTATGATTTTATCAATTATTGCTACAAGACCAAATATTACTAGCGGAGAATTCACTAAAGAAGATGTTGTTAATAAGAAGGTGAATCTAACCTTTTTTGGCAATTTCCATAAAATGAGTCTCGAGGAATATGATTGGGCCGTTAATGAACTTTTAAAAGACAAAGATTATGTATACAGTTCTCTAACCAAAGATCTTTATTTTTTAGGAAAGGTATTGGAACGAAAATATAGGATTTTAAGAATAACCTACACCATTTTTATGATAGGCATGATTGTTTCAGTGCTTGCCTTTGGTTATGCCCTCAAAACCAATGGTGCAAAACTGGAGGATGTCCTTCCTGAGGAAACCCAAAGTGTTTCCCAAGTTAGTAATTCTAATCAAAATGATTTTTTTTTAAATGAATAATCATTCAGGTAATTTGGATAATTATTTAGATATCCACTATATCCACAGAAGCAACTGGTTACGGGCTGCTGTTTTGGGGGCTAATGACGGTATTTTGTCAACGGCAAGTATAGCCATTGGTGTCGCTGCTGCCAGTGACATTAGAGAACCTATAGTTTTAGCAACCTTGGCTGGTTTAGTAGCAGGAGCTTTATCTATGGCTGCTGGCGAATATGTTTCAGTGAGTTCACAAACGGATGTCGAAAAATCAGATATTGAGCGTGAAAAACAAGAATTAATGGAAATGCCAGAAATTGAGTTAGAACGTTTGGCAGAAATTTACGAGCAAAGAGGTTTGAAAAAAGAAACCGCACTAAAGGTTGCTGAAGAACTAACCGAACATGATGCTTTGGGGGCGCATGTTAGAGACGAATTGGGTATTAATGAAATTAGTCAAGCAAAACCTACGCAAGCTGCTTTGGCTTCTGGAGCCGCTTTTACTCTAGGTGGTTTATTACCTTTTTTAGTAACCCTATTTCTACCATTGAGACATATAGAATATTACCTTTATGGATTTGCTATTTTTTTCTTGATACTTTTAGGAGGATTGGCTGCCAAAACAGGTGGCTCAAGTATTAGAAAAGCTATTATTAGAATTACATTTTGGGGAACGGTTGCTATGGGTCTAACCGCTTTGGTAGGTTATTTCTTTGGCGTAAATCTATAACTCTAAGCTTTGATTTCTTTCATTAAATCATCATATGTGTAAAAGGTTTTTTGATCCCCTTCATTTTTTTGGTATATCATACTTACCCTAATGGCTTTTAGACCAGTAACACCCTGCAAATCCTGTAATTCTAATATTTCAACGTCATCATCAAACATGTTTTTAGATTGCATAAAGTGCACATATTTTAGGTATTCTACCTCGTCTTCTTTTTGAGAATAGATAATGCTCATTTTACCTTTTTGGGTAACACGTTCTTCTGTGCCTTTTATAAAGGCTTTATCAACTCGTTTTTTAACAACCTCATACCGGGCATTGTAAGTGCCATCAACATCAAATTGTTTTTCGTCCATTCTAAAACGAATGGAAAGCGGCTGGTTGAAAACCAAAATCATGGAAGCAACATCTAACCCAATAGGGTATTCATGCTGGTTTTGATAAAAATAATTCTCCATTTCATACATAACCTGTAATTGCCATAATCTTAAATTATAAAGGTATATGGCGTTAAAACTTTCCTCTTTGGTAATGGATTCCCCTATGTACATGTTATGTTCCACACCATCGGTTTTGAAACGCTCAAAAAAATGAGGATACATAGCTTGTGCCCTTACCTGCTTTTCGTCTAAAAGTGCAGACATATTTTTATTGATGAGCGCAATGGTTTCGTCGTAATTTTTTCTGTAATAATAAATGACACCTAAATTATTGTCAACTTTACTAAAGTAATCTTCAATAGCAGCTTTGGCAAAATTCTTCTTATCTGAAAAAAAGATGAACAAAGGCTCAACTTCATGTTTAAAAAACGTTGTTATTTGATGCTCAGTATCTACTTTAAAATCGTTCTTGATTTCAGAATTAAATACTTCTATTTGAAACTTTAGCTGCTCGTATATGGGCAATTTCTCATCTTGTGGTATGTTATTTAAAACTTTATCAACCAATGATAATTGTAATGCCAAATCCTTTTTTGTTGCCTGGTTTCTGGCGTTTGAAGAGCCTTTTACGTCAATCTGCCCAAATAAAGGATAGACGTTTTCAAAAGCAATTTTACTAAATGCAGGTTTGTTTTCTTTATTTCTTTGGCTCTCAATTAAAAATTTTCTAGCCGCTTGTTTGAATTTCCAAGACACGCTTGGGTGTATAGAGGTACATTCTTGTTGAATAATGGCTTCAATTAAATTTTCTTCTTCATTGTTGGAACGCTCAACTGCCGAAACTATAAATGGCATGACATCTACTAACTTATTAGCATTAATACTGTTAAGTACCTGAGGTTTGTATGAAATAATCTCCAATATACCCATCAAGCCCGAATCGTTTGCAATAGGTGCAAAAATGGCGCTTTTTATTCCTTGCTGGTGTAAGGTTGCTATATGAGGTGCTTTCCCTTTTGAAAGTTCATATATTTTGTCTACATCTGAAACCGAAAAATTTTTGTTTTCTTTCAAAAGCCTATTGTAAGACCACTTACAAAGAGAATCAGCACATTTTTTTGTGTCTTCATTATTGATTAAAAAACTATTAGCACCGATGCCATAAACGCGTTCAAATGCATTTTCTTCTTTGTTAAAAATTGAAAAACCTACTTTCAAATCCTGTATTCCCAATAGGGAACTGAAAATATCGTGGAAGCTTTCTGAAAAATTTTCATCCATACAGGTGTCATCAACAATCAGGCTAGATTTTATGTTGGATATAGACTGGTCATCAGTAACGTCAAAAATATTGGAAATTACGAACCCTTTGAAAGTATAACTGTTTTGCGGGAATTTTTCTTTCCAAAGGGATACATTATCAAAATTGTCGAGTAACTCCTCATAATCTTCCTTGGTTATTTTTTTGGCTTTATCTGTTGGGATAATTTCACAAAAATCGGCATTGTACAATATTTTATAGTAATGCAAAACACCTTGAGCATTTGGAATTTCGTAATAAAAAGGCCTTCTAAGGTTTAGGTTGTAACCATAACAAAAATTCAAAATGATAGTACAAGCTATTATGTACATATCGTCTTGGGGCATGTTTTTTATTTCTAGTCTAAAATGGTCACCTGCAGTTTTAATGATATTTTTAAAACGTTCTGAAGCATTAAAAATTAAGTTGTGAAAGGGAACAGAGGCTGTTTTTATTTCGTTTTTTGTTAAAAGGGGGCTAAATGTATCGTGTAGAATAGCACTTATTTCCTTTTCTCTTTTTTTGAGTATGGAAACATCGCTAAAACCATTTTTCAACTCAGGGAAATCGGTTCCGATTTTTAATACCTGTTTTGCTTTGGTGGCAACAAACACATCATCACTTTTGGATAAACTTTCGTATTGTTCCAAAAGTTTATTAAAGCTAATCTTTAGCTTTAAAGGCGATTCGATATGGTCATTAATATCCATAATATGGTAGTGCGTATAGTACAAAGTTACAAATTATTGACTTAGTCGATATATACTAGACTTGCTAACACAAAAATTGTTACAAACCAACTGTTTAAAACTAAAAAGCTTGATATTATGCTACCCTGTTCTTGTTTGTTGAATTTCGGACCACCAAAAATGATTTTAAAATCCGTTTTTCATAGGGCGCTTTAGGGTTCCTTATTTGTTTTATCAATAATTGCGCAGCTTCTTCACCCATTCTAAACCCCGGTTGATCTATACTCGTCAAAGAAGGCTCTAAAAGTTCATCAACAGGTTCGTTATTAAAACCTATAAGTGATAACTCTTCAGGTATTGAAAGACCGCGTTCTTTTGCTGCTAGCATAACACTAATTGCAATTTGGTCGCTAAATGTTAAAATACCATCGGGGTGAACTGGTGCATAAAGTAACTTTCTTGCCGCTGAAAGTGTACTTTCTCTATCAAAATTACTATATACGACATAGCCTTCAGGGATTTCAAGATTGTACTTTCGCATGGCGGCTTTATAGCCTTCAACTCTATTTGCATTAATTTGCAAAATCTCTGGACCCCCTATATATGCGATATTTTTACATCCAATTTCAACAAGATGCTCAACGGCTTCAAAAGCCGCTATTGAATTATCAATAGTTACTTTATGAGTAATGATATCATTACAATCTCTGTTGAAGAAAACTAATGGTATTCCCATTTTTTTCAACCTGCTAAAATGTGAAAAGTTTTTTGTTTCACTTGCTAAAGATACAATTACACCATTTACACCAGCATTTATTAATTCTTGTAGTAAGCTTTTTTCTCTTTCATAGGATTCATTAGACTGACAAACAATAATGTGCATACCGTGTTCTTCAGCAATTCGCTCAATCCCACTTATAGCCATAGCATATAAGTGATAACTTATTTTTGGAACAATGACCCCAATTAAATTTGAAAGTTTTTGCTTTTCCACTTCCAACATATCTAAAGAAAGATACCCCATACGCTCTGCAACTTGTTTAACTTTTTTTTGTGTAGTTAAACTAATTCTTGGATGACCCTTAAGCGCTCTAGAAACCGTTGAAATAGAAATATTTAATACCGCGGCAATATCTTTTAGCGTTATACCCCTGCTATGCGTTAAGTTAGTTTGGTCTTCCAAAATTCAAGTTTATTAGTTTGCGCAAATTATTGCGCAAAAAATTCAATATTTTAAAAATAACTTTTCAAAGTTACATATATTTGTCAATATTAAAGTAAATTTTAATAAATATACAGTTATAATATGTGCAAATTTGTGCAAATTATAATTATATCTAATAATACAATCTAATTTATAATGAGTAAAACGTACAAAATAGCTGTAGTAAACGGCGATGGAATTGGTGCAGAAATTGTACCTGCTGGTGTTTCGGTTTTAGATGCCATAGCAAAAAAACATGGTTTTAATATTGAAAAGCAATCTTTCCCTTTTGGAGCAGGTTATTATAGAGACCATGGAAAATTTATGTCTGATGACGCCATAGAAACCTTAAAAAAATTCGATGCCATTTATTTTGGTGCTGTTGGTTTACCAGAAATTGATGATACCCTTCCTGCAAGAGATTACACTTTTAAAGTAAGAACAGAATTAAAACAATATGTGAATTACCGCCCGGTAAAATTGTTTTCTGGTCTAAAAAGCCCGTTAAGAACTAAAACCGAAAAAGATATCGATTTTGTGGTAGTAAGAGAAAACAACGAAGGTGAGTTTGTACAAAGTGGTAAAACATTTTACGCAGATGATGCGCATGGCTTTGCAACAGATACAAGTGTTTTTACACGTTTTGGTATTGAACGTATTGCCCACTACTCATTTCAACTGGCTAGAAAACGCAGAAAAAAAGTTACTAATGTAACAAAATCTAATACTTTAATTAACAGTTTAGCTTATTGGGATAGAGTGATAGCTGAAGTTGCAGAACAATATCCTGATGTTGAGTTTAGTAAAATGTATATTGATAATGCATCTGCGAGTTTTGTGCTCCGCCCTGAAGTATTTGATGTTATATTAACTACAAACCTTTTTGGTGATATTTTATCAGATTTAGGCGGCGCCATTATGGGAAGCTTAGGTCTTGGAGGAAGCGGAAATATTAATCCTGAAAAAGATTTCCCATCCATGTTTGAACCTATTCATGGATCTGCTCCAGATATAGCAGGTAAAAATATAGCGAATCCAATTGGTCAAATTTGGTCAGCGGCCATTATGCTAGATCATTTAGGAGAAACCGAGGCAGCGAATGATATTGTTGCTGGTATAGAAGCTACAACTGCTGAAGGAAATCTAACGGTTGATTTAGGTGGAAATGCATCTACATCAGACATTGCTAACCGTATTATAAAACATATAGAAGCTAAAAAACTTGTGACCGCCTAAAATACATGCACAACAAAAAAATAATAGATTTAACGCTGCCCATCAATAATAAGATGGGTGGTGTTTCTATTGAACCTGCCAAAATATTGTCGGTTGATGGATGGAATGCTACAACACTTCATTTATACTCACATAGCGGCACCCATATGGATGCCCCTTTGCATTTTGAAGTTAATGAACAAACTATTGATGAGTTACCACTAAACCGGCTTATATCTAAAGCATGGATTATAGATTTACAACATTTAAAACCTAAGGACGAAATTAAAATTTCACATTTAGATGGCATCGCCAAAAAATTTAAAGCTGGTGAAAGTATTATATTGCACACCGGATGGAGTAAAAAAATAGGAACACCAGCATATCGTGATGATTTACCAAGAATAGGCAGAGATCTAGCAAACTGGCTGGGAAAAAATAAAGTGAATATTCTAGGTGTTGAACCTCCCTCAGTAGCCGATGTAAATAATATTGAAGAGGTAACCGAGATTCACAATATCTTGATGAAGAATGATATTATTATTGTTGAGGGCCTTTGTAATTTAGAGCTTATATCACTGCCAAAAGTAACCTTAATTGCCCTTCCTTTAAAGATTGAAGGTGGTGATGGTGCACCATCAAGAGTTATTGCCCTTGAAGACTAAAACTTTATGTTGAAAGACGTTATAATAAAATCTATAATTGAAGGCAACCAGCTAGAAGGTCACCTAGACACCATACGCCAAGAACTTAAAGAACATCCCAAAACCATTGTTATTTTAGACGACGACCCAACCGGAACCCAAACGGTTTATAATGTGCCTGTGGTTACAAATTGGGAGACATCAATACTTGAAAATGAGATTATAAACAGCCCTATTTTCTTTATTTTAACTAATTCGAGGAGTTTACAAATCGAGGAAGCAAATGCTTTAGGGGAGCTCATTGGCAAACGGTTAGTGAGGCTTTCAAAAAAACACAACAAACACCTTTTGGTAGTAAGCAGAGGAGATTCTACATTACGTGGTCATTACCCTAATGAGGTTGAAGCTTTGGCAAAAGGATTAAACATTAAAACCGCTAAACATATTGTAGCTCCTGCTTTTTTTGAAGGAGGTCGATACACTTACAACGATACTCATTTTGTTAAGGAAGGTGATGATTTTATTCCCGCCGGAGAAACACCTTTTGCAAAAGACCTTACTTTTGGATATAAAAATTCAAATTTAAAAGACTGGATTATTGAGAAATATGATGGTAAAATAAACTCAAAAAAGATAATAAGCTTATCTATCGAATCATTGCGCACCCATTCTGTAGAAAATATTATTTCCATTATAAAGAATTCAGACTGTTCGCATATCATTGTAAATGCAACCTCTTATTCTGATTTACAAATTGCCGCTTTAGCCCTTTTAAAAAGCAACATCCCTTTTCTTTTTAGAACAGCAGCTTCCTTTGTAAATGCCATTTCAGGTATTGAAGTTAAAGGCTGCCTTTCTAAAACTGATATTATAAGTAATTCAAATAAAGAAACTGGTGCTTTGGTTGTTATTGGTTCATATGTACCAAAAACAACAGCACAACTTCAGTTGCTAAAAGAAAAATCCAATGCTGTTTTTTTAGAATTAGACGTAACGAACGTACAAAATGATTTGCTTTTTGAAAAAGATATTAACCTTCTTTTAGAACAAGTAAATCATTATATCAAAACACATCACGATGTTGTGTTATACACTAGCAGAACTCTTATAAAAGGCCAAACAAAAGCTGAAAGTCTCGCAATTGTAAACCGTGTTTCAAACGGATTAATTTCAATCATAAAACAACTTAAAGTACAACCAAGATATATGGTAGCCAAAGGCGGCATTACATCTAGTGATATAGCAACTAAAGGTTTGAACGTAAAACGTGCAAAAGTTTTAGGGCAAGTACTAAAAGGCGTACCCGTTTGGCAATTGGGTAACGAAACCAAATTTCCCAATATGCCCTATATTATATTCCCTGGGAATGTAGGCGACAACAATGCATTATACCAACTAACCACATTACTAAAATGAAAAAAAATAGCTATTTCCCGAAACGTTACCTTATGGTAGGCGGCACCTTTTTGTTAGCACTTTTATTATATATAGATCGTATTTGTGTTTCTGTTGCCAAAGACCCTATTTCTGAGGCTTTGAATTTAAGCGACAAACAAATGGGTTGGGTTTTAGCCATATTTTCTCTTGGTTATGCTTTTTTTCAGACGCCTTCTGGAATGCTTGCCGATCGCTTAGGCCCAAGAAAAGTGTTGGCTAGCATTGTTACCATTTGGTCATTATTTACAGCATTAACAGGGTATGCATGGAATTTCTTATCACTTTTAATTGTTCGATTCCTATTTGGCGCTGGTGAAGCTGGCGCATTTCCTGGTATGACAAGAGCCGTTTATAATTGGATCCCTCTACAAGAACGAGGCATTGTTACCGGTGTTAATTTTTCTGGCTCCAGGTTAGGGGCCGCTTTTGCTTTACCACTAGTGGTTTGGTTAATAGATAGTTTTGGCTGGCGAACTTCCTTTCTAATCATGGGAGTAGTTGGAATATTATGGGCCATAGCCTGGTATATGTTATTTAGAGATAACCCAGAAAACCACAAAGCTCTTTCTAAAGAAGAAAAAGACTTTATTTTAGAAAACAGACAAGAAAAAGAAACAGATGTTGCTAAAGAAAAAATAAATTTTGCTGCGCTTTTAAAATCAAAGAACATGTGGCTAGCTATGGGTCAATATTTCTGTAGTAATTTTACCTTTTTCTTTGCACTTACATGGTTATTCCCGCATGTGAAAAGCGAATATAATTTAGATACCATTGAGGCAGGATTCTACACTGCAATCCCTCTTGTTTTTGGTGCCTTTGGCAACTGGTTTTCTGGTGCTTTGAGCGACAATATTTTCAAAAAAGGAAATTGGGCAAAATCACGTATATTACCAGCCGCCATTGGGTTTACCTTAGCAGCCGCTGGGTTAATTGGAAGTATTTATATGAGTACAGCCCTAGGTGCTATTCTATTTTTAAGTATGGCTATTTTTGGAGCTGATATGACTTTACCATCGTCTTGGGCTTTTTGCGCCGATATTGGCAAAGAACACTCTGGAGCCGTTTCGGGCACCATGAATATGGCAGGAAATATTGGAGCATTTATTACTGCTCTTGTTTTTCCTTATTTATTAGACTGGACAGGAAATACCAACTTATTTTTTGTTGTTGGTGCTATTTTAAATATTATAGCCATCGCAATTTGGTATAATATGAAACCACATAAACATTTTTCGGAATATTAATATGGAAAAACTTAGAGGTGTTGCCGTTGGCACAGGTTATTTCAGTCAGTTTCAATATGAAGCTTGGAATCGTTTAGAAAATGTTGATATTGTAGCTGTTTCTAGTAGAAGGTTAGAAAAAGCGGAAGCCATATGTAAGCAGTTCAATATTCTAAAAGCTTATGATGACTTTGAAACTATGCTTATTTCAGAAAAGCCCGATTTTGTTGATATTATTACACCGCCAGAAACCCATACCGATTTTTGCAGAATCGCTATAAAACATGGGGTAGCTATTATATGCCAAAAACCTTTGGCACCTACTTACGAAGAATCTATGGCTTTGGCAAAAGCCATAAAAAACTCTCATGTTAGAATGATGGTGCATGAAAATTTCCGTTTTCAGCCTTGGCATCGCGAAATAAAAAAGCTTTTAAACCAGAATATAATCGGGCACAAATTGCATACAATAAACTTACGTATGCGCATGGGCGATGGCTGGCAAGAAGATGCCTATATGAACCGTCAACCCTATTTTAGAGAAATGCCACAACTTTTAATATATGAAACCGGCGTTCATTTTATTGATGTATTTAGATATTTAATTGGAGATATCTCACAAGTATATTCCAAATTGAAAACGTTAAATTCCAACATAAAAGGTGAAGATTTTGCCTGGGTTAATTTCGAATTTAAAAATGGCGTTTTAGGTTTTTTGGATGCTAACCGTTTTAATGAAAATACGGCTGATGACCCACGATTAACCTTTGGCGGTATTTGGATAGAAGGCAATAAAGGCACCATACGTTTATTTGACGATGGCACTATTACCATACAACTCCTTGGGGAAAAAGAAACAAAACACGATTACCCTTTTGAGAAAATAAACTTTGCAGGGGATTGTGTTTACAATACTCAAAAGCATTTTATTGATTGTTTACGATCCGGTGCTCCATTTGAAACCGATGTTCAAGCATATTTAGATAATATTATGGTGCAAGAGGCTATATACGAATCGAATGAAACGGGGCTCCCCATAAAAATCAATTGATTTTTTAACATATAACAATGGAATTAGACCTTTTATGGTTTATTATGGAGCTGTGGCTTTGTAAAGTATCGCTGTTGAGTTTGTTGTTACATTGTATTTTGCATTCGCAACCAAAAAGGCCGATTCACCTTTTTTAAGTTTTATAGTAGAACTATTTTCCTGGATTGTTGCTTCGCCTTCAATAACTATCAATATTTGTGCTGTTTTTGATGTTGATTTGTATTCTTGGTGCTTATCCAAACGTATTTGGCTCAATTCAAAATCTGGAGCTGGACTTTTATAAATACGTTCCACACCATCATCTTGTAATTCTCCTTTCATAATATTGGGAATGGTAGGTTCAAACTTGGTGTGTTTTAATAACTCTGGTACATCAACATGTTTTGGTGTTAGGCCACCACGTAATACGTTATCAGAATTTGCCATAAGCTCCATATTTTGGCCTTCCAAATAGGCGTGAGGAATTCCTGCATCTTGAAAAACCGCTTCTCCTGTATTCACTTTTACGATGTTAAAAAAATAGATGGAATAAATACCTTTGTCGAAATTAGATGAGTTTTCACTGGCATCTACAGCTTTAGCTGCCCAATAATCGGGGCTAGACTTCCTTAATTTTCCAGCTTTATAAAGTGGCAAAATCCTATCAAGTAATGGCTGCAATACTTTATTTGTTGTGTCCTGAGTCTGCATCATGACAAATTTGTATAGACCATAATAGCCTTCTTTTTCAAAAACAGAAATTAACGAATGAAATTCTGGAATGCCTTTTAAAACTTTTTTTAACTTTTCTTCAGATAAAAACCCATGTAATAACCAGAATTCACTCAACGCTACCATAATTTCAGGTTTATGGTTGTCATCCTTATAATTTCTGTAAGGTGCATTTAAAGGAATTCCCTCCTCATTCTCTCTCTTGTAACCTTTTTCTGCTTCTATTTTTGTTGGATGTACCTGTATCGATAACATATCCTTTACATCTAAAACTTTGAATAAAAAGGGTAATCTCCCGAATTTATTGGCTATTTTAGAACCTAGTTTTTCATTTAAATCAGTTTTCAAAAATGAATTCAATGGTTCAAATTCATTATTAATTTGTATTATCGAAGTGGCGTTTTCGTGGGCCCCCAGCCAATATTCAGCACATTTATCTTCTGTGATTTTTTCTCCCAACAGGGTAGGTATAAACTCTGTACCTCCCCAAGCATAGTTTTGAATTTTTCCTCTAATATGAAATAGTTTTTTCATTAACTTTTGCTTATTGATTTATGATTCGTTAAAAATGTTTTGCCCTTTATATGTTATCTATACAAAGCAAACAACTTATTTAAAATTTCGGTGTTCTAATTTAATGCTTAATTTGAAATTAATAGCAGAAAAATTATCTTTTGGTTATTAGTGAGAAGCGCTAAATTGTTACTAATCGATTTAAAATTGAATTCAAATATAACTAAAGAATTCCCTATGTAACACATCAAATAAAAAAGCCAACTTTAATAAGTCGGCTTTTCCTTTGCAGTGCGGGCGGGGAGACTCGAACTCCCACACCTCGCGGCACTAGATCCTAAGTCTAGCGTGTCTACCAATTCCACCACGCCCGCTAAAGGACTGCAAATATAAACAAGATTTTTAAATTGCAAACTCCTAGCCCCTAAAAACATTCTTTTTTTATACTTTTGGAAAGGAACTCTAAAAATACTTTATGAACAACATTCAATCATATATTTCTAAACATAAAAACCGGTTTTTAAACGAACTTATCGAGCTACTCAAAATACCTTCTATTAGTGCTGATTCAGTTTATAAAGAAGAAGTTTTAAAAACAGCTGGTGCTATTAAAGTAAGCCTAAAAGAAGCAGGTTGCGACACGGTTGAAATTTGTAAAACGGAAGGTTACCCCATAGTTTATGGCGAAAAAATAATTGACAAAAACTTACCAACAGTTTTAGTTTATGGACATTATGATGTACAGCCACCAGACCCTTTAGAACTTTGGACCTCGCCACCTTTTGAACCAGTAATTAAAACATCTGAATTGCATCCTGAGGGCGCTATTTATGCGCGTGGTGCTTGTGATGATAAAGGACAAATGTTTATGCATGTGAAGGCTTTGGAATTTATGACGGCAACAAACCAATTACCCTGTAACGTCAAATTCATGATTGAAGGTGAAGAAGAAGTAGGCAGCTCCAATCTTGCCACTTTTGTAAAAAATAATCAAGAAAAATTAAAAAATGATGTGATCCTTATTTCCGATACAGGCATGATTGCCAATGATGTTCCTTCTATCACAACAGGTTTACGAGGATTAAGTTATGTTGAAGTAGAGGTAACAGGACCCAATCGTGATTTACATTCTGGCCTGTATGGCGGTGCCGTGGCTAACCCCATCAATATACTATCAAAAATGATTGCCTCATTACATGATGAAAACAATCGTATTACCATTCCTGGTTTTTACAATAAGGTGGAAGAACTCTCTAAAGAAGAACGCGCTGAAATGGCAAAAGCACCTTTTAGTCTCGAAAAATATAAAAAAGCATTGGATATTGAAGCTGTTTATGGAGAAGCAGGTTATACCACCAATGAACGAAACTGCATTCGCCCAACCTTAGATGTTAATGGTATCTGGGGCGGGTATATTGGCGAAGGGGCTAAAACCGTTATTGCCAGTAAAGCCTTCGCTAAAATTTCGATGCGATTGGTACCTCATCAAGATTGGAAAGAAATCACACAATTATTCAAAACACATTTTGAAAGCATCGCTCCAAAAGGTGTAAAAGTGAAGGTAAAACCGCATCATGGTGGGCAAGGTTATGTAACACCCATAAACCATATTGGATATCAAGCAGCTAGTAAAGCATACGAAGAAACTTTTGGCAAAACACCTATTCCACAGCGAAGCGGTGGTAGTATTCCTATTGTGGCGTTATTTGAGGAAGAATTACAAATTAAAACTATTTTAATGGGCTTTGGTTTAGATAGTGATGCTATCCACTCCCCTAACGAGCATTTTGGCATATGGAATTACCTAAAAGGCATCGAAACCATCCCGTATTTTTATAAATATTTTACAGAACTTTCTAAATAAATATGGGTGTTACCTCCTTTTGTTTTTTAAAAGGAGGTCGCGCTTTTCGTTTCAATCTTTTGCCAAAACAAAAGGATTTTCTCTACAATCGCTAACACCAGTAAGCACCAAACCATGAAAAACCAGCACGCCCATCATCTTTTATTATTAGGATTAGCTACCTTATTTATAAGTACCTCTGGTGTTTTAGGTAAATATATTAATCTTCCTACACCACTAATTATATGGTTTAGAAGTGCCCTGGCGGCCATACTCCTTTTTATTTTCTGTAAATACCGGAAATTAAATCTTAAAATTAAATCTAAAAGAGATCTCCCTACCATTATTTTAGGGGGTTTATTACTGGGCACGCATTGGATTACCTATTTTTTGGCTTTAAAATTTAGTAATGTAGCCATTGGCATGCTCTCCATGTTCACGTTTCCAGTAATTACAGCATTATTAGAGCCGTTTTTCACAAAATCTAAACGAAATCCAATACATGTATTATTGGGGCTTATGGTTTTATTGGGCATCTATATTCTCGCGCCAGAAATAAATTTTGAAAGCACTTACTTAAAAGGTATACTTCTGGGCGTATTTTCTGCATTATGTTATTCACTAAGAAATCTCATCTTAAAAAGACATGTTTCTCAGTACGACGGTACGGTATTAATGATGCAACAGTGTATTATAGTTTCCTTTTTTTTGATACCCGTTTTATTCAATATTGATATTGAGAAAATACAAACCGAACTTCCGTTCCTCCTGATACTAGGTATAGTCACCACCGCTTTAGGACATTCTTTATTTATAAGCAGCTTAAAACATTTTTCGGTGAGTACAGCTAGTATTATTGGTAGTGCGCAACCTATTTTTGGAATTATTATGGCTTATTTTTTTTTGAACGAAATACCAAATATCAACACATTTATTGGTGGCTCTCTTATTCTTCTTACCGTTTTTATTGAAAGTATGAGAACTTCCAAAAGATAATTTTTAAATTTTTATGTAACAATTCCCTAGCTTTAACGTTCTAATAGTCAATCAATCAAAAAACAATCAATCATGTTAAAGCAATTCTTCATTATTTGCTCTGGCTCAGACACCGATATTTTAGAACAATGCTCTAAGGGCGAGCAAAATAAATACGCAGGTATTGGCGCTACCGTTTTTTTTACTGCTGTTATGGCTTTTATAGCGGCAAGTTATGCGCTGTATACCGTTTTTGATAATATGTTTACCGCTATTTTTTTTGGATTTGTTTGGGGTTTACTCATTTTTAATTTAGACCGCTTTATTGTTTCAACCATCAAAAAAACCGGTAATGTTATAGATGAATTCATTCAAGCATCACCAAGAATTATTCTGGCCATAATTATTGCGGTAGTGATTTCCAAACCCTTAGAGCTTAAAATTTTTGAGAAGGAAATCAATCAGGTTTTGTTAGTACAAAAAAACGACATGACTTTAGCCAATAAAACGCAAATAGCTGAACAATTTACTCCAGATATTGAAGCACTAAAAAACGACATTTCTGGTTTACAAAATCAAATAGACGCCAAAGAAGCCGAAGTCAATGCGCTTTACGACACATACATCTCGGAGGCTGAAGGGACTGCCGGTACCAAACTTTTAGGGAAAGGTCCTGTTTACAAAGAAAAACGTGAAAAACATGACGCTGCTATGGCTGAATTACAGCAATTAAAAACTGAAAACAAAGCAAAAATTGTAAGTACAGAAGCTCAAATTGCCGAATTAGAAGGTGATTTTGAAAGTCAAGTGGTAACAACCCAACCCATTATTAATAATTTTGATGGCTTGATGGCCAGAGTTAATGCTTTGGGAAAATTGCCTTGGTTACCTTCATTCTTTATTTTTCTGCTGTTTCTAGCGATAGAAACCTCTCCTATTTTCGCAAAATTATTATCTCCTAAAGGGGCTTACGATTTTAAATTGGAAGACCAAGAAACAGCTGTGAAAACCAACGTCCTTCAAAATAAAAACCAAAGAGAAGCATTATTAAAAACAGATTATGCGATTAATGATCGTATTTATGAAAACATAAAACAAGAGGACGAACTCTACCATTATAAACGCAAAAAAGCTATAGAACTCATGCAATTACAGGCAGACGCGTTTTACAAGCAACAAAAAAATGTTTTATAGTTACGCTGCCGTCTCTGTTTTGAAATGATCGTACAAATCTTTACAACCAAAACCAATAATTGATAATCTTTTATTCTTGGTTAAAGCTTCTTGATGTAATTTAGCAATAGCAGCCACACCATACTCATCAATACTTTCAACCTCTTGAATACTTATTGTAAGTATATTAATACGCTCAAAAATATGTCTGAATTCTTCATTAAAAATATGAAGTGTACTTCTATCGAGGACACCTTTTATTTTAAAAAAACTGTTTGAGTTTGTAATTTTTAAATCCATAATAAATTGTATTTAAATTAGTTAAGTAAAGTTGCTAAATTGGGTATGATGAAATTATCTAAAATTTTCAGTAACCATTAAAAAGGCAAACATAATAGTTAAGCTGCTGTTGTATGATGTTCAAAATGTTTGTACAATTCTCGATTACCATCACCTATAACAGACATACTTCTGTTGCCAATTTTAGATAAATTGTACAAATGTGTAAGAGCCGATATACCAAATTCGTCCATGGTTTCGACTTCTTCAATACTAATTGTTAAATTCTTTACACGATCAAAAACATCATTAAATGTATTGTTAAATACATCCATATTTTCCTTGTTTAGAGACCCAACAATTTTGAAAAAATTTTTATGATTGGTAATTTTTAATTCCATATTAAGTAGTAATAAATAATTAAATAATAAACTTGAGGGAGAGCAATCAATTGATTACGAAGTAAATATAAAAGCATATAATGGAATTTCACTATTTACTCGACCAATAGATTTTAACTTTAGATGAAAAATTATTTGATGTCAATTTTATCGTTGAGTAACCATTTAAATACTAGTTTTTACTATTTTTACCTATGTAAAAAATGCTTTTGTTAAAAAATTCCATGAAAAGACTAATTCTATTACTTTGTTTACTTACTACGTTTAGCAGCTTTTCTCAAAATGATGATGAAGCCGATAAAAAAGCCATTCAAAAAGTACTAAAAAAACAGCGTTTAGCTTGGTCTGATAATGACCTAGAGGAATTCATGGAAGGTTACTGGAAAAACGATTCCTTAAAATTTTATGGAGCCAATGGTGTTACGTATGGCTGGGAAAACACCCTAGACCGCTACCAAAGAGCCTACCCAACAAAAGACCACACGGGTAAATTAAGCTTTAAAATAAATGCCATTTCTAAAATAACTGATGGTGCCTATTATGTTTTGGGTGAATACCATCTGAAACGTGAAGTAGGAAATGCCGATGGCATTTTTATGCTTATTTTTAAGAAAATTGATGGCGAATGGAAGATAATTGCAGACACTTCTTCTTGAAAGCTGTTTGATGAAATACAGTTACAAAGTAATTTTAATGATAGTTCTGGCAGGCATTACCATTTTTGGTATTGTTACTGGTAAGTTCTTGTTTCTTGTATTTATGTTTCCCTTAGGTCTGGATTGGTTTAAAAAGAAAAAATCGGATTAGGTTTTTTCTTGACACTATTTTATTGAAAAGATTCCCTCATTTTTTTAGTCATCCCCTTTACAACCATTTCGTCGGAGTGGTCTATTAATTCCAAAATAAACTGTGGTTTTAATTCATTTTTATGTATGGCGATGGTATTCCAATGTTTATTGCTTACATAAGGTCCAGCGTAAATACTTTCGTATTGTTCTCGCAATTCTATGGTGTAATCGGGGTCGCATTTTAGGGTTATAGCCGCTTCACCTTTTTCCCATTTATCCAATGGCGCCATTAAAAACATTTTGTTTAGTACTTTAAAAACCAATGTGTTTTCATCAAATGGAAAGCTTTCAGTTGATGCCTTTTTACTTAAACAATATTCACGAAGTTGTTCAATATGCATAAAAAAACGCGTTCATAATAATGTTGCAACGCGTTTAAATTTAAGGTTTTTTGAATTATCTTAAAAATACTTTCCTATCCATTTACAGTTTGGGACACCTTCAACATTGGTTACCGTTACTTTATCCGGAAAGGAAGCCATAACATTTGGGTCTGTTTTATATATATGTTCTATTTTATATTCTATAAAGTTAAAACCTGCTTTTAAATTCAAATTGTAATTATAGTTAATCTCAGTATCACTAGTATCTGTCATTTTTGTCGTGATACAGTTTCCATGATATTCAAATGGCTTCGCTACATAAATTAATTCATAATAAGAACCTAAAATTGGTTCTATATATGCTGGGTCTTCTACCCAAGGCATGAGGTTTTCGTCTGAAAGCGTGAAAATAACGCCTGCATATGGGTTATCATTTGTGGATAATGATATTACCCCAGAATCAAAAGAAAAGATATTGTCTTTTTCTTTAACCATGTCCATACCATTATCACATTGTGAAAACAAGCTATACCAAAGTTTTACCGATTCACTGTTTTTATCCTCTTCTGAAATGTTTTTTAATTCTTTAGGGAAATCGAAATTAATGTCTCCAGATTTTGAGATAGAGCCTATTTTAATGGGGTTTTCCATACCAAAAGGCATCACCATCATATTATATTCTATACTTTCCAATGGGTTATTAGCAAGTTTTGGTTGGGTTTGTGAAAATCCTAGATAGAATATAAAAAGGCTCACTGTTAATACATTGACTTTTTTCATGGCTTTAGTTTTTAATGAATTTTATGGTTTGGGTATTCCCGCTTTTCGAAGTGGCTTTTAAAATGTATAATCCGGATTGTAAATGTGTAAGTTTTAGCTCATCATTAGCAAAAACAGCATTCTTTAAGAATACTTGCTTGCCAAGAAAATCATAAATTTTTATTTGAAATGCTTCTGGGTTTTTTGAAGAAATAATCAACTTATCTGCAACTGGATTTGGGTAAATATATATAGCTTTTAAGTCTTTATTTTTTTCAACAGAAAGCGAACTGTTTATATTTATTTCAATAAGAGAACCAACTGCATAAACATTGTCACTACTAAAATTAAACTTGCCTGTAAGAGTGTTTATATTTGGATTATATTCAAACAAGGAACCTTGATATGTTGACCCTGAAGAACCATTTAAAATAAACGCTTTATTTTCTGAAGTTTTAAGAAAATTTTCTTGGAAGCCATAGCCTGGGGTTTGGGTATTAAAATCGATTTTTTTTGTAAAGGAATTTGTATTTAAATTATATTGAAAAATACCACCATTATTATATACCCCTCCATTCCAAGTAAAACCATATAATATACCCGATTCTAATTCACTTAAAGAAACTCTATATGTTTGATATAATAATGCTGTAAAATCAAATTTCTTTGAATAAGTTTTTGATTCTATATCAAATTCAAATAAAACATCTTTATTATTAGCCCCTTCATAAGTTAATAAACCATATAACTTTCCATTGGAAGCTTGGATTAAATTGCCACTTGGCAAGCTACCCGTATTTGTACCATCAAAATCAAAAAGGTTTAAATAAATATCATTAACATAATCATATTCAAAAATGTTTCCTTTATAATAAAGTCCTCCATTTCTTGTCATTCCGTAAATTTTTCCATTTACAGCTTCAATTATACCAGTTGGAGTTTCCAATGCATAAATGATAGAATTTATAAAAGAGATTTTAGGAGTATAAGTACTCGTTTCTAAATCAAATTCAAACAGTTCATAATCATTAATCCCATATAACTTTCCATTTGAAGCATATACATAGATTTGGTTACTGGATCTATCTTCGAAATCGTATTTTTTAATGAGTGAATTGTCATCTGGATTGTATTCAAGTAGAGTGCCTTTAGAATATTCACCACCACCACCAGTTGCAATATATAGTTTATCATTTAGTCCTTTAGTAAAACCTTTACTGAAACCACTCCCCATATCGGCATAATTAAAGTCTATTTTTTTTGTGTGTTGTTGGTTATCAAGATTAAACTCAAACAAGGTTCCAGAACCTAAACCTAAACCTCCAAGTCTAGTTGTTCCATATAACTTATTATTAAATAAAGTTAATGTACCTGATGGAAGAGACCCTTCCTTTTGAGAAGGAAATTGAAATATTTTATTATAACTATCATTGTTTAAAATATCCAATTCATACAAAACGCCCCAATTCAAACCCCCATAACCCATTAGGCCATACAGTTTACCATTTGGAGCTTCTATTAAATCTCCGGTTGCATTCCATCCCATCGACGTATCCAAATCAATCAACTTATTGAAAGTAGACGTAGCCAATTCATATTTAAATATAGTCCCGAAATTAGACAAACCTCCTTGATTAGTTGTGCCGTATAAATAGCCATTTGACGCCTCCATTAATCCAGAATAAGGCCTAGAACCAGAATCTGCGCCATCAAAATCAAATAGCTTTATAAAACTAAAGTCATTTAAATCATAGCTAAATAAAGTACCCTTGTCGTTTATGCCACCTATTAGCGATATGCCATATAACTTGCCATTACTTGCTTGCATTAAAAAAGCTGGGCCAGCTCCACTAGTAATAGATTCAAAATCTAAAAGTTTAGAAAAAGTATTAGTGCTTAAATTATATTGAAACAAAACACCGTTGTTATTAGTCCCTCCTAAATTTGTTAGACCATATAAATTACCATTATCTGCCTGAATTAATGGTGCATTAGGGTGTGCTCCATCATCTTGGTTAAAATGATAAATAATTTCTACATTATTAGTTTGAGGATTAAACTTATACATTGTTCCAGTATTATTTGAGCCTCCAGAACTAGTTATTCCATACATAAAATCATTATTTGCAAGTATTAACCCAAAAGAAGGAGAACTACCAGAAACTGTATATTCAAAATCAAATAATTTTAAATATTCTTCTGTTACAGGGTTATAAGAAAAAATTACCCCACTGTCGTTTGCTCCTCCTTGATCTGTTGTCCCGTAAAAAACACCATTATATTCACATAACTTAATGTTTCCAGGATATTCACCCTCGTATTTAAATGCTAATTGTTGCAAAACTGTAAAGTTGTCTCCGTTAATGTCTGTCTTAAAAATGGTACCAAGATTATTGGTATTACCACTGGTAACACCAATAATTGCTTTTTCTTGGGCGCGTAATGACATTATAGTCAAACATAAAAAGGAATAAAACCAGCAGCTTATATAAATTTTATATGTTTTCATAATTTAATTTTTAATGAATTTGATTTTTTGAGAGTTACCATCAGAAGTCATATTTAAAAAATAAAGCCCTTCAGAGAGGTTAGAAACATCTAAAGACGTTAAAGGTTCGTTATGATTTAGTTTTAAAACTTCTTGTCCTAATTGGTTAATTACTTGCAATTGAATATGCCTAGCCAAAGGGTTTTCAATAGTTAAAATGTTTGATACAGGGTTTGGGTAAATTTTAAAACTAATTGAACCAACATTAATTAAACTTAGGGCATTGCAACTAACTTGTCCATAAGTATTTCTTGTTGAATTAGTGCCATCACCTAACTGTCCAGAAGTATTTTCACCAGAAGTCCATAAAGCCATATCAGTTTTTATGGCTATAGAATAACTACTACCAGCACTTACATTTTGCCAGTTTGAATCTGTCCCTATTTGTGTTGGTATATTATAAGGGGTGAAATTACCTGTTCCTAATTGTCCTAATGAATTATATCCCCAAGAATATAAAGTGCCGTTACTTTTTATAGCATGGGAATGATTATTATATGCATTTACAGTATCCCAATCCAAATCACTACCAACCTGAGTTGGAACATTTTTATTAGCACTTGAACCAATTCCTAATTGGGAATTGCTATTATAACCCCATGCCCAAAGCGAATTATTGTTTTTTAAAGCTAAATTAAAAAACCTTCCAGCGGAAATGGATTTCCAATCAGTATCTGTTCCAATTTGAACTGGCACATCTTTTAAATCGGTAGTACCATCGCCTAATTGCCCCCAAAAATTTCTACCCCATGCCCATAATGTACCATTTGTTTTTATAGCGACTGAATGCTCTAAACCTGTTGCCGAAACTTCTTTCCAATTAGTATCAGTGCCAATTTGAATTGGCGCATTGCTCTGCGAGGTACTGCCATTACCTAATTGGCTGTATTGGTTTCTGCCCCATGCCCATAAAGTTCCATTTGTTTTTATTGCTAAAGAATGTTGAATGCCTGCAGATGCCATTTTCCAATCAGTGTCTGTACCTATTTGGGTAGGTGTTAATAAATTTGCAACAGCACCAATTCCTAACTGACCGTATCGATACCTTCCCCAAGCCCATAAGGTTCCATTTGTTTTAATCGCAAAACTATGTTCAGCTCCAGCGGATATAAAATCCCAATCTGTTTCAGAACTTATCTTAATAGGCTCATTTACATTAGTGCTATTTCCGTCTCCTAATATACCATTCCCATTTAATCCCCAAGCCCATAGCGTCCCATCATCTTTTATTGCAATAACATGATTAGCTCCAGCTGAAACCTTTTGCCAACATTGGGAAAAAAGAGTTAGAGATAGTAAGTTTAAAATGACAAATAAGACTGACTTTAGTAATTGTGTTTTCATAGACGTATATATATTTAATATTCAACCAGTTAATTTATAAAAGCGGTAATAAGGGCTGGATTAAAAAAAGCGACATAACCCAAGGTGAAAAATAAAGTCAATAGTATAATAGCGGAAATTACACCATCCTTTCTTCCGGGTTCTAAAACGGCCATACGGTGTTTATTTGGATTGTAAAAGACATTTACTTGCTGTCCCTCCCGATATTTTTTCTCAAACTCTATGGCACGGTTTTTTTTATAATATTTTGAATTTGTAAAAAAGATGCGCTTGTTTTTATGGGTTTCACCTTGCACTTGGTAGCTATATTCTAAATCCATTTGTATTTCACTTCCATGGATATTAACAGTTTGAATAGTCCCTTCTACTTTTGGCCATCGTTTTGATTGATTTGCCAAATACCATATATACAAAGTATTAATTAACAAAGGCGATATAATCAGCATAATGATGAGGCCCGTAGTTTGATAATCTGTGAGTTCTTGAAACATTTGAAAATCTTTAATTATTATTTAATTTTTCTAAATCCTCTTTTTTAATGTAAGACCACAAGGCATCTGAATGCTCTGGACCTTCAAGAACAATTCTGAAGCGATTATTATACACAAATCGAATATCATAACGCTTAATGTTGGGCTGTAAAAAGGCAATGGTTTTGTAGCCATCTCTTTCTTTTAAAACATACTCGGTACCCTCAGGGGCTATTTGTTTGGCGTTAAAAGACATTTCAAAGTTTTTGACAACTGAATGGTCTCTAGCAGCATCATATATGGAGTAATTATAGCTGCTTTCAAAGCTACCATAACTGGCAGTTGCCATAGGTTCTCCAGGAAACAAATAAACATTGTATCGCTTATTGGAACCTATATAATCAGGGAAAAACGCTTCCAATTGGGCTTTGGTAAGTGGTATTTTTTTTGGATTTTGATTTTTGGAATCGATTCCTTTTTGCACTGGCAATTCCACTTTTTGTGCTTGAATTGAACTCACATTTTCGTTTTTGAGCTCATTTTTACAAGAAAATTTCAAAACGAAAAGAAACAGTATGATGGGAATATAATTTTTCATAAATAATTTAGGTTTACATAAACTTATAATTCGACTTTTTAATGGTTTTAGCTACTGTCTCCAACCCAACACATTCCATTTGCATACTTTGATTTTTATCTTTCAAGGCCCTCATATCCATATAAATCATGAGTACTTTTTCGTCTTTACCAAAAAAGTCTTTTACTTGTTCCGGAATTTTGGCTTGTTGGTTTTTGTAGATATCATCAAAACTTACTTCGGTTTCATTAGTAAAATACATATCCATTTCAAAATCTGCATTACGGGCGTTCACACCTTGGCAATAGTATCCGTTTATGGTTTTATTGTCTATTGATGTGATTTCGAAGCCTTCTGATTGGTCTTTGGCTTCTTCTAAATCTAAATCGTCTGGCATTGAAGAAACCATACCCACATTATTACCTTCAGATTCCATAAACATGGTGGTTACTTTATTGCCATTATCCATCACGGTAAACATATTTTCCATGGCTGCCGAGGCGAATCCAAAATAAGGTGCACCGGGTTTTAGATAGTAATCAAAAACAACATCTCCCTGCTTTGAAGTCATTTTTAAGGAATATTTCCAATTAAAATCATAGGTATCAGCAACCAAAGCAGGATCACCCTTATCCATTTTTCCTCCAAAAGGATTAGTTTCAAAAGCCATATCCATAGTTTTTGATGTTTTTTCGGCTACTTTATCAGAGGCTTTTTCAACAATCACATTTTCTACCTTCTGCTCGACACGATTTTTCAGTTTTTTTAGTAGCTGCGCATTGCTAATTTGGGCATATAAGACGAAAACAATTAATATGGCGAAAGAATAATTTAGTTTCATTTTGTTCTATTTTTAAAACAAAACTAACTAAGCATAAATCAATTAAAAACCGCTAATTAGAATTTGGAAGATATGATTTAGAATTCGGAAAAAATGTTATAAACTACTGAATACTAAATAAAAATAACTAAATTCTAGGTAGTAATATGACAATATAAAATAGATGTGTACTTTAGCTTAATTATGAAAAAAACACGCTTGTTTCTACTATTTATTTGCTTTGGAATTTATTCGTTAAATGCCCAAATAGTATTAGATTCCATTAAAGCCATTCAATCTTTAGTAAATAACGATCAGGTGGAGGCATTGGTAATTAATCGTGAAGTTTCATATAACAATGTTAAAAAGTACAAAAATTGGCAACCCTATGATTCTACTTTTACCACTTCACCTAAACTGGCTCTTTGGGTAAGGTTTACTGTAAAAAACACCTCAAATAAACCCGCAAATATTTATTTATATGCTGCCGATAACTTTGTAGATGTTTTCATAGAAAACAAACAACAAACAGAACATCTAAAAAATGGCTATTTGGCTTCTTTGGGTGAACGCGATAACAAAATAGAAAGCTATTTTACCCAAATAGAACTTCCACCTTTACAAAGCACCTTATGTTATGTTAAATTAAGCAACGATTATGTATTGTCTAAAACCTATTATCCATTGCTTTACTCCACAGAAAGCTATTTAGATTTTGCATATAAAACCTCAAAATTATATACAAAACCAGTAGGTTTTATATACTTTTATTTAACTACACTGTGCTGTATTTTTGTTTTTGTTTTGGTGTTTTGGTTTCGTTTGCAGCAACGCCTGTATTTTTATTATTTGGGGTATTTGCTGTTTCAAATCATTTATGCGTTTTTGGTTTTAAGAACAACAACTGCTACCGTGGCAAATATTTTTCTTTATGCTCCTGCATTTTCCCAACTCATTTTTGAACCCGTGCAATTTGCATTTATTGGCTTCTATATTTTTTTTATTTTAAACTTACTAGAAATTAATAAATACAATAAAACCCTTTCTAAAGTACTTATCTATTTTGGTGTATTTTGTTTTTTTTATGCCTTTGCACGTTTTATTTTCAATTATTATTTCAAGGACTTGCAACTGGGTGAGATCGTTTTTTCAGCAGTAAGGTTTATTATACTCCCTCTAAATTTTGTTTTAATAATTTGGATAATTTACAAAGTAAAACACCCCCTTTTAAAATATTTTATTATTGGACAATCCCTATTTTTTATAGGGTCTATACTGTCTTTTTATTTGGCATATTCTGAACTTTTTTTAGATCCCAATAGCATATTTAATTTCCCTCAATCCCGAAATATTATTTTTCAAATTGGGCTTTTAGGAGAAGTTTATTGCTTTTCTATTGCCATTGGAGAAAATATTTTTTTGTTACAAAAAGAAAAGAACCTTACAAGTCAAAAATTAATCGACCAATTACAAGAGAATAAGGTGTTGCAAGAAAACATGAATCAAGAATTAGATAAAAAAGTAAAGCAAAAAACCGAAGAGTTAATTCATTTGTATTCTGAAATTGAAAAACAAAAAGAGGCCGAAATAAAAAGTGAATTTACCCGAAGAATTCAAGATATGGAAATGTTGGCACTACGGTCTCAAATGAATCCTCATTTTATATTCAATAGTTTAAATGCCCTAAAAAACTTAATTATGATATCTGATAAGGAGGGCGCCACATCGTATTTAGATAATTTCTCTGTATTGTTACGCAGTATTTTACAAAACAGTACCAAAGATGTAATAACTGTTGAAGAAGAGCTTGAAATATTAGAACTTTATCTCTCTCTTGAAAAAAACCGCATTGAAGACAGTTTTAATTACACTATAGAAATACATTCCAGAGAACTATTATCTCAATATAACATCCCTCCACTTTTATTGCAACCTTTTGTAGAGAATGCTATTTGGCACGGTTTAAACCCAAGTGAAAAAGCCGAAAAACAATTAACCATTATTTTTGACACCACAAAAGCGCTTAAAATTACCATTCAAGATAATGGAATTGGCAGAAAAGCTAGCGGAAATTCAAAAAAAATGCACAAATCAATGGGTACAGATATCACTAAAGAAAGGCTGTCCCTTTTTAACCATACCAACGATATTAATTTGCATTTAACTATTTTAGATCTAGAAGAAAATGGTATACCATCTGGAACAAAAATAATTTTAAATTATAACCAATGACCAATATAATAATTATTGATGATGAAATGCACTGTGCCAATGTTTTGGAGAGTCTAATAAAAAAAGTACATGCAGATTATAACATTACAGGTATTTTTACTAACCCTTTAAAAGGCTTAGAGTTTATACAGAACCACCCACCAGATTTACTTTTTCTTGATATAGAAATGCCCCATTTAAACGGGTTTGCCTTATTAGATAGGTTACTGCCTATTGATTTCGATATTATTTTTACCACAGCATACGACCAATATGCCATAAAGGCATTTCAATATAGTGCTATAAATTACTTACTTAAACCCATTGCCGAAAAAAGTATTGTTAGAGCATTATCAATTTGGGAAAAACGCATAAGAAAAACGAGCCATGAGCAGTGGGAACTTTTTCAAAAAAATTTAAAAAATACTCCTAAGGATTGCTCTAAAATTGCTTTACCAACAGGTGTAGGATACCATATTGTTGAAATTGCCACCATTATACGTTGCCAATCAGATAACAATTATACCTATTTCTTTTTTAAAGATGAAAACAAAATGCTTATTAGCCGTACCTTAAAAGAAATTGACGACATGCTTACCGAGCATGGTTTTTTAAGAGTCCATCAATCGCATTTAATAAATCCGAAATATGTAAAAGGAATTTTAAGGCAAGATGGGGGGTGTTTAATTATGCATGATAATGTAGAAATTCCTGTATCCAGACAAAAAAGAACACAAATAAATGATATTTTAGAATCTATGCTTAGGTTTAAGTAGATGCTATTTAAAAATTATATTTTTATGCTTTTTAAAGGGAATCTTTAGATTATTTTATATAAAACGGGTTTACTTGGTGTAGCATCATTTTCAAAAGGTGCTATTTGAAGATTTAGAAAATAAGTACCATCCTCTACTGTATTGGGCACAAAAATAAGTTCGGTAATAGTGGCATCCATTCTTAATTTTCCTTTGGTGTTCCAAAAGGCATTATGCGCCAACAATTGGCATTCATCTTTTTCTTTATCTACACTGGGTAAATCTATAAGCAAATGTTTCACTTCCTTTTCTCTCAAATAAACAGCGACGTCTTTTAACAAATAAGGTGGATTTGTATTGGAATACTGCATGGACAGTTTTTCTTTAGTATTAGGTATGGTTCTAATAACTACAGCATCTCTTTTTTTATTACCCAGAGCAAACTGTATTTGTTTTTTTGATATGACAGAATCTCCATTTAAACGTTCGGGAGCAACCGTAATCACTTCAGCCAAAAAGAAAAACTGTTTCAAATTTTGGTTGATAGAATGTACTTTTTCCGTGATATGGCCTACACATTCGGTATGTGTTCCGTGTCCATGCGGATTGAAATTAATATTATTGAAATTAATGCACGCTCCATCTTTAACACTTGCAACCCAATCGCCATCTTTTTCTGGTTCAATTTTAGGTGCTTCAATATACCATGCATTAACGTTGCTTTTTGAAGCGCGCAAAGGCATGGATATATCTAAGGGTTTAGATAAATCTATTTTAAGTTTCCTTGAATTGTATTCTATGGTTGCTATCAAATTAAATTGATTTTAAAAAGGTCTGAAGCGATACCATCACTTAAAAATTTGCCCTTTTTGGTTGTTAAAAGCTTATCATCATCAATATACAATAAATGTTCACTAATGTATTTTTCAGATTGTTTTAAAATATACTTTTTATAGTTTTTACCAAAATCATGTTCCACTTTTTTTAATGAAACACCCCATATGGTTCGTAAACCCGTCATTACATATTCATTGTATTTATCGGTTACCGAAAGCGATTCCCTTTCTATGGGCAATATATTTTGCTGAATGGATTTTATATATGTTGTGTTGTTTCTAACATTCCAACCACGTTGTTCTCCATTGAATGAATGCGCCGACGGGCCCATACCTAAATACGGTTTCCCTTGCCAATAAGCTGAATTGTTTTTACTGAAATAATCAGGTTTTCCAAAGTTTGATAATTCGTAATGCACAAAACCTGAAGCTTCCAGTTTTTCAATCAATAAATGAAATTGTTCTTGCGCCAATTCATCATCTACATTTTTAATAATGCCTTTTTTGATGAAATTTTCCAAGGCTGTTTTGGGCTCAACGGTTAGGGCATAACTGGATATATGCGGGATATTGTAGGATAAAGCGATTTCTATATTCTCTAGCCATTCCGCGTTTGATAAATCGGGAATGCCGTAAATTAAATCTACTGAAATATTATCAAAATACTTAGTGGCATCCTCTAAACACTTTTTGGCTTCCACAGAATTATGGGCACGATTCATAAGTTTTAAATCGCGCTCAAAAAACGATTGAATGCCAATGCTAAGTCTGTTAAATGGTGTTTTCGCTAATTCGCTTATTCGATTATTTGATAAGTCGTCAGGGTTTGCCTCTAAAGTAATTTCTGGATTATCTACAACTTCGTGATTTTTATAAACAGTATTAATGAGAAACTCTAACTCTATGTTAGTTAACAAACTAGGTGTTCCACCACCAAAATAAATAGTCTCAATGGTTTGGTTTTCAAGTTCATTAGTTCGTAATTCTATTTCCTTGCACAATGCTTGAACGAGTTCCTCTTTCTTTTTTAAAGATGTTGAAAAATGAAAATCGCAATAATAACAAGCTTGCTTGCAAAAAGGAATATGGATGTAAATGCCTGCCATTATTTTTTGACCCTATCGCCATTTTGCTTAATAAACGCATCCCAACCAGAGTAACTTTTGCCAATTTCCACTTTACCCATATTGTAAAAATGACAAACAGCAGCCGCTAAACCATCCGTTGCATCTAAGTTTTTAGGTAAAGTTTTAAGACCCAACAAACTTTGTAACATCTTAGCTACTTGTTCTTTACTGGCATTTCCATTACCGGTTATGGCCATTTTAATTTTTTTTGGCAAATATTCGGTTATGGGTATTTCCCTGCTCAAACCAGCAGCCATGGCAACACCTTGTGCCCGACCTAGTTTTAACATACTTTGTACGTTTTTACCATAAAAAGGGGCTTCTATAGCTATTTCATCAGGATGATGCGTATCTATCAACTCAATGGTGCGTTCAAAAATAAGTTTCAGTTTTAAATAATGGTCGTCGTATTTTTTTAAATCGAGTTCATTAAGTTGCATAAACTTCATGCTTTTTCCAACTACTTTTATGAGACCAAAACCCATAATGGTTGTTCCTGGATCGATTCCTAAAATTATTTTTTCTTCAATCATTTTGTTCACAATAGTAACAACCGCTGAGCGATATGGAAGCACCCAAAGTTACTGTTAAAAGATTACCGTTAAAAGAACCAAATCCGTTTGAAATGGGATTGAAATCATCGGAAAAACCCATAATGTAGGACGTATCAATATATACCGATAGTTTATCTGATATTCCAAAATGGAATTCTATTCCTGCCATGGCATTCAAATTTGAGGTATCGTTTTGGGTATAATTCCCCAATGGTTTAACCTTTGTAAATCCGGGGCCTGCGTGAATAAAAGTACCCATATTTTGTGGTAAAAAGCTAAAAATTGGAGTCGCATTATAAACTATTTGGGCATTTATACGAGAATAATTTAATTTAAATTCTTGGGCGTCTGTATCGTTCGATATTCTGCTAAAACCATAATCCAATTTGGCACCTATTTTTTTTGAGAACATGTATTGAAGTCCTAAATTAACCGTTGGGAAATTTAAGGTTTTACCCTCAAAGCCCTGAACAAATCCATCTGTAGATGGATTATTTAACCCCAATGCCACTTGTACTTTAAAGGTGCTGGTGTCTCCTTGGGAAAAACTTAAAAACCCACAAAAAAGAAAACACATTGCTAAGCAAAACTTCATATAAATTTTAAAACTTGAAGACATATACTAATAATCGTTTAATTTGTATTCGATATGACCTATTCGTTGCCATACAAAACTAAACAATTCTTTTTTGTGCTCATTAAATTGGGCATTCTAGTTGGCGCATTTTATTTTATTTATCAAAAATTGGCAAATAATAATGAATTGAAATTTTCAGTTTTCATCGATATTTTATCAAAAAATGAATCTTTTTCAATAAAAAGTATCCTTTTTTTAGTGTTTTTAAGCATTTTAAATTGGTTTTTCGAGATTTTAAAATGGCAAAACTTAGTGAGTTATATTAAAAAAATAAACTTTAAAAAATCGCTAGAACAAAGCTTAGGAGCTTTAACTGCTTCCTTATTTACACCCAATAGAATTGGAGAATACGGTGCCAAAGCAATTTATTTTAAATCTAATTATAGAAAGCCTATCATGCTTATTAACTTAATAAGCAATGTTCTACAAATGAGCGTTACTGTTTTAATTGGCATCATTGGTTTTAGTTTTTTTATCTCTGAAAACAACTTAAATATTAATTATTACAAACTTGCCAAATTTTTAATGATCATTTTTGCAGTACTACTTTTACTAGGTTTTGGCATATTAAAAAGCAATGATACTATTAGAGGGTTTGCATTAAAAAAAATCAAACGTTTTTTTTATAAATACCCAAAAAATAAATTGGTTTTGGGTTTTATATTATCATGCATACGTTATACCATTTTTTCATTTCAATTTTATTTTTTGATGACCCTTTTTAAAATTGATATGTCCTATATAAATGCACTTAAGGCAATAACTTCTATGTATCTAATGGCTTCCATTTTACCCTCTATTTTTATTTTTGATGTGGTTATTAAAGGAAGTGTGGCCGTTTATCTGTTTTCGTTTCTTGGTGTAAACGAACTCACCATTTTAAGTATCATTACCATCATGTGGCTTTTAAATTTTGTGGTACCAAGTATATTTGGTAGTTATTATGTACTTAATTTTAAACTACCTAAAAATAATTGATAGACATGATTTTAATTAGCATCATCATAACTGTTTTGTACTTGTTTTTAATTGGAAGTTTTGTTTTTGGTTTTGATAAAGTGCATCTTTTTAAGTTGAGTGATATTCAACCTAAAACTAAGTTTTCTGTTATTATTCCTTTTAGAAATGAAGCCGAAAATTTACCTAGCTTACTAGAATCCATTAAAAATTTAAACTACCCTAAACAACTTTTTGAAGTGTTTTTAGTGGATGATGAATCTGATGATAACTCTTTGGAAATCATTATAAAAAGTGGTGTTGATGTTATAACTATTCCCAATAAAAGAGAAACCCATTCCCCGAAAAAGGATGCCATTTCCAACACCATAAAATATGCAAAAAACGAATGGATTGTAACTACTGATGCTGATTGTGTTTTACCAAAATATTGGCTCGATAGTTTTGATGAGTTTATTCAAATTAAAGATGTCGTTTGTGTGGTAGCACCTGTTATTCTAACTAATCAAAATAGCTTTTTAAATCGGTTTCAGTTACTGGATATGCTGAGTTTACAAGGAACGACCATGGGTGGTTTTGGTATCAAAAAACCATTTTTATGCAACGGTGCTAATTTTGTTTACAAGAAAGATGTATTCAACAAATTGAATGGGTTTGAAGGCAATACTAATATCGCTAGTGGTGATGATATTTTTCTACTTGAAAGAGTTTTGAAAACTTACCCTAAACAGCTTCACTATTTAAAATGTGAACATGCTATTGTCTCAACAAAACCTCAACCAACTTGGAATGAACTCATATCCCAACGCATTCGTTGGGCTGCAAAAACCAGTGCTTATAATAATTGGTTTGGAAAACTTACAGGATTAATCGTCCTGCTTAAGAACGCTATACTAATTATTGGTTTATTACTTTCAATTATAGGTGTTTTCAATATCAAAATATGGTTATTTATTTTAATTATTAAGTTAAATATTGATTTCTTTTTGATTTATAAATCGGCCACCTTTTTTAATCTAAAAAATGTTTTAGTAAACTTTGTCACCGGCTTTTTTGTGTATCCATTTTTTAGCGTTTATGTAGCTTTTAAGTCTTTATTTTCTGGTTACCATTGGAAAGGAAGACCATTCAAAAAATAATTTAATTAGATTTATACTTATGAATTTTTTAAATAGAACATCAAACCCAGCTTTCACTAACTACTTTTTTGGTGGTGACAAGACTAGTCCAAAAACCATGTCGACAACGGGTATTTTTTTTAAATCGATATTTTCAATAGCTATCATTATAATAATTTCAATAGGGATCTGGAAACTGTATACAACAGGTTTTGACATTAAATGGTTTGGTATAGGCGGCATGATTACTGCTATAACAATTAGTATCCTGATTTCTGTTCGTCAACATTGGGCTCATATTTTGGTGCCACTGTATGCGATTGCTAAAGGCTTTTTTCTAGGAAGTATGAGCGTTTTTGCGCATGCACATTACCCTAATTTGCCTTACCAAGCTATTGGTTTAACCGTTATTACTTTTTTGGTAGTGTTATTATTATACCAAACTCGAATTATAGTGGTTACTAAAAAACTTAGAAGCATTATTATTACTGTTGCTGCCAGTATTTTTGTGATTTATATAATTTCATGGATTTTAGGTTTTTTTGGTGTTAAATTTTTTATATGGGGAACTACATGGCCAGCAATAATATTTAATATAGTGGCCGCCATTTTTGCTGCCTTATCATTACTGCTTGATTTTGATTACATAGAACGCCACAAAAACAAATCTCCCAAATACAAAGAGTGGCTTGCAACTTGGGGGCTTTTGGTAACCCTAGTTTGGTTATATGCCGAAATTTTAAGATTGATGCGAAGTTTGGCTATAAAATTTTAATTATACCTAATTTACATTTATAATTATAGGCAATTCAAACTTAGTAGTGACCTGTTGTCCCCTCTTAATGGCAGGAAATACTTCAGGTAAGGAATCTAAACTTTCGTTCAGTAAACTTTTTATATTAGGGATTTCTTGAACCGTTAAAGAATCTATCTCAGCATCTATTAAAAGTAGATTTCCAGATTTGTCTACTTGAAACTCAAGCAATATGGTATCATGAATGTCTTTCGTTACTACTAAATTCTCTCTCTTTAAAAACTCCCAAATATGTATGGTTAAAACCGCTTGAAAACATCCTTTTCTGTCTTCTTTTAAAGATAAAGAGTCACATACTGAAAAACTTGGGTACTCATCAACATCATTCCAATTAAAGGTTTGCAATTCTTCTTTTAAAATAGCTTCAGAAGATGTTTTTTTTACATTAAAATACTTGCAGGAGGTAAGTATAAAAACACATATAAAAACACAGAATAGCTTCATGGATAATAACTAAAACTGAAAAATACAATTTTATTCTTTAAGATACACCTATTTGTAACAATTGACATGATTTTCCGTCTCAGAATAGAATAAATAAAACATCTTTATGGATATCATTTTAATTATTATAGCTGGCCTAGTGATGCTTTTAGGCATTTTAGGTAGCTTTTTACCAATCTTACCTGGTCCTCTAACAAGTTGGTTTGGTCTTTTATTACTTCATTTAACAGAAGCCATTCCAATGAATAAATCCTTTTTAGTTATCACACTTATGATTGCCGTATTTATTTGGTTTTTAGATTATATCATCCCTGCTATTGGCACTAAGCGTTTTGGAGGAAGTAGATATGGCATGATAGGAACTTCTATAGGATTAATTATCGGTTTAGTGGCTCCAATACCTGGTGGCATAATTATGGGTCCTTTTCTTGGAGCCTTTATAGGAGAAGTAATCAATCAAAGCGATACTAAAACTGCAACCAAGGCAGCATTTGGATCCTTTATAGGATTTTTAACTTCCACTTTTATAAAATTTGTTGTTGCTGTCATTTATTTAGGGCTCTTTATTGGGATGGTCTGGGATTATAAAAACACCATATTTCAATGATAATAATGAAGAAGCCCTGTGGGTCTCTCACCTCCACAGGGCTTTTTGTAAATTGCTATTATCAACAAAAAAATTGAGGGATTAATTAATTTTGAAGTGTTGATGTAACAAACATAATTATAAGATTTCACTTCAAGCTGCGGGAAACCCGTAAACCTTTTACGGGTATGTGATAAGATACAAGTATAATAAAGGTTTCAAGCTTAAAAAAAAATCAATTTTTTTTTAATTTTTTTTAAATAACAATAAAATTGTAAAAATTTACTTATACAAAACCTTTTTTTCTGGCTTTTTTTAGCAACGTTTCATCTTGTCCATCTTCCACTTCAAAAATCTCCCTAAGCTGCTTTTTTCTTTTCTCAACAGCACTTAACGACATATCTAAATGCGATGCAAGGTTTTTGGTTTTCACTCCTTGTGACAAGAGATGAAGAATTTTCCTGTTTTTGTCATCGATAACGATATCACTAGTAATTGTTTTTCTTATGTGACTATTTACAGTGCCACTATAAAATGGCGGATTATTTAGCACTGCTTGAAAAGCACTAGCCAGTTCACTTGAAGTTAAATCACTTTTTATTAAAAAACCCTCTGGGTCGATAGTTTTTATGATATTATGAATTCTGAAAGATTCATTAAACATGGTTAAAATAATAATTTTAGCCTTGGGTAACACTTTACGTGCATATTCTGCCAAATCTTCACCAGAATTCATCATCCCATCGGATGAGGGTGGCAAACTAATATCTACAAACAGGACATCATAAGGGGTTTCTTGTACCGCTTTATCTATATATTTAATAGCCTCATCACAATTATTAGCAATGTCGATTTTTAATTCTTGGTTATCTTTTTTTGTGAATTGTAATGTGTTTTGATATCCCTCGATAATCATGGGATGATCGTCAATCATTAATATTTTTAGTCTCTCGGTCATAATTTAGCACTATGATATAGGTGCCTCTATAGTTACTGTGGTTCCTATATCTTTTTGAGAAGTTATTTTAATAGCTCCTTTAATTTCATTAATCCTGGAGTTCATGTTTTTTAGTCCTATCCCTGATTTGGCCTTGTTGACATCAAATCCAGAACCATTATCTGTCATGTTTAAGCAAATTACGTTATTTTTTAATTTAAAACTAATTTTCACATTAGTTGCGTTGGCATGTTTATATATATTATTCAAGGTTTCTTGAATAATTCTATAGATATGAATTTTTGTTTTATTAGAAACTTCTTCCCAAACTATGGTATCATCATGCTGTAAATTATAAGTTAAATTATAGGCTAATGTTTGAGTTTCCACTAAGGTTTTTATGATGTCTATAAAACCAGAGCCAGATACAAAATCGGTATTTAAATCATGTGAAACCTTACGTATGTCTTGTTCTATGGTCTTTAGCTCATCAATATACTGGCTTCTAGTTTTAATAGCTTCGGCAGTATTATTCATGTTTAAACTATCTAAACTTAAACGCGTTCCGAATAGCCTTCCTAAAACACCATCATGTAATTCCTCTGAGATACGCTTCTTTTCAAGTGCTCTAGCCTCTTCAATACTTTCGTTTTGAGATAGCATTAAGTTATAAATTTCCTCATTCGTTTCCTGTTGTTTTTGAATGAATTGCAGTTCTTTGTTCCTATTTCTTTGATAAATTACCACATATAATAAAAAGGAAGCTATTATTACTATTATGGAAGTAAACAAAAGCCATTTACGCTCTTTAGCTATTTGTATATTTTCTTGTTCGATTTTATTCGTTTCGTATCTAATCCTAGCAAATTTATCACGCTTTAACCGTTCGCTTTTTTGCAAACTATCACTTAGCATAATGTACTCTTTTAGGTAATTAGAAGCCTTATCTCCGGTTTCTATTTTTGAAAGAAGCAATAATGATTTTAGTAAATCGTCATTATTGTAAGCCTCCGAAAGCTCTTTTGCTTGGTAGGCATAATATTTTGCCGAATCTTTTTTGTCTATATCATTGTAATATTCTGCTAAATGCTGATGGATTATTATGGAGTTATATTCATCATCAATACTATCGCAAATTTTTAGGGCTTTATGGTATAGGGCAGGTAATTGTTCAAAATTTTTGGAGAGATATAGAGTATTGGCATAGTTACCCAAGGCCAATACGTAAACACTAGGGTAATTATTAATCAATTCTTTATTTTCAAAAATATCCTCATATATCTCTAAGGCTAAGTCATACTTTCCTGAATTTTTGTATGCAAAAGCTATATTATTTTTTGACAAACCTATACTTCTGAGGAAATCGCCATCCAATTCTCTTTTCAAATCAAGTGATATTTTATGATATTTTATTGACTCATCAAATTGCTCCAATTCATTAAAAACAATGCCTAAATTATTGTATATGTAAGCTTTGTAACGGTTAACATTATGATTCCCTTTTAAACTTTCAAGTAGTGTAATTGCCTCTATGGATGTAGATTCGCTACCTGTATAATCTTTGTCGTAGGTTTGGCAAACAGCTATTCCGTAGAGCGTCATGGCTATTTCCAATTTGAGATTATATTTTCTAAAAACTTTCTCTGCTTTTTGAAAATAAACATAAGCACTATCACTTAAAAGCGAATTCCTATACAACTCGCCAATTTTGTAGTGTTCTTGGGCAATTGAAATAGAATCGAGAGTTTTATAATTTGATAAATATGATTTAATGGAATCGATCTTTTCTAAACGGTCATCTATTTGAGCATTTCCATAACCAAATCCAACAATGATATAAACTAAAAGTCCTAAATATTTCAATACTGAGTTCTATTTAAACTCAAATGTATTTATAATTTTCCAATTTTATTCAATAAAAAAAGCCTTGAGGTATTTCAAGGCTTTAATGTAAGTTCAATTTTTTTATTTAGTCTTGTCCTTGACCACCTGTAAAAGGTGCAGCTTCAACTTCTGGTGAAACCAATAAATCATCTTCATTTAAATCTTGTTTTGTACATGAGGTTATGGATGCAAAAATAAGTGCTAAGATTAAAGTAATTTTTAAAGTTTTCATATTAATTTTCGATTTTAGGGTTATACAGTTTTTCTCTATTGTTTGATAAAATAATGAACTAAGATGTTTGATAAAAAATATCTCGGTTGAGGGAAAAAATGGATAATTAACTTAAAATCGAATACATAAAAATATGCACTACGATTACTATATTTTTTTACTTTGAGGGAATTGTGACTCTGGAGTCACTAAATGGATTAATTTTCTTTATTGAACTTAGGGAAATAATTGGCGCCCAATAAGAGACAACTAAAGTATGTCATAGTTTCATCATTTTACTAAAAATTCGATGAAATGTTACTTTTTACCGATAAAATGTAATTTATAAGTGAATTTTGCTTCCTTTAATGGATTGTAGATTTATTTTTTACCAAACTCGTCTTCACAATTATAGTCTTCACATCATCTGTTTTATCTATGTTCTGAATTCTATTAATCAATAATTGCGTCGCATTTGCTCCAATTATTTTAGCGTGTTGCCTAATAGTTGTTAGTTTAGGTAAAGTATGGTAAGAATCTGATTTACTTGCAAAAGCTATAACAGAGATATCCTTGGGTACTTTTAAGCCCAAATTTATAGCCGTATTTAAGGAAATAATTCCTGATGAACTGTCTGCAGCTATAACACCATCTATAATTTTATTCTTTTTAAAGAAAGACTTTATCTTTTTTTGATGGTCATCCTTCTTTTTAATTTTTAAAACGAGAGGTTTAAAGTGTTCGCTCTCCAAAACAGCTTTATTATACCCGCGTTCTCTAAGTTTACCAACACTTAAATCGTCAATATTACTTATGAAGGCTATTTGTTTTCGCTTTTCTAAGATTAAACTTCTGGTCGCATTATAGGTAGCGTCAAAATCGTCAACAATTACTTTATCACACATAACATCGTGAGCAACTCTATCGAACATCACTATGGGCAATCCATTACTTATAGTTTTTTTAAAATGTTCTATTTCATTATTAATTTGAGTTTCTTCTGCTACACATAAAATAAAACCGTCCACACTTCCATTGGCCAACAAGTGTAAACTCTCTTTTTCCTTTTCCAAAGACTCATTAGATATGCAAGTAATAATATTATACCCGTGTTTTGTCGCTTCACGTTCAATACCAAAAAGCACTTTGGCCAAAAACCTATTTAGAATGTTTGGTATGATAACACCGATAGTTTTTGTTTTATTATTTTTTAAACTTAAGGCTACCTTGTTAGGTTTGTAATTATATAGTTCTGCCAGCTCTTTAACCCTTTTCACTGTTTCTTCGCCAATTTCTTCACTATTATTCAATGCTTTTGAAACTGTTGAAATAGATACATTTAATTCTTTAGCTAGCTGTTTTAAGGTAACCATATTAGAAAAATAAATTTATAAATCGCAATTTACAAAAATAGATGAAGCAAAATCAAGAGATTAAAATAACCTTAAAACAAAAAAGCATCCCAATCTTCTATAAAGAAAAAAGGAAAGCTTTCCATTGGTTTAACTACTTAAACCTTTGATAAACACTGGGTGTTTACCAAACAACACAACTTCTTTTACTTGCCAAAAAAAGCCCTAATCTCTTAGAGCTTTTAACAATTTGGCGGTCTGGACGGGACTCGAACCCGCGACCTTCGCCGTGACAGGGCGACATTCTAACCAACTGAACTACCAGACCGTTGCTTTATTGCGGTTGCAAATATACACGCCTTTTTTTATATCTCAAATGTTTTTTTGTGTTTTTTGTATAAATTTTTAACTAAACAAACTTTTGACGTTCTATCATATATATGGTTAGTAGGTTGTTAAAATTCTTATTAATATCGGCCTCTACATATTTTATTTTGTATTGGGCACATTTTAATCGTAGCGCATTAAAATAAGCATCTACAGCTTTACTGTAGTTCTCCCTTATCGAATCGGCATATAAATTAATATACTCCCCTGTTTCAACATCAACAAAACGTTTTGGCTTATTGTTAAAATCGAACATTAACTCCTTTTCTTTATCAAAAACATGAAACAATATAACTTCGTGCTTATTGTACTTCAAATGCCGCAATGCTTCAAAAAGTTTGGTTTCATCTTCTGAAGTTTGAAACATATCGGTAAATAAAAAAATCATAGAGCGTCTATGAATTTTTTCGGCTATTTCATGCAAATACTTATAAGTTTCGGTTTGCCTGTTTAAAGATTTGGAAACAACGGCTTCACTTAAATGATTAAGTAACATTTGGTGATGGCGTTCACTACCCTTTTCAGGAGCATAATAATCGTATTCATCACTATAAATGCTCAATCCAACGGCGTCTCGCTGTCTTTTTAAAATTTGCATTAAAGCCGCTGAAGCTAATACCGAAAACCCAATTTTATTTAAATGATTAATAGAAAACGTATCCATTTTAGGATAATGCATGGAGCTACTGTTATCTATGATAATATGACAACGCAAATTGGTTTCATCATCATATCTTTTGGTATATAACTTATCGGTTTTGGCAAATAGCTTCCAATCTATATGACGTGTGCTTTCACCTTGATTATAAATTTTATGTTCCGCAAATTCAGCTGAAAACCCATGAAACGGACTTTTATGCATGCCAGCTATAAATCCTTCAACTACTTGCTTGGCAAGTAATTCTAGGTTTTTAAAACCTTCAGCTTTATTAAGTTCGTTTTGTAAATTCATTAATATGGGACTATTTTATAATACCATCAACAATACCATAAGTAACGGATTCTTCAGCTCCCATCCAGTGATCGCGGTTAAAATCTTTCATGACTTTTTCATAAGATTGCCCACAATTATCTGCCAAAATTTGAGCACTTAGTTCTTTAGTTTTTATAATTTCCTGTGCTGTAATTTCAATATCACTAGCTTGTCCACGTGCGCCACCACTTGGTTGATGTATCATAACACGTGCATGAGGTTGTATAAATCGTTTTCCCTTAGTGCCAGCTGAAAGTAGGATAGACCCCATACTCGCCGCTAATCCTGTGCAAATGGTTGACACATCACTTTTTAAGGATTTAATACAATCGTACATGGCAAAACCAGAGGTTACATAACCACCAGGACTGTTAATGTATAAATGAATATCCTTGGTTTCCAAAGCATCTAAATACAATAATCTATCTATTACGTGTTTTGCGGATTTATCATCTACCTGCCCCCACAAAAACACTTTGCGTTCTTCAATTAATTTGCTATCAATAGCATCCTGTACTTTTATTGGTTTACTCATAATTTATTTTAATTTTCATCTAAAATAAAAAAAGGTTTCCCATAATGGGAAACCTTTTTAGTTTCTTTTTAATATTTATTTATAATAGCGAATCAATCGCATCTGTATATGCTTTTTTTGGAGCAACTCCTACCTGTCTACCAACAACTTCTCCATTTTGAAAAACTAAAACAGTAGGTATGTTGCGTACACCATATTTAGCAGCAAATTCTTGATTCGCATCTACATCTACTTTACCAACTACAGCTTTACCATCATATTCACTACTAATTTCCTCAATGATTGGACCAACCATTCTACATGGTCCACACCAAGCTGCCCAAAAATCTACTAAAACTGGTTTTTCACTTTTTAAAACCGTTTCCTCAAACATCGCATCTGTAATTTCTAATGCCATAATATTTATATTTTTATATGTTCTTAAATCATTTTAATACTACAAAATTAGTCAAAAAAAACTCGAAAGCTTACAATGTCTTAATTTGTTTTGCTTATAATGGTATTGTAACACCCTATATGCTGAAATATTAATCGCTTAAGAACATTATTTTAGCTTTTCCAATATTGATCTATTTAAATCTAATAATAAAGATTGTTGATCTCGCTCTAAAACAGCAACCGCTATGGTAGTTTTTAAATTAGGGACATAGTTTACTGCTGAACCCCAATACCCATTGTGTCCCAACCCTCCTGTTCCATCAAATTCAGTGTAAGACAAACCAAAGAAATAATTGTTTTCTTGAGCTTTTTCTGGAACCATTTCACCATACATTAATTTGATTGTTTCTGGGTTATCAAAAATTTTATTTGAAAAAAGATAGTGCAAAAACATAGCCAAGTCTTTTGTGGTGGCGGCTAAACCGCCACCACCATATAAATCAAAGGAATGATCTAAGCTGTAGCTGTTAATTCTTTCGGAACTTGAGTATTGATGTGCCAGTGGTTTCGTATGGTTTGGATAATCTTCTAAACTTGAAAACCACGTCGTATTTAAATTTAGTTTCTCAAAACTTAACAATTCCCGTAAAGCAATGAAAAAATGCTTTTGAGTAATGGTTTCTATGATTTCTGATAGTAGTAAGTAATTGGTGTCAGAATACGAAAACACCATACCAACTTCCCCTAAGGGTTCTCCTGCAGATGTAGCCAGTTTTATTTGTTCATCTCGAGTCCATCTGTAATTTGGTTTATTTTCAATGAAATCAAAAAATTCACCTGAACCAGCATAATCAAAAATGCCACTGGTATGCGAAAGCAAATGTTTTAGTTTAATTTCTTCAAGATTATAACCCTCTTTTTCCAAAACCTCTCGGGATTTTTGTGAAATTAATGTAGCAACGGCATCGTTGAGTGTTATCTTATTATCCTCAACCAATCGCAATATTGCTGCGGCAATATAGGTTTTGGTATTGCTAGCAATTAAGATAGGATTATCTTTTTGCAGGGCTATTTTAGTCACTGTATCTGCCACCCCGATAGCACCAGTCCAAGATATTTTTTTTTCAGGAGATTCTACATGCACCATTAAACCAACACAATCTTTATTACTATTGTAAATGGAATCTAAAATAGGTTGAAAATCAATAGCATTGTTTTGATTCTTAAAAGTCTTATTATGGTTTTTACAACTAAAAGTTAAAATAAAACATATCAATACCGTAAAAAGATTAAGTGCAATTTTTGAATTTATCATATAATATAAATTAATTCAACTTATACATCATATCTTGAGCTTCCAATTCATTTAATAACTCTTGGCAAACCTTAACCTTTTGTTTTCTACTAGACATCGTTAATTTAATTTTGTCCTGATTATCATACACCAAAAAATTGAGCGATTGATTACCTGGATGCATATGAAGAAGTTCTTTTAAAGCGATTATTTTATGCTCATTCAAATCATGAATGTCTACTTGAATGGATAATTTTTTGGCGTAATTTTCCATAACATCATGTAATAGCTGGAAGTTGTTGAATTGCAACCTTGGATCACTTTTATTTCCTGTGTCCTTGTTAGTCCAACCTTCACGAACAAAAGTCTTAACAAACACAAAATTGTTCTTCATTAAAAAATGTCTAAATTTTAAATACTCTTCACCAAAAATTCTAAATTCAAAACTATCTGTATAATCCTCGACCGTAAATAGCGCCCAACCTTTACCTTGCTTACTTACACGATGCTGCACATCGGTAACCACACCACCAAAAACTAATTCCCTATTCACATAAGGTTCTAAATTGTTAAACATAGCAAGTGTAGCATTGCAAAAGGTTTTCATTTCGGTTTTAAAATCATCCAACGGATGCCCTGAGATATAAATACCTACAACTTCACGTTCCTTTCCAAGTTTCTCCATGGTTCCCCACTCCTCACAAGGTGGCACTTGGGGTTCTGCTATTTGCACATCGCTGGCATCACCAAACAAACTTACTTGAGCTGAATTTTCATTTTCCTGGTGTTTTGCTCCATATTTAATAGCTTTTTCCAAAAAGGTAATACCATCACCATCATCATGGAAATATTGTGCTCGATGGGTATTTCCCAAACCATCAAACCCTCCTGCCAAAGCTAAATTTTCAAAGGCTTTTTTATTGGCTGCTCTCAAATCAATACGCTTAGCCAGATCAAAAATGGATTTATAATGGCCATCTTTTTTTCGGTTTTCAACAATGGTCACTACCGCACCATGGCCTACCCCTTTAATAGCACCCATTCCAAAACGAACTGCACCATCTTTATTTACCGAGAATTTGTAATACGATTCGTTAACATCAGGTCCTAGAACTTGTAATTTCATGCGTTTACACTCTTCCATAAAGAAAGTTACCTGCTTGATATCATTCATGTTGTTGGATAGTACGGCCGCCATATATTCCGCAGGATAATGTGCTTTTAAATACGCTGTTTGGTAGGCTATCCAGGCATAACAGGTGGAGTGGGATTTGTTGAATGCATAACTAGCAAAAGCCTCCCAATCTTTCCAAACTTTTTCAAGAATTTTGGCGTCATGGCCATTCGCACTGGCTTGCTCAATAAACTTGGGCTTCATTTTATCCAATACCGCAATTTGCTTTTTACCCATAGCTTTTCTGAGTACGTCGGCTTCTCCCTTAGTAAATCCAGCGAGTTTTTGCGACAACAACATTACCTGCTCTTGATATACCGTGATACCATAAGTTTCTTTAAGGTATTCTTCCATTGCAGGTAGATCATAATCAATGGCTTCATCGCCGTGTTTTCTTCTAACGAAACTAGGAATGTATTCCATAGGTCCGGGACGATACAAGGCATTCATAGCAATCAAATCTTCAAAAACCGTAGGTTTTAAATCTTTAAGGTGTTTTTGCATTCCAGGAGATTCGTATTGGAATACTCCAACCGTTTCGCCCCTTTGGAATAACTCATAGGTTTTTTCATCATCTAAAGGAAAATTATCAGGATCAAGTAAAATCCCGTGTTTTGCCTTTACAATTTTAACGGTATCTTTAATTAAAGTGAGTGTTTTTAAACCCAGAAAATCCATTTTAAGAAGTCCAGCTTCCTCTACCACCGAGTTGTCAAATTGGGTGACATATAAATCGGAATCTTTAGCAGTGGCAACAGGAACAAATTTGGTAATATCGTCTGGCGTGATGATGACACCACAGGCATGAATCCCAGTATTCCTCACAGATCCTTCCAACATTCTGGCAGTGTTTACCGTTTCAGCTTCTAAATCATCACCTTCAGAAATGTTTAATAACTGATTCACTTTTTCCAAATCCTCAGCTCTAAACTTGCTTGCCAATTCCTTTTCAGGTATTGCGAATATTTTATTGAGTTTAGACATGGTTGGAATCAGTTTCGCTATTCTATCCGCATCAAAAAGGGGTAAATCGAGTACGCGAGCCGTATCTCTTATCGATGATTTTGCAGCCATGGTTCCGTAGGTAATGATTTGTGCCACCTGATTACTCCCGTATTTATTGATTACGTATTCCATTACTTTACTTCGACCTTCATCATCAAAATCAATATCGATATCGGGCATACTGATACGATCAGGATTTAAGAAACGCTCAAAAAGTAAATCGTATTTAAGGGGGTCTATGTTGGTAATCCATAAGCAATACGCCACTACCGATCCTGCAGCAGAACCACGACCTGGGCCAACAGAGACATCCATGTTTCTGGCTTCACGAATAAAATCCTCAACAATTAAAAAGTACCCCGGATAACCCGTGTTTTCTATTACACTAAGCTCAAAATCGATGCGTTCTTTTATTTCTTCACTTATTTCTTCGCCATATCGCTTTTTGGCTCCTTGATAAGTTAGATGTTTTAAATAAGCATTTTCTCCTCGTTTGCCACCATCAATAACATCTTCTTCATTTTTAAATTCATCGGGTATATTAAACGCTGGAAGTAACACTTCTCTAGCCAATTCATAAGGTTCCACTTTATCAACCACTTCTTGAATATTACTAATCGCCTCAGGAATATCCTTAAATAGGGCTTTCATTTCTTCTCCCGATTTAAAATAATATTCTTGATTTGGCAAACCGTAACGATAGCCACGACCGCGACCTATAGGCGTTGCCTGCTTTTCACCATCTTTGACACAGAGTAAAATATCATGCGCATTGGCGTCTTCTTTTTTGCAATAATAGGTGTTGTTGGTAGCTACTAATTTAACATCATGTTTTTTAGAAAAGTCAACTAAAACGCTATTGACACGGTTTTCATCTTCTTGTTTGTGACGCATGATTTCTATATACAAATCGTCTCCAAACTGCTCTTTCCACCACAGCAACGCTTCTTCTGCCTGATTTTCACCAACATTTAGAACCTTGCTTGGTACTTCTCCATATAAATTTCCGGTGAGTACGATCAAATTTTCTTTATATTGTTGAATCAAATTTTTATCAATTCTTGGCAAATAATAAAATCCATCTACAAAAGCATGCGACGATAATTTTGCCAAATTATGATAACCATTTTTGTTTTTAGCAAGAAAAACCACTTGGTAGCCATTGTCTTTTCTGGTCTTATCGGTATGATCTTCGCAAACAAAAAATTCGCAACCCAAAATGGGTTTTATTTCTTTCGCTAAGGGCTTTTCGCCATTTTCATTAGCTACCTCGTTTTTAGCTTTAACCGTTTTGTTGTGATTACTTATGGCTCTTACAAAATGAAAAGCTCCCATCATGTTCGCATGGTCTGTTAAGGCCACAGCTGGCATTTTATAATCGGCAGCCGCTGAAACCAAATCGGTAACACTTATGGTAGATTGCAACACCGAAAATTGCGAATGATTGTGAAGATGCACAAAATCAACCTCTTCTAATTCTGAAATGTTTTGTTTTATCTCATCAGAAGAAATTTGTTTGGTTTCAGATTTTTTAAGGCGCTCCTTTATTTTAGCACTTTCTTTCTTAAGGTTGATGTGCTTTAACCCAATGAGTTGAACTTCCCGTGGATTAGCCTCCTTGAAGTATTGAAAATAATCGGGTTGTACGTCCAACTGCTCTTTGGTGTATTCTTCCAGTCGAACTAACTCAAAAAAACATCGGGTGGTTGCCTCCACATCGGCGGTGGCGTTGTGGGCTTCAGCAAAAGGTTCGTTAAATAAATATTCGTGCAGTTCGGTTAATGTTGGTAATTTAAACTTGCCGTAGCGCCCACCAGGAATTTGGCATAATTCTGCAGTATGCTCCGTACAGGTATCTAAAACTGGGAGTTCTTGTAAAGGATTCGCAACATCCGCACGTACAAATTCGGCACCCATGATATTCAAATCGAACTTTACGTTTTGCCCAACCACAAATTTGGTTTTGCTTAAGGCTTCATTAAACTTTTCTAAAACCTCTAATAATGGAATGCCCTGTTCTTGAGCCAATTCGGTTGAAATACCATGTACTTTTTCAGCATCAAAGGGAATATTAAAACCATCTGGTTGCACCAAATAATCTTGATGTTCGATACAATTACCCATAGCATCATGCAATTGCCATGCAATTTGAATACACCTAGGCCAATTATCGGTATCTGTGATTGGAGCATCCCAATGCTTTGGTAATCCTGTAGTTTCGGTATCGAAAATTAAGTACATTCTGTATGTTTAGGTGTTGATTTGTTAGTTGTTGATTTTTCTAATGAGCCTATAAAAATACATAGAAATAATACTTTTTTAAAGTGAAGTTATAAACAGTTGTAAACAAAAAAACGCAACCCGCTGGGTTGCGCTTATCTTAACCTAAATTAATGTTTATGATACTAATTCTTCGTGTACTTTTTCGGTATTAATAGATGCTTGAATCGCATTTTTTTGCTTAGTTAATAACGAATCGATGGTTGGTGGTAAAGTTTTGTCTTTTAAGATTTCATTGTATTCTTCCAGACTTGCTTCTTCCCCACGAATGGCTTCTTCTAAGATAGCCTCTTCATTATTTGAACTGAATAACGATTTTAAGCTCATCCAATTTCTGTGCATGATTCCTTTAAAACTACCTGCGTTTTCCGGTAATTCACCATAACGCAAAATTTCTGTTCTTAATTCTTTTGCGAATTCACTTCTTTCGGAAGCTCTTCTTTTAAAGAACATTTTTAACCTGTCGTTATCTATAGTATCGATAGCTTTCAAATACCCTTTTTCGGCATCATAATTTTTAATTAATAATTCATTTAATTTGTTTGAAATTTTTTCACTGTACTTCATAATATTCATTTTCATTTTTAAATTTCATGTGTTTGTTTTAATTGATTTTCAGAAGTCATATGCGACTTTTGAGGGTTAAATAAATCATTAAACACAAATAAATAATTTGTTTAACCATGTCGATTTCAATAATTTGTTTAAAGATGTATATTGTTTCACATCTGCATATTCAATATAACAGAAACATACAGTAAAAACAAGGGTTTTAACGTTTTTATGATATCATTAAGAGTATTTAACATTTATTGTCTAACATATTATTTTAGTGTATTTTTGATAACCAATATATTATTATGAAATTACATTTTTTATTGCTGGTCACAATTCTCATTTTAAGTTGTAAAGAAAAAACTCTGCCTATGTACGTAGGAACTTATACAAACGGTCAAAGCGAAGGCATTTACCAATTGCAGTTTGATACCGATACTGGGGAACTAAGCGATTTAAGATTAGTTGCTACGATAGAAAATCCTTCATTTATAGCGTATTCTCCTAATAAAAAATATTTGTATGCTACGGATGAAGGCAATTCAACTGTTTCTTCTTTTAAAATCGAAGATAACGGTATGTTGAAATTTATAAATACAGTAAAAAGTTTTGGTGGCGCACCATGTCATATTTCTATAAATCAAAAAGGAAACAAAGCGGTTGTGTCAAATTATGTTGGTGGTAATATGGCGTTATATGACATTAATGAAGATGGAAGTCTGAATCAAGCTTCTCAAGTTTTTAATCATAATACGCCTGAACAAAAATCACATGCACATTCTGCACAGTTTATAAATAATGAACTTTTTGTGGCTGATTTAGGTAGAAATGCCATGTATTTGTATGAAAAAGGAGGTAATAACAACTACAAATTAAAAGATTCATCTATAATAAAAATGACAGAAAATGCTGGTCCAAGGCATTTCACATTAACCAAAGATGGCAAATTTATTTACGTTATTAATGAATATGCCAGTACTGTTACCGCCTCAAAAAAAGTAGGAAATAAGTTTGAACTTATAAATCATTTCTCGACACTTTCAACCGATTACAAGGGCAATAATGCTTGCGCCGATATTCATTTAAGCAATGATGAGCGTTTTTTATATGGCTCAAATAGAGGTGAAAATTCCATAGCTGTTTTTAAAAGAGATATCGAAACAGGTGTTTTGGAAAAAATTCAAAATATGCCAGTTCATGGCGATTGGCCACGTAACTTTACATTAGACCCAACGGGTAAATTTCTTTTGGTTGCCAATAAAAAGAGTAGCAACATAAGTATTTTTAATATTGATACTTCTTCAGGGAAACTGTCTTTTTTATATGATATTAAAGTTCCAAATCCTGTTTGCTTACTTTTCTAGATTTCATCATAAATAAAGGCTTGATAATAAAAAAATTATAGTATATTTGCACCCTTATTAATAACCGAGGTCGTGAACCTCAATTAATTAATTATTATGCCAGTAAAAATTAGATTACAAAGACACGGTAAAAAAGGGAAACCTTATTATTGGATCGTAGCAGCAGATGCACGAGCAAAAAGAGATGGTAAATACCTTGAAAAATTAGGAGCTTACAATCCGAACACAAACCCAGCAACTGTTGAATTAAACATTGATGGTGCTGTAAAATGGTTACAAAATGGTGCTCAACCAACCGATACAGCAAAAGCTATTTTATCTTACAAAGGAGCCTTATTGAAAAATCATTTAGTAGGTGGTGTTAGAAAGGGTGCTTTAACAGAAGAGCAAGCAGAAGCAAAATTCACAGCTTGGTTAGAAGAAAAAGCGGCTAAAATTCAAGCTAAAACCGATGGTTTATCTAAAGCCGAAGCTAAAGCTAAAGCTGCAGCATTAGAAGCTGAAAAAGCTGCTAATGAAGCACGTATTGCTGCCGCTGCCCCGGTAGTAGAGGAAGCAGCTGAAGAAGTTGAAGAAACGATTGAAGCTGCAACTGAAGACGCTCCTCAAGTAAAAGAAGAAGAATAAAAACAGTAATTTTTGTACTTTTGAACTCCGATAATAATTATCGGAGTTTTTTATTTTAAAAAAATGAAAAAAGAAGATTGCTTTTACTTAGGTAAAATTGTAAAAAAATACAGTTTTAAAGGTGAATTGCTTATAAAATTAGATACTGACGAACCGGAAATTTATGAGAATTTAGATGCTATGTTTCTTGAAGTAAGAGGTTCATTAATTCCATTTTTTATAGAAAGTTCTCAACTTCATAAATCCAATTTGCTACGCGTGCAATTTGAAGATGTAAACGAAGAAGCTGATGCGGACGCCTTAATTAAAAGCGACGTGTATTTACCATTAGAATTTTTGCCAAAACTAGAAGGCAACAAATTTTATTTTCATGAAGTTGTAGGATTTACCATGAAGGATAAAAACTATGGGGCCGTTGGAAAAATAGTAGCTATTAACGATACTACTGCTCAAGCACTTTTTGAAGTTGAAAAAGATGGAAAGCAAATTTTAATCCCAATGAATGATGAGTTCATAGTAAAGGTAGATAGAAAAACCAAAACTATTTTAGTTGAAACACCAGAAGGGTTGATTGATTTATATCTTTAAAATATCAAAAAATTACCTAGTGTGACACCACGTTTTTAGCAAAAAAATCTTTATGAACTTCAATAGCATACAAGGATTTTACTAAAGTGTCTTTCTGCTGTTTAAGAGACGTTTCAATTTCTTCAGAAAATTCGTAACTATTTAGAGTCTTTTGATATTTTTCAATATTAGCTAACTTTAACCTTCCGATTTCAGTCAATAGTAGTTGCTCGTTTTTAGACGAAATAATCTCCTTTATGCTTGCATTCAATTTATGATTAGACACAAAAGAATCTTCTGGGTATGAAGGTATAGCTCCCTTTTGTCTTATTAAAGAATCTAGCGACTTAATTATTTGGTTTCTCTCATAGCCAAAAACTCTGAAGAAATTTTTTAAGACCACATTATTTACTTTTGATAGTGCGTGCAAAAATATTTTTTCCGATTCAAAGTTTAGAATTAGAAGCTCGTTAAGATAATCAATAGATTTTTTAGGCTTTTTCATGGTTAAGTTGGTTAAGATTTGAAATTTAAAAAATTTGATAAAATGTAAAAATTTTTAGATAAAAAGCATGTTTTACAAATTTGTATCTTAAATTTATTACAAAATAATAGCTAATCTATTAAAAAAAATACAATAAACAAAAAGATCTATATTAAAAACCCTTAATTTATGCCAAGAAATGATTGAAAAGCCTTTTAAATTTAAAAAATTTACAATTAATCAAAGTAATTGTGCCATGAAAATTGGTACCGATGGTGTATTGCTTGGGGCTTGGACGTCTTTAAAAACCCACCCGTTTTCCATATTAGATATTGGTGCTGGCACAGGCGTTTTATCGCTTATTATGGCGCAACGAAGTGACGCAGAAATAATAGATGCCATTGAAATTGATGATTATGCTTACGAACAATGTGTCGAGAATTTTGAAGAATCTATTTGGGCAGATAGACTATTTTGCTATCATGCCTCTCTAGAAGAATTTGTTAATGATATGGAAGATAGATATGATTTAATTATTTGTAATCCACCATTTTATACAGAAGATTACAAAACCCCAAACAACAAGCGTAATTTAGCCCGTTTTCAAGACGCTATGCCTTTTGATTACTTACTGAAAAGCGTTTCTAAATTACTATCGAATAACGGCGTTTTTTCTGTTATTGTACCGTTTAAAGAAGAAAAGGAATTCACGCATTTAGCCTCCAAAAACAATCTTTTTCCAAATCGTATATTAAACGTTAAAGGCAACCCAACCTCAGAAATAAAAAGAAGTCTTATCGAGTTTTCTTTCCATAAAAGCGATTTGGAAATTAGCGAATTAATTATTGAAACTAACCGCCATCTATACACCGAAGATTATATTATCTTAACTAAAGATTATTATTTGAAAATGTAAGCGTATTCTTTTTAATAAATATTAAATTCTCAAAAACACACATAATTAGTTTATTATTTTCAATAAATTTACACCCACACTGAATAAAATTAAATTTTATGAAGCCTGATTTATTTGAAGCACCAGATTATTACAACCTAGACGAACTACTTACTGAAGAGCATAAATTAGTACGAAATGCGGCTCGCGACTGGGTAAAACGAGAAGTTTCACCAATTATTGAGGATTTTGCCCAAAGAGCGGAATTCCCAAAACAAATTATAAATGGGTTGGCGGATATAGGTGCTTTTGGACCCTACATCCCTATGGAATATGGCGGAGCTGGATTAGATCAAATTAGTTATGGCTTAATCATGCAAGAAATTGAACGAGGCGATTCTGGAGTACGAAGTACTGCTTCAGTACAATCGTCTTTAGTGATGTATCCCATTTGGAAGTACGGCAACGAGGCACAACGCCAAAAATATTTACCAAAATTAGCAAGTGGCGAATGGATGGGGTGCTTCGGGCTAACCGAACCAGACCATGGTAGTAATCCTGGCGATATGGTTACGAATTTTAAAGATAAAGGCGACCATTATTTATTAAATGGCGCTAAAATGTGGATAAGTAATGCGCCTTTTGCACAAGTGGCTGTAGTTTGGGCAAAAAATGAAGAAGGACGCATACACGGTTTAATAGTAGAACGTGGAATGCAAGGATTTTCGACTCCTGAAACTCACAATAAATGGTCATTGAGGGCATCGGCTACCGGCGAACTTATTTTTGATAATGTAAAAGTTCCTAAGGAAAATTTACTGCCAAACAAATCAGGATTAGGAGCACCCCTTGGATGTTTAGATTCTGCTCGTTATGGAATTGCTTGGGGTGCCATTGGCGCTGCCATGGATTGTTATGATATCGCTTTGCGCTACAGTAAGGAACGCATGCAATTTGGAAAACCTATAGGGCAGTTTCAATTACAACAAAAGAAATTAGCCGAAATGATTACAGAAATTACCAAAGCCCAACTTTTAGCTTGGCGATTGGGAGTTATGCGTGAAAATGGAACTGCAACTTCAGCACAAATATCGATGGCTAAGCGTAACAATGTTGACATGGCTATTAATATAGCTAGAGAAGCAAGACAAATATTGGGAGGAATGGGAATAACGGGTGAATACAGTATCATGCGTCATTCCATGAACTTAGAAAGTGTGATCACTTATGAAGGTACCCATGATATTCATTTGCTCATTACAGGATTGGATATTACAGGATTGAATGCCTTTAAATAGCCTTAAAATTAAATATTGATTCTTTTTTAGAACAGGCTATTTTTTAAATTGTAAGTCTTGAAATTCAAATATTTACAGAAAAATTAATGAAAAAGATTGTTTTCATATTAATAGTGTCAACAAGTTTAAGTTTCAATTGCAGCAAAGAAGAAGCCCCCTCAGAAGTTGAAAATCGAATAGTAGAAAATCAAGAGCAAGAAGAACAAAATTCCGAGCCTAATAACACTATTAAAATATTATCACTAGGTGATAGCTACACCATTGGGGCGAGCGTTTGCGGAACTTGCAGGTTTCCTGAACAATTAAAAGACAGCTTAATTTTAAATTTCGAAAACAGTAAAAATTTCGATCTAAAAGTTATTGCTCGAACAGGATGGACAACCACCAATCTTATTAATGCCATAAAGGATGAAAATTTAATAGATGAATATGATTTAGTAACTCTTCTAATCGGCGTAAATAATCAATATCAAGGAAAATCTTTTTCGATTTATGAAAGTGAATTTCCTCAACTTGTAAATATGGCTATTGCAAAAGCAAAGCGACTCAAAAATAATATTATTGTTGTTTCTATTCCAGATTATGCGTTCACACCCTTTGGTAGAGGCGACACAAATATATCAAGTGAGATAGATAAATATAACTCCTATGCAGAAAATTATTGTTTAGGAAACAATATAACCTTTGTAAACATAACCGATATTACTAGAATGGGGTTGGACAATACCAATTTAGTTGCATCAGATGGTTTACATCCTTCAAAATTAGCGTACAGTAAATTTGTTGAACGCATACTTCCTTTTGCTATAGAAAAACTAAAAAAATAATTTTTTCGAACATGCTGAACAGCATTTCTTTTTAATAGGTTTTGTTTACTTTTACTTTATGCTTACAACCAAAAAGAGATTGGATAAGGCTTATAAAAATGCTAAAATCATTGATTTTGATGATGATAGTAAGTTTATCCTTTTCAGTGATTGCCACCGTGGTGACAATAGTTTTGCTGATGATTTTGCCAATAATAGAAACATTTATTTTCATGCGTTAAAGCATTATTTTACTCAAGGTTTTCAATATTGTGAATTGGGAGATGGTGATGAACTTTGGGAAAATTTGTCTTTTGAGTCTATTTTAAATGCACACAAAAATGTGTATATGCTAATGAAAGAATTTCATAAGCATAATAAATTACACATGATCTGGGGAAACCACGACATGGTTTATAGAAACTCAGACTATGTTAAAAAACATTTATCAACTTTTTTCGACCCCAAAGTAGGTGAGCATGTTGAACTTTTTGGAGATATTACTTACCATGAAGGCATTATACTAAAACATGACAACACTGGACAGGAGGTTTTTTTAACCCACGGTCATCAGGCTGATTGGTGGAATTTTCTCTTTTGGAAATGGAGCCGATTTATGGTTCGAGTTTTATGGAAACCATTAAACGTCATGGGAATTGCAGATCCTACGAGTCCAGCAAAAAACTACAAAGAACTTATTAAAGTAGAGAGAAGAACCAAAAAATGGATTACCGAAAACAATAACTTGGTTACCATCGTTGGGCATACTCATCGCCCTCGTTTTCCAGATCCAGGAGATATTGCGTTTTTTAATGATGGAAGTTGCGTGCACCCCAGGAGTATAACGGGTATGGAAATTGAAAACGGAGAAATATCGTTAATTAAATGGCATATAGAAACTACAGATGAAGGTACTTTACAAATAGTTAGAGTGCTTCTTGAAGGGCCAAGAAAACTATTGGATTACAAGACAGAATAATTAAAAGTAGCCTTTCTTCGCAAACCATAGGAGAGGATTTTATTTGCTACTACTAATGTCATATAAGAAGCAGGGCGAATACATCTTTAAACTAAAAACTTTGTGTTTAGTTAGATTTATAACTAAACATCTGTTTTGGATTTAAAAGATTCCTTTAAATAAAGTAATTCCTAATTAACTCTCAGGAGCCAATTCTACTTCAAGACCTTCCATTTCTGGCGTCATTTGAATTTGGCAGCCTAGTCTACTATTTTCCTTGACATCAAAAGCTTCAGATAGCATAGCTTCTTCATCATCGGTCATTTCTGGTAATTCAGTATCACTTAGCACATAACATTGACATGAAGCACACATGACCATTCCTCCGCAAACTCCAATAGTACCCTCCGGTGCTAATTCGTAAGATCTAACTACCTCCATAAGATTCATAGCCATATCTGTAGGTGCTAACACTGTATGTGACACACCTTCTCTATCTGTGATTTTAATTTTAATATCCACATTTAAAAAAATTAAGCGCAAAAATAGGTAAATAAATTCACAAAACTAAAACTCCTACTAATTTAATAGACTAAATAAAATTATTTGGTGTTTAACCATTCTTCAACCCTTTAATTGCTGTTCTTTTGTTTTGAAATCAAAATAAATGGATACAATAAACCTGACATAAATCATATTATTGCCTGATTGAATTAATTAATTTCGTACAGTACCTTTTATGACTTAAGAACACTATTTATGGGTTCTCATCAAAAAAATAAAGACATATTTGTTCACTCTGGTTTTATTTCTAAAATAAGCAGTAAATCTATTTTTGTCACTTTAGAAGAAAATGTTCATTGTGAGTCTTGCCATGCCAAAGGATCATGTGGTGTTTCAGGATCAAGCACAAAAGAGATTGAAGTTCTAAATTCAAAGGATTCTTTTAAAATTAATGAACATGTAAATGTCGTTTTAAAAAAAACACTGGGTTTAAAAGCCGTTTTTTTCGCCTATTTACTCCCTTTTACTTTAATGTTTTTGACATTAATAATAGCCTCAAATTATTTAACCGAATGGATGGCTGGGATACTAGCACTTAGCATTTTAATACCCTATTACATAATACTTTATTTTTTAAAAAATACGCATAAGAGAATCTTTGAAATTTCAATTTTAAAAACATAGTTCAACATGTCAGATTCAGTTTTAAATAGTGTTTTTTTATTGGTTTCTTTAGGAATAATTGCAGCTATCGTGCTGTACGTAGTATCAAAAAAATTCTATGTTTATGAGAACCCCTTAATAGCTGAAGTTGAAAATATCTTACCAGCCGCAAATTGCGGTGGTTGTGGTTCTCCAGGCTGTAAAGCATTTGCTGAGAAACTTGTAAATTCTGAAGATATTTCTAATCTGTTTTGTCCAGTTGGAGGTAATGACATCATGAAACTTGTATCTATCGCATTAGGTAAGGAAGTCGCCGAGAAAGAACCAACACTTGCTGTTTTAAGATGTCAAGGTGGGTGTGATGTAAGGCCAAAAACCACAGAGTATCAAGGGCCTAGATCTTGCGCAATTTCATCTATGATTTACAGTGGAGAAACCGATTGTCAGTACGGCTGTTTAGGCGATGGTGATTGTGTGGCAGTTTGCAAATTTGATGCTATGTATATGGACGAAACTACAGGATTGCCTGTAATTATAACAGATAAATGCACCTCTTGTGGAGCCTGTGTCGAAGCATGTCCTCGAGATATTATTGAAATGCGACCAAAACACAAAAGGGATTTAAAAATATTTATTGGTTGTTTGAACGAAGACAAAGCAGGTATTGCCAAAAAAGCTTGTGATGTTGCTTGTATAGGATGCTCTAAATGTGAGGATATTTGTCCTAAAGATGCTATTACTATGGCGAATAATTTAGCATACATAGACCCCATCATTTGCACACTCTGTAGAAAATGTGTAGATGTATGTCCTACACATTCTATTATAGAAACTAATTTTCCTCCAAAAAAAATAAAAAAGGTTACCGCTGATGTTAATGTAAATGTTGAATCTGTAAACTTAAAAACTGATGCTTAAAACATTTCCGAAAGGTGGTATACATCCCCCAGAAAACAAGATAACTTCAGAAAAATCGATAAAAAAGATGCCGATTCCAAAAGTTGTATATGTCCCTATATCGCAACATATTGGCGTTCCAGCAGAAATAATAGTTAATGTAAAAGATACTGTTCAAATTGGACAAGTTATTGCTAAATCTGGTGGATTTGTCTCTTCAAATATTCATGCCCCTGTAGCTGGAACGGTTACCAAACTGGATAAGATTATTGATACAAGTGGTTACAAAAAACAATGTATTGTAATTAGAACAGACTTTAAAAACGAAGCTAATTTTGAAGACATTATCTACCCTCTAAAAAAAGAGATTGAATTAAGTCCAAAAGAAATCTTACAAAGCATAAATGACTATGGTATTGTAGGCCTAGGAGGTGCCACATTTCCTTCTCATGTAAAATTGAACGTAAAGGAGGGCATAACTATAGATCACTTAATAATTAATGGAGTAGAATGTGAACCGTATTTAACCGCTGATCATCGTTTGATGCTTGAAAAAGCTGAAGAAATTATCGTTGGAATTAAGATTTTAATGTTCGCCTTAAACATCAATAGAGCTATAATTGGAATTGAAAACAACAAAAAGGACGCCATTGAAATGTTTAAGAAACTTACTAAAAATGAAGAAGGAGTCAAAGTTGCCGCATTAAAAGTTAAATATCCACAAGGAGGTGAAAAACAATTAGTATACGCCTTATTAAATAGGGAAGTTCCTAAAAATGGTTTACCAATAGATGTAGGTGTAATTGTACATAATGTGGGGACTATTTTTGCTATTTATCAAGCCATACAACATAAAAAACCTTTAATAGAACGTGTAGTAACTGTCACTGGCAAAAAATTAAAAAACCCGTCTAACTATTGGGTAAAAATAGGCACTCCAATTACAGACCTAGTAAATGAAGTCGGTGGTTTGCCAGAGGGTACTCGTAAAATTGTAAATGGTGGCCCCATGATGGGTAAAGCTATAAAAAATACAGACGTCCCGGTAACAAAAGGAACCTCTGGAATTTTAGTAATTTCTGAAGATGAAGCCAGCAGAGGTGAACCTAAAAATTGTATTCGTTGTGGAGAGTGTGTAACGGTTTGTCCAATGGGATTAGAACCACATCTTTTAATGAATTTATCTGAAAAAGGTATGTTTGAAAAAGTAGCTTATGAGGATATTATGACTTGTATTGAATGTGGCTCCTGTAGTTATGTTTGTCCTTCTCATCGTCCATTATTAGATTATATCAGGTTTGGAAAAAATATAGTAAAAAAGTTAAATACCGCTAAAAACTAATTATGAGTGCCCAACCAATTATTGTATCTGCATCTCCCCATGTTCACTCAGACAGAACTTCAAAAAAGATCATGTACGATGTTGTAATTGCTTTAATTCCTGCATTTTTAGTCTCATTATATGTTTTTGGAATTAGGGCTTTAATTGTAACCTCTGTTGCTATTATTTCTTGTTTGGCATTTGAGTATTTGATTCAGAAATACCTATTAAAAACTGAAATAACCATTATGGACGGATCTGCATTGATAACAGGTGTTCTATTGGCATTCAACTTGCCTTCAAATTTACCCATTTGGATGATTATTATTGGTAGTTTAGTAGCTATTGGAATTGCTAAACTATCTTTTGGCGGTTTAGGTTTTAACATTTTCAACCCCGCCTTAGTAGGTCGTGTGTTTTTACTCGTATCATTTCCAGTACAGATGACAACATGGCCAACGGCCATTGTAAATAATACCAATATTGCTGATGCGGTTACGGGAGCAACTTCACTTGGTGTTATAAAAGAAGGTTTAATGTTTGGTGAAACCATGACAGAAATCAGCACCAGACTGCCATCTACTTTGGATATGCTGTTTGGTTTTACAGGCGGTTCTGTGGGTGAAATATCTGGCATGGCATTGCTGATTGGTGGATTATTCTTAATCTTTAGAAATGTTATCTCTTGGCACATTCCATTTACAATTTTGACAACTATAGCAGTTATGACTGGGATATTCTGGTTTTTAAATCCAGAACATTATGCAAATCCATTAATCCATGTTTTAACAGGCGGGGCTATTTTAGGTGCCTTTTTTATGGCGACGGATTTGGTTACAAGTCCAATGACTAGAAAAGGGATGATGATTTTTGCCGTTGGTATTGGAGTAATTACGGTAATTATAAGACTTTTTGGTGCCTACCCCGAAGGTATTTCGTTTGCAATTATAATTATGAACGCCTTTGTACCACTAATCAATAAATATTTTAAACCTCGGAGGTTTGGCGCCAAAATAAAAGCTAAAATTGTGTAATTATGAGTAAGAAAGAATCAACATTTGCAAGTATGGTTGTCTCACTTTTAGTGATAACACTCGTTTCAGGATTCGCTTTAGGATTTATTAATGATCTTACCATTGAACCAAAAGCAAAAGCGAAATTAGATAGAAAAATTAAAGCTGTAAAATTAGTATTACCAGAGTTTGATAACAATCCTGTGGAAGATTTCAAATTAGTTAAATCTGAATTTGCCATGGATAGTGTTGAAATATATCCAGCTTTTAAAAATGGAAAATTTATTGGAGCAGCTATAATTGGTTCTTCCGAAAAAGGATACAGTGGTTTAATTAAAATTTTGGTGGGTTTTAAACCAGATGGCACCATTGAAAATATTTCTGTTTTAGAACAAAAAGAAACTCCTGGTCTGGGAACCAAAATGAAAGATGAGTCGTTTTTACAACAATTTAAAGGAAAAAACCCATCAAAATTCAATTTAAAAGTAGTAAAAGATGGAGGTGATGTTGATGCCTTGACTGGCGCTACTATTTCGACACGTGCATTTAGTGAGTCAACTAAAATGGCGTATGATGAATTCTTAAATAATGTTGATTTTATTAATAAATCTAAATCATAAGTGAGATGGGTGAAAAAATAAGCCAAAAACAGAATTTCTTAAAAGGTGTTATTAAAGAAAACCCCATTTTTGTTATGCTACTTGGTATGTGCCCTACTTTAGGTGTTACCTCATCGGCATTCAACGGTTTAGGAATGGGGGTGGCTACCTTATTTGTTTTATTAATGTCCAATATTGTAGTTTCCTTGGTGAAATCTCAAATACCCAGTAAAGTTCGGATTCCAGCTTTCATCATTATTATAGCATCCTTTGTAACCATTGTTGAAATGGTTCTAGAGGCTTTCATTCCATTTTTATATGAACAATTAGGCATATTCATTCCATTGATAGTTGTAAACTGTTTAATATTAGGGAGAGCTGAAGCCTTTGCTTCAAAAAACAACTTGACATCTTCCATTCTTGACGCCTTAGGCATGGGGTTAGGATTTGTTTTGGCCTTAACTGTTTTAGGCACCGTTAGAGAAATACTTGGAAGCGGTAGTCTTTTTGGATTAAAATTTGTTCCGGAAAACGCCAATACATTTATTCTATTCATATTGCCTCCTGGAGCTTTTATAGCCCTAGCCTATTTAACAGTAATATTTAATCGATTAACCATTAAATCAACATAGATATGGATTATGTCATTATTCTTATTGCAGCCGTATTTGTTAATAATATTGTCTTATCTCAATTTTTAGGAATTTGCCCTTTTTTAGGTGTTTCAAATAAAGTATCTACATCTGTTGGCATGTCTGGTGCCGTATTATTTGTAATGACCATTGCAACTACTGTTACATATTTACTTAATGAATATGTTTTAATTCCAGCCGGTTTAAATTATTTAAGAACCATCACTTTTATATTAGTTATAGCAGCTTTAGTTCAAATGGTAGAAATTGTTCTTAAAAAAGTAAGCCCTCCATTATACCAAGCCTTAGGGGTATTTTTACCTCTGATAACAACCAACTGCGCCGTTTTAGGTGTAGCAATTTTAGCTTTAGGGCTGGATAATGGAAGTTTAATAAAAGCCGTTTTTTTTGCAATCTCTAATTCTATTGGCTTTTCTTTGGCTCTTATCATTTTTGCAAGTATAAGAGAACATTTAGAACTTGCAGATATTCCTGAGGGATTGAAAGGTGTCCCAATAAATTTGCTGGTTGCCGGTTTATTATCCTTAGCTTTTTTAGGATTTACAGCTTTGGTTTAAATCAATAAACTTGATAAGTTTCTCCTGAAAAGAATAAATCGTCAGTTGTAACGAAATTAGATTTTGACTTAACTTCTGCAGTTAATGCATCTTCTCGTTCTTCTAAAGTTACATCATCAAAACTTCTTATGATTCCTGTCACTAAAGGATATTCCAATCTTACCAACATTTGATGTAATGTAGGATCTTCATCTTTGGCATTATGCACTAATAAATCTTCTTGCTCAATACCATTTTCACCAATTGCCACTACTTCTAGTTTTAATTTATTCAACATCAAACCTTTATCTCTATTTTTACCAAAAATCATAGGCTTTCCATGTTCCACAAACAATTGTTTATCTTCTCTAATATCTTTATCTGTATACTTTGTATAGCAACCATCATTAAAGATGACACAATTTTGCAATATTTCTATTAAAGATGTTCCATTAAATTTTTCAGCTTCAATAAAAATTTGTGTCATTTCTTTTGGAGTGTTTCCTCCTATTCTTGCAAAAAATCTTGCTTGAGCACCAATCGCTAACTCTCCAGGGTGAAATGGAGGTTGTGTATTTCCGTAAGGCGATGATTTCGTTTTTTGACCGACAAGGGAGGTTGGTGAGAATTGACCTTTTGTTAAACCATAGATTTCGTTATTAAAAAGTATCATGTTTAAATCAATATTTCTCCGTAAAACATGAATAAAATGATTGCCACCAATAGCCATAGAATCGCCATCGCCTGTAATCACCCAGACACTTAAACTTGGGTTAGCTAGTTTAACCCCAGAGGCTATCGCAGGAGCTCTGCCATGAATACCGTGCATTCCATAGGTGTCCATATAATATGGAAAACGCGAAGAACAACCAATACCAGAAATAAAAACCACATCTTCCTTTTTTACGCCAATTTCTGGTAGTGCTTTTTGCATAGATCTTAAAATAACATAGTCGTCACAACCTGGGCACCATCTAACTTCTTGATTACTTGCAAAATCCTTAAACGTGTATTTTTTAATATTAGTTGTTTCCATAATCAATTTAACAATTGTTTAAATTTTTCTACAAGTTCTGTATTTCCAAATGGTAATCCTTGAATTTTATTAAACTGAAGAAAGTCATATTTATTAAAATTCATTCTCAATATATTCACAAACTGTCCATTGTTTAATTCACAAACCACAGTTTTTTTAAACTTGCCTAAAATATCTTCTGTGTTTTTTGGTAATGGGTTTATATAATTAAAATGTGCAAATCCTATGTTGCTATAGCCCTTTTTGTTTAATTCCTTCACGGCTGAATGTAATCCCCCATAGGTTCCACCCCAACCAATAACTAATAAATCTCCTTCATCAGCAAACTCGGTAGTTAATTCTGGGATATAATTTTGAACACGTTCAATTTTTTCAGCTCTTATTTTTGTCATGAACTCATGGTTTTCTGGCACATGAGATACATTTCCTGTGATTTTATCTTTTTCTAAACCTCCAATTCTATGCTCTAATCCAAAAGTTCCTGGAACAGCCCAATTACGAGCAAGAGTATGTTCATCTCTATCATAAGGATGCCAATTTTCTTTTAATTCAGTGACTTTATTATTTTTTATCTCTGGCATTTCTGAGACTCTTTTAATTTTCCAAGGCTCCGATCCATTCGCAATATAGCCGTCCGTTAACAATATCACTGGAGTCATATGCTCTAACGCCAATTTGGCGGCTTGGAATGCAAATTCGAAACAATTTGAGGGAGTGCTAGCTGCTATTACAATTACAGGGCTTTCACCGTTTCTACCATACATAGCTTGCATTAAATCAGACTGTTCGGTTTTAGTTGGCAACCCAGTTGAAGGACCTCCTCTTTGAACATTTACCACAACTAAAGGTAATTCCACCATCATAGCTAATCCTAATGCTTCACTTTTTAAAGCCAAACCTGGACCTGAAGTGGTTGTAATTGCTAAATCTCCTGCAAATGATGCCCCAATTGCGGACGTTATACCTGCAATCTCATCTTCAGCCTGAAAAGCTTTTACTCCAAAATGTTTGTGTTTAACAAGTTCATGTAAAATATCGGTTGCTGGTGTTATTGGGTAAGATCCTAAAAATAATTCTAAACCAGATTTTTCAGCTGCGGCCAAAAGCCCCCAGGCAGTGGCCGTATTTCCGCTTATAATTCTATAAGTGCCAGCAGGCATCCTCGCTGGAGAAATAGTATATGAGTTAGGAATTAATTCTAGCGTTTCTGCAAAATAAAAACCTGCATTTAGCACTTTGGTATTCGATTCTATTAAATGGGGCTTAGATGCAAATTTTTTATTGAAAAAATCAATAGTATGTTCTGGAGAGCGATGGTACATCCAGTACACCATGCCTAAAGCAAACATGTTCTTGCTTCTGGTAATGCTCTTATTATCTAAGCCCTCAACATCTTTCAACGCTTCCTTTGTTAGCGATGAAATGGCTACTTCAATAATTCTGTAATTTTCAAGACTGCCATCTTCAAGAGGATTCGTTTCGTATTGCGCTTTTTCTAAATTTTTTTTATTGAACGAATCAATATCAACAATTATAGTATGTCCAGGTTTTACTGCATAAAGATTTGTTTTTAAACCCGCAGGATTCATGGCCACAAGTAAATCTACATCATCACCAGGTGTACTAATCTCTACACTACCAATATGAACTTGAAAGCCTGAAACGCCGTATAGACTTCCCTGTGGAGCTCTAATTTCTGAAGGGTAATTAGGAAATGTTGAAACATCATTCCCAAACATAGCAGAAGTATCCGAAAATTGAGTTCCAGTTAATTGCATACCATCTCCAGAATCACCTACAAATCTTATTACAACAGCTTCTAAAGCTTCGGGTTGTGTATCTTTAATCTCAGCAATCATAATTTTAGATATAATATTTTAGTATCAAAAATTGAAGTTAATACTACCAAATATAGTTTCTGTTTTTAGATTTTTATATGATTTTTATCATATAAAAAGTGGTCATAAAAAATTAATTTTACTCATAATTATCATAAAAACAGATAACTATGGCTATCATTATAACAGAGGAATGCATCAATTGTGATGCTTGTATTGCAGAATGTCCAAACAATGCAATTTACGAACCAGACCAAGAATGGTCTTATTCTGATGAAACATCTTTAAGTGGATTAATTACATCTCTAAATGGAGAAGAAATTGATGCCGATGCACAAAATGATCCGATTTCAGATGAATTTTACTATATAGTTCCCGACAAGTGTACTGAATGTAAAGGTTTTCATGATGAACCTCAATGTGCTTCGGTTTGTCCAGTAGATTGTTGTATCATAGATGAGAATCATGTTGAAACAGAAGATGAATTATTACTAAAAAAAGCTTGGTTACACGGTGAATAACAACCACTTAATAACCAAGTTTTTTACTATATATATTCTTAAAAAATTAAAACCATTGAAACTCTTTTCATACGAAGATGGTTTTTAATTATAATTTATTCATTATGAAGAAAAAATTTCCAAAACTGATTTGCGATGCCAATGAAGCCGTTGCTCGCGTAGCGCATAAAACTAATGAGGTCTGTGCGATATACCCTATAACTCCTGCTTCACCAATGGGAGAGCATGTAGATGTATTTAGTTCAAACGGCGAGAAAAATATTTGGGGAAATATTCCCAGAATTGTAGAAATGCAAAGCGAAGGTGGTGCCGCTGGCGCTGTTCATGGTTCTTTACAAGCTGGTGCTTTAACTACCACTTTTACAGCATCACAAGGTTTACTATTAATGATACCAAATATGTATAAAATAGCAGGCGAATTACTTCCTTCTGTTATTCATGTGGCAGCTAGAACGGTTGCAACACATGCCTTATCAATTTTTGGAGATCATTCTGATGTTATGGCAACTAGACAAACTGGTTTTTCTATGCTATTTGGTGGCTCTGTTCAAGAAGCACAAGATTTTGCATTAATAGCCCAAGTATCTACATTAAAATCTAGAATACCATTTTTAAATATTTTTGATGGTTTTAGAACCTCTCATGAAATTTCTAAAATTGATGCCATTCCAGATGATATCATTAAAGCTATGATGCCTGATGATAAAGTAATGGACCATAAAAAAAGATCCTTAGATCCTGATCATCCTGTAGTAAGAGGTACGTCTCAAAATCCAGATGTCTTTTTTCAATCTAGAGAAGCTGCCAATTTGTTTTACAGTAAAATACCGAAAATTGTTCAAGAAACAATGAACGAATTTTATAAACATACTGATCGTAAATATGAATTGTTCGACTATATAGGACATCCAGAAGCAGAAAAAATTATAATAATTATGGGATCTGGCCAAGGTCCTGTCATGGAAGCCGTAGATACCATGGTGAAAAATGGTGAAAAAGTTGGAGCCTTAATTGTGCGCTTATTCAGACCATTTTCGGTAAGCCATTTTATTGATGCACTGCCAAAGACCGTTAAAAAAGTAGCTGTTTTAGACAGAACCAAAGAACCTGGTAGCGCTGGTGAACCATTATATTTAGATGTAGTTACAGCATTCGCTGAAAGCAACAGAGAGATGCCAAAAATTATTGGTGGTCGTTATGGATTATCTTCAAAAGAATTTGATCCAGCAATGGTTAAGGCCATTTACGATGAACTAGATAAGGAAAAACCAAAAAATCATTTTACTATAGGTATTAATGATGATGTTTCAAATACAAGTTTAGAAATTGGAGAACGGCTACAAACTGTTAAAACCACATTTAACTGCATGTTCTTTGGTTTAGGTTCTGATGGTACTGTTGGTGCTAACAAAAATTCTATTAAAATTATTGGTGAAACAACTGATAATTATGTACAAGGTTATTTCGTATATGATTCTAAAAAAGCTGGTGCTCAAACGGTGTCACATTTACGTTTTGGACCTCAACCTATTTATTCAACCTATTTAATTCATAAAGCAGACTTTATTGCTTGTCACCAATTTAATTTCATTGAAAAATATGATATCTTAAAAACTATTAAAAAAGGTGGTACTTTTTTGTTGAATTCTCCTTTTTCTAAGGATGATATATGGGGAAAATTGCCTCAAAAAATGCAAGAAGAAATTGTAAAAAACAAATTAGATTTCTATGTAATTGATGCCTCAAAAGTGGCTCAAGAAGCCAATTTAGGGAAAAGAACCAATACGGTTTTACAAACCTGCTTCTTTGCTATTTCAGGGGTATTACCTAAAGATGAAGCTATTCAGAAAATTAAAGATGCCATTGTAAAATCATATTCTCATAAAGGAGATAAGGTTGTTCAGATGAATTTTAATGCTGTTGATAAGTCACTTCAAAATCTTCAAAAAGTAGAATATCCTAAAACAATAACAAATGATAGAAACCTAAAACCTATGATGACTGGAACAGACGATCCATTTGTTTTAGAAGTTTTAGGGAAAATCTTGGCCGGTAGAGGTGATGAATTACCAGTAAGTGCTTTTCCTGTAGATGGCACATTCCCAACAGGTACAACACAATATGAAAAGCGGGGAATAGCTGATTTTATTCCAGTTTGGGACGATAAAGATTTATGTACTCAATGTAATAAATGTGTTGCCATTTGTCCGCATGCAGCGATAAGAGCCAAAGTCGTTCTAAATGATGAATTAGTTGGCGCTCCGGCATCATTAAAAACTGTTGCGGCTAAAGGAAGACCATTTACAAGTGATACTGAATCTTATATATTACAAGTATCCCCAGAAGACTGTACAGGTTGCGATCTTTGTGTGGCTGTTTGTCCAGCAGAAAGCAAAGAAATTGAAGATTTCAAAGCCATTAATATGAGGAAAAAATTAGATGTTGAGGCTGAGGAAAATGCTAATTGGGATTATTTTGTAAATCTTCCAAATTATGATAGAACAGCTCTACAAATAACCAATGTAAAAGGCTCACAATTTTTAGAACCATTATTTGAATTCTCAGGAGCATGCTCTGGATGTGGAGAAACACCTTATATTAAAATGTTAACCCAATTATATGGCGACAGTATTTTAATTGCAAATGCAACAGGTTGTTCTTCAATTTATGGAGGCAATTTACCTACAACACCATATAAAACCAATGAACTTGGCAGAGGTCCTGCTTGGGCAAATTCGTTATTTGAGGACAATGCAGAATTTGGTTTAGGAATGAAATTGGCATTAAGCAAAAAACAAGAAATAGCTATAGATTTATTAAAATCGTTAGAAGAAACTGTTGGTAGTGATCTTGTAGACGCTATTTTAAATAATGCTGAAGAGACAGAAGCACAGAAAAAAGATAAAAACGAGCAAATTCAAAATCTAAAAGAAAGGTTAACTAAACTACCAAATAATGATAAAGCTGTTAGGTTAAATCAATTGACCGAATATTTAAGAAGAAAATCTGTATGGATTCTTGGTGGTGACGGTTGGGCTTACGATATAGGATATGGTGGTGTAGATCATGTATTAGCATCTGGAGAAGATATTAATATTATGGTTTTAGACACCGAAGTTTATTCTAATACTGGTGGCCAAACGTCTAAAGCTACACCTCTAGGGGCGAGTGCAAAGTTCTCAGTATCTGGAAAAAGAACTGGCAAGAAAAGTCTGGGATTACAAGCTATCTCCTACGGTAATGTATATGTAGCACAAGTTGCTTTAGGCGCTAAAGATTTACAAACTTTAAAAGCCATTGAAGAAGCTCAAGCTTATCCAGGCCCATCATTAATAGTCGCTTATTCACATTGTGGAGAACATGGTTATGATTTAAAAGATGGTGCTTTACATCAAGAAAAAGCTGTCGAAGCAGGATACTGGCCTTTATTTAGATTTGACCCTTCCAAGCCTAAAGGTAAAAAGTTCAAATTAGACTCTAAAGCACCTAGTATTCCACTTAGTGATTTCATGTATAATGAAACTCGATTTAAAAGAGTTGTAAAGGATGATAAAGTATTAGGAGCTGCATTACTTGAAGAAGCTCAAGAAGAGGTTAACACTAAATGGGAGCGGTTAGAACTATATAGAAATATGTAAATAATTAGTAAAAACATCTATTTCATTTAGAAATAGATGTTTTTACACTTTTGACGGAAAACCTTGAAAATTAAGTTTTCTAAAGGTATGGAGATTTAAAACTTTAAATTAAAAAAATGGAAACTGAAGCAAAAAAATTATTCAAGGAAGCTGTTGATAAATTAAATGAGGCCAACAAAGAACTTTATAGACCTGAAGAAGATATTGTATCTTATTCTGTTTGCAAAAATTCTCAAAGAGCAATCGAAAACTATTTGAAAGGATATCTATTAAAAAGTGGAATTGATCCAATTGGTTTCAAAACCGTTAGTACTCTTTATGAACAATGTATAAAAGTGAACAAAAAATTTGAAAAAATCGACTTCTCTGATTTTCAATGTAAATCACATAATTTAGAAAATGTTTATTGCAACGAAGTATCGAAAGTGAGCAGTTGTTTCGATATTGCAGATAGTTTAGATACTTTTCTAAGAAGAGAAAAAATCCTTTAAATAGCCTAAACTTTACCAAACGTTTAGTCTATATTAATAACATGCTCTATTTGTGGAACATACTTTTTAATAGTCATTTCCACACCAGATTTTAGGGTCATTTGATTGACACTACAACCAACACATGCTCCTTGTAATTTAACTTTTACAAGTGTGTCATTCTCTTCTATTGACATTAATGAAATATCCCCACCATCACTTTGTAAAAACGGACGTATTTCGTCTAAGGCTTTTTCAACATTTAACCTAACCTCTTCTGTACTCATAAGCTACTTTTTTATTGCTGAACAACCAGCCATGGTTGTTATTTTTATGGCCTCAGTTGGCGGTAAATCGTCATTACGCCTTACTACCTCCTGAACTACATTTTTTGTTAATTCTTCAAAAGATTTCTCTAATGGTGTTGCTGTTTGTAAAGCTGCAGGGCGCCCAACATCTCCAGCTTCTCTAATGCTTTGTACCAAAGGTATTTCTCCTAAAAAAGGTACATCCAAATCATCAGATAAATGTTTTGCACCTTCTTTTCCGAAAATATAGTATTTATTATCTGGTAATTCCGCTGGCGTAAAATAAGCCATATTTTCAATAATTCCTAAAACGGGTACATTGATACTTTCTTGCTGAAACATGGCTACTCCTTTCTTAGCATCGGCTAATGCCACGTTTTGAGGTGTACTTACTACTACTGCGCCAGTAATAGGTAAAGATTGCATAATACTCAAATGAATATCACCTGTTCCTGGTGGTAAATCAATGAGTAAAAAATCGAGTTCTCCCCAATAGGCATCAAAAATCATTTGATTTAGCGCTTTTGCGGCCATAGGACCACGCCAAACGACGGCTTGATTAGGTTGTGTAAAAAACCCGATGGATAATATTTTTACCCCATAATTTTCAATGGGCTTCATTTTCGATTTTCCTTCAACATTAATCGCCAAAGGTTTTTCTGCTTCCACATCAAACATAATTGGGATAGATGGCCCATAAATATCAGCATCCAAAACCCCAACCTTAAATCCCATTTTAGCCAATGTTACTGCTAAATTGGCTGTAACAGTAGACTTTCCAACACCTCCTTTACCCGATGCTACAGCTACAATATTTTGAATCCCAGGAATAGGATTTCCTTTAATAACATTAACCTTTGGTTTTGCAGGTGCATCTACTTTTACGTTTACAGTAATTTTAGCTTTTTCATAAACCTGCTCATGAATGGTTTTAAGTATTTCAACTTCTGTACGCTTTTTAGCTTGTAAACTTGGGTTTTTAATTGTAATGTCTACAATCACCTCATCACCAAATGTAACTACATTTTTAACTGCTCCACTTTCAACCATATTTTGTCCTTCACCGGGAACGGTAATGGTTTCTAGGGCCTTCAATATATCTTGTTTGTTCAGCTTCACTTTATCTAATTTAGATTAATTCTAAAGTACAAATATACACTGAATTCTTTACAATTTAAAGTTCTTTAATTGAAATGATTTATGTTACTATTAATGAGAACAATTGATAAATATGGTATGGTTTGTGTGCTATACTATTTCATAATTTTATGATTGATTTATAATGAAAAGAATTTTACTAAGTATTTGTTTTTTGTTTTTTATTGGAGTATCCAGTTTTTCACAAAGTAAAATTGAAAAGGCAGAGAAAAGCCTGAAAAAAAAGGAAAAGACGACTGAAAATACGAAATCAAATCATAATAATAGCCGAAATAACCATAATTCTGAGGGTGATTTTTTAACAGAAGTGGTTGGCGAGATTATTGTTCAAGCCTTTGCTTACTCTATATATGCGGTAGCTATTGAATCTCCTTTTGAAATGGAAAATAAGGCAAGTAACGCTTACATTACAAAACATCCGTATTATAAATCCAACAAAGGCAACTACATTTATGACTGGAGTGAAGATATAACCTTTTTTAGAACGGATTTATCAACAAGATACATCTCTGAAAATAGTAAACTCAAGGGGATGCATCTAAATTTAGAAATGCATTTTTTAAAAAGAATTGCCATTGAAGGAGATTATTTACAGCTTTGGGAAAACAATCCTAACTTTGGTTATGATAATTTAGCTATTTACACTTCACTTGCAAAATATTATCGCGTTCGTTCTGAAAAATTTGATGCGTGGTGGGGTTTGGGCGCTTCCTATATTGATGGTTCTGTAAATGAATTTGGTTTTACTTATGGCTTGGGCGCTGAATGGTTTATAGCAAAACCAATAAGTGCAGAAGTTAGCTATAACCAAACCCTAATAAATGATGAAAGCATAAATAAATTTAATGGTTTATTGAATTATCACTTTAAACAATTTAAAATAATTGGAGGTTATGAGCATCTTAGAATAGGCAACCAAAATTTTTCTACAGTCACTTTAGGTACTGGGTTTTTCTTTTAAGATAAAAATTACAATTCCTTTGCCGGATCCCAAAAAACCTTTTGAAAGTTTTGAATTTGGTTTTCTATCACTTCAACACCTTCACTTTCCAATAGTTGCTGCATAAGATTAGTACCATCAAAATGATGCTTTCCAGTGAGCATTCCTTTTTTATTAACCACGCGGTGTGCCGGCACATCCTTACCTGAAGAACCATTCATAGCATAACCCACCATTCGAGCGCTTCTTGTTGCACCAAGATAATTAGCAATTGCGCCATAACTACTCACTCTCCCAAATGGAATTTGCTTTGCTACCTCATAAACTTTATCAAAAAAATTAAGGGTTTCAGGTTGCATTTTTAGATCTCTTTAATGATATTTATTAACGTAATAATAGCTATAATCCCAGTGATTCCTCCTATAATATAATTCATATTTTTTTGTGAGGTAAAAGATCTTTCTCGTATTTTTTCAAAAAAGAAAATATAAATATACAACATAACGAACGTCCCCATAACAGCGCCAGAAACATATGAAACAATACTTATATGACTAAAATCTAACCAACCAAATGAAGCCAAGGTGATGGTCATGTAAGCTTGATATGGTATAGGAAACACGTTAATTGCGGATAAAAACATTCCTTGAAAAAAACGACTGTGTTTGCTCCTTATTTTAGGTTGGAGTTGTTGCTTAGGTTGCGATTTTGCTATAAATAAAAAGTAAATAGAAATTAAAATAAAAATTACAAAAGCTACCCGTTGAAGGATATCAATTACCTCTGGATGCATGCTTAAATAACGAGCAAAAATAGCTGCTATGTAAGTTTGAATAATAACGATGACACAAACCCCTATAGAAAACATAACCCCTCTTACATGGCCTTCTTTCAAGCTTATTTTGGCAGCCGTCATGTTTAACAACCCAGGTGGCACAACCCCAATTAACGCCACTATTAAGCCTATAAAAAAGATAAAAGTTATGTTCACTATTACTTTATTTTAAACCTAATATACGTAATAGGTTTGTTTTGTTCTAAATATTGCGATTCATAAAAGGTTTGAATACTGGTTACTTCCTCAGGGCTACCTTCTTGTTTGTATACATTATGGTTAGCATAAAGCACTTCGTGTCCTGCTCCATGCAACAAACCAAGGGTATAACCATGCATAAATTCACTATCGGTTTTTAAGTTTACCACGCCATCTGGTTTTAAAATTTGTTTGTAGCGCTGTAAAAAGGCAGTATTTGTCATGCGGTGTTTGGTGCGTTTGTATTTTATTTGTGGATCTGGAAACGTTATCCAAATTTCATCCACTTCATTTTCTGCGAAAGCGTAATCAATCAATTCTATTTGAGTACGAAGAAATGCCACGTTTGGAATAGCCTCCTCTATAGCTGTTTTGGCACCTCTCCAAAAACGAGCTCCTTTTATATCGATGCCAATGAAGTTTTTATCAGCATATTTTTGTGCCAAAGCTACAGAGTATTCGCCCTTTCCACAGCCCAATTCTAAAACTAACGGATTATTGTTTTCAAAAACGTCTGTTCTCCATTTCCCTTTTAAATGGAATTTAGAATTAACTAGCTCGTCTCTTGTTGGTTGAAATACGTTTGAAAAGGTTTCGTTCTCTTTAAATCTTCGGAGTTTATTTTTGCTTCCCACAGGTTATTGCAAATTTTTAATTATTTGGTAAAATTAAGGAAATATACGAGAGTGTTAATATGCTTATCTTTGAATTTGCGTGAATTTTGCCTGAGGAATTTAAGCGGCGTCCCCCGGAAGTGTTTTGAGAATATGGCAGAAAGCTAGACTTGAACTACTAAAAGCACACCATGAAACATATGAAAAAAAAAATTTTAGTTGCGCCTTTAAATTGGGGTTTGGGACATGCCACCAGAAGCATTCCCATAATTAACGCTTTAATTCATGAGGGTTTTGAGCCTATTCTTGCAAGTGATGGAGTTGCTTTAACGCTGTTGCGAAAAGAGTTTCCTAATTTATCTTCAATTGAGCTTCCTTCGTATAATGTGACTTACGCAAAAAACGGGAAACATTTTAAATGGAAACTTTTAAAAGACTCTCCAAAACTTTTGAAGGCTATTAAAGCTGAAAAAAAAGCGATTGGTGTTATTTTGGAAAACAATGATATATCTGGTATTATTTCGGATAACCGCCTAGGTGTGCGAAGTAAAAAAGTGCCATCTGTTTTTATTACGCACCAATTGAATGTTTTAAGCGGAAATACCACCTGGTTAAGCACCAAAGTACATCAAGAAATTATAAAAAAATTTGATGCGTGTTGGGTTCCTGATGTTGAAGGAGACGTTAATTTAAGCGGAAAACTGGGGCATGTAAAATCCTTTGAAATTCCCACAAAATACATTGGCCCACTTAGTAGATTTACCAAAATGAATTCTGAAGTAAAAAATGACTTGATGGTTTTGATTTCTGGTCCAGAACCTCAACGTACCTTACTTGAAGAAAAACTTCTGTTGGAATTAAAAAATTATACGGGTAAAGTGGTTTTTGTTAAAGGGATTATGGAAAAGGAGCAAAACATGCAAGTTATCGGTAACATGACCATTTATAATTTCATGACATCTCATTTACTTGAAAAAACTATTAATGAGAGTGCTTTAATACTTTCCCGATCTGGCTACACCACAGTTATGGATTTGGCTAAACTTAATAAAAGAGCGTTTTTTATACCTACACCTGGGCAATTTGAACAAGAATATTTAGCTAAAAGATTCATGGAATTACAATTAGTCCCTAGTTGTAATCAAGATGATTTTACTGTAAAGAATTTAGATGTAGTTGCTATTTATGAAGGATTGAAGGCTTTTGATTTTGAAGTGGATTATAAAGATTTATTTAGCCTTTTCTAAAGTGAAGGAGAATTCACTGCCAACCCCATATTCACTCTCCACATAAATTTTTTCGTTATGCGCTTCAATAATATGTTTTACAATAGATAAGCCCAGACCAGAACCACCTTCTTTTCTTGATCCACTTTTATCAACTCTATAAAACCGTTCAAACAATCTTGGTAAGTGTATTTTTTCGATACCCTCTCCATTATCGGTTACACGAACGATTACTTTATTTTTTATAAGGTTTTCAATACTTACTTCGGTAGTACCTTTTTCTCTTCCATACTTAATGGAGTTTACCACTAAATTGGCCAATACTTGCTGTATGCGTTCCCTATCTGCTTTAACCATTATGGGATTCTCATAGTCCATATCAAAGGTGAGAGTAATGTTTTTTTTAGTAGCTTTCATTTCCAGCATTTCAAAAACATTTTCAACCAATTCCACAATATTAAAGGTTTCAATTTTAAGACTCAAATCGCCAACTTCCAATTTAGTAATCATGTCTAGATCTTTAATAATGTAGCCTAATCTTTCAACACCTTTATTAGCTCTCTCTAAATACTTTTTTCTTAAAATTTTATCATCCATAGCGCCATCCAATAAGGTTAAAATATAACCTTGGACAGTAAAAAGAGGTGTTTTTAACTCATGGGAAACATTCCCTAAAAACTCCTTTCTGTATTGTTCTCTAACTTTTAGGGTTTCTATTTCTATTTTTTTATCTCTTGCAAATTTGTCTATCTCCTGTGTCAAGGTGCGCATATCGGTAGTAATAGGGCCTTTTGTTAAACTAGCAGACTCTAACAAGGTTAAGTCATCGTATATTTTTTTTACACGTTTGTAAATAAAACGTTCTACCCTAAATTGAACCGTAAAAAAAGAAAAGAGATAGACTCCAAATGAAAACGCCAATAAGTACCACCAATTAAGCTCATATAAAAAGTATAAAAAAACACTCATTAAGAGTGTTACATACAAGGTTATATAAAGCGAGGTTTTTATCGCGAACCGATATGATTTTTTAAATTTTGTTTGCATTAATCTACGAACTTATACCCAACTCCTTTAATAGTCTTAAAACTTTTGTCTCCTAATTTTTCACGTAGTTTTCTAATGTGTACATCAATTGTTCTACCTCCAACTACAACTTCATTACCCCAAACTGTATCTAGAATTTCATCTCTTTTGAAAACTTTACCTGGTTTTGAGGCTAGTAAAGATAATAATTCAAATTCTTTTCTAGGTAAAATAATTTCTTTTCCTTTTGAAGTGATTTTATATTCGTCTCTATTGATTACCAAGCTACCTACTTTAACAGTATCGGTAATATCTTCTTCCTTAAAGCGTCTTAAAAGTGCTTTCACTTTACTTACCAAAACCTTTGGTTTAATGGGTTTGGTAATATAATCATCAGCTCCTGCATCAAACCCAGCTACTTGCGAGTAATCTTCTCCTCTTGCCGTTAGAAATGCGACAATGGTGTTTTTTAAATCTGGGTTTTTTCTAATAATTTCACAGGCCTCAATACCATCCATTTCGGGCATCATAACATCCAAGATAATCAAGTGCGGAAGTTCTTTTTTGGCTTTTTTAACACCATCGCTACCATTTTCGGCAGTAATCACTTGATAGCCTTCACTTGTTAAATTATAGCCAACTATTTCTAAAATATCCGGCTCATCATCTACTAGCAGAATTTTAATGTCCTTTTTTTTCATTTTTTTAATTACCTCGCATTAATATAGTAAAGATAAAACTAATAACATAAATTCATTAAAATTTTAAAATTAATAACATTAAGGTAACAAACCAATTAAAAGAAATTAACGTTTCGATGTATCACTCAAATCTTTAACACTTTTTTGGCATCACTTTTGAAGTATTTTAATACTTTTATAGTGCCAAATCCAATCTTATGAAAAAATATTACTTATTGTTTTTATTCATTACTTTAGCATTTTTCCAAACACAGCAGGGTATTTCTCAAAGCAAAGTTAACAATATACCTGCTGAAAAAATAATTGAGAATCTTTCTATTTACCCAAACCCTGCAAGTAGTGGTAAAATTTATATTACCTCGAAAAATAACCTAAACAAAAAGGTTGAGTTTTATAATGTTTTAGGAAAACAGATATTTTCAATTGATTTAGTTGGCAAAGAATTAAATATTTCCAATCTAAGCAAAGGTGTTTATATTTTGAAAATTACGGAAGGCGAAATAAGCGAAACTCGCAAATTAATAATAAAATAACTTCCATATTATTATATAGTTAAAAAACAGCCTTTTTGGCTGTTTTTTTAGTTTATATGCAGATTAATAATTATTTTTAATACTCTATTAATTAATCTCTCATATTATGAAAAAACTTTACTTTTTACTTTTTTGTATTTTAATTTCTGGTTTGTCTTTTGGGCAAGTATTTATAACAGAAATTGCAGATCCTAACAACAATGCTGACGCAAGATATATTGAACTTTATAATGCAGGGGCATCACCAGTTGATTTCACTGAAGGCAGTGGATGGCAAATTGATAAATATCTCAACGCAAGTGCAACTGTATCGGCAAGCCTAGATCTTACAGGAATAATTCCAGCTGGTGGCTTTTATATTATTGCTTACAACAACGTTGATGGAACATTTGCCAGTGTCTATGGATTTGCTCCTGACCAACTAGACCCTATTTTAAATGGTGTAGCTGGAAGTAATGGAGATGACGACTTGTTCTTGGTAAATGGAGCAGATGTAATTGTAGACGCGTTTGGAACCCCCGGTATTGATAATACAACCACATGTGCTGAATATGAGGATGGTCGAGCTGAGAGAAAACCTACCGTCACTTCTGGTTCAAACCCATGGAATGAGGCCGAATGGAATATTTGGGCTGATAGTCCAACTTCAGATAGTTGCACTAGTTATACTGTTGCTACTCAAGATGCACCCGGAGATTTTGACCCCGGTTCATGGATTGGCACTAATACGGACCCAACACTTTCATTAAGTGACGGACCGGGCAATGGAGATGTTCTCATTGCTGACCCAGAAACCGTAAATAATGCCAATATTGATTTTGCTACAACAAATTTTAATATGTCTGGCGAAACTTCACCAGGTAGTGGAATTAGTGATGGATCAGAAGATGGTTTTATAATATGGTCTATAGAAAATACTAATGGTAATGTTTTTGTAGACGGTGGTAGTGTTTTTACATCAAACGACTCGAACGTAACTTACCCTGTAAATGGATTAATTGTGGGTGAAACTTATTTTTTCAGAGCAGAGTTAGTAGATAATTCCGGAAATCCTTTAAGTACGCCAGTAGTTTATTCCTTTACCTTCACTATAGCCACCTATACGGACGTACCTGATTTAGCAACCCTGAGAGCCCAAGTAGTTGGCCCTGACTTATATTATCGGGTAACGGGGCCCGTAATTAATACCTGGACTATTCCTGATTTTGATTTAACAATGTATTTTCAGGATGGAACGGCCGGTATCATGGTTTATGACATTGATTATGCCACATCTCCTTACAACACCGGTGATGCTGTATCAAATATAAGAGGTCGTTTAGACAATTTTAACAGTGTTCTTCAGTTAATACCTAGTGATGCTGGTTGGGGAGCGCCAACATCAACGGGAAACAGTCCTGCAATCCCAACCGTTACAATCGCAACTTTATTAAGCAATTGGGAAGATTATGAATCAGAATTAGTTCGAATAAATGGTGCCACTTTTGCTGATGCCGGAGGTACTTTTGTTAGTGCTATTGGCAGTACTGGTAATTATAACATCACGGATGCTACCGGAACTACCATTTTTAGAAGCGCATTTAGTAATGCCAATTATATAGGCCAGACCATCCCTTCAGGAAATCAAGACTTAGTGGTAATTGTATCAGAATTCTTTGGAACTGTTCAGGTTACTTCAAGAGGATTATCAGACATTACACTTGATACCGAATACAACGAAATAGAAGGGTTTAGTATGTATCCTAACCCAACCTCATTAGGTTATGTTAATATTTCTAGCAGAAAAAATGCCGAAATGAATGTGACAGTGTTTGATGTTTTAGGAAAGCAGGTTATCACTAATACTATTACTGATAACAAATTAGATGTTTCAACCTTAAAAACAGGTATTTACATCATGAAAGTTTCACAAGAAGATGCTATATCCACTCAAAAATTAGTGATTAGATAATTTAAGCAAACCATTTATTTAAAGCGTTACCCTTTGGTAACGCTTTTTTATTTTATCTACCTTTGTTATCTTAGTTTATGATAGATATAAATTCCATTTTTAAAATTAAAAGCACAACTGAATTTGAAAATTTGTCTTTACAAGTTTTTAAATTTCAATTCGATAACAATCCTATTTACAGATCGTTTTGCGATTTATTATATATACACCCCAGTGATATAAAAAAAATAACGGATATCCCGTTTTTACCAATTCAATTTTTTAAAAGCCATAAGATTTTAAGTTCCAATCAACCTATAAAAACAACGTTTACTAGCTCTGGAACCACAGGAAGTTTAACTAGTAAACACCATGTAACCGATTTAGGTGTCTACAAGCAAAGTTTCACCAAAGGATTTGAGCATTTTTATGGGAACATTGAGAATTATGTTATTTTAGGTTTACTACCTTCTTACATGGAGCGCGGAGGGTCTTCTCTTGTTTATATGGTAGATAATATGATTAAAACCTCAAATCATCCTGAAAGTGGTTTTTATTTGAATAATATTATAGAATTAAAAAATATCCTAATCAAATTAGATTCGGAAGGCAAAAAAGTTTTACTAATTGGTGTGTCCTTTGCTTTGTTAGACTTGGTTGAAACATATAAATTTGACCTACAACATACCATCATTATGGAAACTGGTGGCATGAAAGGGCGTCGTAAAGAATTGATTAGAAGCGAACTTCACAAAAAACTAAAAGCAGGCTTTGGAGTTGATACTATACACAGTGAATATGGTATGACCGAACTTTTAAGTCAAGCCTACTCCAAAGGAAATGGTATTTTTAATTGTCCGCCTTGGATGACAATTTTCACCCGTGACACCGAAGATCCGCTAACCATATTAACTGAGGGAAAAACAGGAGGGATTAATATTATTGATTTAGCCAATACAAATTCTTGCTCTTTTATTGCCACCCAAGATTTGGGTAGAGTATATCAAGATGGTTCTTTTGAAGTTATAGGTCGCTTTGATAATTCAGATATCCGAGGGTGCAACTTAATGGTTCTTTAATTTTGTTGCTAACTAAAAATTCTTCTATTTGAAGGATAAAAATAGTTTAGAATCTTAAAAAGATTTAAAATATAAAACACTTTTTTTGTAAGGCAAAGAATGTAATCCCGACAAAAAATAAACTAAGAAAAAGAAAAATTAATTTTTTCTAATTAGTTTGGTTGGTTAGTTAGTTAAAGCCCAATGTTAACATTGGGCTTTAATATTTTTAAATAATTTGTAATACAAAGTAATTTTTTTTACCCCGTTGCAGCAATACAAATTTATTGTTAATCAAATCCTTTGATTCAATTTTATAATCCTCGTTAACCTTTTCTTTGTTTACCGAAATCGAATTTTCTTTTAAAGCGCGTCTAGCTTCACCATTGGATTTTAAAAACCCCCCTTTTTCAGCCAAAGCCGCTATTATATCCAACCCGTTATCAATGTCAGATTTATGAATTTGCGTTTGTGGAACCCCATCAAAAACGTCTAAAAAAGTTTGTTCATTAAGCTGTTTTAAGTCTTCACTTGTGGAGTTTCCAAACAAAATAGTACTGGCTTTTATGGCATTATCTAAATCCTCTTTTGAATGAACCATCATGGTGATTTCTTCAGCTAATCGCTTTTGAAGCACACGTAAATGAGGCGCTTCATGATGTTCATTTACCAAAGCAAATATGTCATCTTGATTTAAAAAAGTAAATATTTTAATATACTTTTCAGCGTCCTCATCACTTGAATTCAACCAATATTGATAAAATTTATAAGGTGACGTTCTATTGGCATCCAACCATACATTGCCCCCTTCAGATTTACCAAATTTAGATCCATCTGATTTTGTAATTAAAGGACACGTTATAGCATATCCTTTACCGCTTTCAATCCGCCTAATTAATTCGGTACCCGTTGTTATATTTCCCCACTGGTCGCTTCCTCCCATTTGTATAGTACAATCTTTTTCTTTGTATAGATGAAGAAAATCATAACCTTGCACCAATTGATAGGTAAACTCTGTAAAACTCATCCCTTCTGAAGAATCTGATGAAATTCTATTTTTTACAGAATCTTTAGCCATCATATAATTTACAGTAATGTGCTTACCGACATCACGAATAAATTCAAGGAAAGAAAAGGATTTCATCCAATCATAATTATTCACCAAAATTGCCGCATTTTCAGCATGGCTTTCAAAATCTAAAAAATGAGCCAATTGCTTTTTTATGGCTTCTTGATTATGACGTAAAGTATTTTCATCTAGCAAATTACGCTCACTAGATTTTCCTGATGGATCCCCAATCATTCCTGTGGCACCACCAACTAGAGCTACTGGCTTGTGCCCACAGCGTTGATAGTGCGCCAATAACATAATTGGTACCAAATTACCAATATGTAAAGAATCTGCTGTGGGGTCAAAACCCACATAAGCACTTCGCATGCCCTCCATAAGGTGTTCTTCCGCTCCTGGCATAACTGTATGTATCATGCCTCTCCAAGTTAACTCTTCAACAAAATTCTTTATCATTTGTAACAATTTTAAAATACTTTGGCAAATATAAAAATACCCTTATAATTACTAATGTATTCTGAATAATTCTTTACTTTAGTTGCATGATTTTAGTAACAGGAGGTACCGGTTTGGTTGGCGCACATTTACTTTTTAAACTCGTTAATAATAAAGAAAAAGTAAGAGCCATTTACAGAAATGAAAGAAAGCTCAGTAATGTTAAAAGTGTATTTTCTTGTTATACTAACAATTACGAGTCTTATTTTAATGCCATTGAATGGGTTGAAGCTGATATTTTGAATATTCCAGCTTTAACAGAAGCTTTTGAAAACATTACCCATGTTTATCATTGTGCTGCTTTTGTGTCTTTTGAGCCCGATAAATATCAACTTTTACGAAAAACTAATATTGAAGGTACTGCCAATATTGTAAATTTTTCTATTTCAAATAGCATTAAAAAGCTTTGTTATGTAAGTACAATTGCGACTTTAGGACACGAAACAAACCCTATTGCAGAAGATACCAATTGGAATCCTGAGGCCGACAATAGTGTTTATGCCATAACAAAATATGGAGCAGAAATGGAGGTTTGGAGAGGTACTCAAGAAGGCTTAAATGCAGTTATTGTAAATCCAGGAGTTATTTTGGGCGCAGGTATATGGCGATATGGCACGGGCGTTTTTTTTAAAAAAGCAAAAAAGGGTTTTAAATATTATCCTTCTGGTACTATTGCCTTAATTGCCATTGAAGATGTCGTTACTGTGATGATAAAATTGATGGAAAGCAACATTAATAATGAACGATTTGTATTGGTTAGTGAAAATTGGACCTACAAAGATTTTTTAAGTGCTTTATCAAAATCCGTGAATGCTATACCTCCGAAAAAACAAGTAAACCAAAGGCTATTGAATCTAGCTTGGAAACTAGATTGGTTAGTACATAAACTAACTGGCAAACGAAGGCAGCTTACCAAACAAATAGTACATTCATTAACAACAGAAACAATTTACAGCAGTAAGAAAATTAAAGATGCCTTGAGCTATGAGTTTAAACCTATTAATGAAACTATTGATTTTATTGGTGGCCAGTATCTGATACAGGCGGAATAAGATTTGTTCCTGCTTCAAACTTTTTAAATGTAGTAGTTTTATCCAAAGAATCTTTAATAATTTCTTTTTTTAAAGAATCTTTTAAGCTTAATGTATCTAATTCTTTTGCCAAAGCTGCTTTTAGTGAATCTTCTTCCCGTTTGGTCTTCTCTTTCCATTCTTGAGCCTCTAAATCCTTGTATTTGGTTTTTAGCATCTCCAAACTATCTTCCACCTTATTATAAATCTCTTCGTAATCTTTTATATGAAACGCATAATAATTATTGCTTAAAACAAATTGCAAACTATCAATGTTATATTTTGTAAAAATGTAGGTGTCCAAATCAATACCACTATTTTTTAAAATCATTTTATTAACAGTACTTGCAGATGATATAAGTTTATCATCAATTAAAATATCTATCATTTTTTCCTTAGGAATCAAATTATCAGGCTTTTCTGGACCATTAAATCTGTTACAAGCCACTAAAGTTAAAACAATGGATATATATGAGATAAATCGCTTTAAAATCATCTATTAAAAGTTAATCGTTTTGCTGATTTAACATTACTAAATTTAGCGTTTTGATACACTAAATTACCATTTAAAAATGTATGTGTAATTCTAGATTTAAAGGTGGTTCCTTCAAAAGGCGACCAACCACATTTATATAATATGTTGCTCTTATTAACTGTCCATGGATTATTTAAATCTACCAAAACTAAATCGGCAAAGTACCCTTCTCTAATAAATCCACGACGGTCGACTTGGAATAAAATAGCGGGATTATGGCACATTTTTTCTACTATTTTTTCCAAGGAAATCTTCTCCTTATGATACATTTCCAACATAGCTGGTAACGCATGTTGCACTAACGGGCCACCTGAGGGTGCTGCTGTATAAACGTTTTTCTTCTCCTCCATCGTATGCGGTGCATGGTCAGTGGCTATCACATCAATTCTGTCATCTAACAAAGCTTTCCAGAGTTGGTCTCTATCATTCTTGGTTTTTACCGCGGGATTCCACTTAATTAAAGTGCCTTTTTTATCATAATCTTCATCAGAAAACCATAAATGATGAATACAAACTTCAGCAGTAATTTTTTTATCAGCGAGTGGCATTTTATTTGTAAACAAATTGGTTTCCTTTCCTGTAGATAAGTGAAAAACATGCAATCTTGCACCTGTTTTTTTTGCCAATTCTATGGCTGTTGATGAAGACAAATAACAAGCTTCTTCACTTCTGATTATAGGGTGGTATTTTATGGGGATATCTTCACCAAATTCTTCTAAATGTTCTTGCAAGTTTTTTTTAATGGTACCTTCATCTTCACAATGAACTGAAATTACCATGCTGGTACTTTTAAAAATTTTTTCTAAAACCACAGGATCATCAACCAGCATGTCCCCCGTAGAAGACCCTAAAAATAATTTTAACCCAGCGACTTGATTTGCGTCCAATTTTAAAATTTCTTCCAAATTATCATTAGTTCCCCCAAACATAAACGAATAGTTGGCAAACGATGTTTTAGATGCTATTTCAAATTTTTCTTCCAGTTTCTCAATGGTTGTAGTTTGTGGATTGGTGTTTGGCATTTCTATAAAACTGGTAATACCCCCTGCGATAGCAGCTTTACTCTCAGTTTCAATATTTGCTTTATGGGTTAAACCAGGTTCCCTAAAATGAACTTGGTCATCGATAGCTCCCGGTAAAATGTATTTTCCTTCGGCATCAATAACTAGAACATCGGAAGATTTTGCACTTATTGAATCACTTACTTCTTTAATGTACTCGCCTTCAATTAATATATCACCAATAAATATGGTGCCTTCGTTTACTATTTTAGCATTTTTTATAAGAGTCAATTTTTGGTTCATTCTTACTGTTTTTTTAATAAACTTTTAAGCTTCATAGAGATAACTCCAAAGATAGCTTCAGAAATAATACCTGAACTTAATTTAGATTCGCCTTTCGTTCTATCGGTAAAAATAACGGGGACTTCAACAATATTAAATCTTTTTAAATAAGCTTTAAACTTCATTTCAATTTGAAATGCATAACCTATAAATTTAATGGTATCAAGATTGATGGATTCTAAAACTTCTTTTTTGTAGCATACAAAACCTGCTGTAGTGTCATGAATTTTCATACCTGTAATTAATCTCACGTATTTTGATGCCAAATAAGACATTAATACTCGGCTCATGGGCCAATTCACTACATTGACACCCGTTATATATCTGGAGCCTATGGATACATCGGCACCCTCATCATGGCATGCACTATAGAGCTTTTCAATATCATTAGGATTATGTGAAAAATCAGCATCCATTTCAAAAATATAATTATAGTTTCTTTTCAAACTCCACTTAAAGCCATGAATATATGCAGTGCCCAAACCAGATTTCTCCTTTCGAACTTCTAAAAACAACCTTTTTGGAAATTCCTCTTGAAGCTCTTTAACTTTTAGAGCCGTTAAATCTGGTGAATTATCATCAACAATAAGAATATGAATATCAACTGATTGACTGAGAACTGCTTTTATAATAGCTTCTATGTTCTCGACTTCATTATATGTTGGTATAATTACAATTGTACCCTTCATACTACTATTTCTTGAAACCCAATTTAGTTTTGGCAAAGGTACATTATTAACCGTTTATTTTTTTTAAATATTCTTTAATAATAAGGTTTAATATTAAAATTTATAATAATTTTAAAGCATGCTTCGTAATATTATTTCAAACGAATTGTTTACTATTTTATTGGTTGTTGGTTTAGTAATTATAGCTATGGCAAAATTAACAGCTCCTAAACGTTTTGATGATTTTTTAATTGTTTTAGGGAACAATAAGTACCTTAAAATCTATGCAAGAGATCAAAAATTCCTTGATATTTTTGATGGGTTGTTGTTTGGAAATTTAATACTCTCATTATCTGTTTTTTGTTATTTAATCTATCAAAATCTAACGGAAACAAGAGAAGTATCTTTCAACATCATGTTTAAATTAGGTATAGGAATAGCATCGTTTATTTTGATAAAAGTGCTTGTGGAGCGACTTATAGCTAGTTTATTTGAAATTGATAAACTAATAGATACTTATATTTTTCAAAAAATTAGTTACAAAAATTATTTAGGGCTTTTACTACTTCCCATAAATGCCTTATTGTTATATACTTTTAAACCTACATTAACCCTTTTTTATATAATTATAGGTTTATTATTAATAGTTAATATAGTTGGTTTATTAAGTTTGTTTAAAGCACATCAAAGTTTAATAAAAAATAACTTGTTTTATTTTATTTTGTATCTTTGCGCACTTGAAATCACACCCTATATAATTTTGTATAAGGTGTTTTTTATAAAATAAAAAAACTACCAGTGTTTATGAAAGTGAAAACCATTTTGGTATCTCAACCTGAACCTAAAATAGAGAACTCCCCCTACTTTGATTTGATTGAAAAACAGAAAGTTAAAATAGATTTTAGACCTTTTATTCATGTTGAAGGTGTTAGCGCTAAAGATGTAAGACAACAAAAAGTTGATTTAAAAAACTATACCGCTATTATTTTAACCAGTAGAAATGCTGTAGATCACTTTTTTAGGGTAGCAGAGGAAATGCGTTTTAAGGTTCCAGACACCATGAAATATTTTTGTCAATCTGAAGCTGTGGCATTTTACCTTCAAAAGTACGTGGTATACAGAAAACGTAAAATTTATGTAGGTAAACGTTCGTTTTCGGAACTTTCTCCACTTATCAAAAAATATAAAGATGAGAAATTTTTATTACCCAATACCGATAAAGTAAAGGATGAAGTTCCTGAAACTTTAAATGCTTTGGGCGTAAACTGGAAACAAGCTATCTTTTACAAAACAGTTGTTAGCGACCTTTCTGACTTAGCTGATGTATATTATGATGTTTTGGTGTTTTTTAGTCCTTCTGGTATTGAATCATTATTTCAAAACTTCCCTGATTTTAAACAAAACGAAACTCGTATAGCTGTTTTTGGAAATACCACTATTAAAGCGGTTGAAGAAAAAGGTTTACGTGTAGATATTGCTGCTCCAACTCCTGAAACCCCATCAATGACTATGGCGTTAGAGAAATATATCGAAAAGGCTAATAAGGGAAAATAATTAATTTTCTATAGTTAACAAAAAGGCCCAATTAATTAATTAGGCCTTTTTGTTGTTAAAATGCATACCGTTGTGGACCACCACGTCTTATTTCCTCACTACAATGTGCTTCAAACTTTTTAAAATTTTCTCTAAAAGCATTGGTTAATTTGAAAGCTGTTTTGTAGTAAGCTTCGTCATCATTCCAGGTAGCTCTTGGGCTCAATACACTAGTTGGAACACCAGGGCAAGTTCTAGGTTGTGCCACTCCGAAAACCGAATGTATATGGTAATCATCATAATTATATAATCCTAAATCGCCATTTAAAACTGCATTAATCATGGCACGAGTATATTTTAGTTTCATACGTGTTCCTATACCATAAGGGCCTCCTGTCCATCCTGTGTTTACCAACCAAACATTCACGCCAGCATCAATCATTTTCTTACTTAACATTTCGGCATATTTTGAGGGATGTAAGGGCATAAAAGGCGCACCAAAGCAAGCTGAAAAAGAGGGTACAGGCTCAACAACTCCAGCCTCGGTTCCTGCAACTTTGGCAGTATAGCCAGAAATGAAATGATATGCTGCCTGACTTGGTGTTAACTTAGAAATTGGAGGCAACACACCAAAAGCATCTGCAGTTAAAAAGAAGATATTTTTAGGGTTTTTACCAATGGAAGGTATTTGGATATTTTCAATATGGTTTATGGGATAACTTACCCTGGTATTTTGCGTAATAGATGTATCAGAAAAATCAACTTCGCCTTTGTTATTTAAAATAACATTTTCAAGGATAGCTCCTTTTTTTATAGCATCAAATATTTCGGGTTCATTATCTCTGGACAGATTTATTACTTTAGCATAGCATCCACCTTCAAAATTAAACACCGTGTTTTCGTTGGTCCAACCATGCTCATCATCACCTATTAAACTTCTATTAGGGTCGGTTGATAGGGTTGTTTTTCCTGTACCTGATAGCCCAAAGAAAATAGCTGTATCATCATCTTTACCTACATTAGCACTACAGTGCATGGGTAACGTATTTTTAAAAACAGGAAGTATAAAGTTCAAAGCAGAAAAAATACCTTTTTTAATTTCGCCGGTGTATCCTGTTCCTCCAATTAAAGCGATTTTTTTTGTGAAGTTTAAAATAGCAAAATTATGCTGACGCGTACCATCCTCTCCAGGGTTTGCCATGAAACCTGGTGCATTTACGACTGTCCATTCTGGAGAAAAATTTTCAAGTTCTTCTTCAGTTGGCCGTAAAAACATGTTAAAAGCAAATAAATTGCTCCATGGATATTCATTAATTACTCGAATATTTAATTTATAATTTTCGTCTGCACAAGCATAACTATCTCGAACAAAAATTTCTTTGTTTGATAAATAATCTACAACCTTATTGTAAAGTTTATCAAATTTATCAGCTTCAAAAGGAATGTTTATGTTACCCCACCAAATTTTATCTTCCGTTATGTTATCTTTAACAATAAACCTATCTTGAGGAGAACGTCCGGTAAATTCCCCAGTATTAACCGCCAATGCACCTGAAGAAGCTTCAACACCTTTTCCTTTTTCAATTGTTATTTGGTGTAATTCTTCTGGTGATAATTGATAGTTGATTTTTGAATTTTTAATGCCATATGATTCCAAAGAATTCGTTATCAAAATCTTATTACCGCTTTCCATAAACTGATATAAAATTATTTATTTTTCAAAATTAAGACAATTATTTAAATTATATTTAATTATTATTGATTTTTAGATGACATTTTTATAAAATCAATAAATACGAACACCCAAGCTAAAATCAAAAAAAAGCCACCTAAGGGCGTAATAAAACCAAAAAAATTAAAATCGAAATTCGTTAAATCATTTGTAGCCAATCCATAAATAGAACCTGAAAAAAAAAGGACACCAATTAAGGTTAAATAATAAACTATCTTTTTAGTTTTTATAGTTACGTAGGAAGTGTTTCCAACAAATAGCAAAAAAAAGGCGTGGTACATTTGGTAACGAACGCCTATTTCAAAAGTTTGAATTGCATTAACAGTGATTAATTCCTTTAAACCATGCGCTCCAAACGCTCCTAAAGCTATACTTAAAATCCCTAAAGCGGATGCCGTAATTAAGATTTTTTTATTCATTTTTATAAATTATTCGCAATAAATACTTTCAGAATATGTTAATGTCATAAAATTAAACAGTAATTTTACTGCTCGTTATTCACAACAAAACTACTCAACAATATCCAAAATGCGAAAGATTTTAATCATTGGTTTAGGGAAATCTGCTCCTTATCTTTTAAAATATTTATTAGATAAATCGGTTTCTGAAAATTTATTTGTAAGCGTTGCTGATTTAAACATTGAAACTGCAAAAAAACTAATTGCTAATCACAAAAATGCGGAAGCCATTCATTTAGATATTTTTAATGAAACCGCTCGCAATGAGGCTATTAAAAATTCAGATATCGTAGTTTCTATGTTACCTGCCCGTTTTCATATTGAAGTTGCCAAAGATTGTATAAAACATAGAAAACACATGGTCACGGCATCATATGTTAGCTCCGAAATGCAAACCTTGGATGATGAGGCCAAAACTAATGGTCTTATTTTAATGAACGAAATTGGCGTAGATCCAGGAATAGATCACATGAGTGCCATGCAGGTTTTAGATAGAATTCGTGAAAATGGCGGAAATATTATTTTGTTTGAATCATTTACAGGGGGATTAATTGCACCAGAAAGTGATAATAATCTTTGGAATTATAAATTTACTTGGAATCCAAGAAATGTGGTGATTGCAGGACAAGGTGGAGTCGCAAAATTTTTACAGGAAGGCACCTATAAATATATCCCCTACAACCGTTTATTTAGGCGAACAGAATTTTTGGATATTGAGGGATTTGGTCGATTTGAAGTTTATGCCAATCGCGATTCTTTAAAATACCAAAATGTGTATGGTTTAGAAAATGTTAAAACTTTGTACAGAGGTACCATGCGTCGTGTGGGTTTTAGTAGAGCTTGGAATATTTTTGTTACATTGGGAATGACAGATGATAGTTACACGATGGATGACAGCGAAAATATGAGTTATCGTGATTTTGTAAACGCCTTTTTGCCTTATAGCCCATCAGATTCTGTAGAGTTAAAATTACGTCATCAATTAAAGATAGATCAAGATGATATTGTTTGGGATAAACTCATAGAACTTGAAATTTTTAGCTCAACAAAAAGAGTTGAACTTAAAAAAGCAACACCAGCCCAAATTCTACAAAAAATATTAATGGATAAATGGACGCTTGATCAAAAGGATAAAGATATGATTGTGATGTACCATAAATTTGGTTACGAAAAAGAGGGTAAAAAATATCAAATTGATGCCAATATGGTTGTGGTTGGTGAAGATCAAACCTATACTGCCATGGCAAAAACTGTTGGCTTACCCGTTGCCATGGCAACGCTTGCCATTTTAAATGGAAAAATTAAGACTCCAGGGGTGCAAATTCCAATAACCAAAGAAGTTTACAAACCTATTTTAAAAGAGTTGGAAACTTTTGGCATCAGCTTTAACGAAAAAGAAGTGCCCTATTTGGGATACAATCCTCTAAATAATTAGTTTCAATTTAAAAGTAAATAACTACATTTATGTTTTAGTTTGAAACCAGATTTAGCATGCAAAAGAACAAAACCATAACTATTGATGGCATTGATAAAAAAATACTTCGAGCCTTAATGCTAGATGCCAGGACACCTATTTTAGAAATTGCTCGAAATGTTGGTATTTCTGGTGCTGCCATCCATCAACGGTTACGAAAATTGGAAAAATCCAAACTTATTTCAGGTTCAAAATTTATTATTAACCCCAAAATATTAGGATATTCAACGTTGGCGTTTGTGGGTATTTATTTAGATAAAGCAGCTAACACCGATGAAGTCATTAGAGCCTTAAAACGTATTCCAGAAATTGTTGAATGCCATTTTACTACGGGCTCCTTTGGTATTTTTGTAAAAGTTTTAAGTTTAGACAATACCCATCTTATGCACATTATTAACAAGAATATTCAAACGATAACTGGTGTTTTAAGAACCGAATCCCTTATTTCTTTAGACCAACAGATTGATAGGCAAATACATATATAAAAAAAGCCCGATCAAATTGTTCGGGCTTTGTGATTTTATAAATAGAATCCTGTGTAGGTGGGAATAATTTACATCTTCATCAACCAAGTACGTACATCCACTTCTTGCTTTATAATATTCCGTAAATCCTCAATTTTAACTCGCTGTTGTTCCATAGAATCCCTGTGGCGAATGGTTACAGTGTTATCCTCTAAAGTATCATGATCTACTGTAATACAAAATGGTGTTCCATTGGCATCTTGTCTTCTGTAGCGTCTACCAACGGCGTCTTTTTCGTCATAATCCACATTAAAATCCCACTTCAAATCATCCACAATTTGTTTAGCTATTTCGGGCAAACCATCTTTTTTTACTAAGGGTAGAACCGCCGCTTTTACAGGTGCTAAAACACTTGGTAATTTTAAAACCGTTCTGGTGGTTCCATTTTCCAATTCTTCTTCTACCAAAGAATTTGAAAATACTGCTAAAAACATCCTATCTAAACCAATTGATGTTTCTAACACAAAAGGCACATAGCTTTTATTCTCTTCAGGATCAAAATACTGTAATTTTTTACCTGAGTATTTTTCATGCTGACTTAAATCGAAATCGGTACGTGAATGAATCCCTTCCAATTCTTTAAACCCAAACGGAAACTTAAATTCAATATCACAAGCAGCATCTGCATAATGTGCCAATTTTTCGTGGTCATGAAAACGGTAATTGTCTGCTCCCATTCCTAAACTTAAGTGCCACTTCAATCGCGTATCTTTCCAATGGTCATACCATTCTTTTTGAGTGCCTGGTTTAATAAAAAATTGCATTTCCATTTGTTCAAACTCACGCATTCTAAAAATAAACTGTCTTGCAACTATTTCATTTCTAAAAGCTTTACCTGTTTGCGCTATACCAAAAGGAATTTTTAAACGACTGGTTTTTTGAACGTTTAAAAAGTTGACAAAAATACCTTGTGCCGTTTCAGGGCGTAAGTATAAATCCATAGCATTTTCAGCAGAAGCTCCCAGTTTAGTGCCAAACATTAAATTGAACTGCTTCACATCAGTCCAGTTTCTGCTACCCGTTAATGGATCAGCAATTTCCAATTCTTCAATAAGTGCTTTTACATCGGCTAAATCTTCATTTTCCAAAGACTTTGCCATACGCGAAAGCGTCGTATTTATTTTTTCTTGATATTCAACAACGCGTTGGTTGGTTGCCAAAAATTGTTCCTTATCGAAAGCATCCCCAAAACGCTTTTCAGCTTTTACAACTTCCTTATCAATTTTAGCTTCTATTTTAGCACAATAGTCTTCAATCAATACATCGGCACGATAGCGTTTTTTTGAATCTTTATTATCAATTAAGGGGTCATTAAAGGCATCCACATGACCAGAGGCTTTCCAAGTGGTTGGATGCATAAAAATAGCGGCATCAATACCCACTATATTATCATGCATTTGCACCATAGCTTTCCACCAGTAGTCTCGTATGTTTTTCTTTAATTCTGCACCATTTTGAGCGTAGTCATAAACAGCACTTAAACCGTCATATATCTCACTGCTTTGGAAAACATATCCGTATTCTTTGGCATGAGAGATAACCTTCTTAAATTGATCGTCTTGATTTGTCATGCTGCAAAAATAAAAAACCGCTTTAAACAAATAGCTTGTTTGTTGAAAAATAAGTTTTGATTTTATTGTTTTGGATTTAATTATCTTTAGAACGGTTTAGTGTTAGCGATTGCAGTAAAATCCTTTCTAAAACTAAACCTTAATAATTTTAAAAAGATTGTAGTAAAAAAGTGCCTTAAAGAAAAATTCAAAAAAATATGCTAAAACCCTTAGTAAATTTATTTTTCCCTAAAGTATGTTATGCTTGCCATAGCTTACTCCATGATAATGAGGATACTATTTGTTTAAATTGCAGGCACGATTTACCTATAACCAATTTTCATTTTGATAATAATGATGCTGTTTCAAAAGTGCTTTACGGTCGTGCCAAAATCGAACAAGGTACATCCCTTTTCAGGTTTGAAAAGAAAGGTCTTGTTCAGCAACTCATTCATAGTTTAAAATATAAAGGCTATGAAAATATCGGATTTGTTTTAGGGAATTGGCTTGGCGGGGAACTTAAAACTGTTGAGAGCTACAATAATATTGACATGGTTATCCCTGTTCCACTTCATAAAAAAAAACTAAAAAAAAGAGGGTATAACCAAGTTGCTAAATTTGGTCAACAAATTGCCAAAGCTTTGAATGCTGATTATAAAGATGATGTTTTAGTAAAAATAACCAACACTAAATCTCAAACTAGTAAAAGCCGTTTTTCCAGATGGATAAACCACGAGGAATTATTTGCCTTGAAAAACATGGATATTATTGACGGAAAACATATTTTACTGGTAGATGATCTTATTACAACAGGGGCAACCTTAGAAGCCTGCACTGCTGTTTTAAACCAAGTGAAAAATGTAAAAATAAGTGTAGCTACAATGGCAATAGCCTAACACTATTGGGCATTATTTCTGTAAATTTATGTAGGTTTGTAGAAATATAAATTGTTAATGACCAAGACCCTTTCAAATTTTATTTTGGCCTTTGTTTTAGGGGCTATTTTTATAAACTGTGCCAACAGAGGAACTCCTGATGGCGGACCAAAAGATGAAACACCGCCCGTCATTATTAAATCTGAACCAGAGAATTTTTCAACAAATTTTAAAGGCAAGGAAATACGGGTTTATTTTGATGAGTATATAAAAATAAAGGATATACAAAAACAACTCATCATTTCGCCACCCATGAAAACCCAACCCGAAATAAAACCTTTGGGAGGCGCTAGCAAGTATATTTCTATTAAAATTTTCGACACGCTTCAACCCAACACCACCTATGCTTTTAATTTTGGAAATAGTATAACCGATAACAATGAAGGCAATCCATATCCATACTATCGTTACGTATTTTCAACCGGTGATTATATAGATTCATTGACCGTAAAAGGCACTATTGTTGATGCCATTAAAAAACAACCTGAAACTTTTGTAAATGTTGCTTTATATGAGGTAGATTCAACCTTTACCGATTCTGTCATTTACAAACAAGTTCCTAAATATATTACTAATACCCTAGATAGTTTAACCACATTTTCTATCGAAAACATAAAGGCGGGTAAATATTTACTGATAGCTCTAAAGGATAAAAACGGTGATAATAAATTTCAGCAAAAAACCGATCAAATTGCATTTCATAAGGAGTTTATTGAGGTTCCAACAGATACTACTTATAATTTAAAGTTGTTTTCTGAAGAACTTGATTTTAACGCTACAAGACCTAAGTTAATATCGGGAGAAAAAATCGCTTTTGGTTATGAGGGCGATTATAAAAATATGGAAATCAAAATTCTTTCTCAAACTCCTCAGGATTTTGAATATCGTATTACAAAAGATGAAAAAACAGATACTCTTTATTACTGGTACAAACCAAGACTGGAAGTAGATTCCCTTATTTTTAAAGTAAGTCATCCCAATTTTGAAAAAGATTATACAGTAAGAATAAGTGAACAAAAAAGAGATTCATTGACAATAAGTGGAAACCCATCTGGAAATATAAAATATGATGAACCCCTCAAAATAACTGGTAATATCCCCTTTGAGGGTTTTGACCAATCCAAAATTGCTCTAATAGATAAGGACTCTACTCGAATTCAGTTTGCGTCAACATTTGATTCCATTTCAAACACCTATGCTTTGAGTTTTGACAAAACGGAGGGCAATACCTATCAAATAAAAATATTGCCCGAGGCTTTTGTTGACTTTTTTAACAATAAAAACGATACTATTAACTTAAAAGTAAGCACAAAAAATAATTCTGATTATACCGACTTAAGGATTGTTTTACAGAATGCCACTTTTCCACTCATCGTTCAATTAATTGATTCAAAAGAGTCGCCTAAGTATGAAATGTACACAACCCAAGAAAGTATTTTAGACTTTAACAATATTAGCCCGGGAAAATATACTATTAGAACCATTTTTGATGCTAATGGTAATAGAAAATATGATACTGGAAACTACTTGAAAAAAATTCAGCCAGAACGTGTTGTTAATTTTGAGATAGATGAAGAATTAAGAGCCGATTGGGATATCGTACAAACCATTATTTTTAAATAATAGTAAAACTATCTCTATCATTTAAAAACTTCAATTTATTTCTGTATGCTTCGATATGTCTTTTTTCTAAAATTACTATTTCAATTTGTTCTTCATTTGGCTTTATAACAGTTATTTCATTACCTAAAACATCATAAACCGCCGAATTTCCAGTATATTCACTATTTACTCCATCAATGCCTACCCTATTTACACCAATACAATAGCACATGTTTTCAATAGCCCTTGCTTTTAATAATGTATCCCAAGCAGATACTCTTGGTTTTGGCCAGTTTGCTACATACATTAAAACATCATAATCCTCTTTATTTCGTGCCCAAACAGGAAAACGTAAATCGTAACAAATTAGCGGACAAATTTTCCAACCTTTATAATTTACAATCACTTTTTTGGTACCAGCTTTGTAAATTTTATCCTCACCTGCTAATGTAAATGTGTGGCGCTTATCATAACAAACAAACGTACCATCAGGTTTAACAAAAAATAAGCGGTTGTAAAAATTATTATCCTCTGAAATAACAATGCTACCGGCTATAGCTGATTTTTTTTTAGATGCCATTTCAAGCATCCACTCAACTGTTATCCCATTCATGGACTCTCCAACCAATTCAGCATTCATGGTAAATCCTGATGTAAACATTTCTGGCAGCACAATAAGGTCAACCATTTCAGATATACTTTCAATTTTATTAGTGAAGTTTAACCTGTTTTGCTCTGGGTTTTCCCAGACCAAATCGGCTTGAATTAGTGCGATTTTTAATAGTTCTTGCATGTTTTAAATTTAAGCATTTTAGACAAGATTTAAAATTAATTGAGTAATTTGAACCATTAAACTTTCATAACCACATTATGCAAAAAAGCAAATTCCTTTTACTCATTGTAGCAGTTATATTTTTTGTTCCTATAGCGAAAGCGCAAATTATCTATTTTCCAGACAGAAATGCTGATTGGGAAGTTAAACCTGCATTAGATTTTGGAATCAATGCAAATGATTTAAAAGAAGCAGTAGATTTTGCCTTAGCGAATGAATATTCCGGCTCCAGAGACTTACGTGTAGCCATTTTAGAGGGTTTTGCTCGAGAACCTTTTCATCAAATTCTAGGACCAACAAAAAAGCGAGGTGGACCAGCAGGGCTTATTTTAAAAAATGGATATATTATTGCACAGTGGGGAGACACAAAACGCGTGGACATGACCTTTAGTGTTACTAAAAGTTTTTTATCTACGATGGCTGGTTTAGCTGTTGATAAAAATTTAATTAATAACGAAGCCGATTATGTAAAAAATTATGTTTGGGATGGTACATTTGATGGCTCCCACAATTCTAAAATTACATTTCAACATTTACTGCAACAAAATTCCGATTGGTCTGGAGAACTTTGGGGTCTAAAAGATTGGGCAGATCGACCGCCAAGAGAAGGCGGTTTGGATGACTGGAAAAATAGAGAACTTAAAGAACCTGGTACTTTTATGGAATATAATGATGTTCGTGTAAACGTGCTAGCTTATGCCCTACTTCAAATATGGAGAAAGCCACTACCTCAAGTGCTTAAGGATGACATTATGGATAAAATAGGTGCCACAACAACTTGGAGATGGTTTGGTTATGATAACGCATGGACAACTATTGATGGATTAAAAATGAAATCTGTAACCGGAGGAGGGCATTCTGGGGGCGGTTTATTTATTTCTACCGAAGACATGGCTCGTTTTGGCTTGTTGTTTTTAAATGATGGGAAATGGAAAGATAATCAAATAATAAGTGAAGATTGGATTAAAAAAGCTACTGAACCCTCAACAACCAATGTAAATTACGGTTATATGTGGTGGTTAAATAAAAAAGGTCCACGACATTGGGAAAATATATCTGAAGATGTTTTTTACGCTTCAGGATTTGGTGGCAACTTTATCGTTATAGACAAAAAACACCATGTTGTAGTTGTAACTAGATGGCTTCAACCTTCAAAAATAGGTGAGTTTATGCAAACTCTTTCTAAAGTTTTAGACTAGATTTTATTTAAAATATCAGCGGCTTTTTTTAAAGTGTCATCTGATTTAGCAAAACAAAAACGCAATACTTTACTATCAAGATTATTGGTGTTAAAAGCAGATAAAGGTATTGAGGCCACTCCAAATTCAATAGTCAATCGTTTTGCAAAATCTACATCATATTCTTGGGTGATTTCTGAGTAATCTAACACTTGAAAATAGGTGCCTTTTGAGGGTTTAAACTTAAATTTGGAATCTTTAATTAAGTTTAAAAATAAATCTCTTTTTCTTTGAAATAAATCTGGTAAATCCAAATAATGTTTGGGTTCTTGCATATAATCTGCAATGCCTTTTTGAGTTGGATGATGAATACAAAATACATTAAACTGATGTATTTTCATAAATTCTTCCATTAATTCTTTTGGCGCGCAACAATACCCGACTCGCCAACCCGTATTATGAAAAGTTTTTCCGAAAGAACCTGTTATAAAACTTCTCGATTTTAAATCAGGAAATAAGCAGGCACTTTGATGTTCTTCTCCATCAAAAATCATATGCTCATAAACCTCATCACTTAAAACAATAATATTGCTATGTTTTGTTATTTCTTGCAACTGTAACATATCTTCTTTTGAAAAAACAGTACCTGAAGGGTTATGGGGAGTATTTACAATTATCATTTTAGTTCGACTGTTAATAGTTTGTCGTACCGAGTTCCAATCCACTTTAAAATCTGGCGCATTTAATTGAATGGAAACGACTTTTCCACCATTTAATATTACAGATGGTTCGTAACTATCATATGCAGGTTTAAAAATAACAACTTCATCATTAGGTTTTATAAATGTATTTATGATTGTAAAAATAGCTTGCGTGGCACCAGCAGTAACTGTTATTTCATTTTCTGGATGGTAACATATTTTGTAAAGCAACTCGAATTTTTTCGCAATAGCTTCTCGCAATTGCAAATTTCCAGCCATGGGCGCATATTGATTATATCCCGTATTCATGGCTTGAGAAACTAAATCTATAAGCTTTTGGTCGCTCTCAAAATCTGGAAAACCTTGTGATAAATTAATGGCTTCATGCTTTTTAGCCAACCCACTCATTACAGAAAAAATAGTAGTTTCTACATTGGGGAGTTTAGAAATATACTGCATAAAATGGATTTAAACTATTTGTAATTGCTTTAACAATCCTTGTTTGTAAGTTCTCCCAATGGGGATTTTAAAATCTCTTACAAAAATGAGGTTTCCAGAAATCTTACTTACAAATTTACTATTTATTATGAAGGATTTATGAACTTGAATAAATTGATTATTTGGCAATTTTTCAGTCCAGTTTTTTAAAGAATCTATGTAAGATAGTTTTTGTGTTTCGGTAACTACGGTGATATAATTTCTATCAGACTCTATGTATAACACAGAACTTAATGTGATTTTATGAAGTGTTTTATCAACGTTTAAATAAATGATTTCGGTATTATCTTCTTTTGTGTTTTTCCAAATTTGTAATCTACTTTCTGCTTTATTGACAGCTTTTAAAAACCTATCAAACGAAAAAGGTTTCACTAAATAATCAACAATAGTATCGAGCTCAAAACTGTTCACTGCATATTCTGGATAAGCGGTTGTCATGATAATAGCTGGCGGTTTATTAATGGTCTTTATAAAATCCAAACCAGACATATCTGGCAAATTAATATCTAAAAAAATAACATCAATAACATTGTTTTTTATGAAGGCGTTGGCTTCAATAGCTGCCTTAAAAGTAGCCTGCAAATTAATATTTGGCAATTTCTCAATAAAGTTTTTTAAGATTTTTTGAGCTGGCATTTCGTCTTCTATAATGATGCAATTCATTGTAATGTCAAATTTAAAGTCACTTTAAACGTTTTATTTTTTTCAATATTGAGTTTATAGTTGTCTTTATAGATAAGTTCTAAACGCTTTTCTAAGTTTTGTAAACCTATTTTAAAATCGGTGGTGGTTACTATGCTTTCATCAAAATCATTTTCGCAAACCAAATTTAAAATACCATTTTCACCTTCAATCATAACTGAAATAGCACTATTTAAAGTACTATGCTTAAACGCGTTTTCAATAATGGTTATTAACAACAAAGGCGCTATTTGATTTTTTAAAGAATCGATATGTTTTTTGTATTGAATATGCTTAACGCCTTCTGTTCTTATGGTTTGGAACTTGATGTAATTATCGATAAACTGGATTTCTTTTTCAAGTGAAATGGTTTCTTCATTGCTTTCATACAGCACATGTTTCAGGTTATCTGAAAGCATTAAAATAAGCTCTGGCGTTTCATTGGGTTTTTCAAGCGAATAAGAATAAATAGTATTCAAATTATTGAACAATACATGCGGATTTATTTGCGATTTCAGAAACTTCAATTCCATTTCGGTATGTTCCTTTTTTACTTTTTCAACTTCTTCTTGTTCGTCAATAAACCTAAATAAAATCCACACAAACGAAAAGAAAATAAGTGGCACCAAGGTTTGCCATAAATAATCGCTTAAGCATTTGGGCAAGCTGCACCCACATTGTGCAAAAGCGTAGCAATACAACTGAGTTGCCAAAAAGGAAATGAGTGCAAAAACCAAAACATAGAGTATATACCATGTTTTTTTTACAAAATACGGTAGCAGAAAAAAGTGGTTGATATAAACGATGGCAATCAATAAGGACACGTATTGCAAAAACGGGTTCTCTCTCCAATAGAAATCTGAAAACAAAAAAAGCGATACAAACACAAACAGCATCCAAAAGAGAATGTGTACCAATATTTGCGAAATGTGCTTTTTACTTAAAACCATGTTTAAATGTAATTAGAAAACCCAAAAGCATCAAAGAATATGTATAAAAGTCCATTTTGTTATTGCAAACAACCAAAATTGCTGTTTGTAAACCTATTGTGGTTGTTGGTAAAGTTAATTAGCAGTTGTAACTAAACTGATTTAAATTTGAAAAAACAATCAAAAAAATCATGAAACGAACCGTTATTTTTTCAATTCTATTTCTTAGCCTTCACTTTTGTTATTCCCAAACTTTAAATCATCTTGAAAGAGATGAAAATGGCCATGAAATGTTGTTAGGAGAAATTAATAAAACAGGACTTACTCAAAATCCTTTTAATACTTGGTTTTCGGAAAACTATGAGGATTATTTAGTGAACAAAAGCATTGTAAAACGATTGAGAGACTCTTTAAAGCAATATACCATAAAATTATTTTTAGGTACCTGGTGTGGCGATAGTAAACGCGAAGTTCCCAGATTTTATAAAGTTTTGGAGACAGCTAAATTTCCTGAAAAACAATTACAGGTTATTGCGGTTGATAGAACTGAAGATGCCTATAAACAAAGCCCTAACCATGAAGAAGCAGGATTAAATATTCACAGGGTGCCTACTTTTATTTTTTATAAAAACGGTAATGAAGTCAATAGAATTGTTGAATCGCCAGTTGAAACTTTAGAACGTGACATACTCAAAATTGTAACTGATAATAGATACACGCCCAACTATATGGCAGCAAACTATATGAACTATTTACTAAGCTCAAAACCTATTGAAAGTTTAAAAACTGAAGAATCTATTTTAGTACCCAGACTAGCTGAATTTGTAAAAGGTAGCAGAGAATTAAACACGCTTGGGTATATGCTTTTGCGTTCTAATGAATTAGAAAAAGCTTTATATATTTTTGATTTGAATACCCAAATTTTTCCTTACAAATATGATGTTTATGATAGTTTGGGAGAAGCTTTTTATGTAACTAAAAACTACTCTGAAGCTTTAAAAAACTACTATAAAGTTTTAAGCATAAAACCTGATGATAAAAATGCTATGGCAATGATTGAGAAAATTAAAATTGAAATGGTAAACTAAACAATATCCATCTTTTTAAGTAAGAAAGATGCATTCATATTTTTGCAAATACCTTGTTTTAGTTTGTAATCAAAATAAAGTTCGTCGTTAACAATTTCGGCGTCAAAATAATAGTTCTCTATAACATCTAATTCTTGTTCGATTTCGCATAAGCTTAAATCGTGCGTTGCAATGATGCCAGTTGCCTTTAAAGCCACCAGTTTTTCAACAAATTTTCTAGAACCAATAGCTTTATCAGTGCTATTGGTGCCTTTTAAAATTTCATCTAATACAATAAAATAAGGCTCTTTATGAATAGTATCAACAATATATTTTAATCGTGTTAATTCAGAAAAGAAATAGGAACTGTTATCTGTTAAAGAATCGGAGGTACGCATACTGGTAATTAGTTTTACGGGCGAATATTCACTCGAAGTTGCGCAAACAGGTAAACCCACATTGGCCATAACGATATGCAATGAAACCGTACGCAAAAAAGTACTTTTACCTGCCATATTAGCACCCGTAACAATGAAAAACTGTTCATTTCCAATTATTAAATCACTATTTATACGTTTTTCTTTTTTTAATAACGGATGCCCTAATTGTTCTGCTTTAATTACAACTCTATTATTTTTTATTATGGGAAATACAAAATTTGGATGGTTAAAAGCATAATTGCCGAGTGAGTTATAGGCATCAAAAAAAGTAACAACTTCAAACCAATGGTTAACTTTATTAGCATACTGTTTAATCCATTGTTCTATTTCAAAGCTATTCTTTATATCTGTTAAAAAATAACCATTTCCGAAAATGGCACCAATAAAATTATTTCTGTTGTCTAGAGCATCTAATGCTTTTGAAAACTCTTTAAAAATAACAGATGCTTTTTTATTTTCAGATTGAATTTTCTTTTGCTTTTGTTTTAGTAATTCAGAGGAAAATGTTTCGTTTTCTATTAAATCTAACAGCAACCCATATTGCCTAAAGGTATCTCTAACTTTATCCGTATTTGCGGCTAAAACATTTATTTTTTTTAGATAATTACCTGTAATTCCCAATCCAATTAACAACCAATAGCCAATAAATTCAGGATTTGGCATGCCTTTAAAAGCTATAAACACAACAATAAGTAATGTTACTAAAGTAAAAACCATAGGCAACCATTTTATACTTTTTGGTAAAAACGATTTGTGGTTTTTCAACCATTGGATGATTTGCTTTTCAGGGGTTTCAACATGTACTAAACTGGCCGTAGCCGAATATAGTTGGCGCCATTTAACTTTATTACTTAATTCGTTAATAGCCTGTTGCCGTAATTCGATATTTGAAATATCGTTGGCTTTTAGAGCATTTGCTAATCTCAAAGAACCTTCATTTAAAGTGGTTCTGTTAATAAACTGGTAAAAAGAACCTCGGCCAAACAAATCGATATCCAAACTATAAGAGTGGTTTGGCTCTTGAAATTCCAACCCTTCTTCTCTGTGATGAAAATTGCCAGAATTAATTTTTATTTCTTCCTCATTAATGGAAACCAAAGCTTCATGCAAGGTCTTTTGGGTTTTTAAATCGGTATATTTTGAGAGTAAAAAAGCAAAAAGGACCATTCCAATTATGGCTATTCCAAGAGCAACCTGCCATTGTGAGAACATCATGTAAACTCCCCAAACAGTTAAAACAAAAATTGCTATTCTGTAAATACTAAAGAGCACCATTTTATTGGTTAACTTTTGAACCTTTTCAGTGTATTTTTTTAAGTGCTCATTATAATATTTTGAAGGGTTTTTCATTTATTTTGATTGTTATATAAAGAAACAAAAAAGCCCTGAAAATTTTCAGAGCTTTATGTAAATATTTAAATTGGTTTTAATCTCGCCCTCCAAATACTTGAAGTGCCCAATATAATAACGAGGCTAGTGCACCAATAGCTGCAACCACATAAGTTCTTGCCGCCCATTTTAAGGCGTCTTCAGAACCAACATATTCGTCTGGAGTTACTATGTTTTTATTTTTTAGCCATACTAATGCTCTATTGCTGGCATCATATTCTACTGGTAAAGTTATAAAACTAAACAACGTTGCAAACCCCATGAAAGCAACTCCAGCAGCCGCTACCCACCAACCTAATCCAAGTCCTGCAGCACCACCAAGTATTAACCCTCCAATGATTAACCATTGGGACATTCCTGAAGTTACACTTACCACAGGTACTAAACTAGAACGCATTTGTAACCAACTGTAAGCCTTTGCATGTTGTACTGCATGCCCACATTCATGAGCAGCAACAGCAGCAGCGGCAGCATTTCTTTGATTATAAACGGCTTCACTTAAATTAACGGTTTTGTTTTTTGGATTGTAATGATCTGTTAACTGTCCAGGGGTTGAAATAACCTCAACATCCCTTATACCATGGTCTGCCAACATTTTTTCTGCAATTTCAGCACCACTCATACCATTACGTAATTGAACTTTAGAATACTTGTCAAACTTTCGTTTAAGTGTGTTGCTCACTAACCAACTCACAAGAGCTATAGCACCTATTAATATATAATATCCTATCATGTTTTTTTATTTTATTATTTTTTTATTAAATATAGCAAAAATAACGCCAATTATTTATTATGAAAGTTTGTCAGCATTAATTATTCTTTCCGTACTTAATTTTAAAGTAAACTAAGAGAAAAGACGATAATGCAGTAATGGTATTTGCAAAAATCATTGAAGGGCTATGCTTCAGAAAACCATACACAAGCCATCCAAGAATACCAACAAAAAACATAAGTAACATAGGAAGTGATAAACTCGATACGTCTCGTGTTTTCCAAGTTTTATAAACTTGAGGAAGGAACGCTGCGGTTGTTAAAATGGCTGCAACAAAACCTATAATTTCCATAGATTAATCCAATAAATTGATAGAGCTTACTTGAAATCTGTCATGAACAATTTTTCCCGATATCTCAGCTTTTCTAATCACTTCACAAAATCCTGAGTTTTCATCATGAGCATCACCAAAATCATCAATATGGGCGCCATCAACAAAAAAAGCTTGTTCATCAATTCGAACCGCTAAGTCACATCCTTTTTGGGATGCTAGTCCGAATTGGCATTGCCCGCAAGACACTTCAACAATTTGTGTTTTACCTTTGGCCTTGTTACACGATAAAATCGCTAGAAAAGCGCAAAAAACTAAAAGGTTTTTCATGATTTTGAATTTTTATCAAATGAGCCTATCCAACTATATTAACAATTTTACCTGGAACTACAATCACTTTTTTAGGAGCGCGCCCTTGCAACTGCTCTTTGGTTTTTTCGTTTGCCAACACGGCTTTTTCAATCTCTTCTTTACTGATGTCTAAAGGTAACTCCAGCGTGAAACGCATTTTGCCATTAAACGAAATAGGGTAATTTTTACTACTTTCTACCAGATGGCTGGCATCAAATTTTGGAAACGGCGCCGTTGAAATACTTTCGTTATGCCCCAATTGATTCCATAATTCCTCGGCAATATGTGGTGCATATGGTGAGATTAAAATCAACAACGGTTCTAATATGTCTTTGCTGGTACATTTTTGAGCTGTTAACTCATTCACCGCAATCATAAAAGTGGATACCGAGGTATTAAACGAGAAATTCTCTATGTCTTCCTGAACTTTTTTGATGGTTTTATGCAGTGTTTTTAAGTTGTCTTTTGAAGGTTCTACATTATCAACAAGCAATCCGTTTTCTCCAACATACAATCGCCACATTTTTTTAAGGAAACTGTGTACACCCGTAATACCAGCCGTATTCCAAGGTTTGTATTGCTCTAATGGACCTAAAAACATTTCATAAAGGCGTAAACTGTCAGCGCCATAATCGATACAAATTTGGTCTGGATTGACCACATTGTATTTGGATTTAGACATTTTTTCGACATCGCGCTTTACTTTAAACGTACCATCATCTTCACAAATAAATTCTGCTTTTTTAAATTCTTCTCTCCATTTTTTAAAAGCTTCAATGTTTAATTCATCAGAGGCATTTACAAATGATACATCAACATGCATTAATACTTCTGTTTGATTATAGTCTACAATTCCTTCACCTCTTGAAATATTATACTCTTTCTTTAAACTATCCGCTTTATTAACAAAATCATTTATTTTAGTTTCTTCGCCATTCTTATATTTAATATATTCTGAATAACTAACAAAAGCTACAATACCGTTTGGCAATTTTTTTTCATTTTCGGGATTGATACCAATATTATTTGAATATACACTAAAACTGAAAGAAATTCTAAAAACAAAAGCACTCGTCCCCAAAATCATACCTTGGTTAATCAGTTTTTTGGCAAACTCATCATAAGGCACCAAACCTTTATCGAACATAAACTTTTGCCAAAAACGCGAATACAACAAATGCCCTGTAGCATGCTCACTTCCGCCAATGTACAAATCCACCTGTTGCCAATAATTAATAGCTTCTTGCGAGAAGATTTCGGCGTCATTGTGTGGGTCCATATAGCGGTTAAAATACTGGCTACTACCTGCCCACCCAGGCATGGTGTTCAATTCTAGAGGAAACACCTTTTTATTATCTATTTGGCTATTATCAACTACGGCATTTGTTACGGTACACCACGCCCATTTTGTAGCGTTACCTAAAGGTGGTTCGCCCGTTTCGGTTGGCAAGTATTTTTCAACTTCGGGTAACTCAATAGGTAAATATTTGGTGTCAATCATTTGTGGCATCCCATTCACATAATACACCGGGAATGGTTCGCCCCAATAACGCTGGCGACTAAATACCGCATCACGCAAACGGTAATTGGTTTTACCTTTGCCTTGACCTATTTTTTCTAGCTCAGCAATCGCTTTTTTGGTAGCTTGTTTATAGCTTAAACCGTTTAAAAAATCACTATTGGCAATCATCGTTTTTTCTTTATCGGCAAAGGCTTCTTCGCTAATATCAACACCCTCAAAAATATTGGGTATGGGAATATTAAAATGTTTTGCAAAATCGTAATCCCTTTGGTCACCACATGGCACACTCATGACTGCGCCTGTGCCATAACCTGCCAACACATAATCGCCAATCCAAACAGGTACAGGTTTTTTAGTAAAAGGGTGCTCAACATAAGCGCCTGTAAAGGCACCTGAAATGGTTTTAACATCCGCCATTCTATCACGCTCGCTGCGCTTAGCCGTGGCTTCAACATACGCCTCAACTTCAGATTTTTGCTCTGGCGTTGTAATTTTAAAAACCAACTCGTGTTCGGGGGCTAAAGTCATAAATGAAACTCCAAAAATAGTATCCGGTCGTGTTGTGAAGACATCTATAACGTCATCATGTTCGATTAAATTAAAAGAAACGGCCGCCCCAACTGATTTTCCAATCCAGTTACGTTGGCTTTCTTTTAAAGAATCTGTCCAGTCAATTTTATCTAACCCCTGAAGTAAACGTTCAGCATAGGCAGAAATTCGCATACTCCACTGGGTCATTTTTTTACGAATCACAGGATGTCCACCACGCTCGGAAACCCCATTAACAATTTCATCGTTTGCAAGTACCGTACCTAAGGCTGGGCACCAGTTTACTTCAGTTTCTGCCAAATAGGTTAAACGGTATTGCAGTAATATTTCTTGTTTTTTTACGTCATTAAAATTATTCCAATCTGAAGCCGTAAAGAATGCTAAATCATCATCGCAAGCAGCGTTCACATGCACATTCCCTTCAGTTTCAAATATTTTAATCAATTCTGATATATCCTCAGCCTTATCACTTTTGTAATTATACCAAGAGTTAAATAGCTGAATGAAAATCCATTGTGTCCATTTATAATAACTTGGATCAGACGTTCTTACTTCTCGAGACCAATCAAAAGAAAACCCGATTTGGTCTAATTGTCGGCGATAGGTTTTAATGTTTTCGGCAGTTGTAATCGCAGGATGCTGACCCGTTTGAATCGCATACTGTTCTGCAGGCAAGCCAAAAGAATCATACCCTTGTGGATGCAATACATTATAGCCTTGGTGGCGTTTATAGCGCGCATAAATATCTGAAGCTATGTAACCAAGCGGATGCCCCACATGCAGCCCAGCACCACTGGGGTACGGGAACATGTCCAACACATAATATTTGGGTTTATCACTATGGTTTTCAGCTTTAAACGTTTGGTTCTTGGCCCAATAGTCTTGCCATTTTTTCTCGATTTGATTGAAATCGTATTTCATTCTAAAATTTTCAGCATGTAAAGGGGCAAAGTTAAGGTTTAAATAGAAAAAACTAAAGGCTATTTAAATTACTTCTAGGGATTTTTTTATAATTGTATCTTTATTCAGCTTAACTTATAAATTTATATGAATCAGAAAATTGGCTTAGTGCTTTCCGGTGGCGGTGTTAGAGCCATTGCTCATATTGGACTAGTAAAAGTTTTATTAGAACATGATATAGTTCCAACACATGTTTCTGGAACCAGTGCCGGGGCTTTAGTGAGTGCGCTTTATGCCAATGGGTACAATACCGATGAGATGATCCAGTTTTTTAAACAAACTCCTATTTTGGATTTCTCCCTGTATGCGTTGAAGAAACCAGGCCTTTTGGATAGTGAAAAATATATTAGGTATTTTAACAAGTTTTTTACCGAAAATTCTTTTGAGAAATTAAAATACCCCTTAACAATAACGGCTACCAATTTATTATCTGGTAGACTGGAATACTTTAGTGAAGGAGAGCTTATAAAACCTCTTATAGCCTCTTGTGCGCTTCCACCTTTGTTTTCACCGTTAAAAATTAATGACAACCTATATTCTGATGGCGGTATTTTAAACAATTTTCCTGTAGAACCATTAAAAAAACAAGATGTCCCAAAAATAGTTGGCAGCTTTGTAAACCCTATAACCACCGTTAAAGCCTCGGAAATAAACACCTCTTTAAAATTAATTTATCGTGTTTATCACCTTGGTTTAGAAACTAATAATATCAAAAAATTCAAATTATGTAACTATGTTTTTGAACCCAAGCCCATTGATAAAATTGGTACATTGGAAACTAAAAGTATAGATGCTGCTTTTGAAATTGGATACAATCAAGCTAAAAAAGAAATTGACGGTATACTTAAATCGCTAGAATAGCTGAAATCAATTTCAAATTTCTACCTTCGTAGCTTCATATAAAGTATTCTTTTTTGATTAAAAACACCACTAAAGCCCACTTAGCACTTCTAGGAGCCAATATTATTTATGGTGCTAACTATATTATTGCAAAAGGTATTATGCCCAATAAAATTGGACCTTCTGCTTTTGTATTTATTAGGCTTTCGTGTTGTGCCTTACTATTTTGGGGTATTAAGTTTCTGTTTGTCAAGGAAAAGGTTGAAAAAAGGGACTTATTGAGGTTGGCACTTTGCGGTTTGTTTGGTGGTGCTTTAAACCAAATGCTGTTTTTTCATGGTATTAATTTAACATCACCCATAGATGCTTCCATTATTCAAACATCAAACCCCGTTTTGGTTTTAATATTTAGTCTTATTATTTTAAAAGAAAAACTTACCAAAAATAAAATTATCGGAATTACCATGGCAGGCATAGGCGCTGTATTCTTAATTTTATATGGTAATAAAGTACAAGGTACCAGTTCTTTTTTGGGCAATCTATTTGTTTTTTTAAATGCTTGTAGCTATGGGTTGTATTTGGTTATTGCAAAAACACTCATGCAAAAATATCAAGCTATCACGGTGGTTAGTTGGGTATTTTTATTCGGTTTTATGTATGCTTTTCCTTTTGGAATTGGTGATTTTTTAAACACCAATTTTGAAGCTTTTACAACCAATACCTATTTAACCATTGGTTATGTGGTTTTATTCACCACCTTTTTTGCTTATCTGTTTAACATTTATGCACTAAAATACGTGTCGCCAGCAATAACCAGTAGTTATGTGTATTTACAACCTGTTGTTAGTTTTATATTGGTGAGTGTTTTAGCCTATATTTTTATGCAAAGCGATTATGCACAAGACATCAGTTTGGTTAAAATATTGAGTTGTTTACTTGTTGCGGCAGGGGTTTACATCACCAGTAAATCTCAAAAAAAATCGCCCATTTAAAACAATATTAAAAGTTTAAACGTTGTATTTCCTAACGAATCGAGTTTTCTTTTATATTTTTACATTGTTAATCCATATTTTATGAGTTCATCTTTTGAAAAACACCAAAAACGCCGATTGATATCTTCTTATTTTTCTGTGGTGTTGAGTATTGCCTTGGTTTTATTTTTATTGGGATTATTGGGCATGCTGGTTTTGAACGCTAAAAAAGTATCCGATCATTTTAAGGAGCAAGTGGTAGTTACGATTTATTTGAAAGATTCTGCCAAAGAAGTTGAAACCAAGCAACTGGAGAAAAGTTTAGCCATGGCAGATTATGTAAAGAGTACCGAATACGTTTCTAAAGAACAAGCTGCAGAATTTATGAAAGCTGAAAATGGTGAAGATTTTATGGATTTTGTGGGTTATAATCCGTTGCAAAACTCCATTGATGTGCATTTGAAAGCCGATTTCGTAACCTCGGAACATCTTGAAAAAATTTCAGAAGAAGCGTTGTCAAAAAACTTTGTTGATGAAGTTACTTACGATAACGACTTGGTAAACTTAATGAACGACAACGTTAAAAAAATTAGTTTTTGGGTATTGGTGATTAGCGGTATTTTTACGTTAATTGCTGTTTTATTGATTAACAGTTCCATAAGATTAGCGGTATATTCCAAAAGATTTACCATAAAAACCATGCAAATGGTGGGTGCTACCAAACAGTTTATTCGTCGCCCGTTTGTTTGGAAAAGTGTCCGTCTGGGAATGATTGGGGCTGTTTTAGCCTTAGTTGGTATGGCGATAGTACTATATTATCTAAACAAAACATTCACAGATTTACAATTACTAAGTAACCCTGTTTTGGTAAGCCTATTATTTCTTTTAATTTTTGTTTTAGGAATAGTTATTACCTGGATTAGTACTCATTTTGCAACACAACGTTTCCTGAATTTAAAAACCGATGAATTATATTATTAGATAATTTATAAACGCCTTAACATTTAAATTTTAAATAAATACGTTAATTTGCGTTATATTTTTAGTGAATCATGGGAGAAAAAAAACGAAAAGAAGAATCTAAACCAACATTTGTTTTTGGAAATAAAAACTATAAATTCATGTTTATTGGCCTTGCCATTATAGCTTTGGGTTTTATTTTAATGTCTGGTGGAGGTAGCGATGACCCCAATGTTTTTAACCCTGAAATTTTTAATTGGAGGCGTATCCGTTTAGCACCTATGTTGGTGCTTATTGGTTTTGGTTTTGAAATTTATGCCATTCTTTTGAATCCTGATAAGGAGTAGTTCTCGAAACAATTTTTCATACTTCAAATTCACAATTATTGAAGCAACAGTAAAGTTTCTGCAAATTTTTCTGCTATTTTTTTTACATACTTCTCACTATTTTCCATAGCGTCTTCCAAGTTTTCAGCATATTTTATAACGGCATCGGCATAATGAATTCCGAAATCTTTGATTTCAACAGCATTCAAATCTAAAGCACCACAAAAGGCAGCCACTTTGATGTTTTTCGCTTTTGCAGAGGTAAGCACACCTTGAATAGTTTTCCCTGAAAGGGTTTGATTATCTAATTTTCCTTCCCCAGTAATAATCCAATCGACATCCTTTATTTTTTCATCAAAATCAATTAAATCCTTAACTAAATCTATCCCTGATTGAAGTTTGGCATTTAAAAAAACCATGGTTCCAGCTCCCATACCACCAGCTGCTCCAGCTCCTTTTGTGTTTTCAATGTCTTTCCCAAACTGTTTTTTAAACAAATTGGAAATGTGTTTTAATCCAGCATCCAAGTGTTTTATCTCTTTTTTTGAAGCACCTTTTTGAGGGCCATAAATATAAGCAGCTCCCTGTTTTCCATGCAACGGATTGGTAACATCACTAGCTACCTTAAAGTCAATATTTTTAAAAATCTTTGAAACCTCTCCCGTATTTATCTTGTGGATATTTAATAAATTCTTCCCAATGGGGCTTAATTCTTTTCCATTTTCATCTTCAAATTTATACCCTAAAGCGGTCGCCATACCCATTCCACAATCGTTTGTTGCACTACCGCCTACACCTAAAATAATGGTTTTAGCACCTTTTTTTATAGCATCTAAAATAATCTCACCTGTTCCCAAAGTGGTGGTGTTAAAACAATTTTGCTCCTTGGGCTTTAACAATGCCATTCCAGAGGCACTTGCCATTTCTATAAAAGCGACTTTAATATCTTCCATGTAGAGGTAAGATGCTTCTATGGGTCGAAATAATGGATCGTTAACAATAACTTTTACAAGTTTTCCTTTCAAGTGATATTTTAAAATTTCAATCGTGCCATCACCGCCATCAGAGAGAGGTATAAAAATAACCTCGGCCTTTTTAATTAACTTTTTTAAGCCTTCTTCAACGGCATTACAAAACTGTAAGCCTGTTAAAGAGCCTTTAAATTTATCTGGTGCCAGCACAAAACGCATAAATAAAATTTATTAGTACTTTTAGTTAAATCAAATATACGCATAATGGAAATTTTAATTGCCTTAGTAGTAGTGGTTATATTCATGGTTGTTGCTGCCTCAAAATATAAATTCCATCCTTTTTTATCGTTGTTACTAGCTAGTATTGTTATGGGTTTTGTTGGTGGTCTGACAGAAAAAGAAATAACAGCAACCCTTACAACTGGCTTTGGTAAAACATTGGGAAGTATAGGGATAATTATTGCTTTTGGAACCATAATTGGTGCTTATTTAGAAAAAAGTGGTGGTGCTAAAACCATGGCAAATTGGGCATTAAATACCATTGGAAAAAGCCGTTCGGTTTTGGCCATGAACATCACTGGTTTCATCGTTTCAATTCCTGTTTATTGCGATTCCGGTTTTATAATTTTATCCTCTTTAAACAAGGCCATAAGCAAACGTACTAAAATACCTTTAGTGGTTTTGGCAGTGGCTTTGGCTGGTGGTTTGTATACCGCCCATGTATTTATACCCCCAACACCAGGGCCTTTGGCGGCCACCGCTGCTTTGGAGGCTGATTTGGGTTTGGTGATACTTTTAGGAATTGTCGTTTCGTTTCCTGTATCGTTAGTCAGTTATTTTTGGGCCAATTATCTTCAAAAAAGATATAAAAATATCGTTGATACTGAGAGTATTGTTGATAATATTACTGAAGCGGATAATCCGTCTCAAGGTATCCCAAAAACCTCAACAGCCTTTATGCCTATCATTGTCCCAATTATTTTAATCGCTTTAAAATCAATTGCCGATTACCCTACACATCCCTTTGGAGAAGGTATATATTCTAGAATAGTCAACTTTATTGGGAACCCGATTATTGCCTTATTGATAGGAGTATTTTTGGCTTTTAAACTGAAAAACAAAGTAAAAGAAGCTGTTCATTTTAATTGGATTGGCGAAGGTTTAAAAGAGGCTGGGGTTATTATATTAATCACAGGTGCTGGTGGTGCTTTTGGTTCCATATTACAGGCAACTGGTATAGGGGATATTATTGGAAATTCATTTTCAAATTTTAACTTAGGTCTATTTTTACCCTTTTTAATAGCGGCTGTTTTAAAAACTGCACAAGGGTCTTCAACTGTATCCATAATTACAACCGCTGCCATAATGGCTCCCATTTTAACATCCTTTGGCTTAGATTCTGCCTTAGGAAAAGCCCTGTCGGTTCTGGCTATTGGTGCAGGCGCTATGACGGTTTCACATTTAAACGACAGTTATTTTTGGGTCGTGGCCCAGTTTTCTGGAATGGACACCCCAACAGCATTAAAAACACAAACTGTTTCCACTCTGCTGCAAGGTGTTTTTGGTATTTTATTGATACTGATTATTGGTTGGATTTTTATTTAACTAAATTTTTAGCTAAACACTTGCGTTTGCTTTAGGTTATTGGTTATTTTTACCCTCATGAATATAATTGACTCCATCATACTTGGTATTATTCAAGGGCTTACCGAATTTTTACCTGTTTCATCCAGCGGCCATTTAGAATTAGGAAAAGCCATTTTGGGAGACCAATCAGTTCCAGAAGAAAGCCTTCTATTTACCGTGGTTTTACATTTTGCTACCGCACTAAGTACCATGGTTGTTTTTAGAAAAGATATTTTGCTCTTAATAAAAGGTGCCTTAAAATTTAAGTGGAATGATGATTTGAAATTTATTGTAAAAATTGCGATTTCCATGATTCCTGCTATTATTGTTGGTCTATTTTTCGAAAAACATTTAGAATCCCTTTTTGGTGGCAATATCCTGTTGGTTGGTTGTATGTTAATGGTTACTGCTATTTTACTGTACTTAGCAGACAAGGCAAAGAACACAAACAAAAATGTCTCATTTAGTAATGCCTTTATCATAGGAGTCTCACAAGCTATTGCAATGTTACCAGGTATTTCGCGATCTGGCGCAACAATTTCTACTTCAGTTTTATTAGGAAATGATAAAACCAAAGCTGCTCGTTTTTCCTTTTTAATGGTGGTCCCATTAATTTTTGGTAAAATAGCGAAAGATGTTTCAAGCGGAGAGTTAACTTACGAAAGCAGTAACTTTACAATGCTCTCCATTGGGTTTATAGCTGCTTTTATTTCAGGTCTTTTTGCATGTACCTGGATGATTGCTTTGGTTAAAAAAAGTAAGCTAAGCTATTTTGCTGTTTACTGCGTTATTGTTGGTTTAATTGCTATCGCATTTTCATTATTCTATTAAAATGAAAACTGTAGAAGATTATCTTTCGGGGGAAGTATTATTAATTGACAAACCCTTAAACTGGACCTCCTTTCAGGTGGTTAATAAATTACGCTGGGAAATCAGGCAAGCTTTCAAAATAAAAAAAATTAAAGTTGGTCATGCGGGTACTTTAGACCCTTTAGCATCAGGTTTACTAGTTATTTGTACGGGTAAAATGACCAAGCAAATCAACACGTTTCAAGGTCAAGAAAAAGAATACACAGGAACTTTCGTTTTAGGAAGTACAACCCCTTCTTTTGATTTGGAAACTGAAATCAATGAAACCTTTGAAACTAGTCATATTAACGAAACACTTATCTACGAAACGACAAAACAATTTGTTGGCGATATCGAGCAATTTCCTCCTGTTTTTTCAGCATTAAAAAAAGATGGAAAACGCCTATATGAATTTGCAAGAGCCGGGGAAGATGTAGACATTAAACCCAGAATGGTAAACATTTCAGAATTTGAAATCACTAAAATCGATAATCTTCAAATTGATTTTAGAGTGGTTTGTAGTAAGGGTACTTACATACGTTCTTTAGCTAACGATTTTGGTAAGGCCCTTAGTTCTGGTGCTCATTTATCTATTTTAAGACGCACAAAAATTGGTGATTTTCATGTTAAAAACGCAACATCCATTGAAACCTTTATTGAGGGTCTTAATTTCTGTTAACAACTAAATTGCTTTATTTTACGTATATTTCACGAACCCAAACGTAAAAATTTAAGATTTGCACCTAACAAATCAACATAAAGCAATATTAATTACCTTCTTCCTTTCGGGAACTGTTGTGCTATCTGTTTTCAATTTAAGCCTAAAAAAACATAGTGAGCTAATTTCTGAAAGTTACTACGAAATTGAACCGGAAAAAGAACTCTCCGAAGAAGAAATAAAAATTCTTGAAGCTTTGGAAAAAATAAATAATGCCAAAGCCGAAACGAATAACGCCTTTAACGAAAACCAAAAAAGCAACCAGTTTGCACAAGCTTATAAAACAATAGCACCACCCGAGGATTATGTCCCCAAAACAAATAGCATTTCTGACGGACCGAACACTGCCCAACGCAGTTATGAAGATGAACAAGATTCTAAATTAAAAGAGGAAGAACTCTCTAAATTCAGTAAAGTAAATGAGCTTTTAAAGAAACAAAAATCGGATGGTAACAATTCTAAAAGCACCATTAGTTTTTCGTTAAAAGATAGGCAAAAAATCTACATCCCTATTCCTGTTTATTTATGTGAGGAGGATGGAAAAATTATTGTAAATATTACCGTTAATGCTAATGGTGATGTTATTGATTCTTATATTAATACATCTTCCACATCAGACAATGAGTGCCTAATAGAGCGTGCCTTAGAGTATGCCAACCAGTCACAATTTAGTGCTGATGCCTCAAAAACCTCTCAAATAGGCACCATTACATTTTATTTTATTGGTAAACAGTAATTCAATATTTTACTTTAAGTTAACCCATTTGAATAATAAATTCACTTTAAATTCGGTAACTTTGAAATAAAAACCTCAAACAATTGACTTATGGCTTACAAAAATCTAATACTATTTTTTTCTTTTTTAAGTGTTACTATTATAACAAGCGCTCAAATAACCTACGAATCAGCATTCCCTAATTTAGATTTTCGATTTCCAGTAGAGATGCAATCTGCAAAAGATGGAACAGATCGTATGTTTGTTGTAGAGCAAGAAGGACGAATAAAGGTTTTTCCAAGAAACCCTAATGTAACTTTAGGTAATTTAACAACATTTTTGGATATTACAGACAGAGTTAGTTTTGCAAACGGGCAAGAAATAGGCCTTTTAGGTCTAGCTTTTCATCCAGATTTTACTAACAATAGATATATATATGTTTTTTATACTACTCAAAGTCCCCTTTCACAAATCAGTGTTAGGTCTGTATTATCTAGGTTTACTGTAAACAGTGGAAATATCAATCTTGCCGATCCTAATAGTGAACTTATTATTTTTCAATTTGATAAGAACCAAAATAACAGCAATCATAATGGTGGGAAAATTGCCTTTGGTCCTGACGGCTATCTTTACGTATCATTTGGTGATGGTGGAGGTGGAGATGACCCTAACAATAATGCTCAAAACACCAATAATGTTTTTGGTAGTATTTGCAGAATTGATGTCGACATAGATGGTAGCAACCCCTTAGAAACAAATCCCATTTTACCGAATGGAAATTATGAAATTCCTACGGATAACCCTTTTGTGGGAGTTAGTGGCCTGGACGAAATTTACGCTTATGGCATCAGAAACACTTGGAAATTTTCATTTGATGAAGTCAATGGAACTCTTTGGGGTGCTGATGTTGGACAAGGTACTTTTGAGGAAATAAATATTATTGAAAAAGGCAAAAACTATGGTTGGAAACGTTTTGAAGGAAATATTGTAAGAAATAATATAACCATTTCTGGCCTTTCAGACTTTCCTGTTTTTTTTTATGGCCACAATGCTGGAGACAGATCTATAACTGGAGGCTATGTTTATCGAGGAACAGAAATTACAAGTTTAAGTCCAGATATCAATTCTAAATATATTTTTGGAGATTATGTAAGTGGAAGAGTGTGGGCTTTAGATTATAATGCAACCACAGGTAGTGCCAGCAGCACTTTACTTTTTAAAACTAATGGGCAATTTATATCTTCTTTTGGTGTAGATGACGATGGTGAATTATATTTTAGTGATTATGGTATTAACGCTAAAATATACAAATTAGTTGATGGTACAACGACAGCAACAGGAACAGCAGTAAATGGTATTGGGGCATGGAGCCATTTAGATGAAGGTGTTAATGGCACTATTGAAGCCATAGCAACAGCACCAAACGGAAACGTTTATCATGGAGGTAATTTTAACCAAGTTGGCACTATTACAGCAAATAATATTGCGGTTTGGAACAAAAATAATGGATGGCAAACTCTTGGTAGCGGCTCTAATGGTACAATTAACGCATTAAAAATTTCTAGTAATGGTGATGTTTATGCTGGTGGTTCGTTTTCATCAATTGGAGGTGTGTCAGCTAATAATATAGCGGTATGGAATGGAAGCACATGGAGTCCTGTTGGGGCAGGTATTAATGGGCCTGTTGCTGCTTTAGAAATAGACAGTAATGGGAATATTTATGCTGGTGGTGTTTTTGAAACAGTAAATGCCAGCATTACAGCAAGAAATATAGCACTTTGGAATGGCAGTGCTTGGTCTGTTTTAACAGATGCGACTAACTCAATTCCGGGGACTAATAACGAAATTAGATCACTAGCAATTGATAATAACGGCATATTATATGTTGGTGGTAACTTTGATGAAGCTGGTGGCAATACAGCGCCAAGAATAGCGACTTGGGATGGTGCTAACTGGGGCACCTTAGGCTCTGGTACTAGCGGATTTGTGGAAGCTATAGCTACTACAGATACCGATGTGTATGTAGCCGGAAACTTCGCTATCGCTGGTGGATTAACCGTTAACCGTATCGCTAAGTGGAGCAAAACTGGCAATAACTGGTCTACCTTAGGCAACGGCTTGAGCAACATTGTAAACACATTAATTCATGATGGCACAAATTTATATGCAGCAGGAGCTTTTGATAATGCCAATATTAATGCAACAAATAGCATTATAGTTCATAATATAGCTCAATGGAATGATATTAGTGGATGGAAAGCATTAGGCACAAATACTAGTGTAGGTGTAGATATTAAAATTAATACCATGACCTTTGCTTCTGATAGTGATGGCGTTGACAGAATATTTGTTGGCGGTAATTTTAATAATGCGGGGGCGATTAGTGCCAATAATACGGCACAATGGTCTTCTCCAAATTTATTGAGTATAACAGAATTGAATAAGAATGAAAACCTTTATGTGTACCCTAATCCAACAACAGGAATAGTTAACTTGAGTAAAGAACAAGAATGGTCTCTTTACAATATTCACGGAAAAATTATTAAAACAGGAAAAAGCAATGTTTTAACAGTTTCTTCGTACCCTTCAGGCATTTATTTTTTAAAAATTAAAAATAGTTCAACTCTTAAAATTATTAAAAAATGAAAATGAAAAAAAGATGTGGATGGTGTGTTGGAGATGATTTATATGAAACTTCACCGCAACCAATAATGTGGTGTGGCCTCAGATTATTTAAAATAGTCCCAATTTAGTACTGATACCTCAAAACCTCCATAAATAGGTACAATTACGTATTATTTTATTGGTAAACAGTAAATTCTATATCAAACAAAATATTTGCTACATCCTCTGCGATGGTTTGGCCTTTATCTTTATTGTACCAAATTTGCAGCTCTTCTTTAAACTCTGGTGTTAGTTTTCCATGATTGTTTTTGTATTCATTAACAAGTTTGTTAGCTATGCTCGGTCTGGGGCCATAAGTGTTTAAAATTTCACCTGTTTCGTCATCAACCATAATAACTTTAGCAATAGCCCTTCCACCATTAGTTAAAAACATGTCCATGAGCTCAATATTTTCATCACGCAATACAATCTTTATGCTTATATTATTATTAAATTCTGCCATTTTGTTAAGTACTGGCATTACATGGGCTGCATCACCACACCAACTTTCAGTAATAATAATCCAAGTAATTTTTTTATTCAAGGCTGTAACTTTTTTCTGGATTTTTTCGGAAATCTTGATTGTTTTGTCCCAACGTTTCATGCGCCTATCATTAAGCTTGGTGTAATTAATTAAAGCTTCTGATTTATTATGACCAGTTGTTGAGTTTATTTCTGCTAAATGTGATATCATATTTCGATATGATTCATAGGAAATTCCCTTTTTTATACTCGATTTTATAATTGGATCTATCATTGTTTCAGTTAGTTGACTTTATGGAACTTTTTTCTACTTTTCAACATCAACATTTGTCATTTTATTTTACAAAAGCTTACATTTATAATCGAAATTTTCACTTTATAGAATTTTAAATGAAAAAAAATAGATGCGGTTGGTGTGTTGGAGATGATTTATATGAAACTTACCACGACCAAGAATGGGGTGTACCTATTTACAATGATAATACTCTTTTTGAATTCTTAATTTTAGAAACTTTTCAAGCGGGTTTAAGTTGGATTACTGTTTTACGTAAACGTGAAAATTTCAGAATAGCATTTGATAATTTCGATTATAAAAAAATTGCCCAATACCAACAGCCAAAAATTAATGAACTATTACAGGACACGGGTATCATTAGAAATAAATTAAAGATTCTAGCAACCATTACCAACGCTCAAGCTTTTATAAAAATTCAGGAGGCATTTGGCAGTTTTAGTAACTATATTTGGGCTTTTGTTGACAATAAACCCATAAAAAATGCACTTAAAAATTATACACAGGTTCCTGCAAATACCTCGTTAAGTGATGCCATTAGTAAAGATTTAAAAAACTATGGTTTTAAATTTGTTGGCACAACGGTCATATATGCCTATATGCAAGCGACAGGTATGGTTAATGATCATGAAATGAGTTGTTTTAGATATGATGAAGTTTAATATTATTATATTGATTCTTTTTTATTGTTCACTTTCATTTTCACAAGTCAAAAATGAAAAAGAAGAACGTATTGAGGCATCAGAATTTCCTAAAAATAGCCTTTTATATTTCAATGCTATAGCAACTCGAGCAAAAAACATTAAATATTATAAAGAAACCGATGGAGAAAAAAGCAGTTATGAAGCTAAGTTTAAACTGAATAAGCTCCATTACAGTATAGAGTTTGATACTTTGGGTAAACTAGAGGACATTGAAATTGTTATAAAAGAAAAACATATACCTGAGCCAATACTCAATAAAATCATGGATTATTATAAAACCAAATATGCCAAAGTTAGATTTATAAAAATACAAAAACAGTTTGTAAATACTTCAGATAAAAGTGACCATGAGTTTTTAAATTATGTCCTCGATAATCCCATTGGCAAAAACACCCATTTTGAGATTATAGCTGAAATCAAAACTAAGGAAGATAAAACGCGTTTGTTAAAGGAGTTTACCTTTGAAAATACTGGCAAATTTGAAAAATCAAGACCCATTTCTTCATCCTCATACGAGCATGCATTATACTAAAGCCATTACTTTTTATATATTTCTCCTGATGTGGGTTTTTTCAGGAGCACAGGAAAGTTTTAGGGCCTTGGCAGAAACCTCTATAGCAATCAACCATAAAGTATCTAAAAATTACAATGTAAATTTTGCAACCCGTTCACGTTCTTTCCTATACAGAAACCAAACTTTACAGTACCAGCAACAGCAGCTGGATATTTTTCACTTTTCAACCTTGGTTTTAGATTACAGTCACGATCTAAGTTTTGGAATCTACTACCGCAACCGGGATATTTTTGATACGGGCAGTGATGAACTTCGCCTTACACAACAGTTTAACTACAAAAAGCAAAAACTTGGTGTTCGGTTTGGTCATCGTTTTAGGAGTGAACAACGCTTTTTTAACGACAGAACGGTTTTTAGACAACGATACCGTTTTACCATAGATTTTCCTTTAAATGGAGAAAAACTTGACATAGGAGAGCTTTATTTTGTAAGTTCTTTGGAGGGGTTACTTAATTTAAGTAAACCTGATATACCAGAAATAGATCAACGTACTACCGTACAAATAGGTTGGCAACTTACAGAAAATTTAAAGCTACAAGCAGGTTTAGAGTATAGGTTAGAATCTTTTAATGTAGAAGCTCAAAATAATTTGTTTGTATTAAGTTCTGGTATTTTGAAGATTTAAAAGGCCATGATATATCTCATAAAACTATCTCTTGAAATTTCTTCAGCACCCAAACTTTCTAAATGCGGGGTGTACACTTGGCAATCTATCAGGTTATAATTGCTGTTTTGTATAAAATTAATAAACCCCAGCTTACTGGCATTGCTTTCTTTGGTAAACATACTTTCACCACTAAATACACCGTTTCCTAAATCCACGCCATAAAGACCGCCGACTAATCGATTTTCATTCCACACTTCAATAGATTTAGCAAAGCCTAATTCATGGAGTTTTACATAGGCACTTATCATATTTTTGGTTATCCAAGTTCCTGCTTGACCATCTCTTTCAACTTTAGAACATTCCGTAATCACTGCTTTGAAATCTTTATTTAGTGTCACAACAAAATTATTATTTCGCAGGATTTGTTTCATGCTTTTGGATACTTTTAACTTATCTGGAAACAAGACAAAACGTGGGTTTGGGGACCACCATAAAATGGGTTCTTCATACTCAAACCATGGAAAAATTCCAGATTTATAGGCAAGCAAAAGGCGTTCTACTGACAAGTCGCCACCAATAGCCAGTAATCCATCTTTAGTTGCTTCATTTACATTTGGGAACCATATATTTTCATTCAAATAATGCATTTACAAACTTAGCTTTAATACAATAGAAAAACCTCTCAATAAAAATACTGAAAGGTTTTATAATTTATGTTTCTGCTCAAGCAGAAATTATTTAAAACGGTAAATCGTCGTGATCGTCTTCGTTTAAATCTCCTGCTGGTTCAAAAGCATCAGCTGGTGGCATTGGAGGTAAATTATCGCCTCCTGCTTCACCTTGTAAAGCTTCAATGCGCCATCCTTGTATGGAGTTAAAATATTTGGTTTCGCCTTGCGGATTTACCCATTCCCTTCCTCGTAAATTGATGCTTATTTTTACTTGTTGCCCAACTTGATAGTTGTTTAACAAATCGGTTTTATCTTGCACAAACTCCACCATAATATGCTGCGGGTATTGCTCTTCTGTAGTCACTACAATTTCTCTTTTTCTAAACCCATTGTTTCCAAAAGTTTGGGTTTCTCCTATCATTTTAATTCTTCCTTGAACTTCCATTTAATCTATATTTAATCTTTAATATTACTACTTTTATTTATGACAACAATATTTTCCAAGCACTTTCAATATCTCCAAAGCTTAAATAATTTCGTGCCAATTTATGTTTTTGTCTATGTGTCTTGGTTTTGATATCGGGATATCGCGAACCTAAATCTTCAATAAAAGCTTTGACTTCTATTTCTGTTGGGAGTGCTTCAATATTGCCTAACATGCCTAAATCGTTCCCTGTTAAAACCATACTGTTTTTAACATAGTCTGGAAAATTATCAACTCCAATTCCTAGGCCAGAAAGTGGTTTGGGTATTTCAAAAAAGCCCTTTATTGCACGACTATAATAATTACCTCCTGCTCTAGCTACCAAGTCTAACTTTTTTTGGTTTATGGACCCATCTTCATTTAAAACATCTTCATCAATATGAAATTTTACAATTTCACAAATAACTAAATTACCGGCACCTCCCTCTGTCCCTAATTTTATGATGTCATTTACTTTACACTCAAATTGTACAGGAGCTTCTGCAACCCTAAAAGGTTTCACAATCTCTGATTTCAACATGGTCAAACCTGCTTTTTCAAACTCATTAACGCCCTCAGGATATTCGGTGCTACTTAATGACATTTGATGTACCATATCAAAATTTACAACATTTATTACTACTTCTTTTGTGGCTTCAACATTTTGCAACGTATGCTTTTCTGTGTTATCCCGAACACGTCTGGATGGTGAAAAAATTAAAATAGGAGGATTTGCACTGAATACATTAAAAAAGCTGTAAGGTGATAAATTTGGATTGCCATCAACATCAACGGTACTTGCAAAAGCTATTGGCCTTGGTGCTACAGCATTTAACAAATAACTATGCAATTTGCTGGTGGACAAACTTTTTGGATCTAAAGACAGCATTAACCTCTTTTAAGTTTTACAAATGTAACTAAACTACAACGCATCTAAAAACAGATTTACTAACAACTTGCGCAATAATATTAACAGATTTGCATTATATTACAAATCAAATTTAATTTTTAATGATTTTCACAAAACACAGCAATGCTTTTAGATGGATTATCATCCTAATATCATTTGCTATAGTATTACTTATTTTATGGAAAACCTATGAATTCTTTCAATATTTTAAGGAGGAAGAGCGAAGCAAAATGGAAAATTGGTCTTTTGCACAAACCGATTTAATAAACTCTGATAATAATACAAATTTAGACCTAACATTAAAAATACTAAATAGCAATAAAAGCACACCTGTTTTAGAGATTAATAAAGATGGAAGTGTTGGCAGTCATCTTAATATTGATGATATTAAATTGACAGACTCTACGTACATAAAAAATTTAATTACAAAATTCAAGAGTGAAAACAAACCTATAGAAGTTATTTTCGACGGTAAATTAAATAGCATTATTTATTATGGAAATTCACCATTACTTAATAAACTAAAGTATTATCCTTTAGCCTTGATGCTAATTATTATTCTATTTGTAGCAGTAATTTTTTTCTTTTATAGCAGTAACAAAAACGCCACTCAAAATAAGTTATGGTCAGGTATGGCTAAGGAGACCGCGCATCAAATAGGTACGCCTTTATCATCATTAATTGGCTGGACAGAAATTTTAAAAAGTGAGAACGTAAACCCAGATTATATTGTTGAAATAGAAAAAGATGTAGATAGGCTAAAAACCATTACTGAGCGTTTTAGTAAAATAGGTTCGCTGCCAACATTGGAAATTACCGACATTGTAAAGGAAACTATTGAATCTTTTGATTATTTAAAAGCACGTTCTTCAAAACTTATTGATTTTGAGATAAACGTCCCAGACGAAGTAATTCCTGTAAATCTAAATGGACAACTTTACAGTTGGACTATTGAAAATCTAGTAAAGAATGCCATTGACGCCATGAAGGGCCGGGGTAAATTAATTGTTGAAATTTCACAATTGGAAAACAATGTAAAAGTAAGTGTTACCGATACTGGAAAAGGAATTCCGAAGAAGGATTTCAATAAAATATTTGAGCCAGGTTTTACAACCAAAAAAAGAGGTTGGGGTTTAGGACTATCACTTACCAAACGTATTATAGAAAGTTTTCATGATGGGAAAATTAAAGTTTTACACTCTGAAATTGGAAAAGGCACCACTATACAAATTGCTTTAAAACGTGCTAATTAAAAATGCCTGAAAAACAATTTGATATAAAAGAAGTCACTTTAAAAAACAACTGTCCAATATGTTTTATTAGAGAGGGTTTACGCTTAATTTTAAAGCAAAAAATTAAAGAAACGAAGTTTTACAAATCGATTACCTCTGAGGTCAATTATGAATTAGTTTGTAAAAAATGTAACTCCATTATATACCCTGTACAATGGACAGATGATATTGATCAAGTAGTGGATTACCAAAAAAAAGCTGTGGAGCCGAAAAAAGCTTCCACGTACCTAAAAAAACTCAGTTGGGTTGTGATAATAACTACTGCTATAGTTGTCTCTGCAGTAATTTTTACGATGCTTTACAATAATTTATAGTGCAGCTTTTATGGAATTTGCTATATCTTGAAATTCGTCTGGTGTTAATTTTACTTTTTGAATAAATCGGGCATCTTCCATAGAGTTTAAAGGAATTAAATGCACGTGGGCATGTGGAACTTCCAAACCAATGACGGTTAAACCAACCCGTTTACAAGAAATGGTTTTCTCAATAGCTTTAGCAACTTTTCTTGAGAAACTCATTAAACCATTAAAATCAGTTTCATCTAAATCAAAAATCTTATCGACTTCCTTTTTAGGTATACAAAGCGTATGCCCTTTACTGTTGGGATTAACATCTAAAAAGGCTAAAAAATCATCTGTTTCAGCTACCTTATAACAAGGAATTTCGCCATTAACTATTTTAGTGAAAATTGAAGCCATATTTTTTGAGAGTTTCAATAGATGTAAATATAAAAAGATTCCCAATCAAAATAGATTAGAAATCTTTAAAATAGGTTTTTTTTTAATATAAATAGTTTATCTAGAAATCTCTATAATATCAAATTTCATAACACCATTTGGTACTTGTATTTCTGCAACTTCACCAACCGATTTTCCCAACAAGCCTTTGCCAATAGGAGAGTTTACCGATATTTTACCCGATTTTAAATCGGCTTCACCATCGGCCACCAAAGTATAAACCATTTCCATACCATTGGTTTGGTTTTTTATCTTCACTTTGGACAACACCAATACTTTAGATGTATCCAATTGTGATTCGTCTATTAATCGAGCTCCTGCTAAAGCGTCTTCAAGTTTAGAAATTCGCATTTCCAACATACCCTGTGCTTCCTTAGCTGCGTCGTATTCGGCATTTTCACTTAAATCGCCTTTATCTCTCGCTTCAGCTATAGCTTTAGAAGCTTTTACGCGCTCAACATCTTTTAATTGTTTAAGCTCATCTCTTAATTTTTTTAATCCCTCAGGTGTATAGTATGATACTTTACTCATAACTTCATCGTTTTACTTAATAAAAGATGCTGAAAAAATTCAGCATATAAAAAAATCCCGTAAGCACGAGATTAGAATACAAATATACAAAATATTTATGTCAATTTACTTTTTGTTGTAAATTGCCCATTATTACGAATGCTATGAAACACTTCCTGTACTTATTTTGTTTACTTTTTTTATGCGCATGTAGTGGCAACTCTATTGATAATAGAAATTGTAATTTTTTATTGGATATTAATGTGAGTGAAACTATCAATCTTAATTTTCCTCAATATAGTCAGTTAAAATCCATAAACGTTCCAGTTCATATCCCCAATATAGGAGGTAAAGACGGCATTATAGTTAACAATACCGGCTCCAGATATGTAGCTTTTGATGCCACCGACCCCAACCACATTCCCTCAAATTGTTCGTTTTTAACTATTAATGGCATTATTGCTAAATGTAATTGTGACGATGGAAATGAATACAGTTTACTGGATGGCATCCCTGTTGGTAACACTGGAACAAGATGTCCTTTAAGAGGTTATGTGGCACAAAGAAGCGGTGATAACTTGACTATATTCAATTAAAAAAGCGCATTTGGTATTAAACCAGCCGCGCTTAAATTTAAACCTAATACATCACTTAAAATTTTAAAGTAGCCCCTAACAAGAAATTTGTGGTGGCTTGTGGATAATACCCAGCAAAATAACCTGTGGTTGTTCCAGTAGGACTGCTTGCATCATCAAAATCGAAAGAGCCAAAGTAGCCATTAGAAACATATTCTTTGTTAAAAATATTATTTACTAAACCAGATAATACAATGGATTTGAATAACGCTTTGGGTTTAATTTCATAATTGATATTGAAATCGCTCACAAAGTAACTTTCCAAAATAGAGTCTGCATTATCGGTATTTCCCATATATTGTTCGCCAACATATTTGCTTAAAAGCGATAGTTGTAAACGTTCAACAGGATAAAAATTTAAAGCATTACCAATAACTAATTCTGGTGAAAAGGAAATATTGGTGTTACCTAAGTTTACCAGAACTCCATCAACTGAGGTGGTAAAATCTTTATTTTTATTACGGCTCAAAGCCACATTAGTTGATAAGTTAAATACACTGCTAAACTTGATGTTAGCATCCACTTCTAAACCTAAACGGTAACTTTTACCACTAGTAGCTCTTAATGGACTTCCCACATCATCCAATTCACCTGTTAAAACCAGTTGATTTTGATAAAACATGTAATAAACATTAGTACTAAGTGCTACCTTTTCAGTGTTATGGCGCCATCCTAATTCAATATCATTCAAGGTTTCATTTTCTGTTACTCCTGCTTGAAAATCATCCCGATTGGGTTCTCTATTAGCTATAGCATACGATGCATAAAAGTTATTATTCAAGCTTGGTTTATAAGTAAACCCTAATTTGGGATTAAAAAAGTCGAAATCTGCATCGGTATTAAATACATTCCTATCAGAATCCAACCCATTGGTTTTGTAGCTTACAAAACGTCCTTGCAAATCAACAAACCCAGTTATCTTTTTGGCAAGTTTGAAAGTAGCTTTTGTAAAGATGCTGAAATCGTTTTTAGTGGCATCGCCATTGTAATAACGATCTCTTATTTGAGTATTGGGTGCTAAATTACTACCCCATATAACCTCTCCAAAATGATCTCCGGTATAAGAACTTATGGATAATCCTGAAATAATTTCCAGCATATTTTTTTTATAAGTAACATTGGCATTTAGCACATAAAAGTTATTGTCCAGCCAACGGCGCACAATAACATCAGAATCATCTACAATTAAATTGGCAAAATCTGTAGCAGATTCCTCTGGTCTGTACTGCTCAAAATATCCGTAACCTTTAGTGTAATTTAGGCCTAAATTGGTAGACCAGTTATTGTTAAAACGCTCATTCCAATGTAATTGATAGTGGTCTTGCCAGTAATTATCGGTTTCATTTTCGTAGGTGTAAGGGTTTTGTCTTCGGTCTTCTTGTAATTGTTCTGCTGTTAACCCAAACCAAGATTGATAGGTTTGTTCTTTATTTCCAAAAGTTAACGCTTTAATTAAGGTGTTTTCATCTTTATAAATACCTTGTAAAAAATAGGATTTCAAGTCGGTAAAAGCACGATCTACATACCCATCGGAATATATTTTTGAGAAGCGTCCAGAAAATTCAAAATGATTATTTAGCAACCCCGTACTTAATTTTACGGTGTGTTTACGAGTATTGAAGCTACCAAAACTATTAGATATTTCACCAGAAGCTTCTTCGGAAAACGCATCGGTTAATAGGTTTAAACTAGCCCCAAAAGCACCAGAGCCGTTTGTTGAAGTTCCAACCCCTCTTTGCAATTGCAAGCTTTCTGTAGATGAGGCGAAATCACCTAAATTGACCCAAAAAGTGCCTTGGCTTTCAGGGTCGTTGTATGGAATTCCATTTATGGAAACATTTACTCTTGTGGCATCGGTGCCACGAACTCGAATACCCGTGTAACCTATACCAGCACCCGCATCACTAGTGGTTACGACTGAGGGCAAATAATTAAGCAAAATTGGGATATCCTGGCCCAAGTTGCGTTTTGCCAACTCTTCCTTTGATACGTTTGAATGAGTAATAGGAGAATCGGCGTCCACTCTCACTGCTTTTACTAAAACCTCGTCAAGATTTTGAGTTTTGGTTGAATCTTGTTCCGTTTGATTTTGTTGTGCATAAGCACAGATTGATAACACAAAAAGTGTCAAAAAAAGAAAATTGTTTTTCATCTCGAAATAAATAAAATTTAAATCGAATAAAAAGAGGTCATTATTCTTTTATTGTTAATAATTGATTTTTTGAAAAGCAACTTGCTTTTCTTTTATAATCCCTAAACAGCATTACCTGTTCCAGGTTCATTGGGTATGATCTCAGCCTTTCGGAAGTTAAAAGTTAAAAGCTAAAAGTTAAAATATCTTTATTAAGAATTTTTCAATGTTCACTAATCACTGTTAACTGAAAAAGCACCCCTTTTTGAGAACGACGCAAAATTACTCAACAATAGATAATTGACAATGGACTATGTACAATTATTTTAATCTAAATCAGGTTTTTTTCTATTTACCTTTTTCTCAGATAGATTACGTTTGCTTTTCAATCGTTTTCTGACTGCGGATTTTGGAACTTTTGTTGGTATTCGCCTTTTTGGAACAACCAACGATGCTTGAACTAGGTCAAAAAAACGCTTTATTACCAGGTCTTTATTTTTATGTTGGCTTCGGCTTTCATCGCATTGCAATATTAAAACGCCTTCATTGGTCAGTCTTGATTTTAATTTATTTTGAAGGCGTATTTTTTGTAAGTCAGTTAAAGCTTGTGAATTATTTAAATCAAAATACAATTCAATTTTTGAAGACACTTTGTTCACATGCTGTCCGCCAGAACCTGAACTTCTAATGGCTTTAAAATTGAGCTCTTGCAGTAAACCATCTTTATTTAACATTTATAAAACTTGATGTGCGGGTTTTAATAAATCGTTAACTGTTTTTACAGGGTTAAACGTTTCAACGGGTACTTCAACAAAAATTGAATTCCAATGTGCCATACTACCATTCCATAATCCAGGTAACTCAAGAGCCTGAATATCAACCCCATTTTGCGTTTTCATGGTGATAAAAGCTGCCTCAGGATCAACATAATTCATTAAATCAAACTTTTTACCTTTATAGTTTTTAATACCACATACCAAATCGGTTGGATTAAAATGTGTAGCGTTTTTTACTATATCTGCTTGCTGTTTATTATCAATATCTATTTGAGCAAATTCCACAATTTGTAATGATATCTCTCCATTAATATCCTTTACCCAAAATGGACCTCCACCAGGTTCGCCTTCATTTTTTACCATAGCGCAAACACGCATAGGCCTGTTAAGTTTATTCTTTAAATAAATTATTTTTTTCTCAAGTGACAGGTCGTCAAAATTCTCTGTAATAGGTACATTTAGTGTTTTTGATAAAAATAACGCCATGTCTATTGTATCCTCTTCTGTAATAGTCTTATTATCTAAATCTTCTAGATAGGCAAAAGCTTGATTTTGCGCTTTTAATAAGACTCCAGCTATCATTTTTTTATAATCGGATATTTTTTTGTTTTTATCAAACACTACTATGTTATCTATATTTTTAATAAAAACAACATCGTTATCTAAATCATTTAAATTTTCTAAAAGGGCGCCATGGCCTGCAGGCCTGAATAAAATAGAGCCGTCGTCGTTTCTGTAAATTTCGTTATCAGTAGTTAAAGCCAAGGTTTCGGTTTCTGCTTTTTGGTAGGAAAAAGACACGTTAAATGTAGTTCCGATGCTATTTTCTAAACCAGATTTTACCTTGTTCAACTCCGTGTTGAAATAACTGTGGTGTATTTCAGAAACTGTAAAATGCAGATTTGATATTCCGTTTGAACTCGCATAAAGTGTTGATTCCAACAAATGTTCACGAAATGCCGTAACCGATCCCGTTTTGTATTGATGGAAAGGAAGTAATCCCTTAGGTAAAAAACTGTAATTTAACCCGTTTTCTAATAGCATCGTGTGCACAAATTTGTAGCAAGCTTCATCTTTGGATAAATTTTTGAAATTCGGGGTTTGTGATTTAACCTCATTCAATACTTCTTCATAAAAAGGAAATTGATTTAAACAATCGCTAAATGTTTTAATTAATTTGTTTCCTGATCGATTTACATAGTCATCAATACTTTCGTTTGACACATCAAAATCATTTAAAAACTGAAACAAAAATTTGAACATTCTAGAGGCTGCACCAGAGGCAGGAACAAATTTTATGATGTTATAATTATTTTGTTCCGTTTCGTAAAAATCTATTAAATCTCGCATCTCCTGTTCAGAATATTTTTCTATTCCGTTTCCAATATTTGCAGCTTCAACCAGATTTGAATAAGACATGCCATTTTTAATTCGGTTAACTTGTGCTTCAACCAGTTTTACCGTTATGCCTTTATTTTTTATTTGTTGTAAATCTTTTTCTGTAAACATTATTTTTGGGGTTTTAAAAGTTTATCAATATGTTTTACGGCTTCTTCCAGTCGTTTTTTTTTGTTGCCTTTTAATAAAATGTATGGTCTATTTTGTTTTATGAGCTCATTTTTAAAGGCTTCAAACATTTCTTTTCTATGTTCTGGTTTGTCTCTTAAATCATCTGCCTCCCATGGGGTGTCAATGTAAGTGAGCAAATACAAATCATAAGTGTTTTCAAGTGCATACTTTTCTAAAATGGGATCGCAACTTCCTATATAGTAGGCCTCAGAATACACTTTGGTTTCCAGTAAATCGGTATCGCAAATTAAAACAGTATCTGTTTTTTGCGCCAATTCATTTTCTAAACGCATTTGTCCTTCAGCAATAGGAAGTAAATCATTTGGCTCACAAGTTTTACGTTCGTTATTCCATTTGTTTTGAAGATATTCGCGTGCATATTCTGGCACCCAAACCGAATTGTAGTATCGAGCTAACTGTCGAGACAAAGTCGTTTTTCCAGTAGATTCGGGACCAAACAAAACTACTTTCACACAGTTTGAAGGTTGTTGTTTAAATTTTTCTTCCATGCTAAATAACCAAAAATGGCAATCACTGTAAATCCTAAATATTGAAAACTAGTAAACGTAAATCCTTTGTAAAAATACAATGGGACTGAAATAACATCTCCAATAATCCAGAAAACCCAATTTTCAATTTTTCGTCTTGCCATAAGCCACATACCAACAAAAAATATAGCAGTTGTTATGGTGTCTACGTAGGCAACCCAACTTGTCCATTTACCAAAAGCCTTGTAAACTAAATAAACAAACAACAGGGTAGCAAAAAATATGGCTATACTAACTCTTTTTTCGTTGAATGTTGTTGTTGAAATTGGTGTAACGTGGATTTCATCTATTTTTCTTGTCCAAATGTACCAACCATAAACACTCATTATAAAGTAGTATGCATTTATCATCATGTCACCCAAAAGCTCCCACTTAAACAATAAATAAACAAAAATAATAGTACTTATCATACCCGTTGGAAACACTGAAACACTGTTCTTTTTAGAATACCAAACTGATAAGAATCCAAAGATAACTGCAACAATTTCAAGAACAATATCTAAAGTTTCATAATCTGAATATTGCCCAAAGAAAAACTCAAAAGTGGGGCTCATAATCGTGTCTATCAGATTTTACAATTTTCATATACAGTAAGCCTCTATCAATAAGTTCAAATGCTTCTTTAATTTCTGAGGTTAAAAGTTTCATTACCTCATCATAATCGCCATAAACTTGGGTGCTTAAAGGGTTTTCAAGAACTTTTAAATTTGAAGCTCTTAATTTCTTTATAAAATGAATGATTGCAGGCTCGTAATTATCATGTAAGGGAGTTAATGTTAATTCTACTGATATTTTCATATTTCTTTTTTTAATTCATCAAAAAACGCTTCGTTGTCTTCAAAAACAGTTCCAATAACCACCATATCTGCTCCAGAATCATACGTGTTTTTTAGTTGCTGTTTATTTCTAATACCTCCTCCAACTATAATTGGTATTTGCAACTCTTGTTTTACGGATTTTATTATCTCAGTATTTATGGGGTGAATGGCACCACTACCTGCCTCTAAATACATCAATTTCATGCCCAACAATTCTCCCGCTTTTGCAGTATCTACTATGTTCTGCACATTTTTTCTAGGAATTGGTTTTGTTCCCGTTACGCGCTGAACAGAGGTTTCCTTCCCGTTTTCTATTAACATATATCCAGTAGAAATAACTTCTAATTTGGTTTTTCTTAATTTTGAAACCGCATCAATATGTTTACCAATTAAATAATCAGAATCCCTCCCGGAAATTAAAGACAAAAACAATAGAGCATCAGCTTTTTTGGTAATTTGCGACACATCTCCTGGAAATAATACAAGGGGTAATTTGGTATACTTTTTAATTTCAGCAACCAAAATTTCAGTAGCCTTTTCATCAACGATACTACCTCCAACAAAAATATAATTTGCAATGGACTCATTGACTTTTTTGACAAAATTAGCGGTGTTTTCAATAGAAAATTTATCTGGATCGATTAAAACAGCAAGCAGTTTTTTCTTGTTTGATACAGAATCTTGTATGTTTTTATAAATTAAATTCATTTAAGCAATGGCATAAGCACAAGTAAACCCTTCAAACTCCAAAAATTGAATAGTATAGCGATATTTTTGGTTTTGATAATCAATCCAAGCAACGGTTTCTTTATCTTTTATTTCAAAAGGAATCACCAAAAAATATTTCTTAAAACTCAATCCTGGTGTTGCAAATAGCTTATACAACGATTCCTTTATACACCAAATAGCAGTGAGTTTTTTGATGTAATCTGAATCGTTTTCTTTTAAGTAATCAAACTCATAATCAATAAACTTATGTGCAATAATGGTTATTTTATTACGTTGCTTTTCAATATCAATTCCAACCACATTTTCACTTACTATAACTGCTGAAAAATGAAAGGAATGTGTTATGGATATCTGTTTTCCATCTTTCAAATGTGGTTTTCCATGTTCGTCATAAAATAAATCCGAATCTTGATACCCAAACTCAGTTAACAAATGTCTTACACTTAAAAACCCACGTTGATGTAATTCACTTTTCATACCAAAAACACGTTCTAAACTTTCGGGTTTAAGTTGGGTATTATTCATTAAATCCTCAAACGATTCTAAAATCTTCCATATTTTAACAGTTGTTTGTGAATTTGGGTTAATGGTTTTATATAATGGCATTTAATATTCTGAAAGTTATTGATTATCTTTGCACTGCCTATGGCAGATTATATGTTTTTGTTGAGCAATTTAACTATTTTAAATGCTTTTCCAAAGATGTTTTCCTTTTATAAAAAACAAAAAAGTAAGAAATTGATATGAGTACAAAAACCATTCCTTTTATAGCTAATAAAGTGAAAGATATATCACTTGCAGCTTGGGGTAGAAAAGAAATAGAATTGGCCGAAGCAGAAATGCCGGGTCTAATGAGTTTACGTGAAGAATATGGAAACTCAAAACCACTTAAAGGCGCTCGAATTGCAGGTTGTTTGCATATGACCATTCAAACAGCGGTTTTAATTGAAACTTTGCAAGCTTTGGGTGCAGAAGTGACTTGGAGTTCATGCAATATTTTCTCAACCCAAGATCAGGCTGCCGCTGCCATTGCTGCGGCTGGAACATCTGTTTATGCTTGGAAAGACATGACTGAGGAAGAATTTGACTGGTGTATCGAACAAACACTATTCTTTGGTGAGGACAGAAAACCCCTAAACATGATTTTGGATGATGGTGGCGATTTAACTAACATGGTTTTAGACCGTTACCCAGAATTAGTTTCTGGTATAAAAGGTTTAAGTGAAGAAACCACAACAGGGGTTCACAGATTATACGAGCGTGTAAAAAACGGCACGTTACCAATGCCTGCAATCAACGTAAACGACAGTGTTACCAAATCAAAATTCGATAATAAATACGGTTGTAAAGAAAGTGCGGTAGATGCTGTTCGTCGTGCTACTGATATTATGCTTGCTGGAAAGCGCGTTGTAGTTTGTGGTTATGGCGATGTTGGTAAAGGAACTGCTGCCTCTTTTAAAGGTGCTGGAAGTATTGTAACTGTTACCGAAATCGACCCCATTTGTGCATTACAAGCTGCCATGGATGGTTTTGAAGTTAAAAAATTAGAAACCATTGCGCCAAATGCAGATATTATTATTACTACAACTGGAAATAAAGACATCGTTCGTGGTGAACATTTTGAGGCTGTAAAAGACAAGACCATTATTTGTAACATTGGGCATTTTGACAATGAAATTGATATGGCTTGGTTAAATAAAAATTATGGCCATACTAAAAACACTATCAAGCCTCAAGTTGATAAATATACCGTAAACGGGAAAGACATCATTATTCTAGCTGAAGGTCGTTTGGTAAACTTAGGTTGTGCCACAGGACATCCAAGTTTTGTAATGAGTAATTCATTCACTAATCAAACCTTAGCACAAATAGAGCTATGGAACAACAGTGATAAGTACGAAAATGATGTGTATATGTTACCTAAACATCTTGATGAAAAAGTAGCAAAATTACACCTAGAAAAAATTGGTGTAGAGTTAACTGAGCTGCGTAAAGACCAAGCGGATTATATAGGTGTAAAACCAGAAGGCCCTTATAAACCAGAGTATTACAGATACTAGTTAAGAACAATAGATTTTTATATATTAAAAACCCTTGCAGAAATGTGAGGGTTTTTTATTGATGGTGAATTCTGGCATGGTTACTATTACAATGAAAGCAAAAACACCATAAAAATAATCGTGCATTTTGATTACCAAAAATAGAACGAAATATATAGCGCGATAAGGAAGTCAATCAACAATTAATCGAAAAGGGCTATATGGCTTTAGGTTTTGGGAGCACGAAATAAAAAACGAACTGACCAAATGCATTAATGATGTTTTGGTTTACATTGATGTTGGAGAAAATAATTAATTACATTACATTCAAGAATCAATCCACCATATCCTCCTCAAAATACCACCACAAACTAGAATCAATAGATTGCTTCATTTTGGCGATATCAACACCATCTTTTAAAAAAACAGTAATACTTTCATTAGCTCTGTTTTGCTCTACACAATCAGATATTTCAATGAGTTCAATTTCTTTGAAGTGCTCTAAATGACTTTTTATTTTTCCATCTAAAGATTCATCACTTAAGTAAATTTTTATGCTTGGTTGAGATGGGGAATTCCTAATTTCAGATCTAAAGGGTAGCATAACTATCTAAATTTAAGTTAGACATAGTCTAATTGCAAGTGCAATACTTTAAAGTTACGGATTTTATCAATATCTTTTACATTTAAAATAGCCCTATGAACCAACAACAAATTACGGTTTTAAAAAATCAGTTATCTCAAATTGAAGCATTAATACCTTTAATTAACAAATTAAACCCCAAAGTATCAAAATCTAACGTAGGTTGGCAACTAGATCACGCTTTAAAGGTATTTAATGCGGTTTGTGATTGGACTGAGAAATCTAATCCAAAAGATTATAAGTGGAATTTTAATTTTTGGCGCAGTATTTTATTTCCTTTAGGTTTTATACCAAGAGGCAAGGCCAAGGCACCAAAATTGGTATTACCACCAGAAAATATTAAACCTGAAGACTTAAAGTCTCAAATAAAAACAGCAAGAAATCATATTGAAAATTTAAAAAAATTACCAAAAAAAGCTTATTTCAAACATTTTGTTTTTGGCATGTTACCTAAAAAACAAACGTTACGATTTTTGGAAATGCACACTAAGCATCACTTAAAAATTGTGAGAGATATTTTGAAGTAATAAAAAACCCTTACTTGAAATAGTAAGGGTTTTTATTTTTAAAACAACCATGTTTCTTAAGCGTCAAAAGGCTCTATAGAAACATAAGATTTGTTATCTTTTTTCTTAGTAAATTTTACAACACCATCAACGTAGGCATGTAATGTATGATCTTTTGAAGAGTATACGTTTTCACCTGGGTGATGTGTATTTCCTCTTTGTCTAACGATAATGTTTCCAGCTTTAGCAGCTTGACCCCCAAAAATCTTAACACCTAAGCGTTTCGATTCTGATTCTCTACCGTTTTTCGAACTTCCGACTCCTTTTTTATGTGCCATTTTATTTCGATTTTATATTTTTATTAACTTAACGCAGCTATTAAATCAGCTTTCTTCATTCCAGAAATTCCTTCTATCCCTTTAGCCTTCGCCATCTCTTTCAATTCAGCAACGGTTAAACTGGTTAAATCTTGAGTTAATTCTGCTTTTGGTAAAGCAGTTTTGTTCTCTGTTTCAAGTTTTTTTGCTGGAGTAGCTTTTTCAACTTTATCAGCTTTTTTGGCTCCTGAAGCAACAATGCTTTCAATAACGATTTCAGAAAGCGATTGACGATGACCGTTTTTAACACGGTATCCTTTACGTCTTTTCTTTTTGAAAACGATAACTTTATCACCTTTTAGGTGCTTTAAGACTTTTGCTCCTACTTGAGCTCCGTCTATAGCTGGGGCGCCTACAGTTACGTTGTCACCATCTGCCAAAAGAAGGACATTATCGAAAGCAATTTGCTTTCCTTCTTCAGTTTGTAAACGGTTAACAAAAACTCTTTGGTCTTTAACAACTTTAAATTGTTGCCCTGCTATCTCTACAATTGCGTACATAGCGTAACGTTTTTATTAATTAATTTTGTTCAAAAATGAGTGCAAATATAATGCTAATTAATTAAACTACAAACGTTTTATTGCTTTTGAGGAATATTTCCGGTTTTTTTGAAAAGTTGCATAACGGTAAGAGTTGAAACCACTGTAGTTGCAAAACCCATAATTGCTACTACAAAGGTTACCAAACCAACATCAGCACCAAGACCACCATTCATAACTTTGAGTAATTCTGGCAAAAAATTGGTATTGAACTCTGTTGCGTAAAATAAAAAGAAAACTGAAAACAAAATGGTTGCAATGGTTCCTGTAATTAAGCCTGTTTTAAAACCTTCTCCATATGAAAACCCCTCCGAGTCCTCCAATTTTTTTAATCGAATTACTTCATAAATTCCAAAAGCAGTTATAAAGGCATTAAAAAAGCTAAATACAGGATTGGTATGCTTATGGAACAAAGCTAAAACTAAAAAATAAGCTATTAACACGGCACTAGTTACTAAACCAAAACGAATGGGAAGAGATATTTTTTTCATTTATTTTTTTCTTTTTTAATGGTTATATACAATACTTTAGTTATTAAATTCTATTAATTTCAAATAATGTATAAGTATGCAAAATTTCAGATTGAAATTAATCCACTTAAATTTCGTGAAAAATAATGAATAAAAAAATTTTTAAGCATTTTATACTTATCACCCCTATTTATTAATTCATTAAAATTTTATATTTTAATACGGTAAAAGATACTTATTTAGTAATTTCGCATATTACTTTTTTAAATTAACTCCCAATGAAAACAATAAAGCAAATTATATTAGCAACCTTAATTTCAACTTTTGCATTTAATTGTAAAAATGATGTTAAACCTGAAATTAAGACTGTTGAGGCTATAACTGATACAAAAAAAGAACTAGACCCCAATGCGACTTATGCTAAAGCAGAATTCACTATTGATGGTATGATGTGTGCTATTGGTTGTGCTGCAACTATAGAAAAGAAAATTGCAAAAATGGAAGGCGTAAAATCTGCTATTGTAGATTTTGACAAAAAACTTGCTATGGTCGAATACAATGAAGCTAAAGTAACTCCAGCTTCTCTTGAGGAAACCGTTTCTGGTGTTTCAGATACTTATAAAGTAAGCAACATGAAAACAGTTACTGATTTTTCAACAAGCAAAATTTGTGATAAAGCATGTTGTGCAGGAAAAACAGATGAAGAAAAAGCTAAGTGTAAAAAAGCTTGTTGCTCTGAAACTGCTTTGGTTGACATAAAAGCTTGTGCTGCAGATTGCAAAAAGGCATGTTGTGCTAATAAAGCTTAAATAACACTTTCCTATAACAATAAAAAAGCATCTTAAAATTAAGATGCTTTTTTATTTCCATTCTACGGTTTCCATAATGTGTCTAATATCCTTTTGCAAATAATTGGCTGCTGGCAATATGGAATCATAGTTAGGTTTTGCATAAAAATAAAGCGATCCTGTTAAAAAATGATTGATGCTATCGGTTACATAAAACTGAGCTTGAGAAGCCACATCACCCTTAACTTCCGCAAAAGCACCATACACTTTGTGTAACTTATTTTCATAAGGCGTAACAGGAATTTCATCTGCTTTAATAGTGTGCTTTTGTGTAAAATTTTGTGCATCTCGTAAAAAGTTTATCAAGTTTTCTTTGTTTCCCTCAACAGCTTTATATGTTAAGAAAATGGTACCTTTTAATGAAGGATATTCAATGTTAATACCATAACTTTTGGTAGAGGATTGTACTTCTTTTTCTGATATTTTGGTAGCTAATAAATTGGTTTCAAAAGTAAAAGGCAAATCTAAATTTGATTCTACATACTTTGCTTCTGGATATTCTAAACGTAAAAATGCTTTTGGTTTAGGCACATAATCCTCGCCACAGGATATAAAGAATATGGCTACTAATAAGGCTGCTAAATACTTAGACATTATTTATGGTGAATTTTACAAGTTTAATGCGCTTTTTGTCCATAGCTTCAATAGTAAAAACGTAATTTTTAAAATTTATTTTACTATTTAACTTAGGAAAACTTTTTGATATTTCAAGAACAAATCCAGCTACTGTTTCGGCCTCTCCTTTATTATTTTCAAAAACGGTATCATCTTCAATCTTGATTATTTTGTAAAAATCCTTTAAAGCTGTTTTTCCTTCGAATACATAATTATTATCATCCAATTTAGAATAAGTTAAATCTTCATCATCAAACTCATCACTTATATCACCTACAATTTCTTCAATAATATCTTCAAGTGAGATTAATCCTGATGTTCCACCGTACTCATCAACCACAACAGCCAAATGCACTTTTTTCTCCTGGAATTCAGCCATTAAATCATCTAATTTTTTGTTTTCTGGCACAAAAAAGGGCTCGCGAATTAAGGTTGTCCATTCAAATTGTTTTCTATCAATATAAGGCAATAAATCCTTAACATACAGAATGCCTTTAATATTATCGATATTGTCTTTGTAAATAGGAATTCTAGAATAGCCATTTGAAATAATTTCTGGCATTATCTCGGTATATTTTTGGTCTATATTTAAAGCAAAGATATCTATACGAGGGCGCATAACTTGCTTGGTATCCGTATTTCCAAAAGACACGATACCTTGTAATATTTTGTGTTCTTCTTTGGTGGTGTCTTCATCGCTTGTTAGCTCCAAAGCTTGGGATAGTTGATCAACGCTTAAATTTGATTTTTGCCTTCCTAATTTATTATGTATAGCCAGAGTAACGCTTCGCATTGGCAAGCTAATGGGCGACAAAAGAATATCTAAAACCCTCAACGGATATGCCATAAATACAGCAAATTTTAAATTGTTTCTACTAGCATAAATTTTTGGCAAGATTTCTCCAAATAACAAAATTAAAAAAGTGACAACTACTACCTCTAGAACAAATTTCAATTGAGGGTTTGTTATATTACCAAACATAATATCTCCCATGAAAGCAAAGAGAATCACCACGGCAATATTTATAAAATTATTGGCTACCAATATAGTTGCCAAAAGCTTTTTAGGGCGCTCTAAAAGTTTGGAAATAATTTCAATACGTTTGGATTTTTGCTCCAAGCCTTCTTCAATATCACCTCTGTTTAGAGAAAACAAAGCAACCTCAGCACCTGAAATGAGTGCGGAACAAACCAAAAGCAATATTAGTAAAGCAAAACCAAAGACGATTGAAAAATCAATTGCCATTATTAAAAGTCTAAAACTCGTGAGGTCAGGATCCAAATACTTGTGCTTTAGTTAAACATAAGATTATCGATGTGTAATCGAATATTTTATTAAAACGGAAGATCGTCATTATCATCTACTGGTGGTTCATTACTAATTTGTGAACTCGAAACTGTGTTATGTGATGTAATATTACTAGATGCATTACTCTCACTCTCTTTTTTCGTTGTGAGAAATGTGAAATCAGTACATTGAATTTCAGTAGAATATCTATCCATACCTTTTTCATCTTGCCATTTTCTGGTTTTTAATCTGCCCTCGATATAAACTTTATCACCTTTGCTTAAATATTTTTCACAAATTTCGGCAGCTTTATTTCTAACCACTATATTATGCCATTCGGTATTTGTAACACGCTCATTGGTTTGTTTACTAGTGTAGGTTTCATTGGTAGCCAAAGGAAACCTCCCTATGCATCCCCCTCCTTCAAAATAGTGCATTTTAACCTCATCACCTAAATGCCCTATAAGCATGACTTTATTCAAAGTTCCTGACATAATTATTAATTTTTAAAAGAGTGCAAAAATAACCATTTGTACTCCATTTTTTTAAAATTAGTAAAAAAATGTGATTGTAAATACCAAACTAATCAAAATTAAACGATTCGATAAAGTTTTCAATTAAAATAGGCACAGGATAATTACTTAACTCTGCAGTTGGAACCCCATCATACAAAGGTTTTTCAATGTTTATAATCCAAAATTTTGTGTGTAAATGCTGGTGAGATAATTTATGAACAATAGGTTCCTCATTATACAGAGACAATTCAAAAGTGGTTTCTTTTAATAAACTATGGGTCACAAGTTCTTTTTTTAAACTTTTAGCATCCATATTTTTTTCTGTTTCAATTAAAGGAAATTGATATAAATTTTGCCAAATACCTTTTCCCTCTCGCTTTTGCAAAATGGTTTTTTCATCTTTTGAGATAAATACTAAAAAGTTGAAGTGCTTTTTTTTTGCTTTCGCAGATTTTATTTTAACTGGTAGTTCGTTGATTCTATTCTTATTAAAAGCGATACAACTATCATTTAAAGGACAACGATCGCAAAATGGATTTTGGGGTTTACATTGCATCGCTCCAAATTCCATAATGGCTTGATTGTATTCAGAAGGATTGTTTTTATCGATTAACATTTGCGCCAATTCCTTGAATTCTTTTGTACCCTTTGAAGAGTTTATCGGTGTTTCGATGCCATAGTAACGAGAAAGCACTCGGTATACATTTCCATCAACTACCGCAGTTGGTTCATTAAAACAAATAGAGGCAATGGCACTCGCCGTATAATCCCCAACACCTTTCAACTGTAACAACTCTTTATAACTTTTTGGGAATTCTCCTTCCAATTTATTAGCGATGTATTTAGCTGATGCATGTAAATTTCTAGCGCGCGAATAATACCCAAGTCCTTGCCATAATTTTAATACCTCACTTTCCTTAGCATTTGCGAGATGAAAAACAGTAGGATAATTAGAAACAAAAGCTTCATAATATGGAAGGCCCTGCTTTACTTGTGTTTGTTGTAAAATAATTTCTGAAAGCCAAATGTAGTAGGGGTTTTGGGTTTTTCGCCAAGGTAAATTTCGCTTATTATTTGAATACCAATATGTTACTGCTTCTGAAAACTTCATTCATTAATTTATATAAAGCAAACAAAAATAAACGTTTATAATCTTAAATTTTAATGAATTAGGTTTGAAATATTGAATTTTAAATTCCTATATTTGCATCCCTTTTAGAATTTAAAGTAACTTAAAATAATATCAAAAAATGACGAAGGCTGATTTAGTAGCAAAAATTTCCGAAAAATTAGGAATTGAAAAAGGCGATGTTCAAGCAACTGTTGAAACATTTATGGATGAAGTAAAAACTTCTTTAGAGAGTGGTGATAATGTTTATTTAAGAGGTTTTGGAAGCTTCATTATTAAGACTAGAGCTGAAAAAACAGGTAGAAACATATCAAAAAATACAACTATTAAAATTCCTGCTCATAATATTCCTGCATTTAAGCCTGCAAAAGTTTTTGTTGAAGGTGTAAAAACGAATGTAGACGTTAAATAAAAAATCAAACGAATTATTAATTAATAAAGACACTATTTATGCCAAGTGGTAAAAAACGTAAAAGACATAAGGTAGCGACGCATAAACGTAAAAAACGTAGACGCGCTAACCGTCACAAAAAGAAAAAATAAATCGGGAAAGTAGTTAGATTAGCTACTTTTTTTGATTTTACAAACAACAAGTTCTTTGAAATGAGTTCATTAATTTTTTGGCACTATTAGTGTTTTATGAACTCCACGGATATTAAAAAATCCTGTGAAAAAATAATGTATAATCCATCTGTTACATAATTTGTGTAATGGAATTAAAATTAACTAAATGGATAAAGAATTGATCATTAGATCTAGTTCTGAGCATGTTGATTTTGCCTTATTAAAAGATGGAAAACTTATTGAATTACAGAAAGATGAAGGTGCTAATAACTTTTCGGTTGGTGATGTGTTTATAGCCAAAATACGAAAAGCTGTTCCTGGGCTAAATGCTGCATTTGTAAATGTAGGTTATGAAAAAGATGCGTTTTTGCATTATCATGATTTAGGCCCAAAATTGCCTTCACTTTTAAAATTCACAAAACGTGTAAGCACAGGTAAACTAAAAGATTTTTCTTTAAAAAATTTCCCATTTGAAAAAGATATTGATAAAGACGGCAAGATTGCCGATGTCTTAAAATCAAATCAATCGCTATTAGTACAAGTAGTAAAAGAACCTATATCAACCAAAGGTCCAAGAATAAGCTCTGAGCTTTCTATTGCCGGCCGGTATATTGTTTTAGTTCCTTTTTCGAATCGTATTTCTATTTCACAAAAAATAGAGGACAAAGAAGAAAAGGACAGACTAAAACGTTTGGTAAAGAGTATTACACCACCAGGGTTTGGTATTATTGTTCGTACAGTAGCACAAGGCAGAAAAGTAGCAGAGCTAGATAAAGATTTACAGAATTTGCTTAGTCGTTGGACGGCAATGTGTAAAAAGCTACCCAAAGCACATCACCCCAGTAAAGTATTAGGAGAAATGAATAAAGCCTCGTCTATTCTTCGAGACATATTCAATGATACCTTTACAAGTATTTATGTGGATGATGAAGAGCTTTACATTCAAATTAAAGACTACGTGCAAGAAATCGCACCAAAAAAAGAATCAATAGTAAAATGGTATCAGTCTAACGTTCCCATTTTTGAAAAATTTGGAATAGAAAGACAAATAAAAACCTCGTTTGGAAAAACTGTTTCTATGGCAAAAGGCGCCTATTTGGTAATTGAACATACCGAAGCCTTACATGTTGTAGATGTAAATAGTGGAAATAGGTCTAACAAAGCCAACAACCAAGAGGATACAGCACTGGAGGTTAACTTGATAGCTGCCACAGAAATTGCTCGCCAATTGCGTTTACGTGATATGGGTGGTATTATTGTGGTAGATTTTATTGATATGACCAATGCTGAAAACAGGCAAAAATTGTTTAACCACTTTCGTGATGAAATGAAAGATGATAGAGCTAAACATAAAATATTGCCTCCAAGTAAATTTGGATTGATACAAATAACAAGACAGCGTACCCGACCAGAAATGAACATTAAAACCCGTGAGGAAAATCCTGACGAAATTATTAATGGCTCTGAGGTTGAAGCACCCATAGGGATTGTACAGAAGGTAACGCATGATCTTGAACAACTATTAAAAAAAGACTATAAAAAGTTGACTTTAAACACACATCCTTTTATAGCAGCCTTCTTAACAAAGGGCTTTCCATCTATACGTTCAAAATGGTTTTTTGAACACAAAAAATGGGTTAAAATTTTACCAAGAGATGCTTACACATACCTAGAATACCATTTTTTTGATAAAGATGGTAATCAAATTAAATAATTAAAAACCCCGTTACTTTTAAGTTACGGGGTTTTTGTTTTTATGTAAAGCAGAAAGTTGCTGAATTCTCCTGTGGAGTTAAATTACTAAGTTTAAGGTGCAGGATTGGGTATTTCAGCATGCACCTCGTTTATCTGTTTTAAAACTTCCTCGCTTAAATTTATATTTATTGAACCTATATTTTCTTTAAGTTGTTCCAAATCCGTAGCTCCAATGATATTACTTGTTACAAAAGGCTGTTGATTTACAAACGCTAAACTCATTTGTGCTAGGGTTAAACCATTATCTTCAGCTATTTTAAGATACCTCTTAGTAGCTTCCGTAGATTGTTTACTGCTATAACGGGCAAACCTAGGAAATAGTTTTAATCTAGCATTATCTGCTGCAGTTCCTTTTATGTACTTGCCAGAAAGCACCCCAAATGCCATAGGAGAGTAAGCCAAAAGACCTATATTTTCCCGAATGGAAACTTCTGCCATATCCCCTTCAAAAACACGATTTATAAGCGAATAGGCATTTTGTATAGTGATCATTCTTGGTAAGTTTTTTTTAGATTCTTCCACGAAACGCATAGCTCCCCAAGCTTTTTCGTTAGACATCCCAATATACCGAATTTTTCCTGCTTTAATTTGTTCTTCAAGAGTATGCAAAACATCATTAAAATTATCTTCCCAAGAATCGTTGGCATTATGTTTATAATCCCTGACTCCAAAGGTGTTTGTTTGTCGCTCAGGCCAATGCAATTGGTATAAATCAATATAATCTGTCTGTAAACGTTTTAATTCCGAGTCTACAGCTTCTTTAATACCGCTTTTACTGAAACCAACAGTTCTTATATGAGCCGTATAATCGCCTGGTCCAGCAATTTTAGAGGCTATAATAACCTTGTCTCTATTATTTGTTTTTTTTAACCAAGTACCTATTATTTCACTGGTTCTGCCTTGTGTTTCTGCAGCTGCTGGCACAGGATATAATTCGGCTGTGTCAATAAAATTAACGCCTTGTTCTAAAGCATAATCTAATTGAGCATGTCCTTCTACTTCGGTGTTTTGGTTTCCCCAAGTCATCGTACCAAGACAAATTTTACTAACTTTTATTTGGGTATTTGGTAAGGTGGTATATTTCATTTGAGATCTTTAGATATGATTTTAAAGATAAAAAACCTTTCAATTTTATTTAAATTGAAAGGTTTAAAACTTTGTTAAGGTTTTTTGTGTTAGATGTTAAAGCATCTTCTTCAAATCTTTCTAGATAGCATCTGCTTAAAGGAACACCCTTATGGATGGTTTCAATACTAATTCTCGTTTAACAACTTAGAGAGTTCGTCTAATTTTGGTGTTAAAATAACTTCGATTCGTCTATTTTTAGCTCGACCTTCCGAGGTAGAATTGGTAGCCACAGGAGCAAATTCGCCACGTCCTGCAGCAGTTAAATTTTCTGGATTGATAAAGGCATTCTCTCTTAAAATATTAACAATAGCTGTAGCGCGTTTGGTAGATAAATCCCAGTTACCACTTAATTGCCCACTTCCTTGGTAGGGTACATTATCAGTATGTCCTTCAATTAAAACTGCAATATCTGGATTATCTCCCAATACATTCCCCAATTGCTGAACAGCTCTTCTACCCTCACTACCAACGGCCCAACTACCCGATTCGAATAGCAACTTGTTTTCCATGGATACATATACTTTGCCATCGCGTTGCTCTACAGTTAAACCCTTACCTTCAAAATCGGTTAAAGCTTTTGAAATGGCATTTTTTAATGCGGTCATGGCAGCATCCTTATCTGAAATCACTTTTTCCAACTCTGCAACACGATTAGAACGGTCTTCCAATTCTTTTTTAAGTTTTTCCAGTCTTTGGTTTTCTGCCGCCAATGCTTGTTCTTTAGCTTCCAACCGCGCTAATAATTCTCTATTTTTTTGTGAATTTGCTGCTATGGCTGCCGAACTGTTTTTTTCTAATGCATCATAAGATGCTTTTAAATTATCTAAACTGGCTTTGGTGGCGTTGTATTCAGATTGTAATTTATCGCGTTGAGAAACGGCTTCATCATAAACCGATTGTAATTGCTTTAATTCATTTTCCGCGGCTGTTTTGGCACTTTTAAGTGCTTCATTATCGGTTGAAAGTTTTCTGTTTTCACTTTTTAAATCGGCATATTTCGCCTCCAAATCTTTATAGACTTTTGGTGAAACACAAGAAGTTAAAACCATTAGGGCTAATACTAGGAAAGTGCCTTTTTTAATCATTTTGTTTGGGTTTTTTGTTATTCATTAATACTTTAATTTTCTATTTCCAACAGAATTGGACAATGGTCGCTATGTTCTGCTTCAGATAGTATAACGGCTCTTTTGATGTTTTCTTTTAAAGGTTTTGCTACCATGGCATAATCTAATCGCCAACCCTTGTTATTAGTGCGAGCATTGGCTCGATAACTCCACCAGCTGTATTGTTGTTTATCTTGATTTAAATATCTAAAAGAATCTATAAATCCTCTGTCAATAAAGTCACCTATCCATTTGCGTTCCACAGGTAAAAATCCAGAAGTATTGCTTAATCCTTTGGGGTTGTGAATATCTATTTCTTCATGGCAAATATTATAATCACCGCAAATAATGAGGTTTGGAATTTTCTTTGTAAGGTCGTTTATATAATTTTGAAACATATCCATATATTCCAATTTATGATCCAATCTTGCATCATTGGTTCCGGATGGCAAATACAAACTCATTACCGAAAACCCATCAAAATCAGCTCTCAAGTTTCTCCCTTCAAAATCCATAGATTCTATACCTGTGCCATACTCCACATGTTTGGGTTCTGTTTTGCTTAAAATGGCTACACCACTATAACCCTTTTTTTGAGCACTAAACCAGTAGTTATATTTGTAACCAGCTTCTGCAAACATATCTAAATCCAATTGCTCTTCCATTGCTTTAATTTCTTGTAAACAAATAACATCTGGATTGGCGCTTTTTAACCAATCTAAAAACCCTTTGTTTATAGCTGCTCGTATACCGTTTACGTTATAAGATATAATTTTCATATAGCTTCTTTGAATTTCAGCTAAAATAAATAATACGTTACTTTTACACTATTAAATATAGCAGGAGTTTTAACGAAGCTATTAACAAAATATTTTAAACGATTTACAGTTTAAGTACTTAATGAAGATTTTTAGTTGTATTCTTTTATTTATAATTTGTTTTTGTGGGTTTTCGCAAGAGCAAGTTTCCAATTATAAAAGTAAAAGAGTTGCTGTAAAAGATTCCATTAAAATTGATAGCATTAGTATAAACCCTCATTTTTTTTCAATCAAAACCAATAATAATATGGTTGTTGATTCTTCTTTTTACACTATTGATTTTCCGAAAGCGCTCTTAACATTTAAGAAACCCATTGAAAGCGATTCCATTATTATAAATTACTTAAAGTTTCCTGAGTTTTTAACTAAAACTTACAAACAACTTGATGAAAATATTATTGTTGAAAATAATAGCAATATTGAAACCTTATACAAACTTACACAACCAAACAACACTAATAATTTTATACCTTTTGATGGATTAACTACTTCGGGAAGTATTTCACGTGGCGTTACGGTTGGTAACAATCAAAATTCGGTTTTAAACAGTGAGTTGGATCTCCAAATAACTGGAAAATTGAATGACAAAGTATCCCTTCGTGCATCCATTCAAGATGCTAATATTCCCTTACAAGAAAGTGGCTACAGCCAACGTTTAGATGAGTTCGACCAAGTTTTTATTGAACTATTTAGCGACCGTTGGAACATTAGAGCGGGTGATATTGATTTGCTCAACACCAATTCCTATTTTGCTTCATTTTCCAAACGTGTGCAAGGTTTAAATTTTAATGTGAAATTGGGTAATGAAGACAAGCAAACCAACCTATTTGCTGCAGGTGCCATAGTTCGTGGGCAGTTTACAACCAGTCAGTTTATAGCTCAAGAAGGTAATCAAGGCCCTTATAAACTGCAGGGTCAAAATGGTGAGTTGTTTGTTTTGATTGTTTCCGGTAGTGAAACGGTTTATGTAAATGGCGTAGCCGTAAAACGTGGTGAAGATCAAGATTATATCATCGATTATAATGCTGGTGAAATTATTTTCAACTCTACTTTTCCTATAACTTCGGAAATGCGGATAACCGTCGATTACCAATTTAGCGACAGAAACTATTCTCGTTTTGTGGCTTATGGTGGTAGCACCTATGAAAGTGAAAAATTAAATATTGGTGTTTCGGTGTATTCTGAAAATGATGCTAAAAATCAACCTTTACAGCAAAATTTATCAGAAGAACAGGTGCAGATTTTAGCTAATGCTGGCGATGATAGAACCCAAATGGTAGCGCCATCAGAAGTTAGGGAAGATTTGAATGAAAACCGAATTTTATACCGAAAAGAAATTATTGGCGGTAATGAAGCTTTTGTATTTTCCAACGACCCCAATGATGAATTATATCGGGTAACTTTTTCTTTGGTTGGTGCTAATCAAGGGGATTATATTTTGAGTAATATCAATGCCATCAATAATATTTATGAATATGTTGGCATAAACCAAGGAAATTATGCTCCTGTTGTTCAACTAGTTGCCCCTACAAAGTTGCAAATAGCGGTCGTAAATGGTAGCTATAAACCCTCAGAAAAAACACGTATCAATTTTGAAGCTTCGGCTAGTAAAAACGATTTAAACTTGTTTTCTGATATTGATGATGAGAATAACAACGGTTTTGCTGGTAAATTAAACATGGAACAATCGCTCATCAAAAAGGATAGTTTATGGACTGTTGATGTGTTTATTAATACCGATTATATTAGCTCAGACTATAGAAATATTGAAGGATTGTACAACCCAGAATTCAACCGCGATTGGAATTTAAACTTAAATAACATTAATGGCATTGGTTATGGCTTAGGAAATCAAACACTTTTAAACTCAGGTTTCAGATTCGGTCATCATAAGAAAGGGTACGCCAATTACCAGTTTGAACACCTAAATTTTACCGAAGGTTTTAATGGAAACAGACACGTTGTAAATGCGAATTTGGTCTTGAGCAAGTTTAATATATTGTCTTATTCAAGTTTTTTAAATGCCAATTCAAGTATCAATACTTCAACTTTTTTGCGCTCTTATAACCGTATTACCTATAGCATGAAAAAAAGTTGGTTGGGCACTAAACTAGCTATTGAAGATAATGAACAGCGGGAGACAACCACCCAAACATTAACACCTATAAGCCAGAAATTCAAATCTTACGAACTATTTTTTGGAATTGGAGATAGCACCAAAGTTTTTGCCGAAATTGGTTATAAAAACCGAGTAAACGATAGTATTAGAAATAACGAATTGCAAAAAGTAAACACCTCAAACACCTTTTATATGGACTCGAGATTGGTTCAAAATAAAAACACCAATTTATCGCTTTATGCTAATTATAGAACTTTAAAATATACTGAAGTTAATATTGACAATGAAAACTCAGTTAATTCCAGATTGCAGTTCAATCAAAAACTTTTTAAACAAATAGTGCAATGGAATACCATTTTCGAGACCAATTCGGGTACATTGCCACAACAAGATTTCACTTATGTGGAAGTTGAATCGGGACAAGGGACTTATACTTGGATTGATTACAACAATAATGGTATACAAGAGCTAGAGGAGTTTGAAATTGCGCAATTTCAAGATCAAGGTAAATACATTCGAGTACTTTTACCCAATAGAATTTTCATCAAAACCCATCAAAACAGATTGAGTCAAACACTTATTATAAATCCTTCACAATGGTCGGTTTCAGAAAGTAAATCAAAAAAAATTTGGTCTCATTTTTATAACCAGACCAGTTATCTGATTGATAGAAAATTAAAGCGCGAAGGGAGCAGTTTCAATCTAAACCCTTTTGAAATTAATGAGAATAACCAATTGGGGTTACAACTCAATTTCAGAAATGTTTTCTTTTTTAACCGCGGTAAACAACGCTATACAACTTCTTATACATTTCTTGATAACAGTACTCGAACCGTATTATCTATTGGATTTGTTGAAAATAGCTTAAAAAGCCATCAGTTTAATTTTAATCATAAAATTGCTGAAAGTTGGTTAATTAATTTACTCTCATCTTTTGATAATAATGAAAGTGTAAGTGAAAATTTCTCTAGTAGAAATTATAATTTTGATGAAACCATACTAAATCCAAAATTATCCTACCTATTTAATGACAATTCTAGTTTTGATGTATTCTACCAATATGCTAACAAAGAAAACACCATTGGGAATTTAGAGTCATTAAAACAGCAAAAATATGGCATCTCTTTCACTTTAGGCAGTAATCAAAAAAGCGCTGTAAATGGTGAATTCAATTATTTTTCAAATATATACTCAGGAAACCCCAATACACCCGTGGCTTATCAAATATTGGAAGGTTTGCAACCGGGAAAAAACTTTACATGGAGTTTGTTAGTACAAAAAAAACTGACTGATTTTTTAGATTTAAATCTTAGCTATTTTGGTAGAAAAACAGAAACTAGCAGAACCATTCACTCTGGCTCCATTCAACTAAAAGCTTATTTTTAAAATTTAGAATCATCCATTCTTTCAAATACTGAGATAATGGTTTTAACGGCTTCTATATAAAATTCTGGTTGGATATTTTCATAATCATCCGTTGGTTCATGGTAATCTTTGTGGTCTTCAACCCCAAAATATAAAAATGGAATCCCTTTTTTATGAAAACTCGCATGATCTGAAGAATACGTCCAGTTTTCTAAACCATCAAACCCGTCATGTCCTGTTAAGAGTTTTATTGATTTGGGGCCATCGAAATGCTGTAAAACATACTCTAATTTTTTACTAAAAGATGTTCCAACTGCATACAATTCATTTTTATTACTCCTGCTAATCATATCCATATTTAAATTAAGTACGATGTCATTTCTGGAAATCATGGTATTATTTACAAAATATTTGGAGCCCTCTAAACCTAATTCCTCTGCATCAAAAGCTGCTAAAATAACTGAGTGTTTTGGGGGATACTTCATAAAATATTCCGCAAAACTAAATAGCGCACTTAAACCAGAAGCGTTATCATCAGCACCATTATATATGACACCATTTTTAATTCCTTCATGATCGTAATGGGCACTAATTACAATATGTTTTTTTGGAAATTCTGTGCCTTTTATAAGGCCTAAAACATTATCAGCTTTATATAAATTCCTTTTATGGATAAATGAAAAAGATTGTTTATAATTTTCTACAAATGGTAATACATTTAAAGTATGAAATTGGTTTATTATATATTTTTGAGTTTTAATAGCTCCAATTGTGCCCGTTCTTCTTCCTTCAAACATATTTGATGATAAGGATTTTATATGTTTTAATAAAGTGCTCTCGTTTAATAAAAATTGTCCACTACTTATATCTTCTTGAGAATAAATTTGAAAGTTAAAACCTAGACAAAAAAGAAAGCTAAAAAAAAATACTTTAGGAGTATATTGAAATTCCATTTTGGAAATGTAAAAAAAATAAATATGAACATGCTTTACATTGTATAATAAAAAACTCATGCATTGCAATAAACACATGAGTTTTTTAAATATGTTATGTTTTTTTAAATAGAAGCCTTCATCAGCTCTCTATTCATTCTAGCTATATTATCAAGAGATATACCTTTAGGACATTCTACTTCACATGCTCCAGTATTAGTACAGTTTCCAAAGCCCTCTAAATCCATTTGAGCTACCATGTTTCTAACTCTATCGGCTGCTTCTATTTGTCCTTGTGGTAATAATGCATATTGTGAGACTTTAGCTCCAACGAATAACATTGCGGATGAGTTTTTACAACTCGCTACGCAGGCTCCACAACCAATACAAGTTGCCGCGTCCATAGCTGTGTCAGCTGCATATTTAGAGATTAAAGTGCCATTAGCATCTTGTGTATTACCCGAGGTATTAACCGAAATAAAGCCCCCTGCTTGTTGTATTCTATCAAAAGCACTTCTATCTACAATTAAATCTTTTATTACAGGAAAAGCCGTTGCGCGCCAAGGTTCTATATAAACGGTATCTCCATCTTTAAAACTTCTCATATGTAATTGACAAACCGTAATGCTTCTGTCAGGACCATGGGCACGGCCATTGATAAACATAGAACAACTTCCACAAATGCCTTCACGACAATCGTGGTCAAATGCTATTGGCTCTTCATTTTTATCAATTAGGTCTTGATTTAAAACATCTAACATTTCTAAAAAAGACATGTCAGGTGATATGTTATCAACTTTATAATCAACAATTTTTCCTTTATCGTTAGCGTTTTTTTGACGCCAAATTTTTAATGTTAATTTCATAACTAATTTGTTATTTATAACTTCTTTCTTTTACTTCAATATTCTCGTATACCAATTCTTCTTTATTTAAAATGGCGTCTTTTGGTTCTCCTTTGTACTCCCATGCCGAAACATATTGAAACTCTTTTCTACGCATGGCTTCTCCATCTGGAGTTTGATACTCCTCTCTGAAATGTCCTCCTGCTGATTCTTCTCTTTGCAATGCATCCTTAGCGAATAATTCTCCTAATTCTAAAAAATCTGCAACGCGTCCCGCCTTAGCTAGTTCTTCATTATACTCATTTGCATTTCCTGGTACTTTTACATCTTTCCAAAATTCGGCTCTTAATTCAGCAATTTCAGAAATGGCTTCTTTTAATTCTTTTTCATTTCTGGCCATTCCACATTTGTTCCACATTATTTTCCCTAGTTTCTTATGGAAATAATCTACAGAATGTGTACCATTATTGTTGATTAATTTGTCAAGATTGGACTTTACAAGTTTTTCTGCTTCGTCAAACTCTTTAGTATCCGTTGGAATAGGCCCTGTTCTAATATCGTTAGATAGGTAATCACCAATGGTGTAAGGTAACACGAAATAACCATCGGCCAATCCTTGCATTAATGCTGATGCGCCCAGTCTATTAGCACCATGATCGGAGAAATTAGCTTCACCTATAGCATATAAACCAGGAACTGTAGTCATTAGGTTGTAATCTACCCAAATGCCACCCATGGTGTAATGTACTGCTGGGTAAATCATCATTGGTGTTTCATAAGGGTTCTGGTCTACAATTTTCTCGTACATCTGGAATAAGTTCCCATACTTCGCTTTTACTATTTCTTTACCTAACTTGGTGGTTATTGATTTATCATTTTCATCAAGACCTTTTATATGGGCTTGCTCTTTCCCATAGCGTTGGATGGCTGCAGCAAAATCTAAATATACGGCTTCACCAGTTTTATTTACCCCATAACCAGCATCGCAACGCTCTTTAGCAGCCCTTGAAGCTACATCTCGAGGTACCAAATTTCCAAACGCTGGATATCGACGTTCTAAGTAATAGTCTCTGTTTTCTTCTGGAATATCGGTTGGTTTTAATTTACCTTCTCTAATAGCGGCCACATCATCTAGGTTTTTAGGAACCCATATGCGCCCATCGTTTCTCAAAGATTCAGACATCAATGTCAATTTAGATTGATGATCACCAGAAACTGGAATACAAGTAGGATGGATTTGCGTATAACATGGATTTGCAAAAAACGCTCCTCGTTTATGGGCTTTCCAAGCCGCAGTAACGTTACTACCCATGGCATATGTAGATAAATAAAATAAATTACCATAACCACCTGTACCCAATACTACAGCGTGTGCTGAATGACGCTCTATTTCTCCTGTAACTAAGTTACGAGCTATAATACCTCTTGCTTTGCCATCAACTATAACAACATCTAACATTTCGTGGCGACTGTACATTTTAATTTTTCCACGGCCAATTTGACGATTCATTGCAGAATAGGCGCCTAATAAAAGCTGCTGCCCTGTTTGTCCTTTTGCATAAAATGTCCTTGAAACTAATACCCCTCCAAACGAACGGTTATCTAATAGCCCTCCATAATCACGCGCAAAAGGTACACCTTGGGCTACGCATTGGTCTATAATGTTTGTAGAAACCTCGGCTAAACGATATACATTGGCTTCACGAGAACGATAATCTCCTCCCTTTACGGTATCATAAAATAATCTGTATGTCGAATCGCCATCTCCTTGATAATTCTTTGCTGCATTGATACCCCCTTGAGCTGCAATGGAATGCGCACGACGTGGAGAATCTTGAAAACAAAATGATTTTACATTGTAACCTAATTCGGCCAGAGTTGCAGCGGCAGATCCTCCAGCTAAACCTGTTCCTACGATAATAACATCTATTAAACGCTTATTTGCTGGATTTACTAAGTTAATTTTATCTTTATAGCTTGTCCATTTATCTTTTATTGGACCTTCTGGTACTTTTGAATTTAAAGTCATATCTCTTAAGATTAATGGTTAAAATGGTGATATAGCGCTATGAAAATGAAACCTAATGGTACAATAATTGAATAAGCTTTACCAATATTTTGCAATGTTTTCTTTCTTCCTGCGGTACCTCCCATAGATTGAAATGCCGAAGTGAAACCGTGCAAAAGATGTAAAGCTAAAAATACAAAAGCTAAAACATAGGCTCCAACTCTAATGGGGCTAACAAATTTATGAGTTAATTCCTCATAATAGCGAAACCCTTCTACACCTTCCATGGTTCCAGACCAATCACCTTTAATGAATTTTGTATTGATTTCTGGAAACCAAAAATCAATAAAGTGTAAAACTATAAATGCTAAAATAGCAACTCCGCTCCAAATCATATTTCTACTCATCCAAGTAGAATTTGCTGAGCCATGTGTTTTTACATATGCTATTTTTCTGGCATTTCTGTTTCTAATCTCTAAAACAAAACCCATTATAAAATGAAATACCACACCAAAAATTAACACAGGTTGCAATATAAATTGTACCAATGGATTCGTTCCCATGAAATGTGACACTTCATTAAAAAGATCAGGATTAAGAACCGATAAAATATTAATTGAGAAATGCTGAAGCAAGAAAAACATAAGGAAGAACGCAGAAAGTGCCATAGCCACTTTTCTTCCAATTGAAGACTTAAAAAATCCGCCCATTTTTATAACGTTATTTATTTATTACAAAGGTAAGTTAGCATACATATATAGACAAATAACCAATGTCTTGTTTTTGTTATTTAGAATGATTATAAAGAATTTTGTTGTTATGAAAAATGGCCAATTAATGAACTACTAATTTTTTGGTTATAAATGAAGTTTCAGAGTGAATTTTAACAAAATAAACTCCCTTGGAAACGTCTTTTAAATTTATTGGTGATGATTTTGAACTATTTAAAATACGGTGTTCAGAAACTAGCCTACCACTTAAATCAAAAATAACCACTTTTTCTAGAATAATATAGGATTCGTTTTTTATGAAGAATTGGGTTTTTGCAGGGTTAGGGTATAAGGTTATAGCATTTTTAAGCTCAAATTCCTCAACACTTAATGGGCAATTGGCATTAGTCATTGGTGATCCGCAAAGTGATAAGCCAGTACTTCTTGTTTGTACATTAGTTGCCGCTGTGATGTTATTAGCCGTTAAAACGCGTTGTTGCTCACCATTTGATATAGAGTAATGCATAACATCATCATTATTATTTCCGTTAAAAACCGGATCTATTACATGGCTTAACTGATGCCCATGACCTAATTCGTGCAATGCAACACTTTGAAAATCATATTGTGAGCCACCAACTGATCCTGATCCAAAATACCAGTTAGTTTCGCTATCAAATACAATGTCTAAACTTGTAATAAGCCAATCTGTGCCATTACATGATCCATACCATGAGTAACAAACTCCTAAAATATTAGTATCTAATTCGTTCTCATTATCAAAACGAATAATATTTTCATCGTCATCATCCAATTCTCCATCAAAAGGAGCAAATAAATCTGCAACGCCTATTACATCTGTAGTTGTAGGCGTTCCGCTAATGGTCCAATTTATTCCGGTTTGGCAAACCCACTCATTAAATGCATTTTCAAAAGCAGCTTTAGCTCCAGGGTGTTCTGTGTCATTAAAAAAATCCGTTTGCATATCCCATGTATAACCCCCACTATTATTTTCATTAAAATGCTGAACTACAAACGCTTCATCACCAGAACCAGGATTGTAAATCACATTCGTCTCTGCATAAGAAACTGTGAGTGTTGACGATAATGGTGATTGAATATTACTACTGTCTTCTATAAAAATGGGCCCAGTTCCAGCTGTTGAGGGCACTTGAACAATTATTGAAGTGTCGTTCCACGTTAAAACTTCAGTATCTAAAGCACTAACGTAGGTAGCACCTCCATCATCTGCATTACTAAACCAAACCTTACCTTGCGACATTCCAAAACCACTGCCTGTAATGGTTAAAACATCTTTTGTTCCGGCACTAACTATGGATTTATCCAATGTTAAATTACTTGGTGGCAAAAGTCCTTTTTCTTGATTTAGTTTGCTTTTAGTTTGAATTTCTTGAACATCAAAAGCTAGTATTTCTGTATAATTATTTCCAGTGGCTTTGATGATGTCCTGATAGAGAATGGATTTTATTCCCTGTTTAATGTTAAATGGGTTTACAGCTAAATCATCCCGTAAATTGTATTTGTAAAATCCTTGTAACGACCCATAAGGTTTGAATGTGTTTTTATTCGACTGTTGCTTCGAATTTGGATTTATAACAACACTATTTTCCAGAGCGAAAACTCCTATATCATCTACATTCAATTTTAAGCTAGGAAAGGCTATTAAAGCCTTAAGACCAACTGTTCCGCCTAGAGTTATTACATCAATCTTAGAAATTAATTGTCCTTTGAACACTTTATATACTTCAATAGTATTTGTTGTATAAATCAAACCATCATTCTCATTCCAAAAAGACTCTTTGTTGATAACCTTACCCTCAATTACAAGACTTGAATTTCCAATTTGTTCCTCTAAAGAAGTTTCTTTGAGAGCTATTTGAGAATTTAAAATTATTGTAAAAAAACCAAATACAATTGCTAGACTTGGTGATAAATTTCTTTTCATTATTTGAATTGTTGATTGTACAAAAGTATTTGAGGGATAATCAAATATAATAAATTATCTTATAGATTTTTTTAGTTTTACTACTTTTATAAACTAATTAAACTTTCCATGAAATATTTACCCATTGACAAAAATCTTTTTATAAAAAACCGTAAAAATTTTACGGCTAAAATGAAACCCAACAGTTTAGCTGTTTTTAATTCAAATGATATCTATCCAATTAGTGCAGATAGCACGATGCCTTTTGAACAACATCGAGATATATTTTATTTAAGTGGGGTTGATCAAGAAGAAAGTATATTGGTATTATTCCCTAACTGCCCAAAAGAAAAACATCGGGAAATTTTATTTTTAAAAGAAACGAATGACCATATTGCTGTTTGGGAAGGGGAAAAATTAACCAAAGAAGCGGCCTTTGAAACCAGTGGCATACAAACTGTTTATTGGCTCAAGGATATGGAAAAAATTATGTTTGAACTGATGACCCAATGTGATACCATTTACATAAACACCAATGAACATTACAGGGCAAATGTAGAAACCCAAACTAGAGAAGACCGGTATACGAAATGGTTAAAAGAAAAATATCCTGCACACTCTGTTGCAAAAAGCAACCCCATTTTACAAAGACTCCGCTCTGTAAAAGACCCTATAGAAATCGAGCTAATGCAGAAAGCTTGTAACATTACCGAAAAAGGCTTTAGGCGCCTATTAAATTTTGTAAAACCCAATGTATGGGAATATGAAATTGAAGCCGAATTGATGCATGAGTTTTTAAGAAATCGCTCAAAAGGTTTTGCTTACACCCCCATAATAGCTTCTGGTAATAATGCCAATGTTTTACATTATGTACAAAATAATCAACAATGTAAAACTGGTGATTTGATTCTACTAGATGTTGCTGCTGAATATGCTAATTATTCGAGTGATTTAACAAGAACCATTCCTGTTTCAGGTAAATTCAGCAAAAGGCAAAAGGATGTATACAATGCGGTGAATCGCGTTAAAAAAGAAGCTACTAAAATGCTCCTTCCTGGAACCATGTGGGCAGATTACCATGTTGAAGTTGGAAAAATCATGACCAGTGAATTAAAAGGATTAGGACTTCTCGATAAAGCAGATGTACAAAATGAAAACCCTGATTGGCCTGCTTATAAAAAATATTTCATGCACGGAACCTCACATCATATTGGTTTAGATACACACGATTATGGGATTTTAACTGAACCCATGCTTCCCAATATGGTTTTTACAGTAGAACCAGGAATTTATATCCCTGATGAAGGTTTTGGAATTCGTCTTGAGGATGATGTGGTTATACAAGAAAAAGGAGAACCATTTAATTTGATGCAAAATATTCCTATAGAAGTTGAAGAGATTGAGGAGTTAATGAACTCATGAAAAAACAAAAAGGATTGTTACATAACAATCCTTTTTTACTACTAAACTTGAAATTTACAGAGTGACTAATTCAAATAAATAATTATTTAGCTTTTGTAGAGTGGCTATTTTATGTTTAGTATCAATTAATAATGAGATGTTGTTATTACTTCCTCCATAAGATATCATTCTAATTTTTACATCTCGCAATATCTGAAACAACTTATAAGTGTCCTGGTGGTTCACTATGGAATGTCCTACTAAACATACTATACTCTGGTTTTTATCTACCTCAATAGTGGCTATTTTTTGAAGCTCTAATAAAATTTTATCTAAATTTTTATCATCATCAATAGTTAATGAAACTGCAACTTCAGATGTCGTTATCATATCTATTGACGTTTTATGTGCCTCAAAAATCTCGAATACTTTTTTCAAGAAACCGTGTGCAAGCAACATTCGAGCCGACTTGATTTTTATGGCCGTAATATTATCTTTAGCCGCTATAGCCTTGACGCCATTTTGGGAAGTTTCATTAGAAATTAAAGTCCCATAAGCTTCAGGATTCATAGTGTTTTTTAATCGAACAGGAATTCCATCCGCCCTGACTGGAGTAACCGTTTGTGGGTGTAAAATTTTAGCTCCAAAATATGCTAATTCCGCAGCCTCATCAAATGACAAATTGGATATTGGCTTCGTGTTTTCCACATATCTTGGGTCGTTATTATGCATACCATCAATATCGGTCCATATTTGTACCTCTTCGGCTTTAATGGCAGCTCCAATTATGGTTGCCGTGTAATCACTTCCACCACGCTGTAAATTGGAAATTTCATCATTGTCATCTAAACAAATAAACCCTTGTGTGATGTAAATTTGAGAATCTTCGGCCTTATCAAAAACACTCTTGAAATGTCTGGAAATGTATTCTAAATTTGGCTCTTTAAATGCATCAATACGCATAAAACTTAAAGCAGGCAACAAAGTAGAACTAATATTTTCCTGCTTTAAGTAACTATTAACCATATAGGTTGATAGTAACTCTCCTTGAGCCACTATGAGATTTTCTAAAGTTTCTGAAAATGCTTTATAAGTTGATTCAACCAATAAATTAAATATGTTGGAAACATATGTTTTAACATCTTCATTGAATGATTTATTCGTTAAAAGGTTGTCAATGGTAGAAAAATATGCTTCATGCAATTTATTGATTTTTTCGATAGCGTCATTGGGACGATTATCAGCAATATCTTGGGATATCGACACCAATTGATTTGTGGTACCAGACATAGCCGAAAGCACGACTACTTTTTTTTCTCCATCATTGATGATGTTTTTAACATGACTTATATTTTCTACTGAACCAACGGAAGTTCCTCCGAATTTTAATACTTTCATTTTCATTAATTTGCTGTAAAATTATAACTCCTTTGAGTAATAACGATGTTTATTGAAAAAAATGTTTATTTTTGCACATATTGTTAAATAATTAACATGAAAACTGTATCTAATTGTGTTGAAGACATTTTAATATCACAACCTTATTTAGAAGAAGCGCTTTCCAGAAACATCATCAATTTTAGCGCATTGGCTATTGAACTTACTGCACCTATTAGCGAAATGTTAAAAAAGGATGTGAAACCTGGAGCCATTATGATGGCATTAAGACGTTACAGTCCGCCAGCGGCCTTGTCTAATACCGTTAAAATGAAACGCGTTATCCAAAATTTAGGGGATATAACGGTACGCTCTAATCTTACGGATTTTACAGTAAAAAATTCAGACACTATTATTGATAATCACGCTAAGATTCTAGAAAAAATCAATCAAGAATCTAAATTATTTTACACCTTCACCAGAGGTATCCATGAGAGTAACTTAATTATTTCCAGTAGTTTAAATGCATTTATTGAAGAGCAATTACAAAATGAAACCTTTCTTGCTGTACAAGATGGACTCTCAGCTATCAGTATCAATTTGCCAAAAGACAACTCTAAAATCGCAGGTTTATATTACCATTTTTTTAAACGCTTAGCTTGGGAAGGCGTGGTACTTTACGAGGTTATTTCCACCACAAACGAATTCACTATTTTGGTTGAAGATGAATTTGTTGATAAGGCTTTTACCGCTATTAAAAAGGTGAAATCTTAGTTTGATGATTGTGACTTTCAAATATATTTACCAAAATAAATGTGAGAATAGCTGGTAAAACCCACCCTAAATTTTTATTTGCTAAAGGAATAATCATTTTTAAAGTTTCCAAATTCTCCATCGGAATTACAAAACCTAAAAAATCTGGAACACTAAAAATAAACGCCACAAAAACTACCCATCTAAAAACAAGTTTTGAAGCCCACTTTTCTGGAATTACATTAAGTAAAATTAAGACGATACATATTGGATATATAAACATTAAAACGGGAAGTGCTAAATTAATAATATAGTTTACATCCAATTGACCAACAAAAATACCTACTAAACAACACCCTACAGTTGTAACTAAATAAGCATTTTTATAATTATTAAAATAGGCTTTACAAAAATCAGCTATACTAACAATGATGGCCACTGCGGTAGTAAAACAGGCTAAGCTAACTAAAACACTCAAAAAGGTTGAGCCTATATCTCCTAATGTTTTTAAGGCTAGGGCAGAAAGTAGTTCTGTTCTAGAAATATTTGAATCAAATTGTTTATTGTAAATGGCTCCAATGACTATCAGACCAGAATAAATTATGAAGAGACCCGTCATTGCAATAATTCCAGATTTGGCAATCATCTTTTTCTTTTCAACAAAATTCAAATTCGTTTTGAAACTGTTTATGGATACAATAACGATTCCTCCAGTAACCAATCCTGCTATGGCATCATACGTTTGGTATCCTTCAAGCAATCCGCTGATTAATGGTGCATCAAAAATTGATGAATTCATTTCTTTAACGGGAGAAAAAACTCCAACAAAAATTATAGCTAGCAGGATTAAAACTATTATTGGTGTTAAATATTTGCCAAGAAGATTTAGAACTTGACTTCTATTAAAAGCAAAGACAAATACTAATGTAAAATACACCAAACTTGTTAGAAAAGCACTTGTTTCAAAATTAGGGGCGATGGCTATCTCATGTGTAACAGCGGCTGTTCTGGGACATGGCAAAGCAATAACTATGGCGTACACAACGAAACAGAAAATAGTACTGAATAAGGGAGATACTTTTTTGCCAAAATCAAACATTGTGCCCTGTAATTTAGCATGTGCAAAAATGGCTAAAAGCGGTATAATTACAGTTGTTATCATGAACCCAATGGAAACTATCCACCAATCTGGGCCAGATTTAAAACCTAAAAGAGGAGGCAAAATTAAATTTCCAGCACCAAAAAACCCAGCAAACAAAGCGAAACCAAACACAAAGGTTTCTTTAGTTTTATTCATAGTATGGCTTATCTTTGACTAATATAAATTAAAAATGTATATAGAACATAAAGGGAGTCGTATTTTCTACATGGATAAAGGGACAGGCTATCCTTTAATTTTGCTTCATGGCTTTTTGGAAAATAGTTCCATGTGGAAACCTTTTATCCCAAGTTTAGCTAAAAATAATAAGGTCATATGCATGGATTTATTGGGCCATGGTAAAACTGAATGTTTAGGTTATGTTCACACAATGGAAATGATGGCAGAAGCCGTTGAAGCTGTAATAAAAAAACTAAAGATCCAAAAAGCCTTTTTCGTGGGGCATTCTATGGGTGGTTATGTGGCACTCGCTTTCGCGGAAAAAAATCCTGACATGATTCAGGGTTTGTGTTTGATGAATTCTACTGCCTTAGCGGATTCAGAAGAACGAAAAAAAAACAGAGACAGAGCTGTAATGGCAGTTAAGGAAAACCATGAACGGTTTATTAATATATCAATTTCAAATTTATTCAGACCGAAAAACCGAAGCATTTTTTCTGAAGAAATAAAACAAATAAAAACAGAAGCTTTACAGATGCCCTTACAAGGAATAGTAGCTGCTTTGGAAGGTATGAAAATCAGAAAAAATAGAACACAACTTCTGAAAAACATGGATTATAAACAACTTATGATTGTAAGTAAAAAAGATCCTGTTCTAGATTACTTTTCGCTAATTGATCAAGCAAAAAACACCCCTGTGAAAATAGTTGAACTTCCAGATGGACATATGAGCCATATTGAGAATAAAGATGATTTATTACAAACACTAATGCATTTCGTCGAAAATATATAACATTTCATCGTTTATTTGTTTTTTTTGTATAAATTTATTCTCTAAATGCTCCGAATATGAAAAAAACACCAACTAGCAAACCTAAACTACTGCCAAAAATGTACTGCAATATCTTTGGTCATGAGTATCAAGTAACCAAAAAAGTAACTTATCACGTTAAGGAGTATACATGTAGGCATTGTAAAAAAGAATTAACCACAAACAGCAACGGTACGTTAACAGAGCTAACCCCCAAGTTTAAAGAGATTAATGCTATTTTGGAACGTATTCACACCACCCGAATGGAACGTTTAAAGAGAAAATCTATCACTTCGTCGATTTATAGTCAACTTGTTTAAAATAATAAATGTTTTTTAATAATTTCACTATCTCTCCTAGTTGAATTAATTAAAAGATATTGAATTAAATGAAAAACATACATTGCAAAATGTTTGGTCATAACTATCATGTTACTCGCCACGTTACCTATCACGTTAAAGAATACACTTGTAAAAATTGTAAAAAAGAATTAACCACCAGTGGTAATGGACATTTGGTTGAATTAACGCCAAAATTCAAAGAAATCAACGATGTTTTAGAGCGCATCCACAGAAAACGCATCCAAAAACAAGTTAAGGAAAATGCCTCCGTAGATAATTTATTGGTTTTTAGCCATTAAAATTTTTCCAACCCTGTGCCTTAATAGGAATTTTCGTTTCTGCTCTAGTAACTAAATGTAACCCCTCCTTTTCTTCCTTTATGTAACCAATTACGCTTAGATTAGGATTTGCTTTAATTTTTGGATAATCTTCTTGTGAAATAGTGAACAATAACTCATAATCTTCCCCCCCACTCAAAGCTACCGTAGTGCTATCAATATTAAATTCTTCACAGGTAGAAATTACTTGCGGGTCTAAAGGGATTTTTTCTTCATACAAATCACAACCTACTTTACTTTGTTTACATATATGAATAATTTCTGAAGAAAGCCCATCGCTAATATCAATCATAGAAGTTGGACATACTTCCAAATCATTTAATAATTTAACAATATCCTTACGTGCTTCAGGTTTTAATTGACGTTCAATTATATAGTTATAAGGTTCTAAATCTGGTTGATTGTTAGGATTCACCTTGTAAACTTCCTTTTCGCGCTCTAAAATTTGAAGCCCCATATATGCAGCCCCTAAATCACCACTTACAACAAGTAAATCGTTCGGTTTTGCACCATTTCTATAAACTACTTTTTTAGTTTCTACCTCTCCAATGGCCGTTATTGAAATTAACAATCCTGTATTTGATGATGTCGTATCTCCCCCAACCACATCAATATCATATATTTTAGCAGCCATTTCTATACCCGAATACAACTCCTCAAGAGCTTCCAAAGGAAATCTATTGGACACTGCAATAGAGACAGTTATTTGTGTTGCATTCGCATTCATGGCATACACATCTGATAAATTTACAATCACAGATTTATATCCCAAATGTTTTAAAGGCACATAACTTAAATCAAAGTGCACACCTTCAACAAGTAAATCTGTAGTTACAACAATGTTCTTTTTATTAAAATTTAACACAGCCGCATCATCTCCGATTCCCTTAATCGTTGAGCCTTTTTTTAACTTAAAGTTTTTGGTTAAATGGTCTATAAGTCCAAACTCTCCTAAATCACTTAATTGGGTTCGCTGTTGATTTTTATCTTCTATCATACTGCAAAAATAAGAAGCTAATTTTGTTTTTACTATCTTTATACTAAAACATAACCTATTTAGTTATTAATAAAAGTTTTGCTATGAAATCCCTAAGATTTGTCTACTCTATTTTTTTAATATTCGCAATATTTTATTTGATTCAATCTTGTAATACTGAACCTGTTGAAAAAGTTGAGGTAATAGAAAATAATGAAATTATACCACTAGCTAAGTGCCTCGATGGTTTTGCCGATATCTATCCCTGCAATGATTATGATTTGATCGGATTTGTCCCAATATCAGATTTGGGAGGACCGACGGCCGAAGGAAATGATTGTTGGGGTTGGGTAGACCCAGAAACTCGAAAAGAATACGCTCTGTTCTGCGCCACAACAGGCGTTGCTTTTGTTGATATAACAACTCCAAATGAACCCGTTATAATCGGAAAATTACCAACAGCAACAGTCAGTAGTCCTTGGAGGGATGTTAAAGTATTCAACAACTACGCTTATATAGTAGCTGATAGGGCTACCACACATGGGATGCAAATATTTGATTTAACACGTTTAAGAAACGTTACTAACCCACCTGAAATATTTACAGAGGACCAAATATATACGGGATTTGGGAGCGCACATAATATTGTTATCAATGAAAATACAGGTTACGCTTATGCCGTTGGCACCAATAGAACTGGAACTTATCAAGGTGGCCCATTGTTTATTAATATTCAAGATCCTTTAAATCCCATCGAGTCTGGTGGCTACTTAGGGTATTCACATGATGCTCAGGCAATCCTGTACAATGGCCCCGATAATACTTATATTGGAAAAGAAATTTTAATAGGAAGTAACGAAAATGAAATAGTGATTATTGATGTTACAAGCAAAGCTAGCCCTGTTTTCATATCAAGTATTAGTTACGACAATGTAGGTTACACGCATCAAGGTTGGTTTACCGAAGACATGAAATATTTCATTCTAGGTGATGAGCTTGATGAAATAAATTTTGGAGCCAACACCCGAACTGTAGTATTTGATTTTTCCGATTTAGACAACCCTAGATATCATATGGATTATTTTGGACCCACTTCTGCCATTGACCACAATGGATATGTGAATAGGAATTCATACGTTCAGGCAAGTTATACAGCAGGCATGAGAGTACTTGATATTACAGATATAGAGAGTAAATCCATAACCGAGATTGGTTATTTTGATACCCATCCTGAAAATAATATCGCTGCTTTTAATGGGGCTTGGAGTGTTTACCCATATTTTCCAAGTGGAAATATTATTATAAGTGACATTAACAGAGGCTTATTTATTGTTAAGAAAAGTGATTTGTAATTCTTTAATATGAACTTTAAGGATTCTTCTTTTTTTACGGTTTGCTCTTGCCTTTTAATATTATGTTGTTCGTCAAAAAGTGATATTACAAGTATTACAGATTCTGAAATTCAAATCGAATTTATTAAAACTTTAGGAGGTTTAAAAAATGAAAGCGCTCAGTCCATCATAAAGACTATTGATGAAGGGTATGTCATAATGGGCTACACGCAAAGTATGGATGCCGACATTGAGGGAAAAACAAATGAATCTTTCGATTATTGGTTACTTAAATTTGATGCAAACAACAATATCCAATGGCAAAAAACCTATGGAGGGAGTGATGATGATAGAGCAAGCGATATTGTACAAACCAACGATGGTGGATTTGCCATCATTGGTTACAGTAAAAGCAATGATATAGACGTTTCCGAAAACTTTGGAGCACAAGATTTTTGGATACTGAAATTAAATAGTTCAGGAAATATCACTTGGCAAAAATCGTTTGGTTTTTCTGGTGCTGATATTGGCATATCCATTATTCAAACCAACGATAATGGGTTTTTATTAACTGGGGTTTTAGATGTATCCGCTTCGGGTGGTTTAGGGAATAGTAAAAACGCTTCAATTAAACATGCTGGCGGCGATTATTGGGTTATTAAACTAGACCCTTCTGGTAACAAACAATGGAGTCGCTATTACGGTGGTACATTTACAGATATTCCTAATGATGTGATTCAAACTGATGACAACGGATATATAATTGTAGGTTCCTCAGATAGTAATGATGTCGACATTTCGGCAAACAAAGGCTCCTATGATTTTTGGGTTGTTAAAATTTCAGAAACTGGCACCCTTCTTTGGGAAAAATCCTTTGGAGGATCAGAAATTGATGAAGCCAGAGCCATAACAAGTTCAGATGATGGAAATTACGTAATTGTTGGGGATACTAGAAGTAGTGATTTGGACGTTTCTATGAATAAAGGAGCTGCCGATTTATGGATTATTAAAATATCCTCTGATGGAAATTTAATTTGGGAAAAATCTTTTGGTGGCAGCAGTTTTGATGTAGGTCGTTCCATTTTCAAAACATTAGACAATGGATTTGTAATTTCTGGCAGTTCCAGAAGTGCTGATGGAGATGTTGAAGTTAACCGTGGGCAAAACGATGCTTGGATTTTAAAAATAGATGCCAATGCTAATTTATTATGGCAAAAAACCATTGGTGGGTCAAATATTGATTTTGCTTACGATGCCGTTGAATTGAATGACCAATCAATTATAGCTGTTGGTGAATCAGCAAGTAACAATTTAGAAATACCTGAAAACAAAGGATTTAATGATTTGTTAATAATAAAATTAAAATGAAAATAATTGCCTCAATATTGATGTTTTGTTTTGTTTTGTTTTCCTGTAGTGAAGATAAAGATGATACTATTTCACAGGCAAATTTAACTTTTAATTTTACCCACAATTGGGATGGAGTAGAAGTTTCAAATGTAAACTTCAATACTATTCAATATACAAATGCAAATGGCGAACAATTAAGCATCGAAAGACTTCGATATTTAATTTCAAGAATTACATTTCAAAATTCTAATAATGAAGTTTTTACAATAAATAGTTATAAGCTAATTGACGTTACGAACAATAAAAATTTATCATTTACACCAACTACGACAATTCCATCGGGCACCTATAAGAGTTTATCTTTTACGTTTGGTTTTAACAATGATGATAATTACAATTTTAATTATCCCGACTTAAATTCTACCTCATGGAATGTACCAGAAATGTTAGGTGGTGGCTATCATTTTATGCAACTAGAAGGTAAGTTCATGGACAATACAGCAACCGAAACAGGTTTTGCATACCACACCATAAGAGCTGTTGATAATTCTGGAGCTACACCTATATTTCAAGATACTTTTTTTGAAGTTGATTTAGGCGCTGTAACCATATCAAATAATGCCGTATTTAATATTGAAATGAATATTGCTGAATGGTTTAAAAATCCCAATACTTGGGATTTAAATGTGTTAAACAATATGCTGATGCCTAATTATAATGCCCAAATCATGATGTTTGAAAATGGACAAAACGTATTTAATTTAAAATCAGTTAATCAATAATCCCTTAATGCCTTGAAAAAATGGATTAAACATAATTGTCTAATACTTATGTTCATTAGTTTTTCTTGTTCAAATGAATCGGTAGATCAATATGTTCCAGTTTTAAATCCACTGAAAATACCAAAGTTATTTGAAGACAACATTTTAAATCCTGTAATTCCTATTGATAATCCACAAACGGTTGAAGGAGTCGCTTTAGGTAAAAAGCTCTTTTTCGATCCAATTTTATCCGGTAATAACACCCAAGCCTGTGCCGATTGCCATGCTCCACAAAATGCGTTCACTGATTCATCCCAATTTAGCGACGGAATTGATGGCATTTTAGGCACAAGAAACTCTATGCCCCTTTTTAATTTAGCATGGAATTATGACGAAAAATTCTTTTGGGACGGAAAAGTGTTCAGTTTAGAACATCAAGCATTAGTTCCGGTTTCAGATCCAATTGAAATGAAAAGTTCATGGCAACAGGTAGAAAAAGAACTTCAAAATCATCCTGAATACCCTAATTTATTTCAACAAGCTTTTGGAACTTCAACCATAGATTCAACTTTGGTAACCAAAGCAATCGCCCAATTTGAACGTACTTTAATTTCTTCAAATTCGAAATTTGACAAATATCTTTTAGGTGAAATAGAATTAACCCCAGAAGAACTGGAAGGGTTTAATATATTTATGAACGAAAACAAAGGTGATTGTTTTCATTGTCACGGCAGCGATAAAAACCCGCTGTGGACCGATAATATATTCCATAACAATGGTTTAGATGAAACCTTTACAGATTTAGGTTTGGGAGCCGTTACTGGCGACCCTTCAAATAATGGAAAATTCAAAACGCCATCGCTTCGCAATTTAGCATTTACAGCGCCTTATATGCACGATGGCAGATTTGCAACTTTAGACGAGGTTATAAATCATTATTCCGAGGGCTTAAAAAACTCAGCTACTATTGACCCTTTAATGAAAAAAGTCGTCCAGGGAGGCGTGCAATTATCCGCCCAAGATAAAGCCAATTTGAAGGCCTTTTTACTCTCTCTCTCAGATTATGAATTTATAAACAACCCAGACTTTACAAATCCATAACAAAAACCTATAAAACTATATGCTAATATAATGTTAGGTTATATGGAAATCCATGACTTATATTGTATATTTGTACTCTATTTAGAAACTGTCTTAATAAATTTTCTTTAAAACATTTCTAAATTTAATTAATAGAATATGATAAAAGTTTCTGAAACAGCTAAAAAGAAAGTCATCGAACTTATGCAAGATGATGGCTATAACCCAAGCACGGATTACATTCGTGTAGGGGTAAAAAGTGGTGGTTGTTCTGGTTTATCTTACGATTTAAAGTTTGATAAAGAAAATCAAGAGGGCGATAAAGTGTTTGAAGACAATGGCGTTAAAATTATTGTTGACAAAAAGAGCTTTTTATACTTAATAGGAACCACCTTAGAATATTCAGGAGGTTTAAACGGCACAGGTTTCGTTTTCAATAATCCAAACGCCAACCGAACTTGTGGTTGTGGCGAATCATTTTCATTATAAAAAATAATAAAGCATTATGTCCAAGTATACTGAAGATGACTTACGAGAAGAACTCAAAACCAAGGAATATGTATATGGTTTCTACACCGATATAAAATCGGATACCTTTCCTGTTGGTTTAAATGAAGATATTGTTCGTGCGATTTCTAAGAAGAAAGAAGAGCCAGAATGGATGACCAATTGGAGGCTTGAAGCCTTTAAAGCTTGGAAAGAAATGACCGAACCTGAATGGGCAAACGTGCATTACGCAAAACCAGATTTTCAAGCTATTTCATACTACTCAGCTCCAAACAGCAAACCAAAATATGATAGTTTAGATGAGGTAGACCCAGAGTTATTGGCAACTTTTGCAAAACTTGGCATCTCACTTGACGAGCAAAAAAAATTGGCTGGGGTTGCCATGGACGTGGTAGTCGATTCGGTTTCGGTAGCAACCACATTCAAGAAAACCTTAGGTGAGAAGGGTATTATTTTTATGAGTATTTCTGAAGCTATCAAAGAGCATCCTGAACTCGTAAAAAAATATATTGGCACCGTTGTTCCACAAAAAGACAATTTTTATGCAGCTTTAAACAGTGCCGTTTTTAGTGATGGCTCATTCTGTTATATTCCTAAAGGTGTTAAATGCCCTATGGAGCTTTCAACATACTTTAGAATCAATCAAGCTGGAACTGGTCAATTTGAAAGAACTTTAGTAATTGCTGACGAAGGTAGTTACGTAAGTTATTTGGAAGGTTGCACCGCTCCAAGCAGAGACGAAAATCAATTACACGCAGCAGTTGTCGAATTGATTGCCTTGGACAATGCCGAAATAAAATATTCCACAGTACAAAATTGGTACCCTGGAAACTCTGAAGGTAAAGGTGGTGTTTACAATTTTGTAACCAAACGTGGTTTGTGTGAGAAAAATGCAAAAATTTCTTGGACACAAGTTGAAACAGGTTCTGCTGTAACTTGGAAATATCCTTCATGTGTGTTAAAAGGTGATAATTCGGTAGGCGAGTTTTACTCAATTGCTGTTACCAATAATTATCAGCAAGCGGATACGGGAACAAAGATGATTCACTTAGGTAAAAACACCAAGTCAACTATTATATCTAAAGGAATTTCTGCTGGAAAATCTCAAAATAGTTATCGTGGTTTGGTTCAAATAAACTCCAGAGCAGAAAATGCCCGCAACTTTTCGCAATGCGATAGTTTACTCATGGGTAACGAGTGTGGCGCTCATACATTCCCATATATTGAAGCCAAAAATAAAACCGCAAAAATAGAACATGAAGCCACAACCAGTAAAATTGGTGAGGATCAAATTTTTTACTGTAACCAACGTGGTATTGATACCGAAAAAGCTATTGCTCTAATTGTAAATGGTTTTAGCAAAGAAGTTTTAAACAAGCTCCCTATGGAATTTGCTGTGGAGGCCCAAAAATTATTGGAAATTAGTTTAGAAGGAAGTGTTGGATAAATTTTACTGTTTAAAATGAAAAAAATAATTTTTCTAATTTTCTGTATTTCTGTCTTGGTAAGTTGTAAAAATGATAAAAATTCAGAACAAACAGAAGACACCAATTTAAATGGAAATATTGAAAAAACCGAAAAACAAAGCGATGGTTTAACATTACTTAAAGGTGAATTCGTTTATTATGGTGGTGCGGCAGTTTTACAAACTCAATCCGAAATTTATGGTGTTTTTATAACTGATAAAATGCTAGAGTTAAATGAACTTGCGGAGAAATTCAAAACTCAACCAACCGATATGGTTCAAGTAGAAGTAAGAGGAAAAATAACAACACAAAATGATGAAAAGATTCTTTGGGATAATAAGTTAGAAATAGAAGAAATATTGAATGTTTTTGCTCCAAAAAGCAAAGATGATATAATAAAATTAGGTAAAGAATAGTATGTTAAAAATAAAGAACTTATACGCAAGTATTGAAGATAAAAGCATTTTAAAAGGAATTAATCTAGAAGTTAAACCGGGAGAAGTTCATGCCATCATGGGACCAAATGGCTCAGGTAAAAGTACGCTTGCCTCCGTTATTGCCGGTAAAGAGGACTATGAAGTAACCAAGGGTAATATACTTTTTGAAGGTGAAGATATTGATGAATTAGCCGCTGAAGAGCGTGCCCACAAAGGTATCTTCTTATCATTTCAATACCCGATTGAAATCCCAGGTGTGTCTGTAACTAATTTCATTAAAACAGCCATTAACGAATCTAGAAAAGCCAGAGGACTTGAAGATATGCCAGCTAAAGACATGCTAAAGTTGATTCGTGAAAAAGCAGATTTACTAGAGATTGATAGAAAATTTTTATCCCGCTCCTTAAACGAAGGGTTTTCTGGTGGCGAGAAAAAACGAAATGAAATTTTTCAAATGGCCATGTTAAATCCAAAGTTAGCCATCTTAGATGAAACTGATTCTGGATTGGATATCGATGCGCTTCGAATTGTAGCAAATGGCGTAAACAAATTAAAAAGTAAAGATAATGCTGTAGTAGTTATAACTCATTATCAGCGTTTGTTGGATTATATAGTTCCAGATTTCGTACACGTACTTTATAACGGTAAAATTGTAAAATCGGGTACCAAAGAATTAGCACACGAGCTTGAAGAAAAAGGTTACGACTGGATTAAAGAAGAAGTGAACGCTTAACACCAAGCAAATGGATTTAAAAGAAAAATTATTATCATCTTTTATGGTTTTTGAAGATCATGTAGATAACGATACTTATGTGCACGATATAAGAAACGATGCTATAAAAATATTTGAAGAAAAAGGCTTTCCAACAAAAAAAGAGGAAGCTTGGAAATACACCTCTTTAAATAAAGTTTTAAAAGAAGATTACAGTGTTTTTCCCAAACAGGAAAACGCTTTGGAATACCGTGATGTTAAAAAATATTTCATCCACGATATCGATACTTATAAAATTGTATTTATCGATGGTAAATATTCATCACACTTGTCACAAACCACTCACGATGGTATGGATATTTGTTTAATGTCTGCGGCATTTTCAAAGCCTAAATACCGCTTGGTTATTGAAAACTATTTTAATAAAGCTGCTTCTAAAGACAGTTTGCCTTCTTTGAATACAGCCTTTTCAAGTGAAGGTGCCTATATTCATATTCCAAAAAATAAATTGGTTGAAAAACCTATACAGATTATTCATTTTTCTACTGGAAATGAATCAGCCATCATGTTACAACCTCGTAACCTCATTGTGGTTGATGAGAATTCACATGTACAAATTATCGAACGTCATCAAAGTTTGACAAGTAATGCAGTTTTAACAAACTCTGTTACAGAAATCTTTACAAACAAACGCGCCATTGTTGATTATTATAAAATACAAAATGATAGTTTAAATGCTTCGTTAATCGATAATACTTTTATTAAACAAAAACAAGAAAGTGTAGCCTCGGTTCACACCTTTGCTTTTGGTGGCAAATTAGTACGTAATAACCTTAACTTTTACCAAAATGGCCAGCGTATCGATTCAACTTTAAAGGGTGTAACTATTATTGGTAATAATCAGCATGTCGATCACAATACATTGGTGCATCATATTGAACCCAATTGTGAAAGCCATCAAGATTACAAAGGTATTTTTGATGAAAATTCAACAGGTGTTTTTAACGGAAAAATTATTGTTGAAAAAGAAGCTCAAAAAACAAATGCCTTTCAAGCAAATAATAATATTTTAATAAGTGATAAAGCCACTATTAATACTAAACCTCAATTAGAAATTTTTGCAGATGATGTAAAATGTTCGCATGGTTGTACGATTGGGCAATTAGACGAAAGTGCCTTGTTTTATATGCAATCGCGCGGTATTCCAAAAAAGGAAGCTAAAGCGCTTTTAATGTATGCATTTAGTAATAATGTGTTGAGTTCGGTTAAAATCCCCGAAATGAAACAACGCATTACCAAAATTATAGCTAATAAATTAGGTGTTAATTTAGGCTTTGACTTATAATACTAAACTTGATTCAGTATCCAAAATATGTTGAATCCATTCCCTGCAATTTCCTTTGTCTTAAAAAAGATAATGTTATCATAGAGGATAAACGGTAAATTATGTTTAAAGTAGAAGATATACGTAAAGACTTCCCTATACTTTCACGCAAAGTAAATGGTAAACCTTTGGTTTATTTTGATAATGCAGCAACCTCACAAACGCCAAAACAAGTTATTGATGCTATTGTAGATTATTATTCTAACTATAATGCCAACATACATAGAGGTGTACACACTTTAAGTCAAGAAGCTACAGATTTATATGAGCAAGCACGCCACAAAATACAAACGCATTTTAATGCGAAATTCTCCCATGAAATCATTTTTACTTCGGGTACAACACATAGCATTAACTTAGTTGCTAATGGGTTTTCATCACTTTTAAAGAAGGGAGACGAAATAATTGTTTCGGCTTTAGAGCACCATAGTAATATTGTACCTTGGCAAATGTTATGCGAACGCACAGGTGCTATTTTAAAGGTCATTCCCATGAACCAACAAGGAGAATTGGAAATAGCTGATTATGACAAATTACTTTCGAAAAACACAAAATTAGTCTTTGTAAATCACGTGTCTAATGCATTAGGAACCATCAATCCTATTCAATATATTATTGAAAAGGCACACCATGTTGGTGCTGCTGTTTTAATTGATGGTGCGCAATCTTGCCCCCATATTAAAACAGATGTTCAAGCATTAGATGTTGATTTTTATGTAACATCAGCTCATAAAATTTGTGGCCCTACAGGTGTTGGTATGCTTTATGGTAAAGAGGAATGGCTAAAAAAATTACCACCATATCAAGGAGGCGGTGAAATGATTGCAGAGGTAACATTTGAAAAAACCACTTATGCAGATTTACCTCACAAATTTGAAGCAGGCACACCAAATATTTGCGGCGGTATTGCGTTTGGAGTCGCCATAGATTATATGAATGCCATTGGTTTTGAAACCATTGCTACTTATGAAAATGAATTACTTGAGTATGCCACAAATGAACTTCTTAAAATTGATGGCTTAAAAATTTATGGGACTGCAAAAAATAAAACTTCTGTAATTTCATTTAATTTAGCAGGGATACATCCTTACGATGTGGGTAGTATTTTGGATAAATTAGGAATTGCTGTTCGTACAGGACATCATTGTGCACAACCCATAATGGATTATTATAAAATTCCTGGAACTGTACGTGCTTCTTTTTCTTTTTATAACACCAAATCTGAAATTGACACTTTAGTTAATGGTGTTAAGAAGGCAAAAATGATGCTTTCTTAAAATTCTTCCGATTTTGTTTCATTATTATTGTTTATTAATTAACAATCTCTTGCCTTTTGTCGAATATTTAACATTTTTTTTAGTAATTTTTAGATATATTCTGAAATAATTTTAACTTCAGCGTCAACTAATTCAAATTTATATTACTTATGAAAAAAGTGTTTTTAAGTATGGTAGCTTTTGCCCTGATCTTTACAGCTTGTGAGGATGAAAAAAATGATGTTATTGAAGTTCAAGAAGTCGACATGAGCGACTTTTATGTTTACACGGATTCCAATAATGATTTAAGCTCCAAATCTGCTAATTCTAAAGAACAGTTTAAAAACTGTTTTACCATGGATGTCCTAAATAAACAATTGGATGCAAACCCTGGGTTGGCAAAAAAAATGTTTGATGTTGAGTATCACACCCGACAATTTATTGCTTCAAAAAGCAATGGTAAAGGCAAACCTGGCGGAGGCAGTGGTGGTGGAGAAACTGATATTGATGTATTACCCATAAACGATGGCCTGGGTGCCATTAACATCCCAGTTTATGTTCATATTGTATTACCAAATGCTAACGATGTAACAAACTCTCAAGTTCAAGCGCAAATGAATGTATTAAATGACGATTTTAGTAACCCTAATACCAATCAACTGCCTTCTGGAGCTACTAATTTTGTCAACGATGCTACAAATACAGGAATTACCTTCACTTTAGCTAATACTTTTAGATACAATGATTCAAGATCGTCTTGGGGTACCAATGATGCTGTAAAATCTGCTTATCCACCAATTACACCAAGCACACATATGAATGTTTGGGTATGTAATATTGGTAATGGTATTCTAGGGTATGCACAATTCCCAGGTGGTAATGCATCTACAGATGGCATTGTTTTGTTATACTCAAGTTTACCTGGTGGTTCTGCTTCGCCTTACAACTTAGGTAGAACAGCTACCCATGAAGTAGGTCATTACCTAAATTTACGACATATTTGGGGCGATGGCAGATGTAGACAAGACGATTTTGTTGCTGACACTCCAACGTCAGACGGAGCAAATTACGGCTGCCCTTCTTACCCAACGGTTAATTGTCAAACTACAGACATGACCATGAATTATATGGATTATACCAACGACGCCTGTATGTATATGTTTACCGATGGACAAAGAAATAGAATGCGTGCTATTTTTGCTTCTGGTGGTCCTAGAGCTACTATGGCAGGAAACTAATTGAAATAATAAATCAATAAAAATAAAAAGACGCCAAGTTTGGCGTCTTTTTTGTATATTTTATAATCAAATATTCTAACTCATGAAATTTATTGTAACCGTTTTTAGTGCCATTTTACTTCGCTGTTGCTGGGGGCCATCTGATTTTCAACTTATGTTACAAGAAGATAGCGATATTACTTTAAAAGAACTTGATGGAAAATACAAAATCAATACTTTAAGTGATATGGATATTTCATCTCTTGACCTCAGTATAGTATTTAATGAAAGTACAAAAAAAGTATCAGGTTTTTCTGGTTGCAACCGCTTTTTTGGTTCTTATACTTCAGAAAAAAATGCCCTAAAATTTAACTCTTTAGGCACTACAAAAATGCTTTGTAATGAAGACTCAAATAAAGTGGAACAAAAATTTCTTAAGGCTCTTGAGAAAGCCAATTTAATTTTGTTTGATAAAAATGGATTTTCATTATTAAAAGACAAAAAACGTTTACTTTCTGTCACCAAAGAGAATTTACAAGAACAGATAAAAATAGAATATACAGCCTCGTCTCGAGGAGTTTACAATCAAATCATTGTCAATAAAGAAACAGTCTCAAGTCTACAAAAAAGAGGTGGAGAGCCTAATCGTAAACCTAGTGAAGAAAAAAACTGGAAAACCATTACAGAAATGTTAAAATCTATCGACGTTGAAAACATATCAACTTTAAATGCTCCAAGTAAAGCGTTTCAATATGATGGTGCGGCCATAGCCCATTTAAAAATAACGAAAAATGGTAAAACATATGAGTCGCCACCTTTTGATCACGGAAATCCACCTAAAGAAATCTCAGAACTTGTTAAAGAAATCTTATCAATTTCAGAAAACATTGAATAGCAACATTTGATGTTGTATTTTTGTATAAATTTTGTGACTGTGACTATTGAAAATATACAAGAAGAAATAATTGATGAATTCTCAATGTTTGAAGATTGGGAAGAACGCTATCAATACATGATTGATCTGGGAAAAGATTTGCCATTAATTGATGCGCAATATAAAACCGAAAACAACATTATAAAGGGATGTCAAAGTAAGGTTTGGGTGCATGCAGAAATGAAAGATGACAAAGTAGTTTTTACAGCCGATAGTGACGCTATCATTACCAAAGGCATTATAGCTATTTTAATACGAGCATTTTCTAACCAACACCCCAAAGACATTATTGAAGCCAATACCGATTTTATTGATAAAATTGGCTTAAAAGAACACTTATCACCAACACGAGCCAATGGTTTGGTGAGCATGATTAAACAACTTAAAATGTATGCCATCGCATATCAAACACAGTTAAACTAGTTGAAAAATGAATAAACCAATAATAGATACCACCGAATTAGGTGAAAAAATAGTAAATGTTCTTAAAACCATTTATGACCCAGAAATACCAGTAGATATTTACGAACTTGGGTTAATTTACGACGTATTTGTAAACGAAGATTATGATGTTAAAATCTTAATGACGCTTACGACTCCAAACTGCCCTGTGGCAGAAACTTTGCCACTTGAAGTTGAGGAAAAGGTAAAATCGCTTAACGCTGTTAAAAGTGCCGAAGTTGAAATTACTTTTGATCCTCCTTGGACCCAAGAACTCATGAGTGAAGAGGCGAAGTTGGAATTGGGAATGCTTTAATTTTTAAAACCTAAAAAAGCATGAATCAACTTAATTAAATGAATTTTATGCAAGACGAAATCGTAAATCGCGTTGCGAACAGCAAATTGGTTACTGTAAACCTAGAAGATTATTATCCAAAAGGCGATCGTGTTTTAATTGATATTAAAGATTGGCTTTTTGAAGGTTTTGTGTTGCGCGAAAAAGACTTTAGGAACCACATTGCAGAATATAATTGGCAGCAATATCAAGATTGTTTTGTAGCATTAACATGCACCAGTGATGCCATTATACCGGGTTGGGCATATATGCTTTTAAGTATTCAACTAGAACCTTACGCAAAAAAAATAGTTATTGGAAATCTAGAAAACTTGGAAACTTCCATTTATCAAGATGTCATAAACACCCTAGATATTTCAGAATTTATAGATAAGCCTATCATCATCAAAGGATGCTCAAAAAAACCGGTCCCCAAGAATGCTTATATTATGCTTACTACAAAATTAAAGCCTATTGCCAAATCTATCATGTATGGGGAAGCCTGTTCCTCCGTTCCACTTTTCAAAAAGAAATAATTATAAGTAAAATAAAATCCTACAAAAAAGTGTAATTCATATATTTGTGGCGTAAAACTTAACAAAAATTAATAATTATGAAAAAGATATTAGTGTTTGCTATATTTTTTGCGGGTGTTATATGCTTAAATGCCCAGACAAAAGAAGAATTACAAACTCAAAAAGCTGAAAAACAAGCCCAGGCAGATGCTGCCCAAAAAGAAGCCAATGCTTTACAAGCTAAAATAGATGCACTACCTGGTTGGAGAACTGGAGCTTTTGGTACCATCGGTGGTAGTTTATCCAACTTTAATAATTGGTATGCACAAGGCGCACCAAATAACTCATCTGGAAACATTGGATTTACCGTTAATGCTTATGCTAATTTAATTGAAGAAAAATTCTTCTGGAGAAATGCTTTAACAACTAATTTAAATTGGGTAAAACTAGATAACAAGGATATTGATACTGATGATGAAAACTTTAATCCAACTACCGATGTGTTCAATATTTCTTCATTATACGGTAGAAATATTACTAAAACATTAGCTATTTCTGGTTTAATGGAATATAGAACAACATTACTAGATAATTTTAATGATCCTGGATATTTAGATTTAGGTTTTGGTGCGACTTGGACACCTATAGAAAATTTAATAGTTGTTATACATCCACTAAACTATAACTTTGTTTTTAGCAGTGGAGATACCGTTTTTGAATCTTCTTTGGGTGCTAAAATAGTTGCGGATTATACCAGACAAATTGGCGCCATCAACTTTAAATCAAATTTATCGATGTTCCAAAGTTATAAGAGTAGCGACTACTCTAACTGCACTTGGACAAACTCTTTTGGGTATACTTTATGGAAAATGATTGGTGTAGGTTTTGATTTTGGATTGAGAAATAACAAACAAGAAGCTTTAAATTATGCTCTAGCACAAACACCAGCAACTGCTACTTCTTTTGACGATTTAGATAATAAATTACAAACCTATTACACCATTGGTTTAAGTTATAAGTTTTAATTTTCACTCATTTAGTTATAAAAGGTGTATAATTTTTAACATTATACACCTTTTGTATTTAGTCTATCATTTTAATTATTTGACAAATACAAAAAATTTATATTTGCACGCATATAAAACCCAATAAATGAAAAAAATATTAGTGTTATTAATCCTAATTGGAGTCACCATTTCAGCACATTCACAAACCTTGGAAGAGTTAAAAGCTACCTTAGCGATACAAAAAGACTCTTTAAAAGCAATTCAAGAACGTGTTAATACTACCCAGGGCAAAATTAATGCCTTCCCTGGTTGGAAGAAAGCTGCTTTTGGTACAATTGGGGGCACATTTTCCAACTTCAACAATTGGTATGCACAAAGGTCTCCAAATAACAGGTCTGGTAATATTGGATTTACAGTAAATGCTTATGCTAACCTTGATACCGACTATTATTTTTGGAGAAATGCTGGTAATTTAAACTTATCTTGGGTTAAATTCGACGATAAAGACCGGGCAAATGACAATACAAGATGGCGTGAAGCTACCGATGTTTTCAATGTTACCTCTTTATATGGTATGAAATTAACTGAAACATTTGCCCTTTCTGGTTTGGGCGAATACAGAACCACCATTTTAAACAACTTCAATAATCCTGGATATTTAGATGCTGGTATTGGTGGGACCTGGACCCCTACTAAGGATTTAGTAATTGTTGTACACCCTTTAAACTACAACTTAGTATTTAGTAGAAACGATGTTATTTTTCAATCATCATATGGTACTAAAATATTGGTGGATTATACTAGGCAGATAAAAGAAGTGAGTTTTAAAACCAACTTATCCATGTTTAATAGTTACAAAAATGGAAACCTCTCTAACTGGACTTGGAACAACTCTTTTAGCTATTCTCTCTGGAAGATGATTGGTATTGGTTTTGATTTTGGTTTAAGGAACAACAAACAAGAAGCGTTAAAATTTGCTTTTGATAATTATGATGTCAATAGCGGCGATCCAATCCCAACTTTTGATACGGTAAATAACAAATTACAAACGTATTATACCATTGGTTTAAGCTATAAATTTTAACTAGCTATCAGATTTTTTGCGTTAGCGATTGAAGCCATCTTACAAGTAGTATGGAAAGCGCGACACGAAGGGTAACGTCCTTAAACTATTCCAGGTCTTCGTAATTGTAATCTGGATAAAGAAAGTGGTTGTAAGGAAAACGTGTAACGTGAATGTCTCTTACCTCATCGTATACGCGTTTTTTGAAATCCTCTAAATTCTTTTTATTCAGTGCTGAAATGAACAGCGCATTGTTTCCAACTTTACTCATCCAAGTGCTTTTCCATTCTTCAAGGGTGTAATGTCTTTCTGTTTTTTCGGTTTCTAAGTCGTCTTCATCCAGCGGTTCCGGTTTATAGGCGTCAATTTTGTTAAACACCATGATAGTGGGTTTATCGCTACTTTTAATTTCACCTAAAATTTTATTTACAGACTCTATATGTTCTTCAAAATTAGGATGTGAAATATCCACTACATGTAATAGTAAATCGGCTTCCCTCACCTCATCCAATGTGCTCTTAAAACTATCCACTAGTTGTGTCGGCAGCTTTCTAATAAACCCAACGGTATCACTTAATAAAAAAGGCAGATTTTGTATAACCACTTTACGAACGGTAGTATCGAGTGTTGCAAAGAGTTTATTCTCAGCAAATACGTCGCTTTTACTAATCACATTCATTAAGGTAGATTTTCCAACATTGGTATAGCCTACCAAGGCTACTCTAACCATAGCACCACGGTTGCCACGTTGGACAGCCATTTGTTTGTCAATGGTTTTAATCCGTTCTTTTAAAAGGGAAATTTTATCACGTACTATACGTCTATCTGTTTCAATTTCGGTTTCACCTGGTCCACGCATTCCGATACCTCCTTTTTGGCGTTCAAGGTGCGTCCACATACCTCTTAAACGAGGTAACAAATATTCACATTGTGCTAATTCTACTTGGGTGCGTGCATAACTGGTTTGGGCACGTTGTGCAAAAATATCAAGTATTAAATTCGTTCTATCTAATACTTTCACATTCAAAATCTTACTAATATTGCGTTCCTGTGCTGCCGATAACTCATCATCAAAAATGGCGGTTCCCACTTCATTATCCTCAATAAATTGGCGCACTTCTTCCATTTTACCACTACCTATAAATGTTCTGGGATCTGGGTGATCCATTTTTTGGGTAAAACGTTTTACAGCATAACCTCCCGCCGTATAAGTTAAAAACTCCAATTCATCTAAATATTCCTTAGATTTTTCTTCGCCTTGTTCTTTAGTAATAATACCTACCAAAACGACCTTTTCTAAGGATATGTCTTTCTTTTCAATCATATAAACAAATAATGCACAAAGTTACGTAAATGAAACCATTTTAATTTTTATATTTTTAAAGCTAATTTAGATTTATGGTAGATTCTTATGATGGCATTCCCGTAAACCACGATATGCAAACCGTGGCTTTTTATAACCTTGAAAATCTTTTTGATTTAGTTGATAACCAACTTACCAACGATAATGATTTTTTACCAACATCGGTTAAAAGATGGACTCCCAAAAGATATGATAACAAACTTAGAAAACTAAGTTTCGCCATTTCAAACATTGGGCGCAAAGAAACCGGAAAGCATCCTGCTATAGTGGGTTTAGCTGAAGTAGAAAACGCCAAGGTAATTGAGGATTTAATCACTTCAAAACATTTAGAGGGATATGATTATAATTATGTGCATTACAATTCACCTGATGAAAGAGGCATTGATGTGGCTTTACTTTATGACTCGAAAGCCTTTGAAGTTTTGAATTCTGAAACGTTTACTGTAATGCTGTTTAATGATGAAGGATTACCTGATTATACGCGAGATATATTATTGGTTACTGGTTTGCTAGATGGTGAAAAGGTACATGTAATTGTTAATCATTGGTCATCAAGACGTGAGGGCGAAAAAGAAACCGAACATAAACGTTTGTCTTCATCAAAGAAAGTTATTGAGATAATTTCATCCATTAGACTTGAAGATGAACATGCTAAAATCGTGGTTATTGGCGATTTTAATGATGAACCACAAAACCATAGTATTAAGCTATTGGTTGAAGGTTGTAAATTGTACAACCCCATGGAAACCCTGCGTTCTTACAGTAGAGGTACTACTTACCATAACCGCCAATGGAATTTGTTTGATCAAATTATGTTATCTTCAAATTTTTTAAAATCTTCTAACCATTTATTTGAATATTTTTCAGCTAATATTTTTGATGAAGATTTTTTAAAACTCTTCAACGGACCTTATAAAGGGTCGCCCTTTAGAACGTATGTTGGCAAAAAATACAAAGGAGGTTACAGTGATCATTTCCCTGTTTATGTGATACTGAAGAAATAAAAAAAGCCCACAAAAAGTGGGCCTTTTTACACTCTAAACCTATTTAGAAGTCTATGCTTATATCGTCTAGTTCATAGGTACCGTCAAAATCTGCTTCGCCACTTCCAGTGTACTTAAAGGCTATATATACAGTTCCAGATACACATGATAAATTTACAATTCCAGAGTCAAACCAACTACTAAAACTATCACTATCTTGGGTAATGTAAGCATCGGTTAGCACGCCCCAAGTGGCCGTTGATATTCCAGATTCGGTACCATCCCAATCTGTTGATAATAACACTTCCATATTACTACCATCAGAAAAACTATTAGAGGTTTTAAAAACTAATGTTTCATTTTCTTGAGCATCTAAATTGATAGCCGGAGTTATTAACCATGCAATTGTTGATACATCGTTAGACCGAAAAGAACCTACTCTTGCTGATATTCCTAGAGATGCATTGGATCCTGTTGCCGAATACGCTTCCCAACCTTCGGTTCCAGATTGGATATAGTTGGTCCATCCATTACCAGATATTGGCGCATTTCTTATTTGAGTTTCAAAATTATCTGCAAATAAGTTATTAGTTCCTTGACTTGACGCAATGCCACAACTCAATTCAATAGGGTCACATCTTTCATTATTATCAAAAACAATATCTGAAGTACTATTAATTATTAAGACGTTAAAATCATCGCGGAAGTCTCTACTAAAAATCCCTTTTATAGAACCTTTTAACTGTGGGACTTGAAGTGACTTAAAATCAGCAAAAGTACTGGTTTGTAATATTATTGTAGAACTGTTTTCACAGCTTTCAATGGTTCTAAAACCATCAAACTCATCATCTGGTTCTCCCGCAAAAGTCTTGTCCAATTCATTTCTGTTTATCTGCACATCGTTTAATTGAATGTATGTGTTTTCATCAGCTTCTGTTAATTCAGATATGGAAACTATTTTAGGAGTTATGGTTGCCACTTCAGGAGTTCTTAAAATAAAATCTTTGTACTCAAACGCTTGGATTTGCCCAATATCACTCCCATCTCCTTTACCAATAACTATAACCCCGTTAGCTTCACCAATTGTGAGTCCGCTTAAATTAACAATAACTCTACGCCCAAACTCATAAGTATCACTTAAACTGGCCACATTTATTGATATTCTAAAACCAAGTCTTGGGTCATTGGTTGGGTTGCTATCGTCTATTTTATTCTGAATGATTAATTCTTCAAAATAGTTGCCCGAACGGTCACTTGAAACAACATAACCTTCTATATATAATTCTTCATCTAAGCCTATTATGGCCGTATCATCCCCATTGGCTTGTGCTTGTTCTAAACGTGATTTTACAGCTTCAAAAGTCGTAATTTTATCTGAAGGAATATTGGGTTCATTAATTGTTAGATCAGGTAAGTTATAATCATCATCATTCACACACGATGCTATAAAAACAGTAAGCGCCAAAACACTTAAAACCGTTAAAAATTTATTTGAATTACTCATAATGCTTTTATTATTTGATATTTTATTTTTCTTTTTCATAGTTAAAAGGATAAGTACACATTCAGGAAATATGTTGCGCCAAACCCGTAAAAGTATTTTGAACCAAAAACGGGTGTGTCTAGAGCTTTATCATCTCGTAATTGCCTGTAATTGGCATTTCTTCCTTGTTCAAAGCCTCCAGATCTATAAACTTCATCCAGCACATTATTGATACTAGCAAAAAAACCAATAAATTTATCACCTATTTTCCACGATTTGCCTCCTACTAAGTTTACAACCATGTAGTCATCAAACTTTTCTTGTCTTAACAATTCTCTGGCTAAATCTTCATCATAATCATTAAAAGTATTACCATCAAAATCGGTTGTGAAGTTAGATGATCTAATCAAAGGACTTACATCTATGTAAGTATTGGTAAAAAAATTAGCCGTGGCACCAATCCACCAATAGTCAGGGTCTCGATACTCAAACCCAACAGAATAGGCTCTGTGGGGTCCTGCGGCTATTTTATAATCTTTTAAATTTGATTGACCAAAATCTTTAAACCCATCTATAAAACCTGCGGCTACAGATTCATCATCGGCCTCTGTGGTTAAAAATAAATTAGGGTTATTATCATAAGTGAACTGACCAACGGAGGCAACCCCTTTTAATTTGATGGTTGGTGTTACCTGTGCTTCAATTCCCAACTCGCCACCAATATGTCTTTTATCAATCCCTTGCAAAATTTCTTGAACAAAAGCGGTATTATCACCCCCTATACCATCAGCAAAGAAAAAGGATATTTCGCTGGCATCTTCTATTTTGGTATAATAACCTGTTAGTTTGGCTTTTAATATAGGAGATCTAAAAATATAACTAGCATCGGCAGAGGTTACTTTTTCCTCAGTGATGTTAGGCACTATATTGTGGTTTTCTCTTGAATTAGAATAGGTATTACGTAAGGATGGTGCTCTAGTAATATAACCTCCATTAAAATCTAATAAATGTTTTCCTGAAATTTTATAAGTAACTCCAGCTTTAGCTCCAAACCCCGTAAAGTTTAATTTTTCGCCTTTACCAAAAGAGTTGTTAGCGAAGCCCCCGTTTTGGTACAACCCTTCTCGTTGGTATTCGGTATTTGAAATACTTCCTGAAAGGTAAAAATCCACTTTATTGTATTTAAATTGGGCTTGTGCATAACCATTCATAACATTTGCAAGAAGATTGTAGTTGTAGGCAAATCTATCGCCTTCGGTTACAATTCTATTGGGATTGCGCAAATCGTTTTGTGCTTCATCAATATCTGTTGCGAACGCATCTACATCCAAATACGTACTTGCACCCAGTAAATCCAACACTTGAGCAAAATTTTCAGATCGCAATGATTTGTAATTAACCGATGCGTTTAAAATGATGTTATCATTAAGTTCACTGGTTAAAATGGTATTAAGTGTTAGTTGCTTATCATCAACTCTATCTTCATATAAGGCGTAAATAGCATTACCGCCATTTCTAGCATTGGATATATTGGCTTGATACATGCTGTTCCAATCAATTTGCCCATCGTTTAGAAATTGTTGTTGCAACCCATAAGCCACACTCGTATCGTCTGGGAAATTTCTTAAAGCATAGCTTGGTAACTTTTGATAGTATGTTGGACTGGGGTTAGCACCTCCGCCCTGTGGGAAACCATTTATCAAATCCGTACCATTGTTATTCAATCGGCTGTTTCCAATTTGTCCAAATTGATAGCCAATATTGGTGTTTAAAGTAGTTTTACTAGATATATCCCAATAGTGGTTCAACATTAAAATGGGTTGTTCAATTTCTCTCATACGGGAGTTTCGTTTTTCACCATCTTGCCAACCCCAATATTCATTGTAACGGATGCCTTTTAAATCGACAACTTCTAGAGTGTTAGGTGATGATCTTCCTCGCCGGTTTGGTGCGTAAATAGAGACAAAATTAATACTATGCTTCTCATTAAATTTCTTTTCGACAGAAGCAAAAATGGAGGTGGCATCATATAAGGTGGCATCTTGGAACCCTTCATTACCCCAACGCCTTCCTAATGATACGGTAAATGCCCAATCATTTTTTAATAGTCCAGAAGCATAGGTAGCCATTAATCTGTTATTGTAGGTTCTGTCTGAAGAAGAATAGGTTAAACGAGAGCCTGGTCTTGCTTGTGATGCCCGAACATTTATATTGGTGGTTCCTAAAACACCTCCAAAATTATAACTAGACGGAGATAATCCTAGGGTTAATTCTTGATTTCTCATGACATCATTCAAACCTCCCCAATTGTTCCATTGTGGTCTGCCATCAAAAAGCTTGTTCATTTCTATCCCATTGATTAGAATCGAACCATTCTCAGAATCCAAACCTCTCAATCTATAGAATGATTGACTAAATTCAAAAGCCGCCGTTCTTTGGAATACATCTAATGAGGATGACAATAATCCTGAAATATTATCAGCGCCTCCACCGTCGTCATTCAATTCATCATCCGAGAGTGTTATGGTAAACAAATCCTGACTTGAGGTGAAATCCCTCTCCAAAGTCATATCAGAGATATCCACAATACTATTTTTGTTGACAACAATAGGATACCTTTTAGTGATGTATCCGCTTTTAGAAATTCTTAAAACCTGTTCTCCCAATGGAACATTTACAGAGAACATAAATTCTCCAAGAACATCTGTTTGAATAGTTTGTTCGGTTTCCTCAATGGTAATACTAACATTTGAAATGGGCTCAAACGAAACCGCATCTTTTACACTACCTTTAACTATGGTTTGCGCAAATACTGATGAAAACGAAAAAAAACCTATCAAAAAAATGAGTAATTTTTTTTTCATACTTAAGTTTGTAAAATAATAATTATTTAATATTTACAAACTTACTGTATTTATAAGAAATATTTACTTTTGGCTTAAATTTTGTAATCAAAATAACGATAACTTAATATATCAATAATGAACAAATTGAGATTGTGTTTATTAACTCTTTTACTATGTGGAATTTTAATTGTTACTGCACAAGAAAAGAAAACCTATAAAATACACGGTATTGCTTTTTATAATCTTGAAAACTTATTTGATCCGATAGATGACCCTACCAAGTTTGATGAAGCTAGTCCTATTATGGAATTAAATACAAACAAAGAAGAGGCATATAAAAAGAAAATTAAGAATATGGCTCGGGTAATAGCTGATATAGGAAAGGATGTTACTAACAATGCTCCAGCATTAATTGGCGTATCGGAAGTTGAAAATAGAGAGGTTTTAGAAGATTTGATTAATGACTCACTTTTAATTGATAAAGATTATGGTATTGTTCATTATCATTCACCAGATGCTCGGGGTATTGATGTGGCTTTACTTTATCAGAAAAAGCTTTTCACACCCATATCAACAAGTAGCCACGAATTAAAAATTTATGATGATATTTCTAGAAAACGCGTCTATACAAGAGACCAATTATTGGTGAGTGGAAATTTAGAAGATGACCCCATACATATTATTGTAAACCATTGGCCTTCAAGAAGCGGTGGAGAGGCCAGAAGTAGACCAAAGCGTGTTGCTGCTGCCAAACTAACTAAACATTTAGTAGATTCATTACAAGTTATAGACCCTTATGCTAAAGTTTTTATTATGGGCGATTTGAATGATGACCCTACAAATTCCAGTGTTAAAGATGTATTAAAAGCCAAGAAAGATAGAAATAAAGTGGGTTTAAAGGGCATTTACAATCCCTATGAAAACTTTTTTAAAGACGGATTGGGCACAACTGCTTATAGAGATGCATGGAGTTTATTTGACCAGATTTTAATAACGAAACCCCTACTTGAAAAAGATTATTCTTCATATAGATATTATAAAGCGAGTATTTATAATGAAAACTACCTAATTACCAGTAAAGGGCAATATAAAGGCTATCCTTTTAGAAGTTGGTCCAATGGTGGCTTTAGTGATGGTTTTAGTGACCACTTTCCAGTTTGCGTTTATGTAATTAGAGAGGTTGATTAACCTAACCAAGTACTCCAAGGAATTCTTGACAAAAACAGTACGAGGGCTATTGTATAAAAAATAGCGATAGTTTTCAACTTGGCCTTGGATGTTAATTTCCTTTTATGCTTTGAATACCCTATGGTAATTAAAGCAACCGCAATGATATTTATGAAAGGATGTTCTACTAAATACAACCTATTCACTGAATCTTTCATAATCTCACCCATACCCAATTCACTAAACATTTGCAATCTTGGTGATACAAAATATAAAACCAACCCAATTAACAATTGAATGTGCGAAACAATAAGCGTGAATAATGATTTTCTAAAGTCATTGGCTTCGTATTCTTTGTCCCCAAAGGTTTTTATTAAAGCATTAACCGTTGCAATTATTAAAACTAAAAGCACTAAATAAGCCCAATAGGAGTGAAGTGTTCTTACTATTTCGTACATGATTATTTTTATTTGTTAATATTTAGCAAATGTAATAATTAAAAGCATAAAAAAACCGCTTCAAATTAAAGCGGTTTTTTTATTATTATGATTTAATTGTAATTAGTTAAAAGTATATCTTAAACCAACTTGTGCTTGCCATCTTGAACTTTGGATACCACTATCATCATATAAAACTGGACCATTCTCAAGAACATTTTCTACCAATCTGAAAACTGGTGTGTTACCTGCTCCAGCACTTCTAGTTTCTAAAATTGAAGTGTTACCTGATGCAAACGCTTGTCTTCCCCAATCCTTATTTAAGAAGTTTGTAAAGTTAAAAATATCGATTGACAATTGTAACGTATTTTTCTTTTTTAATGCTGGGAAAGAAATATCTTGTAATAATTTAAAATCAAGTATGTGACTCCAAGGACCTCTAGAACCATTTCTTTCCGCATATTGTCCTCTTCTGGTTTTCAAATAACTATCATTTTCAATATAACTATTTAAAATAGCCCATTCATCGGCTGTACCAGCGGCAGAACCCGATCTATCTTCCAATACAATTTCCGATGCATTGGCAGGAACATACATTAAAGCATTATCTCTACTATCATCATTTAAAAGAAAACTACCTGCTCTATATACATAAGAGTATGGACTTCCTTGAGAACCATTATAGAATAAACCAATAGTAGTTTTGATGTTATCGTTCCAGTCAATTTCATAAGACATATTACTTGAAATTCTATGTCCTTGAGCAAAATCAGACCTAGTTACAGGTAAAACTGAATTTTTACCATTTACCGTTTGCTGATTTCTCCATTGTGAACTGTTTTGAGAAGAGGTTCCATCAAAAATAGCATTAGCCTCTCCATAAGAGTACGATACCTGGCCTGCAAAACCATTTTCAAAAGGCTTTCTAAGAGTAAAGGCAGCATTCCATGAATTTCCGCCTCCAGTATTAGACGCTAAATAAATACCATTATAAGTTGGATCAATTCGGGCAGATCTGTTATAAACTGGTCTATTATCAGCTCCTGCTAAACTTCCCACAGGACCTCCTAAATTTAAATTTTCATAATAAATATCAGTAATATTATCATTCCAAATAACGTCTGCACTAGCTATTAAACCCCAAACTGGTAGTTTTTGATCTACAGCAAAGTTTACTTTAAATCTTTGAGGCAATTTAAAGTTTGAAGCAAATAAATCTACGTTTCCAGAAGTTGCACCTGATCCTGGCGCAATATGCACTGGTTGGTTATTAACATCAGGGTTAAAAAAGATAGGATTAGCAAAATTACGTTCATCGCTAGAACCACTATTTAATCCATTACTATTATATGTAGCTCCTGGCCATACTAAAGGCAATCTAGATGTAAAAATACCTAATCCACCACGTATTTGGGTTGATTTATTTCCATTGACATCCCAATTAAAGCCTATTCTTGGTGATACATGAACGGTAGTACTTACACCACGTCCTACTTGTGCACCTTGTAAATCTTTACCTGCCGCTTCTAGAATTGGAATTGTTCTATCATTGAAATCCTCATTTACAGGGCCATCTGACCAAACAGGAACATCAAAACGAATACCTGCTGTTAACTTGAAATTATTCGACATTTGTACTTCGTCTTGGAAATAAACTCCCGCTTGAAATACTTCAAACTCTGAAGCTCCTGTAGATTCATCTCCAACTGCTGTACCACCTGAAAGCGAATAACCTTTATCATAATCTGAAGCAGCTAATCCAGCTAAAAATTGTTCTAATCCAGAAAGACCTAAAGATGAGCTGTTTCTAAAACGATAACTTCCAAAGTTATTTGGAATGAATAAGTTTTTCATTTTAGAGTACTCATTATGTGTACCTATGGTGATTGTGTGTCTTCCTTTAAATATTTCAAAATTATTAGTAAAAGTAAAAATATCTTGATTTAAAAGGTTCGCAGTTGAAAATGGTTCAGATCCAAAAAAGATACTTCCACCTGATCCATCATCTAGTCTTACTGTAGGAAATGGCGTTCCTTCAGGATCTCTATCATCTCTTACTGTTTTGTACGCTATAGTCATACTATTTGCAAACTTATTACCGTAGGATGAATTCCATTGTAATGTTGTTGCATTGGTCTTGTTAACAAAAAGTTCAGAACCATTTAAGAAATTTATTGACCCGTTTGATGAATTACGGGCTTCTAAATTATCAACATCCTGTAATCTATGGGTTAATGTCAAACTATGATTTTCGTTAATATTCCAATCTACTTTTGCAGTAACCATATTATTTACCAGTGTCGAAGCATTATTATCATAAATACCCGGATCGTAACCATAGTTAGAAATTAAAAATTGTCTCAGCGATTCGATATCTGAAGCTGAAGAATCTCCTAAATAATTACTGATGTTGAATGGTTGTGGCGTTTCATTATCCTGTTTTTCGTAATTAACAAAAATGAATAATTTATCTTTTACTATTGGCGCTCCAACTCTAACACCATAAGTTAATGCCGTGAAGTCAGCCAATTTTTCTCTAGTATCACCACTATTGGTTAAAACCGCTGGTGTTTTTCCAGCAAGATCTTGATTTCTGAAAAAAGTATAAATAGAACCTTCTACATTGTTAGATCCAGAACGTGTAATGGCATTAATAGCACCACCTGTAAATCCAGAAATTTTAACATCAAAAGGCGCTAATTGAATTTGAATTTGCTCTAATGCATCAATTGAAAAAGGGTTGGCACCAGTTTGTCCACCATCAGTACCTGAACCTGCTAATCCAAATACATCATTACTAACGGCACCATCTACTGTAAAATTGTTAAATCTATTATTTTGTCCACCCAAAGAAACCGAGAATCCATCATTGCCTTCACTAAGTTGTGCTTGCGGTGTAGCTCTCAAAAAATCTGCGACAGATCTAGAAGCTGAAGGAATTGTAGCAAGATCTCTCCTGCTCACTGTCGTTTCTGCACCAGTTCTGTTAGAATCAAACACATTATTACGTGTGGTCGTAATAACAACTTCTTCTAAAGCATTAGCTTCTTCTACTAGTTGTTTGTTAATTGATGTTGTTTGTCCAAGTGTTAATTGAAGCCCATCCTCTGAAAATTCAGCATATCCTACATAACTAATAGTGACTGAATATGGTCCCCCAGGTCTCATATTTGAAATCCTGTAAAACCCATCAAAATCTGTAGCGGCTCCATAAACAGTTCCAGTTGGGAGATGCTTAACAAGGACATTTGCCCCAGGTAAAGGCTCTCCATTAGTGTCTGTGATTCGCCCATTAAGAGCAGATGTTGTCGTTTGTGCAAATCCCACTGAGGTAACCAGCATTCCTACAAGCATCATTAAAATTTGAGTAATTTTTCTCATAATTTTTAAAGATTAATTATTTATTGTTTGAAATTAGTCTTTGCAAAAGTAAGTATTAAATACTTTTATATATTACACAAATGTTAAGAAATTTAACGTTTGTTAATAACTAATTGAATTTTTTTATGAAAATAAAATAGGGTTTGCTTGGTTTTTATGAGAATCCTTTTGAGTTTTAAGATAAACTCTTATAATAATTCAATAAATTATGAGTCGAAGAATCATGTTTATTATTTGCTTTATTGTTAATTTCTTGTAAAATTTTCGTTGCTAATTGTTTCCCTAACTCTACTCCAAACTGATCATAGCTAAATATATTCCAAATAATACCTTGTACAAATATTTTATGCTCGTACATGGCTATAAGTTTTCCCAAGCTTTCTGGAGTAAGCTTATTAATAAATATTGTATTTGTAGGCTTATTGCCCTCGAATATTTTAAATGGTACAATATCTTTTTGAGTACCTTCAGCGATTACTTCAATTTCTGTTTTTCCATTTAATAACGCTTCTGTTTGCGCCAGAAAATTTGAAATCAACTTGTCATGATGGTCTTGGTTTCCATGAAGTGACTTTGCAAAACCTATAAAATCGGCAGGAATTAATTTAGTGCCTTGATGTATTAACTGAAAAAAAGCGTGTTGCGCATTGGTTCCCGGTTCTCCCCAAATAATGGTACCTGTTTGATAATCTATGGGATTCCCATTTCTATCAACACTTTTCCCGTTACTTTCCATAATACCTTGTTGCAAATACGTTGCAAACTGGTTTAAATATTGCGTATAAGGAATAATGGCTTCGCTTTCAGCTTTAAAAAAGTTATTGTACCAAATACTTATCAATGCTAAAACGACAGGGATATTGGATGAAAAATCTTCATTTTTAAAATGTTCATCCATTTTGTTGGCGCCTTGTAATAAATTATCAAAATTATTGTATCCAATGGCCAAACTTATGGTTAAACCAACGGCGCTCCAAAGTGAAAAACGCCCTCCCACCCAATCCCACATGGGGAAAATGTTGTTTTCATCAATACCAAAATTCTTTACGTTTTTAATATTCGTTGAAACCGCAACAAAATGCTTTGCAATGGCATCTTCACTAGCAGATTTTAAGAACCAAGATTTTATGGTATTGGCGTTGGAAAGCGTTTCTTGAGTAGTAAATGTTTTAGAAACTATTACAAACAGTGTTGTTTCAGGATTTAACTTTTTTATGATTTCGTTTACATGGTCACCATCAACGTTGCTTACAAAATGCGTGGTTAGATGATTTTTGTAGTATTGCAAAGAATCTACAACCATGGCGGGACCAAGATCAGAACCACCAATGCCAATATTCACAACATCGGTAAATGTTTTTCCAGTAAATCCCTTTAAATGGCCATTTACTACATTATTAGTGAATAAATTAATTTTTTCTTTTACTTTATAAACTTCAGGCATTACATTAACGCCTTCTACTTTAAATTCTGTATTCTCTGGTGCACGTAGTGCAGGATGCAAAACCGCTCTTCCTTCCGTTTGATTTATAAATTCGCCAGAAAATTGACTTTTAATAGCTTCTTTTAGTTTTACCTCATCAGTCAATTCAAGCAAATATCTAAACGTTGTTTCATTTATTCTATTTTTTGAAAAATCTACATAAAAATCTTCATATTTGATGGTGTATTTACTCGCTCTATCTTGGTCTTGAGCAAATAGATCTTTCATATGATAATCCTTGACTTCTTCAAAATGTTCTTGTAGTTTTTTCCAAGATTTGGTTGTTGTTGGGTTTATTTTTGGTAAAGCCATATTATGAATTTGCTTGTCTAATAATAGTTTGTTCCGGTTGTTGTTTTAAGTCCTCAGGAGAAAAATAAATGTTATCTAACTGATTTTTAATAGGTTTAATATATTCTAAATATTTAGTCTTTAAAGAATCCGAAATAGGTTTAGCCTCAGGAAGTTTTTGCCTGAAAGGGTCTACCTGTTTGCCATTTACCCAAAAACGATAGCACACATGTGGGCCTCCCGTATTGCCAGTCATACCCACATAGCCAATAACATCGCCTTGTTTAACGAACTGGCCCTTTTTAACATTTTGTCTTGACATATGAAGATACTGAGTTTCATAAGTAGCGTTATGACGAATTTTTACATATTTCCCATTTCCGCCTTTACGGGTAGATTCTGTAACCGTTCCATTCGCAGTAGCACGAATAGGAGTTCCTACAGGTGCCGCAAAATCGGTGCCTTTGTGAGGGCGTAAAGCGTAACCATAGTAGGCGATTCTTCGTTTTAAATTGTACCTAGAAGAAATTCTACCAAATTGAATAGGTGATTTTAAAAAAGCGCGGCGTAAATTTTTGGCTTCTTCATTAAAATAATCAATAATGCCTTTCACTGTATCTGTTTGATACCTGAAAGCGTAAAACGGTTCGTCTTTATGCTCAAAATAAGCCGCCTTAACATTATGGATACCTGTATAAATGGTATCGTCAATGAACTTATCTGTGTAAATCACCTTAAAACGGTCTCCTTTTTGTAAGCGTCTAAAGTCTATGGTCCAAGCATAAATTTCATCGGCCAATTTGTTGGTTAAAACTGGGCTAACACCTTGTTCATCAAGAGTCTCCGAAATACTACTTGTAATGATACCTGTTATCGTTTTTTCAACATATTTAATAGGCTTCCTGCTTGTATAAGCATGGATGGAATCTTGAAAATTAATTACTACGTATTCCTCTAGATTAGGTTGATAGATAAAGCACCGAGGTGTTTCCAAAGAATCTTTTGAGCAAAGAAGCGTGTAGGGTTTTCCAAGCTGAAGTTTTCTAATATCAAAAGTATCTTTAGCTTTTTCGGCGATATGAAATATTTTGGGATACCCTATTTTGTTACGCTCCAAAATCACACCAAAACTATCTCCTTTTCTTATGGTATCTCTTTTAACAACGTAATCATTTAAATTAAAACCAAACTCCAAAATCTCTTCTGGTTCTTCAACAATGGCTAATTCTTCTTCAAGTATAGGTTTTTCTTCTTCTTTTTTACAAGCTATTATACCAAACACAATAGCAATTAGAACGAGATATTTGTTCCCCAAGTTTCTTTTTCTTTGTCTGTCCATAAATCTGGAAAAAATATTCTTTTTTGATATTTTGGATGCATATACTTAACCCATTCACTACCTCCAGTAGCTTCTGCTGTTTTACCGTTTATATTTAAATAATGATTAGCTGTATTGTAATGTGCCATCACCCATTTTATGTTAACCGTATAATCATAATGCTTCATAGCATCAATTAACGCTTTATTTTCTCTAGCCTCTTTTGGAAGCGATTTAAATTTGGAATATAAATTATTGAATTGATAAAACTTTGTAAATCTAATAAATTCCTCTTTATACCGCTCTTCAAATGCGGTTAATGTGTAAGTTTTTTTTCCTGACTTATAATCTTTCCCTGCAGCTTGCCAATATAAGTGTTCAAAAGCATGTTCGTAAGATGAGTTTCTATCTATGGTATCCCTAAATCTTTTATCTATTAGATTGATAAGTTCGGTTGATGCAAATTCAATTTTTCGATATTGGGCACTTTGAAAACCACTAGCAGGCGTTAAAGTAGTCCTGAATTTATTGTATTGCTTTATGTCCATTCCGTCTTTCATAATGCTGAAAGAAGAGGTTAGTACATCAAAATAGCGACTAACACGCATGATTTTATCAGTGAACGTTTCAGTAGTAATGTTATCATTCTTAGCCACTTGTTCAATCTCGCTCAGAATCATCTTGAACAAAAGCTCTGAGATTTGATGGTACATAATAAATACCTTCTCATCTGGAAAAACCGTGCGCTGTATCTGAAGATTTAATAAAGCATCTGTTTGAATGTAATCCCAATAATTGATGGGTTTGCTATGTAAAAGCCCTTCTAAATGTGCCTCAACATCTTGGTCTATGGCTTCGTATTTTTCTTTAAGTTGTTTGGTGATTTTGGAGTTCAAAATGTGCTAATTTTTTACAACTATTCTAAAAGGATGTTTCAACCCTTTAAAGGCTTCTAAATCGGCTCGTAAAGAACCTATTCTTAGGTCCGCCTTAATGCGTAAAGGTACTTTATTTTTGTCTTTTGAAACCCACAAAGTTAAACTTTCTTCTTCCTTAAAAACCCTTCCTGCCATAACATAAGGCCTGAATTTTAAAGCTTCTATATCTCCAAAATCCGTATCTATAATCTCTTCACCTAAATACTTAAGCTTAAAGCCATAGTTTTCTTCATCAAAAAACATATCTGTGCGTATTTCGTCACCTATTTCCAATTTGCTAACATCTATACTATTACGAAGGTAATAATAGGTTGATACCATGTCTTGGATATTTGGTTTAGTTTCAAAAACTTTTTGGTTATTGTGCTTTTTATCATTTACAAAAGCCTTATTGTTTTCATGATCAAAGGTGATTTCAATATCTTTAGTATGACCGCCCTCGTCAATATTTCTTATGAATTTATATGGTTTGTTAGTTTTCTTGTCGAAATATGATTCGTATCTATCTTTTACTTTGAAAAACCATTTTATCATACCAGTTGTCCAACCTTTCCCTACAACATGATAAACATCTTTATCATCTAATTTGGTATCTTTTACAGTAAGGGTGGCGTTACCGGCCTTTAACCAATTGCTATAGCTCATTTTGAATTTGAACCATTCGCCATCACCAAATGCTGATTCTTGCTGCGCACTTGATATTTGAATGGTTGCTAGCGCTATGAATGTAAGTAGTAAATTTTTCATCTTTATTTGGGTAATTGTATTGTAACACTTAATGCTCTAATTTATTGTTACAAGCAAGAAATTACAATTACTGTTCCAAAAATATAAAATTTCTTCACATAGCTCGTTATGATTAAAAACTCTTAACGTTAAAATGATTTATAAAAACGCCATCAATTAAAGTTTTGATGGCGTTTTAAATTGTTTAAAGTATCCCTAAGTTTACAGGGTACCTCTGTTTGCTTGTTCACGTTCAATAGATTCAAAAAGCGCCTTAAAGTTGCCAGCTCCAAACCCACGTGCTCCCATGCGCTGAATGATTTCAAAAAATAGGGTTGGCCTATCTTCAACAGGTTTTGTGAAAATCTGTAATAAATAGCCTTCTTCATCCGCATCAATCATAATGCCTAAGCTTTTAAGGGTTTCTATATTTTCTCGAAGTTCATGACTGTGTTCTTCTAATCTTCCGGGAACAGCTTTATAATAGGCTTCCGGCGGTTTTGATAAAAACTCAACACCTCGTGCTCTTAATTGTGATACTGTGCTAATAATATCATCTGTTGCTACAGCGATATGTTGAACTCCTGCGCCCTCATAAAAATCAAGATATTCTTCAATTTGAGACTTTTTCTTTCCTTTTGCTGGTTCGTTTATTGGGAATTTTATACGTCCGTTTCCATTGCTCATTACTTTACTCATAAGCGCTGAATATTCGGTATGAATTTGCTTATCATCAAACGATAAAAAGTTTTCAAAACCCATGACGTCTTCATACCACTTTACCCATGTATTCATTTGTCCCCAACCCACATTACCGACCATGTGATCGATGTATTTTAAGCCTACAGAGGTTGGATTGTAATCGCTTTTCCACTCTCGAAACCCTGGCAAAAAGGGGCCATTATAGTTTTTACGTTCCACAAACATGTGCACAGTTTCACCATACGTATAAATCCCGGCTCTTACTACTTCCCCATGGTCATCCTTTTCTACAATAGGCCCCATATAAGATTTTGCGCCTCTACTGGTGGTTTCTTCATAAGCTTTTCTGGCATCTTCCACCCATAATGCAATCACTTTTACACCATCACCGTGTTTTACAATATGTTCATTAATTGGTGATTTGCTTGTTAAGGGCGTTGTTAAAACCAATTTGATTTTGTCTTGCTTTAAAACGTAACTTACTTGGTCTTTTGAACCTGTTTCTAACCCTTTATAAGCGTAGGATTGAAATCCAAATGCTGTTTTGTAAAAGTGAGCAGATTGTTTGGCATTACCAACATAGAACTCTACATAGTCCGTTCCTAAAAGCGGTAAAAAATCTTGTGCACCTTCAAATATTTTTTCTAAACCGTAGTTTACTGATTTTATGTCTTTACTCATTTTATTAAATGTTTTTTGTTTATTCGTTTAGTTATTAAGTTTATAACGAATATTTGATTTTTAGCCCTGATTAAAGCGGGTAATAGCTTCTAATTAAATTTATACTAACCAAGATTTATAATAGGAATCATCGGCTATTTTTAAGGCTTCTTCGGTAACTTTTAAAGGTTTAAAGGTATCTACCATAACAGCCAATTCATCGGTTTTTGTTTTACCAATACTACGCTCGGTTGCTCCTGGATGCGGACCATGGGGAATCCCCGCTGGATGTAATGAAATATGACCCGCTTCTATGTCGTTTCTACTCATAAAATCACCATCAACATAGTACAAAACCTCATCAGAATCTATATTGCTATGGTTATATGGTGCAGGAATGGATTGTGGATGATAATCGTAAAGCCTAGGCACAAAACTACACACTACAAAAGCATCCGTTTCAAACGTTTGGTGAACCGGTGGCGGTTGATGAATGCGCCCAGTAATGGGTTCGAAATCGTGAATTGAAAAGGCATAGGGGTAATTGTATCCATCGTACCCAACCACATCGAATGGATGAGATGCATAAACCATTTCGATAATATCGTCTTGTTTTTTTACTTTTATTAGGAAGTCGCCACTTTCGTTATTGGTTTCCAGCTCGTAAGGTCTACGAATATCTCGTTCACAAAACGGAGAATGTTCCAATAACTGACCAAACCAATTACGGTAACGTTTAGGTGTGTAGATTGGCCGACGTGATTCTACAATAAACAATCTATTATCCTCAGTATTAAAATCGATTTTATAAATAATCCCTCTTGGTACCAGGAGATAATCACCGTATTTGAAATCGAGGTTACCTAAATGCGTTCGCAATTTCCCTGAACCCTTATGAATAAAAATCAACTCATCAGCATCGGTATTTTTATAAAAGTAATTTTTAGTTGACTCCTTTGGAGCTGCTAAAACAATAGCACAATCACTATTCACTAAAATGGTTTTTCGGCTTTCTAAATAGTCATTTTCAGGTTTTACTTGAAATCCCTTTAACCGATACGATTGTATATTGTTCGATTTGGCAATTTTAGGTGCCACACTATATTGTTTTTTAATTGCTTTTACCTGGGTTGGTCGCTGCTCATGGTAGCTATTCGTAGACATGCCATCAAAACCAATGGTGCCAAATAATTGCTCATAATACAAACTACCATCTGGTTTTCTAAATTGGATATGACGTTTATGTGGAATATTTCCTAATTTATGATAAAAAGGCATTTTCTTAAAATTAAAAGTTAAAAAGATAAAGGTGTTAGCCTTAAGTAAGGTATATAAAGATACAAAAATGTCTACTTATTCAGGATTTCTCTTGATAAGAAAATGAAGATACTGAAATAAGTCTTTCCAGAATAAACTCATAATAACGCAAATATCGTTATTAATTTATAATTTATAAAATTCATCCCACTTTTAAAACCAAAACCCAATATTGAAAAACCAAAAACTCTTTTTTTGCTCAGGTGAATAACTGAATTTTGCTTGGACTGGTCCTAAAAAGGTATTAACGGCGTAACCCATTGCATAGCCTCTATAATCTGGTAGGGTAAACCATTCACCAGAATCAAAAATATTATCGTCAATGTTTGCCCAGTTGGCTTCTGCTGTTATATGATGATTTTTATAAATTTCATAATCTACTAAAAACGATGCCTTTACAAAACTATTTCCGGTGAGTGAAATGAAATCATACCCTAAAAATGGTATAAAATTGTTAATCAAATTATTACCATATCCACCCAATGCAAAATCCAATGTATTTGTAGAATCATCGCCAATCTTAAAGCCTCCATGTGTTGCTAAATTAAATGCCAATTTATTTGAAAGACTAAAAGCATACCCTATATCTGCTTTTGCTATAGAAAAATTTTCGAAGGTTTGGTTAAAACTTGAAGCATATAAATAAATATGAAGGTTGCCATTAAAATAGACGCCTTTTTTTGGAAAATATTTGTTGTCGTAGGTGTCCAACTTTAAATTACCAAAAAGACTGATATAGTCTGTCTTTTCAAAGAAAAATTCATCCTCTGAATTGTTTCCCGAAAGAGTCTCTGATTTTATTTCCAGTCGCTTATGCTCTATCCCCATACTAAGGGCAAAATCTCTTCTAAATAATGTTTGTAAATAAAACTGATTGGTTTGATCTGTGAGTTTTGAATCTATTTTATTTAAACCGGTACTTGTAATTTGATTATCATCCAACAGTAGTTGAGCGCTAATATTTTTATTGAATTGATTGTATCTTGAGTTTAAACCAATACTCCAATAAAATCCTTTATCAATTAAATATTCAAAATTATAACGCACATTATCTCCAAGAATAATATCGAGAGACGTGACATCATTATTGAACAATAATCGTTTTTTTGTTAAGTTTACTAGAGCCGCGCTTTTGTATAAATCATCATAATGAACACCTAGTTTTAAAAAAGTGTTTACTTGAGATTCTTTTAAATTTGTAATCAAATCATAGCCAGTTTTGTCTTTTGAGTTTTTTAATTGATACTCAAATGAGCCAAAATTATTGGTAGCCACCAAGTTATTAATGCCTTTTTTAAAATCAGCATAACTTATTTTTTCATTGTTTTTTAATTTGAGCTTTCCTAAAACATAAGCTCTGGTATACTTTTCATTTCCATTAACCGATATTCCATTAATGGTTAGGCTATCAATTACTTTAGGTTTTAATTTTGGCGTTTCTGTTTTTGCTCTTTTCGTTAAACCCATTAAAACATTGAGTTCAGATAAAGCTGCATATTTACCTTCTTTTATAATATCTGTACCTTCATCAAAAGAGACCACATTAAAATCTTTAATGTTTGGCTTAATGTAAACATCCGTTTTATTAACTTTTGTTTTCATATCATTGATGGTTCGAAAATTATTGATTTGAATCAAAACATCAAGTGCAGAAGCTAACTCCTCACGGGTTGATAAACCATGCTGTACATCCACGCCAATAATGATATCCATCCCTTTGGAGCGTAATTCATCAACGGGATAATTATTAACTACCCCTCCATCAATTAACACCTCATCATTAATAACCACGGGCTGAAACAAAGAGGGCAGGGCTCCACTTGCCATAACCGATTGAGTTAAATTTCCCTTATCTAAAATGACTTGTTTACCAGTCTCAACATTAGTGGCAATACAAAAAAACGGAATGGGTAATTTGCTAAAATCGTTAACCTCATTAACATGCAGCATTAATTTTAAAAGTAAACTGTAGGTATTATTACCTCTTGATAGAGCCGATGGTAGTTTAATTTTGAAATCGTTAAAAGGTAATTTTATGGCGTATTTTTCCATATTGGCTCGCTCATCAAACGCCGTGGAAGATCTCGGCAGATCATCATTAATTATAGTATCAAAATCTATTTCATGGAATATGGAATCCAGCTGTTTCCCTGTGTACCCTGAGGCATACAATGATCCAATTATAGCGCCCATACTGGTTCCTGCTACATAATCAATCTTTACACCTAAGCTGTCAATCACTTTTAAAACCCCAATATGTGCTAATCCTTTAGCGCCACCACCACTTAACACCAACCCAACTTTGGGTTCATCTTTTACGAGCGTATCATTTTGCCCTTTCGCAGAAATGAAAACGAGGAGGAATAGTGTTAATATGATAAGGGCCTGTCTCAAATCATTTTTTTTTACCAACTTTGTTTAATACCTCCACTACTACCTGATCTTGGAAATATTCTATCGTAATGTAATTTTTTATTGTAAGCATTATTTTTCAGTTTGTCTAATTCAGAATATCTAGCCACTTTCGAATTTGCTAATTCAATTATTTTTTTAAGTTGTTCCTTGGTAAGATGTTTGTTCCAAATTAATTTATCTCCATAAAAAGCAATACCCTTAATATCATTTAAAGATTCTGATTTAAGAAACTTATTCCAATGCTTATCCAATACCCTTCTATCATTGATTCTGTCTCTCCACAAAAAATATTGTATCAAAATTCCTCCTACCACAATAACTATTAGCGCAATTATTAATGAAATTGAATTATCCATTAAATTATATTAATTAAGAAATCTTCACTTCCCATGATAATAATTATAAACCTTTTCTGCCCTGGATACGCCTACCACTTCTTCCAGTTCATCTAATTTGGCATTAGCAACCCGTTTTGCCGATTTAAAATGCTTTAGCAACTCTACTACTGTTTTTTCTCCTACACCGCTTATAGTTTCAAGCTCGGTATTTAAAGCACTTTTACTGCGCCTGTTTCGGTGGTGCTCAATACCAAAACGGTGTGCTTCATTACGGAGCTGCTGTATAATTTTTAAGGTTTCGCTTTTCTTATCTAAATATAAGGGAATTGGATCGTTTGGGTAGAATAATTCCTCTAATCTTTTTGCAATACCAATTATGGCAATTTTTCCTCGTAAATTTAAAGCATCCAAACTTTTTAAGGCCGATGATAATTGCCCTTTACCGCCATCAATAATAATAAGTTGTGGCAAGGGTTGCTGTTCATCCAACATGCGTTTGTAACGCCTGTAAACCACTTCTTCCATGGATGCAAAATCATCAGGACCTTCCACAGTTTTTATGTTGAAGTGACGGTAATCTTTTTTACTGGGTTTGCCATTTTTAAATACCACACAAGCAGCTACAGGGTTAGTCCCTTGGATGTTGGAATTATCAAAACACTCTATATGGCGTGGTTCTTCAGAGAGTCTTAAATCGGCTTTCATTTGCGCCATGATTCTATTTACATGCCTATCGGGATCGACAATCTTCATTTGCTTAAAACGCTCCATTCTAAAATACTTAGCATTACGAAGCGATAAATCTAAGATGTGTTTTTTATCGCCCAATTGAGGTACGGTTACCTTAATATCCTCGCCTAAATCGACTGGAAATGGTACATAGATTTCTTTACTTTTTGAATGGAACCGTTGCCTAATTTCGGTTATGGCAAGCTCCAATAATTCCTTATCGGTTTCATCCAGTTTTTTCTTAATTTCAAGTGTGTGGGAACGAATGATGGAACCATAAGACAACTGCAAAAAATTGATATACCCGTAACTTTCATCACTCATAATGGTAAACACATCTACATTACTGATTTTTGGATTTACAATGGTAGATTTTGATTGGTAATTCTCTAGAACCTCTACCTTTTCCTTTATTTTTTGGGCTTCTTCAAACTGCATATTATCTGCCAAATCTCGCATTTGCTTTTTAAACTGCTGCAATGAATCTTTAAAATTTCCTTTCAAGATTTCCTTGATAGCTTTAATATTCTCATTATATTCCGTTTCGGTTTCAAAGCCTTCACAAGGACCGTTGCAATTTCCCAAGTGGTATTCCAAACATACCTTGTACTTTCCTGCTTGTATTTTTTCCTCTGCCAAATCATAATTACAGGTTCTTAAAGAATAGAGACCTTTTATTAAATCTAGAAGTGTGTAAACTGTTTTAACACTGGTGTAAGGACCAAAATATTCTCCACCATTTTTAAAGACTCGTCGTGTTGAAAACACCCTAGGAAACCGTTCGTTTTTTATGCAAATCCATGGATAGGATTTGTCATCTTTTAACATCACGTTGTAACGTGGTTTGTGCTTTTTAATTAGGTTATTTTCCAATAAGAGCGCATCGGTTTCAGTTTCAACCACAATGTGTTTAATGTTTGCGATTTTTTTTACAAGCACCCGAGTTTTACCATTATCATGGGTTTTAGTAAAATAAGAACTGACCCGCTTTTTTAAATTCTTGGCTTTTCCAACGTAAATAATAGTACCCTCTTTATCAAAATATTGATAGACCCCAGGTTGGTTTGGTAAGGTTTGCAATTGTATTTCTAAAGCAGGCATATCCATTAAACCAAAGGTAATTATTTAATAGTTAATGTTTTTTAATAATATTGTTTTTTCAATTGACTATTTCCTAACTTGCACCACTTTTAAATGAGTAATGAGTAAAAAAATTATTGGTCGGGTTGATAAAATCGACTTCCCAAAATTAGGTTTGTTTAACATTGATGTGAAAATTGATACCGGTGCTTATACATCGGCCATTCATTGTTCTGAAATCATCATAGAAAATGACAGTTTAAGATGTATTTTCAATAGCGATGTTCACCAAAACTTCGGAAAAACAGAAATCATTTTTGATACTTACACCAAAACCAATGTAAAAAGCAGTAACGGCTACAAAGAAAACCGATACAAAGTAAAATCGGAAGTGGTCTTTTTTGGAAAAAATTACAAGATTAACTTAACTTTAAGCACTAGAGACGACATGAAATTCCCTGTACTGATAGGCAGACAATTTTTAAAACAAAAATTTATAGTTGATGTAGATTTAGATTACGTTTCTTATTTATACAAAACACACCATGAATATAGTCATTCTATCTAGAAATGCACAATTATACTCCACCGATCGTCTTGTAGAAGAAGGTTTAAAAAGAGGACATAAAGTTGAAGTGATTGACCCTTTAAAATGTGACATTATTATTGAAAAAGAAAAACCCACTATATACTTTAACGATCGTTATTTAGATTATGTAGATGCCATTATCCCTAGAATTGGAACTTCGGTAACCTTTTTTGGATGCGCAGTTGTCAGGCAATTTGAGATGATGGGTGTTTTTACAACCGTTACCTCGGATGCTATTATTCGTTCCCGAGATAAATTAAGAAGTTTTCAAAGACTTTCGAAAGCTGGTATAGGCATGCCAAAAACTGTATTTACAAACTATTCACGCGACATTGAAAAAGTATTATCTCACGTTGGAGGTGCTCCAGTAATTATTAAACTTTTAGAAGGTACTCAAGGTTTAGGAGTAGTTTTGGCGGAAACCAAGAATGCAGCAGAATCTGTTTTAGAGGCCTTTAACGGTTTGCAGGCACGTGCTTTGGTTCAAGAATATATAGCAGAGGCCAAAGGCGCCGATTTAAGAGCATTGGTCGTTGACGGACAAGTAGTTGGCGCCATGAAGCGCCAAGGTAAAGAAGGAGAATTTCGTTCTAATTTACATCGAGGTGGTTCAGCAGAAATCATAAAATTGAACCATGACGAATTAAAGGTAGCCATGAATGCAGCAAGAGCTTTAAAACTACCTGTTTGTGGAGTAGACATGTTACAATCTGCGCGAGGACCTTTGCTTTTAGAAGTAAACTCAACACCTGGTTTAGAAGGAATCGAGGGTGCTACGGGAAGAAATATTGCAAAAAGTATCATTATGTATATTGAACGAAATACAAAATAAATGCCTGAAAAGAAAAGTGACATATTAACTATTTTAGGCGAACAGATAAAACCGGGCGAAAGCAAAGAAGTTAATTTTGATGTCGCCAATTTACATACCTCGTCATCAGTATATGTTCCTATAATCATTGAACGCTCAAAAAAACCCGGACCCACTGTTTTATTTACAGCTGGTATTCATGGTGATGAAGTTAATGGCGTTGAGATAGTTAGGCAACTCATAGCCAAAGGCATCAACAAACCCAAAATTGGCACTATTATTTGTATGCCTGTTATCAATATTTTTGGGTTTATCAATTTAAAACGCGAATTCCCTGATGGACGGGATTTAAACCGTGTTTTCCCTGGTAGCCCAACAGGTTCTTTGGCTGGAAGGGTAGCCCATAAATTGGTAGATGAAATACTTCCAAATGTTGATTTAATCATAGATTTTCATACAGGCGGCTCTGGCAGATTTAATGCACCGCAATTACGATATTCTAAAGACAATAGGGCACTCGATATTTTAGCAAAAGCGTTTGGCGCACCGTTTGTTGTATATTCTAAAAACCTCTCAAAATCTTTTAGAACAACCTGTTATAAACTGGGAAAACCATTGTTGCTTTTTGAGGGTGGCAAATCATTTCATATTGATGAAACCGTTACCAATTCTGGTGTTAATGGTTCTAAAAGGGTGTTGGCACATTTAGGGATGTTAAAAACCACTTTTAAATCTTCAAAACCAAAAAAAGATTGTGTTTTTATAAATGAAAGTAAATGGCAACGTGCTAGCTTATCTGGTATGTTTAAAGCCACTACTGGTGTAGGAACCCAAGTTAAAAAAGGCGATATTTTAGGAAATATTACTGACCCATATGGGAAGTTTAACTATTTTGTAAAGGCTCAAAACTCCGGCTATATTATAAACGTTAATGAATCTCCTATTGTCTATCAAGGCGATGCATTATTTCACATTTCTACCAAACTGAAAAGAACAACCTAAATGACCAAAACTGAATTACGAAAAAAATATAAAGTACTTCGTAATAATTTATCAGTAAATTCCATTGATGAATTAAGTTTAACCATTGCCAACCAACTTTTAAAATTGCCTGTTTGGGATTATTCATTTTACCACATTTTCTTAACTATTGAGTATAAAAAAGAGATAAATACTGATTATATTTTGAGTATTGTATCGGGTAAAGACAAACATATTTTGGTCTCTAAAAGCGATTTTGAAACGGGTTCAATGACCCATTTTTTGCTTACGGATAATACTGTGATTAAAAAAAACACCTATCAAATTCCTGAACCAGTTGATGGCATTGAAATCTCTAGTAACAAAATTGATGTGGTATTCATCCCCCTTTTAGCCTTTGATAAAGGTGGAAACCGGGTAGGTTATGGCAAAGGGTTTTATGATCGTTTTCTAGCTAAATGCAACCCAAAAACGATTAAAATTGGTTTATCATTTTTTGAGGCTGAAAACGAAATTACCGATGTTTTTGAAAATGATATTAAGCTAGATTATTGTGTGACACCTGAAAAGGTATATGAATTTTAGTCGTTATCTTTTTTAGCAAACGCCTTTTTATTAAAAACAATCAGCATTAAAAACCCCGTGCTAATAGCCATATCGGCGAAATTGAAAACAGGCTCAAAAAAGTTAAATCGTTTACCACCATAAAACGGAAACCACCCGGGTAAATCAATCTCAAACAATGGGAAGTAAAGCATATCTACCACTTTCCCATGCAATAGGGAATCATAGCCGCCAGTTTCAGGTAAAAAAAGGGCCACTTGGTTAGCACTGCTATCAAATAAAACACCGTAAAAAACAGAATCTATAATGTTTCCTAGAGCACCTGCAAAAATTAGAGCTATGGCTATAATCAAAACTCTTGATCTGTGTTTTTTTGAAGCATCAAACAACCAATAACCAATACCAAAAATAGCGACTACCCTGAAAAGAGTTAAAACAACTTTGGCAGTTCTTTCGGTCATAAAAGATAAAAAATCACTGATTTTTGTACCCCAAGCCATGCCATCATTTTCTATAAAATATATTTTAAACCAACTAAAAACATCAACACTTTCGTAAAGCGCAAAGTGGGTTTTGATATAGATTTTACTAATCTGATCAATCAATAATATCAGAATAATAAGGATTATGGATTTTTTTAATGACATGTTATAAAATAAAAACGTCCCAAATTTTGAGACGTTTCAAATATATAATTTAAACGTAGTTATTGCTGCATGTTTTTAGCTTCAATGCTTAAAGTTGCATGAGGCACCAATTTTAAACGTTCTTTATTTATTAATTTACCAGTAACTCTGCAAATGCCATAAGTTTTGTTTTCAATTCTAATTAGGGCGTTTTTTAAATCGCGGATGAACTTTTCTTGACGAATAGCCAAAGCCGAATTAGATTCTTTACTCATCACTTCACTACCTTCATCAAAGGCTTTAAATGTTGGTGATGTGTCATCAGTACCATTATTATGGTCATTCATATAGGCACTTTTTATAAGTTCTAAATCGTGCTGTGCCTTTTTTATCTTTTCTTGAATGAGTTCTTTAAATTCTACTAAATCTTTGTCCGAGTATCTTACGTTTGCATCTAAGCTCATAATATTAATGTTTTTTAATAAATAGTTTGGTGTTTACATCATCAAAAGCAATATCTATACCATTGTCTAGTTTATCTGTAATCTCTATCTTGTTTGTTAACGTTTCCGATTTTATATAGGTCATGTTTGAATTGACCGCGTTTAAAATTTGCTCATCTTTTTGAAGGGTAACATCAATTCTATCGGTTACTTCAAAACCTGAATCTTTACGCAAATTTTGAATACGATTGATAAGCTCTCTAGCAATCCCTTCTTTTCGTAAATCATCAGTTATTGTGACATCCAAGGCAACTGTTAGAGCCCCTTCATTTGCTACCAACCAACCTTCAATATCTTGTGACGTAATTTCAACATCTGTGCGTTCTAAAGTAATGTTTTTTCCGTTCACTTCAACGTCTAAATTGCCATTTTGCTCCATTTTGTTGATATCTTCTGCCGTAAAGTTAATTACTGCATTGGCAATAGCCTTCATATCCTTTCCAAAACGTGGTCCCAACACTTTAAAGTTTGGTTTAATTTGTTTTACTAATATATCTGAAGCGTCTTCTAAAAGCTCTATTTCCTTGACATTCACTTCATGTTTTATTAAATCTGAAACAGCCGAAATCTCCTCTTTTTGCTGAAGATTATCAACCGGAATCATGATTTTTTGTAAAGGTTGGCGCACTTTTATTTTTTCTTTGGCTCTTAGTGATAACACTAATGAGGATATGGTTTGGGCGCTTTCCATTTTACGCTCCAAAGTTTTATCAATAAAAGAAGCATCAAAAACTGGGAAATTCGATAGATGAACACTTGAAAAAGATTCTTTTCTGGTAACCGAATTTAAATCTAAATACAACCTATCCATAAAGAAAGGTGCTACAGGCGCACCAAGTTTTGCTATGGTCTCCAAACAAGTGTAAAGTGTTTGGTAAGCCGAAATTTTATCCTGCCCATAATCGCCTTTCCAAAAACGTCTTCTACTTAAACGTACAAACCAGTTACTTAAATAATCTTGAGTAAAGTCTGAAATAGCACGAGATGCTTTAGTGGGTTCATAATCGGCGTAAAATTCGTCTACTTTTTTAATAAGCGTATGCAACTCCGAAAGGATCCATCTATCTAGCTCCGGTCGTTGCTCTATAGGAATATCAGCCTCAGCATAACTAAAGTTATCTAAATTTGAATACAGACTAAAAAAAGAATACGTATTATAGAGCGTTCCAAAAAATTTACGTTTTACTTCTTCAACGCCATCAATATCAAACTTTAAATTATCCCAAGGATTGGCGTTACTAATCATGTACCAGCGCGTTGCGTCGGCACCATGATTACTCAATGTTTCAAAAGGATCGACAGCATTGCCTAAACGTTTGGACATTTTTTGTCCGTCCTTATCCAACACCAATCCGTTAGATACGACATTTTTGTAGGCCACTGAGTCAAAAACCATCGTGCCAATAGCGTGAAGTGTATAAAACCAACCACGGGTTTGATCAACGCCCTCAGCTATAAAATCGGCTGGAAAAGATTCTTGTTTATCTATTTTTTCCTTGTTTTCAAACGGATAATGCCACTGTGCATAAGGCATAGATCCTGAATCGAACCAAACATCTATTAAATCGCTTTCGCGAAACATTTTTTGTCCTGTTGGGGACACTAATACGATAGCATCAACAATATTTTTATGTAAATCGATTTTTGAATAGTTGTCTTCAGAATTGTTTCCAATTTCAAAATCTTCGAAAATATCTTTTGATAGTACACCAACTGAAACGGCTTTGGCCATTTCGTACTTTAATTCTTCAACCGAACCAATACAGATTTCTTCTTTACCATCCTCGGTTCTCCAAATGGGTAACGGAATGCCCCAATAACGGGATCGGGATAAATTCCAATCATTGGCATTTGCTAACCAGTTTCCAAAACGTCCGGTACCCGTAGCTTTTGGTTTCCAATTAATGGTTTCATTCAGTTCGAACATTCTGTCCTTAACGTCTGTTATTTTAATAAACCAAGAATCTAAAGGATAGTACAAAATAGGCTTATCGGTTCGCCAACAATTTGGATAGCTATGTTTATATTTTTCAACCTTAAAGGCTTTATTTTCTTCTTTTAATTTAATAGCAAGTTCCACATCAACAGAGCGTTCTGGTGCTTCACCTTCGGTGTAATATTCATTCTTTACATATTTGCCTGCAAACTCGCCAAGTTCTGGTCTAAACTTTCCTTGTAAATCTACTAATGGTACTAAATTTCCATTATCATCTTTTACCAACATGGGTGGTATTTCTGGGCTTGCTTGTTTTGCTACCAAGGCGTCATCGGCTCCAAAAGTTGGCGCCGTGTGTACAATACCTGTACCATCTTCGGTAGTTACGAAATCTCCAGAAATAACTCTAAAAGCGTTTTCAGGATTGTCATTTGGTAAAGCATATTGTAATAATTGCTCGTACTTGATGCCTACTAAATCTTTACCAATAAATTCTTTTATTATTTTAAAAGGAATCTTTTTCATGCTACTAACATTATTAAAAATATTAGTTACATCTTTTAGTTCATTCTCTGGAAAAATCTTTTTTAGTGTATTATAAATAGGACTTTCTTCTTTAACTAATCTAGGTGCGTTAAGAAAATCTATAATATCATTACTCTCAAAAAACTTACCAGAAAACTGGAAATTCACTAACTTTTTAGCAAGCACTACTTTTATGGGCTCAAAAGTATATTGATTATAAGTTTCAACCAACACATACTCGATTTTTGGACCTACGGTTAATGCCGTGTTACTTGGTAACGTCCAAGGTGTGGTTGTCCAAGCCAAGAAGTAGATATCCCCTTCATTTTGCAAAAAAGCTGGAAGTGATTCTGGTATCGCTTTAAACTGAGCAACAACCGTTGTATCTGTTACATCTTGGTAGGTTCCTGGTTGGTTTAACTCATGCGAACTTAAACCTGTGCCTGCTTTAGGAGAATAGGGCTGAATCGTATAGCCTTTGTAGAGTAAATTTTTATTATAAATCTGTTTTAATAACCACCAAACACTTTCCATGTATTTGGGTTCGTAGGTAATATATGGGTCGTCCATATCTACCCAATAGCCCATTTTTTGGGTTAGGTCGTTCCAAACATCGGTGTATCGCATTACTGCTTTACGGCAAGCATCATTGTAATCTTCAACAGAAATGGTTTTCCCTATATCTTCTTTAGTAATACCCAATTCTTTTTCTACGCCTAATTCAATGGGCAAACCATGGGTGTCCCAACCTGCTTTTCGCTTTACTTGGAAGCCTTTCATGGTTTTGTAACGAGGGAAAATATCTTTAATGGCGCGCGCTAAAACATGATGCACACCGGGAAGTCCATTAGCGGAGGGTGGCCCTTCAAAAAAAACAAAAGGTTTGCTGCCTTCTCTGGAAGTTACACTTTTTTCAAATATGCTGTTTTCTTGCCAATAGTTTAGAATTTCTTCTGCTACTTTTGGCAAGTCAAGTCCTTTATATTCAGGAAATTTAGCACTCATTATATCATATTTCTTTTCGATGCGCGAAAATAAGAATTTATCACGAAACGATTAATTAATATCATAAAAAAAGCCAAAACAAATGTTTTGGCTTTTTTACTTTTAGTGAGAAACACTTTTAGTTGATAATGATTTTTTTGGTTAATACTTCATTGTTCTCTGTTCTTAAACAAACAACGTAGGCGCCTGTTGACATATTTTCAAATCGAATACCGTTTTCTAGATTTGTTGTTGTAACATCCTCAAGCTCTAGTATTCTTTGCCCTCGCATATTTATTAAAGCTAGGTTTTTAACCTCGCTATTTAATTTTTTAACATAAAATGTATTGGTTGTATTTTGATAATACATATAATTTTCTGAAGCTAAAGCTTCTTCTATACTTAATACCTGTGATTGACTTTGGAATACTATCTCAAAACGTTCATTAAACTTGCCTTGGGTTGATGTGAATCCATATGGTTCCCCAGTTCGTAAATCAAAATAGGCATCAGTTAAATTATCCTTTAAATAGATTTCTTGGTTTTCGTCAATGTTTTCCATCTCGGTAATTCTTATTTCAAATGCATTGTCGCCCGATGATTTAAAGTTTAAAGGCACTATCTTGTCGTTAGTAATTTCACCATAGGCCTGTATGTTCATGTTTTGACCGTTCAGATCTAGATTTAAATCGTTGTTGTTAGAGTCGGTACATTTTGCATCATAGCCATAATCAAATGCATCACTGGTATAGTCACTGAACCCGAGCAATAATTCTCTTCGGGTTGCTGGACCCGATGTTGAATTTAGTTCTAAACGGATTTTTTTCATGTCGCCGTTTGATGTATTTTCTTTTGAAGCATTGCCTTTTGATGATTTACCATTGGCCGTTTTAGAAAATACAGATCCATTATTATAGGTTCCATCGGCATCTACTTCTTTAATAAATACACGCTGACTGTTATTAAACTCTACATTACCACTGGCTATTATTTCTGTAATAAATCCTTGCCCTACAGGCAGATACCTTGTTGGTACAATCGTTCCATCTTGAGAACCATTATTTGCGCCATAAAACCCAACAAATTGATACGCTCTTGTTGATCCTAGTTTATTTACTTGGGCATAACCTCCATTGTAATCATTCAAGTTATGGGATGACCCGCTCCATTGTTGCCATAGGTGTAATGTTCCATCTATGACTCCCACATTATCATCAATAAATTTATGAATATCTATAGCTGAAGGGTAAGGATTCCCTAAGAGGAATTCTGTTTTTGAGGCGTTAGGTACAGATCCTGGACCACCTCTATCAGTCACACTCACCAAAATAGTACCGTTATTTGGTTTTCCTTCAAAAATGTATTGTTGTTCGGAAGCTGGTATACCCGTTCCCTTTTGAGTATAACCCACACCTGGGATCAGGGCCGTTGATGTTGTAATACGTGCCCAATCCCAATAGGTCAAACCATTTATATAGGTGAACAACCAATAAGTACTTACATTTCCATTTCCTGTATAAGATGACGTGAACAGACAATTGTTACCTGCCTCATCCTTCAGCATATTTAAAGAAAATGGTGAATTATTAGCATTGTTAGTGGCAGCATTGTTGTTTGATAAGGCGGTTGCGCCTATTGCCCCAACTGGTGATGACCAATAATTGTACCAAAAGGCACTTGCTGTTCCTTCTTGGCGTCTTAATATTTTACCATCTGCTGAGGTCACTAAATCACTATCTACCGTTTGAATGAGCTGTGAATCGTCTTCTAAATCTAAAGTACCATTCAATTCTAAATACCAACTGTTTTCAACGAAATGATCTCCTTGTACAGTTAATTTTTGACCAGAATCTATGATTAACCCTACTTGTTTTAAATCGTGGCCCACTGTTACATCATTCGAAATTTTTACAATACCATAATCATTGGTTGCTGCAGCGTTTTCTATATCCCAAACATCGCCGTGTAACCAAGTAGATTCGTTAGACCAAGAACCTGAATTTATTGCCACATAAGGCATCGGCGCCGTTTGATCCTGAATGGTTGTAATCCAATTAATATATAGGAAATTATCATAACTTGAAAAATCTTTAGTTCTTCCCATTTTAATATCGGTCATTGGATAGTAAGCTATCAAATTTACCCAAGGAACTGTATTACCTGTAGCTATATCCTTAATATCTTTCTGAACGATTGTTCCTTTAACATTTCCGGAGTTTTCTTCAATTTCTTGATAAACCATTTGTTGTATTTGATCGTCGGTAAGTATCATATTGAAAACACGAACTTCATCAATATCTCCTTTAAAATATTGATTGTCTAATAATTCATTTGAAAACCTTCCTATCTCAAAAACATCACTGGTATCCGAACTTTGTGTTAGGTTGGTTCCAGAAACGCTCGCTGAGTCTTCTAGCACACCATCTACGTACAATTTTATTTCACCAGTACTGGCGGAAAAAACGCCTGTTAAATGGTGCCACTCATCGTAGTTAATCTCAGAATTACCCACTCCACCTATGGTTTGCTGAGTACTACCATTTGTTGAGACACTAAAAGCTGGATGATGCCCCGCTTCTAGCCATAATTTAAGTGCTATATCTTCACTAGCAATAACCATATTTGTGGTGTTGCCTGAATCCGTTTTAACCCAAGCCATAATAGTTACATCACTTAATCCACTTATAAATGAATCTCTTGACAGGTAATCATCCACACCATCAAAATCTATTGTGGCGATTGCTGGTGGATTAATATCGAACATATCCCTATAATCTAAATCACCTCCTATGGTGGCGTCAAAATCTACATCTCCGAAAGAAGCTGTTAAATCTGCAATATCTCCACTAGTGACTTCATCATTAATGTCTATATAAGCCAAAACAGCATCAAAAACATCATCTAAACCATCATTATCTGAGTCTATACCACTTAAAACACTGGCTTGCCCATTTTCTTGTATATCAGGGATTCCGTCGTTATCCGTATCACTATCTAAATAATCTTTTAATTTATCTCCATCGGTGTCTTCAACATCAAATAAATCGATACCTCCCATGGCAGATTCATAAACATCGTCTAAACCATTATTATTTAGATCTATAATACTTGAACTAATTCCACTTGGTGGTATATAGCCAATGGTTGGCTGAGCTTCAACATTATCTGGTATACCATCATTATCACTATCAATATCCAGAGTATCCAAAATTAAATCGTTGTCAATATCACATTTAGAACTAACCCCAAAATTGGTTAATCGTGTACTAGTTGTAACTGTACCCGTAGCGCCATAAACTAAATCTACATGTGAAAAAATATCAAACTCCATATATAAGTAGAAATCAGGATCATCTCCCTGAGTTCCTCCATCATCTGGCTCGTCTTCCCAATCGGTAGGGGACCCAGCTATTGTAGGATCTAATCTATAATTAATGAACCCAGCAGGTCCACCACCATTAATAAATCCAGCTTGCTCTAAATTTGTTGTTGGAGACAAATAACCTGTTATTGAAGAAGTAACTGTAGATGGATTAAATCCAGCGATCTCAGTAAAGTCATCTCCAACTCTGTGGTCAATATCTCTAGATTCTAAAATAATGCCGTATAAAATGGCCGGTTCGCCAATGGGATTCGATGGTGTAGCCGTTCCAGATTCAACTAAATCAAATGAATATGTTACATACTCGTCGGCACTGGCATCAAAACCATCTATTCTTATTTCATTGTTACAATCAACTCTGAATGTTCCATTTATTTCTGTAATGGTTACAATTATATCGTAATATTTATTTTGAAATAAAAGGGCGTTGGAATAAATAACTTTCTCCCCTTCTTTTACATCATTTAAATCTGTAGCAGTTAAAACAGCTGCGTTATCAAACTGGATAGTTGCGGAACACTCATAAGTATCAATGATTCCATCATTATCATCATCTAAGTCACAAATGTCACTTACTCCATCGCCATCGGTATCCAAATTACCAGATGCTACTGCATCACATGGATCAATAACCGTTAATGTTGCTGAATAGGTTTCATAAATACAAACATTATTATCGTGGGTTAACAAAACATAATAAACATTCCCATTTAGGCCTGTTACATCACTTATACTTAAAGTCGAATTGGTAACACCACTATAAACTCCTGAATTTGATAGCGCTGTTCCACCTGAAGCAGGATTTCCAAGGTACCATTGGTAGTTTATTCGTGAATTGGCGTTTTGGGAACTTCCGTTGGAATAATTCGGATTTCCACTATTAAAAGTTGTTGTTCTACGTGAAGAAGCACTAACACTAAAAGAGGTAGAATTACCTGCATTTTCAGTTCGATTGTTTGGTGTTGAGGAAACGGTAAGGTTGGACGCCTCGATTTCGTCGCCGTTAACCCCATTATATCCACCAGAACCTCCTATTACCCGGCCATTAGAATTAATTCCCGTTCCGTCTAAAACACCATCATTATTACTATCTGTTCCGCCGGACTCTCTTGAATCATAGCATCCATCGTTATCACTGTCTAAATCTAAGTAGTTATAAATACCATCTCCATCAGTGTCTATTCTTTTTTCTTCAGAATCCAAAACACCGTCATTATCACTATCCAAGTCTAAATAATTCAAAATACCGTCGCCATCTGTATCTGTTCCGTCTGCGATTTCATCAACATCAGATATAGTATCTCCATCCGTATCTTGTGCAAAAGAAGTATTTGACACAAAAAATAGAATAACAAACACTGTTTTAAAAAGTAGTATTTTTTTCATAGGTTAAAATTTAATAGTTTGGGACTATTTAACTTATTGTACTTCTTAACCTATATTCTAGTAAAATGGATTATAAAAAATCTTTGAGGGAAGACTATTAATCGTCAGAATGTATAGAATGTTCTGAAATTAATCATTAGCAATATTAAATTTTATTAAACTGTTTTTATTAAAAGACACTTATTTTTCGACAAAACATTAAAAAAATCCAATTAAAAGCACAACAAAACACATGAAATGCATAAAAAAAGGATGAATAACATTTTATTTTTAAATTAAAAAATCATTGTTTATTTCTGATTAACTGATTAAAACAGCTACAATATTAATTTAAAAAATCGATAAAACCTAATAAAAATTCGATGAAGTGTTATTTTTTTAAGATGAAACGATTATTTTTACGAAATACGATATTTTTACGAAAAGTTTTTTTAAGTCAAAAGAGGTGCCAAATCTTCAATTTTGGAAATTAATTGAATTTTAATCGCTGTGTTTTTTAGTGAAATTTTATTGTATTTGGATATAAAAATGGTTGAAAATCCTAATTTTTCTGCCTCTAAAATACGTTGTTCCACTTTCTGAACCGGACGAATTTCGCCAGATAGTCCCACCTCTGCAGCAAAACAGATATCTTTTGGAAGGGCTACATCTTCATTTGAGGATAAAATAGAGGCTACCACCGCTAAATCTATGGCGGGATCATCAACGGTTATCCCACCTGTAATATTTAAAAATACATCTTTAGCACCCAATCTAAATCCGGCACGCTTTTCCAAAACTGCTAAAAGCATATTTAATCGTTTCGCATTAAATCCGGTAGCACTTCGCTGCGGTGTCCCATAAACAGCGGTACTCACTAAAGCTTGGACTTCAATCATCAAAGGGCGCATGCCTTCCAAAGTAGCGGCAATGGCATTACCAGAAAGTTCTTCATCCTTTTTTGATATTAAAATCTCGGATGGATTGGAAACTTCACGTAAACCAGACCCTTGCATTTCGTATATACCCAATTCGTTTGTAGAGCCAAAACGGTTTTTATGAGCTCTCAAAATTCTGAAAACATGGTTTCTATCGCCTTCAAATTGAAGTACCGTATCTACCATATGCTCTAATATTTTAGGACCAGCGATATGGCCATCTTTAGTAATATGACCAATTAAAATCACAGGTGTAGCAGACTCTTTTGCAAATTTAATAAGTTCGGCAGTACATTCTTTTATTTGAGATATACTTCCTGAAGACGATTCAATATAATCGCTATGTAGTGTTTGAATGGAATCTATTATTACAATATCAGGTTCTAAAGATTCAATTTGCTTGAAAATATTTTGAGTTTTAGTCTCAGTTAAAATATAGCAATTGTTATTACTAGGATTAATGCGCTCTGCACGCATTTTTATTTGCTTTTGGCTTTCTTCACCTGAAACATAAAGTGTTTTATAAGGCAGTTTCAAGGAGATTTGAAGTAATAAGGTGCTTTTACCTATTCCTGGTTCGCCTCCTAAAAGGGTTAACGACCCAGGTACGATGCCTCCGCCTAAAACACGATTTAACTCACCATCAAAAGTATCCAAACGGATTTCTTTAGTGGTATCAATGTCCCTTATGCGCAAAGGTATTGAAGCCCTTTTACTTGTTGATGTTACTGATTTCCAATCACTTTTTTCTGGTTTTTGTATAACTTCTTCAACAATGGTATTCCATTCTTTACAAGCATTGCATTGTCCCTGCCATTTCGCATATTGCGTGCCACAGTTCTGACAAAAAAACGTGGTTTTTACTTTAGCCATTAATACCCGAAGTCTGCTTTAATTAAATCTGCTTTCTCCAAAACCAAATCTTTTGTGATACCTGCAATTTCACTTAAAGTATAAGCTGATTGATACGTTCTCATGGCTTTCTTTGGCTCTCCGGTTTCTTCATAAAAACGTGCTAAATAGTATAACCCTAATAAGGTTTCAGGATATTCTTTACGTGCTATTTTACCTAACTCTTCGTAATACTCAAACGTTTCATTCTTTTCAATAGCTGCAGAAATTGCTTTAAAATCATTGATCAAAACTTGCTTTTCTATACCAAATAAATCTCTAATGGTTTGATACTTTTCTTCAAGGTAAACTACAGGTGAACCCTCTAACTTTAAAATAACTTCTTGGTACTCTTTTTTAGAAATAGGCTGGTATACTTTAAACATGCCTTCAATGGCATTGGGAATAGCGTGCGTTGGTACTGAATAATGTGAAGGCCCTTCAAAGCTGTCAAAATCATAGAACAGATAGTCATTTTCAATAGCCGAAATGTCTTTATTTAAGGCATCTGTCATTTGTTTTATGGAAGAGATATCATTATTGGTATTTGCCAAATAATAGAATATTTTAGATTGCGTTTTACCTAAAACTTCAGGTATATAATCCAACATATTTGGAGCTAATTCTGGGCTAACCGATATATAACCTTGAAACAAAGGATTCGGTTTTAATAGATAATAATTGATAAAATTTGCGGTTTCACTATGGCCAACAGCCACCCTAAAACCTCCTGATTTATAGGTATTTTCCATGTATGGAATCAGTTCCATTCCAATAAACTCAAAAAAAGCAGCTCCTGTTTCAATTGGTAATGAATTTTGTTCGGAGTACATACTGTCATCATACCGTTTATCTATTTGATTAACTCCTACGACAATTGATTCTGGCATATCTTCCCAATATGAAAAATAATCCACATTTCCAGCTACTGCTTCAAACATATAATCGCCGTCTAAAACAACAAACAATGGGTAGGTTTTATCATCATTTGAACTATATCCTCTGGGTAATTGAATTTTTAATTGGCGTTCTTCACCTAATTTTGAAGATTGAATAGTTTCATATTTAACTTGGGCCTTACATACATAATTTGTGCAAAACAGACATAAAAAGAAACAGATTGCTTTATTCATTTTAAAAATGATTTGAGATTTTATACCGCCAAGGTAATAAATTTAAGTAGAGATAAAAAGCAAAGTTTTTGTAAGCTATAAACAACTTTCAAATACGTTTTGGCAATTTTTTTCTGTTAAAAATAGGTAGATAAATAAGTGATAAACCTCCAAAAATAATAATCATTAAAGTTTGAGATGCCCACATAATCCAACCAAAAGCGCGACTTGGATCATCAGGGATGCCAAACAATAAAAATGCCAAAACAACAGCCTCTGGATATGAGCCAATACCACCATTTGTAGCCGCGATACTAAAACTGGCTGCTATAAAACCAATTAAAATAGCTGCAAAGGGAATATCACTGGTTTGCTGCAAGGAAAAAGATGTCACATAAAACATAAGCACATACATAGCCCAAATAAATAGGGTATGAAAAATAAAGGCCCATTTCTTTTTCATTTTAAAAATACTTAATGCCCCCTCAATTAATCCAGTTACAAATTCTTTAATTTTTAAAGCGAATTTTGAGCGTCCTTTTTTTACAAATCTTAAAATAAAAACTAATAAAAGAACTACTAAAATAGTAGCCACTAAAAGTTTTATGGGATTGAATTTGCCAATTAAAAAACCGTATATAAAATCGAACTCCAGAAACAGAGTAATAATAATGATTCCTAACATGACAAACATATCGGCAATACGTTCGGCAACAATGGTTCCTATTCCTTTTTCAAAAGGCACGTCTTCGTAATTAGTAAGTATCGATGCTCGCGCAACTTCGCCAGCTCTGGGAATGGTATAATTGATCAAATAGGTTGCAAAAACAGCCATGATACTGTTGCCTAACTTAATTTTGTAACCCATAGGTTCTAATTGAAAACGCCAACGATAAGCACGAGAAAGGTGACTTAAAAGACCCAGAAACATTCCTAAAACAACAAAGGCATAATTAGCTTCTTTGAAGTATTTAAGTAACTCCTCGATAGAAATTTGAGATAGTGAATACCAAACAAGAAAAACGCCCAGTAATAGTGGAAGTGAAATTTTTAATAGCCTTTTTATATTAATTTTCATCTATTTAAAATTTCACAAGTTTTTGATAATCAGTTAAATTATCTGAATTATTATTTACTAAATACCTCTAATGGACTTTGAAAAGTATTTATTTTAACAAATTAGTGGCTTCATCAGGAAACACTAAAGAAGGTTTAAATCCTTTAGCTGCCTCTATATCCATAAAAGCATAAGTAATTAAAATTAAAGTATCCCCTACAGAAACTTTTCTGGCTGCAGCACCATTTAAGGTGATTTCACCGCTATTTCGTGGGCCTGGAATGCAATAGGTTTCCAAACGCTCTCCATTATCATTATTAACAATTTGAACTTTTTCACCTTGTATAATGTTGGCAGCATCCATTAAATCTTCATCAATAGTGATACTGCCTATATAGTTGAGTTCTGCACCAGTGCATTTAACTCTATGTATTTTAGATTTTACTACTTGAATTTGCATGAGGCAAAGATAATTAATTTAGAGCGATATTATCAATGAGTCTTATATCATCCGCATATACTGCTATAAAAGCTCTGTATGTTTTTTTATTCGATTTTCGTTTTATTGGTTTTAAGGTTTTTGCATCTGCAATAATGAAATATTCTAATTGTAACAAATCATTCTTAGCAAACCGTTTTTCAACCCATTCTGTAACCTTATTAGCACTTTTTATGCCAAAATGCTGTTTGGCAGTTTTTAAGGTTTTATAAATGAATGGCGCTTCTGCTTTGTGTTCTGGTTTCAACCTAGTATTCCGGGAACTCATGGCTAAACCATTAACTTCGCGGTGTATTTTACAGCCTACGATATTTACCGGTATGTTATGTTTTTCAACTAGTTTTTTAATAATGGCTAATTGTTGAAAATCTTTCTCGCCAAAATAAGCGTTGTTTGGTTTAATAATTTCAAAAAAACGTTTTACAATCGTGCCCACCCCATCAAAATGTCCGTTTCTAAATTTGCCTTCCATTTCAAACTCCAATCCATCAAAGTCAAATTTTTGCGAAACGGTAAGTCCATCATACATATCATCAACCGTTGGTGCATAAACCAAAATATTTGTTTTGTTTACTGTTTTAAGCAAGGCAACATCTTTCTCAAGTGTTCTTGGATATTTCTCTAAGTCCTCCTTGTTATCAAACTGTGTAGGGTTTACAAAAATACTAACAACCACCATGTTGTTGTTCTCCAAGGCTTTTTTTACCAATTGTAGATGACCCCGGTGCAATGCGCCCATAGTAGGAACCAAACCTAATGTTTGGTTTTTATGCCTTAAAGCATTTATAGCACTTATTATTTGTTGTTTTTTGGAGTAAACTTCCACGATTTAATAAAAAATTAACGCGTGCAAACTTAAGATTTTACAACCAATTAGCATAAATTTTTGTATTTTTGCATGTTTTTTATTTTGAATTTTCAAAAGCAGACCAAATATAAAAACTCGCTTTACAGAATTTCTCTTTAAAAGAAATATATAATTGCTAATGGTTTAAATATCATTTTAAGTCAACAAAACAAACATATGAAACATACATATCTAAAAATACGCGCCCTCGAAAGCTTGGTTTTTTGGATGTTACATATGGTCATTGAAAAACGATAAACACATACACATGAAAGATAAGAGGATATTATATGTATCATCTGAAGTAGTGCCCTATTTACCTGAAACTGAAATTTCTTCAATGTCCTTTGAAGCTCCTAGGTTGGTAAACCAACAAGGAGGACAAATAAGAATATTTATGCCCCGATACGGCAATATTAATGAACGAAGACACCAATTACATGAAGTTATAAGATTATCCGGAATTAATTTAGTGATTAACGATTTGGATATGCCTCTCATTATTAAAGTGGCATCCATACCAAAAGAGCGTATTCAGGTATATTTTATTGATAACGATGAATATTTTAAGCGTAAAGCAACTTTAACCGATGAAGACGGAAAATTATTTTCAGATAATGATGAACGTGCTATTTTCTTTGCAAAAGGGGTCATTGAAACCGTTAAGAAACTAAATTGGTCCCCCGATATTATTCATGTACACGGCTGGTTAGCATCTTTATTACCCTTATATCTAAAGGAATATTATAAAGATGAGCCTTTGTTTAACGAAAGCAAAATAGTAACCTCTGTATATAATCAAAGTTTTAACAATACCTTAAATAAAGATATGGTTAATAAGATTAAATTTGACAACATTAATGAAGAAGTTATTAATGTATTGGAGGAGCCATCTTATAACAATTTAATGAAAGTTGCCATTGATTATTCTGATGCATTGATTATTGGCTCTGAAAGTATTCCTGAAGAATTGACCAATTATTTAAAAGCATCAAAAAAACCTGTTCTAGAATATAAAAGTAAAGATGAATTTGGTGAAGCTTACACAACATTTTTCAATAACGACGTTTTAAGCTAAACACTACATTTATCCAATTACGTATGAAAAAAATCATAAAAGCTCTTAAATTCCCTACTATATTTACACTATTTTTTTTAATTTTAGTGAGTTGTGATAAAGATTTTACATCAATAGAAAGTGATGTACTTGGAAAAGAAAATTCAAACTTCAATACCAACTCTGATGTTATAGTAGTTTCGGCCTACAATAAAAAGTTAGATTCTTTACAAGTAAATGGTTTAGCCTCTAATTTACTGGGTGTTTTCAAAGACCCTTCTTACGGAACAACCATAGCTAGTATTGTAACTCAAGTAACACCTGCAAGGTTTAACCCAGATTTTGGCGTTAACCCCATTATTGATTCTGTAGTTGTTAATATCCCTTACTTTAGCACACAAATTGGAGTAGATGAAAATAGTAATGCCATATATAAACTGGACTCCCTATATGGGAATCCTGAAGCTGAATTTAAGCTTACTATTTATCAAAATAATTATTTTTTAAGGGATTTTGATCCTAATTCTACTCTAAACAATGCTCAAAATTTTTATTCAAATGCAAATTCTACTTTAAATTCTGTACTTACTGGAAGCAGTAATGTAAATTTTGACGATCATATTGCAGCAATAATTCATGAAGATTTACAGTTTCTACCAACTGCGAATGCCGTTGTAACCAAAACAGGTTCAGGGGATAATTTAATTGAAACAAGGAGTGCTCCAGCCTACAGAGTTACGCTAAACGACCCTGAAGACATTTCATATTGGACAAATACAATCATTGCTAAACAAGATTCACCTGAATTGAGCAATGCGAATAATTTTAAAGATTATTTTAGAGGGCTTTACCTTAAAGTGGAAGCTGTTGGAAATGATGGCAATATGATATTACTGAACTTAGCTTCAACTAACGCCAATATTACTATTAATTATACAAGTGGTGAAACGGACTCTAGAACCCAATCAACCTATACTCTTAATTTTGTTGGAAACAGAGTGAATACTTTTATTAATAATTACAACCTAGTAACGTTACAAAATGGTGATCCAGTTTTAGGTGATGAAAAACTATATTTAAAAGGTGCGTCAGGTTCCATGGGAGTTGTAGATATTTTGGGCAACAATCAAGGTTTAGAAGATTTTTTAAACACCTATAGAATACCTAATGGACTTGGTGGCTATGAAAAGGACAATAATGGGAATTACATTTTGAGGAGACTTATAAATGAAGCGCATTTAGTTATTTATGAAGATGAAGGCATACCTAATGAAGAAGATGAAAATGGTGATGTTTACCATAAATATGACCGTATATATGCATATGATATTGATAACAACACCCCAACTGTCGATTATCAATTAGATCCGACTGAAAATAATAATGCCATTAATTCGAAATTAATAAGTTTAGGCCAAAGAGACTCTAGCGGAAGATATAAAATTATTCTTACAGAACATTTAAATAATATCTTATTGCGAGATTCTACAAATACCAAAATTGGCTTAGTGCTATCAAACAATGTGAATTATACAACTACTAATAAAATTTTAAATAGTAATGATGATGTTACTGCATTTCCTGCGGCCGCAATAATTAGTCCAAGAGGCACCATTCTATATGGCAGTAATACAAATGTTCCAGAAGAAAAGAAGTTAAAATTTAAAATATTTTATACTGAACCCGATCGAAATTAAAATTCCTTTAATGAGATCTAAAATTAAAACCCATTAAAATAAACGATTTATATTATATTTAGGTCGGTAATTAAGGGTTATAATTGCTGATAATTTTAAAACCAACATCAAAAATTTAATTATACATGTGTGGAATTGTTGGGTACCTCGGACCTCGTGAAGCTTATCCTATCATTATTGAAGGGCTAAAAAGGCTTGAGTACAGAGGCTATGATAGCGCTGGCATCGCCTTATTTGACGGCACCAATCTTAAAGTTTCCAAAACAAAAGGAAAAGTAGCCGATTTAGAAAATCGAGTGGAAAATGAAATTACCAAACATGGAAATGTAGGTATTGGTCATACCCGTTGGGCTACACATGGTGTGCCTAATGATATAAATTCACATCCACATATTTCAAACTCTGGAGACCTTGTGATTATTCATAATGGAATCATAGAGAATTATGAATCTCTGAAGCAGGAATTAACCTCAAGAGGATATACATTTCAATCTGACACCGATACTGAAGTTTTAATCAATTTGATTGAAGATGTGAAAACGCAGGAAAAGGTCAAACTTGGTCAAGCAGTTCAAATTGCATTAAATCAAGTTATTGGTGCCTATGCTATTGCAGTTTTCGATAAAAACAAACCTGAAGAAGTTGTGGTTGCCCGTTTAGGAAGTCCACTCGCGATTGGAATTGGCGAAAATGAAGATGAGTTTTTTATTGCAAGCGATGCCTCTCCTTTTCTAGAATACACAAAGAATGCTGTTTACCTAGAAGATGAAGAAATGGCCATCATTAGGTTTCATAAAGGTGTTAAAATCAGAAAAATTAAAGATGATTCGTTAGTAGATACTTACGTTCAAGAGCTTCAAATTAATTTAGAACAAATAGAAAAAGGTGGTTTTGATCACTTTATGCTAAAAGAAATATATGAACAGCCAAAAGCTATAAAGGACACTTACCGAGGAAGGCTTTTAAGAAATGATGCTATAATAAAAATGGCAGGTGTTGAAGACAATATGAAAAAATTCCTCAATGCTAACCGTATCATTATAGTAGCATGTGGTACATCTTGGCACGCCGGCCTAGTTGCAGAATATATATTTGAGGATTTGGCCAGAATACCGGTCGAGGTAGAGTATGCCTCAGAATTTAGATATAGAAATCCTGTGATTACTGAAAATGATGTGGTTATAGCCATTTCACAATCAGGTGAAACAGCTGATACACTAGCAGCCATAAAATTAGCAAAATCCAAAGGTGCTTTTGTTTTTGGTGTATGCAATGTTGTTGGCTCATCCATTGCTAGGGAAACTCATGCTGGTGCTTACACCCATGCAGGCCCTGAAATAGGGGTTGCATCGACTAAAGCTTTTACAACCCAAATAACTGTTTTAACATTAATCGCCCTAAGGTTGGCTCGTGCCAAGGGCACTATTAGTAGTTCCGATTTTCGTCAACATTTGTTAGAATTAGAATTAATTCCTAACAAAGTTGAAAAGGCCTTAAAGTCTGATGCACACATAAAAATGATTGCTGAAATTTATAAAAACTCCAGAAATTGTTTGTATTTGGGTAGAGGTTATAACTTCCCTGTAGCTTTGGAAGGCGCCTTAAAATTAAAAGAAATATCATACATTCATGCTGAGGGATATCCAGCCGCAGAAATGAAACATGGTCCTATTGCTTTGATTGACGAAAATATGCCAATTGTTGTAATCGCAACAAAAAAAGGCCATTACGAGAAGGTTGTAAGTAATATTCAAGAAATAAAATCCAGGAAAGGTAAAATAATAGGTATCGTTACAGAAGGAGATACCCAGGTTAAAGAACTAGCAGATCATGTTATAGAAGTGCCTGAAACTCTTGAATCACTATCTCCTTTATTAACAACCATACCCCTTCAATTATTATCTTACCACATTGCAGTGATGCTTAATAAAGATGTAGATCAACCCAGAAATTTAGCTAAATCTGTTACTGTAGAATAATTTTCATTGGCTAATAAAGGTGTCAATTCCCCTGAAATTTTTATGAAATCATTAGAATTCTTATTTTCTATACTTATTTTTAAGGATATAATAATTTTTAATAGTGTTTTTTGAAAAAATATACTATGCGCGCATAATTTTTTTATATTTTTACGCGCAAGTAATACTTTATATACATATATTGCTAGACTAAAATTAAACTTAATCAAATAAATGAAAACAATTCTCCCTTTTTTATTTTTGTTTTTTTGTGGATTATCATATTCCCAAACAACAATTACTGGTTCTGTAGTTGATGATAATAGTCAACCCATTCCAGGAGCTAACATCTTAATTCTTGGAACCTCAACGGGTACGGTTACAGATTTTGATGGCCAATTCACAATTACTTACAATCAAAATCCTCCATTTTCTGTTCAAGCAAGCAGTGTAGGGTTTGAAACCGTAACTGTAGAAGTAACAACAACCAATCAAACCATTAATTTCGTTTTAAAAGAGGGTACTTCTTTAGATGAAGTCGTTATCTCTGCTTCCAGAACGCCAGAACGAATTTTCGAATCGCCTGTAACAGTTGAACGGTTAGGACTTAAAGAAATAAAAAACACTGCCTCTGCGGAGTTTTATGATGGTTTAGAGAATTTAAAAGGCGTAGACGTTAACACCAATAGTTTAACTTTTAAATCTGTTAACACCAGAGGTTTCGCAACATTTGCCAATACCCGTTTTATGCAATTGGTAGATGGTATGGATAATGCAACACCAACACTTAACTTCCCTTTAGGTAACTTATTAGGGATGATAGAAACCGATGTGCAAAGTGTGGAATTACTTCCCGGTGCTTCTTCGGCACTTTATGGAGCGAATGCTTTTAATGGTATTTTATTCATGAGAAGTAAGAATCCTTTTGATCATGAGGGAATAAGTGTCTATTATAAACAAGGTGTTACATCACAAGAGGCTGCAGGAAATAATGAATATAAAGATTTCGGTATAAGAGCTGCACATAAATTTAGTAATAAGTTTGCGGGTAAAATTAACTTTAGTTATTTACGCGGTACGGATTGGGCTGCTAATGATACGAGAGGAAAAAACAGAAACAATACCTTCATAAATAATGATAATAGTACCAGAGAAAATAATATTGATTATGATGGTGTAAATATTTATGGAGATTTGGTGTCAACAAATATTAAAACTGTAGCTAACAGACTCGTAGAATTAGGCAGATTACCAAACCCTGCACTTGCTAATCTAGTTCCATCAGTAAATGTCAGTAGAACTGGTTATGCAGAAAGTGACTTAACCGATTATAATGCTGAAAGCATAAAATCAGATTGGGGACTTTATTTTAGACCATGGGAAGATGATTTTGAAATACAATACGTTGGTAAAATAGGATCTGGTTCTACAATATACCAAGGATCTAATAGATATAGAATTGAAAATTTCTTTTTACAACAACACAAACTAGAAATAAAAAATAAAAACTTCTTTGTTAGAGGTTATTTGACTGCAGATAACGCAGGAGACTCCTATGACATGGTTTTTACAGGCGTAAATGTAAACAGACAATGGAAATCTGACGAACAATGGTTTGGAGAGTATACCGGTGCTTTTATAACAGGCACACTAGCCGGTTTAAATGGTAACGAAGCCCACGCAAATGCTAGACAAGTAGCAGATACTGGCAGATTTGAACCTGGTACACCAGAGTTTATAAATGCTTTAAATAAGGTAACCAGCGACCCAGATATATTAACTGGTAGCCAACTTAAAAGTGAATCTAAAATTTATCATGGAGATGCTAATTATAATTTTAGTCATCTTACAGATTTTGCAGAAATCCAAGTTGGAGGTTCTGTAAGACAATATGTATTAAATTCATCTGGATCTATATATACAGATAGGTTGAATGAAATTAAATACTCTGAACATGGTTTATACACACAAATTCAGAAGAAATTCTTAGAAGACGACCGTTTAAAACTAACGGCATCGTTACGCTATGACAAATCTGAACTTTTTGATCCATTCTTTTCTCCAAGAATTTCTTTAGGGTATAACATTGGCGAAAATGAAAACCATAATATAAGAGCCTCTTTCCAAACAGGCTTTAGAAACCCAGATACGCAAGCATTATACATTGGGTTTAATGTAGGACCGATTGTTTTACTTGGTAGTGCACTAGATAATCCTGAAAGATTTACAAGAACTATTAGTGGCGATCAAATTTCAACAGCTGGTAAAGCAATCATTGGGTCTAACTCCTTAACTTACGATGGTTCAGGCGCATACAACAACTCTTTCACAAGAAGTTCTGTTGTGGCATTTGCTGCATCTCAAAACCCTGCCGATTTACAAATAGCCAATCCAGGACTAGTGAAGCCAGAACAAGTAAGTTCTTTTGAGATAGGGTATAGAGGTAAAATCGATAAAATTATTATTGATTTCAGCACCTATTATAACCAATACAAAGATTTCATAGCCACTACAGATGTTGTAAACCCCTTATATGGAGATGTACAATTAACCCAAAGGCTGCCTAACAATATTCCAGTTGCCGTAGCTGCATTAGCAAATTCTGATGTTCAAGCATTTCGTGCTTACACCAATTCAACTGCAGATGTAAGTTCTTACGGAGCCGCTATAGGAGTTAGCACTAAAATATTTGGAGGTTTTGACTTAGATATGAATTATACCTATGCCAAACTGGATTTTGACAGAGAAGCCAATCCAAACTTCCAAACAAACTTTAATACTCCTGAACATAAAGCAAAAGCGTCTTTTGGCAATACAGATTTATTCAAAAATTTCGGATTCAATGTAGCCTGGAGATGGAGTGATAATTATGTTTGGGAAGCCTCTTTTGCAACTGGCGAGGTGCCTGCGTTTCATGTTATGGATGCTCAAATAAACTATAGAGTACCTTCTCTAAAATCTACTTTTAAGGCAGGAGCCACAAATCTTTTCGGAGATGAATATTTCACTGCTGTTGGAACAGGGTTAATAGGCTCTATGTACTACCTTTCTTGGACAATTAATAACTAATAAAATCAATTATGAATACTCGATATATATTTCTTTTATTTCTACTATTAGGATTCATTTCATGTAATGAAGAAGATAATATTTTACCAGAACCAGTAGTTTTACCTGAGTTGACTTCTGGATCAGCAGACTTCTCTAACTATGTGGCTTTAGGTGCCTCATTTACTGCTGGATTTACAGATGGCGCTTTGTTTAAAGCTGCCCAAGAAAATTCATTTCCAAATATTTTATCTCAACAATTTGCCAATGCAGGTGGAGGAAACTTTAACCAACCATTGATGAACGACAATTTTGGTGGTCTTGCTTTAGGCGGAAACAGAATACAAGGCCCTAGATTAGTCTTTGGTGGAGCTGGTCCAGTATCATTAGAATCTATCATTGGTCCTGTTACTGTTACAACCGATATCGCTTTAAATAACCCAACTGGACCCTTTAGTAACTTAGGTGTTCCAGGAGCTAAAAGTTTTCATCTACTTGGTAATGGCTATGGAAATATCGCGAATCTTCCATCAGCAGCAAACCCTTATGCAGTTCGTTTAACCGGTAGCACTCCCAATGCTTCATTACTGGAATTAGCGATGGCCCAAAGCCCAACATTTTTTACCTTATCAGAAATTGGAGGAAATGATGTTTTGGGATATGCCACTTCGGGAGGCGATGGCTCAAATCCTATAACTGATACTGCAACGTTTAATTTTGCTTTTACAACCTTAGTAACGACCTTAACTTCCGGAGGTGCTAAAGGCGTTGTCACCAACGTACCTTATATTACAGATTTACCACATTTTACTACGGTTCCCTTCAACCCTTTAAGTCCAACAAATCCAAGTTTTGGTCCGCTAATACCAACACTGAACGGAGTTTTTGGTCAGTTAAATCAAGTTTTTGCATTTTTAGGTGTTCCAGAAAGGTCTATCGTGTTTTCATCCACAGCAGCTAGCCCTGTTGTTATAAAGGATGAAACGTTAGTAAACCTTTCGGCGCAAATCACAGCTGTTTTAAACGGAAGCCCAACCTTTCCTGCTTTCGTACAAAGTTTTGGGTTACCAGCTGCTGCCGCTCCATTAGTAGCAAATCTTTTTGGAAATATTTACGGCCAAACAAGACAAGCAACTTCCGAAGATTTATTTGTATTACCCAGCAGCTCTATTATAGGTACTGTAAATACAACTACTTTAGCTTTTTTACAGTCTCAAGGTTTACCGGCTAATTTAGCAGGTCAATTTTCAGTCGAAGGTGTTACCAATCCGTTAGCTGATAAATGGGTTCTTTTGCCAAGCGAACAAATGGAAATAAAGAATGCTACTGACGCCTATAATGCGACCATAGAAAATGTTGCGACAGCGAATCCTAATGTCGTATTGGCTGATTTGAACAGTGTTTTAACACAATTGGCGTCAACAGGAATTAATTTCGATAATTACACCCTTAATGCAGATTTAGTTACTGGGGGTGCCGTAAGCTTAGATGGTATACATTTAACCCCTAGAGGTTATGCCTTAATGGCCAATGAGTTTTTGAAAGCTCTTGATAGCGAATTTGGCTCAAACTTCGTAGCCTCTGGAAATACTGCAAAAGCAAAAGATTACCAAACTAATTTTTCACCCTTATTACAGTAGAAACAAACTAAAATATAATTTTTAAACACCTTCAAATTGAAGGTGTTTTTTTATTCCAAAAAACCTTTAAAAACAACTTTTATTTTAAATTAAAAAAATTATCTTTGCACCCGAAAACGCAACGTGTTTTCTTCAATTTAAACGCATAATATTAAACATATAAGTAATGTCTAAAGTTACAGGTAAAGTTGCACAAATAGTAGGACCAGTTATCGATGTTGAATTTGCTGCTGGTTCAGAGCTTCCAAAAATTTATGATTCATTAGAAATTAAAAGACCTGATGGTTCTTTGTTAGTACTAGAAGTACAATCTCACATTGGTGAAGATACAGTGCGTACTATTGCAATGGACTCTTCTGATGGTTTAAGTAGAGGTACTGTAGTTACAGCTACTGGAGCTCCTATTCAAATGCCAATTGGTGATGCTGTATACGGAAGATTATTTAATGTAATTGGAGATGCCATTGATGGTCTTGGAAATTTACCAAAAGCTGGAGACGCTGGGTTGCCAATTCACCGTCAAGCTCCTAAATTTGAAGATTTGTCAACGTCTACCGAAGTTTTATTTACGGGTATTAAAGTAATAGATTTAATTGAGCCTTATGCAAAAGGTGGTAAAATTGGTTTATTTGGTGGTGCTGGTGTAGGTAAAACAGTATTAATCCAAGAATTGATTAACAATATAGCAAAAGGTCACGGTGGTTTATCAGTATTTGCTGGTGTAGGAGAAAGAACTCGTGAAGGAAATGACCTGTTAAGAGAGATGTTAGAGTCTGGAATTATTCGTTATGGTGAGGATTTCATGCATTCTATGGAAGATGGTGGATGGGATTTATCTAAAGTTGATAAAGCTAAGATGAAAGAATCTAAAGCTACTTTCGTTTTCGGACAAATGAATGAGCCACCAGGAGCACGTGCTCGTGTTGCTTTATCTGGCCTTACAATTGCTGAATATTTCCGTGATGGTGCTGGTGAAGGACAAGGGAAAGACGTACTTTTCTTCGTAGATAACATTTTCCGTTTTACGCAAGCCGGTTCAGAGGTATCTGCATTACTTGGCCGTATGCCTTCTGCGGTAGGTTATCAACCAACATTAGCAACAGAGATGGGTGCGATGCAAGAACGTATTACTTCAACTAAAAGAGGTTCTATTACATCCGTACAAGCGGTTTATGTACCTGCAGATGATTTAACGGATCCTGCGCCTGCTACAACATTTGCGCACTTAGATGCTACAACGGTATTATCTCGTAAAATTGCTGAGTTAGGTATTTATCCTGCGGTAGATCCATTAGATTCTACTTCAAGAATTTTAACTGCTGATATTTTAGGTAAAGAGCACTATGATTGTGCACAACGCGTAAAAGAGTTATTACAACGTTACAAAGAATTACAAGATATTATCGCCATTTTAGGTATGGAAGAATTATCAGAAGAAGATAAATTAGCGGTATCTAGAGCAAGACGTGTGCAACGTTTCTTATCGCAACCTTTCCACGTTGCAGAACAATTTACAGGTATCCCAGGCGTATTAGTTGATATTAAAGAAACCATTAAAGGATTCAATATGATTATGGATGGTGAATTAGATCACCTTCCTGAAGCGGCCTTCAATCTTAAAGGTACTATTGAAGAAGCGATTGAAGCGGGAGAAAAAATGTTAGCGGAAGCTTAAACTAAAATAACTGAATTATGCATTTAGAAATCGTATCACCAGAAGCTACGTTATTTAGTGGAGAAGTAACAAGTGTTGCTGTTCCGGGAGTAAATGGCGAATTTGAAATGCTTAATAACCACGCGCCTATTGTTTCCTTATTGAAAGAAGGCGTTGTAAAAATTTCAGGCGCTATTGAACTAGCCGAAGAGGTTCAAGATAAATTTACCAAAGGTGATAAAAACACAACCTTGTTAAAAATAAATTCTGGAACTATTGAAATGAAGGACAATAAAGTAATTGTTTTGGCAGATTAGCCTATTTTTAAAACTATAAACAAAAAACGCGAAGCATAAGCTTCGCGTTTTTTGTTTAATATACTTTCTTAATCACATTGGTAACTATTCCCCAAATTACAAAATCGTTTTCTTCCGTAATTTTTATCATAGGATAATTGGGATTTTCAGGTTTTAGCCAAAGACCTGTTTTATCCATTTTTAAACGCTTAACCGTAAATTCACCATCTAAAAAACAGACGGCTATTTTATTGTTAGCTGGTTCAAGACTTCTATCTATTATCAATAAGTCGTTATCCTCAAGTCCAGCTCCAACCATGGATTGTCCGCTTACGCGAGCAAAAAAAGTAGCCTCTTTATTTTTGATAAACTCCTTATCTAAAGAAAGACGCTCTTCTTTAAAATCTTCAGCCGGAGATGGAAAACCAGCTGAAATACCTGTGTCGAAAAAGAAACCTCCCAGACTATCTGAAACCTCAGCGTTGTAGAAAGTTAAATTTTTAGATTTATATAATATATTTTTCTTCACTTTATGATTTAACAAAACATCCCTGCTAAAGTTAATAAAGATTCTTATTATTTTACAGAAATAATGTCATTAAAATTGGTTGTGTACTTTGGCGATAATCGCTCCTGACGCATTTTCCAGGTACGTTTTAAATCTTGATTACCTATTTTTATTTTACTTTCTCGGTATTTATTGTTTAATCCGTCGATAGCAGACATAAGCGATTTATGCTTTGGATCTTCATGTTCAAACATATCCAGTTGATAGTTATCACTAGGAACTAATCCAGTAACAATGACTCCTGCTTTCTTGTAATGAATGCCTTTTTTAAAAATACTTGAAACCGCTTTTACTGCTTCATTGCTTATAACTAATGAAGAATCTGTGGGAAAGGTTAAACTAACATGTTTACTCGCTCTATATCGTTCTGCGTCTTTCCTAAACGGGTCACTTCTTAATGTTACAATAATCATATGGCAACTAGACCCTTGTTTGCGTAATTTTTCGGCGCAACGTGTCGCAAACGTAGAGACTCGTTCTTTTATATAATTAAGGTCGTTATAGCTGTAATCAAAACTTCGAGTGGTAGCAATAGCTCGTTTGTTTTTAGGTTCATCCAACAATATTTTAGGATTTCCTTCCAAGTCCTTTTTTAGTTTCCACTCTGTAATTGAAAAGGTTTTCCGCACCCAATCATCGTTTAATTGTATAAAATCAAAAGCGGTTTTGCATCCATTGGCTTTTAATCGCTTTTGCAATCCCCACCCTATTCCCCAAACGTCTTCAATTTTTGTCCATTTTAAAGCTTTAATACGTTTTTCATCAGAATCAATGACGTAAACTCCTTTCGTTTGCTCTGGAAATTTTCGAGCTATTTTATTCGCTATTTTACTCAACGCTTTTGTTGGGGCAATGCCTACACAGGTTGGGATGCCTATCCATTTTAAAATGCGTTTCCGTATTTGGTTTCCGTAGTCATTAAAATCATAATTCTTAAATCCTATAAATTCCAAAAAAGCCTCATCAATACTATAAACCTCAACATCAGGTGTAAATTGTTCCAAAATTTTCATAACCCGGTTGCTCATATCGCCATACAATGGATAGTTAGATGAAAACACCTGAATATCATTTATTTTACAAAACCCTTCCCACTTAAAAATAGGCGCTCCCATGGGCAAACCCAAAGCTTTTGCCTCATCACTGCGTGAAATAACGCACCCATCGTTATTACTTAAAATAGCAATGGGTTTATGGTGAAGATTAGGGTTAAAAACACGTTCGCAAGACGCATAAAAGTTGTTGCAATCTACTAGGGCGTACATAGTAGTAAAGATACAGGAAAGACCTTAAAAATTTAAATTTTTAACAAGAATGACATGTTAAAAAAGCTTTTGATGTTTTATGATAGAATTCCCCACGCGTTTATATTTAACCTCTTTTCCATTGGCACAAAACGTATAAGTAGCTTTAGATTTTTGCTCAGAAACCGATAATAACAATACCTCATCTATCGTACAATTGTTGTCCTTTGCTACCTTTTCCTTTACGTGTTCTATGGTTGCACGACCCTTTTTTAATTGGGATTGAATTTTTTGGTTCAATTCAGGCTCCATAAAATCAGACGGTAGATTGCATGAAATGGTCTCTTTTACTTTTTCTGTTGTTTTAGTAGATATTTGTGCATCAATATATTCCCAAGTAAAATCGGCTTTTAATAAAACACGTCTTCCATCTTCCGTGTTAACGATGTAATTGTTTTGGGAAAAGGCAAAACTTGTAATGGCAAAAAAAAGAATAAAAAAAGAGGTTTTCATAATGCGGAATATTTATAATTTCAAAAATACAAAACTAATCTTCAAAAGTTCTTTCTATTTTTGTGATTATGAGCGACACCTTTAAAACCATAGCTAGATTTCAATACTCTACAGAAGCCCAAATTATTAAAGGACGTCTAGAAGCCGAAGGTATTCAAGTTTTTTTGTCGGACAACCTAACTATTGACACGGACCCGTTGGTTAGTAATGCTATTGGTGGCGTTAAACTTAAAGTGTTTAGACATGATGCTCTAAAAGCCCAACATATTTTAAATTCAATTCACAAATATTCATTGGACGATAATGGCAACCCTATTCATTGCCCAAATTGTGAAAGTGAAGAGGTCAATTTGTTTTCAACAATTACAGATTTGAGATCCTTTTTAGCCTTTCTTTTCGGATTTATTTCAGGTACGCTCCCCTTTTATTCTAAAGATAAATACCGATGTGAAGTTTGTAATCATGAATTTAATATAGCATCGTAAGATTCTTTTAGCTTTTTAACCACAAGGTCTGTATCATTTTCATTTAAGTGTCCAAATCCAAAACGAATAGCGCAAGTATCCCTATCTTGATAAAGAATGGTTTTAGGAAGAAATAAATCATTCTTTTCAGCTTGTTCAGCTAGTTTTACCAACGAAATTTTGGCGTCAAACTGCACCCAAATGGCTAAACCGCCTGTAGGAACTTGAAATGTAATATCGCCCTTAAAATATTTTTCTAGACACTGGCATAAAAAGTTGCGCCTTTGCTTATAAATAATCACGTTCTTTTTCATGAGGCGATGTATTTCACCTTCAGAGATCAATTCAGAAAGCATCTGTTCCTGAATTAAATCACCTTGTTTGTCTAACAATTGTAAATAATTGTTTGCCTCTAAAATTAAATTTTCTGGAGCTACCACAAAGCCTGTTTGAAAACTTGGAAATAACGATTGCCCCAACTTTCCTAAATAGATAACCATACCATTGGCATCGGCACTTGCCATGGGTAACATAGCTGAACCTTCAAACTGAAAATCATAATCGAAATCATCTTCAATAATAGCAAACTGATAATCCTTTGCCAGTTCTAACAATTTTAAACGGCGTTCTGCACTTAGTGTTTGTGTTGTTGGGTAATGCCTATTTGCACACACATAAACACAGCGAAGGCTACCTCTTGCAAAGTGAGTTTTGATATAATCAACATCCAAACCTTCATGATCTACTGGAATTGTTTTAATCGTAGCACCGGCCTCTTGAAAAATCATGTTGGAGGCATAATTGCTTAAATGCCCTACTAAAACCAAATCGTTTTGCTTAATTAAAAGTTGGGAAACTATATACAAACTCATTTCTGTGCTTCTGGTACTTATGACATTTTCTGGCTTTATATGAAATCCTCTAGTAGCATTTAAATAATTACAAAGCTGTATTTCAAAAATTGAATACGTTGATTCGTAGGTTTGATGCCACTTCGAAATCAAGGATTTTCGTTTCATAGCAGCGCTATACCACCTGGAAAATTGGTGTACAGGATGCAATCGTAAATCAGGTGTGCCTTCATTAATCGTATATTTCGCTTTTGTAATTTGATGTGTTGAAGCTAAATGGAGAGCGGATTGAAAAGGAAACCCAGTGGTTTTAGAATACTCATAAACCTGATCTATGTGATAGGTTGACGCTTTAATAGGAGCCGTTGTATGTTCTGGTTCTAAAATAAAAGTTCCTTTATTGGGTATAATTTCCACCCAACCCTGGGAGGCTAATTCATCATAAACCGCTACAATTGTATTTCTATGGACATGTAAAAGACTACTTAAACTGCGGCTTCCCGGCAAGGCAGTTCCTTTAGACAAATAACCACGTTGAATGGCATTTATAATTTGTTGTGCAATTTGAATATAAATCGCTGTTGACCTCGATTTTTCGAAATGGATTAATTGTTTTAAAAGATCATTAACCGGACTATTCATTGTTTTAAAACTGGACTACCTTACTCGTCCGGAAAGTTACGACTTTTGCATCGTTTTTAAACACCATATTTTTATGAGAGCCCAATTATCCTTAACAAGTCTTTTAGTTTTATTTGCCCTTACAGGAAAAGCACAAGAAAATCCTGTAAAAATAGATTCTTTAAAAGAAATTGTGATTAACTCAACAAGAATAGACCTGCCTTTTAAAGAAAACTCAAGAACCATTGATATCATTTCTTCCGAAGACATAAAAAATAGCGCCACCAATAATTTAGCCGATTTATTACAACAAGTCGCAGGTGTAGATATTCGGCGTCGTGGTACTGGTGGAAGTCAGGCAGATTTATATATTCGTGGTGGTAGTTTTGACCAAACGCTCTTACTTATTGATGGCATTAAAATGGATGATGCGCAAACAGGGCACCACACCATGAATGCCGCTTTACCTGTTGAAGTTATTGAGCGCATTGAAATCATCAAAGGCCCTGCAGCTCGGGTTTTTGGTCAGAATGCTTTTACGGGCGCCATCAATATTGTTACTAAAAAAGACTTGAAAAACAGCGTTTCTGCCAATATGGAAACGGGTTCTTTTGGGCAATTAAATGGATCGGTAACAGTGGGTACCGATTTGGAAAACACATCCCATATTATTCATGTAGGAAAATTAACTTCTACAGGCTACAGAAATAATTCTGACTACGAGAATTCTAATTATTTCATGAAGAGCATTTTCAATAAAAAAGAACTCCCCATCGAAATGATTGCCACATTTTTGGATAGAAAATTTGGAGCCGAAAACTTTTACACCACCAACCCCTCGTTTAATGAATACGAGGAAACTCAAAATAGTTTAGTTGCTTTTACCACCGAACTTAATAACGAAAAACTAAAAATGAAACCTCGAGTGTATTGGAAACGTAACCAAGACATCTTCTTATTAAGACGTAACGACCCTGGTTTTTATAGAAACCTTCATATTACAGATAAAATGGGTGTTGAAGTTAATGCATCTTATACATCAAGTGCTGGAATAACAGGATTTGGAATAGATATGTCTAAAATATATATACGCAGTAATAATTTGGGAAATAGAAACCGTTTTATGACCAATATGTTTTTAGAACACCGTTTTAAATTATTAGATAACAAGCTAGATGTAACCCCCGGTATTGCAGTAACCTATTTTTCTGATTTTAAATTTCACGCATTCCCGGGAATTGATGTTGGCTATAAACTAACCGACCATTTTAAACTATACGGAAACGCTGGTTATACTTATAGAATTCCAACCTATACCGATTTGTTTTACAGAGACCCTGCCACTGAAGGCAACCCAGATCTCAAACCCGAAGAAGCACTTTCTGGAGAATTGGGCGCCAAATACCTATCGCCCAAATTTACAGGTTCGGTAGTGTTTTTTTACAGAGATGCTAGTAAATTAATTGATTATGTAAAGGATGTTGAAGCAGACCCTTTTATGGCAACAAACCTACGTGATTTATATACCAAAGGGTTTGAAGTGAACACAAGTTATAATTTTAAAATCCGTAATTTAAACCAAAACTTTTCTTTGGGATACGTGTTTTTGGAAGATGAAGTGGGTGATTTAAACTTAAACTTTTCTAGGTACAGCATCAACTCCTTAAAACACCATTTTACCTCACGTTTAAGTACACAACTGTGTAAAAACTTTAACTTTAACATAATCTATAAACATGCAGAACGTACCGAGGGTTTAAGTTACAATGTATTGGACGCTTCCATGGTAGTCACCTCAAAACAATTTGAGTTTACTGCCATTGTAGGGAATATTTTTGATGCCGACTATATAGAGAGCGGAATTATACCCATGCCACCTAGTAATGTATTGTTTGGATTGCGTTATCAGTTTAATTAGTAAACGCCTTATTGATGGTATTCTGCTATGTTAATTGACATTGGCAGTAAATAAATTTACTTTGTAACAACGTTTAGATGAGATGAGTAATTAGGCCATCGCCCGCCAAATATTATTTTAAATTTGGTAACGTTTTCTTAACTTTGAGCACTAAATTTTTAAGCTTTGTCGTTAAACTTACAAGACATTCCGCGCGTAAAAACCATTACCAAAGCGGATTTTTTAAAGCACTATTTTAAACCACAAAAACCGGTGGTTATTGAGCGTTTTATTGAAGATTGGCCTGCTTATAACAAATGGAATTTAGACTACATGAAAAGTGTTGGTGGCCATATTACCATTCCGCTGTACGATGATAGACCCGTGGATTATAAAGATGGTTTTAACCAAGCACACGCTAAAATGAAATTGAGCGATTATATTGATTTGCTTAAGCGCGAGCCCACTAAATATCGCATTTTTTTATGGAATGCCCTGAAGGAAATACCTGAGTTGCAAAATGATTTTACGTTTCCCGATTTTGGGTTGCGACTTTTAAAAGGCATTCCTATGTTGTTTTTTGGAGGGCGCGATTCGTACACCTTTATGCATTACGATATTGATTTAGCAAACATTTTTCATTTTCATTTTGAAGGCACCAAAAAATGTATCTTGTTTGATCAAAACCAGAACCCCTTTTTATACAAAATACCCCACTCGTTAATTACTAGAGAGGATATCGATTTTAATAATCCTGATTTTGAAAAATGGCCTGCATTAAAAAAAGCCAAAGGATGGGTTTGCGAACTTAACCATGGCGAAGTGCTTTACATGCCCGAAGGCTATTGGCATTATATGCGTTATGTAACCCCAGGGTTTTCCATGAGTTTGCGTGCCATAGCCAGAAACCCGAAAAACTTAAGTAAAGCTATTTATAATATTTTTGTGATGCGCAATTTAGATAATGTGATGCGCCGAATAAAAGGGCAAAAATGGATTGACTGGAAAAACGAGCAAGCTATTATTAAAACCCAAAATAGATTGTAATTAAAGTACTTTGGCGAAGAAAGTAATCCTATATTTGCGGTCTCAGTAACATACTTAACACATGAAAAAAATAATTTTATTAGTTGCTTTTTGTAGCATTTCCTTTTTAAATGCCCAGGTTTTTATAGGCAGTGGCGATAACAAATTTCAAGTGGGTGCCAATGTTCAAGATAATGGCTCTGGTTTAAATCTAAGTTACGACTTTGGTGTGGGTCCCAACATGTCGTTTGGTGTGTCATCAACCTATCTTTTAGGTGTTGATGATAGTTTAAATGCCGATTTTGGTGACCGTTTTGATATGAAAGGCCGTTTTAACGCACATTTAGGAAATGTGGTTAATATGGATGAGAACTTTGACATCTATCCGGGATTAAATTTCAGCCTTAAAAATTTTGGAGGCCATTTAGGAATGCGATATTTTTTCTCTGATGGTTTTGGGCTTTTTACAGAATTTAATGTTCCTATTGCCAAATATAACACGGATACCTTAACACCTGCTGAAAAACTGCACAACCAGTTTACATTTAATTTTGGAGCTTCTTTTAGTTTGTAAAATGCAAAAAAATCAAACGATCATTTAATTAATTCATTGGCTTTTTCATAAACCAAGTGCATTTCCCAGCCTCTATACAACAGATAATCGATTAATTTTTTCTTTTTCTTAAAAACATTGGTTTCTTTAATAGATTGGACTTTTTTTTCGGCTAACGCATTGAAAACCTCGACATATTCCGTATTTTCTATTTCTGCAAGTGCTTGATTTATATTAACTTTGCTTATGTCTTTTTTCTTAAGTTCATAAGTTAAACGGCTACGCCCCCATTTCTTAATTTTAAACTTACCGCTTACAAATGTTTTGGCAAAACGTTCTTCATTAAGAAAGTTGTGCTTTAATAAATGAACCACAATCATATCGATAGCTTCGGGTATCATGTGCATGGTTTCCAGTTTTTGCCTTACTTCTTGATGGCAGCGTTCTTGGTACGCACAATAATGCTCCAATTTTTTGGTAGCTTCTTGTAGTGTATATGTTTTTTTGGTATGCATAGGTAAGCCAAAAATAACAATTGATAAATTAACTAAACGAATAAAAAACATAAAACCCAAATCCATTGTACTTGTATATGTAAAGTGCATGTTTTAAAAACCCTCTTAGCTATGAAAAAAATTACGTTCTCAAAATATTTTACTTTTTTAATTGCCCTTTTTGGTGCCCTAAATTTTGGTTTTGGGCAGACTACATTAAGTGCTGGAGATATTGTTATTACAGGCTTTAATTCAGATGATCCTGACGAATTTACATTTGTTTTACTAACTGATGTTTCTAATACAACAAGTATAAAGTTTACTGATAATGGATGGCAATCGTCGGGAAGTTTTAGATCAAATGAAGGCATTATTGAATGGACAGCCACATCAGCACTCTCCTGTGGCACTGAAATAACAATAACTGATGGCAGCCCTTTTTCAGCCTCAATTGGTAATGTTACAGATGATAATCAATTTCAACTTAGCGCTACAGGAGATCAAATATTAGCCTATCAAGGAGCTGATATATCTCCTACATTTATTTATGCTATTAACTTTGATGGTACTGGATGGTCAAATGCTACTACTGCTTCTACTTCAGCTTTACCAACTGGGTTGACTAATGGAACTAACGCCGTAAATTTAGGTGAAATAGATAATGCTAATTATAATTGTGCTTCAGTTTCTGGGCAAAGTGCAATTTTAGCTGGAGTTTCAAGTTCAGTAAACTGGATTTTAGATAATAACCGCTTAGCTTCTTTAGGTGGATGTACTTACACTTGTGGGACTTGCGTATCAACAGTAACATGGAATGGTACAACTTGGTCAGCAACACCCGATTTAACCACTGAAGCTATAATTAATGGAGATTATGACTCTTCAATTGATGGTGATTTAAGTGCTTGTAGTTTAACAGTTAACACAGGATTTAGATTAACCGTTGGAAACAATAGTTTTGTTGAAATTGAAAATGATGTCGTGGTAGATGGTGAACTATTTGTTGAAACCTCAGGTAACTTTGTACAAAATGATGCCTTGGGCACCTTTACGGTTAACGCTGGTGGTCTTGCTAGGGTTAACAAGCAAACCCCTCCAAAAGACCAATGGTATTATTACACCTATTGGAGTTCGCCCGTTGTTAACGAAACTATTGGTAGTGTATTCCCTGATGTAGATGGGGATAGGCGTTTTTGGTTTAATGCCGCCAATTTTATCGATAATAATGGTGATGATATTGATGATTTCGGTAATGACTGGCAATATGCATTAGCTGGAGCTACGATGACACCTGGCGTTGGATATGCCGTAACTGAAGCACGTTTATTCCCAAGTGGACTTGGTGCTTCAGGTACTGCTTCGTTTGAAGGCGAGTTTAATACTAGTGACGTTCCCGTAACCATTACTTCAAATCCTGCAAATACAGGTACTAAGTGGAACTTAATTGGAAACCCTTACCCTAGTGCAGTTAATTTTGTGGATTTTCATACGGCTAATTCAACAGTTATTGATGGTGCAGCCTATTTTTGGTCACAAGCAACACCTCCTGATGCTGGAAACTCAGGCAATCAACAAATAAATTTCAGCAAAAACGATTATGCAATTTATACAGTGGGCAGTGGAGCTATTCAAAATGATGCTTTCGGAAATCCTCCTAATGGCTTTATACCATCAGGGCAAAGCTTTTTTATAGCAGGTTTAACAGATGGAACTGTAACCTTTACTAACGCCATGCGAGAAAAGAATGCTTTAAGTAATTCTCAATTTTTTAAGAATTCCACTACCAAAAATAATTCAACAACATTTAATAGACTTTGGGTTAATTTAACCTCAAATAACGGGGTATTTAATCAAATTTTAGTAGCCTATGTTGATGGGGCTACAAATGCCAAAGATGCTCTAGCTTATGATGCTCCAAGACTTTCAATTAATGATTTACCTGCTGCTCTTTACACATCAATTGAAGGAATAGATACAAAATTCGCCATTCAAGGTAAAGCTACCACTAGCTTAAATGAAGACGAAGTTATTAAACTAGGGTTTGCCACCAATATTAATGTAGAAACTACTTACACCTTAACTTTGGCGCAATTTGAAGGCGACTTTTTAACTAATAATCCCGTGTATTTAAAAGATAATTTGTTGAACAAGGTACACAATTTATCGGCCTCAGATTACACGTTTACAAGCGATGTTGGGGAATTTAACTCCCGTTTTGAGGTTTTATTCAGTCAAGCTTCTTTATCGACTGATGAATTCGCTTTAAATTCAAAATCATTAAAAATTGTGGAACTTGAAGATGACAGAGTCCAATTTACCACCACTGAAGATTTAAGTATTAAAAATATAAATATCTATGACCTTTTAGGCAGACAATTATACACTTTTAAAGGCAATAGCGATTCTGAAATTTATTCCCTTTCAAATATAAGCAACAGCATTTATATTGCTAAAGTAGAATTATCTAATGGTGCCGTTATAACCAAAAAAGCTATTAAAAAATAACTAAACTTACGTTTTAAAATTAAGCCGCCATAAAATGGCGGCTTTTTATTTTATGGGAATTTATTCCGTTTCCTACCTTATTTTTTAATGGCTTATAATGAGGTGTTATAAATTTATATACATTTTATTGTTGCATACTAATTTCAAATTACTAAGTAAGACATCCGTGCAATAAAAACCATTTTCTGGCCATTTTGTGCGGTTCAACAAAAAAATAGTCCATTGGTCAAACTTTTTTTAAGGAAACATGATAGTAATATACCTTTGCTAAGTATTTGATTTACAGCATGTTAAAATACATAAAATACCGACAAACTGTAAAGGACTACAAAAAACATGGATAAAAAGAAAGCCCATGTAAAAAACATCGATAAAGGATTATTAATTTAAAAAAACAATAACATGAAAAAAGTTACCCAAAAAATTAAATTATTTATGAAAGCATTAAAAGAACACGCTGTCGCAGCCTCTTATGCTATAAATAGATAAAATTGAATAAATTACTAAAACTCAAAGATGAGTTTTCTATTTCGTTCGGGCGCCATATCAAGTTACAAACTATATTTTAACGATACCACAAAGTTTCTTCCAGCGGCTGCAATACCTGAGGAATACGTTTTATAACGTTGGTCTGAAATATTTTCCAAACTAGCTGTAACCGTTGTAGAGTTCGTTACTTGATATTGCGTTCTTAAATTGATAGTATACCAAGATGGACTGTAAGGGTTGCCATTAGCATCTAAGGCATAAATGTAATCCTTTTCAATTTCTGAAGGTGCCAATTGGTAAAATGACAATTCACCATTGTAATTAGCAAAAAAGTCGAGTTTTAAATCCCCCGAACTCCAAACTATGTGCGTATTTCCAAAATTGGGAGCCACATGTCTTACTGGCACTTCTATAGAGCCTTCAACCTCAGTTCCGCCAATAATATTGTATTGTGAAGTAAGTGCAAGTTGATTTGTAAAATTAATTTTTGCCCCCACTTCAAAACCATAAATCCAAGCTTTTGAGGCATTTTGTATGGCTTGTACATTACTTAATTCACCGTCATAAATAATTTCACTTTCACCATTCAAATTAAAATCCCTCCTAACTAAAGCATTGTCTAAATAGGTATAATACGTATTCATATCCAGGATGACTTTATCATTAAAATTCAATTTCAATCCCAATTCGCCACCATAAGCATATTCTGGTCTTAAAGTTTCATTTGGCACGACTACGGACCCCGGTTCCGAATCAAAAACTTTTCCGATATCGTCAATATTAGGAGCCCTAAAAGCCGATGAAGCATTCAATTTCCATTGAATCATTTTACTGGGCAACCAGCTAATCCCAGCCGTTCCTGTAAGAGCACTGGCTTCGTTTTGTGAGGTGTTGAAGGGCAGATTTAAATACGTATTGTTTTCGGTAAAATCGGCTTTTGAAATGATATGGTTAAAGCGTAAACCTGATTGAAATACAAACTTAGTATTAGGTTGGTATTTGATACTTGAATAAGCGGCCATAGATTGCCAGTTAGCACCATTTGGATATCTTGAAACCGTTGGGATTATTGAATTTGTTTCGATGTTTTCTTCTTCTCCTGTAGACTTCACTTTGTTGTAGATATACTCTAAACCATAAAAAAACTCCGTTTTAAGGCCTAATTTTTTTTCTAAATCTAAATTAAAAGAATAAGCATCAACAGCTTCTTGCCTCATATTTCTAATTGGGGATTGAAAATCCCTGTCCATTCTACTCTCTTGAAAATTTTGATAGGCGATGGTAGCCTTTATTTTGTCGTACAAATTCGAATTACTGCTTAATTTGGTTACTTGTAGATTAGACATCAACCATTTTTGTGGCCCATAATTCCATTCTGCGGAACGTAAAGTCCCACGCCGATACCGTATTAAACGATCGTATCTGGAATAATCTGACGTGGTGGTATAATATAACCCTAAATCGAAACTAAGGTTCTTATAAGGCTTGTAATGTGCCTTTTGCATGAGATTTACTTGGGTGTAACAAGTAGGCTTTTGCACTAAAGGATTAGTGTTTGTTACCACAGCATCATTCCCATTAGTGGATACCACAAACTCGGGCCTTAAATACGCTTTTGGGCCATGGCTTCCCATGCGTAAATCACCAAAATATGAATAACTGGCATTAGTTACAAAGGCCCATTTTTTATATCCCAAGTTAAAATCAAAATGGCCCGTTTTTTCATCACTGGCCGTTGAATATCTTACAATGGCATTAGCCTTTAATAATAACGAATCTGAGTACGATAATATGGGTTTTTGGGTGTAGAAACCCATAACGCCTCCAATGGCATCGCTGCCATAAATTACAGAACCTGAACCTAATATAACCTCGGTATTTTGTATTGAAAAAGGGTCTACAGATATCACATTTTGTAAATTTCCTCCCCTGAATATGGCATTATTCATTCGCACACCATCAACTGTAATTAATAGCCTGTTTGTTGAAAACCCTCTTATCATAGGGCTTCCGCCACCCAGTTGACTTTTTTGAATGTAAACCTGCCCCGTATTTTCCAATAAATCGGCACTGGTTAGTGGGTTTGAAAACTCAATATTTTTGGCATTGATGTTGATTATTTTTTGAGGAATGTCCCTTTTATTTTGCTCAAATTTGGATGCTGATATAACAATTTCGTTTAAATCTTGTGTGTTGGAATTTAAATAAACTTTATTGGAATTCCCTAATTGACGTTTAGTAATGCTCTTCAATTGATGGGATAAATGCTTGAAATAAATAATTTCAGTTTCAAAAAACGCATCTAAATCTGCTTCTCCCCTAAAATTGGTTACAACACTTTTAGATTTGTCTACATTGTAAATGGCTACTCCAAAAAGGGGCTCTTTGGTTTGAGCGTTTAAAACTTTAATGTTTTGACATTGCGAACTTTTAAATACAAATAAAAAAAATGTAAAAGCAAGAAATGATTTCATTGATTAGTTAAAAACTTGATTAAATATTTTTAGGGATTTGGGAATTTTAAAGCTTCCCAAATGTAATTCAAAATAAAGCAACATCATACTTAAAAAAACTTGACGTTGTTTTGAACTGATTTTTACATAAGATAAGCCATCAAATTTTGTGCCTAACAAGTGTTTTAGAAGGGTTAAATTTTCTCCGGAAATAGAGTGTTTACTGGTAGGTTTTTCTTCAAATTTACCTTCGTTTAAACTAAAATAAGAGTATTCAATATGGGATTCATCGGGATAAAACCCAATATATTTTGTTAATTTTAATAAAAATAACAAGTGAAAATTAGAATATTCCGATTGTGAGTCTAACCACAATAAAGTGCTTTCTAAATAGCTATAAAGCTCTTCATTTTGCTCTTCTTCCTTTAAAATATTAGATAATACCTCAGATAAGAACATTACGATGGAACTTTTTAGAACATGGGTATGTAAACTCGTGTAAATATGTGCAATTTTGGCCTCTTTAATAGTTTGTAAAGACCTGTTCTCTTTAAAAAGAACAATCAATTGTAATTGTGAAAGCAATTGAAAATACGCTGTCTTTGAATGTCCTTTTTTACTTTTTAAAACGCCTCGAAGTAAAAAACTTATAACTCCCAATTGCTGTGTATAACACTTAACAATGAGATCGCTATCTCCATATTTAAGTTTTGATAGCACAATGGCATTTGTAGTAATGAGCATTATCTAACCACCATTAATTTTATAACTTTTGTTTCGAAAGTATCTAAATCAGATAGCATAATTAAATAAACCCCTGAAGCCACAACATTATTAGCAAGGTTTTTTCCATTCCAATAAGCTGTACCCCCATCTATTTCTAAATTATAGCCTCTATATCTTTGATTGGTTCTGGATTGTGCTTCGGCCACTAAATTACCTTCTATATCAGTAATTTTAATATTGACATTTTCTGAAATGTCTTTAATTTTAACTTTTTCATCCACAATATTAAAACCAGGGCGAACTGGGTTTGGATAAGCATAGGAATTTGATAAATCTTCAAATGGACTGGAACCCCCTGATTTAAAAGACACCAAGCCTCTACTAGTGGCTATATAAACGATGCCGTTCGTATCATCTAATGCTATGTCTCTAATACTATTAGAGGGTAAGGGGGAGTTTTCTTTTGTAAAATGAAAAATGGTATTTTGTCCATCTGATGAAAAATAAAATAATCCGGAATCATCAGTTCCTACCCATTTGTTATTGGAACCATCAACTTTTATATCTGTGATGAATTGTTGAAATAATAATTCTTTTGCAATGCCATCTTCCTCTATGATAATTTCCTGTACCTCAATATCATCATCCGTAAAAAAATTGGATGTATTAAATAAAACCCTTAACCCTCTAAAAGTTCCTATCCATAATTGATTTCTTTTATCTAATGCTAAAGCTGTTACAGCTGATGAAGGCATATTTTGCTCTTCTTTATAAATCGCTTTTGTTAATTGGTTTCCATTGTTCTCATTAAAACCAATAAAACCAAAACTAAACGCCGATGCAAGCCATTTTGTTTGGTCAGGTCCAATTATTACATCGGCAAATCCATTGTTATCTGTAGCATTTGGAATAATGGCATCGAATGAAAAAGATCTCCACTGGTTAGATGATGGATTAAAAGACTTTAGTTGATTTTTATCTCTTCCGATACTTAGCCATAAAAGTCCATTAGTATCAAATGAAGATGCACCAACTTTAATACCTAAGTTATTTGCAATCTCAACCTCCAGTGGGCTATTCGTTTCATCATATAAAAAAGTTGGAACACCATCATTTACTTCTAATAAACCACTATAAAACGAACTTATAAATACTTGACTAGTGTTTAATGGATTAATTGAAATTTTATTTAGGCATTTAGCTTCCAGTACTTCGCTATATCTATTATTAATCCATTGATTATTTGATAAGTGACTAAACCCACGACTGTTTATAGGAAACGGATTATAAAATACATCATATTCGCCAAAAGTAACCCATAAACCATTTGGTTCGGCTTCAATTGAAAAGGGGATGTTTAATAATGGCCCATCTGGATGAATTTCCTCAAAAACCGTTGGATTTGTTACAGTAGTTTCTAAAATACCAAATTCTCTAGTGCCTATATAAATACTATTATTTTCAATAGTAGCACAAGTATATAACGTGCTAAAATTGGTGTCTACTGAAACTTGCAATACAATATTAAAATTGGTGTCATAAATAAAAACATTGTTGCGTGTTGTTACTATTAAACTATCATCTAAAGCTCTTAAATCTAGTGGAGCACTTGAATAAAGAAATCTTTCATTTATAACATCGTTTATAATTTGATAAATTTTTCTGTCGACATTTATAGCATATAATTTATCTCCTTGAGCTTCAATCGAGGTCCAACTGCTTGAGTTGACCAATTGCCAGTTTTGGAAATCAATTAAATTTGGATTGGTAACCAATGCCTTTCTTATACCATTTCCATCCAAGCATGAGGCATAAATATAATCGCCAAAAATGGTGGTTTGGGTTACTTGAATTTGTATCCCTCCATCTCCTATAAAATAAGTGTCCCCAAATTCCAATCTTTCTAAATCGAAAACCGAAATCCCATAATTAGTTGAAATATAAACCAAATTTTGATATTCATTGAAATGATTTATTTTTTTGCTTGTAGGAGGTATTGTTGGTTTATCAATAATATCTACAATTGTTAAAACATTGTCATCATTATCAAAAGCAATTTCAATTAAACCATTTTCATAACCAATAATTAATAATTGATAGGTTTCACTGTAGAGAATAGAAGAAATAATTTCTCCTGACAACCCATTAATGGTTGTAATCTCATTGATTTCATTTGTTTGAAGATCTAAACTGAAAATAGCATTGTCTGAGGCTGCAAAAATTTTGTTGCTCCCTCTTGAAATATCTTTAATTTGGTTGTATGAAAAATGACCTTCCCAAAGTGCTGAAAAATCTTGAGCCCTTTGTTTAAAAGGGATTAGTATAATGATTAAAAAAATAATCCTACGAAGCATAAATTGTTTCTTAAAATATATTTATATAAAACGCTATTTATCTTTATTTCATATACTAACTTTTTGATATTAATTTCTTTTGCCTTGATTTTCTACTCTTAGATAAATTAGGCAATTCAATTACATACCATGAAAAAACCGCTAAAGCCAAAACAAAAATAAGTAAAACAACACTTGTAAAGTAAGGGTTGTATTTATCAAATAGCTTATAATGAACAAATATTTGAATTATTGGAAAATGAAAAATATATATTCCATAGGTGAAATCTCCATACTTACCGAAAGTATTTAGGAATTTAAAATTGTATGCTATATAGAAAACAATAACCCCAAAAGTAAAAGGTTTTAAAATATGACTTGAAAACATATATTGTTCTGTAAGAAAAATGATTAAACACGGAACAATGAGGTAATGCTTCCATTTTATGAAAAATGCAAAATTTTTATATAATATAATTCCTGACACGAAAAATGCTAACGCACCAGGAAGCTGTTTTGCTATTCTGTAAGCATCTATTGAAAGAAAGTAATTAAAATAAGCTATTGATAACAAATATGTTATTATTGTCAATAAATAAATATTAAACCTTTTAGTATTCACAAGAAAATAAAATACTGGCACCAACAAATAAAAGGCCTCTTCAACTTTAATAGTCCATAATGCACCATTAACAGTGCAAATTGAATTGTCATTGAAAACCCCAGGTAAACAAGGTTCTATGTAATTTTGAAAAGTTAAATTGGCAATTAAATATTTCCAGAATTGAAAATTCAAAAAATAGTTGTTGATTGAATTTTTTGATAGTATTACTAAAAAAATAGCACTACCCAAAACAACAAAGAAGTATGCTGGAACTATTCTTCTAACTCTTTTTATTATATATTCTTTAATAGATACACTATTTTCGTAACTCTTTGCAATTAAAAATCCACTAATTATAAAAAACCCGTGAATAGCTACTTGTGTGTTAAAAAACTTTGAATAAGATTGAAAAATTTGAACTTGACTTAATCCAATTAAATGAGCCAAAGCTACAGTTGAAGCAAATACTATCCTTAAAAAATCAAAGTTATTAGTGTTGACGTCTTTCAAAAAAACAATAATTGTTGACTAATGTTTCAAATATATTTATAACTATCGACTTTTAGTTCAAAATAATATATTTTAAACAAAAAAGCTTTCCCTTTTCGGGGAAAGCCTTAAGCAATTTAAATTATTTCGTTTTATACGATTCCTTGTGCCAACATAGCATCGGCTACTTTTACAAAACCTGCGATATTAGCTCCTTTTACATAATCAACATAACCATCTTCATCTTTACCATATTCAATACAGGATTGATGTATATCGGCCATGATATCTTTAAGTTTGTTATCGACTTCTTCTCTGGTCCACTTATAACGCAATGAGTTTTGAGTCATTTCTAAACCAGAAGTAGCAACACCTCCCGCATTTGACGCCTTTCCTGGAGCAAATAAAATTTTGGCTTTATGGAAAGCAGCGATAGCTTCCTTAGTTGAAGGCATATTAGCGCCTTCACTAACACAAATACATCCATTATTTAAGAGTGTTTTGGCATCTTCCTCATGAAGTTCGTTTTGAGTAGCACAAGGTAATGCAACGTCACATTTTACTTCCCACGGGGTTTTCCCTTTTACAAATTTTGCGTTGGGATACGTTTCTAGATATTCACTGATTCTACCTCTTTTAACATTTTTAAGCTCCATAACAAATTTTAATTTGTCCGTATCTATACCTTCCTCATCATAAATATATCCAGATGAATCTGAAAGTGTTAAAACTTTACCTCCCAATTGTATTACTTTTTCAGCAGCATATTGTGCGACATTTCCAGATCCAGAAACCACTACACTTTTACCCTCGATAGTATCTCCTTTGGTTTCCAGCATCTTTTGCGCGAAGTACACATTCCCATATCCGGTTGCTTCTGGTCTTATTAAAGAACCTCCCCAAGACATCCCTTTACCGGTTAAAACGCCAGTAAATTCATTATTCAATTTTTTATACATGCCGAAAAGAAACCCTATCTCTCTCGTTCCTACACCTATATCACCAGCTGGGATATCTGTATTTGGGCCTATGTGTCTGAATAATTCACTCATAAAAGCATGACAAAAACGCATGATTTCATTGTCACTCTTACCTTTAGGATCAAAATCGCTACCTCCTTTTCCACCTCCCATAGGCAGTGTAGTAAGACTATTTTTGAACACCTGTTCAAATGCCAAAAACTTCAGTATACTAGCATTTACAGTTGGGTGGAAACGTAAACCTCCTTTGTACGGGCCAATTGCAGAATTCATTTGAACTCTATAGCCTCTATTTACTTGTATTTCTCCACTATCATCTACCCAACAAACCCTAAATGATATCAATCTCTCTGGTTCAACCATTCTCAACAGAATATTTTTACCATAGTAAATATCATGTTTTACAATATAAGGAATTACAGTTTCTGCAACTTCTTCAACGGCTTGTAGAAATTCTGGTTCATGACCATTCCTTTCTTTTACAAGATCTAAAAATGCTTCAATGTTACTTTTCATATATACATTAATTGTATTGTTTTTATTAAATAAATAATTTACGAGTGCAAATATACGTTATCTTTAAAATTAATGTTGTTTTTTTTAAAAATTCGCAATACATATTTTTATTGATTATGGCTAAATCCATTAATATTTGTTTGTTTGGTGAGTTTTTATATATTTGTCTTTAATAATGCCTCAAAAAACGAACCTTATTATGCTTAACGTGAAACAATTAGTTTCCTTTTTTTGCTTGTTTGTTATGCTTCAAACAGCGCATTCTCAATTAGGCTTCTCTCACGAATTAGGGGTAATTGCAGGACCGGTTCAATTTAGATCAGATTTTGGTAGCCGTAACGAAGGTGAGACCAATTTTGGTAATTCTGGAATAGGAATAGGCCTTATACATTATATAAATTTTTCTTATAGAGCTGATTGTAATTGTTATACAACTGATACCTATTTTAATGATCATTTCAAATTAAGGAATGAAATTTCTTGGAATAAAACCAAACTAAACCATTTAGGTCAGTGGGTTGGACCAGAAAATGTAACACCAGATGCCGACAGACTTAGAGCACAAAGTGGTGTTGCCAAAAATTTAGATATTGGTACACAAATAGAATTTTTTCCTTTAAGTATTAGAGATTTTCAGGGGTTTGCATACAGTTTTGCCCCTTTCGTAAGTCTAGGTGTGCATTATACATATTCTACGCCAGAAGCTAGCACTACGTATGGTGATGGTGATATTTTTAATGAAAATAATATCTACTCATTTTGGTATCGCGATGATACACGCTTACCTCCTCTGCCCTCCGGACAGCAAAGACAATATCCCATAGATGTAACCCCTCATTCATCTTGGTCAATGGTTGCAAGTGTTGGAGTTCGGTACAAACTAACTAAACTTTCAGATTTAATGTTAGACTTAAGATGGCAGTACTATTTTGATGATTGGGTTGACGGTTTAAACCATGAGTTGAGTTTCAATAAAAATAATGACTGGTTGGTATGGTTAAATTTTGGATATATCTATTATCTGGATTAACCTAAAGCCTGTTTTAAGTCGGCAATTAAGTCTTCTACATCTTCTATACCAACGCTAAGTCTAATTAAAGAATCTACTACACCTGTCTTTTCACGTTCCTCCTTTGGAATACTGGCATGGGTCATGCTAGCTGGATGACCACATAAAGATTCTACCCCTCCTAAAGATTCTGCCAATGTAAAAACTTTTAAATTTTCAATAGTTTTAATTGCTTCTTGAAAATTATTGCCTTTGGTAGTAAATGATATCATACCGCCAAAATCTTTCATCTGGTTTTTAGCAATTTCATGATTTGGGTGATTTTCAAACCCTGGCCAATAAACCTTCTCTATTTTCTTGTGATTTTGCAAATATTCTGCTATGGCTTTCCCATTTTCACAATGGCGTTGCATTCTAACATGCAACGTTTTTATACCCCTTAAAACCAAAAAACTATCTTGAGGTCCACAAATAGCGCCACTAGCATTTTGAATGAAATATAATTTGTCCGCTAAACTTTTGTCTTTTACCACTAAAGCTCCCATAACTACATCGCTATGCCCACCTAAGTATTTTGTTGCAGAATGCATAACAATATCGGCTCCCAAATCTAACGGCTTTTGCAAATATGGCGTGGCAAATGTATTATCAACTGCCAATAAAATGTGATGTTTATTAGCAATTTTCGAAGCAGCTTCAATATCTATAATATTCATCATGGGATTGGTTGGTGTTTCAACCCAAATAAGCTTTGTGTTTTTGTTAACAAAACTTTCAATGTGAGAAGCATCTTGCATTCCTATAAAATGAAATTTAATACCAAAATCTTGGAAAATTTTGGTGAATAGTCTAAAAGATCCTCCATATAAATCATTCGTTGAAATAACCTCATCACCTGGTTTTAAAAGCTTGATTATGGCATCAATAGCAGCGAGTCCAGACGCAAAAGCAAGTCCATAATTACCATTTTCGATACTAGCTAAAGCGCTTTCTAAAGCGCTTCTTGTTGGGTTGTGTGTTCTGGAATATTCATACCCTTTATGACCACCAGGTGTGGTTTGCGCATAAGTGGATGTTTGGTAAATAGGAGGCATCACCGCTCCATAAGCCTTATCATGCTCTTGACCACCGTGAATGACTTTTGTATTAAATTTCATTTGATATTGAATTTGTTACAAATGTAAGTTTTAATTCGCTCTATTCAAATGCAATAATTATCTTTAACTATAGTTAATTATAACCCAAATGTGTCTAAAAAAATCTTACTTGATTTTCTTTTTGTTTTTTACTTTTTTTGCTTGTAAAAAAGAAAATAAAACCTCTTTTTCCAATATTACCATTTCAACAGAAAAGAATGATTTAGTTGAAGTAAACATTCCTAAAGCAAATGGGGATGAAAATATTTCAAAGAAAATTAATTCAACCATAAAAGAGTTAATTATATCTGCTTTGCATATTGGCAATCCAGATGATGTTGCTTCTAAATCCATTGAAGAAAGTATAGATGCTTTTAATAAAGAATATACTGATTTTGTAACAGATTTTCCCGATACCGTTCCAGAATGGGAGGCCCAAATTGATGGTGAAGTGATGTTTCAATCGCCTGAAATTATAAGTTTAGCATTCACTAGCTACAAGTTTACAGGAGGAGCGCATGGTAATTTGCTTATTTCGCTATTGAATTTCAATGCTCAAACTGGTAATCTTATAGAAAATAGTGAGCTTTTTAATGATATTGAAAGCTTTAAAACCCTAGCAAACACTTATTTTGATAAAGCCATAGAGGACAAAAACACGCTTTTTGAACCTACAAAATTCCAATTGCCAGAAAATATGGGTTATGGTGAAGAAGGTGTTGTTTTACTATATAATACCTATGAGATTGCTCCCTATTCAACAGGCCTTATTGAGTTTGTAATACCGTTTGAAGACGCTAAACCATTTTTAGTTTTTAATAGCCTTTAAAAGCGCCAGAACGTACCCGTAATGTAAACCCTCGTGAATGGTGGCAAACTGCAAAGCTTCATCAACATTGGTTAAGGTGTTTCCGGTTGTAGAAACCGTATAGGAATTATACTTTTTAAAAACACCATTATAATAGTCTTCTTGTGTGTTTTTTATGGTCGAAAAGAGAAAACTTTGTATTTCTTTCACTTCATTTTCTGAAATATCGCCATTAGGTTTTGTATCCTTTCTGTATTTATTAATAATAGTATCTGAAAGCATCGACTCTAAACCAGATAACTTATAAACCAACAATTGTTCCGATACTATCACGTGGGCAATGTTCCAAATGATGTTGTTGTTAAACCCTTTGGGGATTTTATTTAAATCGGCTAAAGAATTAGCCTCTATTATTTTATTAAAAATACCTCTTGTGTTATTTAAAACTTGAAATGTAAAATCCATATTCTTTATTATTTTGATAAATATAGTTTTAATTTGTTTTTTGAAACCTTATAAAGCATGAAAAAAGTATACTTTTTAAAAACCTGTAACACCTGTTTAAGAATTTTAAAAGAATTGGATTTACCCTCAGAATTCATTTTACAAGACATCAAAGCTGAGGAAATAACCGTTAAGCAATTGGAAGCCATGAAAACCCTAGCTGGAAGTTATGAAGCCTTGTTCAGTAAACGTTCTAAATTATATAAGGAAATGGATTTAAAAACTCAAGATTTGAATGAACGCGACTACAAGCATTACATTTTAGAACATTATACCTTTTTAAGCAGGCCTGTAATAATTGTTGACAACCACATTTTTATTGGAAACTCTAAAAAAACGATTGAAGCCGCCAAAAAATTCATAAAAGGATAAGTAAAGTATTGTGACTCCATCAGGATTCGAACCTGAATCTAAAGTTTAGGAAACTTTTGTTCTATCCCTTGAACTATGGAGCCAGAAATTAAAAAACTAAGGGGTTTTTAATTTTAGAGCAATATCATTATAATATTCCTGAGAAAGCACTTCGGTCCAAACCGTTGGTTGATCTCCACCGTAAATAGCCAAATAAGTGACATCATTTTCTTTACTGGAAGAATGCCAATGCTCAATATCTTTATCACATTTTATTACATCTCCAACTGTTAGGATCACAGGATTTTTTCCACGTTCTTGATAATAGCCTGTCCCTTCCACAATAATAATAACCTGTGGGGTGAAGTGTTTATGCCAATCTAAAGTGGAGTTCGCTTTAAAAGTAGCTTTGGTAATATTGTAATTTAACTCTTTATCATCATGAAATAAGCCATTTAACCAAGCTTCACCTATATAATGCGTGTTGGGTGCTTTGGTTCCTTCCTCTTTATAAGATTTTATATCATATTCTGAGTTTTGAGCGAATGTAAAAAAAGGAAAGATTATGAGTAAAGAAGTTATTAGTTTTTTCATGGTTAATAATTTTTAATCTAAAAATAAAAAAAAGCCTCAACAATTTAGATGTTAAGGCTTTAGTTTTGCTCCCCCTCTTGGGCTCGAACCAAGGAATTTAAAACACTTGTATTCAGTAAATTACACAAAAAGGAGTGAACATGATACCTTAAATCTATCCTAATTCGCCTTAAAAATAACAATTAATCAACTAAAACATTATCCTTAATAGGATAGAATTTCATACATCCAAAAGAATCAACAAAACCATTAAAACAATTAATGGTCGTTTAATTAAGATTTATTAAATTGTCCTGTCCTATTATAATTAAATTAATTGGACACAATTAATTATTTATATGAGATGGATAACTTTGATAGGATGAAGCAATCTGAAGAAACTAATAAATTATTGGCTGAAGCATTTGGACAAATTTTAAATGTTAACAATATACTCAAAGGACACTCATTCAAAAAATCATATACTGCTCTAGAACTATTTAATCTGGAAACTGAAAACATTCCTAAGCTTCTTGAGCCTTTCCTTCAAAAAAGTGGACTTGCTACTTTAGTTGGTACGTCTGATGCAGGTAAATCTACTTTTTTAAGGCAATTATGTCTTTCAATTGTACTTAAATCTAAAGCATTTTTAGGTTTTAAATTAAACCCCAAACACCATAGGGTTATTTATGTAACTACTGAAGATGATTACAGTTCTGTAAGTTATTCCATTATTAAACAAGTAAATTCATTAAAAAAGAAAATAAAAAACTTAGATGTTTCTAATTTGAGTAATCTAGAATTTATTTTTGATACTGAAAACTTATATGAAAACTTAAAAACTAGTATTGAAGAAAACCCTGTTGATTTAATAGTGATTGATGCTTTCACTGATATCTATGACAAAGAAATTAATGCTAATACACAGGTAAGGAGATTTTTGAATATTTATAGTAACCTAGCCTTTCAAAATAATTGTCTGATTTTATTTTTACACCATATTGGTAAAAACACCCAAAGAAAGACTCCATCTAAAGATAGCATAATTGGGAGTCAAGCATTTGAAGCAAAAATGAGAGTAGTCCTCGAGTTAAGACCTAATTTCAAAAACAAAAATTTTATTGATTTATGGGTTTTAAAATCTAATTTTCTAGAATCCTCATATAAAGAAAAAGGAATCATTTTAGAAAGGGATAAAAATCTTTATTTCTCTAATACTGGACAAACCACCAATAATATTAAAGACCAAAAAAAAGACAATAAGGAACTTGTTGAAGTAGTAATAAAATACCACAAAGAAGGTTTATCTTATCGAAAGATAGAAGAAAAGTTGAAAGGGACTGAATTTGAAATTAGTAAAACAGGTATTGGTAATATTATAAAACAAATAAAGAATGATTAATTTATCATTCTTATTAATACTTTATAAATTTCAACCATTGCAAAGGTGTCTAATTCACAATATGCTAAAAGACTTTTTCTTGTTTCTTCAATATCTTCACTAAAGTCTTTATCTAAAACCATTCTTCCCCAAGTATCTAAAGCCATTGTACCATTATTAATATCTAAATCTGAATAGGTTACTTCTGGGACTACTACAGGTAAAACTTTTTTAATGGAACTAGAACCATGAAAACGGTAGTCTATATAATCTCTTTTAAAAATAGTTTCTAAATCAAAGGTATGCTCGTTTATGTAAGTAAGGTAATTGGTAAATTGTGGCAACCATTCTATTAAGTCTTTATTTCTTCCTATTTCAAAACTGGCGTGCCAAGATACAAATGTGCCTGTGCTACCTGTAAAGTCTTGCATTGCTTGTAACATCTCTATTGGCATTTGCATTTTATCCAATAAATATTCAAAATGAGTTAATGTACCTTCCTCAGATAAAGTGTGTATGGATACTTGAAAGGTTAAATGCTTATGAGGACTTAAACCATCTAATTTAGGAATAGCACTTGCATAGGTTTCATAATCTATAAAATGTAAAGGAAACTTCAATTTGTCTATTTCCCTTTTAATATTAGGTATATTGATTATAGGTTCTTCATGTTTTACCGATGCTACTTGTGTTTGTTGGTTTGCATTTAATTCAAAATCTAATGGAATATCAATAATTGCTAATTGGTCATTATCTACTAATTGACCTATTTTTTTGGCTCTTATATTACCTATTTCATAAATGCTATACTCTGGAATAGTAGTATTGAAGTACTTAAAACTATCGCAATGATTAGACCTTGTGTTGTATTTACAGGAACAAACCGTTTCGTTAATGCTTTCTTTATTTATAAAGTTTGATGCCGCATGTATTTGATTCACGACACTTGAATACAAAACCTCTAATTTATCTGTTACCTCTACAATTTCTAACAATTCATTGGCTACAATTTGGGCTTGTTTTACATACTCTTTGTTAAGATGTATGATAGATACTTTTGAAACCGCATAGCCATTTTCTGTGAGTACTTGTTTTTGGAAACACGCATCTTTTAAGTGGTTGTGTTTGTTATCTGTTTTTATAGAAGTAGACGATTTTACCTCATAAATATGCCAGGTATTATCTGCCAAACGTTCTAATATGTCAATTCTTGCAAATACGCCTTTTTGAGTAGAAAAAGAGGGTTGAAAATATACTGTTCCTCCTTTATTTATGATGCCTTTTGTAAACTCTGGACTTGCATTTTCGGGTATCTCTATACCGTTTGTAAATAGTTGTTTTGCATAGGCTTCTACCTCGTAACCTTCTTTAATTAGTTTTTCTAAAAACAATGAAAATTCTCCATTAGGATATTCATTAGGCTTGTTTTTTAGTAACCATAAAGATTCTGGACAATTTAAATAATGAATAAAGTCAGTTTTGGTGAGTTGATGCATAATTATATTCTATTCCCTTTTGAAAGGTTATGAAATGAACATAACAACTCACCATTTTCAATTATAGTTTCGCCTCCTTTAGAATGAGGTAAAACGTGGTCTGCCTGATATTTTGACCAACTTACTATTGCTTCTTTTTCGGGAACACCTTCTCTTAAACATTGTTGACATAAACCCTTGCCTTTTCTATAAATTAATATTCTTTGTAATTCAGAAAAAGCTCTATTTGTATCTTTCTCTTTTAAATCTATATTATTATCTGAAACATATTTAAAGAAAATTTGGCGTAATATCATATCTCTTACTTCTAAATCAGTTTCTCCTTGTTGTCGTCTATTGCTAAAGCTTAATAAATCTGTATCTGTACCTTCATCATAAGTTTTCCACCTCTTGTAAAAGTCATATACAAAACCTTTAATATTAGATTTTGTCTCGTCATCAAGAACGTAATACATTCTTAAATGACGAATTAACATATAGATTGAGATTATAAAATATTCTGTTGAAAATTCTTTAATACCATTATTATCATCTAACACAGCATCATCTTTAAAGATGCTGTAAAATGTATTAAGGTTAGTTTTTACGTTTGTTGCTACTTTTTCATTTTCAAATGAATAATCTCCAATACCATTTTTAGTTTTATGCTCATTGATAAACTCGGTAATTTTCTTATCACTTAAATCTGTATAACCACCTTCTTTTTCAATTAATAAGAAACGTGCCATTAATTGTAGATGTTTCATTCTACCATTATCTACATCTAACAATTTAAAAAATGATAATTTATCCTTATTGGCATCAATTGGCATGTATGCTTCATAATCAAACGTTAAGTCATCAGAATATTTAACTATGAAATTTCTACTTAAACTTGATAATTGAGCGTGTGCCACTTCCATATAATTTAACGATTCACCTTGTTGCAAACGCCAAAATATTTCAGTTGCAATGATTTGATGTTCAACACTATTAGGTTCATCTATGTTTTTGATTACATCAGCTTGGTATTTAAGAGATTTATCTATAAACTTTCTTATTTCTGTATCTAAATCTTTATAATATTTTCCTGCTAAACCGTCTCCCAAATCTGAAAGTGTTTTAGGTAAAGGATATTTATTGTCAAAAAAATCTTGAACAGTTGTTATACGTTGCTGACCATCTACAATTTCACTAACAGTACCGCTATTATCTTTACGTACCTCTCTGATAACTAATTTAGGTATATAATATCTTCTAAACAAACTATCCATTAAAGCCTGTTTTTTCTTTTTATTCCAAACTACCCTTCGTTGATAAGGTGGTCTTGTAACAAAATCTTCTTTATACTCAAAAAAATCTTTAATACTTATTTCCGTTGGTACTACCGTATATTCTGTTTTTGGATTGAATGCCATTTTTATTCAAATTCTAATTTTGGTAAGTCATTTACAATATCTACTGTTTGAACACTTAAATTTATTATACTTAATATTAAATCTAAAATGTAACGTGGGTTTTCAACTTCTTTAGACCAGTCGTTAGGGTCGTTTTTAATTCCTGAATTTTTATCAACTGTAACTTGATATCTGTCCTTTATCCAATCAATAGCAGATTTACCATTTACTACATATTCATAAGCTTTATTAGGTATATTATTTATTTTAATTCTGCTATTATAAATAATTGTTCCTTTTTGGTCTTTTTTAGGGAAACGTAATTTTGTTACTCTATAAAACTCATACTCATCATTTATAAATAAGTCTTGTGGCATTATCACTTCTACATCATTATAAGGCTCTACTGATTCATATTTTATGTGTATTTCTGCTAATTGGCGCCCTGCTTTACTAAACGCCCAAAAATCTTTAGGTCTATCGACTAAAGGAATGCGAGGTAACATCTTTTTAAGGTCGTTAGCAAATGTTTCTCTGTAGTCTGGACTGTGTAAAATACCGTACACATAGTAGAAAATATCTTCTTTAGTTATCGACTTGCCATATTGCTTTTTAGCACGTTCCCAAATAAAATCACTTACACCATCTCTACGAATGTATTTAGACTCACTTGCTGCATCAAATAAACTGCCTTGAACTTGTTCTTTTTCTTCGTAGTAATATAATGGGAAACATTGTCCATTCATTTGTAACTGTAAATCAGGAATAGAATTAGTTATAATAACTGAAAATGATTTACTGCCACCTAAACCAGTAATACTAATTGTTCTATTAAATGTTTCATTAGTAGGTAAGATTTGTGAATGTAAGCCTGGACTCTCAATAAAAGCCTTATGGAAATACAATTGTTGTTTTGAATATGGTCTATAAAGACCTGTTCTAATATTTGATAAGTCTAATGAAAAAGTATTACCTGAATTTGCTTGTTTTCGTAATGAACGTGTCCATTTTATCTTTTTTAAATCATTGCTTATAAAATCCTCAACTTTTAATTTTTTATTTTCTTTTAATTTATTTTGGTAATCCGTAGTTTGCTCATTATAAAAACCAATCATATTACCCATATTAGAACCTAATTTATTTTTTGAAAAATTGTAACTCCATACATCTCTATTTGTACCTACACCTACAGCATAAGTATTGAAAAATGTTTGTGTTTTTAAGTTAAATTTCTTTTCTGGCTCAATAGGAATAAAAGTATCAAAAACATCATTTCGTTTATTTACCCAATCACTATGTTCATTGGGTTTTATCTTTTTCCAATCTATTTTATTGATTGATTTAAATTTTGCAATGATATCTAACTTTTCTTTTTGGTTTAAATAATCACCAATGTCGTGATAATAGATTTTTGCTTTTTCAGAATTATCAGGATGTTTAATCAATAAGGTGATGGATATTGGTGTACGTGAACCACCACCAAAAACGTTGCCAGCTTCCTTCTGTCTTAATTCACCTTGCGTTCTGGCGTTTCCTCTTAAATTAAACACATAAATCGTAGAAAATTCTTTTTCTAATGATTTGCGGAAACCATCTGTACTATTGCCATCTAACCATGCTCCATTACTCACAAAAGCAATGACACCACCATTTTTGGGGTCTAATCTATCTGTACTCCAACGGAACGCTTTTATATAAGCATCATATAAAGATTTATTTAAACCTGCATTTGATAAGGCTGCATACGTATTTGCTATTCTTGAATCTAACTTATCATAACTTTGGTTTTGTGCATTATCATTAGCAGATTTTTGACCAATGGAATAAGGTGGATTTCCCATTATTACACGTAATGGTGCTTTTTGTTGTGCCTGAACTCTTTTAGAGTTTTGAGGAAACATTTCAGAAAACAATTTTTCGCTTTGGTTGGTTTCGCCTAATTGAAAGGTATCAGTTAATACCATACCATCAAAGGGTGTGTATTCTGATTCTTCTTGTTCTATTTGGTCATGAAAAGCATTCTCGATATTTACAGCAGCTATGTAATATGCTAATAATACAATTTCGTTTGCGTGTAACTCTTTGGTGTATTTGCGTTGTAAATTTTCTTTTTTTATTAAACCACTTTGCAATAAACGAGTAATAAATGTTCCTGTTCCTGTAAATGGGTCTAAAATATGTATGTTTTCATCTGAAATAGAACGGTTAAATTCTTTTTGTAAAACATCATTAACAGAATGGATAATAAAATCTACGACTTCTACAGGTGTATATACTATTCCGAGCTGTTGAACCATTTTAGGAAAAGCCGTATAGAAAAATTTATCATATAACTCTAAAATAATACTTTGTTTACCCTCTGCATTATCTATACCCTCTGCACGTTTTTTTACAGATTGGTAGAATTTATCCAATGTTTCAGCATCTTTATCTAATGCTTGGTCTTCCAAAACATCTAACATTGTTTGCATAGATGTTGAAATGGCATTGTTTTTCACAAATGAGTACCCTTCAAATAAAGCCTCAAAAACAGGTTTTGTGATGATATGTTGTGACAACATTTCTACTGCCTGACTTTCTGAAATTGATGGGTTAATATTCTTTTGAAGTCCTTTTAAAAACTTATTAAATGCCTTTTGGTATTTAGGTTCTCTATTAATAAGATTGTTTATACGGTCTATTTGATTTTCGGCAATTTTTGCAACGTCTTTAGCCCATTTCTCCCAATATACCCTATCACCAACCTTTTGTACCATTTTAGCGTATACAACAGATTGCAGTTGTTCAAACTGCATTTGTAATTGGTTGTTTAAATCTTGGTATTTTGAATTTTTGTCATCTTTCGCCTTGCCTTCACCGTCTGTTGCAGAACCGCCAACTAAAACCTTTTTGGACTTATTATTATTTAATTCTAACTTATTGACCTCTGCATTAAAAGTATCATCATGAGCACGTAAGGCATTTAACACTGACCATACTACTTTAAATCTATCATTATCATCTAACGCTTTTGAAGGTTCAACATCGGAAGGAACTACCACAGGGATAATGATGTAGCCATATTTTTTGCCTGGTGCTTTACGCATTACACGACCTACAGACTGCACTACATCTACTTGAGAATTACGAGCAGATAAGAATAAAACAGCATCTAAAGATGGTACATCGACACCTTCGCTTAAACAACGTACATTGGTTAGTATTCTACATTCATTTGAATCAGCAGATTGCGATTTTAACCAACCTAATAATTCATCACGTAGTGGTGCATTCATACTACCATCGATATGGTTTGATGATACACTAACTAATTTTTCGCGTTGGCTTGGTTCAACAGAATCTAAATAAACATCAGAAGTTTCATTAAATATGTTAGTAATCTTTTTTGAAACCGAAATATTTTGACAAAAAGCAACAGCACGTTTCATTGGTTCTGGGTCAACTTCTTTTATTAAACCATTATCACCTAAAACTTGTTTTGAAAGTGCATTTAAACAACCAATTAATTTAGAAGCATCGTCAGAATTAATTTCATTTTCAGAATTAGCCACCATTCTTTGAACTGCGCTTGGGATATCGTTTTCACTTAATGTTAGTACCAATACTTTATAGTCGGTTAATAAGCCTCTATCTACAGCTTCACCAAAACCAATACGATACATTTCTTTACCATATTTAGTTTCATCGTCCATAGAACAAAGTACAGCATCATTTAAATCTGCTTTAGTTTTATCACTCTCTTTAAATAAACGAGGTGTAGCAGTCATATATAGTCTTTTATTGGCTTGTAAAAAGTTGTTATCGTGAACTTTTACAAATGTGGATTCGTCATTACCAGCTAAAGTAACTCCAGTTGTACGGTGTGCTTCATCACAAATAATTAAATCGAAAATAGCATTGTTATTATTCTCGTTTAATAAATGTTTTTGTGCATTTGCAATAACATCTATGGATTGATAGGTAGAAAATACTACGGTCATTCCTTTTTTAGATGACCTATCAATTGCTTTAAATTGTTTGATTACACTTTTTACATCTGTAGATGCAGGAAAAGGTAAATCGACTACATTTACATCTGGGTCGTCACTAAATTTCATTCTTTGTCTACCAATTTTAGCATCCGAACAAATAGCAATAGGTTTTATAGGTTCGTTAGCATCTGATGACCATTCCCGTAATGTTTGACCTAATAATGCGATAGATGGTACTAAAAACAATATCAACCCACTATTGTTGGTTTCGTTTTCAGCTATTCGTAATGAAGTAAATGTTTTACCCGTACCACAAGCCATTATTAACTTACCACGACCATTTTCTTTAAAATGTTCGTGAGTTTTATTTAGTGCTTCCTCTTGGTGATTAAATAATGTTTTTTTCTCTGTTCTTGCTAAATCACCTATTATACCCTTTTCAAGTTTTTCCCATTCAACAGGAGCTTGTTGTAAATCTGTAAGGTTTATTCTTGTTACAGGTGGATTTTGGTTTTTTATAGCCTCTTCAGCATTTGAACCCCATTTATTAGTAGTAGAAACCCAAATTCTTTTTGAAAATCCTATTGTTTGAAATTGGTCGTTTTTAAATTCACGACTTGATGTAGATAAAAAAGAATCAACAGAACTTTTATCTATAGAAGCATTTTCCGAGAAACATTTACATTGTATTGCCCAATAATCACCTTCAAAAGTTAAAGCTACCAAATCAATACCTGTGTCTTTACCACCAAAATCCTTTTTACCAGGGAACTCATTCCACATCCAAACATATTTTAAAGTATATGAATATGTTGGGTCTGTTTGTAAATATGCTTGTATTAATCTTTCAAATCTATCCCCTTTATCTCTTTCTGAAAATGATTTATCTCTGTAGTGTTGTAATATTTTATTGAATTGGGTAGGTGTAGCCATAAATTTAAAGTTAAGCTAAAATTAAGATTGAATGATAATTTTAACCAAAAAAAAGAAAAAATATCTTACAAAGCTATGAAAACTTTAAAATGATTTTTTTGTCCTGTCCCAATGTGTTACATAAAATACTTTTTAAATTTTTTATATATAATTAAAAAAAGGGAGTATATTAATTATACTCCCATTTATATCCATTTGATTGTTCTCTTTCTCCTCTGCAACATCTTGAAATACATGTTTTTGATATTCCTGTAAGTCTGGAAGCTTCTGCAACTGAAACATATTCAGACATAAAGTATCCATCTAAAGAATATTGATAAACTTTCTTTCTCCTTATATCACGTTTTGGACTAAATGTCTCTTTGAATTCATAGCTCCAATAAAAACCTCCATAAATATTATTGACAGATAAACATGCTCGAGATATATGTTGTTTAGTGGAACTGATGGATTTAGCTGCATTATCTAAACAATCAAAACTAGCCAACATTTTCCCATTGTCTAAGCTATACTTATAGACATTTTTTTTAAATTCACCACCAACTGAACTATTATACCCTTTATTTTTAGAATTATATTCTAAGATGTATTGTTGCTCTTTTTGCGCTAACTCATCTATTGAACTTGCCGTATCAATCTGTTCCCAGGAGAAAGCATCAGAACCACATGTATAGATTGCTTCATGGAATTTATTTTCTTCATTTCTATATGCTCTTTCAGTATGGTCTAATTTGCGTTGATGTATTGAATTGGTGGTTGCACCTATATACATTTTTCCATCTATTAAATTTTCAGCCTTGTAAATTATATAATTCATCTTCATAATCATTCTTCATTTTTCTAATTTCCTTTTAGGGAACCCCTCTCTTATCCCAATAATATCAAAGGATTCAAAAAAATTTACCCTTTTAAAACGGGTAATTTATTTATACTGCTTTTAAAAATCCTTTGTTAGATTGTCCATTACTTACAAACTTACCTTCCAACCAATCATTTAAAAGTTTCCTCATCCTTGAGTTTGGAATGAACAAATTCATTGGCTTGTTGTCCCTAATTCTGCCCCTCCAGACCCATTGAAGGAGTTCTGACAACGCCCAAATATCATCATCTAATATTACCCCTCTTTCCTTAAAGAAATGAACTGTTTGTGGGTCATGATACCTGTTTCCTAGAAAAGCCATTGACTTTTTACTCTTAAAAATATTAGTGGCTCTTGCATTGATAGGTATGAAACCCTTTGTATAACCATTACCACTCAACTTCTGCCTAAAAGCTTTGAAAGTTGTAAATGCATTTTCTTCTGTATTAGTCTTGAAAACCTTCTTGAAAATATACTCAGTGCTATTAACAACCTTTTTCAAGTTCTTCTTGTTCAAATTCTTTATCCAGGTCTTACTGAATGAGTTTAAACTTTCATTATAGTTTGCACTTCCCTCATAAACGTTCAACAGTTTCTTAATACTTCTCAGATGGTCTTCTTCATTATTGTAATTGATTTTATAATCAATATTGTACATTTTGAAATAGGAGCTCAACAAGCTTCCCTTAAAAAGGTACGTCAGTATTTCCACTCTTTGGAACCCCTTAAAAATCTCAATGGGAAAAACCCAAACAAAAAAATACTTGTCCAAAAAGAATACTGTACTGTTGTTGCAAATCCTTTTTACCTCCTTAAAAGCATTGTCGTTATATTCATCGTCTATGAATTTAACCTCGCTTGTTTCTTGGTCTATGATAATCAAGTTCTCATTGGTCAGAATTTCAATATCTTTGGCTCCAATATTGAAAACATTCAATGGATTCACGACTTCATCCAAAATCAGAATATAATCATCAAAAAGGCTATAATCATCCTTTTTAAGGTTCATAAACAGAGAATGAGTGGATACAATGTTTCGCTTTTTATTACAAAGCTTTAAAAACTGTGCCCTTTTGTTCAAATATTGATAACTACCTTCTGAATTAAGGTCAATATTTCCACTCTCATCACAATAGTCTATATTATAATCATATTTACCTTCCCCTTTCTCTCCTGGTCCCAATGGCGCATACACACTGTTTATTGGAAGGCTGTCCATTATCCTATCAATTTCACTCAAAAAAGGAGTTATATATATAAAACTCTTATCGTCTTTTAAATAGCTTTTCATTCTCTCTATGGCATCATAGGTTTTACCGCTACCCATGATAGCATCATAAACTTTAATTTTACTCATTATCAAATATCATTTATACCATTTAGGTGTATATTCATCAAAGCTAGCAACTATTATTCTAACCTTTATTTATTCAATTTTTTTGGGAATAGTTATTCAGAAAGAGTGAAGATTAATAATGTCCAAATAACTAAAAAGTAACTTGTGAGTTTGGGAATTTCATTTACATTCTTCATCATCTTTCTAACCCAAATAATCTATACAAATGTACAAAAAAAATATGACTTATGCAAGTTTTTTCTTACTTATTTTATACTCAAAAAGATTATAAATCATAACTTTTAAGTTAATTCATCTTTTGTACTTAAAGCATTGTATATAATTAAACATACAATGCCATAAATACAATTGAGCACTCTAATTCATTTTCAGTGGTTTTTCATATTATAGAGGTAAAACCTTCTCAAAACATATCTAGTAGTAAGGATATGGAAAATACAGCATAAGCCTCTTTTTTATTCATCAACCTGAATTTCAAAATGATGGTGATAATAATATTTCTCTTTAATCTTAAAAACTGTTTTAAGTTCCATAGTAACCTTAACCTCTTCAACCCAAACAATTTCACCTTTTTTTAATTCACCGATATCACCAATTACTTGGACTTTAAAAGGACAAAAAAGTAATTTTAACAAGTTGTTCCAGGTGACAACATAAAGCACTTTTGGATTTGAAAATTTAAGTAGTTCAGCTAGCTGTTTTTCATCCATAGCAATATTATATTAGAAGGCTAAATTCTGTTTTTAGCTATATTATTAATTATCAAGGAACCAATTTGGGATATTGTTTTTCATTGAAATACCCAGTTCATTGACTAGCTCGTATGCGTTGACATTTCTACTCAAGAAAGTATCTATGTAACTACTTTTCACACTTCCAGTAAGTAAATTATATAAGCACCAAAGACTAATTGTCCCATCTGAATTTCTTGAAAAGTTTTCATCTTCATAATAACCTTTAGTCACGGCATTAATTTGACCATCATTTAATAATAGAGATGGAACTTGTTTCCTTTCTACTTTTGACAAATAATAATACATACGACACCTTCCTAAAAACTTCGCAAATTGTTTTTCTGTTAGATAATATCTTGATAAGAGCTTTAGATTATTTAAGTGATTTTGAATTTCATAGCTGCTCAAAACGCCCGTTATTTTTGATTTTAGTTCTTTAACTGATGATGCTCTAAGCTCTTCAACAACACCATCTGAACTCAAACACATGTTAGTACAGACAAAATTTAAAAAGCCTATTCCAATTTTGAATTTCTCATAGTTTTTATTACTGTAGAGATTTTCTTGATTATAGGCTCTAACAGCTATAATAGAAAGGTTTAAGCTATTCCCATTTATTATTTCATTGATACTAGGAACATCTATTTTGAACATCATTCTTTCAAAATATTGTGTTTTTTCATTTTCAAGGAGAGCCTTTACAGGCTTGTCAATTGCAGAAGGAATACGTCCTAACACTTTATGACTAGCCCTAATTACAGGCTTAGTAATCTGCTGACCTTCAAATATTGATTTAACGCATTCTTCAGTTGTTTGAATAAATTCATGATGTGCCAATGTACATTCCAAATCTTTAAATGTTGGAATGATACAGTCCTTCTTTAAATAATCTAAACTTACCTCTTTAGTATTCGCCTCAATAAATGGGCTTTTTGATTGTCCAGTCATTATTTCCTCTTCAGAAATAATCTGATTATCTGTGTCATTTTGTATTGCTATCGATTCCATTTTCTTCATTCTTTGATTGGTTAATAATTTCTTTATTGGGAATAATTTGAGATTTTAATGTTTGAATCTCTTGTTGTCTCTGTAATATTTGAGGTTTTATTTTTTCCTGTATTTCAGGATACTTGGCGTAGACATATCTTAACTGTTCTATGGTTTTGCAGCTGGAGATTTCTTTTGTGATATCATCATTTGGGGGTATATCAGTTTGATTGCACCACTGTAATATCTTTTTCCCTGTAGCTGCATTAATAACAAATTCTGGTTTACCTGATGAAAACAATCCCGTTCTGTCCTTGCTTGCTCTTACTAAATGTTGGTCATTAATGATTTCAAAATTTACCGTTAGTTCATATTCAAAGCCTTCTCTAGTGATTTCCTTCATGCCATGTTTGACAACTTTTGTGCGTCCGTTTGAAGTAGTATCTATAGAATAGTCAATTTTGCTTCTTACTGTTGTAATAATATGGCTTTTACTTCCTAAAATTGCATCAATAAAAGCCTGGTGCCTTGGAGTTACATTTGCCCAGTCCTGAAACCTACCTCCTAATTGTTCGTGTATCTGTAGACAACCACCTTTGCCCTGCCATTCATGGGTAATACTATCGATAATAATTACTTCCATAGAAGCATTTTCACAAGTTCTAATAGCTTCAATATACCGTTCTGGACTGTAAGGTTCATCTAGCCTGAGCACGTTAAAATCACCTAAATGAGAGTATAGTGAGGCTGAATTGTTTTCTGTGTCTATGATTGCAATCTTAGTCCAATCATTTGTAATACCATAAGCTAATAATAAAGCAGAATAGCTTTTGCCAAATCCGCTTGCACCGCTTATTCCAAGTCTTAATTTTACTTGGTCCCTTTGTGCTTTTTGTAGTTTCATAATATTTATGAATTAAAGTTTTTATTTAAAATGTTATAATTTATTATGTTCATGCATAAAAAAAGAGCTCCATTTCTGAAGCTCTGTAAATATTGTCTGTTGACTCTTTTAAGCCTCTACCAATACATCGTCAACCACATTATCTTTGATAATTGACTTGGTATGTGAGGAATTCAAAGAATTTTCACCCAATAGTAAAGCTAGGTCTATAGGTGTACCTGCTCCAAGCTTGGCAACTGCCCTACCTGCATATTCACCCTCTATTTGGATTTCCAATCCTATCTCTTGTCCCACAGCATATCTTTCCTCATGTTTTGAAATACTATTGGAATAAAAGCGAACTGGTGTGATAATCTTCTGTCCATTTGGATAAACCATCTCAACATCCCCCAACTGATAAGGAGTGTTCTTTTCATTGTTCAAATAGTAAATTTCATCATTAAGTGATACAATCTTTCCGTGGTAGTCTACTACCATTATACCTGCTTTGTTTCTGTAAGGTACCATAATTTTTAATTTTAAAAGTTAATAAATATGCACCCCACAATTAGCCAGGGGGTACTTCGCAAAAGGAAAAAAGAGTAGGGGGTGATGTTTAGATTAGTCTGCGTTTACAGCTCTATTTATATTTTGAAATATTATAAGGGGGTGTTTCAAAAAAAAGGTAATTGCTAAATTCCAAAAAAGCTTAGAAATTTTTGTCAAAAAAAAATTTTTTTTAATCCCAAAGGACTCCTGTAAAGAATAATTGGAGATATATTTGCTAGCATTTGGGACATTTTTATAATCCATCCTTTAAAAAGTTATCAAAGGACTTTGCTACAAAATAACTACCCCTGGTTCCAATTAGGATTTTATTATTATATGGGATTATATTTTGTAAACCACAGATTAATACTTTTTATTGTAATCATACGTTTATATTGCCTATACTTGTGACCACATGATAATTAAAATGGTAAATCATCCTCATAATCTTCTATATCATTATTCTCTAGGGTACTAATTCCTAACCATTGTCTCAATGGCTGGTAATTATCATTATATAATCTAAAAATTTCATCTTCATCATGATTTAATATTTCATCTAACCCATAAAAAGCCTCCATAATTCCTACAATGTAATGACCATAAACAATTAAATCAAAATGTCTGTAGCCTAGTTTTCTAACAACACAAAAAGTAGTTATCGGTAAATTTTGAAAAAAAGATAATGACCCTTCGTATGTCTTTGCTTTAACCATAACTAATTCCCCAGATACAAAATCTAAGATTTCTATATCTATGCTAAAAACCTTTCCCCTTAACCTATTACCAACACTTAAAACCTTACAAGGTACTTTGTATACATTCTCCTTATAGAACTCACTGTATGAGTTAATAATTGGGATTAATCTAAAATCTGTTGACATTTGTAATTATTAGTTTGTAAAAAGTTCCTTTTGTGGTTCTATATTATTCCCCATAAGATTTAAAAGATGTAACAATCCTTTTTGGATTCTGTTTGTAATCTCATTATGTCCATTTTTCATGCTAATAGTGAACTCGGAAACAAACTCATCATCTTCAGGGACATAAATATCTTCCGTATCGGACCTAATAAAAATATCCAAGGTGCTGTTGGTTCTGTTTTTGGTAGATAGGTATATTTTAGAAACAACTTCAGGCACAAAAGAATAATATTGGTAAGTGTTTCTATTCAGTAATGGATTCCAGCTTTTGCGGACAAATAACAAGTAATCCCCGTAATTATCATCTTTTTTTATTGAGATTTGATATGTACCCATTATTTGATTGTCACCAAACTCTTCAAGCTTTAGATTAAGCCAATCCAAGGTTTCCTCTCTGGTCTGTGAATAAATTAGTGCAGTAGAGAGAATCAAAAATATTGATATTAAAATTTTCATTGGTTTAGGCTTTAAACTAATAGATAGATTTTCCATTATTAAATATATAAAACATATTTAACCGAACATATATGTTCTGCTGTTTTTTTATCAAATGGAGCAAATTTGTTCTATGGCTAGCAGGTCGATAAATAATGTTGATAATGAAGCAATTATTAAATTGGGTAGGCGTATAAAATTTTTACGTTATGAAAAGAATATGACCCAAATGGATGTAGCCGTATTAGTAAATATTGATGCTTCTGCGGTTAGAAGATATGAAAAAGGTAAAGTTGAAATGGGGTTTACTACCTTGATAAAATTTGCTGAAGCTTTTGAAGTAACAGTTAATGACTTGATTTATTCAAAAGAATAATATATGCCTACAAATCTTGAAGCAATCATTACACATTAGACCATTGACAGATGTCTTAACAACAAACTTATTAGGTATTCCATTGATTTACTTATAGATAGGTGCTCAGATGAAATCAGTGATTTTTATGGAGATATATGGCTAAAATAAAAAATAAAAAACGACCATTTTTTTATTTGTTATCCAAGAGAAACCGAAGAGAACTGTTTAATTGGGAATTCATTTTTAGGATTGTAAAATAACCCCCTACAAATTTCTGATTAAAAAGTTAACAAGTAGACTGCTATAAGTTTACAAGTTTTATTTTAAATCTAAGTGAGAAATATATTTGTCCAATTGTACACCAAGCTTAAAGCTTCTTACTTCAACCACTTTGTTTAATTGACTGTCATATATCAATTCAACATAAAATTTATCCAAAGAATAAAGGTTCATCCTTATATCCACTGTTACATAATTATCCAAAAAAACACCATTATCCACCACGGCAAATAGTTTATCATCAAATTCTAGCTTATTGAACTCCTCTAATGTCATTAACTGTTTACTTTAAATACAAGAACTCCCAATAAAGCAATCAAAACAACAAGGACAATCCAAATTATATTTAATGTTTTCTTGTATGCCATAATCTGACTTGAAAGTAATTTAGTTTCTTTATCAGCTTGCTTCTTGAACTGAATCAATTCTTCATCTTTAATCTTTAAAGCATTATTTCTATTCTTATAAGTAATTATCACTTTCTGCAGAAATGCTCCAACAGCTGTAGGAGTTGAAAAACCTCTATCAGCAACTTTTTCAAACAAAGTTTTATCCTCATCATGACCTATTCCTGTAATAAAAGGAATTGGTAGTTCAATAGCCTTTTTACAAAGTTCAACTTCATTAAATACTTCCAATCCACTTCCACCTCCTCTGATAATAACTAATAAATCAGAGTTACTAAAATCAAATTTATTTAAAAACTCAAGTGTTTCATTTTTTGATGATAAATTACATCTGTGATGTCTAATATCATAATAATTTGCTTCTAAAAGCTGACTCATATAATCATCTTGTGATGTCGACTTTACACCTGTTATAATTTCTATTCTTGGTTTTAAGCCATTCTCAATTTTATTTATTAATAGGTCCTCTATTAAAGGAAAATCACGCTTAAACCTTGCTTCTACAACATCATATTCAACTTCAGAAATAAGTTGTACTCTTTTCTCATACTTTAAAATTTTGGTAACAGTGAACAACACATTTATTTTAGAATCATTTGATAAATTTTGTGATTTATTTATAAATCCCTCAAATTGGTAATATTTTCCATCTGTAAGTTGTTCCTTTAAATCTTGAGTAAATTGTGAAGTAATTTTACACTGTTTATCCTTGCTTACTATTTCATCATAATAATACTTTCCATAAAGCTTCCCATTTTGATGAAAATAAAACCCCTCTAAAATCAATAATTGACCATCTAAAGTAGATGATAAGCTATTGGCATATAAAGATTGGAGTGTACTAACAGTAATAGTATTATTTGTTTTATTCATTATAATTCACTTTATAAAGAATATCAGGTTTATTGCCTTTTTCCCCAGCATAAAAAGTAGTACTGGGATGCTTAATTAAGTGCTTGTTAAGGTCTATATTAATATCTAAAAAATCATCAGCTGGTGATGGAAAGCCAACAGATATACCATTTACAACAAAAGGAAGTTTCAATTCAGTTGTGTATGAAGGAGTATAAAACTCAATATTTTCCGTGTTATATAGATTTTTTAATTTCAATGTTTATTAAATTTATTTAAGTAATCTAAACCAATCTTTTAGGGCTAAATTAAGCCTAGAAATCTCGTCGTCAGGAAGAACAACGGAATGAGCAATTGAATTCCTTAATGTATTTAAATTCTCAGTGATAACCCTAAAATCTGTAGAGTTCTTGAATTTTTTTGAGAATACATCCCAATTTGTTTCAACAATTTTTCTCAGCTCGCCAAATGTGGTATAATCAATTTTATGTTCTGACTTTTTAGAAAAAACACGATTGTTTTCATTTTCAATTAATGAATTAACCTTATCTCTGATTTTATCAATTACTTTTTCATTCCACCAATTATCTCCATACTCTTCATAGAGAGTTACTTCTACTAATCTTCTAATTGATTTTTCAAGACAATAAATTAATTTGTAATATTCACTCATTTGCTTAGCTTCTTCAATTAACTTTTCATCAAAATTAAAGTCATTATCGACAGTCTTAATTTGTAAACTTTTTTTCTCTTTATTATTTACTAATCTCTTAGATTTAGGGGATTTTGTAAAGAATCTATAATATGCTTTTAATGCATTTCTATAAGTTCCATGCCCGATATTACCAATCTCAGCATATTCACCTTTTAACTGGTACAAATCAACTATTTTAGCTAATAATTCAGCATTTTTAATTAGATATATTTTGGTATGTAAACTTGTTACTTTATTTATATGTTCTGAAATTTTATTAATTGATAATGCATATGCTTTTGCAGTATTAATTTTTTTATTTTCTTCTTTAACAAGCCAATTTATGAATCTTTCTTCTACCATATTGAAAAGATAATTTATTATCATTTAAAAGTATTAAAATTAAACTATCCAAAAACTTAATAGAATGAAAAACTTAAAATTTGAGGATTTACCAAAAGCAATGGAATTAACTTTAGAGAAACTAATGTTTATAGAGCAACAACTTTATGAATTAAAGCAAAATTATCAGCCTAAAGAACATGTGGAGTTAATGACTAGAAATGAAGTGGCTGACTATTTAAAAATAAATATGACCACACTATGGAATTGGACTAATAAAGGAAAACTAATTGCTTATAGCATTGGTTCTAGAGTATATTATAAAAGAAGTGAAATAGTGAATTGTTTAGTTAAAATTTATAAATAAAAAAAATGTAAGTTATATTTTTGATGTTTTGTAAGAAAGTGATTATATTAGAATTATGGCTTTGGTTATTTAGAATAATAAAGTATAGTAATAATCAAATGTATTTCTCAATATTGGAGGAGTATAGGTCATTCAATAACTTATATAACTAAGTTGACAAACATTTAAAAAAGTCAAAATATGAGGAAATTTATATTATTAACTTTAATTCTTTTTTCTACATTTTCATTTGCACAAATCCCAGGGTTTTGGGAATCAAAAGAATTTAGTAAAGATGTTTCTTTATTCAAAGCTAAAACTTTTTTAACTCAGGATGTTTTAAAGACATCGGAAAACTCACTACAATTTGAAGCAATACCATTAGCTGCTGCAAGTTCAGGAGAATTAACAACCTTAATTTATAAATGTGATAGCCAAAATGCAGATGGACTAATTTTAGGTTTTTATGGAAATTATTGGGATTCTACATCTGGAGTAATTTATCAAGGTTATGGGTTTAAAAACCTTCCGAAAGACAAAGCCTATAACTTTTTAAACAAAATAGAATCTGAAATTGAAAAGAATCAAAAGTTTTTGAAAGACAATAATGATAACAATAACATTGTATTTGAATTTGACGACTTAAAAGTTATGATATGGACAACATCGGGAAGTTATCTAATACGTGTTTTTTATAATGGATTCGATTCCACTTGGGAAAAGACATCTTTTGAACGGTCTAAACGAAGATTTGAAAGAAAAATATAATAAATTGAATGTGACACATAACAGTATTTTCAATAACCCAGAATTTGATAATCGATTTGACAGATTAATGGCTTCAATAAAAAAATATTTAATTGAAGCCAACTATGATTTAGTTAATTTAGAAATAGATGAAATTATTGGATGGCATGATTGGGGAACGGAACGGAAAATATATGTAAGTGATAAATGCCCTTTAGACATAAAAACCCAAATTACTGACTTGATAAAAAAGGAATTTTCTAATCCAGAAAAATAAACAAATTAAAAACTTATTGCAACATATTATAAAAATAATTCCTTGGTTATCTAATTCTTGTTTAATCAAAGTAATATTTAGATTTAAACTAAGTTTGTATAAACAATTCTCTTTAATCTAGAAATCTCTAAACAAATTTTCTTCATTGTTATTATTACATATTTTATTTATGTAATCTCCACACTTGAACGAATTCAAAATTCCCTAATCAAAATCAACTTGGTCTCTTATAGTCCCATCCTGTCGGTGAATAATAACATTTGCTTTGTATTTTTTTGCCAACACTTTGGCTTTATTAATAGCTGTACTTTGCTTTATATGCTTTGATGTAATTTGTTTATTACCCTCACGTCTTACCGCCCAGCCATCCTCATAAGGTACCACATGTTGATTCCAAGTTCTAGAGTGTGAGGCACCTCGTGAACTTTTAAAATAAGCTTCAATTAACTCTTTGAGAACACCTAACCAAGATGGTGAGTTATTACTTTTTGTCATTTACTAATTGTTTTGAAAATCTAAGATACAATTTTCCTAATCATTGGTTACTGACCTAAATTAAGTAATTTTCAACTAAAAATTACCTTCAGTCTATTAAGCTCCATACTAATGCTGTGAGCTACTTTTCTGTAACTATCCTTGAAGTGAAGCTAATAGAAAAGCCATAATTGATTATATTTGATTGTTAATCAATTAAAATAATATTATGATTTTAGGAGTTGCAGAATGGCTTAGTGTTAAATTGGGTTGGAAAGCATCACATATCCGTATTGCTTTTGTTATATCAGTATTATTCTTTGGAGCTGGTATTGGACTTTATTTAATTCTTTGGATAGTTAAAATGTTTTCAAAATAAGATTAAGGGAAGCTAACCACTCTCCTTTAATCTGTTATCTCCAAAATTTATCTACATTTAAAAATAAAGTTGGTAACGAGACGTCTACTTGAAAGGTTTTATTTAAAGATTAGTATCTACAGCGCATTTTGAAAACTCAAACTTGGTAATATTAGATATAGAATTACCATATAAAACTATAAATGTGCTATTAGAATTAAAGAGAAGACAAGAGTTCTTTATAAATTTTGAGACAAATCTTCAGCATAAATGATTAATTTATGGACTTCTTGCAACTGTAGTTTATTTCTTATATTTGGCTCTTAATAAAATTCAATATACTTACGAATGAAAGCCCTAAATGTATTCTTAAAAATTCTTATTGTTTGCTTATTTACATTCTCCTGTTCAAATTCAGATGACAAACAGATTGAAGAAGTAAAATTGGAAGAGGTAACAGCTAATGTCATTTTTTGGGAGTATACCGCTGACACAGGTAATAATACATCAAGATTACGCTATGTAATAGAATTTCAAAATCCAAATGATATAGCTGTTAATGGCTATTATCGAATAAAACAAAATGCTGACGGTTTGATTACTACGGCATTCTCAACTAATAAATCACCATGCTATCAGATAGGAGCTAATTCCACGTGCACTCTAAGTTTTGATGCGGAAGATTCCCATGACCTTGGGAAATTAAACTCTATTGATTTGATTTCTGTAGAATATATTATTGAAGTATAATATTAAATTAAACAGTTACTTAATTGAACTGATTTTTATGATTAAGTTAAAATCTATTTGTTTATTGTTTTTAAGTCTTGCGTTTCTAGGGTGTTCAACCAATTCTGATAATAATGAAGAATCTAGTGAATGTTTTTACAAAAATTCAATGGAATCCTTTGAAATAGAACCTGGTCAGTGTGTGATTATTTCGGAAAATCCAGATATGACACTAGTATTTGTTAGTATTGAAAACCACGTTAAATCTAATAATACTGACTATTTCACCACAGTTACTGTAAGACTAGAAGAAACCAATTTCACTTGGGAGACTCCTCATGAAATTCATGACAACCCAAATACTGAAGCAATTGATTTTAAAGGAGAAATCCTCACTGGGATAAATGAGGATTCTTATGCGATTTATGTTGATAACATTGAATTTACTGAAAAAGAAACTGAATTCATTTTTCACAAAGCTTTAGTAAGAGTAGAATACACTACTAATTAAGTTAAAAAAGGGAAGCTAACCACTCCCCTTTAATCTATTCATTTCAGTACTGATTTTCTTTTGAACCACTTTTCCATAACTATCTTGCGTTATCTTCATACTTGAATGTCCCAAGAGTTCACTTACAATCTCCATCGGAACATCATTATATAACAAAACAGTCGATGCAAAAGTTCTTCTTGCCATATGTGTGGTCAAGTTTTTTTCAATACCAATAATAACAGCTATTTCTTTTAAATAGGAATTGTATCTCTGATTGCTTATTCTGGTGAAAACATTCTTATCGGTAATACTACAGCGCTCTATAATCTCAATGGCTTTAGGAAGCAAAGGGATTGATAATGCTTTTAAGGTTTTCTCACGCTTCATTTTAATCCATTTGTTTCCATCAAAGCCTATGATTATATTAGATTGTTTTAAGTCCATTAACTCTCTGTATGGTAAGCCAGTATAACAGCTAAACACAAATAAATCTTTCACAAACTGTAATCTTGGTTGTGTAAACTCATGGTTTTCTAATTTTAATAATTCCTCTGGAGATAAAAAGACTACTTCTTTGTTAACACGTTTTGATTTAAAAAGCATAAATGGGTCGTTATCTAAATACCTTTCTGAAACAGCCACTTTGATAGGTTTTCTAAAGCGCTGAATCCCTTTGTTAATAGTAACCTGTTTTTGTTTCTTAACTACTTTTAGGTAATACTCAAAGTCATTTAGGAACTGTAATTCAAGCTTTTTTAGTGGGAAATCATTGGTTTTGAATTTCCATTGTATAAATCCTTTTACATCGTTTTTAACATACTCAAACTTGTTGTAAGTGATTGATTTTATATCAATCCCTATAAGTGTTTTAAGCTGTTTTAAGTAATGTTCAAAGTATTCTACCACATTATATTCTTTGGTTAGTTTTTCACCTTTATAAAGCCTGTAAATATCATCAACTGTAAAGCTCACTTCTTTTACTTGTAGCAATAAAAAAACCTTATTAATTTTAGTTTTAATAAGGCTTAGTTGAGTGTTGATATTATCTCTATCTGGTTCTGGAGGTTTAATAATTTGCTTCTTGCTATCCCAGTTTTTAGGGTTTACAAATTGTCCAGTAGAGAATTGTTTCCTAACTTTATTGTATGTTATTCTACAAAAAATTACAGATTTAATTTTATTATTTGTTCTCCTATTCAAATAAAATAGGATATTAAGTTTATAATTATTCATGATAAATTATTTTTTATGATAAGCGTTGAAAAATTAAAAGAAACCACCAATGATTTCTTTAAGGAATTTTGCAATATTGATGGACCAACTTGGTCGGAAAAATGGAAGTTTGAAGGAGAGTTACCTCATAATACAAAAAAAGGATGCTATGCTCATCTAAAAGGAAATGAGGTAGTGTATGTAGGATTAGCAATTGGCAATTCTTTTGATGGTAGTGGTATTGGAGCAAGAGTTTCTAAATATTGGAAGAAAAGTGAAAATTATAGCGTAAATAAACAAGTATATCTACCTACTGTAAAAGATGTAGACTCAATAATAACATTACCTTTTGAACCTGATAATTTTTATTTAGCTGCTGCTTTAGAAGTGTATTTAATTCAAAAACTTAAACCAATTAAAAACAAAATACATTCCATAAAAAAATAGAGTGTACCTAGAATAATTAAAGGTATACCTCATAGTGTACCTTTTATATTGAAAAAACTTGGCAAGTTGGTGTTTAGAGAGAAAATGCAATTAATGCAGATAATGCAACTATAATCAAGGGTTATTGCATAAAAAAGCCTCAACAATTTAGATGTTAAGGCTTTAGTTTTGCTCCCCCTCTTGGGCTCGAACCAAGGACCCTTTGATTAACAGTCAAATGCTCTAACCAACTGAGCTAAGGAGGAGTGTTATCTTTTCGCTTTTGCGAGCGCAAATATATATATATTTTTATTTAATGCAAACTTAATAATTAAAAAAATTACCCAAATATTGCTTTGTAAATATCATTCCCATTTGCAAATAAAACCAAGGCTATTAAAATAAAGAAGCCAACCATTTGCGCATACTCCATAAACTTGTCTCCTGGCTTTCTGCCAGAAACCATTTCGTATAGTAAAAACATCACATGGCCACCATCTAAAGCTGGTATGGGTAGTAAGTTTAAAACCCCTAACATGATAGAAAGGAATGCCGTAATGCTCCAAAACACTTGCCAGCTCCAAAAACTTGGGAAAATATCATATATCGCCTTAAAGCCTCCAACGCCTTTGTACGCACCTGTACTAGGTGTAAAAATGGCTCCTAATTGATCCCAGTATGACGCCATTTTATCTTTAGCTTTTTTTAGGCCAACAGGAAAGGATTCAAAAAAACCATACTTTTTTGTTTCAAATTGGTAATATCCTAGTTTTTCTAAATTGTCTTCTGTAATGCCTCCATAAACCAACCCTAATTTGCCTTCATTGCTTATTTTAAGAGGCACTGTAATTTGGTTTTCCTCTCTTAAAATCTTAGCTGTTACCTCTTGGCCTTTAAATTTTTCTAATCCTAGCTTTACCTCATCGGCATATTTTGTGTTTAAATCGTTCAACCCAATAATAATATCACCCTTTTTAATTCCACTATTTATATTATATGATGTATCTGGGACTTGAACAACTACAAAAGGCAACCTTAAATCGATAAATCCTCTTTCTTTAGAGTCTATTAATTGTGCTAAGAAGTCTTCTGGAAAAGTGATGGTTGATTGTTCTCCGTTTCTTTCAATGGTTATCTCCTTACCAAATAACACTTTTTCAGAGATTTCTGAAAAGTTTTCAATCTTCTCACCATCTACAGCTAAAATTTTATCTCCAGTTAAAAGACCTGCTTTATTTGCTACTGCATTTTCAATTAAAAGACCATCTTTAATATTATCAACGGGCAGGAATTTATCTCCATAGAAATAGCTCATTCCTATATAAATTAGGATAGCCAGCAAAAAGTTAACCGTTACCCCACCAAGCATAATAATCAAACGCTGCCATGCAGGTTTAGATCGAAATTCCCAAGGTTGAGGTTCTTGTGCCATTTGCTCGGTATCCATACTTTCGTCTATCATACCGGATATTTTTACATACCCTCCTAATGGTAACCAGCCAATACCATAAACAGTTTCACCTATTTTCTTTTTAAAAAGCGAAAATTTTACATCAAAAAATAAGTAAAACTTCTCTACTCGTGTTTTAAAAGCTTTAGCTGGAATAAAATGCCCCAATTCGTGCAAAATAATCAGCAAAGAAAGACTCATTAAAAACTGAGATATTTTTATAACAAACTCCATATGTTCTTGAATCAATTTTTTATAATCGCACAAAAGTAAGCTTTTAAACCAACTTTAAAAAGCCAATTAAACAAAGGCCCAAGTTTTAACATGAATTTAGGCTTCCATAACGTTATACAGCTTTAAAATTCATTGTATTTTTGCACAAATTGTTTAGTTATATGCTGCTGTTTTTTAAAGATTACAAAAAATTTGCCATCGTTTTTGGAGTCATTTCCATTATTATCATAACGCTTATTTATAACACACTAAATGTTTATAAACCACTTCCCATTTATCAACCGGCCATGGTAAGCACGGAACTCGTAGACAGCACCATTCAATATCAAAAAAAATACCATAGAGTGGCTGATTTTAGGTTGATTAACCAAAACGGTAAAACCATTACCCAAACTGACTATCAGGACAAAATTTATGTCGCCGATTTCTTTTTTACAACCTGCCAAACCATTTGCCCAATCATGACAGACCATATGGTCCATATTCAAAAAAAAATCATGGATGATGATGAAGTAATGTTACTTTCCCATTCTGTAACTCCAGAAATTGACAGTATTGCGCAACTAAAATACTATGCTAAATCAAAAGGCGTAAACGATAAGAAGTGGAACTTAGTAACTGGAGACAAAAAACAAATTTATGATTTAGCCAGAAAAAGCTATCTAGCAGTTAAAGACAATGAATTTGGCGGTAAGTTTGATATGATTCACACCGAGAACTTTATGCTAATCGATAAAAAAAGACAGATTCGCGGGTTTTACGATGGCACAAACCCAGAGGAGATTGATCGGCTTTTGGATGATATTGAAACTCTAAAAAAAGAATACAAGAACTAGTTTTTTCTGTACAATTTTTTTAGGCTGAATATTTAGCTTATTTTTGCTTCTTTAAAATCAATCTAAATAAGCGTGCAAGACACATTAGAAAATTTAAAACGTGGTGAAAGCGCCGTCATTAAAGATGTTTCCTCCATTCATATACCATTAAAACTACTTGAAATGGGTTGCTTACCCGGTAATTCTGTTGAACTTGTTCAGGTTGCACCATTTCAAGACCCCATGTATCTAAATATTAATGGAACACATTTAGCTATTAGAAAAGAAACTGCTTCTCACATAATCATTGAAAAACTGGCAAATGAGTAAGCAAATTAATGTCGCTTTAATTGGGAATCCTAACACTGGAAAAACCTCAGTATTTAATGCCTTAACTGGATTGAACCAAAAAGTAGGCAACTACCCTGGTATTACTGTCGAGAAAAAGGAAGGTGTTTGTAAGCTCCCACGCGGTGTTAAGGCACACATAATTGATTTACCTGGAACTTACAGTTTAAATGCCTCATCACTTGATGAAAATGTGGTTATTGAACTTCTTCTAAATAAAAATGACAAAGATTTTCCAGATTTAGCTGTAGTTATTAGCGATGTTGAAAATCTAAAACGAAACCTATTACTTTTCACTCAAATTAAAGATTTAGAAATCCCAACCATTCTAGTTATTAATATGGCAGACAGAATGAATTACAAAGGAATTTCTTTGGATATAGAATATCTAGAAAAAAATCTTCAAACAAAAATTGCGTTAATTAGTACTCGGAAAAACCAAGGTATTGATACTTTAAAAACGCTTATTGCAAATTACAAAGATATCTCTATTACACCCTGTTTAAATGCTTCGGAAATTGATAAAGAATATTTTGATAATTTACAGAAAGCGTTCCCTAACCAACTGCTTTACAAATTGTGGTTAGTTATTACCCAGGATGTCAACTTTGGAAAAACCGATAGAAATGAAATTAATGCAGTAGCCAATTTTAAAACTAAAAGCAAAAGCGATTTAAAACGTTTACAACAAAAAGAAACCATAAAGCGGTATCAATTTATAAATAATGTGCTTAAAGTGGGTCAAAGCATTGATGCATCGCAAGCAAAGGATTTACGCACCAAACTCGATAGGATTCTAACCCACAAAGTCTGGGGCTACTTAATTTTCTTCATTATTTTACTTACTATTTTTCAAGCTATTTACGATTGGTCTAGCGTGCCTATGGATTTTATTGATAGTGCATTTGCCTTTTTAAGCGAGTGGACTAAAAACCAATTACCAGCTGGCGCATTTACCAATTTATTGGCAGAAGGCATAATTCCTGGTCTTGGAGGTATTGTTATTTTTATTCCACAAATAGCCTTTTTGTTTTTATTTATTTCTGTTTTGGAAGAAAGTGGCTATATGAGTCGAGTCGTGTTCTTAATGGACAGGATTATGCGTCGTTTTGGTTTAAGCGGAAAGAGTGTAGTGCCATTAATATCTGGAACAGCGTGTGCGATTCCAGCCATCATGGCTACCCGAAATATTGAAAGCTGGAAAGAACGTTTGATAACCATTTTAGTAACCCCTTTTACAACCTGTTCTGCCAGATTGCCGGTGTATTTGATTATTATTGCCTTGGTGATTCCTGAAGGACGCATTTTTGGTTTAGGTTACCAAGCATTAACATTAATGCTATTATATCTTATTGGGTTTGGAGCCGCTATTGTTTCAGCATATATTTTAAATAAAATATTAAAAATTAGAAGCAAAACTTTTTTTGTTATTGAAATGCCTAATTACAAACTGCCTCTTTTTAAAAATGTAGCTTTAACGGTTATTGAAAAAACTAAGTCGTTTGTATTTGGCGCAGGAAAAATTATTTTGGCGATATCCATTGTGTTATGGTTTTTAGCCTCTTATGGCCCAGGTGAACAGTTTAATAATGCTGAAAAAATAGTGAAAATCGAATATGCTTCAAATAATTTAACTGAAGAAGAATTGCAACAAAAAATAGCATCTCACAAGTTGGAACACTCCTTTATTGGGGTCACGGGACGCGCCATAGAACCGTCTATTAGGCCCTTGGGTTACGACTGGAAAATTGGCATAGCTATAGTAAGTTCTTTTGCCGCTAGAGAAGTATTTGTGGGAACTCTAGCTACTATTTATAGTGTAGGAAGCGATGAAGAAGAAACCATAAAAAATAGAATGGCAGGAGAGGTAAACCCCATCTTAGGGGGTCCATTATTTACATTTGCTTCAGGCATTTCGCTTTTGCTGTTTTATGCCTTTGCCATGCAATGCATGAGCACTTTAGCTGTAGTGAAAAAAGAAACCAATAGCTGGAAATGGCCCATACTTCAATTAGTAATAATGTCTTCTTTTGCTTATATTGTAGCTTTGATTGCCTTTCAATTATTGAAATGAAATCAAATTAGAATTGACTAAAGAATTATGAACACCTTCATCCAAAATATATTAGTTTTTGTAGCCATGGCTTTTGCCGTAATCTTTTTGGTTAGAAAATTTATTTGGAAAAAATCGGCTTCAAAAAAAAATTGTGGAAATAGCGATTGTGGGTGTCACTAATTAATCTCAACCTCTTAACTATATAAATAAGTTACAGATTTTAATTGTAACTTATTTTTTTTAGTTACTTTTGAAAAAATTTAAGCTTACTTAAAAATATTTTAAAGCAATTAAAAAATGTCTATAGCCATAGAAAATTTTGTAAAAGCTATTTACAAAAACGGAAAACGGGATAATAATGACACTAAGCCAGGAAATATTGCTAAAGAGCTGGGAATTTCAAATGCAGCGGCCACTGACATGGCTCAAAAATTGGCCTCAAAAGATTTGCTTCATTACGAAAAATACCAAGCTTTAAAACTTACTGATAAAGGCAATAAAATGGCCTTAAATGTGGTAAGAAAGCATCGCTTATGGGAGAGTTTGCTTTTTAAACTATTTGATATGTCTCTACACGATATACATCGCGAAGCAGAATTATTAGAGCACCAAACTTCAGATTTATTGGCAGAAAAAATTAGTGAATATCTTGGAAACCCAAAGTTTGACCCTCATGGGGATCCTATTCCAAATGCCGATGGCGAAATAACAACCACGGATACTTCTGTAGCACTTTCTCAAACTTCTGAAGGAAAAAAATATATTATTTCTCGATTAATGAGCGACGATAAGGAGTTTTTCGATTTTTGTGCGCAACACGGGTTGAAATATGGTAACACCTTACTGGTTTCGAAGCAATTCAACAAAAATAAAATGACTCAAATTTTAATAAACAACAATACCATTTTACTTAACGAAGATTTTTCTTCAATAATATATGTCAATGAAAGCATTTAGATACATCCTTTTCATGCTGAGTTTAGCAATATCATTTTTAACTTTTTCTCAAGAGGTTGACAGACATTCTCTACCTTTAATTACCGATCGACCCGATGCCACCGAAGCCTCATCAACGGTTGGAAAAGGCATTTTACAGTTCGAAACAGGCGGATTGTTCGAATCGTACGAAGTTGGAAATATAAAAACGGAGAGCTACACTTTTAATACCATGTTGGTTCGTTACGGAATTTTAGATAATTTAGAACTACGATTAGGTTGGGATTTTGTAGAAGGAGTAACCAAAATAAACAACAATAAACTTGATAATGTAACTAGCGGATTGTCACCTTTACTATTAGGAATGAAAATTGACATAGCTAAAGAAAATAGAGCCATGCCTGAAATAGCATTAATCGGGCATGTATTCCCCATTTTTAGTGCATCAACTGATTATAGACCCGAATTTACTGGCATTGATTTTAGATTATCACTATCTCATACACTCAGTGAAAAATCTAGTTTAGGGTATAATATTGGAGCCGAATGGGGTAATGATTCCCCCGAAGCTGCAGCCATATATACGCTTGCTTATGGCTATAGTATTACCGATAAATTTGGAATGTATGCTGAGTTATATGGTGATTTACCTGAAGATAGCTCTGCAAACCATTATTGGGATGCTGGTTTTACTTATTTAGCCTCGAACGATTTACAATTTGACACGTATTTCGGGACAAGCCTTACTGAAGGACAAGATATTTTGATTGGTCTTGGATTGAGTTATCGTGTAAAAACTACAAAAAAATTGAAATAATTGAAAAGCATGAAAAAAATACTTATCATATTCATTACTATTATTTGCGTTGGCTGTAAAGAGGAGAAAAAGACAAACGGCAAACTTAATGTAGTCACAACTACTACCATGATTACCGATTTGGTTCAAAATATAGGAGGAGAACACATTAACTTACAAGGCTTAATGGGTAGTGGTGTCGATCCGCATTTATACAAAGCCAGTGAAGGAGACGTAACCAAATTATCCAACGCGGATATTATTTTTTATAATGGTTTGCACCTAGAAGGTAAACTGGTTGAAGTTTTTGAAAAAATGAAAAACAAAAAAACCATTGCTATATCTGATGCTATTGATAAATCCACACTTATTGGGTCAGACTATTTTGCCTCAAATTACGATCCCCATATTTGGTTTGATGTTAATTATTGGATACAAGCAACCCAATTTGTAATTGATAAACTTTCAGAGGCTATACCAGACCAAAAAGCAGCTTTTGAAACCAATGGTGCTAATTATATTAAAAAGTTAGAGGCCTTGAAAGTTAACATGAAGAACATTATAGAAACGCTGCCTCAAGAAAAACGCATTTTAGTTACAGCACATGACGCCTTTAACTATTTTGGAAAAGCTTTCGGTTTTGAGGTAGTTGGTTTACAAGGGCTTTCAACCGCTACTGAGGCTGGTGTACAGGATGTTCAAAAATTAGCGGCTTTTATAATAGAGAAAAAATTGAAAGCAATTTTTGTAGAAAGTTCCGTTCCAAAACGTACCATTGAAGCACTGCAAGCTGCGGTAAAATCTAAAAATCACGATGTAGTAATTGGTGGCACCTTATATTCCGATGCGCTTGGAAATGCGGGGACTATTGAAGGAACCTACATTGGGATGTTTGAATACAATGTAAATACCATAGTAAATGCATTAAAATAATGAAACAAAAAATAGCAGTACAAGTAGATGATTTAACCGTGGCATACAACTACAAACCCGTATTGTGGGATATCGATTTGGAAATCCCAGAAGGTGTACTTATGGCTATTGTTGGTCCAAATGGAGCCGGAAAATCTACACTTATTAAGTCTATTTTAGGGATTTTAAAACCTATAGCAGGTAGTATTAGTGTTTATGGTAAACCTTATACTAAGCAACGTTCACTTGTGGCATACGTTCCTCAAAAAGGCAGTGTTGATTGGGATTTTCCAACTACTGCGCTAGATGTTGTAATGATGGGAACTTATGGTCGTTTAGGTTGGATAAAACGCCCTGGACAAAAAGAAAAAAAAGCAGCACTTGAAGCTCTAGAAAAAGTTGGGATGTTACCTTTTAAAAGTCGACAGATAAGTCAATTATCAGGCGGACAACAACAGCGAATCTTTTTAGCCAGAGCATTGGTACAAGATGCCTCCATCTATTTTATGGACGAACCTTTTCAGGGTGTAGACGCCACTACTGAAATAGCCATAATAAACATTTTAAAAGAACTCCGTAAAGCGGGTAAAACCGTGGTTGTTGTGCATCATGACTTGCAAACGGTTCCTGAATATTTTGATTGGGTAACCTTCTTAAATGTTAAAAAAATTGCTACAGGACCTGTTAAAGATATTTTTAATGATGATAATTTAACAAAAACCTACGGTATTAATTATAAAGTAAGTATTCAAGAATAATGACAATTAGCGAATATTTTTCTTTAATTTTCTCTGACTATACCCTGAGAACTATCACTCTTGGAACCGCAATTTTAGGGGCTGTTACTGGTATGTTAGGTAGTTTTGCAGTATTGCGAAAACAAAGTCTTTTAGGAGATGCTATTTCGCATGCTGCCTTACCAGGCATTGCACTTGCCTTTTTAATCACTGGGGCTAAAGATAGTAATGTATTGCTTTTAGGGGCTTTAGTAAGTGGACTCACGGGTACATTTTGGATTCGTGGGATCATTAAAAAGACACATTTAAAATCGGATACAGCATTAGGATTAATACTGTCATTGTTTTTTGGTTTCGGAATATTATTACTCACTTTAATTCAAAAGCAACCCAATGCTAATCAGGCAGGTTTAGATAAATATTTATTTGGACAAGCGGCTACTTTAGTTGAAAGCGATGTTTGGTTAATGTCTTTTGTAACCGTTATTTGCTTTTTTATATTATTACTCTTTTGGAAAGAATTCAAAATGCTTCTTTTCGATGCAGATTATACTAAAACACTTGGATTTAACACCAAAATTATTGATATACTCATTACGTCCTTTATTGTTTTAGCCATAGTTTTAGGCTTGCAAACTGTTGGTGTTGTGTTAATGAGTGCCATGTTACTAGCGCCTGCAGCGGCAGCAAGACAATGGACAAATAGTTTAAGTGTTATGGTGTTTTTAGCGGCTATTTTTGGAGCTTTTTCGGGGGTGTTTGGTACTGCTATTAGCGCTAGTCAAAATAACCTGTCAACTGGTCCCGTAATCGTGATTGTGGCAGGGGTTTTTGTTTTAATTTCTTTCCTTTTTTCCCCTCGACGCGGTTTACTTTTTAAACAGATTCGATTCATTAAAAACCGCAGAGATTTAAAACTACATAAAACTTTAGCCTTCATGTTTCACATTGCGGAAACTCATGATAATATTTCGCATCCTCATGCCATTAAAATTTTGAACAACTTTCAAGGATACACAAAACACACACTTCAAAAATTAGTGGATAAAAATTATGTAACTATTACTGGCGACTTCTGGAGTTTGACCGAACAAGGGTTTAAAACAGCATCCAATTTATATAATCAACAAGATAAAAACAATGAGTAATGCACAAATTGAAATACAACTTATTGCAAGTATAGTAGCCATTGCTTGTGCTATTCCAGGAACCTTTTTAGTGTTACGAAAAATGGCCATGATAAGTGATGCTATTAGTCATTCCATATTACCTGGTATAGTTATTGGTTTTTTTATAACACAGGATTTAAATTCTCCATTATTGATTTTATTGGCAGCTTTAACAGGTATTATTACGGTGGTTCTAGTTGAGTATATCCAAAAAACTGGCTTAGTAAAAGAAGATACTGCCATTGGGCTTGTTTTTCCAATTTTGTTCAGCATAGGTGTTATTTTAATTGCTAAAAATGCAAATGATGTGCATTTAGATGTGGATGCCGTTTTACTAGGTGAATTAGCTTTTGCCCCTTTCGATAGACTGATGATTTCTGGCGTAGATATGGGTCCAAAATCATTATGGATTATTGGAAGTATTTTAGCAATTACCACTGCCTTATTGATGGCGTTTTTCAAAGAACTCAAAGTAAGTACTTTTGATGCCGGTTTAGCCGCATCTCTAGGGTTTTCACCAGCCATAATACATTATGGATTAATGACAGTTTCTTCAGTTACTACCGTTGGTGCATTCGACGCCGTGGGAGCCATTCTAGTTGTCGCATTGATGATTGCTCCTGCTGCCACAGCATATTTACTAACTACCAACCTAAAACGTATGCTTGTTTATTCTATTTGTTTCGGTGTTTTTAGTGCCATTTCTGGGTATTGGTTGGCGCATTGGTTGGATGCTTCCATTGCAGGATCGATTACAACCATTTTGGGATTACTATTTTTAGCCGTTTATTTATTGGCACCAAACAAAGGAATTATAGCCGTTTTGTACAGAGAAAAACAGCAGCGCACAGAAGTTTTGCTTATCACATTTTTACTTCATTTGAAAAACCATAATGAAGAAAGAGAGCGACATGTAAACCACCTAAACGAGCATATTAATTGGCAAAAGGTACGTTCAAAAACGATATTGGATTTAGCTTTGAAGAATAATATGATTTCAATCGCCAACAAAATAGTTTCTCTAACTGAAAAAGGCAATGAATTCACCTCCCAAGCAATTGACTATATAATTACGAATGAGGACACCCAAATTGAACACATGAAAGATGATTTCTTTTTGTTTAGGGGGTAAATTAATGAAATGGCAAAACACAACGAACTAGGTAAAAAAGGGGAACAACTTGCAGTTGATTTTCTATTAAAAAACGGGTATGATATTTTAGAACGCAATTACCGTTTTGATAAAGCCGAAGTTGATATTATTGCTCAAAAAAAAGACATACTCGCTATTATTGAAGTAAAAACAAGATCAAATACCGATTTTGGAAATCCACAAGATTTTGTTAAACCTAAACAAATACAGCGATTGGTGAAGGCAGTTGATGAATATGTTACTGTTAACGCTCTAGATGTGGAAGTACGTTTTGATATTATCGCTATTGTTAAAGAAGGAAAAAACTATAAAATTGAGCATTTGGAAAATGCTTTTTATCATTTTTGATACTTTAGTCATTCGTCATCTTCGAAAAAAGCTTTTAAAGCCTCAAAGTTCTCAGGTTTTGCAATAATTTCTTTTTGCTTGTTAAGCACAAAATAGGCTGGAGTAGCCTTTACTCCATAATCATTTCCTATCTCGTTATCCCATTTCCCTTTACCATAAACATGGATAAATTCGGGGAAATTTTTAATAACGCTTTGCCATCTTTTTGGTTCATCTTCCAAACCTACGGCAACTACTTTTAAAAAGCCTTTTTCCTGAGCGTTTACATAAGTTCTCAACTGTGGAACCTCATCCAAACAATGCGAGCATGTACTGCTCCAAAACAAGACTATATAATTTTCAGCAAGGGTTAATTCACTTAATTTTTTGGTGATGGTAGTTTTATCTTTTTTAATTTCAAAAGAAAAATCAGGGGCTTCACTGCCTAAAGAGGTGTCTTTATAAACAATCAAAGCATGTAAAAGTTCTTGATCATTCAACGTTACAGCGATATCCATCAAATAGCTTTCTGCAATGTAATTGGCAACAGGCTCTATGTTCAAATCCACCATTTGCTGCCATAAATCGAGTAAAATAATACGTTTTATTTTTAGTGGTGTTTCCTTAATTTTAGTATAAATTACATCTATGTTTTTTTTGTAATTTGTGATATAATCCTTGGAATCATCAGACATTCCAAACACATAACTCACTATTTTTTCCTCTAAAAAACTAGAACTTTGAAGGGTTTCATTATTAAAATCGACATAATCAAAATAGTGTTTTCTTAAATTATTCGAATACGTTTTCACATCTTCAGCCTTTTTGGGAATATAGGGTTTGTTTGCTTTAATAAATTGAAGCGCTATGGTTTCTTTAGCTGCTTTTTCAAAATTAGCTTGGGTTTCCCTCTGGGTTTTAAAAATAGCTTTTAACGCCATAGTATCCTTGCTTTTTTGACTGTAATAATTACCTATACTTTGGGTTACCATAGACATGCTATTGGTATATGATGATAATAATTTGTTCTCTAAGGATTTAATGAAATTCACTCCTGTTTCGGAATTGAAAGTGAGTTCAATATCTTCTTTTCCGTTATAAATAATGTCAAAATTATAATCTTCTTGTGGAATGGCATATACCAATCGATAAACACCTTTTTTAGCTGTAGAATCCAACTTAAATTGAAATTTACCATCCTTTTTTACTTCGAAACTAGAGATGTATTTTGAAACCGTTGGAGTCACTTTATATAACAAAGCCACATTATAGCTTTCCGGTGGAGAGAAAACCCCTTTAATGGTATGTTGCGCAACAAGAATGCAGGGTAATAAAAGTGATAGAAAAAAGATGCGTTTCATTAATATAAATTCATTTTTTTAGAACAATAATTACGCCATAATAGGTCGTAAATTATTTAATGCTTGCTTTACAGATTTTATGTTTTCGAAAGTTAGCATCAACCTGAGTCCATTTCTGGTTTGTTTTTCCTTTATTTTACAGTTATTTGGATGTGTTTGAACAAATTGTAATACTTTCGAAAAGTTTGTACTTTGATAAAAATTACTTTGTTGATCGTTAATAAAATAGCCAATTAATTTACCTTGTTTCATAACTATTTTCTCAAAACCAATTTTGGTTGCTAACCATTTTATTTTAACACTGTTAAGCAAATCGATAACTTCTTTTGGTAACTCACCAAAACGGTCAACTAATTCTGTTTCAAAGGTATGCAATTCTGCCTCTGTTTTTAAATTATTTAGTTCAGTATATAAGTTTAGGCGCTCTGTAATATTATTAATGTAATTATCTGGGAATAAGAGCTCAAAATCGGTGTCAATTGTCACGTCTTTTACGTATACTTTTTTGGTTTCATCTTCATTATACAAATCCTTAAATTCGTTTTCTTTGAGCTCTTCAATAGCTTCATTTAATATTTTCTGATAGGTATCAAAACCAATTTCATTAATAAAACCACTTTGCTCGCCACCCAACAAATCTCCTGCGCCACGAATTTCCAAATCTTTCATGGCAATGTTGAAACCACTTCCTAATTCTGTAAATTGCTCTAATGCCGTGATACGCTTTCTAGCATCTTCGGTCATCGCTGAATATTCTGGTGTAATGAAGTAACAGAACGCTTTTTTATTGCTTCGCCCAACACGACCCCGCATTTGATGCAAATCGCTCAACCCAAAATTATTGGCGTTATTGATAAAAATGGTGTTGGCATTGGGTACATCCAGGCCACTTTCTACAATCGTGGTGCTTACCAATACATCAAAAGCGCCATCCATAAAAGCCAACATGAGTTGCTCTAGTTTTTTACCCTCCATTTGTCCATGACCAATACCTATTTTAGCATCGGGTACCAAACGTTGTAGCATACCAGCCACTTCTTTGATGTTTTCAATACGATTGTGTATGAAAAATATTTGTCCACCGCGTTCAATTTCGTAACTCACTGCATCACGAATGGTTTCTTCATTGAAACGAATCACATGGCTTTCAATAGGGTATCGATTTGGTGGTGGTGTAGTAATAACAGATAAATCGCGTGCGGCCATTAAACTAAATTGCAGTGTACGAGGTATAGGCGTGGCGGTTAAGGTTAACACATCCACATTTTCTTTTAGAGTTTTTAATTTTTCTTTTACAGCAACCCCAAATTTTTGCTCTTCATCTACAATTAAAAGTCCCAAATCTTTAAACTTGACATTTTTATTAACGAGTTGATGTGTTCCGATAATAATATCTACGCTTCCGTTTTCTAAACCTTCCAGCGTTTCTCGTTTTTCTTTGGCAGTTCTAAATCGGTTTAAATAGTCCACCTTTACAGGGAATTCCTTTAAGCGTTCTGAAAATGTTCTGGAATGCTGGTAGGCCAAAATAGTTGTGGGGACCAAAACAGCAACTTGTTTTCCATTATCGACTGCTTTGAATGCCGCTCGAATAGCGACTTCGGTTTTACCAAAACCAACATCGCCACATACCAATCTATCCATTGGGCGTTCGCTTTCCATATCGGCTTTAATATCTGCGGTTGCTGTACTTTGATCTGGAGTATCTTCATAAATGAAAGAGGCTTCCAACTCATGTTGCATGTAACTATCGGGGTTGTATTGGAAACCCTTTTCTGTTTTTCGTTTTGCGTATAGTTTAATTAAATTGAACGCAACATGTTTAACCCTAGATTTTGTTTTTTCTTTTAAGGTTTTCCAAGCATTGCTGCCCAATTTATAAATTTTAGGCGGCTTCCCGTCTTTACCATTAAACTTAGTGATTTTATGTAACGAATGAATACTTAAATACAACACATCGCGCTCGCCATAAACCAGTTTTATAGCCTCTTGCTTTTTGCCTTCTACATCAATTTTTTGAAGCCCTCCAAAACGCCCAATACCATGGTCGATATGTGTTACATAATCGCCTATTGAAAGATTGGTAAGCTCTTTTAATGTAAGTGCTTGTTTTTTAGCATACCCGTTTTTAAGATGGAATTTATGATAGCGTTCAAAAATTTGATGATCAGTATAGCAGATTATTTTGTTATCATGATCTATAAACCCCTGGTGCAATGACAAAATAACCGTGTTGTATGGTTTTACTTCCAGATGTGAATCGTCAAAAATATCATGAAATCGTTTTGCTTGTTGCTCGCTTACGCAGGTAATGTAATTTGTATAACCCTTTTCATAATTAGCATTTAAATCTTCAATTAATAGGTTGAATTGTTTATTAAATGATGGTTGGGGAGTAGTGTTAAAAGTAACAATGTTTTGAGATGAATTATTAAATAGTGTTATGGGTCCAAACTCAATAATTGAAAAATCGAGAAGCTGTTTTTTTAATAATGAAGAATCACAAAATAATTCCTCGGGTTTTGCGTGTTTAATATCTGATGACAATGTTTTAAAAGCCTCTGTGGCTTTAAAATAAAAATCGTCAATTCTTGAAAAAAGCAAATCAGGGTTTTTAATACAAACCACCGTTTTTTGAGCGATATATTTTAAAAAACTTTGTCTGCTTTCTTGCAATAATTTATTGGCAACATTGGGGATGATATTAATTTTTTTTAACTGCTCAATGGATAATTGGGTTTCTACATCAAAAGTTCTAATACTTTCTATTTCATCACCAAAAAACTCTATTCGGTAGGGTTCATCATTGGAAAAAGAAAAGACATCTAATATCCCACCACGAACAGAAAATTCTCCGGGTTCGGTAACAAAATCTACACGCTTAAATTGGTATTCAAATAGTACTTCGTTGACAAAATCGATTGATAAATTATCATTGACCGAAACTTTTAATGTGTTACGCTCTAATTCTTTTCTTGTAACCACTTGCTCAAAAAGTGCATCGGGATAAGTAATTATAATCGCTGGTTTTTTTTGCGAATTGATGCGGTTTAAAACCTCGGCACGGAGTAAAACATTGGCGTTATCGGTTTCTTCGATTTCGTAAGGCCTACGATAACTGCCTGGATAAAACAATACATCTTTATCGCCACATAATTGTTCTAAATCATTCAAATAAAAAGCAGCTTCTTCTTTATCATTAAAAACAATTAAAAAGGGTTTTTCGCTTTCTTTAAAAATGCTCGAAATAACAAAGGAAAACGATGATCCTACAAGCCCTTTTAGATGTGTTCTACTTTGGGTTTTACCAATAGCCAATTGCAGATTTTGCGTTTGCAAAGTCTGTAAATAGGTTTGAGAGTTTAGGGTTTTACTCACCTAATTATTGATTTTTGAGAGTGCAAAGATAAGGTTTAGAATTATTATTTACATGTTGAATTATTGCTAATTTGCTGATGTCTCTTTTTTATTTTGCATGAAGGACTGAAGTGAAAATCTTTATTCTTTTTGCGAAAGATTGAAATCAAAAAGGTGAACACGCTCAAGCACGCAAATGCCCAAAAAATTAATTTTTCGGTTTAGTTTATTAAAAAAAATATGTACGTTTGCAGCACTTATTAAAACAAGAATATATGTCGTTTTCAGATTTATTTGATAGTGGATTTAAAAAGCGTAATGAAGACCATTTTGCAGCCATTGTTAGAGTGGCTATGGCCGATGGCATCATTACTGATGAAGAAAAACAGTTTTTAGATAGACTAGCCAGAAACTTGGATATAAGTGAAACGGATTATAAATTGATTTTGAAAGACTATCAATCGCATCCAATAAATCCCCCGATATCATACGACCAGCGTTTGGAACGTTTGTACGATTTGGTTCGAATGATTCATGTTGATACTATTACTGGTGACCCCGAAATGTTACTTTTAAAGAAAATTGCAGTTGGACTAGGTTTTCATGCTGTAAACGTAAAATACATTATTGATAAAGCATTAACTCTTGTTAATAATGGTGTTGATTTAGATACTTTTATGCAGGAGATAAAGAATATGAATAGATAATAACCGCTTATTTGTAATATTAAAAAAGGCTGTTCCTATAAAGAACAGCCTTTTTTACGTTATCATCATAAAACAGACTTTATTGCCCTGCCTGTTTTTTTGCTTCTTCAATCATTTTATCGTTTGGTAATATAGCCACATTAACGCGTCTGTTTTTTGCGCGCCCCTGAGCCGTTGAATTGTCATGCATAGGTTGTGTTTCACCAAACCAATTGGTGGTAAGCCTACCGCTAAATATGCCGTTTTGTGATAAGTAATTGGTTACCGCATAGGCTCTATTTTTTGATAGAGTCATGTTGTATTCTTCTGAGCCTTGACTATCGGTATGTCCAACAACTAAAATATTGGTGTCTGGATATTCTTTGAAAACCCCGATTAGCTTATTTAAAGTATTTTGTGACGCACTATTTATATTATATTTATTGGTATCGAAATACACACCGCTACTTTCATCAAAAGTCACTACAATACCGTTATCTACACGTTCTACCTGTGCTCCTGGAATTTCTTCTTCAATCTTTTGAGCTTGTTTATCCATTTTGTTTCCAATAAGTACGCCAGCCGTACCACCTACTACGCCCCCAATAACGGCACCTAATTCGCCATTGCCTCCTTTACCAACATTGTTTCCAATAATAGCTCCTAAAATAGCGCCACCTGTGGCTCCTATTACAGCCCCTTTTTGTTTGTTGTTAGCGTTTTGAACCGCTTTACAATTTGTAAAGCTTATTAGAGTAATTAATGCGAATAGTAAAATTCCTGATTTTTTTATAATTGTTTTCATGTATAATATTATTTAGTGAAATTCATGTTTATTGTAAGTGGACTTCCAGATACATTGACCGATTGTTGCCATTGCATTTGTGTTTCGGAGAGTGATGATAGTTTTAGTCGGAACCCTTGATTGGTATCTGATTTATATTTTTCGTTTGTTGGTTTTAATAAGAAATCATAGAGTCCTGTTGTGGCATCAACTTCTTGAATAGTGAACACAAAATAACGTTCTCCTGAGGAACAACTGGAATCATTAATGGTGTAAATTCCTGTATTGTTATTCGGAACAAATTTCCAGATGCTGCCTTCAAAACAAGCTTTTGAGGCATCATTCAATAAAACAGTATTGTAGGTTCCTGCTTGGTTGTAGGTTATAGAACTTAAGGTCCAATCACCTTTAATAACTTTTTTTGATGTTCTTACCGTTTTTGAAGTTCCACAAGATATCATGCCAATGGTAACTATAATTAAGAGTATTCGTTTCATATATTGTTTATTTAAATTAACTAGATATTATAATATACGGATTTATCATGTAGTAAAGATGATTCTTTGCTAAAGATTTAAATAAATTGACTTAAATAATTAAAATTACATCCTTAGATTCATTGGTATTGTTCATGAAGGTGATAACCCTGACATAAAAAATTTAAAATGTTTGAATCTAAACATGTTAACCATAATAACTTTTAGAATTATTTATTAGGTTATTCATAAGGATGTTAAGTTTGGGCTGGTGGTTCATTTCGATCCTTGCCGCTTAAAAAGGGATCCGTTAATTTCTGTATTAATAGTTTATTTATGCAACTTTAATTGAATACGCTTTCTGGGAATATCTACCTCTATTACTTTCACTACAATTTGTTGATGCAAGCTCACATGATCGTTTACGTCTTTCACATAGGAATCTGATAAATTCGAAACATGAATCAATCCGCTTTCTTTAATACCCACATCTACAAAAGCACCAAAATTGGTAATGTTGTTGACAATTCCCGGTAGTAACTGTCCCTCTTGTAAATCATTAATAGTTTTAACATTTTGATTGAAAGTAAATACTTTAGCTCGCTCTCTGATATCTAAGCCCGGTTTTTCAAGTTCTTTTATGATATCTTGAAGCGTAAGCAAACCAACTGATTCTGTACAATATTTATTTAAATCTATCTTTTGAAGTACCTCTTTATTTCCAATTACACTTTCGATTGATTTTCCTATATCTTTAGCCATTTTTTTAACTATTGGATAGCTTTCAGGATGCACTGCAGAATCGTCTAAAGGATTTTTAGAATCTTTAATTCTTAAAAATGCAGCCCCTTGTTCGAATGCTTTTTCACCCAAACGTGGAACTTTTTTAATATCATCTCTAGATTTGAATGCCCCCTTTTCACTTCTATAATTAAAAATGTTTTCTGCTAATTTTGGTCCTATCCCAGAAACATAACTTAACAAACTTTTACTTGCTGTATTGATATTTACACCAACTGCATTTACACAATTTTCAACCACTATATCTAATTGCTTTTGTAGTTTGGTCTGGTCAACATCATGCTGGTATTGCCCAACACCTATAGATTTTGCATCAATTTTAACTAACTCAGCTAGTGGATCCTGCAAGCGTCTTCCAATAGACACCGATCCACGAACGGTAACATCATAATTTGGAAATTCTTCCCGAGCTATTTTTGACGCTGAATAAATACTTGCTCCCGCTTCACTTACTACAAAAACTTGAATATCGTTTTTAAAATGAACCTTTCTAACTAAAGCCTCGGTTTCTCTTGATGCCGTTCCGTTTCCTATGGCTATCGCTTCAATTTTATGAGCCTCACAAAGCGAACTTATTTTTTTCATGGCGCCAATACTATCACTTTTTGGAGGATGGGGATAAATGGTTTCGTTATATTTTAATTGTCCTTGGGCATCTAAACACACCAATTTACAACCTGATCTAAACCCAGGATCTATGGCCAAAACACGTTTTTCTCCTAAAGGCGAACTTAATAAGAGTTGTTTTAGGTTTTTTGCAAATACACTTATGGCTGAGTCATCGGCTTTATCTTTTGCTATTTGTAACGCTTCATTGCTTAACGATGGTAATAATAATCGTTTGTAAGCATCTTTAATGGCTATTTCAATTTGTTCAGCGCAAGAGTTATTACTTTTAATAATGCGTTTTTTAATAATATTTATAGCACTATCGTTATCAATTTCAATTTTCAACCTTATGAATCCTTCTTTTTCGGCTCTTAAAATCGCTAAAAACCGGTGTGATGGAATTCTAATTAAGGATTCTTCCCAATCAAAATAATCTCTAAACTTTTGCGCGCTTTCTTCATCGGCTTTTGGTTTTATCACTTTCGTGGAAAGAATCGCAAAACGGTCCAATTGGTTACGAATATTGTTACGAATATCCGTGCGTTCATTAATCCATTCAGCAATAATGTGTCGAGCTCCTTCTAAAGCATCTTTAGCCGAACAAACATTAGCTTTTACATATTTAAAAGCAACCGATTCAATATCATGAGCGTTCTGACTCATTATAATTTTAGCCAGTGGCTCTAAGCCATTTTTACGTGCGGTTTCTGCTTTCGTTTTTTTACTTTTTTTGTAGGGTAAATATAAATCTTCAAGGGTGGTTAGCTCTTGACTCGATTCTATTTTTTCTTTTAAATCTGGTGTTAAAACTTCTTGTTCTTGTAACGCTTTTAAAATAGCATTTTTTCGTTTTTCTAAAACATCAAATTGTTCTTTAAACTTTACTATTTCTCCTATTTGGACTTCGTCTAGATTGCCTGTACGTTCTTTTCTATATCTTGAAATAAAGGGAATGGTGCAATCTTCTTCTAATAACTGAATAGTGTTTTTAACCGATAGCTCTGGTAATTTTGTTTTGGAAATTATGTATTTTAGTAGTAGCGACATTTACCTTAAAATTATTTAACAAAAATAAGATTTACACATGATTTAAATCTGAAAAATAACAATTCCATGAAATACCTTTTAAAAACACTTTCTGTTTTTATATTAATTCTAACTAGTTGTGAAAAACAAAGAGAAACTGCTAGCGACCCTAGAGAAGATTTTAAAGCTGTCGAGCAAGTTATTCAAGATGTTTTTGATGATATTTGGAGTGCCAAAAAAACAGAATTAATTAGCAAATATCATACTGATCACTTTATTCTTCTAGAACATGGAGAAGTTTGGACAAACGATACCATTGCCAATTGGTGTGAGCAAGCAAAAAAAAGAGACCAAGGTGTAAAACGTATCAATCGATTTAATTTTTTTAAAGCAAAAAAAGAAGGAAACCGGATTTGGATGGCGTACCATAATTATGCCACGATGAAAAAGGATACTGTAGAACGGAAACTGCAATGGTTGGAAAGTATTGTAGCCATAAAAAAAGATAGTCTCTGGAAATTAGAATTAATGCATTCAACACGGTTAACCATGTAAAGCTACGCCACTATTTTAATTAAATCGAAACAAGGGCACTTTTTGCAGCGTTTACTTTCACACTTTTTAAATTTTTTACAGCAATTGTTTTTTACTTTCTCAGGAACTTCAATACCTAAGCGTCGTAACTTTTTGATAGTTTTCTTTTGCTTCTTTTTTTTGCCCACAATAGATATTTATAAAATCAAATCTGTAAACAAAAATAAGTTATTTTTATTAAATCTAAATAAGATTAATTGTTAAAATTACTCCGGTGTGTTGGCAGCGGCTGTAGTTACAGTTAAAGTCTGGATGTCTCTATCAAATAAATACAAGCCACCTTTATCATCCCCTATCATATTAATTTTATCCAAAATGGTTCGTGCAACAGCTTCTTCTTCAATTTGTTCTGCTACATACCACTGTAAAAAGTTATGGGTAGCATAATCTTTTTCTTGAAGGCTTATGTGTACCAATTCGTTAATGCTTTGAGAAACATAAACCTCGTGTTCAAAAAGTTTTTCAAACATTTCCTTAAATGATTTAAAAGTAACATTTGGCGCCTTTAATTCTGATATTTTGGCATGTCCTCCACGTTCGTTAACAAACTTTACTAGTTTTAACATGTGTTCACGTTCTTCATCGCTTTGCGCATACATAAAATTGGCAACACCTTCTAAGCCTTTAACTTCTGCCCAACATGCCATAGCTAAATAAATTTGAGAAGATTCTGCTTCTATTCGAATTTGATTATTTAATGCGTCTTGTATGATTTTTGATAACATAATATTAGTTTTTTGTAAAGTTAAAAATTTCCTCAGTGACTTTTAATACTGTTTCATAAAAAAAGGTACTATATATCAGGAAAATCATCTTCATTCTAATTAGATGTCGTTAATGTTTTAACCTCTGAAATGAATTCCCCTTTTTCATTAATACCCTCGATAAACAGTTTTATGCTGTTGTTAGCAGGGTTATATATGGTGAAACTTAAATTTCCATTGTCATCAATTTTACAATTAGGAATCCAATCTATAACACCATATTCTTTAAAAAAAGAATCATTATAAGCCTCATATTTTGGTACGTAAAACTTCTTAGCCACAGAAAAAGTTAGGGGAAATTCAAAATTCTTAAAAGGCTGTTTATTAACACTATTATATAGATTTTTGTTCGTATAAATTCTTATCACTCCATTTGCTCCAAGAAAACCTTCTCCAAGTCCTCGTCGATTTACAGAAACGTAATCAACAATATTCATATTAAAACCTGCCAAAAAATCTAAATTTACTAAAACATCATCTAAATAAACAATTGGGCTCAGATAAGAATTATTAATTGATGTAGGAACTCTATTAAATAGAGTAATAAAACCTCCTCGTTCGAAAGCCTGAAAATCTAGAAGGTAACTATTTACATAATTTACAAAGGTTAGATTCATGGCTCGTTTGGAATCATTGAAAACATCAACTCTTTGAAAAGGACTATCTAATAAACTTTTTAACTTGCTAGATTTCGGAGTAGCTTTAACCAAAACGTCATCAAGTTGTTGAGTTCTTTTAATATCTATTAGAGTAAATGGAGATGAATTAACTCTAACTATTGTTTCATCGCTTCCACCAATGACTTCATATTCCTTATTAAAACCAGGTATCATGGAAGGGAAAAATTGCAAATAAAGATTTGGACTTTTCAACTTCCCCTTTTTATCTAGAGCTCCTAAAATTAATTTCTCATCTCCTTCAGGATATAAATTCATTTTTACAAAACTACTTTTCCCGTTGGTTAATTTTATTATTTCTCCATCATTATTCTTTAGAGGATATAAAACAAAATCATCTAATGAATTGGTATTTGTATTGGCTTTTAAAAGTATCCCGTCTTCAAAAGCAAAATTATCTCTAACATTATACTTAAAAATATCATTCCAATTATAGCTACTCCAACCTTGTGTAATGAGTAAATTATCTAGTTCATACTTTTTTTGAGAATCAATGTTCTCAAAATAATAATTAGCATTTTCAATAAACCCTTTAACATAAGGCTGTAGATAAGTGTGGGAGGTAATATTATGATGTCTCTTATAAGATTTTGTTTCCTTAGGTAATACTGATATACTTATATTGTACTTTTTTTCAAAAAACTCAAAATTTTTTAAAATAGGTATTTGAACTTCAGTAGAATCCTTTATTTGTGTGTAACTAATTTTACCAGAATTCATAAATTTGATGCCTAAATAGTTAAAAACCATCCTTTCTAATATTGGCCTATTTTTAGAATCAAACAAAGTGAAAATATTTATCCCAGAAAATAAGTCCTTATAATCAATGATTTTGACAAGATTTGTTTCATTAAATGAAATATTAACGCCTTTTAACTTGGCGCCGTTATGAATAGTTAACTTAAATGGTTGTTCTTTTATATCATTTAATGTTCTTTCATTAGTTCTAAATTGTAATATTAGTCTTCCTTTTGAATTGTTTTTGTTTACTTGTATAGATATCCCTTTGGCTTCAATTTCATTTATAATATACTCGGATTGCTCATTTAAATAATTTATTCTAACTGTATAGCATTCACCTATTTTAGGAAACAATAAAAATTTGCTTATCCCTAGGGAATTTGTGCTAAATGTTGTTATAAATTTACCACTACAATTATAAACGTTGCCAATTAAATTTGGTATTCCGAAACCTTCACTATTCTTTACAACAACCCCTACATTAGTTTTAACTAAATCAACAAAATGACCCCCTTCTGGTAAAAATTGAACGTCAATACTACTATCAGAAACTACTTTTTTATTAATTGAATCCAGCTCTGGATTTATTACTTTGAATGATTCTACAAAAATGTTTCGCTCATCAAAATTCTTCATCCAATTCGTATAGGCTTTTAATTTATAATTCCCTGATAAAAATAAATCGTCTACATTAAATACATTATTTGTAAAGCCGTTATCAACCCTCAATAATTTACTTTTTATCACTTTGTCATTTTGATCTGTAATAATACAATACAGATTTTTTGTTATTTGAGATGGTACTTTTAATTTTTTATCAAAAACGTAGCAACTAAAACCAATCATTTCTCCCTTGGCGTAGGTACTTTTATTCAAATGACAATAAACAACCTCTCGGTAAGGAGAACTGTATTTATCAAAAAGAGCAATTATATTTTCTGAAGTTTGTTCTTGAGCATCTATTGTTTCAAAAATTGAACTAAAAAAAGTTCCTATAAATAAAATAACTATACAGTACCTATTTATATAAATTATTGAATCACTAAATATTTTCATAACAATAGAATTTTATTTTTCATTTAAAGTTAATGAAAATAATTTCCCTTTAAAGACTATACATTCTATGTTTTTAGATAATATTCGTTAATTTATAACATTACAATTAAACTTATGATAAATTTAGTGAGATGTTAATTAAACAACATTAACTTATTTGTAATCCATTATCAACTTGTGAATTATCTGGATTCACAAAAACCAATTTGCCTTCGGGGGTTTCCGTCATTAAAATCATACCTTGACTTTCAACACCTCTTAAAACTCTTGGTGCGAGATTTACTAAAACCGTGACACGTTTTCCAACTACTTCATCAGGTGTAAAACTTTCTGCAATTCCTGAAACTATGGTTCGTACATCAATTCCTGTGTCTACTTTTAAAACGAGTAGTTTTTTTGCTTTTGGTATTTTTTCAGCTTCCAAAATAGTTCCTACTCGAATATCTAATTTCGTAAAATCATCAAAAGAAATGGTTTCTTTTTGGGGTTCTACCCCTTTATTGGCAACTTCATTGGCCTTTTTACTAGCTTCCAATTTATCAAGTTGAAACTGAATCGTTTCATCTTCGATTTTGGAGAATAGTAATTCAGCTTTTCCTATTTGATGGCCAGCTGGAAGCAACACTTGTTTTGAATTGATGTCGTTCCAAGTTGATTCTGAGTCAAGGGTTGAATGACCAAGTATGTTTTTTAGTTTATCTGAAGTAAACGGTAAAAACGGTTCGCTTAAAGTCGCTAGAGCTGATGCTATTTGTAAGGCTACATACATAATGGTTTTGGTTCGTGCTTCATCTACTTTAATCACTTTCCAAGGTTCTTCATCTGCTAAATACTTATTTCCCAAACGCGCTAAATTCATAAGTTCCTGTTGTGCTTCTCTAAATCTGTAGCGTTCAATAGAACTTGCTATCACATCTGGATAGGCTTTTATGGCTGCCAAAGTTTCTTCGTCTACCTGTGTGAAGAAATCAGGTTTCGGAACAACACCGTTATAATATTTGTTGGTTAAAACAACCACACGATTGATGAAGTTACCAAAAATAGCCACCAACTCATTATTATTTCTGGCTTGAAAATCTTTCCAAGTAAAATCATTATCCTTAGTTTCTGGGGCATTAGCTGTTAGGGCATAACGCAATACATCTTGTTGATTTGGAAATTCCTTTAAATAATCGGGTAACCAAACCGCCCAATTTTTTGAGGTTGAAAGTTTATTACCTTCTAAATTTAAAAACTCATTGGCGGGCACATTATCTGGTAAAATATAACTGCCTTCTGCTTTTAGCATGGCAGGGAAAATAATGCAATGAAAAACAATATTATCTTTTCCAATAAAATGTACCAATTTGGTCTCATCGCTTTTCCAATAGGGTTCCCAATCCTTACCTTCTCGTTGCGCCCACTCCTTGGTAGATGAAATATACCCAATAGGGGCATCAAACCAAACGTACAATACTTTGCCTTCACCTCCTTCAGCTGGAACAGGAATACCCCAATCTAAATCACGGGTTACAGCTCTTGGACGTAACCCATCATCAATCCACGATTTTACTTGTCCATAAACATTGGGTTTCCAGTCTTTTTTATGACCCTCTAAAATCCATTCTTTTAAAAAATCTTCATATCTATCTAAAGGTAAAAACCAGTGTTTGGTCTCCTTTAGAGTAGGCACATTCCCTGTTAAAGCCGATTTAGGGTTAATTAAATCGGTAGCATTTAAACTGCTTCCACACTTTTCACATTGGTCCCCGTAAGCTTCTTCATTACCGCATTTTGGGCATGTTCCTGTTACAAATCTATCAGCTAAAAACTGGTTGGCTTCTTCATCATATAATTGCTCGGTAGTTTCTTCAATAAACTCCCCTTTTTCATTTAATGTTTGGAAAAATTCTGAGGCAGTTTCATGATGAATTGGTGCCGAAGTACGCGAATAATTATCAAAAGAAATTCCAAAATCCTCAAACGATTTTTTAATAATAGCATGGTATTTATCAACTACATCTTGAGGAGATACGCCTTCATTTTTTGCTTTTATAGTTATTGGTACCCCATGCTCATCACTACCACCAATAAGTACCACATCATTTCCTGTTAACCGCAAATAGCGTGCATAAATATCAGCTGGTACATAAACCCCTGCTAAATGCCCAATATGTATTGGCCCATTGGTGTAAGGTAAAGCAGTGGTAATGGTATATCGTTTTGGTTTGTCCATCAATCTAAAATTAAGCTGTAAAAGTACACATTTTGACAGCTATTTAGAAAAAAAATGTACATTTACATAATGTCGAAATACCTACTTACATTAAGCTTATATTGTGTTCTTTTTTTCCTTGGAATAAAAACCGTTTTGGCACAAAATTCAAACTCTGAAATTGATGGCATGACTTTACGAAAACCTTCATACTTGAAAGCCGGTGATACGGTTGCTATTGTTGCTCCATCTGGGGTTTTAAAAAACAGAACTCAAGAAATTGAACAAGCCACAAAATTGTTGAAAAGTTGGGGACTTAATTTTGTGGTTGGAAAACATGTGTTTAACCAAGCCAACCATTTTGCTGGAACGGATAATGATCGCTGTGAGGATTTGCAAAAAGCCTTGGACGATCCAAAAATTAAAGCTATTTGGTGCGCCCGAGGGGGCTACGGAACCGTGAGGATTTTAGATAAATTGAATTGGACTAAATTTAAACAAAATCCCAAATGGATTATTGGATATTCAGATATAACAGCACTGCATAACCAAATACACATTGAAGGCGTAGAGAGTATTCATGCGATGATGTGCACTAGTTTGCAAGATGATTTATCGGAAATTGAAGAAACCATTTCAACCTTTAAAGATGCCGTTTTTGGCAAGTCTTTAAGCTATGATTTAAGAGGTTCAAAATATAATAAAACAGGAGCTGCAACTGGAAAACTTGTTGGTGGTAATTTAACGATGTTACATACCATGTTAGGCTCAAAAACGAGTATTGATGTGTCTGGTAAAATATTGTTTATTGAAGAAATTGGAGAATATAAGTACCATATTGACCGAATGCTACAAAGCTTAAAACGTGCAGGTTATTTTGATAATTGTAAAGGTGTTATTGTAGGCGATATGACGAAACTTCGCAAGAACACCACACTTTGGGGAACAAGCGTAGAAAAACTTATATTAGATGCTCTGGCGGATTATGATTTCCCAATTGCCTTTAATATGCCGGCAGGACACGAAAAGGATAATCGCGCTATGATTCTGGGGAGAACGGTTGATTTGACAGTTGGCATTGAGCAGTCTTCAGTGGTGTTTGAAAACTAAACCCCAAACTGGCACAAGTGATGGTCTAGATGTTTATAAAATAAATTGTTCCATTCTTTAGCAGTTAATTTCCCGAAAGAATGCGATGGTTTATTTTCAAAATAAGCTTCTCCCAAGTTTTGGGTTTTGTTCAAATAATCTATCAATTTAGCTTTTTCTTCAACAAAATTTTTAGAACCTGAAATTACAAATTCTGGCGCTGTTCTACTGCTTTTCTTGTATGGTTTTTCACTTACAACATAAGGTTTTACAATGGCTTTTAGCATCCATTTTTTAAACGCATTTGGTTTTGGGTGTTTATTATCATAAATCATTTCATAGGTAACGTTACAATGTGCCAGCATTTGGTCAACACTCATTTTACCCCATTGGGGTTTTGCATAAGCATCTAATTTATCAATTCTTTCTATTAATTTATTAGTTTCCTTTAAGTCGAAAATATTATTCATGATTTTATATTTTTAAATAACAAGGTACTCATTAAAATCCTCTTTCCTTTTGCAACTGTTCATAGGCCATTTGTACTTGCCTAAATTTTTCTTCTGCACCTTCTTGATGTTCTTTTCCTAAATGGCGCACTTTATCGGGGTGGTATTTTTTGGCCATGATTCTGTAGGCTCTTTTAATGGCATCCACTGAGGCATTTTTTTCAATTTCCAAAATTTTATAAGCATTATCGCTACTGTTATAAAACATGGCTTTGATGCTTTCATAATCTTTCGAGTTTATTCCCAAATATCCCGCCATGGTGTAAATTTGACGCTCCTCATCCTGGGTGACCACACCATCTGCTTTTGCAATTCCAAATAAAAAATGCATTAATTGAAGTCTAGATGGATGGTCCATCATTTGTTTTATTTGTAAACACACTTGCCTAGTTGAAATATTTCTTTGATTAGTGATCTCTTTAAACAATTTGAAAGCATGATTGGCGCGCTCTTTACCATACATGCTAGCAAACTGTTGCCGCACAAAATCTAATTCTCGTTGATCTTGTTTCCCGTCGGCTTTTATAACAATAGATGCTAGAACGAGTAAGCTCACTTCAAAATCACCAGACTGGGTTTGTGGGCGTTGTTGCGGTTGTGCTCTGTAAGTAGTTCTTTGGTTTGATGTTTGTCCTTGTCCAATATAGGGTCTGCTTTTGTCATCAAACATATTGTCAATTAGACTGCCCAAAGCTAAACCAACTATAGCACCAATGGGGCCTCCAAAGGACCACCCAATGGCTCCCCCTATCCATTTTGAAAAACTCATGTAAGTATAAATTTTGTTTATCGTCAAATATAATATTTGTTAGTTGATTGCATACCGTTTTTGTTACACAATTGGTATCTTTGCAATCATAAAAAATGTTAATTATTAAAATTTGAAAATATGTATCCAGCAGAATTAGTTAGACCCATGCGCGAAGATTTAACCAAGGTTGGTTTTGAAGAATTGCATACTCCAGAGGCCGTTGATGCCGCTTTAGCAAAAGAAGGCACCACTTTAGTAGTGGTAAATTCAGTTTGTGGATGTGCCGCTGCCAATGCAAGACCAGGAGCAAGAATGAGTTTACAAAATGCTAAACGACCAGACCACATAGTAACTGTTTTTGCAGGTGTTGATAAAGAAGCCGTTGATGCTGCTCGTGGGTATATGGTACCTTTCCCGCCAAGTTCTCCAAGTATGGCATTATTTAAAGATGGCGAATTGGTGCATATGCTAGAGCGTCACCATATTGAAGGGCGTCCTGCAGAATTGATCGCTGAAAATTTAGTTGATGCTTACAATGAGTTTTGTTAAGAATCAACATCCTTATTAATTAATAAAAAAACCACGATTTTAAATTGTGGTTTTTTTATTTTTAGTGCGCAACTATTTTTAAGTTTTTGCATCTAGATTAAAATTAATTGTTATGGAAAGAAGAATATCATTTTTTGCACTATTTATCCTTGGCTTTACTCTATTATCCACACAATGTGATGAAGACGCTGTAATGACACAGGATGAAGATAAAGAGATGCTTTTATCCCTCAAGCAGGACATAGAAGCCTTAGCCAATACTTCGGTTTGTAATGAATCGACTGAATGCAAATACATTCCCTTGGGTAGCAAACCTTGTGGTGGTCCTTGGAGCTATCTTGTGTATTCTACTTCTATTGATACTGAAACATTAGAAACTATGGTGGCTAATTACAATCAAAAAGAAGCGGAATATAATACAAAATACGGTATTGTTTCAGATTGTGCTTTGGTAAATCCGCCTTCTGAAATAGTTTGCGGAAATAACTCTTGTGTTGCCATATATTAAAAAGCGGTTTTTACTTATTTTTGCTATATGCAAAAACTTCTGGCATATCCTTTAACGGTTTTATATTTTCTACTTTTTGGATTAACCCTTATTGTTTTTCATCCAATACAATGGTTTTGCTTTAATGTTCTCGGATACAAATCCCATAAAATCAGTGTTGACTGGTTGCAATTTTTTATCATGTGCTGCCTTAATGTTTTAGGTACTCGATTTACTTTTAAAAATCCCTATAAAATTGACACCTCTCAGCCATTAATAATTGTGGCAAACCACCAAAGTATGTACGATATCCCACCCATTATTTGGTACATGCGTAAACATCATCCAAAATTTATAAGTAAAATAGAATTAGGTAAAGGCATCCCAAGTGTGTCTTATAATTTACGTCACGGTGGTTCGGTTTTAATAGATAGAAAAAATCCGCGTCAATCGTTACCAGCCATTATAAAATTTGGCGAATATATTGAAGAAACCAAACGATGTGCCGTTATTTTTCCTGAGGGAACCCGAAGTAAAAACGGCGAACCCAAACCTTTTCAAACAAAAGGCTTGGATATTTTATTTAAAAAAATGCCTTCGGCTTTAATCGTTCCCATTTCAATCAATAATTCCTGGAAATTGTTAAAATATGGTAAATTTCCTATGGGTTTAGGCACTCATTTGAAATTTACAGTACACAAACCTATAAAATTGGCTACCTTTACAAATAAAGAAAATTTAATAAATAGTATTGAAACTACTATTAAAGCACATATACACCCTTAAAAAATATCGATGTCGTTAAAAAATGTACGATTGGAAGTGATGCAGTTTTTGGAAAAAGACGTTGAATCCCTAATTGAAAAATACCTTATCCCAATAGAAAAAATTTGGCAACCTGCAGATTTTCTGCCAAACTCTGAAGGTGATAACTTTTTTGAAGATGTACGCGAAATACGTGAACTTTCAAAAGAATTGCCTTATGATTTTTGGGTAGTTCTTGTTGGTGATATGATTACCGAAGAAGCTTTGCCAACGTACGAATCTTGGCTCATGGATGTTGAAGGTGTGAAGCAACAAGACCGAGAAAACCCATGGGCAAAGTGGGTTAGACATTGGACGGGTGAAGAAAACAGACATGGCGATGTTCTCAACAAATATCTCTATTTATCTGGTAGAGTAAATATGCGCGAAATTGAAAAAACTACGCAATTTCTAATAGCTGACGGTTTTGATATTGGCACCGATAGAGACCCTTACAAAAACTTTGTTTATACCAGTTTCCAAGAGCTAGCTACCTATATTTCGCATAATAGAGTGGCTAAAATAGCAAAATCAAAAGGGAATAAAAAGCTAGGGAAAATGTGCCAGATTATTTCTGGCGATGAAATGCGTCACCATAATGCCTATTCTGAGTTTGTTGAGCGCATTTTTAAAGTAGATCCTAATCAAATGATGCTGGCTTTTTATGATATGATGAAACTTAAAATTGCCATGCCTGCTCACTTTTTAAGAGAATCTGGCAATAAAATTAGCACTGCTTTTGAAGAATTTTCAAATACAGCACAACGAATAGGTGTATATACTTCAACTGATTATGTTGATATTTTAGATAAGCTCATCAAGCGTTGGGAAATAGATAAAATTTCAAACCTGACCGATGAAGCTGAAAAAGCCAGAGATTATTTAATGAACCTCCCTTCAAGGATGTATCGTTTATCAGAACGCATAAAAATTCCAGAAAATTCGTTTCAGTTTAAGTGGGTTGAACCTGCTTTTACAAAATAACAATTAAAACATTCGTTTATAAATTAATTCCTTTCGTTTAAGAAAGGAATTTTTATTTTTAACAAATAATGGATAATTCAAAAGAAATAATAAATAAAACCATAGTTTTTGTTAAAGACACGCTTTCTTGTGCTGAAGGCGGTCATGACTGGTTTCATGTAGAACGTGTTTATAAAAACGCCTTATTAATTGCAGAAAATGAAACCGTTGATATTTTTGTTGTTTCGCTTGCAGCTTTGCTTCATGATATTGCCGATAGTAAATTTCATGAAGGTGATGAAACCGTAGGCCCAAGAATAGCTCAGGAATTTTTAGTTAAATTGAACGTAAATTCTGAAGTTATTGAGCACATTATAAATATCATTAAGCACATTTCATTTAAAAATTCACTTGCAAAAAAATCAAATTTTACCTCCAAAGAGTTCGATGTTGTGCAAGATGCAGACAGACTAGACGCTATTGGTGCTATTGGTATTGCACGTTGTTTTAATTATGGAGGTTTTAAAAACAGACCTCTTTACAACCCCGATGTAAAACCTAACCTCCAAATGAGTAAAACTGAGTATAAAAACTCATCAGCGCCAACCATCAATCATTTTTACGAAAAATTATTACTTCTAAAAGATAAAATGAATACTATAACCGGTAAGCATCTTGCTTTAGAAAGGCATGCTTTTATGGAGGAATATTTAAACCAATTTTTTAATGAATGGGAAGGAAAAAGATAAATTTGAGGCCTTACTTTCTTTTGAAATTATCCTCATTGTATGTTATTTTAACACAATAATAACAATATATTGATATTAATGATAAAATAGAACATATATTGGTCAAAATGGATGTGTTTTAAAGTGACCCATTACTATAACTTTGTGCAGTTGAACGTTTAATAACTTTAAACATGAAAAAAATAGTAAAAAATAATAGAACTGCTACGTTAAATTTTGTTTTATCGCTGGCTTTACTTTTACTGGCGCTCCCCGTATTAGTTGGTGTTTTATTAATATGGTTCAGATTAAAATAATAACGTATAATTTTAAATTAAAAACCCTTCACTTAATAGAAGTAAAGGGTTTTTTTAATTTATGAGATTTTTAGTTTTCTTTAGCTACCTCAAGTGCAGTCAATTTGTATTCCAATATGGATAGTTCTTTACCACTTTGTATGATTTGTTCCACGGTCAAGTTGTTACTGGAATTTATAAAATTTACTATCCCATTCATTTTTACAATATAGTAACTTATTGTTTTGTCAATTTTATCATCTTCCATAGTAGCAACTTTCTATTGAATAATATGTTTTATTTCCTTTCTGTAATTTGAAGCACTTTTACCTGTAATTTCGTTGAATTGCTTATTAAAATGAGAAAAATTATTAAACCCACATTCGTAACAAATATCGGCGATACTTAATTTGCTTTCATTTAAAAGTTTGGTAGCATGTACAACTCGATATTCATTTACCAGTTGAGTAAAAGTTTTTCCAGTGGTTCTCTTGAAATATCTACAAAACGCTGGTACAGTCATACTAACCTTTTCCGCTATATCATCTAAAGTAATATGTTCTTGAAAATTAGCGTTTACGTATTTATATATGGTATTGATCTTATCACTGTCCTGTGGGTTGGTTTCAAGCGCTATACCATCTGCATTTAATACAGTAAAATCTTCAGTATAGGCTAAGTAGTTTAAAATTTCCAAAAACTTTAAAACACGTTCTAGCCCTTGGTATTCCAATAGTTTATTTATTTTAGGTCCCATAACGGTTTTTGTTTCAATACCAAACCTAATTCCTTTTTTGGCTCTATCAAATAATGACGAAACATGTGCCATTTCTGGAATACCTATAAAATCGTTTCCCAAGAAATCAGATTTAAATTGTACCGTAGTTTCGGTTCCATTGGCCGTTAACCTATCGGCAAACCCATTGTGGGGCAAATTTGCTCCAATTAAAATAAGTTGGCTATTATTAAAATAGGATAAATGGTTTCCTATATGTGTTTTTCCTTGGCCTTTGTTTACGTAAACCAACTCCAATTCAGGGTGAAAATGCCAAAAAGCATTATTCTTATCTACCTTCTCTGCATGTTGTTTTACAAGTAGCGAACTACCAAAACTAGGGCTTAGTTTTTCTAGTGTAGGTTTCTTACTCATCATAACGGGGTGGTTGTTTTTGTGCAAATTTAATGCATATTATACATTCAATATGTATTTTTTTGTCTTTATTATATGTTATTTTGTCTTAACATACTGTTAACATAAATTTAACGGTTAATATAGCATATAAATAAGTCAAAATTGATGTTTTCCTTACCCCATATCTAACATATCTTTGTATTGTTAAACATTAGGAAATATAGATTAAAAAAATATACTCTTAGGTGAGTGACAAAATTCATTAATAATTAGTTTAATGTCTTATTTAGTTTAGTTGGTAAAAGTGAGCTGTGGTGGCTCACTTTTTTTTATGCCTTATTGTGTCCCTTCTTTTAAATGAGGAATAACAACATTTATTTTATTGGATATTTTGAATTTATACTTTTTTAACAGAGAGTTGTTCTATATTAACTTAATAATTGTTTTATATAGATATAAAAGATAATATAGCACATAAAATCATCAAAATCAATGTTTTAAAAACTTATAACTCAATCTATATTTGCTGTGTTGAACGTTAAAAAAACCAAATCATGAAAAACCTAATTAAACACTCTAAAAAAGGAATCTTAATGGTAACTATGTTTGCTACCTTGTTAAGTTTCGCCAATGAAGTATCATTCTACACTATTAAAAATGACACGAAAAAAACTTTACTTACTTTAAAAAATGTAAAGGGAGGTAACCTATTGTCCATTGTAGATAATAATGGTATAATTTTATACAAAGAGATTATTGAAAAATCTGGTAATTATACCAAAGGATTTGATTTAACATCACTTCCAGATGGTAAGTATATTTTTGAGATTAACAAAGATTTAGAAATAACTACCATTCCTTTTTCAGTAACATCGAATAATGTGGTTTTTAATAAAGAAGCCAGTGAAACTATTTACAAGCCTTTTACAAGAGTTCAAGGTGATATGGTATATGTTACCAAATTGGCTTTAAATGATGAACCTTTAAAAATTGAAATTTACTTCACATCGGCAAGTGATTATGAACTTATGTTTTCTGAAACTATTGAAAACACCAGAAATATCCAGAAAGCATATAAGTTAACTGGACTGGATAAAGGCAATTACAAAATTGTTATTAAAACAGAAGGAAGAACTTTTACAAAAAACATCTAACTCTTTAAACACTATTAATCGTTAAAAGTGGGTTTTAAAAACCCACTTTTTTGTTTTAAAAAAGTTTTAATTGCCCATCTCTAAACTGTTCATACAATTCTGTGTTCAATTTAGGCATGCCTTTATCTTTAAAATATTTACGTTTTGCCAATTTTATAAGGTTATTGATTTGCTCCGCAATTTTACAATCACCTTGCATTCGTGTTTGATATCGTGAATCGTTTAAAGTTCCTCCATGGCAACTTTCTATTTGATGTAATACTTTATCGGCTCTATCGGGCATGGTTTTTTTAATCCAATCAGTAAAAATTTCACCAATCGCACCATTTAATCTGACAATAGTATGTGCAATGGATAAGGCACCATGATCTGAAGCGGCTTTTGCCAAAGGCAAAATTTCATGGCTATTTATGGATGGAATAATAGGTGCTAACATCACATTTACAGGAATTTTGTTATCGCTTAATATTTTAACGGTTTCTAAACGCCTTGCTATAGTTGCTGTTCTTGGTTCTAAAACGCGTCGGGTTTGTTCAGATAATGAGGTAATAGATACATTAACAGCTATTAAATTATCCTTCGCCAAAGCTTTTAAAATATCTAAATCTCTTAAAATTAAAGAGTTTTTAGTAATAATACCAACTGGATGTTTGTGATTTAAAAATACTTCTAAACAGTTTCTGGTTATTTCAAATTGCTTTTCGGCAGGTTGGTAACAATCGGTATTTCCAGACATAACAATAGGGTGTGCTTTCCAAGTTTTCTTTTTCAACAATTCTTCCAGCAATTTTGGCGCATCTTTTTTTACTAAAATCCTTCTTTCAAAATCCAACCCTGCACTGTAACCCCAATATTCATGGGTGTTTCTGGCATAACAATAAATGCATCCATGTTCGCAACCTTGGTAGGCATTCATGGAGAACATCATGCCAACATCTGGACTTACCACTTTATTCACTATAGTTTTTGGAAAAACAGGTAAGTAAAGGGTTTTATTTTTATCGGCTTGTTCTCCTTCTTTTAAGCAGAATTCTAGGAAATCATCACGAACTTCATGGCTTAATTCAAAAAAACGATTATGCGCATTTAGTTGCGCACCACGTCCTTTTATGGTAGATTTTGGGTCCATTACAGTAAAATTAAGGGTTATTGCTGTATAAGTAGCTCTTTAAAATTACTTATAATTTTTTCTGAAAATTGTTAAAACAAATGAACTTTATTAACAACTTGATTTTGTAAAAATTTTCAGCTACCTTGGTTTAAAATAATGAAAGTAGCTTATAATCAATATATTTTAGGCTTAAAGGATATTTTATAAAATTTTTCTTCTATTCACGAACAAAAAACACAGCGCCAAAATTCTATAGAAAATCATATAAAATTTACTTTAAGAGTTAAAACGGCAAAGCACTTTGAACTAAGTGAACCTGAATTAAAAAATAAAATTTATGAATAATAATACAAGACTTATAAGGGTTTATGCCATGGTGTTTATTTTAGTCGCATTTACAACTAGTAAAAAGATTATTGCTCAAGAACAAAAAAAATCAAAGCTTTCAGTTGAGGCAATGGTCTCTATGATTGATAAGACTATTGATGATGAATTTGTTTATGAATACGAAAAAACAAAATATGTTCCCCCAAAAGGGAAAACACTTCTTATCATGGGTCAAACCGTTGAAAGAATTTCAGAATATATGGCTGCTTTTCCAGAGGAAGAAATTCCAAGTGGTTGGTCAGCATATTGGGGGATTCCAGAATTCAAAGGTATTATAGAGCCTCATAAAAATACAGCAGGCAATACACAATATCATCAAATGATAATTGACAAGTTTCCCAACACCGTAATACAAAGTGCCATGTGGATGGTAGGCAATTGGGATATTGCAAAAAATGCAGGAAATGGAGCATACGATAATGTTGTTAAACAATTTAGTGCTTGGGCTAAAGTTGCCAATAGACCAATATATTTAAGAATAGGATACGAGTTTGATGGACCTCATAACACTTTGGAACCAGATGAATATGTAAAGGCCTATAAGCATATCGTAGATATCATGCGAACAGAGGGCGCTCATAACGTCGCTTTCGTTTGGCATTCATTTGCATCCAAACCTTACAAAAACTATCCCTTAGAAGCTTGGTATCCTGGTGATGACTATGTTGACTGGGTTGCTATATCGGTTTTTGGACACGCCTACGATGGTCCTGAATTTGGCATTTATTGTGATAATGTGCTGAACTTTGCCAAACAACACAAAAAACCAGTAATGATTGCAGAATCTAACCCCATAAATGGAATTGATATAGAAAATACCGAAGTATGGAATAACTGGTTCGCAAACTATTTCAGTTTCATTTATAACAAGAATATCAAGGCCATTAGCTTTATAAATGAGGACTGGCCAAAAATAGGTATTGAAGGTATTTCAGAATGGAAAGATAGTCGACTTTATAAAAACGATGTAATCTCTAAAGCATGGTTTAAGGAAACTAGCAATGATAATTATTTAAAGCAATCTTCTAAATTGTTTGATATCTTGGGCTTTGAACCTATCCATAACGCTACAAAATCCATTCTTAAAGAATATGATGAGTCGGCGAAAGATGACCTTGTAGTTAAAAAAATGGACTTGCCATTCTATGTTTATCAAGATGGAGAAAACAACCCTTACTTCCCCTCTGCTTACATGGGAAATTATAAGGCTATAAAGGTAGACTTAAAAAACAAAGAAGATGTTTATGCTGGCACTTATGCTTTAAAACTATCTTATAGTGATGACTACGAATGGTATGGTCTGGGCTTAGTAACTCCTCCAAATGATTGGGGAGATATTGAAGGAGGTTATGATCTTTCTGGTACAAGCCAATTTAGTTTTTGGGCCAAGGCCAGTGAAAAAAATCTTAACGCTACCGTAGGTTTTGGATTGATAAAAAAAGATAAACCATATCCAGATAGTGCCATAGAGCACATAGAGATTAAGCTTACAACCAAATGGAAGAAATATACCATCAAATTGAAGAATCAGGATATGAGCTGTATTCGATCAGGGTTGGTTGTTTTTTCTAGTGCTTATGGTAAACCTCATGACATTTATATAGATGACGTGGTCTTTGAATAAAAGCATAACACCCAATGAGTGAGATTAAAATAGTTTCAAAAAGAAATTAAAATACTCTGAATTCTAAATGAAAAACTTACTTTCCGGGGAAGTTTGCCTGTCTTTTTTCAAGAAAGGCGGTAGTGCCTTCTTTAAAATCTAGGGTTCCAAAACACTTCCCAAACTGTTTTATTTCTACTTGGTAACCATCTACCCCATCTTTAAAATTGGCATTAATGGCTTTTATAGCACTTTTAATTGCTACTGGCGAATTACGCATGATTTTACTTGCTATTTTTTCACAAAGCGGTAACAGTTCATCTTGAGTGGTAACATGGTTTACTAAACCATAATTTAAAGCGGTGTGGGCATCAATCATACCGGCCGTCATAATCAACTCCATAGCGCGCCCTTTGCCAATTAATTGTGGTAAACGTTGCGTGCCTCCGTAACCCGGTATAACACCTAACGATACTTCTGGCAAACCCATTTTAGCATTATCGCTAGCTACCCTAAAATGACATGCCATGGCCAATTCCAATCCGCCACCAAGAGCAAATCCATTTACTGCTGCTATAACTGGGGTTGATAAATTTTCAATAAAATCGAACAACAATTCTTGACCTTTTGAGGCTAGATTAGCGCCTTCTTTTACAGAAAAATTTGCAAATTCACTAATATCGGCACCTGCAACAAACGCTTTTTCGCCACTTCCTATTAAAATTATAACTTTGGTTTTCTTATCGTGGTTAGCTTCATCAAATGCCTCGTGAAGTTCTTTAATAGTTTCTCTGTTTAAAGCATTTAATTTGTTAGGACGATTGATTGTAATAGTTGTAATACCCTTTTCTTCCTTTGAGAATATGTTGTTGTAGCTCATAATTTATTCTTTGAATAATTTTAATCCTTTAATATAAAATAAGTTGGATTCATAAAAGTGTAATGCCGTTTTGACAACTCTATCTGACTTATCTCTGGGTGATTTTGTAATATATCTTGCTTTAGAGTTGGTGAAATCGATGTTATACTTTTCATCCAAATCTGTTTCTTTATTGGTATGAAAATAGACTATATTATTTTCAGCTTTCCAAGTTCCTTTTCCGTAAAAATTCTCCTCTATGTTGGCTTTTGAAATAGAAGAAATATCCCTTAAAAAGTGATATGAAAATGTTCCATCATCGTTCAAAATAAGTGTCCATTTCGTTTTTGTTCCATCAATACTGTCATGGGTGTGATCAATTACGTAAACCCCAGATTGTGCCCATACATAACCGGGAATTAAAGCCCAAAAAATAAAAAATAGCTTTATCATAGTTGTTTAATTTTGTTTAGGAAATATGACTATGAAAGTAGTGCCTTTATCTTTTTCAGTATTAAATGTAATGCTCCCTTTATAGGTTTCTACAATATTTTTAACCATGGCTAATCCTAAACCCATACCACTAGTTTTGGTGGTAAACTTCGGCTCAAACACTTTATCCATGTTTTCTTCTGAAATTCCCGAACCGTTATCAGCAATCGTAATGACCACATTATATTCATCGGTGGTAACAGCTACATTTATTTTAGGCGTTCGATGATCTGGTATGGATTGAATTCCGTTTTTTACCAAATTGGTTACTAAACGAATAAGCTGTGCTCTGTCAAATTTTGCAATAATTTCCTCCTGCTCTGCCGAAAAAGCGATATAATCTTCATTAAAAATATCCAGTGCCAATTTCACGATATTAACCACGTTAAGTGTTTCGTTTTGTTGTGCGGGCATTTTAGCAAAATTTGAAAATGCTGATGCAATAGAACTCATGGTATCAATTTGCTGGATAAGCGTCTTGCTGTATTCATTTACTTTTAAATGGATGTTTTCATCTTCTGGATTAAACTTTCGTTGAAAATTTTGCACCGTTAATCGCATTGGCGTCAATGGATTCTTTATTTCGTGCGCTACTTGTTTTGCCATTTCTCTCCACGCTTGTTCACGTTCGCTTCGAGCTAATTGCACAGCACTTTCCTCTAGCTCGTCAATCATACTGTTATAGGAGTTTACCAAAGTAGAAATCTCTTCACTAGTGGTATCAATTTCAATTTTTTCATTACGTTTTTCCAATCTCGTGGTATTGATTTTGTCACTAATGGCCTTTAGCGATTTCGTAATGTATTTTGAAAGCAAAAATGCCAAAATGATGGCCATTAAAAAAATAAAGGTGAATGCTAAACCAATTCGCTTTAAAAATTCTTCAAGTTCTTTGGTTAAAAAATCATCTTTTTCTAAATAAGGTAAATTTAATATGGCCAATGACTTAGAATGTTGGTCCGAAATAATAGTGTAAGAAGATTGAAACGTTTCTCCATTTTCAGTATGCTTATCAACAAATCGATGGGTGGCTGTATTGGTGATCGCGTTTAAAACCTCGGCAGACAAACATTTATCGGCAGCTGTGTTTTGTAAGCCTGCTCTTGATGAAATCAATAAATTTCCATCTAAATCATATAGATTGATTTGAAGTTTATGGATGTCTGCAATATTATAGATTTCTTCTTTGAAAATAATGGGTATATTTTCGGTTTTTACTTCCCATGTATTTTGTCTGCCGTTTAAAACCCGCCTAATATGTGTTTGAATGTTTTCTTCTTTGCGCCCCAAACGTTCGGTGTGGTAATCTTCACTTTGTTCTTTGTACTGATAAATTGCTACTGCAGAAATAAGAATAGATGCCAGTAATACCAAGAACATCATGGCTAAAAAAATACGAGTACGAAGGGAAAGTTTTTTTATATTCATCTAAAATATCGATGCAATAAATATAGCAATAATCAAACCAAACAGGCTAAGCTGGTTTAAAAAACTATAACTTGATAATTGAGTGCGTTTAGGATAGCCATGGAAATCCTTTTTTGAGGTACGATAAAAAAGATTGTAATGAATAGCCTGACCCAACAGGGTAACGCCCAACTTCTCGATACCATTTTGATTTTAATAAAAACCCATCGACGTGATATAAAAGCCTATGTTTCAGGATTTTTATTTCTTATATTCTTATAAATTTTAAATCCCAACATAATAAGAATTGCTAAAAGCAATATCCCAACAATACCCCAAACCCAATTAATAGCACTTTTTAGTAGCACTAGAAAAACTACTGCAAACAGGATAAAAGTGGCGCCTTCGTTCCAAATTCGCATAAAACTGGAGGTTTTTTTTACCACATCGTTTTGTAATTGCTTATAATATTGATGGGTTTTTAAATGATAAATTATGAGTAAAACTACAAAAGCAAGTTTTACATGCATCCAACCTTGTTGCAACCAGTAGGGTTGTAAAACAAGTAACCAAATGGCAAAAATAGTTGCCAAAATGGCTGATGGCCATGTGATGATAAACCATAGGCGCTTTGCCATAAGTTTAAGTTGCTTCCCTAAAATTTCCTTATCTGGAGAAGGTTTGTGAAACGCTTCAATTTGATAGACAAATAAACGCGGGATGTAAAATAACCCAGCAAACCAAGTAATCACAAAAATAAGATGAAAGGATTTAATGTAGTTGTAATATTCCATAACCCTAGTTGGTAGTTACTAAATTTCGTTTTAGTTCTAAATTAAGAAAATAGGCTGTAATAATGGTTGCCAAAACATCAGAAATAGGAAAAGACATCCAAACCCCTAATTCTCCAAAAAACTTGGGAAGTATCAAAATTAAGGGAATAAAAATAAATCCTTGTCGAGTTAATGTGAGTAAAAGTGCAGGGACAGCTTTACCGATAGCTTGAAAATAAGCCGCTCCAATAAGTTGAATTGCAATGATCGGGGTAGCGGCAAATACCCAACGCATATCGTTAGGAGTTTCTTTTATTACTGCAAGATCAGTTGTAAATAATTTAGTAATGGCTTCTGGGAATACCATAAGTAAAATAAAAACCAGCGTTGCTAAGCCAGCAGCATATTTAATGGCGGTAAAAATGGTTTCCTTAACTCGATGATATTTTTTCGCACCATAATTAAATCCTGCTATAGGCAAAAAACCTTGAGTAATTCCATACACTGGAAATAAAGCAAACATAAGCATTCTACCTACTATCGCATACGCTGTAACAGAAGTTTCACCTCCCAAATTGAACAAAATATTATTCATAAATAGGTAGGTAACACTTACTACTGCTTGTCTTGCTAGAGTAACAAATCCTAGAGAACTGATCTCTGAAACTATAGGTTTATTGAGACCAAAATGAGATATATTTATTTTTAACTCAGAGTTTTTTGAAAGGAAAAACCACAGAATAAAACCAAAACAAAGCAAATATGACCCTGTGGTAGCCCATGCTGCTCCTTCCATTCCCAATTCTAGTAAATTGATAAAAACATAATCCAAAAGTAAATTACCAACCGATGGAATCATCATCGCGTACATGGCAAACTTAGGCTTACCTTCTGCGCGAATAACAGTGTTTCCCATCATACATAGTGCTAAAAATGGCACACCATAAAGCACAATTTTATAATATATTTTGGCAGGCTCGAAAATGGTGTCTTTGCCACCAAAAGCAGGAATAATACCATCCACAAACCAAAGTCCAAAAATTACAAACGTAACAGTAACCAAGAGGGTAAGTGTAAGCTGATTTCCGAAAGTTTTTAAAGCTTTGTCTTTATTATCAGCTCCTAAAGCTCGGGAGATTATAGACGAACCACCAATGCCAATAGACATTCCCAATGCGGCAATAAAAAATGACACCGGCAATACCACGTTAATGGCAGCAATAGCTGTAGAGCCTATCCATTGGCCTACAAAAATAGTGTCGACTAGAATGTTTAGCGACATCACTAAAATTCCAATTGATGCTGGGACAGCTTGTTTTATTAAGAGTTTACTAATAGGTTGTGAACCTAATTCTTGGGATGAAACCTTGGTCATTATACCATTACGGTTTCAGGAGTAGCCCATTCCTTTATCCAACGGGAAATGAGTGCTACCCAGTCATCATCGTCATTTAAACAAGGTATAGTTGTAAACTCCTTTCCTCCAACTTCATGAAATATTTCTTCCCCTTCCATGGCTATTTCTTCTAAAGTTTCTAAACAATCACTCACAAAAGCGGGGGTTACAATCGCCATGTTTTTTATCCCTTGTTTTCCCAAACGTTCAATCGTTCTATCGGTATAAGGTTGCAACCATGGGTCGAATCCTAAACGAGATTGAAAGGAGGTTGAAAAGGTGCCTTCTTTTAAATTTAATGCTTCTCCAACTAAACGTGTTACTTCAACGCATTGGTGCTTATAGCAATACTTGTGCGCCTCACTAGGTATTTTACAACATTTACAATTTACTTTATCGCTTGGATTACAATGTGATTTAGTGATATCGCTTTTACGAATGTGACGTTCAGGAACCCCGTGATACGAAAACAATAAATGCTCGTAGTTTTTCCCTTGTAGGTGTTTTTTAATGGAGTTTGACAATACTTCTATGTAATCTGGTTTGTTGTAAAAAGCTGGAACCGATTCGATTTTTAAATTTGGAAAATATTTTTGTCTTATTTCCTCAGCTAAAACCGTTATGGTTTCAGTGGTTGCCATCGCAAATTGTGGATATAATGGAAACAATAATACTTCTTCTACACCTTTGTTAACCAATTCTTGAAGCCCCTTTTTTATGGTCATACTCCCATAGCGCATAGCCAAAGCAACCGGTTCCTCCACTTGTTTTTGAAGTTTATTTTGAAGTCTTTCAGAAAGCACAATTAAAGGTGAACCTTCATCCCACCAAATTTTTTTGTACGCTTTCGCAGAAGCTTTCGGACGCGTATTTAAAATGATTCCTTTTACAAGCAAATTTCTTGCCCAAAGGGGCACGTCTATAACGCGTTCATCCATTAAAAACTCTCCCAAATATTTTTTTACATCCTTTGGTTCTGGGCTATCGGGAGATCCCAGATTTACTAGTAATATTCCTTTTTTCATTTGCAATTTAAATATCTCTTTTGGTGCTATTCCTTAATGCTCATTTATTCTCTGTTGAGGATATGGTTTTGGTCGTTCTTCAGTATAATCACAATCTTGAAAAATACCACACGACATATTTATACGTGCTAAAGATTTTGATTCTACGTTTTTTGACAAGGCTTCAATTTCTGGGGTTAAATATTTCATCCGTATCAATTTAAAGCATTTACAAATTTAGTTTAAAGATGTCACATATTTTTTGGGAGTGGTACCATATTTCTTTTTGAAAGCAGCAATAAAGTGGCTTGCGGTGCTGTAACCTACTTTTAAACCCACTTCGTTAACATTATCATCACCAGACTCCAATAATTTTCTTGCTACCTCCATTTTGTAATCGAATAAAAAACTAAAAACCGAATCGCCATAAATTTGTTTAAATCCTTCTTTTAGTTTTTTAATATTAAGACCAATTTCATCGGCAAGTTCCTGTAAACTCGGTGGCTCTGCCATTCTGGAAATAATAATATCTTTTGCTTTTCTTATTTTTATTACATTGGTTTCATCAACAAGAAAAGGGCATTGCTCTACATTGGTGTCCTCATTTCTATTAAAATACAAACTCAACAATTCATAGGCTTTCCCTTTAAAATAAAGGTTTTTTATGGATTGATTTAGGTTGAAATTTATAAGTTGATTAAGTACAATCGCCATGGATGGTGAAATAATACCATCCTTATAATATTTTTTATCCTTATTATCTTCACTTAAAAACGTAATATAACCAGCTTCTTGCGAGAACAATCCATGGAATTTTTTAATGGATATTAAAATGGAAACTATCCAAGAATTTGAGTCTATCTGAAGATCTATAGGTAAATCGCGTTGCGGATTATAAAGCAACAACGAATTTTCTTCCAAAACGTTTAAACTATAACGCCCTTCATTAAAAATAAACTTACTATGGCCCTTAACGCAAAAATGAAATTGAATAAAGTCGCTATTTATTTCTTTAACAATACTTTGCACTTCACTTTGGTCATTCTTATAAGTTAAAACCAAAAAATCATCAGCTATTTTGGTTTCTTTAAAAGAACCTTGAACGACATTTTTTTGTAAACTTTCTTGGTTATTCATTTTGCTTTTATTTAGATTGGTTCTAAATAGAATTCGTTGAAATACTTGATTTTACTGCAAAAATAAAACATTTATCATATAATTTTAAAATTACTTCCTAAAAAACTTGAAACGATACTAAAAGTTCTTTCAGCGTTATTTTTTTAATAAGTATCCCTATATTTTTGTTCCACATTTCAGGTATCAGCATGCAGAAGTATAATATTTCACGCAATAACTATTTTTATGCCATTGGTTTGAGCTACAAAAAAGCCGATGCAGATATTCGTGGGCGATTTAGTTTAGATGAAGATTCTAGACTTAGCTTACTCAACCAAGCCAAAAAGAATGGTATTGAAAGTTTGATAGTAACCTCAACTTGTAACAGAACAGAAATTTATGGTTTTGCCCAACATCCTTTTCAACTCATTCAATTACTTTGTGATAATGCTCGGGGTACCGTTGAGGAGTTTCAGGAAGTCGCTTACATTTATAAAAATAAGGACGCCATTGCGCACATGTTTCGTGTAGGTTCTGGTTTGGATAGTCAAATTCTTGGGGATTTTGAAATTATTAGCCAATTAAAAAATAGTGCCCGTATTTCAAAAAAATACCATTTGCTCAATCATTTTACCGAGCGTTTAGTGAATGCCGTTATTCAAGCAAGTAAACGTATTAAGAATGAAACTGAAATTTCTTCGGGTGCAACTTCTGTGTCTTTTGCATCGGTTCAATATATATTTAATACCGTTGAAGATATTTCGAATAAAAACATTTTGCTCTTTGGAACAGGAAAAATAGGCAGAAACACCTGTGAAAATTTGGTGAAGCATACCAAAAATGAGCATATAACACTCATCAACAGAACTAAGGATAAAGCGGAGCAAATTGCTGGAAAGTTCAACTTAGTGGTTAAAGATTATGCCAATTTGCAAGAAGAAATTTCAAAATCGGATATTTTAATTGTTGCTACAGGAGCCCAACGTCCAACTATCGATAAACAACTTATACAAACCAAAAAGAACTTGTTGATTTTGGATTTATCCATTCCTAAAAACGTTAATGAAAATGTTGAAGATTTGGATCATGTTTCCCTTGTTCATCTGGATCATTTATCTAAAATCACTGATAAAACTTTAGAGGATCGAAAAAAACACATTCCATTGGCAGAAGCCATCATCGAAGAAGTCAAAACAGACTTTAACAATTGGCTTGAAACCAGAAAATTTGCACCAACTATTAAGGCTTTAAAACATAAATTAAATGATTTTGCTGCCGCTGAATTAGAAACTCAACGCAAAAAGTTGACTGATTTTAATGAAGCACAAGCCGAATTAATTAGCAACAATATCATTCAAAAAATAACTAATCATTTTGCGCATCATTTAAAAGATGATAGCGTTTCTACGGACGAAAGTCTCGAACTTATTAAAAAAGTGTTCCAGTTAGAACCTTCACCAAAAAATGTCTAAAACCATAAGAATTGGTACGCGCGATAGCGAATTAGCGTTATGGCAGGCCAAAATAGTACAAAGTCAACTCGAAAATTTAGGTTATAAAACCGAACTAGTCCCTGTAAAATCTACAGGCGATTTAGTTTTAGACAAGCCCCTTTATGAGCTTGGAATTACAGGCATTTTTACTAGAACACTTGATATCGCCATGTTAAATGACGATATCGATATTGCAGTACATTCGCTCAAGGATGTTCCAACTTTGTTGCCAAAAGGTATTGTGCAAGCGGCTGTCTTAAAACGTGGTAATGTTAATGATACATTGGTTTTTAAAAACAATGAAGAATTTTTAAGCTCCAAAAAAGCTATAATAGCAACAGGAAGCTTAAGACGACGTGCACAATGGCTTAACCGCTTCCCCACCCACACTATTGTAGACTTACGAGGTAATGTGAATTCCCGTTTGCAAAAACTGGAAAACCATGAAAATTGGAACGGTGCTATTTTTGCCGCAGCAGGCATAGGCAGAATTGGTTTAAGACCCGAAGAAGCCATTAATCTTGATTGGATGATTCCTGCGCCAGCTCAAGGTGCCATCATGATTACGGCTTTAGAAGAAGATGAATTTGTAAGAAATGCTTGTGCCAAATTAAATCATGAAGAAACTGAAATTTGCACTGGTATTGAGCGTGAATTTTTAAATAAGCTGGAAGGTGGCTGTACCGCGCCCATAGGTGCTTTAGCTTATATTAAAAATGAAGAAATTCATTTTAAGGGTGTTTTATTAAGCACTGATGGATCTAAAAGAATTGACGTTACTCGTGTTAAAAAATTAGGTGAACATAAAGATATGGCTCAATTTTGTGCGGATTTTATAATAGAACGTGGTGGAAAGCGCCTCATGGAAACCATAAAACACTCTAATAAAAAAACAAATGTGTTTTCAACTAAATCGCTTACCGAAGACCAACGTTTATTATTCAATGAAAAAGTCGTTCCTGAAAGTAGTGATTTTATCAAAATAAGCTTGAATCGTATTCATCCGCGTTTTTTAAAAAATGAAATCCAAAATGTGGTTATCACTAGTAAAAATGCGGTTGAATCTTTAATTACTAATTATTCAGCAACCGAATTGCAATTCAAAAATATATATTGTGTTGGCAGAAGAACCAAGCGATTAATTGAAAAGAAAATAGGTAAAGTAACTCACTCCGAAAAAAATGCGGAAACACTGGCTGAATATTTGGTTGAATACCTTGAAGGTACAGAAGTCACTTATTTTTGTAGTGATATAAGACTAGATGCTTTACCCACTATTTTAGCCGAAAACCATATAAAAGTAAATGAAGTTGAAGCATATCAAACAAAATTTGACGGCTTTAAAATTGAAGATACTGTTGAGGCTGTGATGTTCTACAGCCCATCTACAGTAGAAAGTTTTGTTGAAAAAAATAAAGACGAAATTATTGCTTTTTGTATTGGTGAAACCACCGCTAAAGAAGCAAGAAAACATTTCAATGATGTTAGAGTTGCTAAAGTTCCAACGGTAGAAAGTGTAATTGAATTGGTAAACGAATATTACGTTTAAGTTATGATTAAAAACGATTTATTTTTAAGGGCATTAAAAGGAGAAACCGTAAAGCGACCACCGGTTTGGATGATGCGTCAAGCGGGCAGATACTTACCTGAATTTATGGCAATAAAAGAAAAATACGATTTCTTTACACGTTGTCAAACCCCAGAATTAGCAAGTGAAATAACCGTTCAACCTATTCGCCGTTACGGTATGGATGCTGCGATATTATTCAGTGATATTTTGGTAATTCCGCAAGCGATGAACATTGAGGTACAGATGAAACCCAATTTTGGGCCTTATTTACCTAATCCTATTCGATCTCAAAAAGACGTTGACAACGTGATTGTTCCTGACGTAACGATTGAACTTGATTACGTTTACCAAGCTATAAAAGCTACAAAAGAAAAGCTAAACAACGAAATCCCTTTAATAGGCTTTGCGGGTTCTCCATGGACTATTTTATGTTATTGTGTGCAAGGTCAAGGCAGTAAAAATTTTGATAAAGCTAAAGAGTTTTGCTTTACCCATCCTATTGCTGCACACCAATTACTTCAAAAAATAACCGATACAACCATTGCTTATTTAAAAGAAAAAGTGAAAGCGGGATGTAACGCTTTACAAGTTTTTGATTCTTGGGGGGGCATGCTATCGCCTACTGATTATCAGGAATTTTCGTGGCAATACATTCAACAAATTATCGATGCCTTAAAAGATGATGCGCCAGTGATTGCTTTTGGCAAAGGCTGTTGGTTCGCTTTGGGTGAGATGGCCAAATCTGGTGCCTCCGCCTTGGGTATCGATTGGACCTGTTCTGCTCGAAACGCCCGTTATTTAACAGGTGGAAACATCACACTTCAAGGTAATTTTGACCCTGCAAGATTGTTTTCGCCACCATCAGAAATCAAAAAGATGGTACACCAAATGATCAATGAGTTTGGAAAAGATAAATACATTGTAAATTTAGGACACGGCATTTTACCAAATATTCCGTTAGACCATGCCAAAGCGTTTATTGATGCGGTAAAAGATTATCATGCTTAAAAACATTACATCAGGAATAAAAGCCTATTTTGGAGCTTTTGGTTTAATCTCTAAACTCAAACTCTGGAAATTTTTTGTTATTCCTATGTTAATTAGTTTTGTAACTGCATTAGCTATTTTCGTTTCCGCCTATGGACTCTCTGATAATATAGGAGCATTTATATCAAAAATTTGGATTTGGGATTGGGGGAAAGATACCTTTTCTACTATAAGTAATTTTATCGGTGGTTTAATCATTATCGTTATTGGGCTTATCCTTTTCAAACATATCATAATGGCATTGTCGGCACCTTTTATGAGTCCAGTATCCGAAAAAATTGAAGCTTATTTAACTGGAAATACGCCACAATCGCAAAGAAACACATCGTTCGTGCAACAACTATGGCGAGGTATAAAAATTAATGGCAGAAATTTAATTCTGGAACTGTTGTTAACTATTCCTATCCTTCTTTTAAAATTGATTCCCATAGTCAATATATTTTCAACAATTTTATTGTTTTCCGTACAAGCCTATTATGCTGGTTTTGGTAATATGGACTACACCTTAGAACGCCATTTTAAATACAGGGAAAGCATTCAATTTGTCCGAAAAAACCGCGGTATTGCCATAGGCAATGGTATTGTTTTTATTCTTTTTTTATTGATTCCCATAATTGGTGTTATTCTTGTATTACCGCTTTCGGTTACTGCAGCCACATTAAAAACTGTTGATGCCTTACAAATAAAATCAAACTTACCCAATGCAACTTAATTTTGATTCGCATAAAATAGAACCGATTAAGCTAGAGGATGCTTGGAATGTTTGCAATTTTGTCATTTCTAATGAAAATCGATTAAAGCGCTTTTTTCCTTTAACACTAAAAGAAAATCTAACCCCAGAATTATCAAAGATTTTCACAGAAAAAAAAGTTAAAGAATTTCATAAAAAAGAAGAATTTTTATTTACCATCAAAGAACAAAATACGAATCAATTTGTGGGATTAATCTATTTAAAAAAATTAGACTGGGTTAAAAAAGAAGGGGAATTGGCTTATTGTGTAGGTTACCCTTTTGAAGGAAAGGGCATAACTACAAATACAGTAAAGCTTTTATCGGATTATGCCTTTGAAAATCTAAATCTTAAAACGCTTCAAATCATTGTTCATAAAGATAATATAGCCAGTATCAAAGTCGCTGAAAATTGTAATTTTACTTGGATAAAAACGCTTAAAAATGAGCACACGCCTCCTGGAGAAAGCGCTCTGGATATGGAACTATATGAATTGTATCATGAAATTGAATGAAAATGAAAGACAAATTCTTTAAATACATACATGAACTGCAAGACCGCATTACTTCAACGCTTGAAACAGTTGACGGGAAAGCCTCTTTTAGAGAAGACCTTTGGGAACGACCTGAAGGTGGCGGCGGACGAACTCGTGTTATAGAAAACGGCAACGTATTTGAAAAAGGTGGTGTCAATATTTCTGGTGTACATGGTAAACTTCCCAAATCCATGCAAACCTATTTTAACGTAGGTGATGTCGACTTTTTTGCTTGTGGATTAAGTTTAGTGCTTCATCCAAAAAACCCTATGGTGCCAACGGTTCATGCGAATTGGCGCTATTTTGAAATGTATAATGAAACTGGTGAAATTATTGATAGTTGGTTTGGTGGCGGACAAGATTTAACACCTTACTATTTGTTTGAAGAAGATGCTAAACATTTTCATCAAACCTGCAAAACTGCTTGCGACAAACATAATCCTGAGTTTTATCCAGAATACAAAAAACGATGTGACGAATACTTTTATAATACGCATCGTAATGAGGGCAGAGGCATCGGTGGATTGTTTTTCGATTATTGTAAAGCTTCTGAAGCCATGACCATGGAAAATTGGTATAACTTTGTAAAAGAAGTTGGTAATAGCTTTTTAGATGCTTATGTTCCTATTGTCGAAAAACGTAAAGATTTAACTTATACAAAGGCACAACGCCACTGGCAGGAAATCCGTCGTGGCAGATATGTAGAATTCAATTTAGTTCATGATAAGGGTACCCTTTTTGGGTTAAAAACCAACGGACGCATTGAAAGTATATTAATGAGTTTACCCCCTCACGTGCAATGGGTTTACGATCATCATCCTAAAAAAGGAAGTGATGAGGAAAAGCTCTTAGAAGTATTAAGAAATCCTATTGACTGGATAACAAAATAAATACATTAACGAATAAACATATTCAAAATGTTTCCATTAAGAAGAAATAGAAGACTTAGAACCAGCGAAGCGATTCGTGCTTTAGTTCGCGAGACCATCATCACACCAAATGACTTTTTAGTGCCTCTTTTTGTGGTAGAAGGCAAAGGTGTAAAAGATGAAATTCCATCGATGCCAAATTACTTTCGTTATAGTTTGGATTTATTGGAAAAAGAAGTAAAAGAACTCTGGAAACTGGGTTTAAAATCTGTGTTGCTGTTTGTAAAAGTTCCCGATAACTTAAAAGACAACAAAGGAACGGAAGCCTTAAACCAAAACGGACTCATGCAACGTGCCATTAAAACGGTTAAAAATGTATGTCCAGATATGTTAGTGATGACCGATGTGGCATTAGATCCTTACTCCATTTATGGTCATGATGGAATTGTTGAAAACGGACAAATAAAAAATGATTTAACTTCGGATATTTTAGCAAAAATGAGCATTTCCCACGCTAAAGCAGGCGCAGATTTTGTAGCGCCAAGCGATATGATGGACGGTCGTGTTTTAACCATTCGGGAGGCTTTAGAAAATGAAGGGTTTATCAATACAGGAATCATGAGTTATTCCGCTAAATATGCCTCGGCTTTTTATGGGCCTTTTCGTGATGCGTTAGATTCTGCTCCTGTTGATTTGGTTAACATTCCGAAAGATAAAAAAACCTATCAAATGGATTATGCCAATCGTTTGGAAGCTATCAAGGAAACGCAAATGGATATTGAAGAAGGCGCTGATATAGTGATGGTAAAACCAGGGTTGTGCTATTTAGATATTGTTAGGGACATTAAAAACGCCGTGGATGTTCCTGTGGCAGTATATCAAGTTTCTGGTGAGTATGCCATGCTAAAAGCAGCCGCAGAAAAGGGTTGGTTAGATCATGATGCCGTAATGATGGAACAAGTTATGGCCATAAAACGTGCCGGTGGAGATATCATTGCCAGTTATTTTGCTAAGGATGTTGTGAAATTAATTTCGTAATTTCACACTAAAATTTATTCTTAATGAGCGCATTAATTTTTTGGGCAACCATATCTATTTTCTTTTCTTTTTTATGCTCTATCCTAGAAGCTGTTTTATTAAGTGTAACTCCCACTTTCATAAATGTGAAAAAACAAGAAGGGAAAGACTATGCTTTAATTTTAGAAACTTTAAAAAAAGATGTTGACAAACCCCTAATCGCCATACTTACTCTCAATACCATAGCACATACTTTAGGTGCGATGATGGTTGGTATAGAAGCCGAAAGTTTACCATATAAAATAGAACTTTTTGGAATCAACACCGTTGGAATTGTTTCGGCAATTATGACGTTTTTAATTCTCGTGGCTTCAGAAATTATACCAAAAACCATTGGTGCTACTTATTGGAAAAACCTAGCAAACTTCACTGCAACTGCTCTAACCATTTTAATTTTTCCCTTAAAATGGACAGGTATATTATGGTCCCTACAACTTACCACAAAACTTATTGGGGGCAAAGGTCATGGTAGTATTTTAAGCAGAGAAAGTTTTATGGTGATGACTGATATGGCACAAAAAGAAGGTGTTTTTCAAGAAAACGAAAGCAAGATTATAAAAAACCTACTCACTTTTAAGGAAGTTTTCGCAAAGGATGTCATGACACCTAGAACGGTGATGCAAACTGAAAATCAAGACACCACTGTTGAAGATTTTTTTAAGCGAAATCTTAATTTACGTTTTTCTAGAATCCCCATTTATGCCGATAATCCGGATGATATAAAAGGTTTGGTTCTTAAAGATGAGATTTTTAAAGAAATGGCCCTGGACAATGGCTCAAAAAAATTATCCGAGCTCCAAAGAAATATCATTATTGTTGATAGAGATTTGCCTATACCAAATCTTTTTGAAAAACTGGTAGAAAGCAGAAACCACATGGCTTTAGTAGTTGATGAATATGGAAGCGTTAGTGGTTTAGTTACCATGGAAGACGTGATTGAAACCCTCTTAGGTTTGGAAATTATGGATGAAAGCGATAATGTTTCAGATCTTCAACACCTAGCAAGAAAAAGTTGGGAAACGCGTGCCAAAAAATTGGGCATTATAGAAGACTTCAATGTATCTGAATAATGGAATCTTGCATCATCAAATCACCACTGGGTTTTACCAAAATTGTTGGTGATGAAAATGGTATCATGTCCGTTTCCATTTTAAATTCCGAAGAAAAAGTTAACGATATCATTCCCGATGTATTAGAAGATTGCGTGATTCAACTTAATGAATATTTTCAAGGTATTCGCAAGCAATTCGACCTCAAATTAAATCCTGAAGGCACCGATTTTCAAAAAAAGGTGTGGGACATACTTCTCAAAATACCATACGGAAACACTATATCTTATCTTGAGCTCTCAAAACAATTGGGCGATGTAAAAGCGATTCGTGCCGTAGCAAACGCTAATGGTAAAAACCCGCTTTGGATCATTATACCTTGCCACAGAGTTATTGGAACAGACGGAAGTTTAACAGGGTATGCTGGTGGATTACATAGAAAACAATGGTTGCTAGAACACGAAAATCCATATAAACAACAAACATTGTTTTAAAATTAATGAAGATTATTTTCCTATCTTTAATTCAACTAAACTTATTAAAATGAAATTTCTTAAAAAACTCCTTAAATGGATATTCATTGTTTTTGGATTATTAATACTTGTGCTTTTTATAACAGATACGGACTATCTTATAAAAGCAGTGAGAACTATTTATTTACAAGGCTACACCACTGCTTATTTAGAGGATTATAAGAAATTTGATAATGCGATTGTGGAAAACGGTATTCCTCAACCTTGGCCAAATCACAAAAACTATAATACTATCAAAGAAACGGAGGCCTTAAATGACATAAATAAAGCCAACGGAACCATAGCTTATGTTATTATAAAAAATGACAGTATCTGGTTCGAAAATTATTATGATGGTTTTAATGAAGATTCTCAAACAAATTCCTTTTCCATGGCAAAAAGCTATGTTTCCGGTCTTATGGGAAAAGCCATTGAACAAGGTTATATTAAAAGTTTAGACCAACCTGTGAGCGATTTTTTACCCATATTTAATGAGGGTTTAGCTACTAAAATGACGGTAGGCGATTTATCTAGTATGGCGTCTGGTACCTCATGGGATGAAAAATACTATTCGCCATTCTCCATAGTAACGCGCGCTTATTTTGATGACGATTTAGAAAAGGTCATGCTAGGTTTAAAGGTCGTTGATGAGCCAGGGCAAAAATTCAAATATTCAAGTGGTGACACCCAATTACTAGCCATGGTAGTAGAGAAAGCAACTGGTAAAAAAATGTATGATTATTTAACAGAAACCTTCTGGAAACCCCTAAACTCTGAAAACCCAACGCTTTGGCAAGTAGATAGCGAAGACCACGATTTAGTTAAGGCGTATTGCTGTATTGCGAGTAACGCTAAAGATTTTGCACGCTTCGGAAAACTATTTAAAGACCACGGGAAATGGAACGGAAAGCAAATTTTAGATTCTGCTTTTGTAGCAAAATCCATTACACCTCGTTTTCCAGAAAGTCCACAATATGGTTATGGTTGGTGGATGAAAGATATTGGTAAAAAACATTTTTTTATGATGCGTGGCCATTTAGGGCAATATGTAATAGTGGAACCAAATGACAATGTTATTATTGTAAGACTTGGACACTCAAAAGGAAATAACAATGAAGTTGGTTCGTTTACTGCTGATATTGATACTTATATTGAGGAAGCTTATAAAATGTTGAATAAATGATTTCAAAACTAAATTTAGAAAACATCTTATTTCTGGACATTGAGACTGTACCAGAAGTTCAGTATTTTTCTGAATTAGATGAGACTAAACAAGCTCTTTGGGAGCATAAATCCCAATACCAAAGAAAGGATGATGAAACACCAGAGGACTTTTACCAACGCGCCGGTATTTGGGCAGAATTTGGAAAAATAATTTGTATCTCTGTTGGATATTTTACTTTTAAAGGAGACCTTAGAAATTTTAGGGTAACGTCTTTTTTTGGGAATGAAGTTAAAATTTTAAAAGACTTTAAAAATCTTTTGATATCTCATTTTAGTGACACCAAACATTTACTTTGTGCACACAACGGAAAGGAATTCGACTTTCCATACATTGCCAGACGCATGATAATACATCATATTGAATTGCCTTATAAATTAAACCTTTTCGGAAAAAAACCATGGGAAGTGCCCCATTTAGATACTTTAGATTTGTGGAAATTTGGTGATTATAAAACCTACACGTCTTTAAAATTACTAACAAACGTTTTAGGGATTCCTTCACCTAAAGACGATATTGATGGCAGTGAGGTGTATCGCGTATATTATGAAGAAAACGACATTGACAGAATTATAAATTATTGCGAGAAAGACACCATTGCAGTAGCACAAATATTTTTAAGACTTCGTGGAGACGACATTCTCACAGAAGATGAAATTATCCATATCTAAATGCCTGAAAACACCATTCTAAAAGTTGAAAATCTTTCCATTTCATTTGGTAACAACGAAGTGATTCATAACATTTCCTATCAACTTAACCAAAATGAAATCTTGGGTATTGTAGGCGAATCAGGTTCTGGCAAGTCGGTGTCATCCTTGGCTATTTTGGGATTGCTTCCAAAGAAAATTTCAAAAATAACATCAGGTTCCATAACTTACAATAATCAAGATTTAACCACATTATCATCAAAAGCATTACAAAGGATTCGTGGTAAAAAAATAGCTATGATTTTTCAAGAACCCATGAGTTCTCTAAACCCATCCATGGTTTGTGGAAAACAGGTTCAAGAAATTTTATTGCAACACACTAAACTATCCAAACAACAAGCCAAAGAAGAAACTATTTTGTTATTTGAAAAAGTAAAACTTCCTAACCCTGAACGTATTTATGATGCTTATCCTCACGAGATTTCTGGTGGACAAAAACAACGGGTTATGATTGCCATGGCCATTGCTTGCAAACCAGATATTTTAATAGCGGATGAACCCACAACAGCTTTGGATGTAACCGTTCAAAAAGAAATTATTAAACTTTTAAAAACACTCCAGGTTGAAACTAAAATGAGTGTGATTTTCATTACCCATGATTTGTCTTTAATCTCTGAAATAGCCGATAGCGTATTGGTGATGTACAAAGGTGATATTGTTGAAAAAGGAAATACCAATACAATCTTTAAGAATCCTCATCATATTTACACCAAAGCATTAATTAATTCACGTCCATCATTAGAAAATAGATTAAAAATACTGCCTACCATCGAAGATTACTTAAACAATACAACCAATAATAAGATTGTAACTTCTGAAGAGCGCAAACAAAATCATAAAAAACTCTACAGTAAACTACCTTTATTGGAAATAATAAATATTGAAAAGGAATACATTTCAACTAGTGGCTGGTTTAGTAAACCGACTAAATTTAAAGCTGTAAATAATGTGAGTTTTAAACTTTATGAAGGTGAAACTTTAGGTTTGGTAGGCGAGTCGGGTTGCGGAAAAAGCACTCTAGGTAACGCAATTCTTCAATTGGATAGAGCAACCGCTGGTTCAATTATCTATAAAAGTATCGATATTACGAAGCTACCAAATTCAGAAATCAAAAAGCTAAGAAAAGATATTCAAATTATTTTTCAAGACCCCTATTCTTCCTTGAATCCAAGAATTCCTGTTGGCGAAGCCATTATGGAACCCATGAAAGTGCATAAACTTTATAATTCTGATGCTGAGAGAAAAGAAAAAACCATTGAAATTTTAAACAAAGTGGGGTTGAGTGAGGATTATTTTAACCGATATCCCCATGAATTTTCTGGTGGACAAAGGCAACGTATTGGTATTGCCAGAACCATTGCCCTACATCCTAAATTAATTGTTTGTGATGAATCGGTTTCGGCATTGGACATTTCGGTACAGGCACAAGTTTTAAACCTTCTTAACCAACTAAAAGAAGATTTTGGGTTTACCTATATTTTTATTTCACACGATTTAGCTGTAGTAAAATATATGAGCGACCAATTACTAGTGATGAATGAGGGCAAAATTGAAGAATTGGATGATGCAGATGTAATCTATGCAAATCCTAAAAAAGACTACACCAAAAAATTAATTGACGCCATTCCCAAGGGGTTATAAATTTTGATTTGGGGCAAAAAAAAATCCCGAAAGCCTTCGGGATAGAATTTTTATAAATGCTTAAACAATTATAGCATAAATATTTTTTTGGTCAAATAAAACAAACTCCTTAAAAACTGTAGATTTTCTTTTACAGTTTCTTTGAACTTGCTTTCATCATTAGTAGGTAGTTCAGGTAGATTTGTGGCCATATTCATAAGTTTAAAATTTATGATAGATTTGGGGAAATCTATAATTAATTTTGGTTTATTTGGGGACTGCTAATATGGAAATATTTTTTATATAATCCGTTTAAAAACATATATTTTCGATGAAATGCATTTTTATTTAACATTTAAGGTGTTTTTGTCTAAAATTAAAGTTTGTTTAGTGCCTTTTAGTGAAAATCTAAATAATTATCTTTGATTAAAAGTGGCTTAGAAATGAAAAAACTTTGGGAAGGATCAAATCAGTTTAAAGAAAATAGTAACCTTAGTAGCTATAGGACTTGGTTAGCTAAAAACTACCATACTCATTTTGAAAACTATGAAGCACTGTGGTCATGGTCTATCAATCATATTGAAGACTTCTGGGAAAGTATTTGTCATTATTTTGATGTAAACTTTCACTTGCCTTACACTCAGGTGATTTCTTCTCAGTCAATGCCCGGGGTAAAATGGTTTGAAGGTGGCACATTAAACTATTCCGAACATGTTTTTAAAAACTATGATACCAATAAACCAGCTATTATTTTTGGTCATGAATCTGGTACCATAAATTATATATCGTGGAGGGAACTTAAGCTTAAAGTTGCCTCAATGGCAAGCTATCTTAAATCTCTAGGGGTTACAAAAGGGGATAGAGTAGTTGCGTTTCTACCAAATGTACCCGAAGCCACTATTTGTTTTTTAGCAGCCAATTCACTCGGTGCAATCTGGTCTAGTACATCTCCAGATTTTGGTTTAGATAGTGTTATTGATCGATTTTTTCAAATAAAACCTAAAGTACTTATTGCTGTAGATGGCTATTTCTACAACAATAAACCCTTCGATAAAACCAAAATTGTTACAGATATGGTTTCTGCTTTACCATCATTGGAAAAGGTGATAATTCTCCCTTATCTGAATGAGCGTGGTTTAGCTAAATTTCCAAATGAATTTGTAAACATCAACACCATTTGGCAAGAATACCCACCACAGCTTACTTTTGAGGCTGTAGAATTTAATGACCCTATATGGATTTTGTATTCCTCAGGCACCACAGGCCTACCCAAACCTATCGTACAATCGCAAGGGGGAATTTTATTGGAACATTTAAAGTATATGGCGTTTCACAACGATGTACATAAAGGTGAACTTTATTTTTGGTTTTCAACCACTGGGTGGATGATGTGGAATTTTGTTCAAGCAGGTTTATTAATGGGTGCAACCATTGTGTTATATGATGGAAGTCCCAGCTACCCTAATTTAAATACCTTATGGGATTTTGCCGATAAGGTAAACATTAATCATTTTGGCACCAGTGCGCCATTTTTGGTGGCTAGTATGAAAAATGAAATTATTCCAAAAAACACTAATAATTTATCCTCTATTCGCTCTATTAGTTCAACTGGTGCGCCATTGCCACCTGAAGCTTTTCAGTATGTTTACAAGCATATTAAAGAAGATGTTTGGTTGTGCTCTATGGCTGGGGGAACCGATGTTTGTACAGCCTTTGTGGGTGGTTGCCCCGATTATCCGGTTTATGAAGGTGAAATTCAATGTCGTGCGCTCGGTGTTTCCTTATTTGCCTATAATGAAAATGGTATTCCTGTTGAAAATGAATTGGGTGAAATGGTGATTGATAAACCCATGCCCTCAATGCCCATTTACTTTTGGAACGATGAAAACAACAAACGCTATAAAGCCAGTTATTTTGAAGATTATCCCGGTAAATGGCGCCATGGTGATTTTATTAAAATCAACTCCAAAACGCACGGGCTGGTTATTTATGGCAGGTCGGATGCTACTTTAAATCGTCACGGAATAAGGATTGGAACCGCAGAAATTTATAGAGCCGTAAATAAAATCAAAACTATTGAAGACGCTTTAATTGTTAATTTGGAACTTGAAGGCGGTCGACACTACATGCCCTTATTTGTTAAAATGAAACCAAACATTGTATTAACAGACGATATAAAATCTCAAATCAACCATCAATTAAAAACGGAATATTCCCCTAGACATGTGCCCGATGAGATTATAGAAGTGCCAGATATTCCTTATACTATTAGTGGCAAAAAAATGGAAGCACCTATAAAAAAGATTTTGTTAAAGATGCCCTTTGAAAAATCCATTAATATGGACGCCATGAAAAACCCTGATTCTGTAAACTTTTTTGTAGAGTTTTCTAAAAATATTTAAAACTCTAAATCTTTTGGTTTTTCATTTTCTTTGTCTAAATCTTGAGATGACATTTGAGAACAATCAATGTTTATTGAAAGATTTTCTGGAGCCACAAAATCTTCTTTAGATACATTCAACTCCTTATCAGCATAACAACTTTTCATATATAAGCCCCAAATTGGTAATGCCATAGCAGCACCTTGACCATAAGTAATAGTTGGGAAATGCACAGCTCTATCTTCGCCACCTACCCAAACGCCGGTTACCAAATTTGGTACCATGCCCATAAACCAACCATCGCTTTGGTTTTGAGTCGTTCCTGTTTTACCTGCTATAGGATTTGTAAATTCGTAAGGATAGCCTGTAACAATTTCTCTGTAATCTGCTCTGTAAGCATCTGCGCCTTTACCCCTTAATCGAACCCCTGAGCCACTTTGGGTTACGCCTTCCATAAGTTTTACGGTGACATAAGCGGTTTCTTCACTTATTACGTCGCGTGTTTCAGGTTTAAATTGATACAGAATGGTACCGTTTTTATCTTCAATGTTCGTAACCATCACGGGCTTAGTGTAAACACCTTGGTTTGCAAAAGCAGCATATGCACCTACCATTTCATAAACACTAATATCCGGAGTTCCAAGAGCTATTGAAGGCACAGGAAGCATTTGTGATTCAATACCCAACTTTTTAGCCAAATCTACAACCGTTTGAGGCCCAACTTTATCGATTAATCTTGCGGTGATGGTGTTAACAGAGTTTGCTAAGGCGTCTTTTAAAGTTCGCTGTCCGCCATAATCTCCTCCCGAATTTTTAGGACACCACTCTTCTGGGTTACCAAACTTCCCAGCTTCAATACAAAACGGCGTATCTGGAAATTGATCGCATGGTGAATAATGAAGTTGGTCAATAGCAGCGGTATAAACAAACGGTTTAAAGGTAGAACCTATTTGACGTTTCCCTTGTTTCACCATATCATATTGAAAATGCCTATAATTCATCCCACCAACCCAAGCTTTTACATGGCCTGTTTGTGGATCCATAGACATCATACCTGTTCTTAAAAACGATTTATAATAACGCATAGAATCCATAGGTTTCATAATCGTGTCTATCTCAGAAGGTTTCCCATCTTTCCAGGCGAATACTGACATTTGTATTGGTTTTTGAAACGATTCAATAATTTCCTTGTCATCTTTTCTTAAGTCATACTTCATGTGTCGCCATCGCTCAGATTGTTTCATGGAGCGATTCAATAAATCTGTGATTTCATTTTGGTCAAGTTCTAAAAAGGGTGCTGTTGGATTACGTTGGGGTGTATTTTGATGAAAAAACTCAGCTTGTAACCTAGGCATATGTTGTTCTACAGCATCTTCAGCATATTTTTGCATGCGTGAATCTATGGTGGTGTAAATTTTAAGTCCGTCGTTGTATAAATTCCATTTGGTGCCATCTGGTTTTGGATTGTTTTTAATCCATTCCTTCATAAAACCATCTAAATACCCTCTAAAATAAGTGGCAATACCTTCACGGTGCGATTCGGGAGAATAGTCTAAATCCAATTCGGTATTTTGAAGTGAATCTTTTAGCTTTTCATCTATGTAATCATATTTATACATTTGGGCCAAAACCACATTTCTTCTGTTTTTAACCCCTACAGGATTTCTTCTAGGATTATACAAAGATGAATTTTTAAACATGCCCACTAACATGGCAGATTCCTTAAGATTTAAATCTTTAGGCTCTTTATTGAAATAAATTCTTGAAGCACTACGGATTCCATCGGCATTATTTCCAAAATCATAAATGTTGAAATATTGCGCAATAATTTCCTCTTTCGTGTATTGGCGCTCTAAACGTATTGCAATAATCCATTCCTTAACTTTTTGAAGAACGCGTTCAATTATATTAGAAGAACCTTCGCCATGAAATAATTGTTTTGCCAATTGTTGCGATATGGTACTAGCGCCTCCACCACTTCCTAGAGTTAACATAGCTCTTAAAGTGCCTCTAGCGTCAACTCCAGAATGCTTTTGAAAGCGAGCATCTTCCGTAGCTATTAAAGCATCTACTAAATTTTGAGGTAATTCCTCATAACTCACAGGAGTTCTATTGTCATTAAAATAAAACTTCCCCAAAGTTTTCCCGTCTGAAGAAATAATCTCAGTGGCTAAATTAGTTTTTGGATTTTCTAAAACAGTATGATCTGGCATTTCACCAAAAACACCCCAGGATGCCAGTAAAAACGCAAATAGAACGATTAATAAACCTCCTAAAAACAGCTTCCAAAACCAACGAATGTATTTTGAAAAATCTTGTGTTGCTGTTTGATTTTTTTTTGCTTTAGCCATGTACTCTTTTTTAATAAATACTTCTCGATACATCCCAATTTATAATTGAAACTCTCGAAGTGACGTTAATTGTTTGTATGTTCTACTCGAAAGCCAACATCCGTAATCCCTTCAAGTTCAACTACGCCATTCACTTTTCCGTTTTCTCGCATAGCGTGTTGTATATTAACCGTGTAAGTTCCAGCTTCATTGAAAACAAATGAAGACTCATGGCCTTTGTACCACAGTTTATTCTCTTTAACATCGGTGTAACCTGTTCCCAGTAGTTTACCACTAGGTTCCGCCATTCTATATTCTAAGGTGTCCTTTATTGTTTTACCGTGTGGATATGCCATTTCGACAATTAAAAACAAATTATTGTATTTGTAGGCATTGGTATTTCTTAAGTTCACAAATAAATTGTAGGCATTAGTAGAATCTGGAGGATTTACTTTAAAACTTACAACAGAGTCTTTATGCCATTTATTGGGAACCGATTGATACGTATCGTAAACACGATTGGAATCACAAGACTCTAAGCCTATAAAAGAAACTATAAAAAGAAATAACACAACATTACTTCGCACCATTATTCGTTTTTTGAGGTTTTCTTTTATTGTTATTTTTTCTTTTATTCTTTTGATTTGGATTGTCGTTGTTTGATGTTGCGCTTTTGTTGCCCTGATTTCTTTTCCTCTTATTATTTTTACGTTTGTTAGAGCGTTTTGGACTATCGAAACGTGTTAAACTGTCTTGACCTACAACGTTTCCAAATTCGGTTTTAGTGTCTTCAGTAACACTAGAAGCATATTCTTCAAGACTGGCGACTTTTTTATTTTTATTATTTAAAGCGATAATTTCATTAGCCTGTTCGGTAGTTATTTTGTGCCAATTCATCCATTCACCTTCATACGCATACCACATATGACCTTTAAAAATATCGGTTTTTTGGCATACTGCTGTTCCCTTTTCAGTTTGAAGTTTAATATCGGTTTTAGGAAAGCTTTTTAGAGCATCCATGTAAGTATCGAGCTCATAGTTTAAGCAGCACTTTAGTTTGCCACATTGGCCTGCCAGTTTTTGCGGATTTAATGATAATTGCTGGTAACGGGCCGCCGACGTGCTTACCGAACGGAAATCGGTTAACCAAGTGGAACAACATAATTCGCGACCACAAGAGCCAATACCACCAAGTCTTGCTGCTTCTTGACGAAAACCAACTTGTTTCATTTCAATACGCGTTCTAAACTCGCGCGCAAACACTTTTATGAGTTCTCTAAAATCTACACGTTCTTCGGCTGTATAATAAAATGTGGCTTTACTGGCATCGCCTTGAAATTCAATATCCGAAATTTTCATTTGAAGTTTCAAATCAATAGCAAATTGGCGTGCTTTAACCTTCATAGGTTCTTCTTTATCGCGGGCTTCACTCCAAATATCAATATCTTTTTGGCTGGCTTTTCTATAAATTTTTAAGGCCTCATCAATGTTTTCGGCAATGTTTTTACGCTTCATTTGAACCCGTACCAGCTCACCTGTAAGGGTAACCATGCCAATATCATGACCCGATTGTGCTTGGGTAGCAACAATGTCACCAATACTTAAAGTTAAATTTTCAGAATTGTAGTAGTACTCTTTTCTACCGTTTTTATAGCGGACCTCAACCCAGTTAAAAGGCTTTTCTCCATTGGGTAGAGACATGTTGGATAACCAATCAAAAACAGTTAGTTTATTACAACTATCTGTTCCACAAGTACCATTATTTTTGCAGCCTTTTGGTGAGCCGTCTTTAGTTGAGCAACTTGCACAAGCCATATATTATGTATGTTGATTCCAGCCAAAACCATGGTTTTACTGGAAGGAGGTTCGTAAATAATTTAGTTTTCCAAAAAATTGGAAACAACAAATTAAAGGGTTTTTGAGAAATTCAAAAAAACTCTTATCGATGTAAAGATAAGATTATTATGCTGACTTAAAAAAGGAAGTTTTTTAATTACGCTTTTAAACTTGTTCTTTTTTCAAAACCTCAAAAATATTTCTCAAATCTTTCTTATAGGGAAGATGATCTGCACGTCCTTTTTTGAAAATATCGTTACTGTTACCTTGCCCTTTTCTTAAAGCTTTTTGTTCTTCATAGGGCAACGCATGTATCTCTTTACAGTTGGTAGAACAACAGTTATTCATTTCTTCTTTGCATTTATCACACTGGATAAAAAGCAGGTGGCAAGCATCATTAGCACAGTTGGTATGTACATCAAAAGGTTCGCCACATTGGTGGCATTGGGCAATTATATCATCACTGATTTTTTCGGCTCTACGCTCATCAAAAACAAAGTTCTTTCCTAAAAATTTGTTTTCAAGATTTTTTTCATTGACCTGACGCGTATATTCAATTATGCCGCCTTCCAATTGATAAACATTTTTAAAACCTTTATGCTTAAAATAGGCACTGGCTTTTTCACAACGGATACCGCCTGTACAATACATCACCAGATTTTTATCTTCTTTATGGTCTTTTAAATCTTCTTCAATGATATCTAATGATTCCCTAAACGTATCTACATCTGGCGTTACGGCGTTTTTAAAATGTCCTATCTCACTTTCGTAATGATTCCTCATATCTACCAAAACGGTTTGTTGATCTTCAATAAGTTCGTTAAATTTCTCAGCATCTACATGTATGCCCTTATTTCTAACATCAAACGTATCATCGTTTAAACCATCGGCAACGATTTTATGACGTACTTTTATTTTGAGTTTTAAAAACGATTTATTGTCTTGCTCTACCGCAATATTCAGTCTTACGCCTTTTAAAAAATCGATGGAATCTAAATGCTTTTTAAATTCTTTAAATCTATCGGCTGGTAAAGATAATTGGCCATTAATACCTTCGTGGGCAACGTAAATTCTACCCAGAACATCGAGTGCATCCCACGTTAAGAACAAATGATCTCTAAAAGTTTGTGGATTACCAATTTTGGCATATTTGTAAAAAGAAAGTGTTAATCGATTTTTTCCAGCTTTATCGATTAATTCTGCTCTTTCTTTTGCGCTTAGTTTATTGTACAGTTGCATGCTATACTAATTTATAAGGTTAAAGAATTATTAAGGTACAAAAGTACAATTTTAAGAGAATAAGACAATTGATTAAGTGAAAAAAGCACTTCAATAATTGAAGTGCTTTAAATAATTATAGTTTGAGTTAGTCTAATTTTCAAACCATCATAAGGAAACCCATAGCAAAATCTTTCCTCTTCATTTCATAGATGCAGAATGTTAAAAAAGGTTGCGTGATAAAATTGTATTCTGATAAAAGATGTAGTATTTTAGCATACAATTTTATAGAAAAATAAAGCAATGAGTAGCGAAAAAGAAGCAAAATTAAAAGCACTGAAACTTACATTAGATAAACTGGATAAGGCTTACGGAAAAGGAACGGTCATGAAAATGAGTGACTCTGCGATTGTAGATGTTGATGCCATACCCTCTGGTTCTTTGGGTTTAGATATCGCCCTGGGCGTTGGTGGATATCCTCGAGGTCGTGTTATTGAAATTTATGGTCCTGAATCTTCAGGAAAAACAACTTTAACCTTGCATGCCATTGCTGAGGCACAAAAAGCTGGTGGTATTGCTGCGTTTATAGATGCAGAACATGCCTTTGATAGGTTTTATGCTGAAAAATTAGGTGTCGATATTGATAATTTAATCATTTCACAACCAGACAATGGTGAACAAGCTTTAGAAATTACTGATAATTTGATTCGTTCTGGAGCTATTGATATTGTGGTTATCGACTCTGTAGCAGCCCTGACTCCTAAAAGTGAAATTGAGGGCGAAATGGGCGACTCAAAAATGGGATTACATGCCCGTTTAATGTCTCAAGCCTTGAGAAAATTAACAGCATCTATTAGTAAAACAAACTGTACTGTTATTTTCATAAACCAGTTGCGTGAAAAAATTGGTGTTATGTTTGGAAACCCAGAAACCACAACGGGTGGAAATGCTTTAAAATTCTATGCATCTGTGAGATTAGATATTCGTCGGTCAACTCAAATAAAAGAAACCGATGGCAATGTAACTGGTAACAAAACCCGTGTTAAAGTGGTAAAGAACAAAGTGGCTCCACCTTTTAAAACTGCAGAGTTCGACATTATGTATGGGGAAGGGGTTAGTAAAGTAGGTGAAATATTAGATTTAGCCGTTGAGCATGAAATAGTAAAAAAGAGCGGCTCATGGTTTAGTTATGATGATACTAAGTTAGGGCAAGGCCGCGATGCAGTAAAAGCCCTCATAAAAGATAATCCAGAACTTATGGATGAACTAGAAGCCAAAGTGAGAGCGATAGTTTCAGGTAAATAATTTAAAAAAGTCCCGTGGAAAGCGGGATTTTTTTGGTAAATACGCAACCTTTTAATAAAATGTGCATCTAAATGGTGTAACATGTATTAAATAAACCCCTAATTTACTTACTATGAAAAAATTAATTGCCATTTGTTTTGCAGTACTAACTATGTCCTGCAGTGTAAATGATGATGGAGAAAACTATAGTTTTGAAGTTTTACCTGTTGAGAGTGTAGATATCCCGAATGAGTTTCAACTTGGGCAAACCTACCTAATAACCGTTTCATATTTTAGACCTTCAACATGTTATAACTTTAAAGAGTTTTATTATTTAAAAGAAAATAATGAACGTACCATTGCACCTATTACCTATGTTTTTGATAGAAATGACTGCGAAACACTAGATGATGTTTTAGTAGAAGCTACTTTTAATTTTATTGTAACGAGCAATGGGTCCTATATTTTTAAATTTTGGCAAGGAGAAGATGCCGAAGGGGAACCCATATATTTAACTATTGAAATACCGGTAATAGATTAAGTATTAATTAATACATGTTTAATTTGGGTTTAAAACAACTCATAGAAAATTGTAAAATAAATGATACTAAAGCACAAAGCGAGTTATACAAGCTTTTTTCAAGCAAATTATTCGCCATATGTTTGAAGTATTCGCGGAACTATGCCGAAGCTGAAGATAATTTACAAGATGCATTTTTGACTATTTTTAAAAAGATAGAACAATATAAAAACAAAGGTTCTTTTGAAGGTTGGCTAAAACGCATTGCCATAAATACGGCTTTACAGCGTTACCGCAACGAAAAAGTTTTTGAAATAATAAATGAAAATACCATTGAAAATGTTGAATTGGAGGTTGATGAAGATACCATCTCTATCGATTACCTGTTGAAAATCATTCAAGAATTACCAGATAGATACCGTATGGTTTTTAACCTTTATGTTCTTGATGGTTATTCACACAGAGAAATAGCAAAAATGCTAGACATCAATGAAGGTACTTCAAAATCAAATTTAGCACGAGCTAGATATATTTTGAAGCAAACTATTGAAAATTATAAAACAAATGAACATTCACAATCGTTATGATGAATGACAAAAAACATATAGACAGGATCTTTCAAGAAGGCCTCAAGGATTTTGAAGCCACACCTAACGATACGGTTTGGAAACGTATTGAAGCCGAGCTAAACCAGAAAAAGAAAAAGCACCGTGTTATCCCTATATGGTGGCGATATGCTGGTATTGCTGCTTTATTGATTTTACTTTTATCTATTGGCTTTAACTACTTTAGCAATTTAGATGATATGGTTCCAGAAAATCAAGTTGTTGAACATGAGAGTACTTCTTCTGATAATGAAAACACCATTGAGGATTTAATAGATACCAATGCACCTGAAACATCTGTTGTAGAAAATATTGACGAAAAAGAAAATACTGAGAATTCGAATGAAAAATCGAATTTAAAAACTACACAGAATAGTTTAACATCTTTAAAGCCATCGACAATTAAAAAAAACTCAAATTCAAAAAATAGCAACAAAAGCAATATCAATACACTAGAAAATTCAGATTCTAACAATGCTATTGCCAATATCTCTAAAGAAATAACTACCAATAAAACTCCTCAAGATACATCAGAAAACAATATTTCTATTGCCTCATCAAATGGCGAAGAAAACCAAAATGAAACCCTTTTAATTGACAAAGAAAAAACTAAAGAACTTATTAATAACACTAGTAATAAACATATTGCTAGTGATACAAAATATGATGTAACCGAAACATATCCAGCTAATGGAGAAAATAAAACACTTACCATAGCAGAGGCTTTAGAGAAGAACAAAGATCTTATTGAAGAGAAGAAAGAACAACAAAACAGGTGGAGTATCGCTCCAAATGCTGCGCCAGTTTATTTTAACACTTTAGGAGAAGGTTCTTCAATCGATCCTCAATTTAACAAAAACTCTAAAAGTGGTGAGCTAAACATGAGTTATGGTCTTTTAGCAAGTTATGCTATCAATAATAAAATAACCATTCGCTCAGGTATTAATAAAGTCAATTTAGGTTATAACACGAATGATGTGATTGTTTTCCAATCGGCTGGACTTAGTTCAAGTAGTAGTGCATTACAAAATGTTAATTCTGGTAGTGGTTCAGGTAGTGATAGTGGTGTTTCCATTATCAGTGCTGAGAATTTGAATAACAATTCAGTTCCTGTGGATTTTTCAACCACAAACACATCCATTAATCAAGCTTTGGGTTATATTGAAATTCCATTAGAAATTCAATATAACCTTTCTGATAAAAAATTAGGAGTAAATGTTATTGGAGGATTTAGTTCTTTCTTTTTAAATAACAACGAAATATATTCTAATGCAGAAAACGGCAGCAGAACATTTTTAGGTGAAGCCAATAATATAAATAAAATAAGTTACAGTGCTAATTTTGGTTTAGGTTTTAACTATAAAGTTTCAAAGAAAATAGATTTGAATTTAGAGCCCCTGTTTAAATATCAAATTAACACATTTAAAAATACTTCTGGAAATTTTACGCCTTTTTTTATAGGTGTTTACACTGGATTTGGAATTAAATTTTAGGTTTTTGGTTAGATCTAGATATGTGTTTTAATTAAGCTCTAAAACACATATTAAAAAAACTGCTTCTCCCCGAAGCAGTTTTTTATTTATTAAATACTTTTAATTCCTCCAAAATAATACTTCGCGCCCTATCATTTAGAATTTTAGTATCATTAATAGACAATCCTTTAGTTGACAAAAATTTATGAATTTTAGCTCTCATTTTTCCGGGACCTCCACTAAAAAACGTATATGAAAATCGTTTTTTATTATCGGCAAAGGTTATTGGAACAATAGGTATTTGGTGGTTTATGGCTAGCCTGAACGCTCCATCTTTGAATTCATCTAATAAAATATGCTCTTCTGGGACTCCTCCTTCTGGGAAAATGCATATACTTACCCCAGCTTTTAATCGTTTTTGAGCTCTTAAAAATACTGCTTGCCTACTTTTAGGAGAACTCCTATCTACCAAAATACAGGTTCGCTTGTAGAAGAACCCAAAAAGAGGAATTTTAGCCAACTCCTTTTTTCCAACAAACACAAACGGATTTTTAACCGAAACCAACATCAACATGATATCGGTCATTGAGGTATGGTTAGCAATAAACATATAGCTTTTTTTAACATCTGGAGTTTGCTCACGTTCAGTTTTATAAATAAAGCCCATACCTATTAAAATAAATTTTGCCCAAAAGCGTGCAAGTTTAAAAAAGAAAGGGTACCAGGACTCTTTAAGTATAGAAACCAAAAGTAAAGGAAACAAAACCAGTATTGGAAGTGCAACTAATATGTAAAACCAAATGCGGTAAAGTATCCAGAAAATATATTTAAAAATCCTCATTGTAGTCCAAAAATACGTATTTGTATTGAGCTATTCTATTAAAAAAATTACCTTTGTTCGAAGAAGAAAATATAAGATTAACTTTATGGGATTCCCACTTTCTTGGGAATAAAATTATGGCAAGAATACTCACAGGCATACAAAGCACAGGGACACCACATTTAGGAAATATTTTAGGCGCCATTATGCCAGCTATTGAAATGGCAAAAAACCCTGAAAATGATTCGTATTTATTCATCGCAAACCTGCATACGTTAACACAAATCAAAGATGCAGAGAACTTGCGCTACAATACTTACTCTACCGCGGCAACATGGTTAGCTTTTGGATTGGATATTGATAAAACCGTATTTTACAGACAAAGCGATGTGCCACAAGTAACCGAATTATCATGGTATTTAAGTTGTTTTTTTCCATACCAGCGCTTAACACTTGCCCATAGTTTTAAAGATAAAGCCGATAGGTTGGAAGATGTAAACTCAGGTTTATTTACTTACCCAATGCTCATGGCTGCCGATATTTTATTGTATGATGCAGAAATAATTCCTGTTGGAAAAGACCAAGAGCAACATATTGAAATGACCCGCGATGTAGCTTCGCGTTTTCATGCTAAAGCGGGGGAAACCTTTGTGTTACCCAAGGCCAAAGTTCAAAAAAACACCATGCTTATACCTGGAACGGATGGTGAAAAAATGAGTAAAAGTAGAAATAACATCATTAATATTTTTTTAGATGATAAAAAGCTACGCAAGCAAATTATGAGCATAGAAACTGATAGCACCCCTCTTGAAGACCCTAAAGATTGGAAAAGCTGTAACTGTTTTGCTATTTATAGTCTGTTGGCTAATGAAGCGCAAATTGAAACTATGAAAGCTAACTATGAAAAAGGAGGTTATGGTTATGGCCATGCAAAACAAGCCCTATTTGAGTTGATTGTTGAAAAATTTGCAACACAACGCGAGCGATACAATTATTACATGAATAATTTTAACGAAATTGATAAATCGTTGGCTGTTGGTGCTGAAAAAGCAAAGTTAGTTGCCAATGCTGTTTTGAAAAGAGTTAGAGAGAAGGTAGGGTATTAAAATGAGAAAAGAATATTTATCACCAATCCTAACTATGTTAGCTATGCTATTGATTATTGTTTCAAGATTTCTATCTGAAAACGGTTTCGATTGGTTAACCATAGTGGCTATAATCATTTTTTTGCTTTCAACCGCACATTTTATTCAGCTAATCAGAAAATCTAAATAACTTCAAATAATTTTCCTGGTAACGGTCTAATCACGCCTTTTAATTCCATGTTTAACAACGAACTGCTTACCTTAAAAATAGGTAGGTTACAATTAATTGCAATGACGTCTAACTCTTGTTTTTCAGTTTCTTTTAAGTAGTTATATATCGTTTTTTCGGTAGTATCCAACTCTACAAACAATTGCTTTTGTACCAATGGTTTTTTATCATTTTCTAACTTCCAATTTAAAATATAAGGTACATCTAATGGTGTGGTTAACATATGTGCTTTTTGGTGTTTTATTAAATTATTACAGCCAACACTTTGTGCATCAGTAATTCTTCCAGGTACAGCAAACACTTCTCTATCATATGAATTCGCAATGTCTGCTGTAACCAAACTACCTCCTTTTTCGGCAGATTCAATTACAATAGTAGCTTCACTTAATCCTGCAATAATCCTGTTTCGTTTTAAAAAATTATTTCTATCAAAATTATCTGTACTCCAAAAGTCAGTGAAAAAGCCACCGTTTTTTTCTACATCTAGCATATATTTTTTATGTACATGGGGATAAATTGTGTTCAATCCATGTGCTAAACATGCAATAGTTTGCAAATTGTTTTTAATGGCTGCTTTATGGGCAGTAATATCAGTTCCATAGGCAAATCCTGAGATTATTACAGGATTATAAGGCGTTAGATTTTCAACTAAAGCTTCGCAAAATGCTATGCCAATTGTGGTTATTTTTCGTGTTCCAACAATACTTATTATGTGTTGTTGTTTCAAATTTATATTCCCTACTTGAAATAACAAAATAGGGGCATCAATGCAATGTTTTAATTTATTTGGATAATCATTCTCTTCGAAATAAGAAACTTTAATGTTATTTGATTTTATGAACTCAATCTCTTTTTCGGCTTCTTTCAAATGTTCAGTGTTATACAAATCCCTTAAAATAACACTTCCAATACCACCAATTTTAGCTAGGTTTTGCTTTTTTTCTTTTAAAACCCCTTCTGCAGAGCCACAATGATTTATTAAGCGTTTTGCAATAATATCGCCAATATTGGGTATATGTTGCAACGCTAAAGTGTAAAGCAAATCATTTTCTGTCATTTCATCCTTGATTTTAAAGTTGCAATAAAAGAATTTTTACTCAAATATTGAAGCTTAAAATTTCAGCATTTCCTATTGTTAATAAATACTTCACCCTAAATTTTATCTAAAAGCAAAAAATTTTAACTTTGTTTTTATGCAATTAGAAACCTACATAAGCGATTTACTTTACAGATACGAGTGCGTCACCATCCCTGATTTTGGTGCTTTTTTAACACAAAATAGCCCCGCAACTATCGATGATGCATCGAATACATTTTTTGCTCCTAAAAAAATGGTGTCTTTTAACGAGCAAATTCAAAAAAATGATGGCCTATTAGCTAATTATATTGCTGATGTAGAGAAAATACCTTTTGAAACTGCCAACAAAAAAATTGCTAAACGTGTTAAAATATTAAAATCTTATTTAACCCAAGGTGAAACACTTACCTTTAAAAATATTGGCGACATTGTTTTCAATAATGAAGGTAAGATTTTATTTGAGCCCTCTTATCATCTTAATTATTTAACAGATTCTTTTGGCTTATCACAATTTGTGTCACCACAAGTTAATCGTGAGGCATACAAAAAAGAAGTGGAAACCATTGAAAAAGTAATTCCTATAACAGTTACACCAGAAAAAAGGAAACCACGACTTTATTTAAGATATGCTGCAGTTGCCCTAATTGCTTTAACCATTGGTGGATCTGTGGCTTCAAACTATTATGTCAATCAAATTGAGAAACATAATCAATTAGCGCAATTAGAAGCCGCAAAACAATTAGAAACCAAAATACAGGAAGCAACTTTTAATCTTAATCCACTTCCCGCTGTTACCTTAAATGTAACTAAACAAACTGGTAATTATCATATTGTTGCTGGTGCATTTAGGATTAAAGAAAATTCTGAAAAAAAGGTTAATCAACTTAGAGAACTTGGCTATAATGCAAGAATTATTGGTTTAAATAAATTTGGCTTGTATGAGGTGATTTACAGTAGTCACGAAACGGGAACTGATGCTCTAAAAGCGATTCGCGAAATTAGAAAAACCCACAACAAAGACGCTTGGATTAAAATAGAATCTAAAACCAGTCAAATCCTTTCTCCTTCAAAAACAAAATTTGAAACTGAATCATCTAATGAAAACTCTATCGACGCGTCTGAAAAAGAAACTACTAATCTGAGTTCGGAAACTATCAATACTAATATCAAAAGCCCCCCTGAAAACGCTAATATCATTCAAATCGTTAGAGGTGTTTCTAATTTAGAAAACGGCTACTATATTATATTAAATACTTACTCTGAACCATCTGAAAGAGACGCTTTTATGGAAAAGTTGCACTCCGAAGGGATAACCAATGCAGGTTTCTTCTTTCATGGTAATAGCGCTAGGTATTTTGTATACACTGAAAAATTTAACACCCTAGAAGCAGTTCAAAAAAAATTGAAAACTCAACCTAATTTCTCGCTTAATAGTAAACCTAGAATTGTAAAAGTAGAAAACTAGCAAGTAATAAGTTTGTTTTTAAGAATACTAATATTCCAAAACGCTTTATATTTGTTGCATTATCAACATCTACCATAATGCAAGGAAAAACTCCCGAACAATCTAGAACAATAATGACCGATATGGTCTTACCTGGTGAGACCAATCCTTTAAATAATTTATTTGGTGGTGAGCTGTTAGCGCGTATGGATCGTGCTGCTAGCATTTCAGCTAGAAGACATAGTAGACGCATTGTGGTTACAGCTTCGGTAAATCATGTCGCATTTAATAGAGCTGTACCATTGGGTAGTGTAGTAACCGTTGAAGCAAAAGTTTCTAGGGCTTTCAAAACATCTATGGAAGTGTTTATTGATGTTTGGATAGAAGACCGTGAATCTGGAAATAAAACAAAAGCAAATGAAGCTATTTATACCTTTGTGGCTGTTGATGAGACAGGTCGTCCTACCACGGTGCCTGAAGTAACTCCTCAAACTGATTTAGAAAAAGAGCGTTTTGATGCTGCTTTAAGAAGAAAACAACTAAGCTTGTTGCTAGCCGGAAAAATAAAACCTAATGATGCAACTGAGTTAAAGGCTTTATTTATGTAATAAAATCCTGAAACACGTTCAGGATGATGCAAAGTGTCACATTTTATAAATCCAACTCGCCGGGTTTTGTGTTGCACCATCTTTATAGATTATGAAACTGAAAATAGTTTCGCCGTTTGAAGGATTTGTAAATATTTCTCCAATAGCTTGTTTTGTTGATACTTTATCGCCCTCTTTCACATATACTTTAGAAAGATTTTTATAGACTGTATAGTAGTTACCATGACGTATCATTACAAAAGGATTGGCATTTTTTAAATTTATGACCTTAGTAACTTCACCATTAAAAACTGCCATTACCTTAGCACCCTTTTCGGTAGCAATTCTTACACCATTACTTTTTATGGTTAATGATTTATTGATAGGAGATGGTTGAGAACCATATCCAAGAGTAACATACCCCTTTTCAACAGGCCAAGGCAACTTACCTTTATTGGAAGTAAAATTTGATGCTAAAATCTTCTCTTCAGGCGTTAATGCAAATGTGCTGGAGCTGGAGCTTTTGCCTGCTTTTTCATTGGATTTTGCTATGGCCTCTGCAATTATTTTATCAATCTCGGCATCAATTCTATCGACTTCTCTTTGCTTGCTTCTTATTTGTGCAGTGTACTTACTTAAGTTACTTTGAATAGACTTCATTAAAGCTTCATGCTCTTTTCTTTCAACTTCTAAAGATTTTTGAACATCTCTGTTTTCGGCAATTAACTTTTTCTTTTCCTCTTGTTGTTTTAATAAGCTGCTATTGGTTTCTTGTAATTCAATAGTTTTAGTTTTTATGGTTTCACCTTGTTGTTTTTGGTGATCGGAATATTGCTTAATGTATTGTAAACGTTTATAGGCTTGTTTAAAGTCATTTGAGGACAGTAAAAACATGATCCTACTTTGTTGGTTTTTACTTTTGTATGATTTTACAATCATAGCGGCATAATCACCTTTTAGCTCCTTTAATTCGTCACGTAAATCGGTTATCTTTTTTTGATTTGAATTAATCTCTCGGGTTAATAAATTGGCTTGCTGATTGGTTACTTTAATTAAATTGGACAACACGTTTATCTTATAATTAAAATTTTCAATAAGAGATAATTCCGATTTTTCTTTTGATTTGTTTTCGGCACGTAATTCGTTTATTTTTTGAATCTCTCTGCGCAGTTCCAGTCTTCTAGTTTCTAATTCTTTTTGTTTATTATTTTGAGAAAAAGAAACACTAGTGAACAGTAAGAAACCAAGTAAGAATACTATTTTATATTTTTTTTGACAACTTCTCATTAAAGCTCAATTTCTTTAAATCCTGATGGTATTTTAAACGGAAACCGTAAATCTTCATTTAAGGTAATGCCCTTAAATTCTAAACCTAAGATGATTTCTTCATTACCTTCAACAGCAATCACTTTGATGTTTTCGGGTAAAATTTGTTTATCAACTTCTTGATACGTTAAGTAATCTATTTGTAGATGTCTCTTTTCCTTGGGTTGTGTAATTTGTTGCGATTTCACTTTAAAAAGTGAAGGGTCCAACAAAAAGAAAATCTCAAACAGCTCGCGTTGTTTTTTTGGTTGAACAATGTATTTTCCATCATCCACTGACGCCTTGTAATCACCATCTTTTAAATTATAGATGGTTTCTCCCATCAATAGATTTTGGACTTTTTGAAAATCCAGTTCCGCGCCTAATAAATCACTTAAATATTTATAATTGCCATCAAAATATGTGTTATCCAACTTATTATAAAAACTGACTTTCTCAGGTGTTACTAAAGCCCTAATAACAGAAAATGAAGCGTTAATCCACAACATTTCGTCTTTTTTAGCTCTAAAATTAACCGTATGAGATTGTATTTTTCCATTTTGGTCAAGGGTTATTTTGAGTTTGGATTGAAACGTATTAAAAGAAGGCGATTGTTTTGCATTTTCTTTTATTAATTGCTTTGTAGAAAGGTTGAAATTGGCTTCACCATTGACAATGGTTTTTGCCGATTTACAATGAAACAAAAAAAACACCAATGAGACTAAAATGAGTTTGGAGCGTATATTCATTAATTTGAAATTTCTATTTGTTTTGCTTTATCACTAAACGTTTTTGCTTTATCGGTATTGTTCGACAAGGTGTAAGCTTTACTGAGTTGATTATAAAAATCGACCTCCATTTTGGTGTTATCAATAATGTAATCCAACCCCATTTCTAAAGATTCAATGGCTTTTTTGGGTTGGTTTAACTCGTTAAGCGCCACACCATTTACTAGGTAAAACAAAGGTTGTGAAGGATATTTTTCAAGTGCTTGGGCACTTTTTTCATTAGCTATATCGTATTTTTTTAAATCTATGTATAACAATAACACATTACGCAACACATTAAAGTTTTCGGGTTCCAGTTGTAAAGCAGTTTCAAAATAATCCAATGCTTTGGCTTTGTTATTTTTTGCTAGGTGGTATTGCCCCAATTCAATAAGTGTTTTACTGTTATTAGTGTCGCTAACCAAGGTTGTTGCTTCCACCAAATCGGCTTCATATTGGGGGTTTTCTTCAACAAATTGTACAAAATCGGTTAATACTTTAAGTTTTGCCTCTGGTTTAATTTCATTGCTTCTAACCACAATTTTCATAGATTCAATGGCTTTTTCAGCATCGTTATCATCTAAATAAAATTTGTAAAGAGCCAAATGAACTAACTGGGATTCTGGATTTATTTTTAAGAGTTCTTTGGCGGTTTCAAAAGCTTTATCTTTTTCATTATTTTCACTGTATCGGAAAATGAGCGCTAAATAATTGGATTCTTTATCTGGGTTGTTTTCAACACGCTCTTCTAAGTTTTTGATTTGATCTTTTTTTCTACCAGTAACTTCATAAATTCTATTTCGCATCATGTCGCGGGAAAGTGAAATTCCAAATTCTTCATCCAATTCATCTAAAATCTCTAGCGCTTCATCAAATTTTTCGGTTTTTAAATAAAGTGATGCTAAATCTTCTCTATAATCTGGATGGTATTGAACCAATTGCATAACTGTATTTATAGCTTTATCTAAGTCGTTTTGCGTTACATAAAAACCATATAATTCATCCAGAAACCATTCGTTATCGGGGTCTTTATAAACCGCTTTTTTTAATGCGTCTTCGGCAGCTCCAAAATTTTTGAGTTTGTTGTAGTTTTTACCCAATTCGAAATATAAAACAGGTACCGAATTATCAATATCAATACATTTTAAAAGTGCTTCAACAGATCGATCATAATTTTCAATGCCTTTTTGTTTTAAAGCTTCATAGAAAAGCTCTTGAAATTGGTCGTCGTTGTTTCCTAAGTCATCGTTTTGGGCAAAGTTTGATTGAGGAATTATTAAAATTCCGATAAGAAAAAGTAGGCTGTAGATTTGTTTTTTCATTTTTTATTTTGATGCTTCGATAAGCTCAGTATACAACTGATTTTCTTAGTTAAAACCAATAACATTCTTGCTTTTGCTGTAAATTATTCCAAAACAGAATAATCGCCAATACTGATGCTCGTGAATTCGCCATTAAATTCCACATGATTGCCAATCATAGCGTTATCTAAATTAGCATTTTTTATGGTTGTATAAGTTTGTATTAAGCTATTTTTAACGGTTGAATTTTCTATTATCGTCCCATTTCCAACAGAAACAAAAGGGCCAACTGTTGTATTTTTTAGTACCACATTTTCTCCAATAAAACAAGGTTCAATGATTTTAGAATTCTCCAATTTAGCTGATGAAGCTACCAATTGCTCCTCACCATCAGATTTTAAAAAACCTAACATACGCTGATTAGTCTCAATGGTAATAGCTTTATTCCCGCAGTCCATCCACTCATCAACGGTGCCCGTTTTAAAAATTTTACCGTCTGCCATCATCCGTTTTATACCATCATTAATTTGGTATTCACCTCCATTCATAACGTTCTCGTCCAAAATTTCTTGTAATTTTTCCTTTAAAACAGCAACGTCTTTAAAATAGTAAATACCAATTACTGCTTGATTACTTACAAATGATTTTGGCTTTTCAACCAATTCGACAATTTCATTTTTGTCATTTAATTTTACCACACCGTAAGCTTCGGGATTATCTACTTCCTTTGTCCAAATAACGCTGTCTGCCATTGGGTCTAAATCAAATTCAGCTCTAATGAGGGTGTCGGCATAAGCAATAACCGCTGAACCTGACAGTGATGGCTTAGCACACATAATGGCATGACCCGTTCCCAATGGTAGGTCTTGACGGTAAATAGTGGCTTTGGCACCTAAGCTTTTTGACAAATCTTGCAAACTAGACACCACATCATCACCAAACCAAGCTGGATCCCCTAAAACAAATGCAATTTCCTCAATGGGTTGTTTTAAAACTTTAGCGATATCTTTTACTAATCTATGTACAATGGGTTGCCCCGCAACTGGAATTAATGGTTTTGGTACAGTTAAACTATGAGGTCTCAAGCGAGATCCCCTTCCCGCCATAGGTACTATTATTTTCATTCTTTAAAGTTGAGTTGTTTATTTGCTTGTTGTTTATTCGCTTTTGCCACGAATTCATAAATGTTTTTTGTATCGTGAAATCAAAAATAGTCAATCATTTCACTCCTGTACTTCCGAAACCACCTTCTCCACGTAAAGTTTCAGATAATCCTTCTACTTCAATCCATTCAGCACGTTCGTGTTTCGCAATAACTAATTGCGCAATGCGTTCGCCATTTTGAATAGTGAAGTCTTCATTTGACAGATTTACTAAAATCACCCCTATTTCACCTCTATAATCAGCATCAATGGTTCCTGGCGCATTTAAAACGGTGATTCCTTTTTTTGCTGCTAACCCACTTCTTGGACGTACTTGTGCTTCAAACCCAATAGGCAATTCCATAAATAGTCCCGTACCAACTATGGTGCGCTCTAAAGGCTTTAAAACTCTAGGTTCAGAAATACTGGCACGTAAATCCATTCCTGCTGAAGCGACGGTTTCGTAATGTGGTAATTCGCTATGGGATTTATTAATAATTCTAATTTTCATGTTTTTCTATTTCTGATTGTAAAATATTGATAATGGCTAGCATTTCTTCGCGTAAATCTGGTCCTTCAATGAAAATACTGTTCATATAGCTATAGATATAAATCAATAGGTTTTCATATTTTTCTGATTCTAATAATTCAATCAAATTTTGTTTAAATTCCATTTTTTCAACTTCAGAACCTTCCACTGAGGAATAAAAAATTTTGAATTTCATTTTTGAATTATCCAGCTGGAAAGGATAGAGATTACTCTGAGTAAACAACATGGTGTTCGTTTCTTCCTCTTTATAATCATTTAACAAATCCTGAAACCTTGCGATTTTGAGTTTTAATGAATCGTTGGAAACCAACTCAATTTTTCCTGAATTAATAACCGAATTATATATCCCTTGAAATGGATCAAAGGTGTAGTTTTCATTTATGTTACGATTTAAACTTCTTAAGCTATCTAAAGTTAGTTCTCTTGGGTTGATAGCCATAATAGTTTCGATGGCTTTTTTTCTATTTAAGTGAAACTTATAGGCTATATCAAAGTTTTGTAGGTTTTCATTAAACTCTTCTTTTAAACTTTTAAGTACTTTTAATTCATCTTTTTTTAGTTGTCTATCATTATTCCAGTTATTAACCTGTAATGCCAAAAGAATACCAATCATAACTAAAATAATCTCTCCAACGGCGTATTTAAGGTAACGACCTGTTTTATTGTCGTCGAGTAATTGTTTTCGCATCTTATTAAATAACTTAAGCATCAATCAATTAACGTTTTAACAATAGTTTGATTTGTTCTCTTTCTGAGTAATAAACAATTCCCAAAAATACAATTAACATTGGTACAGCAATAGCATAATTACCTCTAAATCTTGAATAAAAGATAAATGCCGATAAACTTATAGACACCAACAAATACATGACTATTTTTTTTAAATTATAAGGAATCGGGTAATATTTTCTTCCGAAATAATATGATAAAACCATCATAAGTGCATAAGCTGTTAAAGTGGCTATGGCAGAACCTTTGTAACTTAAAATAGGTATTAACCAAAAGTTTAATGCTAAAGTGATTGCAGCCCCAAAAACAGATATGTAAGCACCGAATTTTGTTCTGTCGGTTATTTTATACCAAACAGAAAGATTATGATAAATACCTAAACAAAAATTAGCAAGAAGTATGATAGGGACAATCCACATGGCTTTCCAATACGCTTCATCCCCTATAAAAATTACTTTCAAAACATCGGCGAAAACAACTACGGTAACCAATATAACGGAACCAAAAATGACAAAATATTCCAAGATTCTGGCATAGTTTTTTTGAGGGTTTTCACTTTTTGCATGACTAAAAAAGAAGGGTTCTATACCCAAACGGTAGGCGGTTGCAAAAAGTGTCATAAACAAAGCTAATTTATAGCACGCAGAGTACATACCAATTTCGGTTTTAGCAATGTTCTCTGGTAATAGCTTATCCAATAAAATTCTGTCAAACGTTTCATTTACAGAAAAGGCAACCCCTGCAATTAAAACAGGAAATGCATAGCGCATCATTTGCTTCCAAAGTGTTTTGTTGAATGTGTATTTTATCTTTATGTAAAAAGGAAACATAAGCAATAAAGTAACGCCACTGGCTACCAAATTGGCTATAAAAATGTAATTGATTTCAAAATTGGGTTTATAAATAGACTCGAAAACGGAAGATTCTGATGCCAAATCTTTCAACCATAACAGTAAAAACAGATTTAAGCCCAAGTTAATTGCTACGTTTAATATTTTAATTGCTGCATATTTTATGGGTTTTGCATTGGCTCTTAACCATGCAAAAGGGATGATAACCAAGGCATCAAACAATAAAATCCAGATAACGAGATTAACGTATTCTATTTTTATATCGATGGTTTTTGATATACTATCCTGAAATACCAAAGCCAAAACAAAAAAGAGTAATGATGTGATAATGAGTGAAATGGTAGAGGTGCCAACTACTTTGGTTTTATCATCTTCCTTGTTAAAAAACCTGAAGAAAGCCGTTTCCATTCCATAGGCCAAAATAACATTGAACAAAACAAAGTAGGAGAAAATTAAAGATACATCGCCATAATCTGCAACCGATTTTAAAACACTATCATCGGTGTGCAATCTTACCAATAAAAAACTTAGCATTCTGGGAAGTACGGTTGCTAAGCCATAAATAAATGTTTGCTTGAATAATGTTTTGAGTCCGCTCAAGAATTGCCTATTTATACCGCTAAAAATACGTTTTTAGCAAATGCAAACCAAAGATATGTTTTTAAGGATTTACAGAGGTGCTTCCTTAGATTTATTATGCTTAATCGTAATATTTGAAATCTTAAAATACTTCGTTTTTTTATCTGTTTTATAACTTACAATGCATTCGTTTGGATGTAATGCAAATGGTAATTTAGGTATTATTGTAGGAAGTTTATTCCCATATTCTCCATAAGGTTCATTACTCATAACAATATCTATTGGCTGGTTTGTCGATGTTTTAAAACGACCCATAACAAGTGTATCTTTAATGTATACTAGCTTGGTTGTTTTGTCCATAAAATAAACACTATCAAGAACAATTTTATTGATATTGGATTTAATAGTGATGAACAAATTTATTCCAGAGCCACCACCTCTTGGTTCCACCACCCATTTCTTATAATAAACTTCGCCCAATTCAAGAGGTGCTTGGGTTTCAAGTTTTGATTTATGTTTACATTGAGAAAAACTCATAGTTATTAATGATATCATTAATATGAATGCTATTTTTTTTAATTATTTCATGATACTAGTATTTAAAAGATGTATTTTCAAATTTAATGCCATAAAAAAACCTCACTTTTTGTGAGGTTTTTTTATGTTATGTTAAGTACTGAATCTAATTCAGTAAACAAAATTTTAGTTATTTAAGGCTTCGGCTCCACCAACGATTTCTAATATTTCATTGGTAATGGCTGCTTGTCGCGCTTTGTTATATGTTAATTTAAGTTGATCTCTTAACTCAGTAGCGTTATCTGTTGCTTTATGCATAGCGGTCATACGGGCACCATGCTCAGAAGCAAAAGAATCTCGAATACCCTTATATAATTGAGTTTTTAAAGATTTAGGAATTAATTGATTAACAATTTCTTCTTTTGATGGCTCAAAAATATAATCCGCATTATTGTTAGCTTCCCCTTCAATTGGAACAATTGGCAAAAACTGCTCGGTAGTAACTATTTGGGTCGCCGCGTTTTTGAATTTATTATAAACAATTTCAATTTTATCAAACTCACCAGAAACAAATTTATCCATTAATAACTCAGCGATTTCTGCTACATTATCAAATGTTAAATCATCAAAAACATTACTTTTATTAGCGATAACTCTTTTTGTTTTCTTGAAAGCGTCATTAGCTTTTTTACCAATGGCGAGATAAGATACTTCTTGATTTGCATAATTTGAAGTTAACCTATTAACCTCTTTTATGATGTTTGAATTAAAAGCTCCAGCTAATCCTCTGTTTGAAGTTATAGCTACAATCAAGACTCTTTTTACTTCGCGTTGGGTAGAAAATTTGCTCCCAGAATCTGCATCTAAAGTGGCGCTTAGATTTTGTAAAAGCTCGGTTAACTTATCTGCATAAGGTCGCATTGCCGTAATAGCATCTTGAGCCTTCTTTAACTTTGCAGCCGATACCATTTTCATGGCACTGGTAATCTGCATCGTTGAAGATACCGATGTAATTCTGTTACGTATTTCTTTTAAGTTTGCCATATGTTTTAGAATTGAGTATTGAGTATTCAGTAGTGTACTTTTTAAAATTCACTACTCAACACTAAAATCTAATTATGCTCTATATTTTCCTGATAAATCTTTTGCTACTGCTGTTAATGTATCAGTAACTTCATCGGTTAATTTACCTGCTTTTAAAGTTGCTAAAACATCGCTATGCTTCGCCTTTAAGAATTCTAAGTAATCACGTTCAAATTCCTTTACTTTTTCAACAGGAACATCTCTTAATAGGTTTTTAGACCCCGCATATATAATAGCGATTTGATTTTCAACAGTAAATGGATCGTTTTGAGCTTGTTTTAAAATCTCAACATTACGTTTTCCTTTTTCAATTACGTTTAAAGTCACCGCATCAAGGTCAGAACCAAACTTAGCAAACGCTTCTAACTCACGATATTGTGCTTGGTCTAATTTTAAAGTCCCTGCTACTTTTTTCATGGATTTAATCTGAGCATTACCCCCCACACGAGATACCGAAATACCCACGTTAATTGCCGGACGCACACCAGAGTTAAATAAATCTCCATCCAAGAAAATCTGACCATCCGTAATAGAAATTACGTTTGTTGGAATATATGCAGAAACGTCTCCCGCTTGTGTTTCAATAATTGGTAAGGCTGTTAATGAACCACCACCTTTCACCATAGGCTTTAACGAATCTGGAAGGTCGTTCATATCTTTAGCAATATCATCATCATTAATCACTTTGGCTGAACGCTCTAATAAACGAGAGTGAAGGTAGAAAACGTCTCCAGGATATGCTTCACGTCCTGGTGGACGACGTAATAATAACGATACCTCACGATAAGCAACCGCTTGTTTAGATAAATCATCATAAATAATTAAAGCCGGACGACCCGTATCTCTAAAATACTCACCAATGGCGGCACCTGCCATAGGCGCGTATACTTGCATTGGTGCAGGATCGGATGCGTTTGCTGCCACAATAGTTGTATAAGCTAAAGCGCCTCTATCTTCCAAAGTTTTTGCAATGTTTGCTACAGTAGATGCTTTTTGGCCTACTGCTACATATATACAATATACAGGCTCACCTGCATCGTAAAATTCTTTTTGATTTAATATGGTATCGATGCAAACCGTTGTTTTACCAGTTTGGCGGTCACCAATAACCAACTCACGTTGTCCACGACCAACTGGAATCATCGCATCGATGGATTTAATACCTGTTTGTAATGGCTCAGTTACAGGCTCACGGAAAATAACGCCTGGTGCTTTACGCTCTAGAGGCATTTCGTAAGTTTTGCCTGAAATTGGACCTTTTCCATCTATAGGGTTTCCTAAAGTATCCACCACACGACCAACAATACCTTCACCTACATTAATAGAAGCGATACGTCCTGTACGTTTTACTGTAGAACCTTCTCTAACTCCTACCGAGGCTCCTAATAATACAATACCAACGTTATCTTCTTCAAGGTTAAGTACAATACCTTCCAATCCGCCATCAAACTCAACTAACTCGCCATATTGCGCATTAGCCAATCCGTAAGCACGTACAATACCATCACCTACTGTTAATACGGTTCCTACTTCATCTAATGAAGCACCTGCTTCAAAACCTGAAAGTTGTTTTTTTAAGATTGCTGATATTTCAGCTGGTTTTACTTCTGCCATCTTTATTTAATATTTAGACCCTTTGACTGCGCTCAGGGCAAGTCTTAGTTTAATGTAAATTCTCTTTTTAATTTGTTAAGTTGATTTGAAACACTAGCGTTGTATTGCACATCGCCAACTCGTAAAATGAAACCACCTAAAATGCTTTCATCAATAATGTTTTCTAATTCAACTTCTTTACCTGAAATTTCTTTAGCTTTAGCCAACACTTGCTTTTCTAAAGCTGATGTTAAAGCTACTGCTGTTGTAACTGTTGCGTGCTCTATTCCTTTTGATTGGTCGAACAATTCATTGTATTTTAAAGCAACATCTCCTAAAATATTTATTCTGTTGTTGTGGATTAAAATATCTATTAAACTCAAAGTTGTTTTATTTGATTTTTTAAACACTTCCAATAAAACAGATTTTTTTATTGAAGAAGGCACCACAGGACTTTGAAGCATCTCGCTTAAATCTTTATTCTCTGCAACTGTATTGGCAATTAATTGCATGTCGTTGTTTATCACATCGGCTGATTTTTCATCGGATGCTAAACTTAAAACGGCTTTTGCGTAACGTATTGCTGCTCTTGACATACCGAATTAGTTTAATGATTTTTCACCCAACATCGTTTCAACTAGTTTCAACTGTTTATCTTTATTTGATAGCTCTTCGCGAACCACTTTTTCAGCTATATCTATGGATAAGTTAGCTACTTGTGTTTTTAACTCAGCAATAGCTGCTTTCTTTTCGCTCTCTATAGCTGCTTGAGCTTGTTGAATCATTTTATTGGCTTGCTCTTGGGCTTCTCCCTTAGCATCTTCAATCATCTTGTTTTTCATATCACGAGCATCTTTCAACATCGCTTCGCGTTCTGCTCTAGCCTCTTGTAATAACTTTTGATTATCAGCCTGAAGGTTTTGCATTTCCAATTTTGCTTTTTCGGCCGAATCCAATGCATTCTTAATCCCTTCTTCTCTGTCATTTACAGAATCTAAAATAGGTTTCCATGCAAATTTCTTTAATAACAGAATTAACGCTATAAACAAAACTGCTTGCCAAAAAAACAGCCCTAATGAAAAGTCTTCGAATAATTTTCCCATAATAACTTATATTTCTAAAAACTTATGTTTAATTTAAAAAGAACAGCTATAACCAACCGTTATAGCTGTTTCTTAATTTGTTTTAGTTCACAGCAAATAAAGCGGCGAAACCAATACCTTCAATTAACGCTGCTGCAATAAGCATAGCGGTTTGAATTTTTCCTGTAGCTTCAGGTTGACGAGCGATTGCCTCCATTGCAGAACCACCGATTCTACCAATACCAATACCTGCTCCAATTACTACTAAACCTGCACCTACGATAGCTGGAATTTCCATAAAATATATATAATTAATTAAACATTCAATTTATTAATGTGCCTCATCATGATGTTCTTCAACGGCCATACCAAAGTATAATGCTGAAAGCACGGTAAAAATATATGCTTGTAAGGCTGCGACCAGCAACTCTAAAATAGCCAAAACAAATGCTAACAATAATGATAGCGAACTACCTATCCAGTTTTGAAATAAAAATATCATTCCAATAATACTCATCAATACCACGTGTCCAGCAGTTATGTTTGCGTATAAACGAATCATTAATGCGAATGGTTTAATGATGGTGCCTAATAATTCAATTGGAGCTAAAATTATTTTCATAGGCACAGGAACACCTGGCATCCAAAAAATATGTTTCCAATAGTTTTTGTTTCCTGAAAAGGTGGTTATTAAATAAGTTATCAATGCCAAACAAAGCGTTACGGCAATGTTGTTTGTTAAATTCATTCCTATAGGTGTTAAACCAAAGAGGTTTACAATCCACACAAAGAAAAATACCGTCAGCAAATAACTCATGTATCGCTTATAATGTTTTTCGCCAATGTTTGGTATGGCAATTTCATCCCGTACGTACAGTACAATGGGTTCTAAGAAACGACCAGTTCCCTTTGGCATACCATTGTTGTTTTTGTAAGCTTTAGCCATTCTACTGAACATGAAAAACATGATGCCAAATACTAAAAATATCAAGAAAACATTTTTAGTGATTGAGAAATCTAAAGGTTTTTCATTGATAGCATGATGGTGCTCATCTTCAATAATTTCTCCGTTCGTACCTTCAACTTTATATATTTTAGAATGATGAACTTTGTAGAAACCTCCATCAACTTCAGCCACTTCTTCGCCATGATGAAATTTAGATGATGAAAACACTTTCAAACCGTTGTCCCATAAAATTACTGGAAGCGGAAAACCAAAATGCTTTTCCTCACCAGAGTCTGTAGTGTAAGAAAACAAATTAAAATCGTAAGAATCTTTTAAGTGGTGTTGAATATATTCTTTTACCTCCGAAGCCCTATCCGTATCTTCATATCCAACATGTTCGGCGTCATCTTGTCCAAAAGAAACAAAAGTTAATAAAAACAGTAAAAGTGTAATTGGTTTTAAAGATATTTTTCTTCGCATATCACTTTAAATAATAGTGGCTTAAAAATCGCTGCAAAGGTATGTTTTTATCTCAAAAACAAAAACAATTTTGCTTTTTATTTTAACTATGACTATTCTATAAATTTTTAAAGTAATTAATCCAACTCATTAAGCCATTTACTAAGGCTTACAGATTCTAATATTAAACCAATGGCATAAGGAACGAAAAAAGCTGTAAATTCCATCTTAGTAATAATATTATCAAGCTTGTAGATTGGTTGAAAAACTATAAAAAAAACAGCGAATTTCAATAAACTTCCTGCTAAAAACAAAAACCCTAATTGACTTCTATACTTTTTTTTAAACATGTAAAGCACTCCAAAAATCAGGATAATTAAAGTTAAATTTACAGTGTAGGATAATGCGATACTGTTTTCAAACAAGGGTAGCTCCAAAAGACCTAATATGGATAAATGGATTCCAAAAGAAAGGCTTAAAACAACTATTGCTTTTAAAGTGAAGCTAAAAAAAGGGTTGTTCATTAATATTTGATTCTATTAACTTGTTTAAGAACCGCATAAAGTGAAATGGCCACGCCAAGAAGCGTCATGATTATAATGTTAAGTTTTTCACCATGGTTGTAATTTGTATCTAACCATTTTCCTAAAAGTACAAACAGGTAAATGGTAACACCCATTTGAAGTCCAATTCCCATGAGAATAGCAACGTTTTTAAGCTGTTTTTTCGGTTTCGGTTTTTCGCTGTTGTCCGCCATTATTCATTTCTTTTACAGTTCCTTTCATAACACAGGTTACATTGAATGTTGCTCCTGGTTCTACAGCTAATTTACCGACAACCACTTCGCCTTCAATATGTGCAGAGGCTTTTAAAGTTAAGGTGCCTGACAAAGCTAATTTACCTGAAAATTTACCCTCAAAATATGCATCGGTTCCTTGTAAAGTGCCTTTTATGAAACCTGCTTTACCTACAACTATTTTTCCGGTGGTTTTAACATTGCCTTCTATGACGCCATCTATTCTAAAATCGCCTTCACTATTGAAATCGCCAACTAATTTAGTGCCTTGGGCTATAATGTTTTGGTTTGATGTGCCATCTGTCATTTGCTTTTCTTTTTTGTTTTCTGAGAACATAATCGGTTAAGTTTAATTATTATTTAAGTTCAAATAGGCATCCAAATTTTTATGGATTTGAATGATTTGGTAATTTGTAGAAGTTACTACAAAATAAGGGGCTTTTATTTTTTTCTTATCTTCTTTGGTTAATAATTGATCAAACGTTTTGGCAACCGTCCCTGTTTTTATACCATGTACAATTACAAAGGTTGTAGTGGCATTGTAAACATCTTTTGATGCGGTTAATTTATAATATCTCATGTTTTCCAAAACCTTATCTAACGCACTTTTAAAATCATTTATCTTCTCAGGTTCTGCATTGTTAAATTTAAAAACTACTTTGTAATTATTGGATATGCTATCATTTTCTTCGGCAAAATCTTTATTAGCTAATTTAGGTAAAATATTTGACTCGATGTTTTGCGCTTGTTTTCCCTCTGGTGTATTAGCATAAGTGACAGCCAAATTATTAATGGCTTTAGCGTATGCTTCATAGCCATTTAATCGACCTAAGGAAGTAGCTTTTAACAATTCGAATTTTGGCACTATGGGTTCTCCATCAAAGGTGTTGATGTGCTCTTCACTTTTTGAAATAACCTCTGCATATTCTTGGTTTTCATACTTAATATATAAGGCCTCATAGAGACTTTCAGGACTGTTTTCATCTTTTTCCGAAACCAAGTCTGGATTTTCTAAAATGTTGGCATATCTAGATTCTGGATACCTTGAAATGATATCGTTTTTTGCAATGGTAGCCTCGTCGTTCTCTCCTAACAACTCATAAATCTTAAAAAGGTTATATTTCGAAGGCAGTATCAATCGTTCCTCTGGATTGCTTTTTAATAGGTTTTGGAGTTTATCCTTTGCCAATTCGTATTCCTTAAATTTCTCTTTATATATTAATCCTAGCTGGTAATAGGCATAATTTCGATCTTTATAAATGCTGTCAATTTCTTTTTCTTCGGATGGAATTTTAGAAATATAAAACTGCGGATCGAACTTTTCTTCATCAGAAGCTGAAGTAATTAAATTATCTGTTGAAATTGCATTATCAACGACACCCACAATATTTTTACTGGACCATCGCCAGTTGTCTTCTAAAGGGCGATCACCCCAAATCTTAATAAATTCATTTTTACCATATGCCACGGTTGTAGGATTGTAAAAGTAAAATACAGTGGGTTGATTGGGCACGCCTGCTCTTTGTATTTGATTGTTAATGGGGTTGTTTACAGTTGCTAAACCACTGTTACGATCGGCAATTTCCGCTTTTTCTTTTTCTTCTTCAGCTTTAGCCTTCAAGCTTTCAACAAAAGCCTCAAAATAAGCTATACGTTCAGGCTCTGATAAGTTTACAAGTGATAAAATACTATCATTCGTTTTGGCTATGGCTTCGTAATAAATAACATCTTCCAAATTATCACGCTTTCGCTTGATAACTCTATATGGCTTGGAATTAAGATCAAAATTAGCCATGGTGCTATCGTAATACTTGCCAGCTTCAGCATAGAATGATGCATCAAAGTTCATATCGCCCAAAGTTTCGTAGTTTTTGGCTTTCAATATTTTATCCCTTGAATTGGTGCGCAATGATCTGTTATAATAGGCAACCGCTAATGAATCGGAATTGTTATTTAAATAAAAATTACCGAATTGATGGTAAATTTTATCCAAAAAAGGTCTGTTTTCCCTATTTTCCTCTAGTTCAGTAAGTAATTCTGTGGCTTCTAATTTATTGCCGTTTTCATAATCAAAATTCTTGATTTTCTCCAGGTGAGCCGTTATCAAATAAATTCTGGGGGTTTTTCTGTTTAGTTCAATGACCTTATCAAAAGCGATGTTGGCACTGTCTTTATAACCCAACTCGTTATATAGTTGGCCTTGAATAAAACGATATCGACCTCGTTCATCATTATTTTTTGTGAAGTTTGATGCAATCTCAAGTTGGATAATGGCGCTGTCAATAGATTTTGTGTTTAAATATGCTTGTGCCAAAATGGAGGTGGCATCGGCTAAATCTTGATTTTCTAGTTTTTCTTGCTTAAGTAAACGCTTCAAGTTTTTAATGGCCAATTCATTATTATCTAATCGAATATTAGCTTTTTCACGCCATATTTTTGCTTGATTGATTTTATCACTGGCTGGGTATTTATAAAGTATATAGTTAAACGCTTCCAAAGCAGGAATAAAACGTTGATCGAAATATCTAGCCTTCCCTAAAAGCAAATATGCTTCATCTATTTGTGGGTTTTTTTCTTTCCCACCAATGTTCATGCTATGCTTTTGAATAGCTTTGGTTGCTTTCTCTTCAGCTCTAGTGAATTTCTCGTTTTTTGATTGGCCAGGAAGTACAATGTCCTCAAAAACCTGCATGCGCTCAATGGGCAGTACCTCCCAATAATTATCAAAATAAGCGTCGTTTAGATTTTTTTTACCTTCATCTAAAGCTACAAAACCATTATAAAGTGAATTAAATTCAGCAGTGACCGCATGAAAATTTCGATTTATGAATTTATCTTTTTTTCGAGAGCAACTAGCCAACAAAAAAATGGATAATAAAAGAGGTAATATGCCTTTAAATGTTAATTTCAATGCTGTTATTTTTTGTCTAAATAATAACTAAAAACTCACGTTATTATTATATAACGGTAAAAATAAGCATCTTTTTGAATTAACCTAAAATATGTATAGCCTTTATATTAAAATCCTAATTGGCAAAATGCGCCTCCAATTCCTTCAAAGTCGCTGCACTGGTTTTTAAATCTTTAACCACTTCGCCCTTTTCGAGAACCACAATGCGTTCGCAGACATCGGTAACATGCAATAAATCGTGACTGGAAATTAAAACCGTAACACCTTGTGTTTCTGCCAAATTTTTGATGATACTTTTAAGCCGAATTTGTGTTGTAGGGTCTAAATTGGCGAATGGCTCATCCAAAATAATTACTTCTGGATTGCCTATTAAAGCCGCTACAATCCCAGCTTTTTTTTGGTTTCCTTTACTTAAATCACGTAGGTATTTTTTCTGTCCTAAGATTTCTCCATGAAAAAAGTCCTCAAATTGCGATACCAACTTATCCACATCCGCTTTGTTTTGCCCACGTAGTTCACCAATAAAATAAAAATATTCTTCGGCAGTTAAGTACCCAATTAAAAAGCTTTCGTCTATAAAAGCAGCTGTAAAAGGTTTCCAGTCTTCACTTTCATTAACTTGGATGTCATTACTTTTTATGTAGCCTGTTGTGGGCTCTATCAAATCTAAAAGCAAGCTAAAGTAGGTGGTTTTTCCAGCACCATTATTTCCTACTAAACCAAAACTTTGTCCTTTTGGAATTTCTAATGATTCTATATTTAAAACAGTCGTTCCTGAGTATTTTTTTGATAAGTTCGATGTTGTTATCATGATTTTATTTTGTTAGTTATTTTGATCAAAAGCACTAATCATCTTATATTTTGATTCCAAATATTTTTCTGTGATGGTTTTCATAAATTTCTGGTGAAAGATAATTCCTAAAATACCCATTGCCAATAATACAATACAGGCTATTTCGAAACTTAAAAGCCAATTTAAAAGCCCAAAAATAACCATGGGTAATATTAAAAGTGGTATCCCGATTAGCCATTGTACCGCACCTGTTCCTTGATAATTAAAAGCTGCTTTTTGGCTCAAATCGATTTTCTTTCTGTTAAAAGAACCACCCCATAGTATGACATGGGTGTTAACGCCTATGTTGTAAATGGCTGCCGCAAAATGTGCAAACAAAATTTTCCATCCAAAAAACACGTATGGAATTCCTAAAATAAATAAGAGGGCCACACTTACAGCCATTAAGGTGAATTTTGATTTTAAGTATTGTTCGTACTTAATATTCTGACTCATGAGTAGTTTATAATAACCACTATCCCATGCTGGAACAAATTGCCCGAAATTGATGAGAAAAATGCCAGTTGAAAAAATCCCTATGAAAATAAAGAAAAACGTTTTGTCTTGATATACCGGTTGTGGATAAAAAAACAACCCATAAAGTAAACCAAGTACCAACATCCAAACGGATGATTTGGTACGCTTGTTGCGCCAAATCAATCTCAAATCCAGTTGCATAAAAGGCGCTATATCTCCAAAGTTTTTAGTCCATTCAAGGTTTGATGCATTTACCTCTTTAATCTTTGTTTTTAACCCGCTATCCAAAAACAATTTTTGCCTTAGTAATTTAAAATTGAAAATGTAAGTTCCAATTAGAATTAAAATAAGAATTATGATTAAAAAAGGCGAATTGTAGATAGCGTTAAAACTCTTTCCAACCAAATCACTAAGTGATATTATATCGAAATAGTTAAGCGCATATAAGCCTCCAGTTAAAAGTATTATTGGAAGAAACGATAATTCTGTTTCTGCGGAAAAGCTTTCAATAATAAAGTTTAAAAAATTGATTATCAACGTAACCAAAATAAGTGCTAACATCCAAACTAAAACAGAGCTGGTAGGATAATCTTTTATTATTAGCGTTATTCCAAAAGGTACTACAGCAAATAAAGGCAGAAAATTAAAAAATGATAATGCCGATTTACCCAATACAAAATTGACGACTTTACTACGTTTTATGGGCAAGGTTAAAAGTGGTTTTACACTCATTACCGGTAGTTTTTGGAAAAAAAACCTAAAAACCAAATCGGCCAAAATCCAGTAAAAAAGATAGTTGTTTACAATTAATAAAGGGTCACTATCTGGGAATACTTTTTTTAATCCTGGGTACAATGCCACACCCATAATCAAGAAAACAGCAATGAAATAAAGAGCCAAAAACCCCATAAATATTTTAATGCCTAAACTTTTGCCAAAGCTTGCAGACCTTAAAAAGGACTTCCACTCTAAGCTTAAAAAATGTTTAATCATAATTAATTGTATTTTTGGGCTATGCCTTGTACTTCCATACCCCATGATTGACCAAACATCATTGCTTTTTGAGTTAATCCCATTTGTTTTGTTGCCAGTTTTTTACCTAAATCGGTGTTGTAAAACGCGACCAATTCTTTTATTTCATCTTGTGTAAATTCTTCCATATACAACTCGGCCATTTTACCGTACAAACCATCCAAAGTTCCATTGGCTTCTTTAGTGTAAGCCTCTTTATTTTCTTCAGAAACCATGGCGCCTATTTGAGCAATGGCGTTTTCAAAGGCTTCTCCTGCGCCAGTGATTTTTAAGAATTCAATGGTTTCCTTTTTAAACTCTGAAATTTCTTGTGCGTTAACTTGAGTTAAAACTGTTAAAGAAAATGTGAATACTAGTAAAAATTTTTTCATGTTATTTTATTTTATGGTTAATGTATTTGTTTCTGTTTTAACTTAATTCGTTTCGTTAGTATACTTTTTATGTTAATTGTTACAAACAAAGTTAATATTTGAAAATCAACTTCACTATTTTTGCAAAAAATAAATTTACATGTCTTCATTTTATAAACTCGCGATTAAAAATATTGAACGATTAACCAATAAATCCATTAGCATTTCTTTTGATGTTCCAGAAAGTTTAAAAAACACTTTTGCTTTCAAAGCAGGGCAATACATTACTTTAAAAACGAATATAGATGGCAATGAAGTTCGTCGAGATTATTCGCTTTGCACCTCACCAAAAAGCGGTGAACTAAAAGTGGCCATAAAAGAAGTCTTAGATGGAACTTTTTCGGCATATGCTAACAACAAATTGCAAGTCGGGGATATTTTGGAAGTTGCCGCCCCCAGAGGGAGATTCATTTTTGAACCCAATGATAACAAAACAAAAAATATTGCCGCTTTTGCAGCAGGTAGTGGTATAACCCCTATTTTAAGTATTATAAAATGTGCATTAGAAGAAGAAATACACAGTAAAGTTATTTTGGTTTATGGAAATAAATCAACGGAAGACACTATGTTTTTAAATGAACTTTTAGAACTTCAGCACCAATACAAAGATCGCTTTTCCATTCAGTTTGTGTTTAGTCAACAAGATGAAGATGATGCAATTTTTGGTCGTATTGAAAAAAGCACGGTTAATTATGTGATGAAAAATAAACATAAACATGTTGAAGTTGATGCTTATTATTTGTGTGGACCAGAAGCTATGATTCATACGGTTAAAGATGTTTTGACCGAGCATGGTATTGATAAAACTAAAATTCATTTTGAGCTTTTCAAAACCTCAAAAACTGATGGCATAGAAGAAGTAAACGATGTTACAAGTGGTAAAACCAAAATTACCATTATTGTTGATGAAGAAACGACTACTTTCCAAATGTCGCCAAAACAAACCGTTCTTGAAGCCGCATTAGATGAAGATTTAGATGCGCCTTACTCATGCCAAGGTGGTATATGCAGTAGCTGCTTAGCGAGAATAAAAGAAGGTGAAGCCACCATGAGGCAAAACAATATTTTAACTGAAGCCGAAGTTGCTGAAGGATTAATTTTAACCTGTCAAGCGCACCCAACCACACCAACTATTGTGGTTGATTACGATGATGTTTAAATAATAGATTTTATTTTCTCAATGACAGTTTCAGGAGAAATACTTCTGGAAACTTCTTTGTAATGCTCTGGATACTTATTTCCATAAACAGAAGTTGGGATTTTCGGAAATTGATTCCTATCTGAAAGTAACGCATAATCCTCTGGTTGGTTAAATGGTGCAAATCCAGCATACGGATGTGTAACACCCCAAATGGTTATAACCTTTATGCCCAACATGGCGGCGATATGGCCATTTCCAGAATCCATGGAAAGCATGAGGTCTAAATTTGAAATCACATCCAACTCTTCATCTAAAGATAGTTTACCTGCAACATTAATCACGTTGTCATAGGCGTTTTCAAGATCATTTAAAACAATTATTTCATTTTCTCCACCTCCAAAAAGGAGTAATTTATAATCTTTTGAAAGGGTCTCAATAACAATTTTCATCAAATTTAAAGGATACATTTTACCTTCATGAGCGGCGAATGGCGCTATCCCAATCATTTTTTTTGAATCCCTTGATATTAGTTTCTGAATTTTTTTACTCAAAATAGCTTTTTCAGGAAATGTAGGATTCGATAAATCAATGGCGTAACCCAATGATTTAAAAACCTCGGCATAACGCTGATGCGTGTTTTTAAGTGGTTCAAAAAAGGCACCAAGTGTTAAAGCCTTTTTCATCTTTCGGCCCTTATCAATAGAAATAAACCGCTTACATCTAATAAACTTTTTTAAAATCTTACTTCTTAAAACGCTGTGCAAATCAGCAACTGCATAAAATGTATGGTCTTTATTAAGTTGTCGTGCTAATTTATAAAGGCCGAAAATGCCTTTGTGCTCTCGTTTTAAATCAGCAGGAAAAACCGTCACATTTTTTAAATCCCTAAAAAAAGGAGCAAAGAAGCCTCGGGTTAAAACAGTGATTTTTACTTCAGGATGTTGTTGGGTTAATGCCCTTAAAACAGGAACCGTCATCGCTACATCTCCCATGGCTGAGAGGCGAATAACGAGAATGTGTTTTGGTTCTGGCATCTCAACTTAATTAATGGGATTCCTGTTTTAGCAGGTGTTCTATTTCTGTGAACGAAGTACTGGGTTTAGCTCGTCATCATTATACATTTTCATCTGCTTGTATACCTTCATGTATTTATCGCCTTTTTCAATATCACTTAAAAGCGTATCTATAGCTGTAGATAAATCTAATCGTTGCTCCAATAAAATGTCTAACTTTTTTTGGCAGGCTTCTCTGTGAGCTTCAGAGGCATCTTGACGAATAGCTTCTTCATTCATGTGATAGATTTTCAAAGCTAAAATGGATAATCTATCTATTCCCCATGCTGGGCTTTCCGTGTTAATTGTTGCGTTAGCTTTTGGAGTTATGTGTTTATATTTCTCTAAAAAATAACTATCAATATATTCTACCATATCCGTTCTGTCCTGATTTGAAGCATCAATCTGACGCTTTAATTTCAGTGCTGCAACAGGGACTATTTGTGGATCGCGAATAATATCTTCATAATGCCATTGCACGGTATCAATCCAACATTTTCTATATAGTAAATGTTCGATTAAATCACTTTTTGGATAGGGGTTTTCAAATGATTGGTCAACGGTATTTATGATGTGGTATTTTTCAATAACGTCTTGAAATATTTTGTTGGCTTTACTTGTAAACATGTTGTGTTAAATTTAATGTGCAAATATAGTCCATAATAATTAACTTTACTATTGAAAAAAACTACATACAAACATGCACATTCACAATATTTCGCAACATAACTCTATTTTAAATACCTTTATTTCTGAAATAAGAGATTCTAATATTCAAAAGGACCGCATGCGTTTTAGAAGAAATATTGAACGCATAGGGGAGATTTTAGGTTATGAAATGAGCAAATTTTTGAACTACGAACCCATAAATATTAAAACACCATTAGGAACATCTAAAATCAACTTACCGAAAAACGATATTGTTTTGTGCTCTGTTTTAAGAGCAGGTGTTCCTTTACATAATGGGTTACTCAATTATTTCGACACTGCTGAAAACGCATTTATATCGGCCTACCGGCACCATAAACATAATCCTGAAAGTTTTGAAATTATTGTTGAATATCTAGCATGCCCAGATTTGGAAAACAAAACTCTTGTTTTGGCAGATCCAATGCTTGCCACAGGTCAATCTTTGGTTGCCACTTTTGAGGCTTTAAAACCTTTCGGAAAACCCAAAGAAGTTCATTTGATAAGTGTCATAGGCGCACAAGAAGGTATTGGTTTTGTAGAAAGTCATTTTGATGAAAAAACTCATTTATGGATTGCTGCCATTGACGAAAAATTAAACGAAAAAGGCTATATAGTTCCTGGCCTTGGAGATGCAGGCGACTTAGCTTTTGGGGAAAAACTACAACAATAAGAGAAAAAAAGGCGCAATTACAAGAACTAGAACAAATGCTTCTTTAAACCATTTTTCCTGAATAATCTCGATGTAATTGGTTATTATAATTGCTAACGGCGCAAATAAAAATAAAAACTCACTGCCGTTTTTATCGGGCGTCTGTATTACAATTAAAAAAGCAATTATTGCAGCAATAATGATTATTTTGAATGATGCTCTAAATGCTTTTTTTTTCTTTTTTATGTTGTTTAAATAAAAAATAGAAGACCATGCCCCAAAAGACAAAAGAATAGTAATAGCTACAATATATTGAAAGGTATTGTAACTACTAAAATCATAACTAATTTGAGGAGATATGTTAAATATCTTGAAATAACTGCCATAAAAAACAACAGAAGCCGCTATTGATAATGTAAAAACCGTTAAAGCTCCCAGAAAAGGCACAATCCAGTGCCTTAAATTATTATCTGAATAAAACACAAGTGCCGCAAGTATTATAGCAAAAAACAAAATGGCCCAAAAATAAAACAAACATGCAATAGCTATCCAAAAAGCCGCATCAAAAAGCTTTTTTTTAGTTTCCTTTTGAGAACGTAAACTCATGATTCTTCTTAATGCCAATAACACAAAAAAGTTTGATATTAAAATATTGGTATGACTTGTAGTTGGAACAATTAAAAGTAAAAACAAACTAAATAGCAAAATTTCATAATTGTTTTTCTTTGTTAAACTATTCTTACTTACTATGAAATTTACTAGTAGAATGGAAGCATAAATAAGAAGCAAAATAATCGCTTGCTTAATAAAACCCAAAAATGTTATAGCATCCTCTATCACATTAAGCTTGGCTATTAAAAAAGCCAAAAGCGTAATAAAAAAAACAATAACAAAATTTATTGGTTTAGATTTATTAAAAAAGCTTGTTATCATTAACTGTTTTTGTATTTTTGCTTTGTAAATATAGTAACTAACGGTTATAAAATAATAAAGACACCCTATGAAAGATTTCTTTTACGGTATAGAAGATTTATTTGTAAATGTACTTTTCGCGCCTTATGATGCTTTAAGAGCTTTAGAGCTAGAAAACTGGTTTGCAGCAAATACTGTTTCTTGGTTATTCCTCATTGTTGGTTTTGTTGCCATGGTTTATTGGATGGGGCAACTTAGAATTTTTGACAATAATAATGAAGAAGATAAAAGCATTTCTGCTCATTCTTATTTATAAATCAAAACCAATATCTTTACGATAATACATCTTATCAAAATGTAATCTTTCTATGTTTTGGTAAGATTTTTTTATGGCCTCTTTATAGGTATTCCCATAAGAAGTAATGGCCATAACACGTCCTCCAGAGGTAACTATTTTACCGTCTTTAAGTTGAGCGCCCGCATGAAACGCAATGGAATCTTCAATTAAATTAACGCCTGTTATTTCCTTGTCTGTTTCATAAGCCTCCGGATAACCACCCGATACTAACATAATAGTTGTAGCCGCTCGTTCATCAATTTCGATATTGATTTTATCTAAAGTTCCGTTGGCCATCGCTTGAAGAATGTCAACAAAGTCATTTTTAAGCCTTGGTAAAACCACTTCTGTTTCAGGATCGCCCATGCGTACGTTGTATTCAATTACTTTTGGGTCGTCTCCAACTTTTATTAATCCTATAAATACAAAACCAACATACGGCAAATGGTCTTTTTCAAAACCATTAATAGTTGGCTTTACAATGCGTTCTTCAATTTTATTAAGAAAATCGTCTGTAGCAAAAGGTACTGGAGAAACCGCTCCCATACCACCTGTGTTTAATCCGGTATCACCTTCACCAATACGTTTGTAATCTTTGGCGGTAGGCAATATTTTATAGTTTTTACCATCGGTTAATACAAAGCAGCTTAACTCAATACCATCTAAAAATTCTTCAATAACTACTTTGTTACTGGCTTGACCAAATTTTGCATCAACAAGCATACTTTTTAATTCGGCTTTAGCTTCATCTAAATCATTAAGAATCACAACGCCTTTACCCGCTGCCAAACCATCGGCTTTTAAAACATAAGGTGGTTTTAATGTTTCTAAAAAGGCATAACCATTTTCAACGGTGTCTTTCGTAAAACTCTCGTATGCTGCTGTTGGAATTTGGTGTCGATACAAAAATTCTTTGGCAAACTCTTTGCTACCTTCTAGTTGAGCTGAAATTCTTTGTGGTCCAATTACCGATACATGTTTAATGCTTTCATCGTTCAAAAAATAATCATGAACCCCCTGAACTAGTGGGTCTTCAGGACCCACAACAACCATGTTTATTCCTTCTTTTAAAACCAATTTTTTGATGGCTTCAAAATCGTTAGCACTTATGTTTACATTCGTCGCGATCTCAGAGGTTCCTGAGTTTCCGGGTGCTACATACAAGTTTTTACATTTTGGGCTTTGAGCTATTTTCCAAGCAAATGTGTGTTCTCTTCCGCCAGAACCTAAAATTAAAATATTCATGGAGTTTGTTGTTTGCACAAAAATAAAACTAATGCCTCTATTACACGAATATTTTTTATTTACTTTACGTCATAATGTTTTTTAATTTGAATTTATTTGATATGTCCTTGCGATTAAATGGCTTTCCCATACAGAAAGCTAAACATCTATTAAAGGATATTCAAGCAAAAAACCATGTTGAATTTGAAGCTTATCTAGAATCTAAAAAGCAAGAAATTGTTGCATTTCATTTAAAACAAAACCCATTTTATAAAAACTTTGCAAAAGGTGCAAACCCAGAACAATGGGATAGCATTCCTGTTATGACTAAAAGGGATTTACAACAACCCTTAAAAAGCAGATTGTCAGATAATGTTACTCTAAAAAATGTTTACATTAACAAAACTTCTGGCTCTTCTGGAGACCCTTTTATTTTTGCCAAAGATAAATTTTGTCATGCCTTAACTTGGGCTATTATACAAAACCGCTTTCGGTGGTTTCATTTAGATTTTAGCACCTCAAAACAAGCACGTTTTTATGGTATTCCACTAGATAAAAAAGGTTTTTACAAAGAGAAATTAAAAGACTTCATAAGTAACCGAACCCGATTTAATGTGTTTGATTTAAGCGATGTAGCATTAAAAAGAAATTTAAAAAAATTTGAAACCACTTCTTTTGATTATATCAATGGGTACACAAGTTCCATTGTGCAATTTGCTAAATTTCTTAATAAAGAAAATGTAGTTTTAAAACAGGTTTGTCCAACTTTAAAGGCCTGTATGGTCACTTCTGAAATGCTTTTTGAAAATGATAAAAAACTTATGGAAACTCAATTTGGAGTACCTATAATTAACGAATATGGAGCTTCGGAATTAGATTTAATTGCTTTTGAAAATCCAGATGGTGAATGGCAAGTAAATAGCGAAACTCTTTTTGTAGAGATTTTAGACGATAAAAACAATGTGTTACCTTACGGAAAAGAAGGTCGTATTGTAATTACATCCCTTTATAACAAAGCACAACCATTTATAAGATATGAAATTGGTGATATAGGGACTCTATCTAAAAAAAGTACTCTTAAAAAACCTATTCTTGAAAAACTTATAGGCAGAACCAATCACATGGTTATATTACCAAGTGGAAAAAAAGCAGCTGGTCTAACCTTTTACTATATTACAAAAAGTATTATTGAAGATGACGGGCATATAAAAGAATTTGTTATTGAGCAGTTAGAACTTGATAGTTTTAGGATTATTTACGTTAGTAATAAAGAGCTCTCAACAGAAAAGATAAAAAAGATATCTATCGAAATAGAAAAGTATCTAGAAAAAGGATTAACCATTGTTTTTGAAAGACAAGACAATCTCATTCGTTCAAAAAGTGGTAAATTAAAGCAATTTACATCCTACTTAAATAAAAATACATGAATATTACAATTGTAGCAGGTGCAAGACCAAATTTCATGAAAATTGCCCCCATTATTGAATCTATCCAAAATAAAAAAAAGGAAGGTTTCAATATTAATTATCGCCTAGTACATACAGGACAGCATTACGATAAAAACCTAAGCAGCACTTTTTTTGAAGAATTAAATATTCCCTTACCTGATGCTAATTTAGAGGTTAAAAGTGGCACCCAAGCGGAGCAAACTGCCGCCATTATGATTGGTTTTGAAAAAGAGTTAGAACAGAACCCATGTGATTTGGTAATGGTTGTAGGTGATGTAACCTCAACGATGGCCTGTGCTATTGTAGCTAAAAAAGCTTACATAAAAGTCGCCCATGTAGAAGCGGGTATTCGATCGGGTGACACGAAAATGCCTGAGGAAATAAACCGAATTGTTACCGATAGTATAACTGATTATTTTTTCACTACCTCAGTTTATGCCAACCAAAATCTGGAAAAATTAGGGGTTTCTAAATCCAATATTTTCTTTGTTGGAAATGTGATGATTGACACGCTTATTAAAAATAAAAAGCAATTAAAAAAGCCTAGTTTTTGGGAAAATTTAAAATTAAGTGACAGAAAATATTTGGTCATGACACTTCATAGACCTAGCAATGTTGATGAAAGAACGATTTTAAAAAAACTAATTATTCAAATAGTAACGCTTGGAAAAAGCTATCCAATAATTTTTCCAGTTCACCCCAGAACTCAAAAACTTTTAAAGGATTTGGACTTGAATTTTAAAAACCTGCACTATGTGGAACCTCTAGGCTATTTAGAGTTTAATTATTTAGTGAAAAATTCTTTGGCAGTGATAACAGATTCTGGAGGAATTACTGAAGAAGCTACTGTAATGAATATTCCATGCATTACTTTACGAAACACCACGGAACGACCGGAAACTTGTAATTTAGGAACGAATATTTTAGTTGGAAATGATCCTGAAAAAATCAATGATGCTTTTAAAACACTGCTTTCTGGCACTTGGAAACAAGGAGAAGTGCCAGAATTATGGGATGGTCAGGCTGCCAAAAGAATTGTACAACATATTATAGCATTATACTCGTTATAATGAAGGAAATCCTCATCATAACTAATTATTTTCCGCCCGAAACCGGAGCCGCCTCTAACCGTATTTTTCATTTAGCCGAAGGGCTCCAAAAACATAACTTTAAAGTATCGGTTGTTACACCCCTTCCAAACTACCCAACAGGAAGAGTGTTTGAAACTTACAAAGGGTGTTTTAAAGCATCTTCAACTGAAAACAATATCAATGTTCATAGACTATGGATTTACGCTAGTAATTCCAAAAATAAGCTGTTGCGCTTAATTGCCATGTTATCATATAGTTTTAGTTTAATTTGGTTTTTTGTTTGGAACAAAATTCCTAAAACAGTCATTGTACAGTCTCCTCCTTTATTGGTTGCATTTACTTCAGTTTTACTTCTAAATTCAAAAAAGAGAAAACTGATTTTAAATGTAAGTGATTTGTGGCCTATTGCTGGTTTAGAATTAGGCGCTTTAAAAAAGAATCTTGCCTATGGTTTTTTAGAAAAAATTGAGCGTTTTAATTATAAAAACGCTGATTTGGTTTTAGGGCAAAGTGAAGAAATTTTAATTCATGTAAATTCTATCTTTCCTGAAAAAGACACCTTTTTATATCGTAATTATCCAGATTTCAACCCAACTGAAATATTTGAAACTAATCAATCCAAGAATAAACTAAAAATGGTTTATGCTGGGTTATTGGGTATTGCTCAAGGTGTTTACAAATTGTGTCAAGAATTAGATTATTCGAATATTCAACTTCATATTTATGGTGCGGGTGCCGAGAAAAACAACATTGAAACTTTAATTTTAAACAATCCAGAATTAGATATCATCTATCATGGCGAAATCTCTAGAAAAGAACTGCATCAAGAATTAATAACATATGATATCGCCATTATTCCTTTATTAAACAGGATTTATGGTTCGGTTCCTTCTAAAATATTTGAATATGCTCGCTTGGGATTGCCAATGATTTATTTTGGAGGCGGAGAAGGTGAAAATATTATACAAAAATTCCAACTGGGTTGGATAGCAAAAGCTGGAGATTATAAAGATTTAAATACCGTTATTTCCAAAATAAACACCTCTAATATTAATAAGATATATAAAAAAGAAATTCAAAAAACGGCTATTGATAATTTTAATTTTAATACACAGCTTAAATCTCTAATTGGAATTATTCAATAAGCTTTCTCTTCACCTTTGATGATATTCAAAAGTGTTTGTATAATAATTTTTACATCGAGTAACAATGACCAATTTTCAATATAAAAATTATCATATTTTATTCGATTAATAATATCCGTATCTTTTTCTACCTCTCCTCGATAGCCTTTTATTTGGGCTAATCCTGTAATGCCTGGTTTCACATGGTGTCTGAAAATAAAATTGTATTTATCAATTTTTTTTGAATAATCATCTGTATATGATAACATATGGGGTCTAGGTCCCACAACACTCATCTCCCCTTTTAATACATTTATAAATTGAGGTAGCTCGTCAATACTTGTTTTTCTTAAAAACTTGCCAATTTTAGTGACACGAGAATCGTTTTGCTTTACATAGGTTCCCTTAATTTCTTTCGTTACACTTAAAGACCTATACTTGTAACAGTAAAACTCTTTGTAGTTTATTCCATTTCTTTTGTGTCTGTAAAACAATGGGCCTTTAGACTCTAGTTTTATAAGAATAAATAGCAAAATAGATAGCCATGAAAGGATGAACAATATTATAAATAATGAAAATAGAACATCAAAAGCACGTTTTAGAAATTTATTAAAATCATTGTTTAATGCGGCTTCTTGAATAGATAAAACAGGCAGATAATTATAGTAATCTGTATTGAGTCGTTTTGTATAAAGCTTAAGCGTATTTGGAACAAACTTAATGTTACAATGATTAATATTTGCGTATTTTACATATTCATTTACCTGTTTTTCAGATAATTCATCAATGGCACAATAAATCTCATCAATGTGTTGATTATTCTCTAAAAATTTAAAACTTGCTTTAATATCTCCCGTTAAGTTTTCTTGGGATGAATTACTAAAAACTGCCTCTATATTATAGCCCAATTCTTTTTTTGATAAAATATTCTTAAGGTCATAAATACTTTCTCCACTTCCAATGATAACAACATATCTCAAGTTTCCTTTTAAAAAGGACCTAACGGATTTTAAAATATAAAAACTAAGAATTTTAATACTTGCTATGGCAGTGAACGAATAAAAAATATATTCTAAAACAGTAAAGGCCTGTAGATTTATACTTCTAAATACACCAATGAATGCAAAAACAATTATTGAATAAACCAAAAACTGTTTTATTAATAATGTGAGGATGTTAAATATGGAAGTGTATCTGTATACCTCATAGAACTTTAAAAAAAAAGTTGACAACAACCAAAAGAAAGTAGAATATAAGACATAAAGTAAATTCTTATCATTGAGAAATGATTTTGAAAAGAAATATAAATTCTCTTCATTAAAACTCAGTAGATAAAACGCAAAAATATTTATGACGAAAAGATCATATATAATCAGTATTGGTCTTAAGAGCCATGAGTATCTTCCTCGCTTATAGTCCATAAGCTAAATTACTACTTATTAATATAGCTAGTAAAATCTTTATGCTCACTTTTGTAAAGTTCGTCTTCAGTGAGGTTTTTAAAATAATTGTAAGTAATTTTCATGCCTTCAGCTCTATCAACTTTTGGTTCCCAACCCAACAATTTTTTTGCTAAAGTTATATCTGGTTGTCTTTGCATAGGGTCATTAACTGGTAAATCTTTATAGATTATTTTTTGGTTAGTACCGGTAAGTTTAATAATTTCTTCTGCAAAATCTTTTATTGATATTTCATGGGGATTACCAATATTTACAGGCTCAACATAATCGCTTAAAAGCAATCTGTAAATGCCTTCTACTTGATCGTCTACATAACAAAATGAACGAGTTTGAGAACCATCACCAAAAACTGTTAAATCTTCGCCTCTTAAAGCTTGCCCCATAAAAGCTGGAATTACTCGACCATCATTCAGTCGCATTCTAGGTCCATAGGTGTTAAAAATTCTAACGATTCTAGTTTCTAAGCCATGAAACCTATGATATGCCATGGTAATTGATTCTTGAAAACGCTTTGCTTCATCATAAACGCCTCTAGGACCAATGGTGTTTACGTTGCCATAATAATCCTCTGTTTGAGGGTGTACCAATGGGTCTCCATATACCTCAGAAGTAGATGCTATAAGCATTCTGGCTTTTTTGGCTTTTGCCAAACCTAGTAAGTTATGAGTCCCTAATGAACCAACTTTTAAAGTTTGAATTGGTATTTTTAAATAATCAATGGGGCTTGCAGGCGATGCAAAATGAAGTATATAATCAAGGTCTCCTTCAATTTTAATGTACTCAGTAACATCGTGATTTATAAACTCAAAATTTGGATTGTTCTTTAAGTGACTTATATTTTTCATGTCTCCAGTTATGAAGTTATCCATCCCAATAACTTTATACCCTTCTTTAACAAAACGATCTGAAAGGTGAGAACCCAAAAAACCTGCGGCTCCTGTAATTAATATTTTTTTCATGTTTATAAATGTTTGTTGAGGTAAAAATATGAAAGTAAATCTAAACTAATCAATGCAAAAACCAACTAATAATAATGAGAAAATTGCAATTGAAAAAAAGTTAAGTATCTAATTTTTCAAAACTTGAGTTTAAACTTTTATATTCAGGTACAAGTTTTTTAATTCTTTTTACAATTTTTATTGATTGATTTTCGTTAGAAGCACTTATTATTTGATTTACTTGTTTTTCAATAAAATCATATTGATCGTTATTTACCTTGACAATCATTATTTTTTCATGATATGTAGGAAGTGTAATGGATTTATCGTTCAATAGCTCTTCATAAAGCTTTTCTCCTGGTCTTAAGCCAATGGCTCTTATTTTAATGTCCTTTTCTGGAGTAAATCCCGCTAAGAGAATCATTTTTCTAGCTAAATCTAAAATCTTAACCGCCTTACCCATATCAAAAATAAATATCTCGCCTCCTAATCCCATAGTACTGGCCTCCATAACTAATTGGCATGCTTCAGGTATGGTCATAAAGTACCTGATAATATCGGGGTGTGTTATAGTAACAGGGCCACCTTCTTGAATTTGTTTTTTAAATAGAGGGACTACTGAGCCATTAGAACCTAACACATTGCCAAATCTGGTAGTAATAAATTTTGTTTTCGACTTGTCTCTTAAATAATTGTGTAACGATTGAACATACATCTCTGCAACTCGTTTTGTAGCACCCATAACGTTACTTGGGTTAACAGCTTTGTCTGTTGAAATCATTATAAAGCGCTCTACATCATATTTAGCAGACAAATCAGCTAAAATTTTTGTACCCAAAATATTTACTAAAACAGATTCCGATGGGTTTTTCTCCATCATAGGCACATGTTTGTAAGCGGCACAATGATAAATGATATCTGGCCTGAAGGTTTTAAACAAATAATCTAACCTCTCTTTATTTCTAACGTCACAAATAATTGGAATAAAATCTAATTCTGGGAATTTATTTTCAAATTTTAAAGTTAAGTTATGCAAAGGGGTTTCTGCTTGATCAATAACCACAAGTTTTTTTGGGTTGTATTTCCCTAATTGATTTACGATTTCCGAACCTATTGAACCAGCCCCACCAGTAACAAAAATGATTTTTCCTTCTATTAATCCTAATATTTTATTGTTATTTATTTCTATTGGCTTTCTCTCAAGTAAATCTTCAATTTGTATATTTTGAATTCTTTTGTTTATCCCTTCATTCAAGTCAAACTCTGATATTGAAGGAGCTCTGTATATCTTAAGGTTATGTTCCAAACAATCTTCTATGTGTCGAATATTTTCTTCATTTTTTAAATCATTTTCAAGAACAATTAAACCTGTTGCGTTGTTTGCCCTGATTAGTACATGAGCTTTTCTTTTTAAGACAAATATGGGCATTCCAAATATTCTTTTATTTGCAATTTTTTCATCCCTATCTAGAAACCCAATTACTTTAAATCTTTTTGGAAACTCATTCTCTATTGCAACAGCTATTGAAATTGAGTTTTGTGATGTTCCTAGAACAAATACTTTTTCATAACCTGATGGGTTTTTAGACAAATATTGTGTGTAAACCAACTTTACTAGCCCTCTAAATAAAAATAAACCAACAAATAGACCTAAAAAAAATAGTATTAAATATAAATGTTCGTAGAGGAAATTACCTTTTACTTTAAAACTTATAAAGTTTATTAAAAACAATGATATTGCCGAGCAAAAAGAGGCGAAAAATAATTTTACAGCATCAATATAACTTGAGTGTCTTATTAAGCCTACGTATGTTTTTAAAATGATAAAACAAATAGCCGTAACAGATAATGCTACAATAAAAGCAGGTATAAACTGTTTGTTCAAAAAAGAAAGTGAATAATTATTGATGATAACTCCAACAAGAATTAGTACAAATGCAGTTATTTGTAAATCAAACCAAAACACCAACCATCTGGGGATATATCCTATGTTTTCAAAGCTAAAGTTAAAAGGGGTATACCTTAAAAACAACTTAATGGTTTCTTTAATTTTAACGAGCCTATCCTTTAACATAAAATGAGTATTGATGCAAATTTAGGAATTTAAGTAGCTATTCAATGTTTTTGAAATAAACTCTTTATCTTTTTTTGTGAGATTAGAACCTGATGGCAAGCATAAACCTTTTTTAAATATATCTTCAGAAACGTTACCGCCATAAAAAGGAAATTTTTCAAAAATAGGTTGTAAATGCATGGGCTTCCATAAAGGTCTTGATTCAATATTACTTCTTAATAAATTTAATCTCAAATCTTCTCGATTAAATCCAGCTATTTCACTCTCAATAACAATACAGCTTAGCCAATGGTTTGAAAAATAGTCGCTATTTGGTTCTTCAAAAACAGTTATTGCTTCTAAATCTTTAAAAATGCTTTTATAAAAATCTTTGTTAGATCTTCTAAGTTCAACATAATTATTTATAACTTCTATCTGGGCTCTACCAATACCGGCTAAAACATTACTCATTCTATAATTATAACCAATTTCTGAATGTTGATAATGAGGCGCATAATCTCTGGCTTGCGTAGCTAAAAACAACACCTTTTCTTTGGTTTTGGGGCTTTTAGTAATCAAAGCACCTCCTCCTGAGGTTGTTATTATTTTATTTCCATTAAAAGATAGTATTCCATAATCTGCAAAAGTTCCACATTTTTGGTTTTTATAGGTTGAACCTAGAGCCTCTGCAGCATCTTCAATTAATGTTATTTCATACTTTTTTGCTATAGCGACAATCTCTTCTAATTTTGCAGGCATGCCATATAAATGAACCAAAACAATGGCCTTTGGTTTGGTGCCCCTTGAAATTCGGTCTATTATGGCTTCTTCCAAATAGAGAGGGCACATATTCCAAGTGGAGGTTTCACTATCAATAAATATGGGTTTGGCACCTAAGTAAATTATTGGATTTACAGATGCAGAGAAAGTCATACTTTGGCAAATTACTTCATCACCATTTTTAACACCTGCCATGATTAAAGCTAAATGAATAGCAGCAGTACCTGATGAAAGACAAGCCACATTAGAGTTTTGACCTAGATATTTTTCTAATTGTTTTTCAAAATTTATTATGTTCTCTCCAAAATTAGAGACTTGATTTGTGTTAAATGCTTGTTTAATATAATCAAGCTCTTTACCGCTTAAATGAGGATTAGAAAGTGTTATTTTATTTTTCATTATGCTCAGTTGATCCTATTTTTTTGTAAACTTTAATCTTAACTAAAAAATACACTATGGTCATTAAAGACATGATTGATAACAAAATAAAAAAATCATTAAAGGGGTTACTTATTATTGAATAAACAACTAAAATATTTAAACAGGTCTGAACCATAAAATATCCTGTAGATATTTTTAAATGGTTCATTTTTAAATCATTAGCAAATAGTTGATACATGTGTCTTCTATGTGCTTTTAATACGTTTTCTTTCCTAATTACTCGCTCAATGATAGTCCACCCTCCATCGAGAAGATAAACTCCAAGCATCAAAAAAATAATAAAGCTATTTGATTCTAAAAATAATTTTATAATCAAATAAATAATAGCGAAACCTATGGTAATGCTTCCAACATCACCCGCAAAACATTTAGGCTTTAATCGGAAATTATAAAAACCGAAAACCAATGTTGATGATATTAATATGAGTAATAAATTGGAATCAGTAAATTCAATTACATATCTGTTTATTATGAGAAAAGTTGAAAAAGTCACTAAGGCATTTAAAAAAGTCATTCCATTGATGCCGTCCATGAAATTATAAATATTTAAAAAACCCAATGAAAACAAATAACATAGCGTTATAAAACAAATTGTTAATAGAGATAAATTATTAAAAAAATGTAAGTCGTAAAAAATTAAAGTAAAGGCTATGAAATGAATTATCATCCTTTTAGAGGTAGAGAGACTAACCAAGTCGTCAATAAAGCTAATAATTGCTACTAATAGGATAGAGGCTATTATATAATGATAATTTGATGATTCATTTGGAAAAAATATAATAAAAAGTAAAATAGCTGGTATAAAAATTATACCCCCTCCTCTTAATGTTGGACTTGAATGTGCGCTTCTATGATTTGGGTCATCTTTTATTTTATAAAATCTAGCGATTCTTAGATATATGTATTCAGCAAAAAAAAGAAAAATTACTATGAATGCTATTTTAACCATACTTATGACCTTATGAAATTTATTCTTTTATTGTTAACCATTCCTCTGGATTATTAATAACTTTTTTAGGTTTCCATCCTAAATTAGAAGCTTTTTTGTCATTAAAAGTTAGAGATTTTGTCATTTTTAAGTATTGTCTTTTATTTAAAGGCATATTTGTTTTAAACAAATTTTGAATTAACTCACCAAACTGAGCCATAATTAAAACAACAAAACTTGGCAATGTAATGGGTAATCGTGATTCATAAAATAATGCTATGTTATGTGAAAGCTCTTTAAAAGATGGATGATGGCCGTCTGTTAAATTAAAAATACCTCCCTCTTTAATTATTTCAGGAATAAATTTTGCCACATCTTTAGCTAAAACCATTGATTTATTGGCCGCACCATTACCAATATTAAAATAATATTTCTTTCTTATAGCCTTAATCATGGCTTTTAAATTTCCCGGAGGATTAAACCCTAATAATAGCGGAAGTCTTAAAATAGTTAAAATAATATTATGTTTACTAGCCCAAACTAAAATTTCTTTCTCCGCCATTATTTTACTTTTTCCATAGGGATCGGTTGCATTTAATGCTGCCTCCTCATTAATATTTATGCCATAATCTAACCCATAAACTGCAACTGAACTTATATAGACAAAATAATCTGGTTTATGTTTTAATGATTTGATTAAGTTTTTTGTTCCAGTTAAGTTTATGTCAAAAAAAGCCTTTTTTTCTGCTTCTGTCTTGGGAACCATATGTGCTTTACCTGCACAATGAATTACTAAGTGATATTTTTCATTAAGGCTTATTATTTCACTGGATAAATCTGCCACATAAGTCGAACTTTCATTTCTCCCTACTGTAGAAATGTCAAATTGCAAAAATTCTAATTCTGAGATAATATATTTACCTAAGAATCCCGATGCTCCAGTTACTAAAACTTTCATTATTTATTTATTTTTTTACCCAATCTATATTAAGTAAATTATTATAAATTTTTAAATGATGATTAACCACGGTGATTTCTGAGAATTCTTTCTCGGCCTTTTCTCTAGATTTCTTACCCATTATCAATCTATCAGACTCTGAAAGTATTAATTTTTCTATGGCCACAGCAAGTTCAACAGTTGATTTTATTGGCACTTTATAGCCGTTTATGCCTTCATCCACACATTCTTTACATCCTATGGAGTTGGTGGTTACTATTGGCCTTCCTGCAGCACATGCTTCAATTAATGATTTGGGAATACCTTCCCTATATGAGGGTAAGACGACAATATCTGATGCACTGTAAACTTCCGGCATATCTTTAACAAACCCTATCCATTTTACATAATTTGGCTCCTCCCAATCTTTTAAATATTTATCAGAAACACCAGCGTTGTTATCATTGTCTGCAATCCCTGACAAAATAAACATAACGCTATCCCTATATTTATGCTTTAGAATATTTGAAGCTTCTCTAAGTTCAGCAACCCCTTTATCCCAAAGCATTCTGGTAGGTAATAAGATTTGTAACTTTTCTTTTTTAACTGGTGGAGTATATCTAAACAAATCTAAATTTACTCCTGAGCCTTTGATAAAATTTATCTTATTATTTTTATTTATGACCCCTAAACTGAGAACCTCCCTATAATCATCTTCATTTTGAAAAATCACTGCCAAATTCTTTTGTCTAAAACCAAATTTCATTAGGATAATCATCATATTTTGCACAAAACCTCTTCTGTTGCTTGTAAAATTATAACCTAACCCGCTTATAGCATTTAAGGTCCCTTTAATTCCTAATAATTTCGAAATAATACTTCCATATATTACTGGCTTGAATGTTACATGATGCACAACATCCGGTCTTATCTGACTGTAAATATTGTAGAATTGAAAAATTGTCCTTATTTCTTGTAAAATATTAGTGCCTGATCTTGAAATATTAACAGGGATGAATTTTATACCTTTATCTATTATTTCCATCGCCCTTCCTGTATCATTAGTGGCGACGTAAACTTCCCAGCCATTTCTTACAGCATGTTCTGCTATAATTAATCTATGAGAAATAAAAGCCCAATCCACGTTTACTACTATTAATAACTTTTTCATCAATTGTGTTTAAAAAGTTCTCCTTTTCGATAATAAAACATGAAAATCAAGATATATATGTAAGGCAAAAACATAACTCTCATTCTTGAAGCTAAGCCCAAATTATACATGTAAATACTGTAAAAAAGAATCAATCCCACTATCGCTATGATTAAAAAACTCGCATTCTTAAAACATTTAATTAATTTTAAATACCTAAAAACATCTATTGTAAGTTTTATTGTCAAAATTAGAAAAATGGCGTTTTCCATAGAAATTATATATTGATAAATTGTGCGAGCATCTAGGAATAAGGGTCGATATAAAACCAAAAATAATTTTTCTAAATAAGATGAGTTCAATATGTCTATTGAAGATGAACCAGCGTTGCTGCTGTATTGGACTAATAGGTTAAACCCATACTCAATTGAATCTAAGGAGAGCGAATTTAAACCTAAAAACTTCATTAAAATTGGCATAGTTATACCGAAAATTAAAATAGAGATGAAAATAAATTTTAATTTATTAGATTTTGAAGTTTTGGAATTAATCAAGAAATGAATAAATAAAGCCCCATTTAAAATGAAAAACAAATATGGCCTTATTAATAAAATGGCTATGGATAACAAAATTAACTTATTTGAAATTGATTTATTTTTGTAAACTTCAAATAAAACTTCGCACATTAAATAAAAAACTAATGCTTCTTTTGATAAGCCAGAAGTCCAAAAATGTAATGATGGAGTTAAAAATAATAGAATTATTATTAATAAAAACTTGTTGTTTTTAATTTTTAGTTTTTCAAATAAAAATTTAAAATATTTCAAAAATGCCAATAGGCTTACTGTGGAAAAGGCGAAAGAAAGAGCAAAATACGAAAATCCTAATTTAACAAATGGATATATTATTACAGAAATAAATTCGCTGCCATAAAATTTGAACTCACTTACCTGATTGGCATTTAATGCGTGTTGGTAAAACAGAAAGGAATCACTCTGTGATTGATAATTCATTGAATAATGCATTCCAAATGCAAAAAAGTGAATTAAAAAAAGAAATAAATAAATTATTCTTAAAAACAGGTCATTTTGTTTAAACGCCAAATTGAATAACTTAAATGCATTGAAAACTACCAGTAAAAAGATCAGAAATATATTCATATCAATGATTGGTTAGTTTTGAAATTTGAGTACCATATCTCTAAACACAATATCGAATAAAGCATCTTTGCCCTTTTTTCACTGGGTATATTTAAATTATTATTCAGTAAGTTATATACAAAATTTTTATCTATGAAGTTTTTAAAATAGGCATTAGGGCTTTCTAAATATGAATGTAATAGGTCTTTTATTGTGCTATTTACCCAATCTTTTAAAGGAATTTCGAACCCTCTTTTGGGCTGTTTACTTATTTCCTCTGGCAACATTTTGGCGGCAATTTCTCTTAAAATATATTTTGTTTGAGATCTCTTAATCTTAAACTCTGTAGGAAGCATTGGTGCATAATTAAGAAACTCTTTTGATAAAAAAGGACTTCTACCCTCCAAAGAATTGGCCATATTGGCAATATCCATTTTAACTAATAAATCTCCAAAAAGGAGATTTTCAAAATCTAAACACATAATTTTATTCAGACCCCCTTCAAGTGTGTTGTTTATATAATCATAATCCTTTTTCAGGTTTGTTAAATTTGGACTGTTTTTAAAATATTTTTCGTAACCAATAAAAACATCTGTTGTAGCAGCTAAATATATATCAATCCCAGTTTGGGCAGTTAAATTAACTAATCGGTTGAAATAATTGTAACGTGTTTTTTTATCATGTGATTGAGGCAATAAACGAGAAAGTTTTTTTGACCCATAAGTTATCAATTCATTCTTTTCAAAAAAATCAAATTTAGAAAAAGGGACATACCTTCTATAACCTCCAAATAACTCATCTGCACCATCACCATTTAAAATTACAGTAGAATATTTTTTAGCTTCTTTAGATACATAATAACTTGGAATAGCCGAGCTATCCATAAAAGGCTCACCATGGTTACTAATAATATGCTCTAAATCTGTTTGTAAGTCTTTAAAATCAATTTGAATTTGCGTATGCGTTGTATTAAATTTTTTAGCTACTAATTTAGCCAAAGGCGCTTCATTATAAGCTCCAGTAAAGGCAACAGTAAATGTTTTTAAGTTTTTTGATCTCTTAGATGCCATGGCAGTAACCAAACCACTATCAATCCCACCGCTTAAAAAACACCCAACTTCTAGATCTGAAGCATCTATTCTTCTTTGAACAGCTAAATCTAAATAAAATTCTACTTGCTCCTTGGCTTCAATGATATTTACATTCAGCTTTGGCTTTTTATATTGATCAATTATGGACCACCACAATGTTTTTTCTATGGATAAATTTTGTGTGTCAATTATTATATAACTACCACTTTCAAGTTCTTGGACATTTTTAAAAACTGTATCGTTTTTGTAATGGTTCCCTAAAAAAAAGTAATCATTTATCTTTTCTTCGTTAATTTCTAAATAAACGAGTTTTTGTATTGTATTTAATTCGGATGAAAACAATAATGTATTTTCTTTATGGTAAATATATACTGGTTTTTTACCAGCTCTATCTCTAGCAATAAACAACTTTTTATTTATATTGTCATAAATGGACATTGCAAACATTCCATCTATCTCATTCAGCATATTAACTCCTAATTTATCATATAGATGGAGTATCGTTTCTGTATCCGAACTGGATTTACAAACTAAACTATATTTTTTCCTTAACTCAAGGTGGTTATAAATTTCCCCATTATAAATAATAGTGTAATTTTTATATTGCATGGGTTGATTTCCAGCTTCAGATAAATCTTGAATGGCCAACCGATAATGGTAAAGATTAATATTATCAATACTAATAGAGTCTTGTTTATCCGGTCCTCGATGATATAAAAATGATTTATATTTTTGAATTGTCTTAATATTTATTGTTCCTAAAATTCCACACATATGGATTAATATTTTTATTAAATCTTTTTTATATTTTAATTAAAATTTATTTGTTCAAGTGAATTCTACGGTTGAAAATGAGTAAATAATAATCAAATCATTGGTTTTTAACAATTCGTTTTGAAACAAATTTCTTCGTAAAATTACGGCGTTCGAACATATAATAATGTTGATTAATCAAAATACACAATAGGTACTCTTAAATATGTTTTTATATAGGTTTATATTAGACTGTATTGAGTAATGATTTTCAACAATTATTCTGTTTAGATGACCTATTTCTTTAAATCTTTTTGGATTTTTATTTAATTCAATAAAAGCATTAATCCATTCGTCTTTACTATTTGCAAAAAGATTGAAATTATTCCTATTAACTTTTATATTGGCAGGTAAAGGCGTTGAGATTGTTGGTATACCGCATGCCATGTATTGAATAAGTTTAAACGCACATTTTCCTTTATTAAAAGCAGTGTTTTCAAGAGGCATAATTCCAACACTAAATTTGCTAATTTCTTCTACCTCAGTTTCAGAATTCCAGTCCACTATAAAGAAGGGTAAATTTTTAAATTGATTCTCTAGTTCTCTATCAAAACCAATACACCTTATTTCAAAATTTAAATCTTTTGCTTTAAGACTTTCAAATACTGAAATTAAGGAAAGTAAATTATAAGAGGTAGCCTTGGATCCAATCCATCCAATAATAAATTTGCTTGATATAGGGTTGTTATTTGTATTATATTTATTTAAGTTAATGGATGTTGGAATCTCAACAACATTTTGGTTATATTTCTTTGCAAATCCAGTTAAATATGGGCTACCCGTAATTACGGTTTTAGAAAATTTTATGACTTTTGAAACTTTATCTTTTAATAGAAATCGAATAAACCTGTTTGGATGTAAATCATAATTATGAAAAATGGCATCATCATAATCAACAATATAATTTATATTAAATAGTTTAAAAAAAAACGTGTTAAAAGGCAAATAGGGCATAAATTCATATTCAAGAAATACCAGATCACTTCTTTTAATTCGAAGCATATTTAAACATCTCCTGAAGTAGCAAAATGCAACATAAAAAACACCTTTTATACTTTTGAACGACTGTGAAGGTGTATATCTATTATCGAAAAAAGGAAATACTTCAATTTCATAATCGTTAAAATAATGAAGATATTGATAGGTTCTATACCTACTACTAGCTCCCTTTTCGGTGTATTTTGGAAAAAAAAGTAGTCTCATTATTTAATTATTTCTCTGTATAGCAAACCAAACGCTTTAAAAGTATTTTTGTTCTCCGAAGGATTCTTAATTAAGTTAAATACACCCCTTGTTATAGGTTCAACAGTTAAGGTTAAAATTAAAATTAAAGCTCCATAAAACCTTCCATAGTGTTTGTAAGTGAATTGTATTCTACTTCTTAAGTTGTAAAACAGTGTTGTGTGGAAAATTTTTTTTGTTGTACCTCTCCCACTATGCATAATTTCAATGTTAGAATTGTAGTAACTTAAAAACCCCATTTTTTTAGCTCTTAGCGCAAAGTCTGCATCTTCATAATAAACAAAAAACTGGGTATCAAAACCCCCTAGTTTATCAAAAATTTCTTTCTTCATTAACATATAAGCACCCATTACCTGATCTACAAAACGAGATTCTTTATGATTGAAATTAGTCATCAATGTAGCGGGTTTAAAAATATTTGGAAATAATTTTGATAGACCTAATATATCCCAAATCATATTTTTAGGTTTAGGGCTATACGAGCAACTGGTTTGAATCTTTCCTATTTCATTCTTATGCATTGTGCCTAAAATTGAAACATCACTGTTGTTTTTTAAAAAAATAATGCTTTCGAAAAATGTGTTCATTCCAACTTGAGTGTCTGGATTTAAAAACAAAAGATACTGAACATTTTTTAATGCTTCAACCCCTTGGTTACAAGCATAGCCAAAACCATAATTTTCTAAATTTTTTATGAGTATTAATTGTTCATTATTTTTTTTATCTAACTCCAAAGAGCCGTCTTTTGAGTTATTATCAACAACAACCACTTTTAATGATAAATTTTGAAGGTTACTATTGAAAACAGCATTTATACATTGATTTAAAAGCTCTGCAGAATTATAATTGACTATTACTATCCCAAGGATGTCCTTAACCATATTTGTGTTTTATAAAAAATTTAGTTGCATAAACGAACAATATAACTTGAATCCAAGTAGATAAAATGGACATATAATTTTCCTCAAAAAAGGTCATAGTCAGAGGAAATAGCAACATAGAGAACCCTATTAAACTTCCAAAAGATTTTTTTGAATTAATAAAAAAATAGGTGTGTAAATATCCGAAAAAAAACATAGCTGTTAGAGAATATATAATTCCAAAATCCTTAATTAACTTATAGTAGGCAGTATAAACATTCACTAAATCTGGCACTTTTACATATTTTTCAACTAAATCTTTAGGGGGGGTATTTGTTAAACCTGTTTTATAAAGAACTGCCTTTGGAAACCTAAAAGCAATATCACCATAAGTGATTTTATAAGGTTCATTTAAAAACTTATCGAATGCACTTAAAGGTAATGTGGAATAGGAATACAACAAATATTCTATTTTATCAATTACACCATATTCTATTTTACTTGTATGTTCATTTGGCATAGATTTTTTTAGTAATGTTGCCATAATTATGAAGACCGCAAGTGTGATTCCAACTGTCTTTAAAACTAATTTTATGTTAATTCTTCTGTAAACAGAGTAAATTCCTAATGTACTTATTAATAAAAACATAAATGCTCCTTTAGATGCAGACAAAAAAGCTGTTGTAAAACTCAATATAAATATTAAAACAAGTCTAAAACTCATAAAATAAGTTCTCCTTTGTTTATTGTAAAAATCGATTAAAATCAGCAACAGCGAGAAGATAGCTACTGTTAAACTGTATTTAATAAAGCCAATATCTACACCTTTAACTGAAGTGTAGTATCTGTACATTAAAAGATTAAAGTAATCTCCCGTTATCTCCTTAATTTTGATAAAATAAAAAATCAAAGCCAAAAGATTAATCAATAGAATGACGTTTAAAAAAATATTCGAGAAAACTATTTTTACATCTGGTTTTGCGTTGTTTTTGTTAAGTCCTTTAGCTATTAATCCGCCTAAAGAAAATAACATTATGACTATAAAAAAATATGCAAGGGTAATAAAAGACAAAGGGAATGGTTTGTTATCAGAAAAAAGCCAAAAAAATAAATGAATAGTAACAAATAAAATCCAAATAAAGGATAAGTAAGTTGCAGGATAAAAAAGTTTTTTAGAAACACTATTATTGACATAAGCTAAAACTATTGTAAGTGCAAGAAATAGAAAATAGAAAATCATAATTTAAAATGTTTTTTTGTTCCATAAATTACTAACAACAAATAAACACTTGCAGTGAACAAAGAAATATAAGCAGATGCTAATAAACCATATGAGGGAACAAAAATAATTCCTAGTAAAACAATAATCACAACCACAATTAACATGTAAATAGTTATTTCAAAAGTCTTGTTTGAAACCTCCATGTTTTTTTGCAATAATATTGCTATTTGCCAAATATAACTACTAAATGCCAAAGGAATAATTAATTTAGAGAGTAACAATGATTGTTCACAAAAGCCAAGATACCTGCATATAATAAAGTCTTGTAGCAAAATTACTCCTGAAATAAAGAGTAAAAAAATCAAAGTAAGATAGACTAACGCTTTATTGACTGTTTTTTTATATTCCGTATAATTTTTTTCATTATAGTTTTGAATTAACATAGGTTGGACAATGTTGTTGAATGGAATAGCGATACTAGAAAAAACTTTAAAAACAATATCAAACACAGCAGTGTATTTTGCCAACATAATTGTTCCTAAGCTGTACTCTATTATGTATCTATCAACGCCATTTGTAGTTGGAGAAAACATCATCCACAAACTTAATGGTAATCCATATTTCAAAAAAATTTTCCTCCATCTCGTTTTTCCTCTAAATCTAATTGATGGGAAAGTGATTTTAAATTTTGAAAGCCATAAAACACTTAAAAGATAACTAAACAAAACACCTAAAAACAATGCATTTATTGCACTAACAGATGGCAAGATAAATTTTATACTTAATGGAATTGTTAAAAAAATTAGAACTCGAATGATGTCAGCAATGATATAGTTTTTTGATTTTAACAATGCTTGTTCAATCGTTATTTTACTAGTGTAAAATAAGCTAAAAAAAAGACTACAAACTGCGATTATAAGTAATGTAATATCTGCATCATAATACGTGAAAACTGCTAATAGGATAATTACAGAGAAAACAAAAGAATTTAAAATCATTTGGTTTATCTCATTTCTAATTTTTTCTTTGTTACTTTCTAGAGTGTAAAACCTCAAAATACCTTGTACTACCCAACCCGTTGAGCCAGCATAGAGCATTAAAAAAGTTGTATAAAACAAAATAAAATCTCCGTATTCTTTAACTCCAAAGTATCGAATAAATAAAGGAATTGAAGCAATCATTACCCCAGCACTAATAACTTTTCCTATTAAATAAATAATAAAATTAAATTCTAACTTATATTTTGTTTTTAAACTCAATCTTGGTTGTTTTTATTAATCATTTTTGCGATGAAAAAGCCATTGAAAATAGCATAAAATAAAACTCCATGAATTCTTGATAACATATTTTCAAACATAAGATTAACTGAAATAATTATGAGAAAAAATATATATATCCAATCTTTATGCAATACACCTTTATATATTGAAAACACCAGGCTCATCAAAAATAGTATCAATAAAACCACACCTCCACAAAGTATAAAAAAAGCATAATTATTATGAGTGTTTAGCTTCTTTTCATAAGCAATCAAATAGGATTTTGAATCACTGATGTGCTGGTAATAATAATTATTTAATTCGTTTTGCACATCTCCAATACCATACCCAAACAAGAAGGCATCTTTTATTAAATCTTTATTTGCAATGTTAATTTCATAACGTTCATCAACACTTTTATAATGGTTTCCAGTGAACACTTTCTTAACAAGATTAACTGCTGGGATTACATATTTTACAGCGACTTTGTTTGTGGGGAAATTTAAATTAATTGTAATTAAAAACGTAATAATAGCAAGTACAAACGTCGTAAAGATTTTTTTTGCTTTTAAAGATGGGGCCCTAATGATAATGAACAAAGGGATAAGTAAAATAGATAAAAATACATTTACAACAGAAAATTGGTAGAATATTAAGTATCCAAAAACTATAAAACATATAATTGACAAAAGATAAAAAGCAATGTTTTTATTTAACTTTTTCATGAAAAAAAGTTCAATTAACAAAAGAATTGAAAATAAAAAATTCATTGAATTATATACTCTGTGAATAAAAAAGGAATGTTTTGATTCATTTTCAAAACACGAAAAAATGACGTGATTTGGTTTTTTTAAAATGAAACTTAGTTTGTTAAAAAAATTCTTATAATATATCTCTGGATAGCAAGTTGTTTCTAAAACTAAAATGGCTTTGTAATATATTATAAAAACAAAAAGTAAATTTGAGAAAATAAATGACAAATAAAAATATTGACTTTTTTGAAATAAATATTTGGGAACAAAAAACATTAGAATTAACGGAATGGCCATTATGTTAATATACCTTTGAGCCATTTTTAATCCGTATTCCATATCCTCTGAATAAAAAATTGTTACACATAAAAAAATTACCCAAAAAGTTGATATACCATAAACTAAGACATGTTTTCTTTGAAAATTAAAAGTTTTTTTACAAAAGGATTGAATAATTGATAGTCCTATTAATGATAAAATTGAAATCGATTGAATGGCATTGGGAAGTATGGGGAAGGCAAATACTAAAAGCGTTAAAAAAAAAAGAATTTTAGTTTTTAAATTATTTCCAAAAATAACAGGTTCATTTTTCATTATTTAAAAAATGATTTAATGTTAATCCAATACCTTCTTTAAACTTAACTGATGGTTTGTACCCCAACAATTTATTCGCTTTGTCAATGGAAGCTAGGGAATGCTTAACATCTCCTTTTCTCTCTGGTCCATAATTTATATTTAGACTTTCAGTGCTAATTCCTTTGTTTTTTAGTCCTTCCTTAATAGAATCCACTAATTCAGTTAAATTAGTATTTTCTCCACAGGCCACATTGAAAACCTCATTAATAGCTTTAGGGTCATTAATTAATGCCGCTAACTGGTTTATTTGAACAACATTGTCGATATAAGTAAAATCCCTGGAGTGCTGCCCATCGCCATTAATAGTTGGAGATTCTCCTTTTAGAAGTAAATTAATAAACTTAGGTATTACAGCTGCATAGGCACCATTAGGATCCTGTTTTGGGCCAAAAACATTGAAATACCTCAACCCTATAGTTTCGATACCATAAGTGTTTGAAAATACTTTTGCATATAACTCATTTACATATTTGGTTACAGCATATGGAGATAAAGGGTTTCCTATTGTTTCTTCCTTTTTTGGCAATCCAGGATGATCACCATAAGTTGAAGAACTAGCCGCATAAACAAACCTTTTTACTTTTTTTTCTTTAACAGCCCAAAGCATATTTAAAAAACCAGAAATATTAACCTCGTTTGTAAGTATTGGGTTATTAATAGATCTTGGCACTGAACCCAAAGCTGCTTGATGAAGTACTATTTCTACCTCATCACAAGCTTTTAAACAAATTTCTAAGTCTCTGATATCTCCCTCAAGAAATTTGAAATTAGGATTGTCTAGATGTTTTTCTATATTTTTTATATGTCCTGTTGACAAATTATCTAAACAGACTATCTTGTTATTTTGTTTTATCAACACATCAATAAGATTTGACCCTATGAAGCCCGCTCCACCTGTAACTAATACTTTTTTATTTTCAATTATTCTTTGATTCATGATTTTTATAATTCTAGCAGTAATCTAACCAATTCGGGGGAACATGTAAAATAAGGATCGTAAATATCGTTCTTCTCAACGTTTAAAGTTAATAGATTATACACGTTTTCAAATTCATTATATTCGATAAATGTGTTTGGTACTAATAATTTTGATATTAATTGTTGTGGTATAAAAATTTCATTGTTGCCATATCTAAATTGTAAGGACTCTATTTTTATCCATTTTTGTTCTATATTACTTCCAACATCCAATCTGTATCTGTCTGGAAATACATTTTTAGGCAATTTAAAAACTATACTTTGGTAGTTGTTAGACCCTTTAAAACCCGTAGTAATCATATCTTTTTCATTAAATGACAACATATAATCTTCCGAGTAAAACAATTGAAAACTATCATCTTTTTTTGCCAAAAAACTCAAAATCACGGTAACATGTTCAAAATTTATATTATTCCTATTTGTTATTTCCCGGACAAGTTGTTTTGCAAGTTTGTCTTCAACTATTTTTTCTTCAGTTTTTCTCTTACCCATACATGAAATAAAAAAACAAATGAATACAATAACTAAGAGTTTTAAATTTTTCATCGGTTTTAAAAAACTTATAAACTGTCTGTGGCTAATCCTTTTTCTAAAATGTTTTTAACATCAAAAACTATCTTTCCGGTTACAATTGATTTCCAATCATACCCTAAAAACTCTTCGTGTCCAACAGCTATTATAATACCGCTGTAGTTATTAATGTCTTCAGATTTTACTTTTATTCCATATTCCTCCTCAATTTCTTCCGTATTTGCTATGGGGTCATATATGTCTGCTTCTATCCCATAATCCTTTAGCTCATTATAAATATCTATTACTCTAGTGTTTCTAATATCTGGACAGTTCTCTTTGAATGTAAATCCTAGTATTAAGGTTTTAAAATTATTTCCACCATTTTTTGTTGAAAGCAATCTTTTTATATATTTTTTGACAACCTGACTTCCCATACTATCATTAATGCGCCTCCCTGCTAAAATAACCTCTGGATTATACCCCAAACTTTGAGCCTTATATGTTAAATAATAAGGGTCTACTCCTATACAATGACCTCCTACAAGTCCTGGCCTAAATGGTAAAAAATTCCATTTTGTGCCTGCTGCTTCCAAAACCTCTAAGGTATTAATTCCCATTTTATCAAAAATTAAGGAAAGCTCGTTCACAAAAGCTATATTCAAATCTCTTTGTGTGTTTTCTATTACTTTTGCAGCTTCGGCAACTTTTATAGATGATGCTTTATGAGTGCCTGCAACCACTATGGCTTTATATAAATTGTCGACTTTTTCAGCAATTTTTGGTGTACTTCCAGATGTCACTTTTACAATATTATGAACTCTTCGCTGTTTGTCTCCTGGATTGATTCTTTCTGGTGAGTAGCCACAAAAAAAATCTTTATTAAATTTTAAATCACTTATGGTTTCTAAAATAGGCACACATACGTCTTCTGTGCATCCAGGAAAAACCGTAGATTCGTATATAACGACATCACCTTTATCAATATACTTGGCAATTAATTTGCTCGCCGAAATAATTGGGTTTAAATCGGGCTGCATATATTTATCTATTGGTGTAGGGACCGTTACTATATAAATATTAGCTTTTTTTAACTCTAATTCTGACGAGGTAAAATAACAGTTTTGTAGCTGTTTCAATTCGGCTTCTGAAACCTCAAGAGTATGGTCTAACCCCTTATTTAGCTCACTTATTCGCTTTTCGTTAATGTCAAAGCCTATCACATTAAAATTATTTTTACCAAATTCTACTGCTAGGGGTAAACCCACATATCCTAACCCGATAATTGCGATTTTTTCCATTTATTTTTTTTCTAGAGTATTTGAAATATAATTTTTAAAAAATCAATTGTTTAAATGCCCTAATTTAATTATGGCGGTTTTTAAGCTTTCTCTCCAATAAGGAATTTCAATTTTTAGCATCTCTTTAATTTTTGTTTTATCTAAAACACTATATTTTGGCCTTTCAGCATCTGTTTTATATGCCTCCGTTTTAATGGGATTCACTGTTACCTTAAATCCAGATATGTCAAAAATATTTTTGCTAAAGTCATACCACCCTGCAACTCCTTCATTGCTGAAATGATAAGTTCCGTAAGATGTCATATCGCTAAAAATTAACTTCAAAATAACATCTGCTAAATCTCCAGCATAAGTAGGGGTACCTATTTGATCGTAAATTATATTAAGTTCATCTTTCTCTTCTGCTAATTTTAGCATCGTCTTCAAAAAATTGTTTCCATGCTCGGAATATAACCATGATGTTCTGATGATAAAATATTGCTCTAATACAGAAGAAACAGCTATCTCCCCTTTTAATTTACTTAAACCGTAAACGCTAATTGGATTGGCTTCATCTGTTTCCAAATAGGGCGTGTTTTTTTTACCATCAAAAACGAAATCTGTTGATATATGAACTAAAATTGCATGGCTTTTTTTACAAGCTTCGGCTAAATTTTTAGCACCAATTTCATTTACCAATTTTGCAGTAACTTCTTCTTTTTCGGCCTTATCTACGGCGGTGTAAGCTGCACAATTAATACAATAATCAATCCTGTTTTCCAAGAAAAATGCGTCTACCTCTGGTTTTTTAGTAATGTCAAGTTCATCATAATCAACATAAATAAAATTATATTCTTTAAGGCTATTAGTTGCATCTTTCATACATAGTGCCAATTGGCCTTTTCCTCCTGTTACTAAAACCGTTTTCATAATTGAGCGTTTTTAAGAGGTGGAAGTACTATGTCTTTTTCTGAAATTATTAGTTCTTCATCTTGCATTTGCCAATTAATATTCAATTCTGGATCATTGAAAATAATTCCTCCTTCTGATTCTTTGTTGTAAAGGTTGTCACATTTATATGAAAAGATTGCTGTTTCACTTAATACTAAAAAGCCATGAGCAAACCCTCTAGGAATAAACAATTGCATTTTATTGTATTCGTTCAACTCTATTTTAAAATGTTCACCAAAAGTTGGAGAATTCTTTCTTAAATCTACCGCTACATCTAAAACACTCCCCTTAACGACCCTTACTAATTTGGCCTGCGCAAATTCGCCTCGTTGATAATGTAATCCGCGTAAAACACCTTTGGAAGAGAAAGACTCATTATCTTGAATAAATTTTATATTAGATGAAATTAATTCGTTAAACTTATCATTATTAAAACTTTCAAAAAAATAACCTCTTTTATCCTCAAATATTTTAGGCTCGATAATATAACAACCTTTAAGATTTGTTTCTATTACTTTCATTAATTCTTATTCAATAAACCTAACAAATTTTTTCCATAACCGCTTTTAAGTAAAGGCTCTGCTAATACTTTAAACTGTTCTCTGGTAATATAACCCATTTCAAAAGCAGCAGCTTCAATAGCTCCTATTTTAAGGCCTTGACGTTCTTCTATTACTTCTACAAATTGAGAAGCTTGCATTAAAGATTGAAACGTACCTGTATCTAACCAAGCCGTCCCTCTGTCTAAAATACTTACATTGAGTTTTTCTTGTTTTAAATATTCCTTGTTTACGTCGGTAATTTCTAGCTCTCCTCGGTGGCTAGGTTTTATATTTTTAGCAATTTCTACTACAGAGTTATCGTAAAAATAGATTCCGGGTACCGCATAATTTGATTTTGGATTCTCTGGTTTTTCTTCAATAGAAATAGCTTTTCCTTCCTTATTGAATTCTACCACACCGTAGCGTTCAGGATCATGAACTCGATAAGCATAAATAATACCACCATCTGGATTGTTATTCGCTTGCAGAAGTGCTGCCAAACCTGTTCCATAAAAAATATTATCTCCTAGGATTAAGGCAACTTTATCATTTCCAATAAAATCTTCTCCTATAAGAAAAGCTTCGGCTAAACCATTGGGGTGTTCTTGTATGGCGTATTCAAATTTACATCCATATTTCTTACCGTCTCCTAACAAATCTTTAAATAAAGGTAAATCTTTTGGTGTTGAAATAATTAGGATCTCACTTATACCTGCATACATTAAAGTTGATAACGGATAATATATCATAGGTTTATCATAAATAGGCATTAATTGCTTACTTACAGATAATGTTAAAGGATGTAATCTTGTTCCAGAGCCACCAGCGAGTATAATTCCTTTCATTTAGCGTTATTTGTATTGTTTCTTATAGTAATTTTGATATTCACCAGAGGTTACATTTTTTAACCACTCTACATTACTTAAATACCAATCTATGGTCATTGACAACCCTTCTTCAAAAGTTACTGAAGGTTTCCATCCCAATTCTTTATTTATTTTTGAAGCATCAATGGCGTATCGCAAATCATGCCCTGGACGATCTTTTACAAATGTTATAAGTTTTTCAGAACTTCCTTTTGGTCGATTTAATTTTTCATCCATCTGCTTACATAAAAGCATCACTAAATCAAGGTTTTTCCACTCATTAAAGCCTCCAATGTTATAAGTTTCACCAATTTTTCCTTTCCTAAATAACAATTCAATTGCGATTGCGTGATCTATCACATACAACCAATCTCTGGTATAATTTCCATCTCCATAAACGGGGAGTGGATTCATGTTTATTATATTATTGATAAATAAGGGTATTAATTTTTCAGGGAATTGATTTTGCCCATAATTGTTTGAACAATTAGAAATTATAAAGGGTAGGCCATACGTTTCGCCATAAGCCCTAACAAAATGATCTGAGCTAGCCTTAGATGCTGAATATGGGGAATTTGGGTCATATGGTGTTGTTTCTGTAAATAGCCCTGTTTCTCCAAGAGTTCCGTAAACTTCATCAGTACTAATATGATAAAAGAGCTTATTTTCAAAATCCTTGTCCCATATTTTTTTTGATGCATTGAGCAAATTTACTGTTCCGAAAACGTTTGTTTTAACAAATGCCAAGGGGTCTTTGATTGATCTATCTACATGTGATTCCGCTGCAAGATGAATAACCGTTTCAAAACGGTATTTTTCGAATAGTGTATTTAAAAATTCTCCCTCGTTGATATCACCTTTAATAAACGTATAATTTGAATGATTTTCGACATCTTTTAAATTCTCCAAATTTCCAGCATATGTCAAATTATCTAAATTAAATATATGATGGTTAGGGTGATTCTTTACAAAAAGCCTCACTACATGAGAACCTATAAATCCTGCACCTCCTGTTATTAAAATATTCATGATTTAAATTTTATCTTTGAAGCGCTCTAGAAATTTTAAAAAATCAATTGTCATTAAAACAATCATTGTTATGAGAATTATAAGAATTACATAAAATACTTTTGGGCTTAGTTCTAAACTTAAAAACTCAATGCGATTGTCTACGGTACCACTATCTTGTTTACTAGATATAATTTCTACAATACGTTCTTTATCAGCTTTTTGTCTTTCTATTTCAACAAGTTCTCGTCTAAGCTCTAAGTCGTTCAGGTATAAATCGAATTCTTTGGTTTTGTTCTTTTCTGTGTTCCCTTCAAAGGTGATACCAATTTCGGAGCCATTATTTTTTAAATCTTTTTCTAAAACTTTTTTGTAGGTGTTTTTTAATGAATCTGACTGAGCAAGCGCCTCCTTTAAAGCAATCTCCTTACTAATTAATTCTGACAAATCTTTTTTCTGTTCACTCACAAAGAAAGGATTAGTCTCTAAGTTTCCAACAATATTATCGAAAACAGATTTAAAATTACTCCTTACCAAAGCTTTAATGGTAATTTGCTGATATGTATGGGTATAATCTTTATTGTTCTTTAAAAAAGTTTCATACTCTATTTTTGATGCCGCTACGGAATCAAGTGTTTTTATATATTTATCAAATGCCTGTAGTTTTTCGTTTTCACTTATTACAGATTCGATACTAAAACTCAAAATGGATGATGCCTCACTGCCCGTAAAGCCCAAAACATTTTTTAAAGTAGCATAATCTTTTTGCTGCACAAGATCATTATAATAACTTATTGAGTTGTACAAATTCTCTCCTGTTTCGTAATTTTGTTTGATAGTTACATAAGATTTATACGTTGGCTCTGAGTTTTTTTCTAAAAAAACCCCTAATGCTATTCCCAAAACCCCTGCTACTACAAATTTTATTATGTGTTTTTTTATAAAAAAAACAAACCAAACAAAGGCTAAAAATAACTTGTAGAAAATACTTCCAATAAATTTAAATAGTCTTTCAAAAGCGTTTCCAATTAACTTAAATAACTGTCCTAAATCTACTTCCTCTGATTGTTTTGGTTGTTGTAAATCTTTACTCATTGTAAAAGTTTATTAATTAAGTATTTGTTCTAATATGGTTCGTGTTATTAAATAAGTTGGTTTTACTCCTGATGTGCCCAAACCTCCTGATGCTAATGTTGCGCCTGTTTCTAATGGGTTATCACTGGCATAATAGGCATAGCGTACTTTTACATTGGGACTTATGCTTCCTCTAACCTTTGAGGCCGCTTGAATGGCTTTTTGATAGTGCGCCCCTTCCATCTCTAAACCTATTACTTGCCAAGTGGAGTTATAAAAAAACTTCAAAATATCTTTGTTTTGAAGAGAGGTTCCTAAAACCGTAATCATAGAACCCTCATAAACAGCGACACCTTGTCCTTCTAGATCTTCTTTCTTTAGTTCGTTTTCAAACGGGTAATTATCTGCAGTTCCTTCAAAAATGTGTGCAGAGGGTATCATAATATCGCCTTTACCACCTTCTAAAATACCGGCTTTTCCCATTATGGATACAGATTCCACGTTTAAATGTGTTTTCTTTCCTTTGGCTTTGTAGGGTTTCAATAACTCATCAATTGTTTCATAAGCTTGTTCCCCAAAAGCATAATCCATAACAATTATAACTGGTTTTTTTTCTTTTAAAATGGATTCAGAAATCCTTATATCAACATCAGAGATATTCAATTTGGAAGTATCAAAAATTTGAACATCAATATTAGCTCCAGAGGTGTCATCGATATAAATCATTCCATTTTGCAACGCTTCTTTAGTTACTTTATTGCGCAGTGTTTGGTTTTCTTTTTTGCTCAAAGATTCATAGACCTCAAAAACACTTTTCTTGGTGGCTTCTTTTTTTAATGCATTCAATGAAAACAAGGTATTCATTACACTATGCATATTAGCACTAATAATATGTAAAGGTCTTTCCATTAAATCGTGCTTATAAAGCACTTCTTTTACAGTATCTGCCCAGATTTCTCCGTGAATATGATGTCCTATGCGCTCTCTTAAAACTGGGCTAAAAGTAATGGTTCTTTTGTTGTTATTAATTTGTTCTTCTATAGCCAGTTTTCCTAACCAATAAACGATATGAAGTAACCTTTCTGGTTGTGATGCCGTAGCAAACTCATCGTAAACACTACTTAACTCATTAAAAGTTCTACCCAATATGTTTGCGGTGTGGGTGATGGCAACTTCGCGCTCCTCTTGAGTTAATTTCTTTTTTGACAAAACCGCTTTCTCAAGTTTTATCCAATCGCGTGTGGTATGCCCTTGTTCGTTTATAACCACACGATTACTTATTTTATGCGATTCTATAAAAAGAAAGGTTAGATGCGTTAAAATATCATAGATCTCTGAACGACCACGAGTGATTTCAATGTTCATTTGCTCATCGTCAATTCTGTAGCAATTTCGTCTTCTTTTTTCAGGAATGATAGGTTTGAAATGGGAGTTTGAATACCCCTCGTCACTGGTTAGATTAATGAAGGTACATTCTTCAATACCAACTGGAAGTCTGTCTATAACGTAAAGCAAGCCTTCTAACTCAGCTTTTTCCTCTCCAATGGACCCATAAATTTCGGGTCTTAAAAGGAGTAAAGATTGCCTAAGTGTTTCGCCCGAGACACCCATTGGTTTATAAAAACCTCTATTAAACAAATGCCGCATAGTAATATACATACGCTCAATGGCATTGGAACTTTCCTGAGCTCTCGTTCTGGCATGATGCTTTTTACTACTCATCGTTTAATTTGGTCGGGTACAAAGATAGTACTATTTAACTTAATTTGGCTCTGGAAAACCCTCAACAATTTTCCTGTCGTTTGATAGCCTTGGTAATTTATTTTGTCCTCCTAATTTACCGATAGACTTCATATATTCTTGAAAACCGCCTTTTTTTACTTTGGTTATTTTAAGAGGCTGCAACACTTTTCCTTGAATTAAATCAAAATAATATGAGTTTTGTTTTTGAAGGGATTCGTCTATCTTTTTTGCTAAAGTGGAAAGGTTTTCAGGTTCGTTTTCGAATTCAATAAACCATTCGTGAAAAGGTAAACCTTCTTTTGGATTAATTTGAGGAGCCACTGTAAATTCTGTAACCCTAATATTTGTGTCTTTTGTGGCTTCTTGCATCGCTTGCTCTACTTCCTTACCAATAACATGTTCTCCAAAGGCCGAAATAAAATGTTTAATTCTGCCCGAAACTATAACTCTATAGGGTTTCGTTGAAGTAAACTGTACGGTGTCTCCTATATTGTAGGCCCACAAACCTGCATTGGTTGAAATTATCATCACATAATTGACACCAATTTCAACATCTTTAATGGTCATTCGCTTGGGGTTTTCATCAAAAAAATCTTCTGCTCTAATAAACTCATAAAAAATACCAGAGTTTAATTGAAGTAGCATTCCTTTTTCGTTTTGCTTGTCTTGAAAAGCAAAAAAACCTTCACTGGCCGGATATAATTCAATACTATCTACTTTTCTTCCTATTAAATTCTCAAATTTTGCGCGATAGGGTTCATAATTAACGCCTCCAAAAATAAAAAGGTTAAAATTTTTAAATACCTCACCTACTTTTTTACCTGTTTTCTGTTGAATTTTTTCAAAATACATTTGTACCCATGAGGGAATGCCAGAAATAATGGTCATGTTTTCTGGCAAAGTTTCTTCAACAATAGCATCTACTTTTGTTTCCCAATCATCAATGCAATTGGTTTCCCATGAGGGCAATCGATTTTTTTGAAGGTATTTTGGCACATAATGCGCCACAATTCCTGAAAGCCTACCTAATTGAATTCCATTTTGCTGCTTAAGAATAGGGCTTCCTTGTAAGAAAATCATTTTCCCATCAACGAACCTAGTGTTGCCTGTTTCATGAATATACATTAAAATAGCGTTTCTAGCAGCTTCAACATGGCTGGGCATACTTTCCTTTGTGATTGGAATATATTTTGAACCCGATGTGGTTCCTGATGTTTTTGCAAAATAGATGGGTTTGCCTTTCCACAATATGTTTTCTTCACCGGCAACAACCTTTTCAACATAAGTTTTTAAAGCTTCATAATCTCGAATAGGAACTCGCTTTATAAAATCTTTATAGTTGTTTATACTCACAAAATCGTGGTCTTTTCCAAATTCTGTACTTGTTGCTTGTGAAATGAGTTCCTGAAAAACTTTTTCTTGGATTTCAACAGGGTTGCGTGACCACTTTTGAATTTTTTTATAGATATGTTTTGCAAAAGGTTTTGCTAAAGCAGATTTGAGCGACATCATTTATTAAAATCTATAAAGTTTGTGGGGTTAATTGGGTAGCCATCGTTCCAAAGCTCGAAATGTAAATGGGGTCCAGTAGTCAATTCTCCTGTATTGCCAGCGGTTGCTATAACCTCGCCAGCTTTAACCAAATCTCCTTGCTCTTTAGTTAAAGATGCATTGTGTTTGTAAATTGAAATTAAGCCATAACTGTGTTCAATAATAATCACATAACCCGTGCTTACAGTCCATTCAGAAAAAATAACAATACCATCGGCAGTTGCTTTAACCGGGGTGTCTTTAGCAACAGCAATATCCACGGCATAATGTTTTTCTTGAGCATTATAATCTTCAGTAATAGTACCATTAACTGGTGGGAATAACACGAAATTAGTTGCGGATGTTGCTGATTCAAAAAGATTGTATTTATCTTCTTTATCAACCTTTTCACGAAGCAAAGAATCTTCGGCATTGGGATTTAAATTCACTTCACTAGCCTCTAATTTTACTGCTTCAATAATGGAGTCTTTGTTAAAATCTGAAGCACTTACATCCCCTTTCAGAACTTTTTTAATGGAAGCATAGTACAACTCATTCATAGAGATAACTTGTTGCAAAGAATCTGTTTTATAATTCAATTCTGTTGCTTGTTTTTTTAGGGCTGTTGATGAATACCCCGGAATATATTCTCTAAGTGGTGTAAATGCGATTAACAAGTACGTTAATGATATTAAAAAAACCGCAATAAGTGAGCATAGTACAAAAACATTTAATCTGGTTAGCTTAAATGATAACCGTTCTTCAAAAGTATTCTCATTTAGTATTAACAAACGGTACTTATCGAGTAACTTCCTTTTTATTTTTTTAGGTTTCTTTTTTTTGTCTTTCATTGTGAAACAAAAATAAATAGAATTTATTACAATCTATTCTTTTAATTGGAGCCTTGTTTTATAATTCTGTTTATGCTAAAGTTATGCATAAAACGATTTTATTTAACTTTAATTATTAACTTTGTTTCATAAAACTAATATTATGAGCTTATATATGTTACCCTTAGCAATCGGGCCTTGGCAAATAGCATTAATTGTTGTGGTTGTATTGTTGCTTTTTGGGGGTAAAAAAATTCCTGAATTGATGCGCGGACTTGGTAGTGGTATTAAAGAATTTAAGGATGCCAGTAAAGAGGACGATAAAAAAGATGATAAAAAAGAATAAACTTAGTTTATCAAAACAAAAAAGGCTAACAAATTGTTAGCCTTTTTTGTTTTATCATTTTGATTTTATTCTATTTTAACCGATTTGATAATGGCTTCTAGCTCTAACATATAATTTCTCTTTTCCACAGAAGGCGCAAATGCAAAGCCTTCAATAACAACCCAACGTTTGTTGGTCTTATCTTCGATAGCATAATTAACAAATGGCCCGCCCATAAACGCATTTTTAACATCCCAAATACCTTTTGTTTCCAAAGCCGGTTTATTGTCAATAATAGTTTCGTTATGAAATGGTGTATAGGCGTTTTCAGTTACCAAATAAGAACCCTCAACAGGCCCTTCAATATATTGCTTCCCAATGGAATCTCTAATTTTAATGATTTGATTTACTAACGTATCACTTCTTAAAATGGCATTACTGGGTAATTCATAAATCAATAAATTATTAGTTCCTGTTGTAATGTCTTTTCTAATCCAGAAAAAATCATCTGTCTCTTTTGCAATTCTATAACTAGCGTCAAACTGAATAGTTAAACCCAATTTTTCTTTAATAGATGTAAATGGGTGAGGTGATTTAGACATTTGACGGAGTCTTTCCGAAAGTTCTTGGTTTCTAAAGGTTTCAACTATTTTTGATTCGTTTTCATTTATAATATTTATAATATCAGCTTTAGTCCTACCGGAAATTACAATCACTTTTTGAGGTTTTGCATACACATCTTCTAAAATTTTGATATCTGCATCCTTGTTCGTTTCTAATTTTAAAACCGTTCTATTTTTAGTAACAAAGCCTGAAAAAACTGATGGCGGTATTTGGCTAATAGTGAAAGTGGGTTCGTCTTGAGGTAGCCCATATATTGGTTTAGTTAATATAGCCCTAATAGCATCTCCAATACTGCCGTCCCACAAATCGTTTTCCAATACAACCGATACATTATTAATAGCACCAGAAGCATCTGCTATGTAGCGTTCTTCACTTGATTTTTTTTTGTCTCCGCAAGACATTAAGAGCATTAATGATAAAAATGAAAGAATAATATGTTTCATGATTTGTTTTTGGTTTTCTGGAATTTATCCTTTAGATATTTTAAGTTTCATTCCCGGTTTTAATTTACTACCACTAATACCGTTCCAATCTTTAATATTTTGAACAGAAACTCCAGGAAATTTTTGAGAAATGCTCCAAAGCGAATCTCCATTTTCTACTACATACGTAATTACATCGCCCGTGATGGGCTTTGGTTGGTTGGTTTTAACTGTTTTAGATTGTGGTGTGAAAGCAACTTGTGGGTTTTTGGGGTAAATAGTTAATCGTTGCCCTATTTTTAAATCATTACTTCGCAATCCGTTCCATCTTTTTATATCGCTTACGCGGACACCATAAATTCTAGATATTTTACCCAAATAATCTCCTGATTTTACTCGGTAGGTAATTTTATCATTAGCATTAAAAAATTGTGGAAGCGGTTTTTCTCGTTTATCGAACTCTTCTTTAGCGTAAGCATAAATTTTTTCCTCGTTATTTACAAAAGTCCCAATAGCAATTTTTGGCAGTCTCAAGGCATAATTTTCACCTTTAATATGTGGAATGATATCTAATTTATATGAAGGATTTAAAAATTGTAGCTCCTCAATGGATGTTCCTGTTATTTCTGAAACTTGATCGAGTGTAATCATTTGTTTTACTCTAATCGTATCCGTTTCAAAATGTGCTATTTCTGGTTTTATTTTTTTAAATCCGTGTTCTTCTGCATACTCAAAAATATACATAGTGGCTAAAAATGCCGGTAAATATCCTGCGGTTTCCCTAGGCAAATTATGCCTAATATTCCAATAATTCTGGTAACCCCCTGAACGACGAATGGCTTTTGTTACATTACCGGGGCCGGAATTATATGCTGCCAAGGCCAAATCCCAATCTCCAAAAATCTCATACAGTTTTGCTAAATATTTTGATGCTGCAACAGTAGATTTTATAGGATCGCTTCGCTCATCAACATAACTGCTTACATCTAGCCCGTACATTTTGCCTGTGGCAAACATAAACTGCCACAACCCTGTAGCGCCTACTCTAGATTTGGCCCTAGGTTTTAACGCTGACTCTACTATGGCTAAATACTTTATTTCCAGAGGAATATTTTGATTGTCTAACTCACGTTCAAACATAGGAAAATAAAATGCACTTAATGTCATGAGGTTTTGAAGGGAATTTCTTCTATTCTTTAAGTACGATTTAATAACATTTTCCAAAGATGGGTTATATGCTACATTAAAAGGCGTTTTGGCGTCAAGTTGCTTTAATCTCGCTTTAAGGGTGTCTGTAGATAATTCTGGGTAATCAACATCTTCAAAATTTAACTCTGTTACACTTTTATAAATCGTGTCAAAAAGGGTGTTGCTATATAGTTCTTCAAACCATTTGTCATCAAATTGGGAAGATAGTTCATGATCATTTAAATTCTTTATGGAAGAACTGTCTGTTTTGACTTCAATGATCTTCTTTACTAAAGGTTTTCCGTCAATTATAGAATCTTGACTTTGGGAAAAACTAATCCCAAAACTTAAAAATGATATTATAATAAGAAATCGAAAAGCCATAAAATCTATTCATTTGTTATTGAACGATGTTATGGCTAAAATCGTATTTTTTCGGCTAATTTGAAAACTTAATTTACTTTATTCTAAAATAGCCGCAATACCAGGTAACGTTTTCCCTTCTAAACTCTCAAGCATAGCGCCTCCACCAGTACTTACATAACTTACTTTGTCTTCAAAACCAAATTGTTTTACTGCAGCTACAGAGTCGCCGCCACCAACTAATGAAAATGCCCCATTTCTTGTGGCTTCAGCAATAGAATTTCCTAACTCAATGGTACCGTTAGCAAAACTTTCCATTTCAAAAACGCCCAAAGGACCATTCCAAAGGATGGTTTTAGATTGCATTACTATATCGTGAAATAATTTTATTGATTTTGGGCCAGCATCAACCCCTTCCCAACCGTCAGGAATATTGTTAATATCGACCACTTGCTTATTGGCATCATTACTAAACGCATCAGCCGCAATCGTATCCACAGGAATATGAACTTGAACACCTTTTTCTTTAGCTTGTTTTAAAATATCCAAAGCCAACGGCATTTTATCATCTTCGCAAATAGAATTTCCTATTTTTCCGCCTTGGGCTTTTACAAACGTAAATGCCATGCCACCACCTATGATTAAATGGTCTACCTTATCTAAAATGTTTTCAATAATGGTGATTTTCGATGATACTTTTGCACCCCCTAGAATAGCTAAAACTGGCTTTTCGCCTGTTTTCATGACCTTATCAATACTCTCAATCTCTTGAGCCAATAAATATCCAAAGCATTTTTTACCTTCAAAAAAGTGAGCTACAATAGTTGTTGATGCATGCGCTCTGTGTGCCGTGCCAAATGCATCGTTTACATAAATATCCCCTAATCTTGAAAGTTGTTTTGCAAACCCTTCATCTCCAGCTTCTTCTTCTTTATGAAAACGCAGGTTTTCTAATAATAAAATTTGTCCGGGTTGCAAGTTTGCAGCAGCCATTTCTGCTTTCTCTCCAACGCATTCATCCACAAAAATAACTTCAACACCTAAAATATCCTCAACAGGGCCCACAATGTGTCTCAACGAAAACTCATCTTGCACACCTTTTGGTCGACCTAAATGGGACATTAAAATACAGCTTCCTCCATCTTCTAAAATTTTTATGATGGTTGGTTTTGCAGATACAATTCTAGTTGAATCTGTTACTTCAAACTTTTCATTTAAAGGCACATTAAAATCTACACGAATTAGTGCTTTTTTATTTTCGAAATTAAAATCATTTAGAGTCTTCATTGTTGTTGTTTTTCTTTTATTAACACAAATGTAACTAATTAAAAAGCTATTTAAAACGTGTTTTTAAGCGAAAACGATTTAGTCATTAAAGAATTATAAAAAAACTATATTTCCTTTAATATTTTTAATTTTATGCAATGGGACAAAGGTAACCTACAAATTTCTATTGAAGATGATTCATGCCTTTAACAAAACCAAAAAAATTATGTAGGTTTGCCCTATGCTTTTTGAAGATATATTAGGTCAAAATCACATTAAGAACCATTTAACTAAAAGTGTTGATAATGGTAGAATACCGCATGCCCAATTATTTGTAGGTAATGAAGGTTCTGGAACTTTACCCATGGCTTTGGCATATGCACAATATATTTTATGTTCCAATTCTGGTGGTGAAAACAATAATGGCAATGACGCTTGTAACCTAAAATTCAAAAACTTTTCACATCCTGATTTACATTTTGCTTTTCCTGTAACCACTAGCGATAAAGTTAAAAGCAAACCCGTTTCCAGTTTTTATTTGGAGGAATGGCGACAATTGTTGGAACAACAGCCTTATGGGAATCTTTTTGATTGGTATAAACTACTTGGGGTTGATAATAAGCAAGGACAAATTGGGGTTGAGGAGGCTTATGAAATCGTGAAATCACTCTCCTTAAAGTCATATGAAGGTGGTTATAAAGTGATGCTGATTTGGATGGCAGAAAAAATGAATACCGCCTGTGCCAACAAACTTTTAAAGCTCATTGAAGAGCCACCAAACAAAACTGTATTTATTTTAATTGCTGAAGAGGAAGAACTCATTATCAATACCATTCGATCACGATGTCAAGTATTACATTTTCCACCGCTAGCTGAAGATGTTATAAAGGAGGCTTTAATAAAACATTATAATTTAGAGCTTTCGGTAGCTACAAAAATTGCGCACCAATCTAATGGGAATTATAATAAAGCTTGTGATTTGGTTTATCAAGATTCTGAAGAGATTCAATTTGAAACTTGGTTTGTTTTCTGGATAAGAAGTGCTTTCAAAGCTAAGGGTAACAAGGCCGCTATTCATGATTTAATTTCATGGAGCGAAGATATATCTAAAACTGGTCGCGAAACACAAAAACAATTTTTAAACTTCTGTCTAGACTTTTTTCGTCAAGCATTGCTGTTAAATTATAAAGCTAATGATTTGGTGTTTTTTGAACCCAAAGCAGAGACTTTTAAGCTGGAAAAATTTGCGCCTTTTGTTCATGGAAACAATATTTTAGAAATAAGCGACGAGCTTCAAAACGCTATTTACCACATAGAACGAAATGGAAATTCGAAGATTATTTTAACCGATTTATCCATCAAACTTACTAGACTTTTACATAAAAACCCTACTTAGTGAAAGGTTCTTCAAAAACCTGTTTAAGAATCATCAATTAAGCTTCAATAGCGCAGCTATTTATTTCTTAATTAATTGAAAAACAATGTTTTATGAATTAAACTTTCGGTAAATATTTAATTCATACTGTTTTTCTCTTTTTTGAAAAATAGTTGGGAGATTGGTATAAACATTAATCCACAAAAAACAAATATGAAAAAGGCTTTTTGCAAACCAAAAGAGTGAGAAAGGAAGCCAATTAAAGGAGGCCCAATAAACATGCCTACAATGGAGTAAGTCCCTACAATAGAAATGGCCATCCCAGGTGAATATTTTTTAGACCTTCCAGCCAAAATATATGTCATTGGGAAAATTGGGGAAACGCCTATTCCTACCAGGCAAAAGCCAATGATTGCGCTCCAAAAATTCGGAAATAAAATAGCCAACAAAATTCCGAAAGAAATTAATATTCCACTCAAAATATATATGCTAGGCATTCCTAATCTGTCCAACAGACTGTCGATAAAAAATCTAGATGTAGTCATGCATATCATAAATAACAAATACCCATAGGTAAATATGTCTTCTTTCACGACTTCCTTGAAATAAATCCCACTCCAATCATAAATTCCACCTTCACAAATAGCCGCACAAAAAATGAGTAAGCCTAAAATAAGAATAAACGTGTCTGGTTTACCAAAAATTAACTTATTTCCTGTTTTAGATTTATCATTAGTTAGTAAAAATTTATATGCTGTCAATGAGCCTAAGATGGTTGTTATACCAATTATTGTTAAATGAATTTGAATAGAAATGTTTGCTTTTACTATTGCTGTAGAAAATAAAAGCCCAATTACACCCCCTAAACTCCATAGTGCGTGAAAAGAACCCACAATTTTCTTTTGAAATTGCTTTTGAAGTGAGATTGACTGTGCATTCATGGCAATGTTTAGGATACGCATAAAAATTGAAAAAGCACTTAATAAAATAATAAGCAACAAAGTGGTTTTCACATGTGAAACTCCAATTAATGATAGTGCGAAAAAAATGAAAGAAACAACCAAAGGATCTCTGCTATCAAACTTGGAAACCAACCACCCCGAAGCAATAGTACCCAACAAAGCGCTTACAGGCATCACTATTAAAAGCGAGCCTAATTGAGCATCATTTAAATTGAAAATATCTTTAATAGTAGGTATTCTGGATGCCCAAGATGAAAAACACAAACCAGACAAAAAAAAGTATGTACTTAAGGCTATGCGCTGTAATTTCTTGGTTTCCATATCAAATTAAAATTCCTAAAGTAATACATATTCGAATCTGTTTTTACAAAAAAAAGCTAGCAGATTGCTAGCTTGATAATTTTTATAAAATAGACTACATCTATTTCTTATAATTTGCATTTAAAGAGTCCAAAATGATTTGTGTCAAATCGTTTTCATCAGATCCGTAAAGTACATTTGAAGTACCATCGCTGGTTCCTAAAATATAATTATATCCATTTGATTTTCCGTAATCTTTAACGAAGTTTTTAACTTTTACAATAACTGAATCTATCTCTGTTTGAAACTCTTGAGTTAGTTGTTGTTGCTCCATTTGCATTTGTTGCTGAAGCTGTTGTTGTTTTTGTTGTAAGCCACCCATTAACTCTTGTTGTTTTTTAACTGAGGATTTTTGAGCTACCAATTGTGTGCTTTGAACCTCTGTTTGGAATGCTCTTCCAATACTGTCGGCTCTTTTTCTAAAAGAATCATCTTTTAATTGAAACTTAGCTTCAATATCCTTTTTCTCTTGATAATCGTTAATTACTTTACTGTTATCTATAAATCCAATTTTGTTTGGTTTTTCACATGACGATAACACTAGCATAAATAAGGCAACATAAATTATATTCTTCATTGGTTTATATTTTCGTTTTTTTAAGATTTTTTAACCCGCACAAATGTAACAAAGTAAGTTAAAACTCCGAATGGAATTACTTTGATTTTATTCCATAATAAAAAATTATAGAAAAGCCAAAGTACTATAATAAATAATTATTAAAAGGAGGTTCTTTAGAGGCGATTTAAACGACTTTTGTTTCTGCCGCAATACAAAATATTGTTGGAATGATCATTGTTGAAATAAAGAGCTTAAATTAATTTTTAAGTGTTTCTCACGATATAAATAAGCGAAGAATACTCTTTTGTTGCATAAGCTTTAAGATTTGATATAAAACCTATCAAAAATCCTTTTAAGAAATTCATTTTTCCAGTTTTATACTTTTCTGAAAGCAAACTCACATAAAAGGAATCAAACCACATAGGTTTTATATTATGGATTTCCATATATTGTTTTGAAACCAATTTTGAAATAGATTTTTTATTAAAATGCCAAAGATGTCTAGGAACATCATAAGCAGCCCAAAAGTTTTTGTAATGTTTAGCATCAAAGCTGTTATAATTGGGAACCGCAATGATTAAAGTGCCTTTTGGTTTTAATAATTTTTTGAAAACTTTTAATTGATCTTCCAAATTTGGCAAATGTTCTAAAACATGCCAAAGCGTTATCACATCAAAACTAAATTCATCTAATTTAGAAAGTTGATCTACATTATAAACAGCATTGTTTGTTTTTGAATTTGCAATCTTTTTTGCTTGTTCATTTGGTTCAATTCCTAAAACCTTCCAATTATTTTGTTGGGCTGTTAATAAAAAGTCTCCTGTTCCACAACCGATATCCAGCAAATTTTTACCTTCATTGGAAAATTTATTGATTAAATTTAATTTCCTTTTTAAAGAAACTTTTCTAATAAGATGATACCCTTTTTCGAAAAAATTTCTTTTAGAATCGGTATGTGAGATATAGTCATCACTTTTGTAATAATATGATAATTTATTTGATGCTGGTTGGGGTGTGGTTTCTAAAAACCCGAATTCTGAATTTTCCACCAGCTGAAATTCTTCACCCGATACGGAATAATCATTTAAAGTTAAATAAATTTTTTCTGGGTTGTCCTTTGCCACAAGTTGTGTATATTTTAAAAAATACTTTGATGTTCCACGTGGAACGTTTTTGAACTATCTCCCCATATAAACCAACAAAACGGAAATATCATTTGGTGACACCCCACTAATTCTAGATGCCTGAGAAACGGTTTTTGGCTGAACTTTTTTAAGCTTCTCTCTCGCTTCAAAACTCATAGATTTGATTTGTGAAAAGTCGAAATTCTCTGGAATTTTTACATACTCTAACCTGCTTAGTTTATCAGCGTTATTCTTTTCTTTAGCTATATATCCAGAATATTTGACTTGAATTTCTGCTTGTTCAATAACTTCCCTATCCAGATTGTTTTCTTGTATATAGGCCTCTACAGATTCAATGTTTCTAATATCATCCATATCAATATTTGGTCTCGCAAATATTTTAAATAACTTACCAGATTGATTTACTGTTGCAGAATTTTTTTTCTCTAAAACCGAGTTAATCTCTTCAGGTTTTACACTAGTGATTTCAAAAAATTCAACGAATTTTTCAGCAGCTTCGTGTTTTTCTTTCATCCTTTTAAGGCGCTTTTCGGAAGCTAAACCAAGTTCATATCCTTTTGGTGTTAATCTTAAATCCGCATTATCTTGTCGTAACAGAGTTCTATACTCTGCCCTAGAGGTAAACATTCGATAAGGCTCTTCAGTACCCTTTGTAATCAAATCATCAATCAAAACACCAATATAAGCTTCGTCCCGTTTTAAAGTAAAAGGTTCTTTGCCCTGCACTTTTAAGCTAGCATTTATTCCAGCCATCAAACCTTGTGAAGCGGCTTCTTCATATCCCGTTGTTCCATTTATTTGACCCGCAAAATACAACCCTTCAATAATCTTAGTTTCTAAAGTATGCTTTAATTGAGTAGGTGGAAAATAATCATATTCAATCGCATAACCAGGTCTAAAAAACTTAACGTTTTCAAAACCAGCAACAGATCTTAAGGCCTTGAATTGTACATCTTCTGGTAATGATGTTGAAAACCCATTTACATACACTTCAACCGTATTCCAGCCTTCTGGTTCAATAAACAATTGATGTCTGTCTTTATCTGCAAAACGATTAATCTTATCTTCAATTGAAGGACAATAGCGTGGCCCTAAACTTTTAATTCTGCCATTAAACATAGGCGATCTATCAAAACCCTCACGTAGCAAATCATGTACCACTTCACTAGTATATGTCATATGGCAGGAACGTTGTTGCTTTAAAGGTTTTGTAATGTCCAAATATGAGAATTTTTCAGGATTTTCGTCTCCAGGCTGCTCAATCATTTTAGAATAATCCAAACTTCTACCGTCTACCCTCGGAGGCGTACCAGTTTTCATCCTTCCTGAATCAAATCCTAAATCAACCAATTGTTCCGTAATACCTGTTGCAGCTTTTTCTCCTGCTCTTCCTCCACCAAAATTTTTATCACCAATGTGAATCAAACCATTTAAAAACGTGCCGTTTGTAAGCACCACAGATTTAGCTTTTATAACAACCCCAAGAGATGTTTTAACTCCAACAACTTTGTCTTTTTCTAACAATAAACCAGATACCATCTCCTGATAGAAATCAAGATTCGGAGTGCCTTCTAAAAGCAATCTCCAATCTTCCGCAAAACGCATTCTATCACTTTGAACCCTTGGGCTCCACATAGCAGGGCCCTTTGATTTATTAAGCATTTTAAATTGAATGGCAGAGGTGTCAGAAACAATACCACTATAACCGCCCAAAGCGTCAATTTCACGAACAATTTGTCCTTTAGCAATACCGCCCATAGCTGGATTGCAAGACATTTGCGCAATGTTTTGCAAATTCATGGTAACAAGCAAAGTTTTACTTCCCATGTTGGCAGCAGCAGCAGCGGCTTCACTTCCAGCATGGCCGGCACCAACAACTATAACATCATAAACATCGTTAAACATAACTTGCTTTTAATTTCTTTGATGTTCCACGTGGAACACTTTATACTTTGAGTTTGCAAATATAAATGAATTCTGGTATTTTAAGAAAGAAGGTTTATATAGTGATTCTCTTTTTCTCTCATCAATTCAACTTGCTTTTTTGATTTGTCTTTATATCCACAATAATGGAGAATGCCATGTATAATAACTCTAAGTAATTCTTCTTCGAACAATACATTAAAATCTTTTGCGTTTTCCTTTACCCTATCAACTGAAATAAAAATTTCACCATGTATTACTTTTCCTATAGAGTAATCAAAACTAATAATATCCGTTAAGGTGTCATGTTTTAAAAATTCAAGATTTAATTTATGTAATTCATCATCATCACAAAAAACATAACTAACATCACCTAACTTAAAGTTCTCGGCTTCAACCGCTTTCTCTATCCATTTAGCAATCCGCTCCTCATTATTAAGTATGAAATCGGTATCGTAATTAAAGCTAATCATTGTTTGTTTTGAAATACTCTTGAACTTTCTTTTTATAAACTTGTTGCAAAGGTAATGCTTGTCTATTTAAAATTTCAGTAGTGTTAAAATATTGTTTTGCAGTTGGAATTTGATTTACAGTTTTATTGTTAAATTTATTTCTATTTGTTTCCGATTGCCGTTTATCATCTTCACCTTGCTGTAAGGTCGCATTTTCCAACTTTAACAATTGATGTTTTAACGCCATCATTTTTTGTAGGGTTTGGTTGGTGAATCCTTTATTCAATAAGTCCAATTCAATTTCTTCCATTCTCCTAACCAGAGCTTCACCATTGCCACCTTTTCCTTCTTTGGAAAGTTTATCTTGTAAAGCATTGCGTAATTGTTGTTGCTGTTGGTATATTTCGTATAACAGGCCATTAAGGTCTTCGTTGGTGCCTTCTCCTTCTCCAGACTGTTTACCATTCTCACCCTTTTGCGCTCCATTTTTACCTTGATTTTGTTTGGTGCCTTTTTCACCTTCCTTTTCACCTTCCCCTTCTTGTTTACCTTCTCCTTCTTTCGGTTTTCCAGATTGGCTGTTTTTCATACCTTCTTCCATCATCTTATTAAGTTCCTCTTGGCTCAAAATAATATCAGGTAATTGCATATCACCTTGACCTCCATTGCCAGCAGACATGCTCATATTTTCTTGCATATTATCCAAAACATCGCTTAAAAAATCAGCCAAATTATTTGCTGCTGTTATGGTAAATTGTTGGTTAGATATACCCTGATACATTTGATTTTGAGAAAGTAAATCTAGAGCTTTCTCAATGTTATAGTAAACCTCTGAGATTTCTTTATTGACCTGTTCTGATAATTTTGGGTTTCTTAAAGAAATTGCAAAAAGACTATCATCGATATGCTCAAAGTGTTCTCGTAGATTGTTTTGCTTCTTTAAATAATTGGCATATTTATTATTGTCCTCTTCAATGTCTTTAAACTGATTCATGAGTGTTTCCTGATCAAAAGAAAACAATACCAAGTTGTCTAGAATTTGTCTAAGCATTTCGACATCCTCCTGCATTTGTTCACCACCGCCAGCTTGCATGGCACTTTGCATTTTTTGAGACATTTGCATCATTTTTTGTGCTGCTTTCTTCTGGCTTTTTTGAGCATTTTTTATATTCTGCTTTTCACCATCACTGGGTTGCTTCTCAGGTTTATCTATGGCCTTTTCTTCTTGACTTTTTTCCAACTCTTCCGAAGCCTTTTTCTGTTCATTCTCTACTTCTTTTTCATCTAGCTTGTCCCTTGGAATATCAATAGGCTTTTTGAGTGCTTTACTCTCCTTTTCCAAGTTTTCAATTTCATTTTTAAAATCCCCAAATTGGTTGTTTAATTCATCTTGTTTTTCCTTGGTGTTTTTTTCGTCGGTTTCATTCGATAACTTTTGTTGGTCTATGGACAGTTTCATCAAATCTTCTTTAAGCTTTTCAAGCTTTTTTTCGACGTAAAAACGCTTAGTTAATTCAACAAGCTGTTCTAAACTACGTTTTTTGTTTTTATTTTGTTTCGCTAATTCTTCAAGTTTTTCGGTTAACTCCTCTTTATTTATTTTTTCTTGAAGTTTCTCTAATTCCTTTAAAAGTTTTTCGTCTTGTTCCAGTTTCTTTTCATTCTCCTCAAGACGTTTTTTTAAATCTTCCTTAAAAGTATCTTCTTTTGGATTCTCGTTTTGAAAATCTTCAAGGTTGTCTTTTAATTTTTTATTGAAATTTTTCATCATTTCATCTTGCTGCTTCTGGCGTTGAAAAAATGATTCCAATTTCTTTTTATCATTAAAATTAAGTGTTGATTTCTCCTTTTGGGTTTGAGTAATTTCCTCTAAGGTTTTTTCTTGTTCGTTAAACTTTTCTAAAGATTTATTAAAATCCTTAATCGTTTTACTCTGTTCCTGCAACTGTTTTTGTTCTTCTTCTTCTTTAGTGCGTTTTCTATAGCTTATCACATTACTTTTTGCGCTTTTGTAATTGTTAATAGCATCATTATCAAACACTTGAAAATATAATTCGTAAGGGACACCAGCTTCAACATTCAAGTTATTTGGAAAAGCAGTAATAAATTCGGCAATATTTGATTGAGGTATTGATATGTTTTCAAACTGCTTATTTTCTTCATTGTTGGAAGGATAATACACCAACTGAAGCTTGCTTAATCCATAATCATCATTTAACTGTCCATAGAAATAGAGTGTTTGTAAATCCAAACTATCTTGCACAACTTTTAAATTGATTTCTGGGTGTTGGTCTTTAACCACGTCTATACTAAACTCTAAGTTTTCGTAATTACTTAAGTTTTTATTGCTTGTGCTTAAGGTGTAATTATAATTATTGAAAAGTTGTTTTGAAGCCTCAAAAACCCCTTTTTTATCTGATAGAAACCACACAGTATCTTTGGCATAGAGAAACACTTCATCGGTTGATTTGGTTTTTAATTGCCACTTAACACGAGTTCCTTCTGGCACTAACGCATTTCCTGTACTTTTTAAAACCTCATCTCGTTTTTTGGTATAATTTGGATAGTCTAAAACCATCTCAAAATCCAATATTGAGGGTGTTTCCACCAAATTAATAAAGTAAGGCTTTGAAGTTACATTGTTAGCTGTTAACTGAAAACGAATAGCTTCTTTTGGTTTAGAAAAAACATACTCAAACTCTCCCAATGTTTTTTGCTGCATGTAATACGTTTCTTTATTGTAAATTATTTGAGCGCTTTCTGGAGTAATATCCCCTGCGGTTTTTACAATCAATTTAAAATCTTTGTTTTCAATAGCGTTTAAATTCTCGTTAACCACAAAAAACTGAAATGGGGCTGGAGGTTCATAAGCCGTTTTATAATGCACAACACGCTCATAACTATCGCTAAACCAATTAAAGTTTCCGGTAATAAAAGTGATTAATAAAATGATAATAGGAATGGCGGCATATTTTAAATAGCCTAAGTTCTTTTTAAAATTGATCGCTAATTTAAAAGGTATGGGTTTTAATTCCAATGCTTTTTGCTCGATGCTTGCCAATAATAATTCTGACTTGGATTGATTTTGGTTGAGCTGAAGTACATTTAACAACTTATCATTAACCTCTGGAAAATGGCGACCAATAATTTTGGAAGCATCTTCATAATTCAAACCCTTTTGAAGCTTAAATAACTTAGCTAAAGGAATAAAAATAAATTTAACCAATAACCCTAATTCTACAGCAACAAACAACCAAAACAAAATACTTCTGGCTGTGGTGTTTAGCCATAAAACGTGCTCAATAAATAAAGTAAACAGAAAATATAAAAGCCCTAAAGCAAAAAACAAAATAGCGCCCTTAAGCAGTTCATTAGTGTAATACCTTCGAATGAAAGCCTCTAATTTATCTTGTATGTTTTTAAAATGGTTCAACTTGGGTTATTTAACTTACTAAACTACAATTTTATTTTGTACCATTATCTTAATTAGCTGTTAATTGTATCTTTGCACAAATTTAACTAAACATGACAAAAAATGTTCGTGTGCGTTTTGCACCAAGCCCAACAGGTCCTTTGCATATAGGTGGCGTACGTACGGCGCTATTCAATTACTTATTTGCAAAAAAATATCAGGGAACTTTTATTTTGAGAATAGAAGATACCGACCAAAACCGCTATGTTGAAGGTGCAGAACAGTATATCATTGATGCTTTAAATTGGTGTGGAATTCCTTTTGATGAAGGACCAGGTAAAAACGAAAAGTTTGGGCCTTACAGACAAAGCGAACGCAAACATTTATATAAAAAATATGCCGATGAATTAATTGCTTCGGGTAATGCCTATTATGCTTTTGATACTGCTGAGACGTTGGATTTTCACAGAAAAGACCATGAAGAAAAAGGAAAAACTTTTATTTACAATTGGCACAATCGCCTAAAATTAAGTAATTCTTTATCGCTTAGCGCCGAAGAAGTAAAAGCAAAATTAGATGCTGGTGAAGATTACGTGATTCGTTTTAAAAGTCCAAAAAACGAAACCTTACATTTAAAAGATATTATTCGAGGCGATATTAAAATTGATACCAATGTTTTAGATGATAAAGTGTTGTTTAAAAGTGATGGTATGCCCACTTATCATTTAGCCAATATTGTAGATGACCATTTAATGGAAATTACCCATGTAATTCGGGGTGAAGAATGGTTGCCTTCTTTAGCATTACATTACCAATTGTACAAAGCTTTTGGGTGGGAAGCCCCCGAGTTTGCACATTTACCACTTATTTTAAAACCCACTGGAAAAGGCAAATTAAGCAAACGCGATGGCGATAAAATGGGTTTTCCTGTTTTTCCATTGCAATGGACAGACTCAACAACGAACGAAGTTTCAAGAGGCTACAAGGAAGACGGTTATTTTCCTGAAGCTATGGTAAACTTTTTAGCATTTTTAGGGTGGAACCCGGGAACTGAGCAGGAAATTTTTAATCTAGAAGAATTGATAAAGGCTTTTGAACTAGAGCGGGTCAATAAATCTGGTGCTCGTTTTGATCCCGATAAGATTAAATGGTTTAACCACCATTACATGCAAGAGCAGGATAATCAAATTCTGGCTGAAGCTTTTAAAAAAGAACGTCCTGAACTTATTGACATAGATACCGAATACATGGCTTTAGTTGTTGGTTTAATAAAAGAACGTGCTACGTTTGTGAATGATTTTTGGGAGTTAAGCCATTACTTTTTTGTGGCGCCATCCACTTATGATGAAAAAGCCTCAAAAAAAGCGTTTAAAGAAGACACCGCAGACATCCTTAATAAAATAAAAGACCTTATTTTGCATATTGATGATTTTACGGTTACCGCCTTACAAAACGATATTAAAGGTTGGATTACCAATAATGACATAGGTTTTGGCAAAGTCATGATGCCCTTACGTTTAGCTTTAGTGGGCTCACTACAAGGTCCTGATGTGTTTGAAATCATGTTTTTAATTGGGAAAAACGAAACGATTAACCGATTGACAGCTGCTTTAAATGCCTTATGATTTTCTGACCCCAAATATAGCTATATGCTAAAAAATCTCTTTTACATACAACTCTTCTTGTTGTCCATTTTGAAAGTATCCTCTCAAGATCTATCGAAACAAGAAAACATATTGTATTCATCGATTAACGATGGTCCTTATGTTTTTATTGAGAGCAATAAATTAATACAAAAGACAATAGTTAGTGGTAAAGTTTTTACTGATACGATAAACACTAGTTTATATAACACTTCGTTTTCTCCAAACAAAGAAATATATAAAAATGTTAGAAAAATTGCTGCATTGAGTGATATTCATGGACAATATGACCTAGCCGTTGAAATTTTAAAAAACAATAAAATTATTGATAAAAATTTAAATTGGTGTTTTGGTACAGGGCATTTAGTTGTTGTTGGTGATATATTTGATAGAGGAGATAAAGTAAATGAAATGCTTCTACTGGTCTATAAACTTGAACAAGAAGCTAAGAGAAAAGGAGGTAGAGTACATTTATTGCTTGGAAACCATGAGTACATGGTGCTTCATAAAGACTTAAGATACCTTAACAATAAGTATAAAATAACCTGTAGATTGCTAAACGTAGATTATGATGAGTTATATGGAAAACAAACTGTTCTAGGTAGATGGCTTCGTTCAAAACCCACAATAATTAAACTAAACAACACTATTTTTGTTCATGGAGGAATTTCCAAAGAGTTTTTATCTCAAAATGATTTCAATATTGAAACTATAAACAATCTCATGAGAGCCTCTATTGAAAGGGACAAAACAGAAATGAGGTCCTCAGGCTTTTACGAAACCTTTTATGGGGGTAATGGTTTAATTTGGTATCGTGGTTATTTCTATGGTGGTCTAGATGATATGGATATTTCCCAAATATTAAATATTACAAAATCAGAACATATTGTAGTAGGACATTGTTCTAATGACAGAGTGGTTAGCTTATTTGATAATAAAATTTTTGGCGTAGATTCTAGTATAAAAAAGGGGAAATATGGCGAGCTTTTATTTGTTAAAAATGATAAATATTATAGAAAAACTTTAAAGGGAACTAAAGAACGTTTTGGTAACAAATAAGACTTTATAGAAAATTCTAAAAAGAGACCATAGCCCCTAAAAACAACATACTTTGATTTCCTTTAAAACGGGCATTACCTCCGGTAGTATCTAAATTCTGGCTTTCTAGCTTCTTTAAAATATTGGTAAAACCATAAATATATTGGGCTTTCAACTTAAAATTTTTAACTCCTAGTGAAGCGCCTACAGCGCCATTCAAATTAAATTGAGAAATATTGGTAATATCCTGTGCGGTTAAGTTAGTGTAATTGTTTATGTAAAACTCCCCTTGGTTTCTGTCTTTAAATTCTAGCTTTCCATTGTACTGTACCATAGGGCCTATATCTATGGAAAAATAATCTGGAATGGCTTTTATGTGCAATAACATGGCCACTTGCGCAGCAAATAGTTTGTATTTAATATAAGCGTCTTCGGTACTAATTAGAGTAGGTCTTCCCAATATTTCAATAGTGCTTTCCGAGAGCTGCATGCCAAAACTCACATTATACCAACGTAATGGAATATCAACAGTGGCAGACATACCTCCTAAAAATCCATTAGAAGATTTAGTGGAAAAATTATCTGTTATAATATCAAACTGCGTAATACCACCCGTTAAACTGAACCCATTTTGAATAGGATATTTTCCTTTTTGAGAAAAACTATTTGTAACAAAACATATACAAATGACTACTAATAGAAAAGATGGCTTAAATTTCATTGTTATATAGTAAAGTAGCCAAATATAGCATAATTTTAGTATCTTAATATTTTAACCATTTTAAATAAGAGATTATGAGTTACTTTTTTCCAGTTATTCTTTTTTTAGGAGTTATTATTTTAATTTCCTCTTTTTTTATTGTGAAACAACAAACAGCTGCTATTATAGAGCGTTTTGGCAGATTCCATAGCATTCGTCAATCTGGTTTAAGGTTAAAAATTCCGCTAGTAGATAGGATAGCAGGTCGGTTAAGTTTAAAAATCCAACAACTAGATGTGATTATAGAAACCAAAACTTTAGACGATGTATTTGTCCGCCTAAAAGTATCGGTTCAATACCGTGTATTAAGCCAAAAAGTGTATGATGCGTTTTATAAATTGGACTATCCTCATGAACAAATAACCAGCTATGTGTTTGATGTGGTGCGTGCCGAAGTGCCTAAAATGAAATTGGATGACGTGTTTGTTAAAAAAGACGATATTGCCATAGCCGTAAAAGCCGAATTAAATGATGCCATGCTTGAATATGGGTTCGACATCATCAAAACCTTAGTAACCGACATTGATCCCGATGCCCAAGTAAAAGCGGCCATGAACCGTATCAATGCTTCCGAGCGTGAAAAAATTGCAGCGCAATATGAAGGTGATGCCGCCAGAATTTTAATTGTTGAAAAAGCAAAAGCGGAAGCCGAGAGCAAACGTTTACAAGGTCAAGGTATTGCAGACCAGCGTCGCGAAATTGCACGCGGTTTGGAAGAATCTGTAGAAGTATTGAATCGTGTGGGTATTAATAGTCAAGAAGCTTCTGCATTGATAGTCGTTACACAACATTATGATACGTTGCAATCTCTGGGCGAGGAAACCAATAGCAACCTGATTCTTTTACCAAACTCACCACAAGCTGGAAGCAACATGCTAAACGAAATGGTGGCCAGTTTTACCGCAAGTAACCAAATTGGAGAGGCTATGAAAAATGCTAAAAAGAAAGGAGATAAATAATTTTATATCTTTCTATTATAATCACCTGTCTCGATTAATTAAACGAGACAGGTGTTTTGTTTTACATGATGTTGGAGATTCAATATTTAAAAAATTTAAGCTTTTGATTTCCTCCAAGGCTTATAGTTTTTATAAGCAGGACCTGTAAGTTTAGATCTTTCTGATCCAAAAACTATAGGTACATATGTTTTCTGCGATTTATTTTGCCAAGGCTTTTTGTTTTTATAGGCGGGTCCTGTTAATTGCTCTTTTTTGGATACTGAATACACTAAAGTTGTTTCGCTTTTATGTAACCATGGTTTATAATTTTTGTAAGCAGGCCCCTTAAAATCGCCTCTTTTTTGAGCAAAAACACCAAAAGAAACAAACATGAACAATAATACAAATGCTAAATTTTTCATAACGATTGGTTTTAAAATCGTTATAAAATTAAATACAATGCCTGTTTTTGGATATATAAGAAATCACGTAATTCCTATCCGTATTTATACGGATAGGAATCTCAAATCAATTTGATTTTAGTAGCTTTTTTTATTAATTCGGCAGTATTTTTAACTTCTAATTTTTTAATAATATTGGCGCGATGTGTTTCAATGGTTCTTCTGCTTACAAACAATTTTTCTGCTATTTCTTTAGTGGTTAGACCTTCTGATATTAAGCCTAAAACTTCCTTTTCTTTTTCCGAAAGTATTTTATCGCCAACTGTTTGGTCAGACATGTAATTAACCATTCTTTCCGCTATTTGTGGGCTGAAATATTTTTTTTCTTGGTTAACAATACGAATTACTTTTATCAATTCATCTTGATCGGTGTTTTTAAGCAAATAGCTATAGGCACCATGTTTTGCACATTTAGCAATATAATTGCCATCATCATGCATGGATATAATAATAGGTTTGATGGTGGAGTTTAGATTTTTTATTTCCTTTAAGGCTTCAAATCCATCCATGGTAGGCATGGTAATATCCAACAAAGCAATGTCAATATCTATATCGTTTTTTATTGCTTCAATAAATTGTTGTCCATTCCCAACACTTTTAACCACCATCATATCCTCGTGCTTTTTTAACAACTCTGTTAGTCCGTTTCTAAAGAGCTCGTGGTCATCGGCTATTATTAATTTAATTTTACTCATTGTTTACAGGTAATTCAATTTCAAAAGTGGTGTGTCCTTTTTTGGAATTAATATCTATTTTTCCGTTACAAATTTCAACCCGTTCTTTAATGTTTATTATTCCAGAGCCGAGTTTCACGCTATCTATGTCAAAACCTTTTCCATCATCAAAATAGAAAAACGATATAAAATCTTCAAATTCAGAAAGTGTTATTCTAATGTTTTTCGCGTTGGCATGTTTTAACGCATTATTTATTAATTCCTGCCCTATCCTAAAGATATTAATTGCTTGGTTTTTAGATATTTTACTGTTTGATTTGTTTGATAAATCTTCAAATTCTATAGATATATTTGATGACTTTTTTATGTTGTCAACGAAATTGGTTAAGGCTGCACCTACTCCAAAATCATCAATAGTTGTTGGCATTAGGGCGTTTGACATTAATCGTATTTCAGAAATGGTACTATCTACTATTTTAATCATCTCGGTTCTTTTATCCTTACTTTCAATCCTGTTTTCAATATAAAATTTTAATGAGGTTAAAAGAGGCCCAATACCATCATGAAGCTCGCGAGATAGCCTTCTTCTTTCGTTTTCCAATCCGTCTACCAATAACCTTTGTGTGTTTAAACGGTTTTTGTTTTCATTGTTTCTAAATTCCTGGAGTTTGTCACGCATTTTTATAAGACTTTTCCCCAATAAATCATTCTGGCTTTTAGGGATATAATTAGTATTAAAGTTCATTTTTCCTATTTCATTAGAAAAATTAACCGCTCCTCGAAGAGATTTTTTAAGATTCGCCAACGCCTCAAACATTTCCTGTATTTCATTGGAAATTTTTGTAAACTCATTGGTTTGGGTATAATCGCCGGCAGCCATAATTTTCAAACTTTTCTTCATGTTAATTATAGGGCTGGTAATTATTTTGGTTAGGAATAATGATAAAATTACCGCAACTAACATAATGATTAAGGTTAGTCCTATAAGTCTTTTTTTTAGGTGCTCCAAAGGTGCTTTAACTTCGCTGGTGTCAATTTCTGACAATATGACTAATTTAAGATTTGAAATGTCTATTAAGCTATAAACACTATAGACTTTAACATTTCTATAATCATTAAAAACACCTCTGCCTGGTTTGCCAGATAGTGCATCACGTACTCCTTTTGTTTTAACTAATATACTTGATGGTGTTTTATTTGGCAAAAAACGAGATTGCGACCTCATGTAGAAGTCTTCCCCTACAAGATACGATTCTCCAGTATTTCCCATACCTGTTCGCTCTAAAAGTATGGTCTTTATTTTTTCATAGTCTATAATTTTTAAATTGGTTTTGTTTCCGTCTAAAGAAACCATCCCTATTGAGGTTTTGCCCTCTTTATCAAAACGTGTAAAATCATAAATTCCAGAGGAATTATAGGCACTTTTTGGTACTTCAACTTGTAAGCTATCCAAGCTTATAGTGTCTTTTGAGTTTAAAAACTTATTCCATTCCGCTTTAATTAAATTTTCAACTTGGATTTGTTTTAAAGTTTTTATTGAATTTAACTGAAGTAGGATTCTATCATCTAATACATTTGAAAATTGATTATAGAAAGTAATAGATAGCATTAGAATAACCAGAAAAATCAAGCTATTAATAATTATTAATATGAGGTTTCTTAAGCTCATTTTTGTGTATCTAGATTGCGCGTAAACAAATTACATCAGCACCATATCTGTAAAAATAGATAAATAAGGTGTTACTTAAAAGGATGACGAACTTCCCAGGCTTGAGAAGGGTTCATTAATTTAAAAACCAGTTTTAAAATGGCATTTAAAAACAGGTTGGTATGTTTCATATAAACCACCATGGGTTTTGCTTTTGCTCCAACCGAACTTTTTATTTCCATAGCAGTTCTGGCATAAACCACAGTTTTAAACTTATTCTCTATACCAAACCTTAGCATATCATAAAGCATGTTCAAGTATAATTGATTTGGGTATTGGTGGGCTTCATCATACCCTAAAAAATAGGTTTCCAAGGTGCTATTATTTAGAATTAAAGTGTAAAAACCAACGAGTTTATCTTTTAAATAATAACCATAAACTTTAAAGTTGTCCTTTAAATGTAATTTCAAACTGTAAAAATGATTTTGGGGCAATATAAACGTGTTGAATTTTGCATTCTTGGACACATTCAAATACAAAGAATAAAGCTCTTCAGAGTGGTTTTTTATGTCTTCTAAACCTAATTCAACAGGTTTAATGGAATTCAATTTTTTTCTGGCGCGCTTGTATCTATCTCTATATTTCTTGTTTAAATCTGAAATATAATCTTCCATACTTAACCAATTTGCTTTTACAGGAAGTATCATATTAGGTTGAACATATACTTTGTGAAGTTTCTCCGAATCAAAAATGGTTTTGTTTTTATGAATAGAATCATTTTCAAAATAATCCTTAAACATAATTGCTCTTATGGTTTTGTTTTGACTCCTTTTAATGTCGGATTTAATATCACTTAAAGCCGAAAAAATAGCCTCAAAAAATTCGGTTTGAGAAATCGATTCTAGATTAACAAATAGCCCATGCTGACCAGTGTGGGTTAAATTACCAACCACTAAAATATTGCCTTTTAACACTTTGGATACCTGATTTCGAATAAAGGTTTTTAGGCATGATACTTGGGTTTGCCTGAATATATCCTTTACATACAATTGCACCCGCTGCACTATAACTACACCAACTAAATCATCACCTTTGAACACAACCACATAAAACCATTGAATATTATTTGGAGAGGCTGCGTATAATGCCTGTAGATAATTGGTTTGCAAAAAAACATCGTGTTCTGCAACCGTATTCCAGCTGTCGGGAAGATTATCAAAAGACTTATAAACTTTAAAGTGTATCAAAGTAAAAATAAAAAAGACTGAAAAATACAATTCTCAGTCTTTAAATATGTTAAAAGGTTACAAAATATTATTGCCATCCACAAACAATGGCTCCCATAATACACATCGTTACAATCCAATAACCACTGTTAATTAATATGTATTTAGCGCCTTTTCTCTCGAACAATGCATTGGTGCCAATAATTGGAAGGGCAATAAAAATACCGGACATAACACCATGCAAAGCACCATGTTTAAAAGTTCTAAAAGAGTTTCCGTAGTCTGCCATAAAGGCTTCAAAAGAAGGTAAGGCAATTTCGGGATCTCCACCTATCATTCCTAAAGCTCCAAATTGATGAATGGTAAGCGTCTGCATAACCATAGCTAATAAAAGAGCAAAAATTAGAGCCATAATAAAAATTTTTACCATGTTACCTCCTTTGATTTGCTCTTCGGTTATTCCGGCAGCTTGCATCCAAGCATTCCCAAATACTTTTGGATTATACCAAATAAATCCCACAACTAGTGCAGATACTGCAGCAACTAATACTGCTAAAAGATTCATTTCCATAATAATGTTAGTTTAGTTAGTAAATAAATATAAATAAATTTTTGTCTGATTTAATATTTTAAAAGCAATTATTTTTATTTAAATAGACTGAGCCTCAGAAACTAACAGTTCGTTTTCGTCCTCTAGGGCTTTTTGAATAAATTCATTTACAACATCTGTTTTTGGTAAACCTTCCATTAGTTTTTGCTTTAATACCAACATAACCGCCATACGAGTACCAACTTTTTTAGCCGCGGTATTAAACAACGGTTCTAACTCTTCATAACGAACCTCTTTGGCAAGCTTTTGAATCTCTGCTTTAACTTTCAACTGTTTTTCTGCTGGCAAATTGGTGTACTTTTTGCCCAATTGCTGAATAACATCAATAGCCTTTCTTTGAGGTTGCTGCTGGTTATTACTTGGTTTAGGCTGTTCATGTGGTTGTGGTTTTTGCTTTGCCCATGAATCTCTTAAGCCAACCGTTTTATTGAATACCAATTTATCAGCCTTGGAATCTTTATCAACATTGAAATACCCCAAACGCTGAAACTGAAACCTATCTCCAATTTTAGCGTCAATTAAACTCGGCTCCACATAAGCTTCAATAATCTTTAAAGAATTAGGGTTAATAAATTCCATAAAATCTTTGTCTTCATAACTGTCTGGGGCTTCATCCATAAATAATCTGTCGTATTCCCTAACTTCAGCATTCATAGCGTGTTTTATGGATACCCAATGAAGTGTGCCCTTTACTTTTTTTGAAGTATCCTCATCATAGGTACAATGAACCTCTATAATATGACCTTTAGCATCTTTTACAACACTATTTGCTTTAATAATGTATGCGTTTTTAAGTCTTACTTCGCCATCTAATTTCAATCTAAAAAACTTGCTTCCAGCTACTTCCTTGAAATCTTCTTTTTCAATATAAATCTCCCTAGAAAAAGGAACTTTTCTATAGCCAGCGCTTTCATCTTCTTGGTTGTTTTCAGCGTCAAGCCATTCCTCTTTATCGACAGGATAATTGGTAATAACCACTTTTAAAGGGTCTAAAACAGCCATAACTCGGGGTGCTGTTTTGTTTAAATCTTCTCTAATACAAAATTCCAACAACGATACATCTATCACATTGTCGCGTTTGGCAACTCCCACAGTTTCCACAAATTTTCTAAGTGCATTTGGCGTGTACCCTCTTCGTCGTAATCCAGAAATGGTTGGCATTCGTGGATCGTCCCAACCTGCAACTACTTTATCATTGACCAACTGCAGCAATTTACGCTTACTCATAATGGTGTAGCTTAGGTTTAAACGGGCAAATTCACGTTGTTTAGGTCTTATTAATTTAGGGTCGACCACTTGATCTAAAAACCAATCGTAAAGCTCTCTATGAGGTTTAAATTCTAAGGAGCATAAACTGTGGCTTATTTGCTCGATATAATCACTCTCCCCATGCGTCCAATCATACATCGGATAAATACACCAATTGTTACCTGTTCTGTGATGGTGCTTTTTTAAAATTCGGTACATAATGGGGTCGCGCATTAACATGTTCGGGTGCTGCATGTCTATCTTAGCTCTTAAAATATGCTCACCTTCCTCAAACGCTCCACCTTTCATGCGTTCAAAAAGATCCAAATTTTCTTCAACGCTTCTGTTTCTGTAAGGGCCATCTACACCAGGTTGCGTGGGGGTTCCTTTTTGTTCTGCCATGGCTTCACTCGTTTGGGAATCCACATAAGCCTTTCCGTCTTTTATCATTTCAACAGCCCAATCGTAAAGTTGTTGAAAATAGTCAGATGAAAATAATTCCTTATCCCATTTATAACCCAACCAAGAAACATCTTCCTTTATGGCATCTACATACTCTTGCTCTTCTTTTGCTGGATTGGTATCATCAAACCGAAGGTTTACTGGAGCGTTGTAATATTCTCCCAAACCAAAACTTATCCCAATGGCTTTTACGTGACCAATATGTAAATACCCATTTGGCTCGGGTGGAAAACGAAAGCGCAAATCAGCTTTAGACATTCCGTTTGCTAAATCTTCTTCTATGATTTGCTCAATAAAATTGAGTGATTTTCTTTCCTCTAACATGTTTGTTATTTATTTCAACTGAATACGCTTCAAAATTACGTAAATTCAAGTTATTTTAGCTCAATAAGTAAGATCTAGTATAGCAAATTTATTTAAAAACGAATGGGAATTATTAAAGTTGAAAATATTCGCGTATTCGCTTATCATGGTTGTTTAATGGAAGAAGCCAAAATAGGTAGTGATTATCGTGTTGATTTAGAGGTTGAAGCCGATTTACAAAACTCTGCGAAAACAGATAACCTGAGCGATACGGTTGATTATGTTTTTTTAAATAGGGTAATAAAAGAAGAAATGGCTGTAGCTTCTCAATTACTTGAAACAGTAGCAAAACGGATATTAAACAGAATTTTTAAAGAAGATCATATGGTAACAAAAGCCACTGTGTGCGTAAGTAAGTTAAACCCGCCTATTGGTGGCGATGTGGCTAGAGTGACTATAAAAATGTCTGATACGCGTAAAAAATAGTTTTAAGTATTATAAAGTATTTATTTTTTTTACATTTGCACAACTAAACAAGGCGTCATGGCCGAGTGGCTAGGCAGAGGTCTGCAAAACCTTCTACAGCGGTTCGAATCCGCTTGACGCCTCAAAATAAAAAGCTTTCAGTTATTCTGGAAGCTTTTCTTTTATGGGATTAATTTGTTCCAACTTTTCTTTAATCAATTCCTTTTCCTTTGGAAAAAATGCTTGAACCAAAAGCAAAATACCAAACCCTAAAATAACTAAGGCAATAATTTTTTTTGTTTTAAAAATGGTTCGCGGTGTTAATTTACTTTTAAGCTTTTTAGCAACAGCTATTTTAATTAAGTCGACCAAAAAGTATACCATTAAAATCGTACTCAAAAACACTAAAACACCGTTTTTGGATTCTGTTAAAGAATTTGCCAAAACTATAAAAGCAACCCATCCCAATAACACCCCTATGTTAATAAAATTCAATAAAAAACCCTTTAAAAACAGTTTACCATACCCTTTTTTTATTTCAATTTTATGGTATTCCCTAACAATGTCTCTAAATGATTTTGATGTTTTGATGAACGAAATAACGCCATAGGTTACCAAAAGAACACCACCAAAAACCAAAAAATTAGGGTCGTCTTTAATTTTTTCCAATAGTTTATTGGTACTAAAAAATGCCACTAAAATAAAAATGATATCAGCCAGCATCACACCACTATCAAAAATCAAAGCGCTCTTAAAGCCTTTGGTAGCACTGGTTTCTAAGAGAACAAAAAATACAGGTCCTATGGTAAAAGCTAAAATTATACCAAAAGGGATTGCTCTTATAATATCATCAATCATGAAAATATCCTGTTTTATAACAAAGTAAAGAAATATTTTATTTTTAAACTTGATAATATAGAAAAACCCTCTGCTTTCAGAGGGTTTACATTATTTTATGATGAGTTTATTTAATCCATCCGTTTCACACGGCCTCCAAGAACCCTGCTTTCATTCACTTCTTCTGGATTGCCATAAATAAACACGTCGCCTCCAGCCCTTATTTTTATATCTACCAATTTTGAGGCTTTAACATACGCTTCTCCAGCGGCATTGATGGATACTTCTGTTTTTTCAGTGTCTAGATTTTCTCCTTCGTAAATGCCTCCTGTAGATAAGTTTACGTCTTGATTTTTTGATTTTCCTGAGGTTTTTATAACGCCTCCAGTTACCGATTTTATGTTTATATAGTTCACATCCACAGGGACTTCTATTCGTCCGCCCTCTTGGGCTTTTAAATCGATTTCAAACTGTTTTATTTTGTCTTCTGAAGTTACTTTGGCCCCTTCATTGACATCGATAATATCAACGCTGGTGTAGTGTAATGTAACCTTCGTTTTGTTCCCATCAAAAATTTCTTCCAAACTCATTTTTATTTTGAGTTTACCATTTTTGTTGTTTACAAGCACATTTTCTTTGTTTTCGCCAGTAATGATTACCTTATTTTCGTAAGACTTGATCATCTTAACTTCAATTAAATCATACACTTTTATTTCGGTGAATTCTCCAATACTCTTTTCAATGGGATTTTGTGCAAATAGTGTTGCTGTAATAAATAATACAAACGCTTTAATTAAGGTTTTCATGGATTTGTTTTTTGATTCAACGTAAAATTATCAATAATTATTCCATTGCTTATAAAAATAATGAAACATTATCTTTTTAAGCCACTTTTACAGCGGTACCTGTTATCGAAACAAAGAAATAAAGACCTGATTCGGTTTCAAAATCTATTGAAATACCAACCACCGCATTGGCTTTAAGCTTTATAGCATTATCTCTTAAATCTTGAAAAGCTTCTTCTTTAGCTTTATTAATCAGATCTGATGAAATACTTAAATTTTTCTCTGTTTTAAAAGAATATTTCGTTTTTAAATTGACTGAAACACCTGTAACAATGCCCAAATAATCTTGAATAACGTGTCCTTCTATGTTGTTTGTAGTCGTTAAAATCATTGGTGTAAATTTTCAATGTTAGTATATAAAAACCAACTAAAGTTACAAGTTTTATACATTAAAACACAAAGGATTGGTGGCTTTGTAAAAAATTTCATCTATCTTCAATTATCAATAGGTATTGACAATTAAAAAATGAATATTATTAAATGAAACAAAATTAAATTTATTCGCTTAGTATGAATTAACTTCTTCAAATATGAACAAAGAAAACCAACCTCAATTCCTTGGATACTTGCATAGTTTCAGAGGTTTTGCCATCATAAATATTGTTTTCATTCATGCCTTCGCATACGCTCTTTATGACTTTAACTACCAAAGTATGGACCTAAAAAGCCCTTACAGTATTGCCAATGAATTGCTTTTTCACAACAGTACTATTTATTTTGCCGTTATCTCTGGTTTACTTTTTTCGGTTATCTTAAAAAGTAGAGGGTATAAAAGATTTTATAGCAGTAAGTTTAAAAACGTATTATTACCCTATTTGTTTTTAACATTGGTTTTTTCCATATTCAACCCTGTTTTCGAACCCCCAATCTACATTCCATTTCAACTGCAGACAGATTTTAACTCCTATTTACATGCCGCTTTTAATAATTTTATATTTGGTACGGCACAGTTTCCATACTGGTATATACCTATTTTAATATTTCTATACCTCGTAACACCTCTTTTAGATTATTTAATGAGTTTTGAAAAATGGGGAACATTATTCATGTTGGTCATTATTGCATTACCCTTGGCTATATCTAGAGTTGAGTTGATGGATATGGAAGAAAATCAGTTGAGTTTATCCACCATGATATACTTCTCAGGTGCCTATGCCGCAGGTATATATTTTGGTAACCATCCGGAGAAAAAGTTTTCATGGGTAAAAAAAAACATGTTGTTGTTTGTGTTGATTGCTCTGCTCTCATCAGTGGCCTTAGTTTATTTTCAAACAATAGAAATTAATAAGTTTGGGGACTGGTCGTTAATGAGTGCTTTGTACTATATTCAGAAAATGTGTTTATCAGGAATATTTATTGTATTATTTAAAAATTTAGGTGAAAGGCAGCCTCGTTGGTTAAATCCTGTAGCGAGCTATGCTTTTGTTATTTATTTTCTACACGCCTTTTTTTTAGACCTTATTGCGGAGCCTATAATGCCTTTATCAACCATGCATCAAATAGCCCCTCTTAATTTGTTTCTAGCTTCTATTACTTATTTAGTATTGTCAATTGGCCTAAGTATGGTAATTGGTTTGATATTTAAGAAGTTGTTTGGTAAATACTCAAAGAGGCTTGTGGGTGTATAAAGTAATTGATTGTAAACTTTTATTCCATAATTAGTCAATTCAAAAATATTTCATATGTATCAATACAATACATGGTTTCAATAAAAAAACAACTAGCTAACTACCAAAAAATTATTATTCCGGCTTCCCTATCAAATTAAAGTCCAGGTGTTTTTTAACTAAATCGGTATTTTTAACTTTTACAACCACTTCATCACCTAATTGATACATGGTTTTGGTGTTTCTACCTATCATGGCATAATGGTCTTGATCGAAGGCATAATGGTCATCTTTCATATCACGAACGCTAACCATACCTTCACACTTATTGGAAATGATTTCCACATAAATACCCCAATCGGTAACACCTGAAATTACACCTACAAATTCTTCATCTTTATGGTCTTCCATAAAACGTATTTGCATATACTTAATGGAATCGCGCTCCGCTTTGGTAGCCAGATTTTCCATATCGCTGGAGTGCTGGCACTTTTCTTCAAACACTTCTTCGTTGGCCGATTTTCCTCCATCGATGTAGTATTGTAATAACCGATGTGCCATAACATCAGGATACCGACGAATGGGTGAGGTAAAATGACTGTAATAATCAAACGCCAATCCGTAATGACCTATGTTATGGGTAGAATACTCTGCTTTACTCATACTTCGTATCGCCAAGGTGTCAACCAGATTTTGTTCCTTTTTACCATTTACTTCTTTAAGTAAATTATTTAAGGATGCTGTGGTGGTTTTTCGGTCTTTAAAATTTAGTTTATAACCAAACCTACCCAAAATATTTTGTAAAGCGGCCAGTTTACTATCGTCTGGTTCGTCATGGATACGGTACACAAAGGTCTTTTTAGGAGATTGCTTTCCAATAAATTCAGCAACTTTTTTATTGGCCAATAGCATAAATTCTTCAATAAGTTTATTGGCATCTTTACTGGTTTTAAAAAATACACCGGTTGGGTTTGCTTGATCATCTAAATCGAATTTTACTTCAACTTTATCAAAAGAAATGGCCCCATTTTTCATGCGTTGGCGACGCATAATTTTAGCGAGTGTATCCATTTTTAAAATAGCGTTTGCTATAGCTTCATCGGTTTTATAAGCTTTTCCTGTAAGAGATACTTCTTGCGGAATATGGTTTGTTTTACTTTCTATAACCGCTTGGGCCTCTTCGTAAGCAAAACGCGCATCGCTATAAGTTACGGTGCGCCCAAACCATTGGTTTTTAACTTCAGCTTTATCATTTATTTGAAACACCGCCGAAAATGTATATTTCTCCTCGTGAGGTCTTAATGAACAAGCGTTGTTTGATAGTATTTCTGGTAACATAGGCACCACTCTATCTACCAAATAGATTGAAGTGGCACGCTCGTAAGCTTCATCATCCAATACCGTACCTTCTTTTACATAATGGGACACATCGGCAATATGGATACCGATTTCATAAAGTCCGTTTCCAAGTTCTTTAAAAGATAGAGCATCATCAAAATCTTTGGCATCTTTTGGATCGATGGTAAAGGTTAAGGTTTGTCGCATATCGCGACGTTTTGCAATTTCTTCCGGGGTAATAGAGGTATCAATTTTATTGGCAAAATCTTCAACTTCAAAGGGAAATTCGTAAGGTAAGCCGTATTCTGCTAAAATAGAATGTATTTCTGTATTGTGCTCTCCTGGTTTACCTAAAACCTGCAGCACTTTTCCATAGGGAGAATCTGCTTTTTCTGGCCAATCTTCAAGTTTTACCAGTACTTTATCACCATCTTCAGCTTTGAGTGTTTTATTGATGGGTACAAAAATATCTTTGTACATTTTGGTGTTATCAGGAACTACAAAAGCAAAATTATTGTTTTTCTGCATTTGTATCACGCCTACATATTCACTTTTGGCACGCTTTAAAATCTGGGTTATTTCACCTTCTAGTTTACCTCGCTTTCTGCGTTTATAAAGGTAAAATTCAACTTCATCACCATCCAAACCTTTATTAATATTATTAGAAGCCACATAGACATCATCATCAAAATCTTCGCATATAATGTAGCCAGATCCTCTTGCTGATAAGTCTAGAATGCCTTTATGATATTCCGTATTAATAACCGCCTTGAACTTGCCACGTTCTACTTCCTCAATTTCTTGCTTTCCTTGTAAATCACGCAGTTTTTTTATGATTTGGTTTCTGCTACTGGCATCATTAACACCAATTTTTGCAGCTATTTGTTTGTAGTTAAAACTTTGGTTTCTTTCTTTTTTTAAAATACTTAAGATAGTATTTGTTAAGTTGGAAATGCCTTTATTTTTGGTCTTTCCTTTTTTCTTTCTTGTCATGTAATTTTTGTAATCATATTCATTTCCTAAGATACAGGAAATTGTGTTATTAAATAGCTATAGTTTAGGAGAAGGTTTGCTATTTATTTTGCACAAAGTTACAATATTAATATTTAATAGTATTTAGTGAATGTTAAATTGAAGTTATCAACCATAAATAACATATTATTATTTTCTTTTAAAATTTTAAAAAAACAAATACTGATGATTATAGCTTGTTAATATGTGGTATAACTTTTTTAAGTTTTATTTTGATTACAATAATTTTACATTCTATTAATAGTTAATTAACAATAGAATTTATTTTAAATGGTTCATATTTAATGATTTTGATTTTTATATACACAGTTGTTAACAACCAAAATTAACTACTTTATTATCATAACTTTTTATAATTTTATGTTTACAGCTCTGCTTTTTATATCTCATAACATTGCTAAAAAAAGTGAATTAAATATTTTGTTTTTAATGAGTCATTTTTGATTAGAAAAATAAATGGATATTCCATATTTTTCTTTTAAAAAACGATAAACAGTTATTAACAAGTAATGAATATTTTAATACACAATGTTTATAATTGCTACCTTTGCCATTACACTTAAAATTCATAAATAAATGACCATTTCAATTGGAAACGATCACGCAGGAACCGATTATAAATTTGCTATTATTACGTACCTAGAATCAAAAGGATATACCGTTATAAACCACGGAACAGATTCTAAAGATAGCGTTGATTACGCCGATTTTGTGCATCCAGTAGCGCAAGATGTTGAAGATAGTAAATCTCAATACGGTATTTTAATTTGCGGTAGTGCCAATGGCGTTGCCATGACGGCCAACAAACATCAAAAAATACGAGCTGGTTTATGTTGGAATAAAGAAATAGTATATCTAGCACGCACCCATAATAATGCCAATATTTTATGTATTCCAGCAAGATTTACTGCTATTCAACAAGCTGTAGACATGGTTGAAGTGTTTTTAAATACGGATTTTGAAGGAGGAAGACATCAAAAACGCATAGATAAAATTCCATTATCTTGTTAAATGGGTCATAACCATTCTCATAATCACACGCACGCACATCCCGATTTAAAAGGTAGAAACTTGTTTATTTCTATTCTTCTAAATATTGTTATCACCGTTTCTCAAGTTATAGGAGGTGTGCTTTCGGGAAGTTTAGCGCTTTTAAGTGATGCCCTGCATAATTTTAGTGATGTTTTATCTTTAGTGGTGAGTTATGCAGCTAATAAATTAGCCAAAAAAAAGGCATCTACCCATAGAACTTTTGGGTATAAACGTGCCGAAATTTTAGCGGCTTTCATAAATGCCTCTACCTTAATTATTGTAGCCACCTTATTAATTATAGAAGCCATAAAAAGATTTAGAAACCCTGAAGCCATTGAAAGCGGGTTGGTTATTTGGTTATCGCTTTTAGGTATTGTTGCCAATGGTTTAAGTGTGCTTTTATTAAAAAAAGATTCGGAGGCGAACATGAACATGAAAAGCGCCTACCTCCATTTATTAACAGATATGATGGCTAGTGTAGCGGTTTTAGTAGGTGGTTTATTAATGAAATATTATGAAGTATATTGGGTAGATAGTGTATTAACCTTTGCGATTGCTATCTACTTAATTTGGATGGGTTTTGATTTATTGAAAGATTCTACAAAAGTATTAATGTTATTTACACCCGATTCCATTCCGATAAGACAAATTGTTGAGGAGATAAATGCCTTTGAAAGTATAAAAAATGTGCATCACGTGCACGTTTGGCAATTAAATGAAGAAGAAATTCATTTGGAAGCTCATATAGATTTTAAAGAAGATATTTCCTTATCTCAGTTTGACCTTATTTTACATGAAATTGAAGATTTAGTTTTTCATAAATACGACATTAATCATGTAAACATTCAACCTGAATTTGGTAAAAATGATGCTAAGGATATGATAGTACAGGATTAAAAGCCCTGTGAAAATTATTTAATAAGTTGTTTAGAGTATTGTTAAGCATTAGTTCAAAATGTTAAAAATCAAAATAAAGTCGTTTACTGAATTAACCAACCAAGAACTTTATGATTTGCTTCAATTACGAAGTGAGGTTTTTGTGGTTGAGCAAAATTGTGTTTATCAAGATATTGATGGAAAGGATCAAAAGGCACATCATATTTTAGGTTTTAAAAACAACAAACTAATGGCTTACACCCGTATTTTTAAACCAAATGATTATTTTGAAGAGGCCAGTATCGGTAGAGTACTAGTTGCAAAAAACGAGAGAGCTTTTAAATATGGTTACGATATTATGGCAGCATCCATAAAAGCTATTGAAGATTTATATAGTGAAACAACTATAAAAATATCAGCTCAATGTTATTTAAAGAAGTTTTATAATAACTTAGGATTTGAGGTTGTTGGAGAAGAATATTTAGAAGATGATATCCCTCACATCGCTATGATAAAACGGTAACTATCGTTTTAATGAAAAATGCCCTCTTAGGGTTTCACCAGTATTTAAAACCACAACATACCAATAATCATTGGTTGGTAAAAGTTCGCCTTTAAAAGTGCCATCCCAAATAAGAGAATTAGGCAATAAGTACTTAATAAGTTTGCCGTATTGATTGAAAATAGTAACACTATTTATTTTATTGGTATAGTCAATTACTTGCCACAAATCGTGGGTACCATCGTTGTTGGGTGTAAAATATTTAGGAATATAGTAATCTACATTATTGGTAATTAATATATTAAAGCTCGTTTCGGTATCACGACAAGCATCCCTATTGTATATATAAATGGTTTGTGACGTTGAAATAGTATCTCCAGGATTCAACATAGCTCCGTTTCCACCAGATTGAGTGAAATAGTTCCCGTTGTTAATATTGGGAAGCGTATAGGATACATTTGCAACAATATCCGTTAAACGATCTACTTCAACAAAATTTGCACACTGATCAATGGAAGATACATAATTCGGATAGTTTGCAGGGCTCCAATTAGTTGAAATATCCAATGGGTTGTCAACAACAACACATTTCAATAAAACATTTAATTCAAAATCTGTAACCATTAACATGTTGTTGCCGTTTCTTAAATTAAGGCTGCATAAAACATTGTTGCTGCAGTCTAACACCGTTAACAAATTATTGTTGGAAACATCTAGCTCAGATAGTAAATTATTCGAGCAAATTAAGGTACTTAAATTCAGATTTTTGCTAGGATCTAAAGCAGTAATTTTATTATCCTCGCATGAAATGTAAGATAATTTTAAATTGTTGGATAGGTTTAACGATGTTAAAGCGTTTCCACCACATTGCAATCTGTTTAAATCGGGGTTATTATCTAAATTGATATTTAAGATTTGATTGTTCTCAAAACTAAGAACTACTAGTTTTGGGTTTTGTGTAACATCTAAACTTGTGAGTAAATTGTTTCCACATACTAAAGAAATTAAATTTGGATTTTGATTCGTATTAACAGAGGCTAATAAGTTATTCTGGCACCATAAGATTTTTAAATTTAAGAGGGGAGTGGTATCAATACTAGCCATTTGATTGTTAAAAAAATACAATTCCGTTAGGTTTATATTTTTTGAAACATCCAGAGACGTTAGTTGATTTAGGGAACAATCAAGAACAGATAATGCTATAAAATCTTCAATTCCAGTAAGGTCAGAAATGTTTTTATCGGCAATATCTAAAGTTGTGATGGTATTAATATTGGCTGTGAGAACAAAATCATCTAAAGGACCGGAGTCATAGCCTAAATCAATTAAAGCTTGCTCAAAATTATCATCAGGAACAAAGGTTTGTGATGCACCACAAAACGGGATTAAGAAAGCGATAATACCTAAAAGAAATCTGGCTTTGAAGTCCATTGGCTGTTAATTGGCATCGTCAACATATGTTATTACGATTTCTACACGTCTATCAAATTTTGGGTCGCCACCAAGCGGAAATTTTCTGCGCATTCCTAAATGGCGCATACGTTTTTTATCAACCCCTTTTTTAGCAAAATAATCGTAAACATATTTAGCTCTAGCTTCAGAAAGATTTCTCAGTTTTGTTTTTCTATCTACAGCATCCCTTGTAAATTGTGTACAACATACATGGCCCTGAATGGTGAAGTATATATCTTTTCTCTCAACGAGAGCCTTGGCTATGTTATCTAAATTTTTTTTAGAGTCTGGAGTTACTGTGGCGTAGCCTGTTTTAAACAGAATATTTTTGAAAATAATTTTATCTCCTTTAGTGCTTTCTTTAATTAAATCAACAACATCTTTTTCCTTAACAACGGCTATGGTATCCTTTTGAATAGGTTTTGTTTCTGGCAATTTTGGGTTTACAATAATTTCTACCTTTCTGTTTAAACCTCTTATTTTTAGTATGTTTTTTTCTTCTACAATTTTTAATAAAATTTCACCCTTTCCATCGACATTGGTTATTAAGGACTCACTGATTTCATTATTAGAAAAAACGGTTTTTATGGCTTCAGCGCGTTGCTGAGAAAGCTTTAGGTTGTAGGTGTCTGCGCCTCTATCGTCACAAAACCCATAAATGGATATAGATTCTATGTCCATATCCATTAAGCTGGAAATAAAAAGCAATAAACGATTTTCTTCAGTTGAAGGAACATCATATTTATCGGTTTCAAAATAAACCTCATGTGTCAATTCTTTTTGGGAAAAAGAAAACGCACAATTTAGGGCAATTAATGTATATAAAAATAGCTTATTCATAGTAGGATGATAGAACTGGCATAAATATACTATTTTAAATCGAAAATCGTGCCAGACGCCTGATAACAAGGAACTTTCTTACGATAAACAGATAAAAATCATTTTAAATACCCATAATATTCTGAAGGATTTTCAAGTATTTCGGTGGCCTTTTTTATATGGTTGTCATGTATTTTATAATAATCGTACAACCCTTCTCTATAGGCATATTGCTTTACAATCTCTTCTGTTAATAATTCCAATAAATACGCCTTATTTTCATCAATAACGGTTGTTTTTGAAGTGTTTAAGTTAGTCATTAAGGTATTAAAATCAGCTTTAATATTATCATTTAACTCCTCGTCTTTAGCGGTTTCAAAAGCTTTTTTAAGAGCTTTTTCTGTGTTGGTTTCAAACGAAAAATTAGTCGCCTTTAAATAGTTTTTAAAATCTTTGAAATCGGCATCAGTCAACTTAAAACTTTTTATATCATTGATATTATGTTTATAGTGATAGTTGGTGGCATAATTAAAAATAAGGTCATTATTAATGATAGCCGTGGTAATGGGTGATTTTGTATAGGAACCCATAGGAACATCTGGAAAAACACCCCCGCCATCAAATACCTTTCTACCGTTTTTAGTTTTAAACTCGTTATAATTTTCTTGTTTTACCCGAACCGCTTCACCGTTTTCATCCCGGTGCCAATAATCTAAAGCTTGTATACACCTTCCTGAGGGCGTATAATATCGCGAGATGGTTATTTTAACTTGTGTGCCATAAGTAAGTGGTTTTGGGCGTTGTACCAAACCTTTTCCAAAACTTCTTGAACCTACAATCACGGCGCGATCTATATCCTGTAACGAACCGGAAACAATCTCACTTGCCGAGGCGCTATTACCATCAATTAAAACCACTAATGGAATCTCGCTATCAATAGGGTCGTTTTGGGTATAATAGGTTTTATTGTATTTTTCTACTTTAGATTTGGTGGTTACTACTAATTGTCCTTTCGGCACAAAAAGGTTAACAATTTTAATGGCTTCGTTTACCAAACCACCGGGGTTTCCACGCAAATCAAGAATTATTTTTTTGGCGCCTTGGGCTTTTAAATCACGAAGCGCATAGTTGGTCTCAAAATAAGCTTTATCACTAAAACTGCTCAAAACAATATAACCGGTTTTATCATCCACCATAGAAAAATGAGGCACGGCCTTTATTTCTACTTCAGCTCTTTTTATAGTAGCCGTTTGTGGTTTTCCTTGACGTTTAAAAGTCACTTCCACCGAACTATTAGGTGCTCCTTTTAACAAATTTCCAGCGTCTTCTTTATAAGTTTCAACCACAGTATTACCTACTTTTATAATTTCATCACCGGCTTTTAAACCCGCTTTATCGGCAGGGTAATCTTTATAAGGCTCTATCACCACTAGTTTATCTTTCAAGGTTTTTACTTTCGCTCCAATACCTGTGTAATCGCCTGTGTTATTAATTCGTGCCGCTTCAACATCTTGTTCGTTCATGAAATTGGTGTAGGGATCTAAATCCGCCAGCATACTTTTTATGGCGGTATCCATTAAATCACCTGGGTTGGTGTCATCTACATAATTCATATTGAGTTCCTTAAACACTGAGGTGAAGATTTCTATCTGTTTAGCGATTTCAAAAAAATCATTTTGAAAGGCCGTGGTTGATAAGAAAACGGAGGCCGCAAGAATAGGGATGATGATTTTCTTTTTTAGTAAGTTTTTCATACGATTAATTATTTTTCAGGAATTTTACTTGAAAATTTTTCAAATAGTAATGCCATTTGGGTTTCAATTTGGGTTAATGTGGGTATTTCTTTGCCAATGTACAAAATCATAAACGCGTGCGGTGTTGTTAAATTGTTAAAATATAGTGGTTTATGTAATCTGTATGCTTCTCGCAGTAAACGTTTTATACGATTTCTATGAACAGCCGTTTTAAAATGCTTTTTACTAACCGAAACACTTGTTTTAGTAAGCGCGCCATCGGCAAACACTGTAGGTAAATAAACTAAACGCAATGGAAATGCAGAAACCGATTGTCCTTCAGAAAACAATTGATCAATAAGCTTTTTGCTTTTAAGTTTTTCTTTTTTTGAATAGGTAAATTTCAAGTTAAGTTTTTAGGATGTTCTTTTAGCTTTTGCGACAGAGAATCTTTTAAATTGTCTTAATTAGGGTCTAAACGAAGGTAGCTGAAATTTTACTTAAAATCAAGTATCCAACCACACATGACAAAAATCATATTTAAAACCAATATACTGAAGTAATTTAATGGTTTCGAAACCTTATTAATTTGCTGATATGGGCGATTTAAATGTAACCAAACTAAAAACAAAAAAGGATAGGGCTAATTATATTCACCATTTATTGAATGATATCAAGGCGCTGGATATGATGATTGAAAAGGGATTGATGGAAGAGGGGCCACTTCGAATTGGTGCTGAACAAGAATTCTTTATTGTTAATAATCAATTTTTGCCAGAAGGCAAATCAGTGGAATTACTCAAGGCCATTAATAACGCGCATTTTACAACCGAAATAAGTAAATATAGCCTCGAAGTTAACTTAGATCCTTTAGAACTTGGTAAAGATTGTTTTTCTAAACTTCATAAGCAGTTAGACCATTTTATTGATAAAGCAAAAAGCGCAGCTTCAAAACATCATTTAAAAGTCATTCTAACTGGCATTTTACCTTCACTGTCGCTAAATAATGTGAATGAAGAAAGTATGACCAATGTTGTACGTTACTCGGTTTTAAATGACGCCATAAAAAGCATTAGAAAGCAAAGTTTTAATATCCATATAAAAGGAGCCGATGAAATAAATTTACATCACGATTCCGTTATGCTGGAAGGCTGTAACTCGAGCTTCCAAATGCATTTGCAGCTCAGTCCTAAATCTTTTGTTAGCGATTATAACTGGGCTCAAGCCATTGCAGGTCCCGTATTGAGTATTTGTGCTAATTCGCCCATGTTGTTTGGGAAAGAACTGTGGAGCGAAACCCGAATAGCGTTATTTACTCAGAGTGTAGATACCAGAGCAAATTCCTTTTTACTAAACGAAAAACAATCACGTGTAAGTTTTGGTAATAAATGGCAAACAGGGTCTGTAACCGATATTTTTAAAGACAACATTTCAAGGTTTCGAAGTTTTTTAACAACCAACTTTACCAGAGACAGTATAGACATGTTGGAAAACAATGAAATACCAAAACTGAAAGCACTCAGCTTACACAATGGTACAGTGTACCCTTGGAACCGGGTTTGTTATGGCGTTATTGACGGAAAACCTAATTTAAGAATTGAAAACCGCTACATACCATCGGGTCCCACCACGGTTGATGAAATGGCGAATATGGTATTTTGGATAGGGGTTATGTTAGGCAAACCAGAAAAATATAATAACATTCATGAAACTTGGGATTTTAAAGATGTAAAAACAAACTTTTTTAACGCTGCTCGCTATGGCATGGCTACCCAATTTTATTGGAATGGGGCTTATGTTTCCAGTCATGATCTCATTTTAAACGAGTTGCTTCCCTTGGCATACAAAGGCTTATACCATGCGGGCATTCAACCTAAAGATGCTGAATATTATTTAAAAATTATTGAAAATAGGGTGCATGCCAAAAATGGCTCAGAGTGGATGGTTAGGAATTTTAGAGCACTTTTAAAAAAACACAACCGTTTTGAGGCCATGCAAATTTTAACCTCAAAAATTCATGAAAAACAAGAAAAGAGGTATCCCGTTTCAACATGGGAAATGTTGCATCATTTGGAAGAAACCCCTTTTAAAGAAAGCCGTGTAGTGAAACATATCATGAGTACCGATATTTTTTCAGTTTCGAAAAAGGACAGTATAGAACTGGTACTAAACATTATGAAATGGAAAAACATACATCATATGCCAGTTATTAATAATGAGGGGGAGCTAGAGGGATTATTGACCTGGACGGATGTAAAAGACTACCAAATTTTTACCAAAAAGCAAATTGTTAGCGTTGGCAAAGTTATGAAAACAGATATTATAACCGTTGATGAATATACACCTGTTATTAAAGCTAAATATTTAATGATATCAAAAGCTATTGGAAGTTTACCGGTGGTAAATAATAACAAACTAACGGGTTTAATAACGTTAAACGATTTTGATAAATGATAGAGGTTTATAATGATGCCTTAAAAAATAAAATTGGTGTAGAGCGATTCCTTGGAAAAATAGAAGGCACAGAGCCCGGTCCAACAGTCGTGTTTTTTGGCGGAATACATGGGAACGAAAATGCAGGCATTTTGGCTATTAAAGAGGTTATGGACCACCTTAATCAACAACATGTTAAAGGCGTTATTTATGGCATCTCAGGAAATTTAAAAGCTCTGGAAGCACAACAACGCTTTTTAGATCAAGATTTAAATAGATTATGGACAAAACCACAAATACAAACCATTCACAACAAACCCGTTTTAAATACTGAGGAATCCGAACTTATAGAACTTTCCACTGTTTTAAATTCGATTTTAAAAAATAATAAGCCCCCCTTTTACTTTATAGACTTACACACCACCTCTAGCAAAACCCTGCCTTTTATTACTATTAACGATGCTTTGATAAACCGAAAGTTTTCAAAACTATTTCCGGTGCCTATTGTGTTGGGTATTGAAGAATATTTAAACGGCCCATTGCTAAGCTATATCAATGAGTTGGGTTATGTGTCCTTAGGTTTTGAATCGGGACAACACAACGATTTAATGGCCATCACCAATAGTGTGGCTTTTGTATATTTAACGCTGGTGTTTTCAGGGGTTTTAAACAAAAAAAGTGCCCTCAATTTTTCAAAATATTACCAAGAACTTAAAATACAATCTTGCGATTTAACAGATGTTTTCGAAGTGGTTGATCTCTATAAAATTAACGACCACGATCACTTTAAAATGTTGGGAGGGTTTAAGAGTTTTCAAGGCATCCAAAAAGGAAACCCATTGGCATTCAATAACGGAAATGAAATAAAAGCCACTTATTCAGGGCGCTTGTTTATGCCTTTGTACCAACAAAAAGGTGCCGAAGGGTTTTTTATCATAAAACCCATTAAACCTTTTTTCCTGAGGCTATCAGTATTCTTAAGAAAAATAAAAACGGATAACTTTTTAGTGCTTTTACCAGGGGTTTCTTGGGCCAATAAATACGAAGGTGTTTTGCAAGTAAACCTAAAAGTAGCCAAGTTTTTCGCAAAATCTATTTTTCACTTATTGGGTTATAGAAGCAAACAGATGACGCAAACCCATTTAAAATTAACCAACCGAGAACGGGTTGCAAAAACAAGTATGTATAAAAAAGAACCTTGGTATTGAATTTTTTTGGTTTTTGTTTTTAACGGTTTGGTCGTGCTATTGGGTAGACACACTCTTTGTCAAGTTTTTTACTTGCGGATCGGCTTGAGTGATTTGGCAATATGTATGGATGCTTAGCGTTCGCTTTTTCATGTCACTCAAATACATCTCTAATTAGTTTTTTAATTGTCAGATTTTCAAGTTTTGAAGCAATAGGAGAAACGTTATCCTGATTGTCCCTCCAATGCATTCCCTCATTGTAAATAATTCCAAGTAAAAAATGAGATTCAGGAGATACAACGCCAAGTTCTTCCGCTTTTTCTAGTTTTTTACGAGTCATATGAGTACTTAAAAACGCTGTTCTTGCTTCAGGACTTTGGAGTTTATTGTAAGCTATCTCTTCAATTTTTACTCTAACTCCACCGCACACTGCAAAAGGGCAAAATGCACGTCCATTTAGATAGTTGTCAACTTCTCCAAATAGAAATTGATAGAAATTATCAGATTTACCCCAAAGTTCAGGAATTGTTAAACCTCTGAAATCAGCTCGTCTGTTTATGTGAGTTGGTTCGTAGTGAACTAGATGCTTTGAAATATCATCCCTTAGTGGTTCGGCAAATGCCTCATCATCTCTAATTCTAAGCATTCTCGATAAATGCTGATTCACTTGAATGTTCGATTTTTCGAGATAATAAACCTTCTGATTGCTGAAAGCAAAATTCTTAAAGTAGTTAGGGTTTAAATGAGTTAGGATAATAGGATATAACCGTTTGCATTGATCCTTAAATTCTTTAATGAACGTAGTAATATAATACTGTGCTGCTGTAAGATTTCCGTCATCCAGATAGTCAAAAACTTCGTCAATAATTAAAATATTGGCATCCTTCTTTAAATGGCGTTTTGCCCTGAAGAGCATTGAAATGAAAGTTAAAATATCTCGTTGACCATTTGAGATGTGGATAGCTTTAGGGAATTTTATAACCAATTGCCCTCTAGTTTCACTTGCTCTAATATTACGCCATGTACAATTGAAAGTTGAAAGGGTAGTTTCGAATCTTTCTTTGTCAAGTTTGTAATTGCTGAATGCACAGGCATCTTTAAACTGATTTGAGTTTTCGTTGTACGACCAAATAAGTTGAATTGCAGCCAAGTAACTTTTTGATTCTGAATTATAACCAATGTCAAAAGTGTGAATGAGATTACCTAGTGTATTCAGATAATCAATTGCTTTTAAATCATCTAAAACATTCGCTGACACCCAATCAACTAAAGCGTTGGCGGTACCACCTTCGTTGTTTATCAAATCAATAACCGCATTGATTCTGCCTTGAATTCTTATGCCATTTGCACGTTGTAAATCTTGATAATGCTCACTTATTTGCTCTACCAATAGGCGATTGGAAAATACGGCTGAAAGGTTTGGTAATACCCTACCATTTGTGCCAAACCTACCTTGTGCATTTCTGTATGTAAAGGGAAAAGAAGTATTTGTAGGAATCCTGTCAAGTAGAACGACATCTTCAATAATCAAGGTTGCACGTGAATTTGCAAATCCGCCAAATGTAGAAGCGTTGCCTTTTGGTTTTGTATTGTTATTAATGACAAAATAATCTAGCTCACCAGAAATGGTATTGCTAGTTGAAGTTGCTTCAAGATGGACAATTGAACTGTCAGGTTTTTGATATTCGATATAAATTCTAGGAGCGTTTGCTTCATCTTCAGCATGATAATCGTCCTCATTGAGAACAATTCGCCTATTATTCATAGAGTTGAACGCTGTTGCTAAGGAGCTTTTACCAAAACCATTCGGAGCAACCATAAGACTGGGCTTGTTTGGTGAAATATCCAATTCAAACCTCTTGTGCTGAATGCCTTTAATATGTTCTATCTCGATAACCTTTAGCATCCCTTACTTCTGAGCGTTTATACCTCTGTTAATTAATTCTTTCACAACACCAAACATCATTGCAGAAAAGTCCTCTTTAAATTCCTTGTTGTCCGAATACAACTTATACAGGTCAAAGTTGGTAGTGATGTGCTTGAGCAGTTCTTCTCCTACAATTTTGTCGCTGGTTATTCTTGCGTTCTGTTCGTCTGAATGCTGAATTGAACTTATCAGCTCTTTGTTTTTCGCTACATCAGTTGCAATGTTTTCAGCCATTTGGCGGACTTTGTCAGCATCTTCAAATTCAGTTCCGTAGCGGTCATTGAAAGTTTGAAGGATGTTCGAAAGCTTGTCAATTTCAGGTTCACTTACTCCGCCTCTCATATCAGTTGGAATAGGCTTTAAGTCTTCACCTTGCTCCAAAACTACATTGGTTGTAGACTCCAATTGCAGGCGGTAACTGTCCATGTCAATATTGTCCAAAACGCCTTTTGCCAAATCTACTGAGGTATCACCGCCAAGCTTGTTTTGTAAATGATTCAGGAAAATGTAAAGACGCTCCAAATAAGGATTTTCAAACGGTACAATCTGAGAAAGGAAAATGTAAAGTCGAACGTATGTTTTGACTTTTGCCCTGAAATCGGCTTGTTGCTCTTCTTCTAGGTCGTCTCTGAAAATGGCAGCAGATTCATCTAATGATGCGTGGAGCTGGTCAACGGGGACATTATTCAAAATCTTGTTTGAGAAGTCTTCAACTTGTTCACGTGAATACACTTGATAATTGTCCAAAGCATCTTGTAAATCAAAAAGCTTGTTTGGATCTGTTGCTTCTCCAAGAATTGTGCTTTCAAAATATGGCTTGAAAGCATTCTCCATATCTTCGGCTGTATTAGCAAAGTCAAGAACAAAAGTGTCTTTCTTTAATGGATGACTTCTGTTTAGCCTTGATAGGGTTTGAACCGCATTCACTCCGCCTAGCTTTTTATCTACATACATGGTATGAAGAAGTGGCTGGTCAAAGCCAGTTTGGTATTTATTGGCAACCAATAGAAAACGATATTCATTTTTTTCAAACTCAGATGGAATTGAGCTGCTCGAAAAGCCGTTCAAACTTGCCTCTGTTTCTCCGTCAATTTCACCTGAGAATGCAACAACTGCTTTGTACGGGCTGTTTATAGATTTCAAGTAAGCATCAAAAGCCTTTTTGTATTGCACAGCATTTTTTCGGCTACTCGTTACCATCATGGCTTTTGCTTTGCCACCCATTCGCTTTTTCCGAATCACATTTTCCATGAAATGGTCAACCATCATTTTTGACTTTTTCTTGATGGCGTGTTCATGGCTTTCTACATAAGCCTTGAGTTTCTTCTGTGCTTTCTTTTTGTCGTATTCAGGGTCGTCCTCTATTTTCTTGAGTAAGGCGTAAAAACTTTGGTAGGTGGTGTAATTCTGCAATACATCTTTTATAAAACCTTCTTCAATCGCTTGCTTCATAGAGTAGAGATGGAAAGCTCTAAATTTCGTTTTGTCTCCTTCTTGATAAGGAACTCCAAAGAGTTCCAAAGTCTTGTTTTTGGGAGTAGCCGTAAATGCAAAATAGCTGGCATTTGGCAAGAGTTTTCTTGATTTCACCAAAGCACGGATTAAGTCTTCTCCTGTTACTTCACTGTTTTCATTTTCGTCATAATCTTCCAAGTCAAATTTCAATTCGTCTTCATCATTCAGTTTAGATAAAGATTCGTTGAGTTTCCTTGCCATTTGGCCGCTCAAACTGCTGTGAGCTTCATCTATGACGATACCAAAGTTGTTTCCTGGTAACTCTCCAATTTCTTCTACAATGTGCGGAAACTTCTGAATGGTGGTTATGATGATTTTCTTTCCGTCTTCCAAGGCAGTTTTGAGTTGCTTACTTCCTTCGGTAATCGCTTCAACCACACCGCCAACTTGTTGAAATTGCTTGATGTTTTCTCGGATTTGGGCATCCAACACTCTGCGGTCTGTAACGACAATAACGGTATCGAAAATGTTGTTACTTCCTGACTTGTCATGCAATCCAATTAATTGGTGCGAAAGCCAAGCGATTGAATTGGACTTGCCTGAACCTGCGGAATGTTGAATCAAATATTTCTGACCTGAGCCTTTTTCTTTTGCATCTGCCAAAAGTTGTCTTACTGCTGATAGTTGGTGATAGCGGGGAAAGATGAGTTTTTTCTCCTTTTTAGTTCGCTTTTTCCCTTTGTCGTCCGTGTATTCTTTTTCTTCGGTAACGAGCTGCGAGAAGTTTTGAATGATATCCGTAAGGCTGTCCTTGGTTAGAATTTCTTTCCAGAGATAATCGGTTTTAATTCCACCGTTTGGTGGGTTTCCAGCTCCGTTGTTATTGCCCTTGTTAAATGGTAAAAAATACGATTGCTCACCTTTCAGTTGAGTACACATCCAAACTTCTTCTGTGTCTACAGCGAAGTTTACAACCAAACGACCCAAGCGAAATAACTCCTCATTAGGGTCTCTGTCCTTTTTGTATTGGTTGATGGCGTGTTTTACATTTTGTTTGGTTAATTCATTTTTTAACTCAAAAGTGATAACTGGCAAGCCGTTAATGAAAACGACCATGTCCAAGGAATTCTTGTTTTTGGTAGAGTAGTAAACCTGACGAATGACCGAAAAAACATTGGTTTTGTACAAGGCACTTGCACTGGCATTGTATGCCGAAACAGGCTTGTCATAAAACAGCTTGAGTTTGGTGTCTGTAAAGCCATCAACAATGCCTTTTCTTAAAACTTCAATAACCCCTTTGGCTTGAATGCGGTCATTCAGACGTTTGATGATTTTCTGGCGATACAAGTCTTTGTGATACCGCTTGAGCTTCTCGACTGCTTTGGGTTGGGTAGTTTCTAAAAATTTAAACAATAAGTCTTCGTCTAAGCAGGAAACATTATTGTAATCCGTACTTTCTCTTTGGATGTATCTATTCGCCTCTACCAAATAATTGGTAATATGGCTTTCTAAGCCCTTTTCTGTGGTATCTGTGCTTTTACTCATTCTTCAATTTCTTCGGTTTGGTATTCAGCCTCATCCTCAGCTGCTAAACTCAATTCCTCTTCTAATTCTTCATAGTTCTCTTCTTCGGTTGAATCAGGAATTTTAAAATCCCTGATATCTATTTTCCCTGTAACCGCTTCTGCTATAATGGCTGTTTTGTACTCTTGAGTTAGAGCGATTTCTTTCTCGATTTTGGAAATGGTTGTATCTATTTTATCTGTTTCTTGAACAATTATTTCAACTATTTTCTCTTGTTCATCAATTGGGGGAATTATCAACTGAATTTTTCGAAAGTCTCCTTTTCCAATGTTTGGTTGTCCCGTTTCTCGAACATAGAACTTCATTTGAGCTTGGATAAATTCGGACTTTAATTGCCAGTAGAGAAAGTCTTTGCTTAGCTTATCGTTTATAGGATAGAAATTGCCTACACGGTAGTTTTGGAGTAATATTTCACCATTGATATTTGCTCGAATGATTTTTCCAATCGTTCCTCCAGTAAGAGCCATAAGAACATCATTGTCCTCAATTATTATGTTCTTAAAATCATATTGATAATGCTCAGGTACAAAGCTTGCATTTTCCAACCTCAAGCTTCCATCTGGAGAAAGCTGCGTAATCTTAACTACTTTGATGCCTTCTTGGGAGAAATGTTCCTCTCTAAACTGAAAACCATGTTTCAAAAAGACGTTTTTATTAAATCCTTCCAGATTGAAACCAACGGGGAGTTCATCTATCCATAAGTTTTCTATTCCGTAGGTAGCTGATTCCAAATTTGTTCCTTTGGTTATTGCTTGATTAATGGTGGCGACTTTTTGCTCGGTGAGTAGTTTAATCAATTGCTTTTTCTTTTGGATAAAGCGGTTGATTTTGGCGAGTTTGTAATCGAGAAAAGCGGCTATTTTGATTTGTTCTTCTGCTTCAGGAACAAGCAGTGTTTCCCTTTTAAATTCTTTGTAACTCAATGATTGTCTTACTCCACCACCAAGATTGTAGAAATACTTTATGGTGTCTAAAAAGTGTAGTTGATAATAAAAGTATTTGGAATGTATATCTTCATTTGGAACGATACCAACATAGGCATTGGTGATAATGCCTCTTTCAGGGCAGTAGCCAACTCTCAAGCTCTTTTTATCATTTTGCAGGTCGGTAAAACGTAGAATAATGTAGCCTTCTTCAATTATTTGATAGCCTTCAAATGATTCGGGCACCAAACCAGTTGCATTGTCAATGTCCTTGCGTTTCAGTTTACCATAACTCAGAGAAAGAAGATTTCGCTCAACTAAGCCAGTGTTCTTGACCTTATTTTCAGTAAAAATCATTCTCAAGTCAGTTTCCTGCCAATGACTCGGAATTTCCTCTTGCCAAAGCGTTTTAGAAGGTTTATAGCTTGTGTATTTCTTCTTTGCCATTATTCCACAATCTCTTTTAATAAACCATCTGTTTCTTTTTCCAATTGCATAATATCATTTTCTATATCAGCAAGGTCTCGAAGTGGTTCGTGTTTGTAGAAATACTTAGTGAAAGAAATTTCATAGCCCAACTTCATTTTGGACTTATCATACCAAGCATCAGGAGCAAATGGTAAAACCTCACGTTCAAAATATTCTTGAATGTCCTCTTTCATTGGTACATTCTCAGTGTCTTTCAGCTCCTTATCGGACTTGGGCTTACCCTTGGCGTCTTTGATTATTTCGCCATTGGCATTTCTTTCAGGTTGGTGTACCGTGATTTGGTAGAAACCAAAATCTTCATTGTCAAAAATTAAGCTGTATTCATTCTCTTCAAAGGCAAAGTATAATTCCTGAATTTTAATGATATGGTCATTTGTCAATTCTACTCGCTTGTCACCAAGTGGCTTTCTCATGTTCTTGTAGAACTCAGCAGAAGAAGCATTGATAAGTTGAACTTTACCTTTTCTTCGCTCTTCTTTCATATTGCTGATAATCCAGATATACGTTGAGATCCCAGTATTGTAGAACATATCATTTGGTAACTGAATGATGCATTCCACAAGGTCATTTTCTAAAATGTATTGACGAATTCCGCTTTCTCCGCTTCCAGCATCTCCAGTAAATAGAGCAGAACCATTTTGAACAGAAGCAATTCGACTACCGCCATCTTTTGGGTCTTTCATTTTGGAAAGCATGTGAAGCATGAACATGAGCTGCCCATCATTGCTTCTGGAAGTCAAACATGTTTCTTCTAACTCACCTTTAAAGTTTTTGATAGGCAGATTAAAACGTCTATCAACTATGCTGATTTTCTTTCCACTTCCAACGTTTAGTTTGGCAATATCTTCTTTCCAACTTGTTCCATAAGGCGGGTTGGTCAGCATGAAGTTGAACTTCAAATCAGGGTCAAAGCCATATTCGCTCAATGTCGAACCGTACTTGATTTTGTCAGGGTCTTCATTTTTCAGCAACATATCTGATTTGCATGTTGCATACATTTCGCCTGTGTTCTCTTGGCCGTATAAGTGAAAGGTCGCTTTCGATTTTATTTCACCATCAGGATTGGTTGCATAGCGTTTAGATTGGGTAAGCATAGCACCAGAACCCGCACAAGGATCATACACCAAATAAGTTCCTTGTTGTATTTTATCTTTTACAGGCAGGTAAACCAAATGGGTCATCAGTTCAATGATTTCTCTTGGTGTAAAGTGTCGCCCTGCTGCTGCATTGGTCTTTTCGTTGAAACGTCTGATTAAGTCCTCAAACATGTAGCCCATTGCCATAGGCGAAATCTTTTCAGGTCTTAGCTCAACTTTCGGGCTGCAAAATTTTTCAATCAGCGAAAAAGTGATTCCAGTATTTTCAAAGGTTTCTAATTGGTTTCTGAATTTGAACTTGGAAATGATGTCTTGAACGTTTTCAGAAAAGCCATTGAGATAGTCCAAAAAGTTGGCGTCTATATTTTTCGGGTCAGCCAACAATTTTTTCATGGTGTAAGGCGAAGTATTGTAAAACGCCAATCCAGAGCCATGTTCTTTGCTCGTCAGTAGTCCAGATAGGTTGTCAATTTTTCCTTTGAACTCATTATGGGTTTTTAGCACTTTGTCTTTTGTTGGCTCAAGTGCCAAGTCCAACCTTCTTAATACCGTCATTGGCAATATCACGTCCTGATACTGGTTTTCAAGGTATTTGTTAATCAATACGTCATCCGCAACTGTCCAGATGAAGTTGATAATTGGTTGTAAACTTTGTGTATCTAAATTCATTTATGTCTATTCTTCTTTATTCGTTTCAGTCGAGCGTTGGCTTTGCGTGTCGGCAAAATCAAATACGCCATTTGCGGGTTGGCTTTTTACATTGACGCACAACTACATGGATATGAAATCGTATTAATGTTTTATATCCATAGTTTAACGAATTTAGTTGAATTTTTTTACAATCTCAAGTTTAAAAAACAAAAAAAAGCCCCTATTAAAAGAGGCTTGAGGTGTTATAAAACAAGTTGTTTTAATTTTTGTTGTTGGTTCTATCTACATCAGCCATATATCTCGAAGGGTCTATTTCAACAGATGTTACAGGTTTTGAAGTCTCAAACGTATAAGTGGGATACGCCCAAGCCCAATTATTTTACCGGCAACAGTGCCCAAAGATCATCCAATTGCAATATTTTTTGTTAAACTTCTAACAAAAAGTGAAATTCTTCTCAAAATGTTATACTTAATTTTAAATGTTATACATAGGATATTAATTCAAATATTTTACAATAGGTATTATTTAAAAAATTAGTCAAGATGTAAAAAAGTTAAGGAGAGGAATAGCGTATTAGTTGCCATATGCAATAATAGAGGGTATTGAAAACCAAAGGCTATTCTGGTATAGCCTGCAATAAAAGCGCTAAATAATTGAGGTAAGGTTAAAAAAGGTAACCATAAAAGATTTATTAGATTCAATTCAAAATTGAAAATATGTAGCCAAGCGAAACCTATACAAGAGAAATAATAAATCGACCTAAAGTGCTTATGCCAGTAGTTTTGTAGTATGATTTTTATATTCTTGGTTCTGCCCACTAGATACATAATCAACACAACAGCAATACCGATTATTATGCGAAACCAGAAAGTTTCATCTAAAAGGGATAATCGGCTTTTAAAAACTGCTTTTGTAATGATGTAATATGTAAATGTTCCAGAAGTTAACGCAAAATAAATAGGGTTAAACCTTAACGACAATCTAAAGGTCGTTTCTTCAAGTATGGGTAAAATAATCCCACCAACTAAAAGTAAGAGTATTGGGGCAAATCGCTCCGACATACTGGTTGATGTTAGATTTTCAGGTTCATAAATAAACTGTAATAATGATGCTAATGTTATTGAGAAAATTATCTTTATAAAGAAGAGACCTACAGTATCATAGATTTTGTGAGTTGTGCTTTTCTCTATCGAGGGTTTATCTTTAGGAGACTTAATAAAATTCAATAAATCTATTAATAGGGATTTATAGTATTTTGGTTTGATTAAAGGATAGGAAATTATCATCACTTTCTAATTTTAGATATAAAATAACATATAATTGAGGCTCCAAAAACCTACTAGAGTTAGTTGGAGCCTCTGATTTAATGGATTATTGGGCATGAGTTATTTCTACATTCCAAATACCGGTTGCAGCAGTTTGTTTAGCATATGTTTCAAAATCTTTAGCCGGCCTACCCAATACCTCAGCCACATCATGGGAAACCTCTTGGTTTTCTGGATTCCCTAGTACTTCTTGGAATAAATAACCAAAGAGCCATACGTAAGAATCTGGTAATCCTGCTTTTCGCATACCGTCTTTAAATTCGTCGATTGAAATCGGCACAAATTGAATTGTTTTATCGGAAGCTTCAGCCATAATCCCTACCACTTCTTTAAAGGTTCTTTTTTGAGGTCCAGTAACAGTTATGGTTTGTCCGTTATAGGAATCATCGATTAGTACTTTAGAAACGACGTCTGCAATATCATCTGCGTCCACAAATGGAATTCTTGCTTCTGGCATAGGTAATGCTACAACGCCATCCAATACAAAATCTAAAAATGCACCCTCACTAAAATTTTGGTTAAACCAAGAGGCTCTCACTAAAGTGTAGTTTAAGCCTGAATTAGCAACGATATCCTCACAGGCTTCGGCTTCAGTTTCTCCTTTTCCTGAAAGCAATACTACTTTTTCTAAACCAGCTTCTAATGCTTTTTCAGTTAGCGTTGTTATCGCATCTCTCGATCCAGGTACAGCTAAATCAGGATAATACACGATATAGGCTCTGTCCATATCTTTCAAAGCCGCATCATAAGTTCCCGGTTTTTCCCAATCAAAAGTTGGATTTGTTTTTCTCCCTACAACTCGTACGTTGTGTCCAGATTGCTTTAAATTTTCGACTACCCGGCGACCAGTTTTACCAGTTCCGCCAATAACTAAAATGTTTTCTGTTTTCATGTTTTCTGATTTAATTAAATATTAATTGTGTTTCAACTATTTGAAATTTTTTTTACTAATGATTCACTATATTACTTCTGCTTTTAACTACGTTGTACCAATACACTGTAGTCATTATGATAAATTCTATTCCGATAAGCCAAAAACTGATGGCAGTAAAGAAACTATAATGTGTTCCTCCATACGGAGCTATTAAATATGGTACGGTAATTAGTGCATCCATAGCGGCTGCTATTAAAAAGAAAGCTAACCCTAACCAGTATCCTTTTGTAGTACTTTTTTTTCTGTAGTATAGTTTTGTTCCAAACCAAACTATTGGCAGAATTCCTAAAGACAAGAAAATATTTGCTTGAAGTTCTGGGTCTTCTAATATTGGGATGTAGAAAGAAATGATGTAAATACTAACTCCAAGAATCCAAATAATGATTCCAATACCTATAGTTCTAAAAAGTTTCATGATTCTTCGTTTTTTATTTTTTAAAATTGTTATGTTTTTATTTTGTGTAAATAAGCCCAATTAGTAAGAGAGCAAATGAGGTAAAAGAGGCTATGGTGCGCTGAATGTGCCAGCGATTCCAAGGTTTTTCAAATTTCGCTCTCAGTTCTTTAAGATCAACTTCAGAAAGATTTTCTAAAACTGTTTTGTCAAGAAGTTCATTTAGCGGAACATTTTTGAAAACCGTAATAAGACCAATACCCAAGAAAAATAGAATTGCCGCCAAGGTAAATGACCAGAATGTTACCGGATGTGAATTGCGATGCAAAAAGGCATTTATAAATAAAAGTATGACGGGTCCAAAAAAGACAAAAAGAAAACTTGGATTGATTATGGCACGATTCATTGCTTGAAATGCTTGCAAGAACCCTAAGTCATTTAATCTGGCAATGCCGGGTGTTATGGAATTAGACCATGTAAAACACAATCCTGCTGTAAGTCCAGTAAATAAGATGCCTAGCATCAATACGATGATTTTAAAGTTTAGCTCCATTTTATTTATTTTTTGTGGATGATATCCAGGTTAATAATTCTTGATACTCTTTAGAGGTTAGTTTTATTTTTTTTCCCTTGGGCATTCGTTTCTTTATATAGACTTGCTTATAAATATCATTGACCCAAGAATCCATATTTTGCATTGTGAATACGCGTCTTTTGTTCTGTTTGCGATGACATACGTTACATTTGTTATTCAAAATTTGAAAAGCTTCTGCTTTTGAATCTTTTACTGTGTAACTTGAAACTTGTAGTGCCGTCAATTCTTTATACTCTTGAACTGGTTCGTAGCTCTTCATTGAATTTATTAAAAGTGTTGTTATAATTCCTATTAGAAGTTTTTCTATTGTTACCATCATTAAATTGTATTAATTAATTTGATGACACAAAGTTGCGAAGCGTTCAAAAGAGATTTTTGACACTTAAAGACAACCTTTTGACAGTTTACGCCAAAATGGAATTTTAGATGGTTTTTTGGAATTCTGTAGGAGTAAGGTCAGTCCATTTTTTAAAAGCGCGATTAAAAGCACTTTGCTCGGAGAAGCCCGTTAGGAAAGCTATTTCACCTATACTTTCAGATTTTTTCCTCAGCAGTTCCTTGGCTATTTCTTTTTGAGTTTTTTTAACCAAATCACGATAAGTGACGCCAGCTTCTGAAAGTCTGCGTGTTAAAGTTCGGTTGCTCATAGCTGTAAGATCACTGATATATTGGATACTTGGAATACCTGTTGGGAGAGCATCTTTTATTAGCGCTTCAACATCACGAACAAATTTACTCCCTGGAATCTTGATTCCTTTAAGCTGCTCATCAACTTGTTTTAGCAGATAATTATTAATACTAGTGTCCGCCTTAGCTGTCCTTAAATTCAGGTCATGAGTTTTGTAGCTTATTGAATATTTTGGTTGATTGAAATTTAAAGAGCATTTAAAAGCTTCATCAAAGCTACTTAAATCTTTGGGAGGGTTGTGTTTGAAACATACTTCAATGGGCCACACCTTTTTTTCAGACATTGCTTGCATCACTACCATTGTTGCGGACAAACTAGCCTCCGAAGACAGTTGCATACCTCTTCTATTAGCATCTCTATTTAGAATTATATTAGAAATTTCTTTACCTTCTTTTACTTCCCAATTATAAGTATTAGAAAGCAATTTAAAATAACGCTCACTACGATCAAAAATTTCTCTGACTTTTGCACAGGTTCTCCATGATAATCCTAGTACACCATAATCATCTATTTTCATCTGTTGACCAACCCGAATCGCAAACCCCGGTTTTAGCTTTTCATCAATCAATTCATGGGCTCTTAAATGTTCATCTGCGGAAACAAATTTTAAATTTTCAGCCTCTTCAAGCGATATAGGCAAATCCTCAAAATCCTTCAAGGACATACCTTCCGCAATAGCACAATTAAGTATCTTTTTATATAAATTAACAGAAAAGTATTTCATTTTTTACAGAACTAACTATTCCAGATATTCAATTTCTTTTAATTATGGTCAACTATAGAGACATGAAATCGTTTAAATGCCGAAACAAGTTCAGCACAAGGGTCTTATACCCAACGTTAAACGAAGTTAGTTGAATTTTTTTTCTATGTCAACTTATAGAAACAAAAAAGCCCCTTTTAAAAGAGGCTTTATATTTTATTAAATCAATGATTTTAATTTTTGTTGTTGGTTCTATCCACGTCAGCCATATATCCCGAAGGGTCTATTTCAACAGATGTTACAGGTTTTGAAGTCTCAAACGTATAAGTGGGATACGCCCAAGCCCAATCGCTTATAATGGTGGCTGTGGTTGGTTTTTCACCACGCATCATTTGTAAGGGGATATAAAAATTTTCGGTAGTACCATCTGTATATGTAACCGATAAATCAATAGGCATGGGCATTAAACCAATACGCTCTAAGGTTATGGTTTTATCGTCTACAGATGTAACGCCATAATCAATGGTATTGGTGGTTTGTGCAAAATCGATTAAATACCAATCGAGTTCCAAACCAGAAACTTTTTCAGCGGTTCTAATAATATCTAATGGTTTAGGGTGTTTAAAAACAAAATCGGTAAAGTATTTTTTTATGGTTTTTTTTAAATTTTCTTCTCCTATCACATAACCCAATTGTGCTAAAAACACTTCGCCTTTACTATAGGCCGAAATACCGTAAGCTTGGTTGTAAGCATATCTGTCAGAATGTGTGGTAAGCGGTTGTTCTTTTCCAGATTTCGCCAAGTACATGTATCCGTTGTAAGCACTTACAGTTGGGTTGTCCTTACCTTCATTCATCACGTCATTCATAGCTAAATCACTAATATAGCTAGTAAAGCCTTCATCCATCCACTCGTGTTTTGATTCATTAGAAGCTAATAAAAATTGAAACCAAGTGTGAGCCAATTCGTGCGCCGTTACACCTACCAAACTTCCAAAACTGCGGTTTCCAGTAATCAAAGTACACATGGCATACTCCATACCACCATCGCCACCTTGAATAACCGAATACTGCTTGTAGGGATATTTTCCAATGTGCTCTGAATAATACTGCATCAATTCAACGGTTTTGGGTTGTAATTTTTTCCAGCTTTCTTGTTTTTCGGCATCGAGCGTATTCTTGTAGTAAAAATGAAGCATCGGGCCATTGGGCACTTGCATCGTGTCATGAATATAATCAGGATCTGCAGCCCATGTAAAATCGTGCACATTAGGCGCGATAAAATGGAGTGTTTTTTTGTTTCCGTTTGTGGTTTCGTTCTGTAAATAACCAGAGCCCCCTACTACATAATTTTTGTCTATGGTGAGTTTTACATCAAAATCTCCCCAAACACCATGAAACTCTCGAGCGATATAGGGGTCGGCATGCCAACCTTCAAAATCGTATTCCGCTAATTTTGGGTACCACTGCGTCATGGAAAGTGCCACACCTTCTTTATTATTCCTTCCAGAACGACGGATTTGAACAGGTACTTGTCCGTTAAAATCCATATCAAAGGTTACGCTTTCACCGGGTTGAATGGGTTTAGCTAAATCCACTTCCAAAACGGTACCAACGGTTTCGTGTTTTAAAGCCACGCCATTTTGTTTTAATGAGGTTACTTTTAAATACCCAATTTCATTGGGTTTAAGTTTGCTTATGCGATCGCCTACTCTGGGGTCTGGATCTGCAATCGTTCTGGAACGCACATCCATTTCACTTCCTGGTTGAAAGGCGTTAAAAAACAAATGGTAATACACTCTATTTAACACATCAGGAGAATTATTGGTGTACACCAATTGTTGTTTTCCATTGTATTGATAGGTGTTTACATCCATATCAACCGTCATTTTATAATCTACATGCTGTTGCCAATATCCTGAATTTGAGTTAGGAGCAGGCACCTGAGGGGTTATAGCTACAGGAGTGGAAGCCATAGGACCTTCTTTTGAAGCATAACAGGACCATAAAAGGGAAACAGAGAAAATTAATAATAAGGAACGATTCATCTAAAAATGATTTTAAAAGTGTTTTAAAGAATTTTATTTGGCGGCCATTTGAGAAGCCATAATTAAGGCATTGTATGCGTTCACTATTTTTCCGGATTTTGACAAATCTGCAAAAGGTTTTACATCGCTACTATTTCCACCAACAATCACTTTGGTTTTTAAAGCCAAACCAGAATCCATAATAACCTGTTTTACTTGAGCCGCCTTTAATTTAGGATAATACGAACGAATTAAAGCCGCTACACCCGCCACTGCTGGTGCTGCCATAGAAGTTCCTCCTTTAGTGTCGTACTCGTTTTCAGGTGTGGTTGAATACACGCTCGCTCCCGGAGCAAAAACATCTACATTTTGCTTTCCGTAATTTGAAAAACCAGCCACCATGCCAGAACCGTATTTAGGCGCTAACGCACCCACTCTAATGTAAGTGTCTGATATTTCTTCTCCATTGATATTATCATCTGGGAAATTGGGCTCCACATCTACATTGTTACTATCATTTCCTGCAGCATGAACAAATATCACATCTTTTTTTGCAGCGTAAGCAATGGCATCACGTACCCAATCGCTGTGAGGCGAAAAACTTTTTCCGAAGCTTCCGTTAATTATAGACGCCCCATTATCTACAGCATAACGAATGGCTAAAGCCACATCTTTATCATACTCATCGCCATTAGGTACTGCTCTAATACTCATAATTTCAACATTATTTGCAACACCGTTTGCGCCTTTACCATTGTTGCGTTCCGCAGCAATAATACCAGCTACATGGGTTCCATGACTTTCTGTTTTCTTAACAGGTTTTACGTTGCCATTACCATAGTATTTGGTTGTCATATCCTCTGGGTTGTCGCCATTTACTCTACCTTTAAAGGTTTTATTCAGGTTGTAGTTTAAGCGATCATTGATGCTTTCTAAACCGTCACTTATTTCCTTTTTTGCATCAGCCATAGATTCCATTCCATTACTAAACATATATTGGGCTATCTGTTTTGCTTGGTTAATGCTTTGGTCTTCACTTTTAATGGCATTAACGTCTTCCTTGGTGTAATCTTTTTTGCCAATGTGTTTTGCCAATATGTCGTCGGTATTGGTTAATTGCTGATAAATTTGGTCATATTGTGTTTTTCTTCCTAACCATTTTTGATATTCGGTTTCATATTCGGCTTCAGCTCTGGCATAATCAGGATTATTTTTATCGCCACTTGCTAAAATTCTAACAAACTCTAATTGTTCGTTGTAACCATCTCCTAAAAAATTCCACCCATGCACATCGTCTATATAGCCATTTTTATCATCATCTTTTCCGTTGTTAGGTATTTCACCTTTATTGGTCCATAGCACATCGTTTAAGTCTTCATGATCAATATCGATTCCAGAATCAATCACCGCTACAATAACCTTTGTTCCTTTTCTGTTTTTAATAATTTCGGCATAGGCTTTATCTACACTCATTCCTGGTATGGTGTCTTTAGGCAAGTCTAAATGTCCCCAATTTTGTTTTTCGGCCTCTGTTAAATCTGAAACTTTTAAAGGCGAGGTGTCAATATTTTCAACAGGAGTTGATATGATAGGCGCTGTACTACCACAGCCAAAAAGAAGGAATGTTAATAATAAGGAGGTTAGTAATGTTTTAATTGTTTTCATTTTTTATTAGAATTAGTCGTTTTTAATTTAATTGAAAATATCTTGGGTATTATAAACAGCGTTTAATCTCACGCCTTTTTCTGTGTTTTTTACGGTTATGATTTCGTTGTGTGCATCATGCTCTAAAAATAAATAATAATTACGTTCTGCTGCCAGATTAAGAAATTTTTCTTTTTCATCTAACGTTAAAAGCGGTCTAGTATCATAACCCATAACATAAGGCAAGGGCAAATGCCCAACGGTTGGCAGCAAATCGGCCATGAAAGCAATGGTTTTACCTTTGTAATGAATTAACGGAATCATTTGTTTATCGGTATGACCATTGGCAAAAAAAACATCAAAGCCCAACTCAGAACTAGTAAGCATATCCAATTCAGGAAGGGATGTGAATTTTAGTTGTCCACTTTCTTCCATAGGAAGAATATTTTCTTTCAAAAACGAAGCTTTTTCGCGTTTATTGGGTTGAGTTGCCCATAACCAATGGGCTTTATTGCTCCAAAAATAGGCGTTTTTAAAAGCAGTTTCGTAACCTGTTTTATCCGAATTCCATTGAATGCTACCGCCACAATGATCGAAATGTAAATGTGTTAGAAACACATCAGTGATATCATCACGATGAAATCCATAGGCCTTTAAGGAGTTATCTAAATTAAATTCGCCCCAAAGATGGTAATAGCCAAAAAACTTTTCAGATTGCTTATTGCCCATACCATTGTCAATTAAGATTAGTTGTTTACCATCTTCAATAAGTAAGCACCGGGTGGTGAGCTCAATCATGTTATTGGCATCAGCAGGATTGGTTTTATCCCAAATAGATTTGGGCACCACGCCAAACATAGCGCCACCGTCTAACTTAAAATTTCCGGCATTTATAGGGTACAAATTCATAAGAGCGTAAAATTAAGAAATCTATTGGTAATGCTTAAAACCCTTAAGAATATATTATGATTTTAGGCCGGAGCTATCACTTGTTTTAATCGTTTTCCAAAATCGAAAAGGCTTTTAATTTCTTTGATACTCGCCAAGCGTTCTTTGCTAAAAACCAATAAGGCATTGCCATTCGACTCTACATGATAATAGGGGTTACTCTCAAAAAAACGCGTGACATCATCATTAAAAAATTTTGCAATGTCAGCTTCATTGTCTCCCAATAAATAAAAACGTTTAGAAAAATCGGAATGATTTTCAATAGGAATATCTTTAAATCCAGCAAGCGCATAAAACTTCTCTAAAAGGCCTTCTCTATCTAAGGTAAACTGCGGAATGGCATAATTTAAGTTGATGTGAAGCATTGTAGAGCGAATGACCTCTTTGGCTATAAATTCCCCTTCGGAAAACTCAATATCAAATAGCTTGATACTGTTATCTTTTTGAGATAATTCATTATAAATATGATTGATTTGTTTGGTGTTAAAAAACAGAAAATTATTTAAAAACGATACGTTTTTCTGCTTTTTGGAATTATAGTTTAAGCCATAATTTTCGGCTAAACTCTCCATACTTGTTTGGCGTCTGGTAAGGCTGTTTTTTATGATTTTTGGCACAGACAATAGACGCCTAGATGCAAATGGATGATTGGAGGCGGTATCGTGCATATCCAACCCAATCACCTCAAAACTACCACCACGTTTACTAAACAACTCTTGGTAATTATAGATGTTTTCTAAAACAGTATCATCAACAAATTCACAAAGTGAAAAATCAACAATGACATCTTTGTTCTCTGGAACCGCATCTAAATGCTGCTTTAGCCTAAAATAATTTAAAAAACTACAAAAGTGTTTAACACTTACATAAAAATTATTTCTGCCATCATGTTCTCTAAACATCAAAACATTGGGTTTTAAAACATTTCTTAAAAACAAACCAGCCGTTTTGTTAATAACGATATGAATGATTAAAGTTGCTAAAACACCCATGACAATACCAGTAATTAAACCTATTTTTAAAGTGACTATGAGGGTTATAAAAAACACGATAAGTTGCTCCTTGCCTATTGAAAACATTTTTCTAATAATATTAGGTGATGCCAATTTATAACCCGTGTATACCAAAATGGCCATTAAGGCAGGAAGAGGTATTCGGGTTAATTGCGTGCTAAAAAACACGATAAAAATGACTAGAAATAAGGCATGAAAAAAGTTTGAAGATCGATTGGTAGCGCCATTATTCACATTAACAGAGCTTCTTGCAATTACTGTAACGACATTTAAACCCCCTAAAAAACCACTACCCATAGTTGCCAAACCTAAAGCTTTAAGGTCTTTATTAACATTAGAGCGTCGCTTTTCTGGGTCTAATTTGTCAACCGCTTTAATACTTAAAAGGGACTCGATGCTGGAGATAAGTGTTAGAGCCAAAACACTACCAAAAAAAGAAAAGCTCCAAATACCACTAAAATCTGGATGAGGCAAATCGCTAATAATCTTTTGAATGGAAGGAATTCCTGATATCATATATTCTTGAGCAATTGGGTTGGGCTCGTGTAAACCAATTTCAAAATAATAACTAAAACCAATGGATAACATAACAATCCACATAGGCGCAGGTATAAGTTGTAAATACTTATTCCTAATTTTAGAATAGAAAAACATAATACCAAAACTGATTATTCCGGCTAATGCCGCATAAATCAATCCGTCAGTCCCATAATGAAAGGCATCATTAATCGTATTTGGAATTTCCAAAAGGTAATCAATGGTATCTTCTCTATTTATTCTATGGGCAAGCATGATATGAAATTGTTTGCCAAGAATAATTAAGCCTATAGCTGCTAGCATGCCCTGAATGGCAGATGAAGGGAAAAAATCGGCCAGTGTCCCCATTCTAAAAAAGCCCAATACCAAGAGTAAAGCTCCTGAACAAAATATGGCTATATAGGTAGTTTCTAGCCCCAAAGATGCAATAGCCAATAAAATAACTCCTACTAATCCGTTTCCAGGGCCTACAATAGTAACATGACTGCCACCAAAAACAGAAACCACGATACCTCCAATTACAGCCGATATAACGCCCGAAATAGGTGGTGCATCACTGGCCATGGCAAGCCCTAAGCCCAAGGGAAGCGCAATGAGGCTTACCACAAATCCAGAGAATATGTTTTGTGGAATGGCCTGTAAAGTTTTTATTATGTTATTTTTTTTTGGACTCATTGCAAAATCAAAACATCAGTAGGTAATTCGGTTAAAATATGTTCAATGTCATGCGGAAATAATCGATCCCAAAAGGTTATTTTTTTGGGAGCATTCATGACTAACAAATCAGCTCTTGTTATTTGAGCGTAATGGCCTATGGAATACCCTTGTTTCCCAAAAATAGGTTGTAATTTTATGGTTTTATTTTTTGTGTATTCTACAGGAATATGGCTAATGATTTCTTTTACTCTCGAGTTTTCCCTTAGTTTTATGCGTTCTTTTATAATGGTTGCTCTTCTCAAGGATTTGTCGTCTTCAACCTTTACAGTAATTTGTTCTCGTTTTATTTCTTCAACAATAGTTATTTTTTCTGCATTGAGTTGTTTGGCAACATAAAATGCTGTTTTTATAGCCTGTTCTGTTTTTGGGTTTTTTAACCCATTTACAACGATGTGTTGGCAGGGTACACGATTTACAGAAGGTTTAATTAATAATAAAACCGAACATTTAGCTGAACGAGTAATTTTTCTAGCAATAGAACCCACATAATATTTCAGGAAGTCTTCGCGCTGAAGCGCTCCAAGGATGAGTAAATCAATTTTCTTTTCTTCGGAAATGGATAAAATGACATTAACAGGATCTCCGGTTTTAAAAACCATCTCATAATTCAAATGGTGTTTTTCAAAACGTTCAAGAATCATGTTAAGCATATTTTTTTTATCCTCAGACGAGTCGCCTACATGAATTAAAAACAGCTTACAATCAAAAAAAACGGCCAATCTGGCGGCTTCAAAAAGGTTAGCTTTTAAGTTTGGCGAAAATGCTACACCTATTCCAATACTTTTAAAAGGTTTTAAAGACAAATCTGTTCTTGTTTTTTGCTTAAAGTTGAAAGATAGCATTTTTTAAAAACATGAAATCACACGTTTTTACTTAAATTAGTGCTTTTAATATGTAGATTTACGAAATATGTTAGAATTAGCAGGGATTATTATCCTAGGAATATTGGCGCAATGGGTGGCATGGAAATTTAAAATTCCAGCTATTTTACCGTTGATCTTGATCGGTTTATTAGTGGGTCCCATTGCTGCCGAATTTTTAAGTGAAGATGGTAGTAAATGGATAGAACCTGTTTGGAACGGAGAGAAGGGATTATTTCCTGGAGAAGGTCTCTATTATTTTGTTTCTTTAGCAATAAGCGTCATTCTTTTTGAGGGAGGTTTAACTTTAAAACGAGCAGAAATAAAAAATGTTGGTCCCGTTATTACTAAATTAATAACACTCGGTTCTGCTGTTACTTTTTTTGGAGCTGGCATATTGGCTAACATGATTTTTGGATTAAGTTGGGAACTTTCTTTTTTATTCTCTGGACTTATCATTGTAACGGGACCTACCGTTATCACACCTATTTTAAGAAATATTCCCTTAAAAAAAGACATCTCTACCGTTTTAAAATGGGAAGGCATATTAATTGACCCAATTGGCGCCTTGGTAGCGGTTTTGGTGTTCGAATTTATAAGTGTAGAAGGGGATAGTGGTTTTACAAAAACTGCCTTGATTGAGTTTGGTAAAATTATTTTATTTGGAACGACCTTCGGGTTTACGTTTGCCCATGCGCTAGCTTTTGCAATAAACAAAAAGTTAATTCCCCACTACTTACTAAATGTGGTGTCCTTATCAACGGTATTGCTGGTTTTCGTTGAGTCCGAGATTTTTGCTCACGAGTCTGGATTATTAGCAGTTGTAGTTATGGGAATGGTTTTAGGAAACGGAAAACTCCAAAATATAAAAGAACTTCTTTATTTTAAGGAATCTTTAAGCGTTTTATTAATATCTATTTTATTTATTTTATTGGCAGCTAATATAAATATAGAAGATTTATTACTACTTTATACTTGGAAAACGGCTTATCTTTTTGCCTTAGTGGTGTTTGTTATAAGACCTTTAGCAGTGTTTTTAAGTACCATTGGTTCGAAGTTAAAAACTAATGAAAAGGTTTTTATTAGTTGGGTTGGACCCCGAGGTATTGTAGCTGCAGGAATAGCATCGCTTTTTGGGAGCAAACTCATAAAGCAAGGAGTTGAAGGTGCCGAATATATTACTCCGTTGGTTTTTATGATTGTTTTGGGAACGGTATTATTAAATGCTACCACCGCGAGATTATTTGCCAAATTAGTAGGTGTTTTTTTAACAAAATCTGGAGGAATCTTAATTGTTGGTGCTACCAAAATTTCACGAATATTAGGGCATTACCTTGAAAAAAACGGTAGAAATGTGGTATTGATAGACAGTAATGAAAGAAACATTGAAAAAGCAAAAGAACTTGGTTTAGAGGCTATAACAACCGATATTTATTCAGATGCCTTATTGGATAATATAGAATTAAGTGATGTAGGGTATTTGATGGCACTAACAGGAAATCCAGAGATTAATAAATATGCCATAAATAAATTCGGAAAACAATTTGGTGAACATGGCTCTTTCAGGCTAGTAACACCGCAAGAAATATTAGACGATTCCAATAACCCAAAGGAAGGGTTATTTTCTCACACAGATGATTTTAATTCCCTCATTGAAGTAACTAGAAAACATCCTTCTATACATGAAATAAATTTGTTAGATAAAAAAAATTATGAAGATTTAATTAAAATAACCAATAAGGACAAGGACATTGTTCCGTTGTTTATCAAGGATTTAGAAGGGGAACTTCATATAATTTCGTCATATAACCTAGACGTAGATAAGATTGAGAAAGGTTATAAGCTAGTGTATTTAGGCAAACATTTAGATGTTGAGAAGGTTTAACGAAATTTATATTTTACACGCTTCAAATTATTAAACATCTTCTATTTTATTAACCAAGAAGTAATAAAATGAACAATGGCGTTGGTTTCAAAGATAAGTGTAAGGGTTTATAAAAAACCAACTTTTTCTTCAACAATTAGTAAGATATTTAATCAACTAGATTAAAAATCAAGATTCCCATATGCGCTATATCATTTATTAGTAACTTCATTTTTTTAATGAAAGCCTCATAATAATTAAGGCAATAATAGTTTTAAGCCATAATGTGTAGCTCTGTAAACTCTTTAGTAAGCGTTAAGGTATTATCGCCATTAAGCTTTAACTTAGAAAAAGGAATCTCTACATTATCTACTTCTATTTTAGAAATTTTAAAAGGCAATCCGTGTAACCTCAATTTAAAGGTTTTATAGGTAGTAATATATTTACCTGTTTTATGCTGCTGAATAATTAATTCGTCTTTTTTTCCATGCAAATTAAAATCCCTTAAACTATATCTTCCTTTAATGTAGTCATACCCATCAGTAGCATCTTCATAAACTTGCGAGGTTTCTTTACCTAGTTTATAGTAAACATCTAAAATTAATTCGTCAATCGTTTTTTCACCAACATATTGTTGAATAGGATATTTAGGAATGATAGCGCCTTCTTTTACAAATATGGGCATGCTATCTAAATCGGCATCTACCCAATGTTCTTGGCCACCTTTTATAAGCTCGTCTGTCCAGAAATTATACCACTTCCCAATTGGGATATACATACGTCGGCCTTTTTGATTAGGACCGGTTACAGGGCAAGCAAGTATTTTTTCACCAAAAACAAACTCATCGTTTCTGTAATGGGTTTGCGGATCGGCTTGATCATATAACACTAAAGATTTTAAAATAGGTATAGCTTCTTCCGCATAACGCCAAAACGCCGTATATAAATACGGTAATAATTGGTATCTTATTTCTATAAACTTTCGAACCACATCGGTAATGGTATCTCCAAAAGCCCAAGGTTCTTGATCACCATGATCTCCAGAAGAGTGGGTTCTGCAAAATGGGTGGAAAATACCTAATTGTATCCAACGCGCGTATAATTCGCCATTTGGCTGTTCGGCAAAACCGCCAATATCGCTCCCTACAAATGAGAAACCAGACATACACATGCGTTGGGCTTGTAGGTTGGCGATGGTTAAATGATCCCAAGTAGCTACATTATCTCCTGTCCAACTTGAAGTATAGCGCTGTGTACCAGAGTAAGCGGCGCGGGTAATAACAAACGGACGTTTTGGGTATGAGAATTTTTTTAATCCTTGATACGTAGCTCTTGCCATTTGCATCCCATAAACATTGTGGGCTTTTCTGTGGCTACAAGGATTACCTTCGTAATCGTGTCTTACATCATCAGGGAATGATTTTCCTGGAACATCCATGACGGCGGGTTCATTCATATCATTCCAAACCCCTTTAACCCCAATTTCTTCAATGAGTTCTCTAAATAAATTAGACCACCAATCCCTTACTTCTGGGTTTGTAAAATCTGGAAAATAACATTCACCGGGCCAAACTTTACCTTTCATGTAAGGGCCATCAGCACGTTTGCAGAAATAATCTTTATCCAAGCCTTCTTTGAACACCGAATAATCCATATCAATTTTAATGCCCGGATCAATGATAACAATGGTTTTAAACCCATCATCGGCTAATTCTTTTACCATGCGTTTGGGGTCTGGAAAGTATTCTTTATTCCAAGTAAAACACCTAAAACCATCCATATAATCAATATCCAGATAAATCGCATCGCAAGGAATTTTTAATTCCCTGAATTTGGATGTAATTTCCTTGACATTAGATTCTGGATAATAACTCCATTTACATTGATGATAACCCAAAGCCCACAGAGGTGGTAACTGGTGAGGTTTTCCTGTTAAATCTGTATAGTTTGCTACCACTTCAGACATTTCTGGACCGTAAATGAAATAGTAATTCATTTCACCACCATGTGCCCAAAAACTGGTAATGTTTCTGCGTTCATGACAAAAATCAAAATAAGAGCGGAAGGTATTGTCAAAAAAGATTCCGTATGATTTTTTGTTATGCAAAGCCGTGTAGAAGGGAATGGTTTTGTAGATTGGATCGGTATCTCTGCCATAAGCGTAAGAGTCGGTTACCCAGTTTTGAAAACGCTTCCCTTTAAGATTATTGTCTACAGGCTTATCACCAAGTCCGTAGTAACTTTCTCCTGGTTGAGCAGTTTTGGACATTTTAACAACATCGCCACCATATTCGTAACTTTCTTCCCAATGAAAGCCCAGTTCATCTTCACAAATTAAAGTATTGTCTTTTGCATCAAAAAGCGATATACGTAAATCAACTTTTGAAACATGGCAGATAAGTTTTGCAGTAGTTATGATGTATTTATCATCCTTTTCTACCACTTCTAGGTGGTTATAACCTCTGCTGGCGTATTTAGTAATGGCATAAGAGAAATCGTTTTCAAAAATACCAGTAGTTGTATATCTAAAACGGAGTATGCTGTCTCGACGAACTGTAACTTGCAAAATCACCCCATTTTCAGAGGTAAAAGAGAGCACATTAATGTTTTTTTCGTAGTTTATTATTTTGGAAGGAAAGAGGTTTCCTTTATATTCTAATTCGGTATTTAATATCATATTTTAAAAAAATATATTAATTGACGAAAATACTAAAATAAATAGACCTCTTGCCTTTCTTTTTACTAAAAAAAAGGCGGATTAATTATTTAAAAATCAATTTACAGGTTAGATAACTGTTAAAAATTTAATAGATAAAAACCGAAAACAAGAAAATATTGATCAACTGGAAAATTGAAAAGTAAAAAGAAACAAAACAATAGAAAATAATATCAGTATAAGAACCCTCATTGTACCAAGAAATAAGGTGCAATGAGGGATGATATTTTTATGAAATAAATTCAAAAACGGTAATAGCCAAAGGGGGTAAAGTAACTTCTGCAGAATAATCTTTACCATTCCAAGCGGTTTTCTTGATGGTTATTTGTTTTTTATTCAAAACGCCACTTCCACCAAATTCTTTAGAATCACTATTGAAAATTTCTTTTAATTTACCGTTAGTAGGAAGCCCTATTCTATACTTTTCTCTGATGGTAGGAGTGAAATTACATATTACAACTACATTGTTTTCAGACTTATAACCTTTTCTGATATACGAAATAACACAGTTTTCATAATCCCCATAGTTTATCCACTCAAAACCTTCACCTGTAAAAGCTTTTTCGAATAAGGCAGGAGTGTTTTTGTAGAATTTGTTTAATTCTTTAAAGTAGCTTTGAGTGTTTTTATGTGGCTCGAACTCCAATAAATTCCAATCTAAACTTTCTTGGAAATTCCATTCGTTATACTGTCCAAATTCACCACCCATAAACAATAGTTTGGTTCCGGGATGTGTAAACATATAGCCATATAACAAACGAAGATTGGCAAAACGTTGCCACTCGTCACCAGGCATTCTGCCTAAAATAGAATTTTTACCGTAAACGACTTCGTCGTGAGAGAGAGGCAACATAAAATTCTCGGTAAAGGCATAAGCTAAGCTAAAGGTAATATCATTTTGATGGTATTTTCTATATACAGGGTCCTTAGCAAAATACTCCAAGGTGTCGTGCATCCAACCCATCATCCATTTCATTCCAAAGCCTAATCCGCCAACAAAAGTTGGTTTTGATACCATAGGGAAAGCCGTTGATTCCTCAGCGATAGTTTGTACATCAGGGAAAGAAGCATACACCTCTTCGTTTAATTCTTTGAGGAAACTTATAACTGCCAGATTTTCTCTGCCACCATAAATGTTTGGTTCCCACTCACCGTCCTCACGAGAATAATCTAAAAATAACATGGAAGCTACGGCATCAACACGCAAGCCATCGGCATGGTATTGATCCATCCAAAAAATAGCATTACTTATTAAAAAAGAACGCACTTCATTACGTTCATAATTAAAAATCAAGCTTTTCCAGTCTTGGTGGTAACCTTTGCGCTTATCTGGGTGTTCGTATAAATGAGAGCCATCAAAGAACCCCAAACCATGGGCGTCTTCCGGGAAATGTGAAGGCACCCAGTCTAGAATGATACCTATATCATTTTGGTGCAGTTTATCTACCAGATATTTAAATTCTTCAGGATAGCCAAAGCGCGATGTTGGAGCAAAGTACCCCGTAATTTGATACCCCCAAGACGGGTCATAAGGGTATTCCATAATAGGCATAAGCTCCACGTGCGTGAAATTCATGTCTTTAACATAGTTTACTAAATCATCGGCCAATTCGTAATACGACATAAACCGATCTTCCTCTATATTTTTTTTCCAAGATCCGAGATGTACTTCGTAAACGGAGTAAGGGGCATCCAAGGCGTTATGCTTTTTACGTTTTTTCATCCATTGGGCGTCTTTCCACTTATAGTTATCATCCCAGACAATGGAAGCGGTGTTGGGGTTGTGTTCAAAACGTCTTCCGTAAGGGTCTGCCTTTTCGGTTTTTACATCGTTATGGTGGCTTTGAATTTTATATTTATAAGTAGCACCTTTTTCAACATACGGTATGAAACCTTCCCAAATACCACTCGAGTCCCAACGTACATTGAGTTGGTGTTCGCCCTCAATCCAATAATTAAAATCACCAATTACAGACACTTGCTTTGCCGAAGGTGCCCAAACTGCAAAATAGGTGCCTTCAATACCATCAACAGTAACCAAGTGAGACCCTAATTTTTCGTAAAGTCTGTAATGCTTTCCTGCTTTAAAAAGATTGATGTCAAACTCTGTAAATAAACTATGTACTTTTACCTGTGCCATATATTTTAATTATTTATAATATTAGAAACTCCCTTTAAAGGAATAACGGCCCATTGTGGACGTGAATTGAGTTCGTAACCCAACTCGTAAATTGCTTTTTCAAGTAAGCAATATTTTAAAATGAAAATACGCTCTTGGTTATATCCTAAGTTTAGGTTCGCATTTTGAGTTTCGGTAACATAAGTTCCCATAAATAAACCCGTAATGTAGCGATATAATATTTCACCAGCTTTAAACAAACACTCTTGATTTGCAAGATAACTTTTTCCATTGTTAAAAATTGTGGCGTAAATGGCGTAATGAAAGGACCTAAATAAACCTGCCACATCTTTTAAGGGAGGTTGTTTTACTTTTCGGTCTCGAATGGTGCTTTCTGGCTCACCTTCAAAATCTAAAATGTAAAAATCGTTATTTTTTACCAGTACTTGCCCTAAATGGTAATCACCATGAATTCGTATGCGCTCGCCTTTAAGCTTGGTCCAATCAAACGTTAAAAAATGCTTTCTAATGCTATTTTTTTTATCCAAAAACTCTTTTGCTAACTCTAAAGCTAACCCATCTAGTTTATGAATGTTGTTTTCAATAGTATTTAGTCTATTTTGAAACTGATAAACGACTTTGTTCTTTAACCAAACCGTATAATCCCCATTATAATGCGCTGGAGTAAAAGCGGTTTCTTCAAACTCGGAGCCTAGCGCAATGTGCATTTCTGCTGTACGTTTTGCCAAAGTTTCTACCTGTAAAAACAAATTTAAACCGGCCCAATCTATGATTTGAGGAGGTATATTTTGGATGATTAAACGCTGGTATAATTCGGTATTTGGAAGCTTATCAACGGATATATTTTTATACTCTAAATTCGAAAACACCTTATGTAATTCTTTCAACATATATTCCCAAGCATCCCCTTCGTTGGGAATCATTTCTTGCATTAGGGCAATAGTAATGTTGGTATTTTCGGAATCTACTAAATTAATACTTCCAAGATAGGACGGGGTATTTTTAAACCCTTTTTTTTCTGATAAAAACCGACTCATTTCGTAATCAGGGTTTTTATCTGCAAAAATGCGCCTGAAGAATTTTAAAACATATTTTTCATTATAAACCAATGAGGTATTGCTCTGTTCCAGCCCCATAAAACGAGAAGATTCATAAACCATATTTTCAAACAAATGGCTTTTATGATATTGCACTTTGGTTTTGTCAATAGGTTCGGCAGTGGCAATACGTTCAAAAACCAACTTTCGAAATGCCTCCAAATTTATAGCATCAATAATAAACCCTTTTTGGTCTTTAATTTGAATAGGAAGAATTCTATCTTTTTTTGCAAAATTTTCATCTGTAACAAAAGCAATAGGTAAAAAGTAATGCTGATAAAAGGCCTCAACAAAATTCACTTCTAAAATAAGCCCATAATAAATTTCGCCTTTTTGTTGAATTTTAAAAAATTCAGCTAATTCAATATATTTAAGCTTGCTGGCTTTACCACCGTACCACCGTTGTTTGATAATGTAATCTTCTAAAACATCTGATAAAAAAACCTTTACAAAGTCATCACTATCAAGCAATTCCTCCCAGCTTTTGGTGGTTTTAAAAGTGGGATTTACTGTTTGTATAGAAGATTGACCAGTCATATTTATTTGTTTATCTTGAAAATATGAAATGGTAAGGTAGGATGAAGCTCAACAAAATTCCACTCATTATTCCAATTATAACGGTTATCAGTAATTAAATCATGCATCTCGAGATTTTGGCCTGCATTGATACCTAATTCACCTAATGGAAGTTGAACAGTACCTTGTTGAGAATTATAGGCATCTAAACTTACAACAATTAAAACCTCATTGGTTTTAGCGTCGTTCCATTTATAAAAAGCTAATAAATTGTGGTTTTCTATGAAACAGAATTTTATATTGTTGGTTTGTTGAAGCGCTTCATTATGGTGTCTTATATAGTTCACTTTTCCAATGATGGTAATGAGTTTATTTTTAATATTCCAATCGTAATGAGCGATTTGAAACTTTTCAGAATTATTATATTCCTCGCGGCCTATTAGAGCATCACTTAACATATATTCAAAAACAGGACCGTAAATACCAATGCTAGAACTTAAGGTTCCAGCAAGCACATAACGTTGAATATGCTTGGATTCGTTGGCTCCCTGTAAATGAAAGGGGTTAATATCGGGCGTATTGGGCCAAAAGTTGGGTTGCATGTATTCTTTTAATTCACTTTTGGTCAATTCCTCAACATATTCTATTAACTCATGTTTGTTATTTCGCCAAGTGAAATAGGTGTAGGATTGTGTGTAGCCTTGTTTTGCTAATTGTTGCATCACTTTTGGGGCGGTGAATGCCTCAGCTAAAAAGATAACATCAGGATGTTTAGCCTTAACTTGCGAAATAATCCAATTCCAGAAATAAAAAGGCTTGGTATGCGGATTATCAACTCTAAATATTTTAATACCACAATCAATCCAATACATTAAAATACTTAAACACTCGTCCCATAAAGCCTTATAATCTTCACTTTCCCAATAAATGGGTAAAATATCTTGATATTTTTTTGGTGGATTTTCTGCATATTGCACTGTACCGTCGGGTCGCCATTTAAACCATTTGGGGTGTTCTTTAACCCAAGGATGATCGGGTGCAGCCTGTAACGCATAATCCATAGCAATTTCAATGTCATTATCTTTAGCACATTGGATTAAAGATTTAAAATCATCCAAAGTTCCCAATTGTGGGTGGGTATCTTTATGGCCACCATGTTGAGAACCAATTCCCCAAGTAGAACCCACGTCACCCTCTTTAGCTTCGGTCGTGTTGTTTTTGCCCTTACGGTTCACTTCACCAATTGGATGAATAGGGGGCAAGTACACTACATCAAACCCCATGCTTTTTACCCGTGGTAAAATACGCTTACAATCATTAAATGTTCCGTGAATTCCTGGCTGTTCTGATGTTGAGCGTGGAAAAAATTCATACCAAGTGCTAAATCTTGCCTTTTTTCTATCTACATATACTCGGTATTCTTTTGATGAATTGTCTAGTATTTTTATTGGGTTTTCAAAAAACAGTTTGTATAATCTATCTGAAGTTGCCTCGGTTATGGCTTCACTATAATGGTTTTCATTTTTAAAAATGTGTTGTAAATGCTCCAAATACGCAATGTCTTTAGCATTTACTTTGTCCACGATAGCTTTTACGAATTCAGCTCCTTCAAGCAATTCTGAAGAAACATGTTGACCGTCGTTAATTTTTCTAATCAAACCATATCTCCAGTTCAAAGCATAATCAACCCAAGCTTGTACTTTGTAAGTATAAAACCCTTGCTTTTTGACTGTAAAAGCCCCTTTCCATTCATCATTTACAACCAATTTCATTCTGGTTTCTTGCCAGTTTTTTTCTTTTTCGTGTTTGTAAAGCACTGAGGCTCCTAATACATCATGCCCATCAGCCAGAATATAGGCGTCTATGTTAACTATTTCATTAACAACACGTTTAATATAAAATTCTCCACAATTAATACTTGGGAAAACATAATCAACAACAACTCTCTTTTGGTTTTGCATTACTTAGTTGGTTAAATAGAAGAGGTTAAAAATTTTGATTTAAATAACGTATCCTTTAGGAATGGTAGCACCTTTTTTAACAACTACGATGCCATCTTTTATTGAGTACATATCAGTTTCTTTGTCTTCAAGATGCTTTCCTCCATTAATTCTTACATCGTCACCAATCCTACAGTTTTTATCAAGAATCGCATTTTTTATAAAACAACGCTCGCCAATTCCCATAAGAATTTCAATTTTGTTATGGTCAATTTCTTCCAATGTTTCATAGAAATCCGAACCCATCATATAGGTATTGATCACGGTTGATTCTTTGCCAATTCGGGAGCGAATACCAATAACTGATTTTTCAATTTTAGCGGCGCTAATAATGCAACCTTCAGCGATAACTGCTTTTTCGAGCATTGTTCCAGCTAGTTTTGTAGTTGGCAGCATTCGTGCTCTGGTATAAATACGCTTTTTCTTATCGTATAAATCAAACTGCGGTATATCATCAGTGAGTCCAATATTAGCTTCAAAAAATGAATCAATATTTCCAATATCTGTCCAATAGCCTTCATATTGATAGCTTAAGGTTTTATGAGATTCTATTGATTGAGGAATAATTTCTTTGCCAAAATCATTGGTTGTCGGGTCTGACATTAATTTGATTAATAAATCGCGATTGAAGATATAAATACCCATGGAGGCCAGATAATTTCTACCTTGAGATTTCATATCATCACTTACTTCAGATGTCCAGTCAGGCAATAAATCAGCGCTTGGTTTTTCAATGAAAGAAGTTATTACACTATCACTATTAGATTTTAAAATACCAAAAGAGGTAGCATCTTTTGCATTAACAGGAATGGTAGCAATTGATATTTCTGCCTTGCTTTCTACATGCGCATTAATCATCAATTCATAATCCATTTGATATAATTGATCTCCAGATAAAATTAAAACATATTCAAAATCATGTCTTAAAAAGTGATGCATACTTTGGCGAACAGCATCTGCCGTTCCTTGAAACCACGTTTTGTTGTGTGGTGTTTGTTCTGCAGCTAAAACGTCAACAAAAGCACTGCTAAAAAAACTAAAATGATAAGTGTCTTTTATATGCCTATTTAATGAAGCAGAATTAAATTGTGTTAATACAAACATGCGTTTAATATCCGCATTAATACAGTTTGAAATAGGAATATCTACTAACCGGTATTTTCCAGCAATAGGAACTGCCGGTTTAGAGCGTTGATCTGTTAAAGGATATAATCTTGAGCCTTGTCCGCCACCCAAAATGATTGCTAAAACCTTATCGTTTATCATGTCTTATAGTTTTAATTAGTGTATAGTAATTTTAAATTAATGACTTGTATAATGCCTCAACTTGTTTAGCGATAGCTTCCCAATCAAAATAATCTTCAACACGTTTTCTACCATTTTTTGCCATCGTTTCTTTCAAGCTTTTGTTTGATATTACTTTGTTTATTCCGTTTGCTAAATCTCTTGAAAATTTATCAGGATTTATTGGTTCAAATGGCGCCACATTTTGTTGTTCTAGAGGCACTAAAATTCCAGTTTCGCCATCAACAACAACTTCTTTTATACCGCCAACAGCACTTGCCACCACAGCTGTATTACATGCCATAGCTTCAATATTTATGATGCCAAAAGGCTCATAAATTGAAGGGCAACAAAAAACATCAGCATGAGAATATAATTGGATTATTTGCGCTTTTTCGAGCATTTTATCAATCCAAATAACATTATCTCTTGTTTTTTTAACGGCATTAACTGCATCTTCCATTTCTTTGCCAATTTCTTTGGTATCGGGCGCACCTGCACAAAGAACAATTTGAGTATCTACATCAATATATTTTATCGCATTTACTAAATGGATAATTCCTTTTTGTCGCGTAATTCTTCCGACAAATAGCACGTAAGGCTTTGATTTATCAACACCATATTCATCTAAAGTTGATGTATCAGAGGTAGTTTTATATTGTTTAAGATTTATTCCGTTATAAATAACTTTAACTTTATTTTCTTCAACATTAAAATGCTTGAGTACATCTACTTTCGTTTCTTCTGAAACAGCAATAACGGCATCTGCCATTTCAATGGCTGTTTTTTCAACCCATGAAGACGCATCGTAACCTCTACCTAATTGTTCTCGTTTCCAAGGGCGCAAAGGTTCAAGTGAATGTGTTGTTATTACTAAAGGAGTACCATAGCATAACTTTGCAATGATTCCAGCAAACTGTGCATACCATGTGTGGCAGTGAACTACATCTGCATCAATCGTTTCTGCATTCATATGAACACAAGTGTTTAAAGTTTGTAAAACGGCTTTAAGTTTGCTGTTCGTAGCATCAAAAATAGCGTTTTCATAAGGAAATCCTTTAACGGTTAGGTTATGGGAGCTAGCATCTTGGTCGCCAAAACATCTTACTTCAACATCCATTAACTTAGCTAGTTCATCAGCTAAATATTCAACATGAACCCCGGCACCACCGTAAACATAGGGAGGGAATTCTCTTGTATAAAAAAGTGCTTTCATAAAAACCTGTTAATTATAAAAAATCTTTGTTTAACGCCATTCCTTTTGTTTAAAGGAAAGGAACGTTAGTTCATAAACATACAAAAATATTGTTAATAACTTTGTTGAAATAATATTTTTAAAGAATTTAATGGATAAATGAAGATAATCAAAATTATCCCTAAAAAAAAGGAGTAATTACCTGAATTTAGTCTTAATTTTTCATAAAATTTAAAGAGCATTCTGGATATGAAGTACGTTGTTGGAAGGAATTAAAAAAGAAAATAAATTGAAAACAACTTTAATCTAATGTATAAGTAGCCTTACTGCCTATAAAATGAATTTTTTTAAAAAGACTGTAATGAAAAAAAATTGAAACCTTTATATTTTTGTTGTTTTAACTCTTTAACACAAGATTTAATTAGAAATCTTTAACAAGGGATTCAATTATGATGCTTTTTCGGAAAACCGGTAGAATGTTTTAGAAATAATGGGTTATTTTAAAAATAAGAGTCATATTTCGGTTAATTCTAAAATCAATTTAATGAAAAAGTTAACATTTAGTGCCTTCGTTTTTGCAGTATTATGTTTTACAGGATGTGGTAGCGATGATGACAATAAAAATGTCATTGAAGCATGTCAAACCTGTAATTTAGAAATATTAGGTGAAACTATAATTTCTGAATTTTGTGACAATGGTGATGGTACAATTACTATTACGGCTTTTGGTCAAGAAGAAATTGAAGAACTAGATGAAGGAGTTACATTTGCAGAATTTATTGCTGCTTATGAAGAATTTGGAGCAATTTGTAATTAGCGAATCATAAAAAACCCATCTAATTAGATGGGTTTTTTATTAATCATTTAATTTTAAAACAGCCATAAAGGCCTGCTGGGGAATTTCTACATTACCAACTTGTCGCATACGCTTCTTCCCTTTTTTCTGTTTTTCAAGCAATTTTCGTTTACGGGAAATATCGCCACCGTAACATTTAGCGGTTACATCTTTACGAAGTGCTTTTATGGTTTCTCTGGAAATAATTTTTGCCCCAATCGCCGCTTGAATGGGGATATCGAATTGTTGGCGAGGTATCAATTCTTTTAGTTTCTCACACATTTTCCTGCCTATATTTTGAGCATTATCAGCGTGTATTAACGCTGAAAGCGCATCAACAGGTTGTGCATTTAACAAAATGTCTAATCGTACCAATTTTGATGTTTTCATCCCTATTGGATGGTAATCAAAGGAGGCATAGCCTTTTGAAACCGTTTTCAGTCTGTCATAAAAATCGAAAACAATCTCAGCGAGAGGCATCTCGAAAGTTAGTTCAACACGTTCTGGTGTTAAATACGTTTGATTGGTTATGTTCCCGCGTTTTTCGATACAAAGAGACATCACATTTCCAATAAAATCAGCCTTGGTAATAATGGTGGCTTTAATGTATGGCTCCTCAACACGATTTAAGGTTGAAGGTTCAGGAAGGTCTGATGGGTTATTTACTATTATTGGAGTTTCTGGGTTTTTATTGGTATAAGCTAAATACGACACGTTGGGAACCGTTGTAATAACCGTCATATCAAATTCACGCTCCAAACGTTCTTGTATAATTTCCATATGAAGCATACCCAGGAAACCACAACGAAATCCAAAACCAAGAGCCGCAGAACTTTCAGCTTGAAACACAAGAGACGCATCATTAAGCTGAAGTTTTTCCATGGAATTTCTTAGCTCTTCATAATCTTCAGTATCTACAGGGTAAATACCTGCAAATACCATGGGCTTTACATCTTCAAAACCTTCAACAATATTGGTAGTTGGATTTGCGAAATCCGTAATGGTATCACCAACTTTTACTTCTTTAGCGGTTTTGATACCGGTTATTAAATAACCAACATCACCAGCTTTCACGCTTTGTTTGGCAACTTGGGTTAACTTTAAAGTACCTACCTCATCAGCATAATAATCTTTTTTAGTAGCTACAAATTTTATATGTTGTCCTTTTTTGATTTCACCATTAAACACTCTAAAGTAGGTCTCAATACCTCGAAAGGTGTTATAAACGGAATCAAAAATCAAGGCTTGTAAAGGTCCATTTGGATCGCCCTTTGGGGCTGGAATACGCTCAATAATGGCCGCTAAAATATTGTCAACACCAAAGCCAGTTTTACCACTGGCATGAATTACTTCTTCTGGTTTACAACCCAATAAATCAACAATGTCATCGGTAACTTCCTCTGGATTAGCACTTGGTAAATCCACTTTATTTAATACAGGAATAATTTCCAGGTCGTTTTCTAAAGCTAAATATAAATTAGAAATGGTTTGTGCTTGAATACTTTGGGCGGCATCTACAATTAATAGGGCACCCTCACAGGCTGCGATGGAACGGGACACTTCATAACTAAAATCCACATGGCCAGGGGTGTCAATCAAGTTTAAAACATATTTTTCACCTTGGTATTCATAATCCATTTGAATCGCGTGCGACTTGATAGTAATACCACGTTCACGCTCTAAATCCATGTTATCCAATAACTGGTCTTGCTTTTCCCTATCGGTAACCGAACCTGTAAAATCAAGCAAGCGATCTGCAAGTGTGCTTTTCCCGTGATCTATATGTGCAATAATGCAAAAATTCCTAATGTTTTTCATAGCAACATCTCCATAAAAAGATTTGGCAAAGATAGTTTATTTATTGCGCTATTTAGTGAATTTTTTCTAGCCATTAATCTTGCCATTCTGCAATAAATAAATTGGTATCGCGGCCGCCACCGTTATTTCTATTAGATGAAAACGCTAAATATTTACCATCATTTGAAAAAACAGGAAAGGCATCAAAGGTTTCGCCATGGGTAACGCGTTCCAAGTTTTTTCCATCAATATCAATTAAATATAAATTGAATGGAAACCCACGTTCTGCTTCAAAATTAGAAGAGAATAATATTTTTTTACCGTCAGGAGTAAAAAACGGACTCCAATTGGCATTTCCTAAATCGGTTAATTGACGTAAATCGCTTCCGTCTGCATTACAGATGTAAAGTTCCATATCGGTTGGTTCTACCAAGCCTTCGGCCAATAATTCTTTGTATTCTTTTATTTCTTGTTCGGTTTTTGGTCGGGATGAACGAAAGATGATTTTTGTGCCATCAGGAGAAAAGAAAGCGCCACCATCATAACCTAACTCGTTGGTTATTTGTTTTACATCGCTACCATCTAAATTCATGGTATATAATTCTAAATCGCCACTTCGGGTTGAGGTAAATACAATTTTGTCTCCTTTTGGCGAGACGGTAGCTTCAGCATCATAGCCCTTTTCATGTGTCAATTGGTTAACAATATGGCCTTCTAAATCGGCCACAAAAATGTCAAATGTATCGTAAACGGGCCAAATATATTTTCCGTTTTTACGTAAAGGTGTATCGGGACAATCTTTATTACCTAAATGGGTAGATGCATAAATAATGTGCTTGTTATCGGGTAAAAAATAAGAGCAGGTAGTTCTGCCCATTCCCGTGCTTACCATGGGAGGTGCAATACTATCTGTAAACGTGTCGGTGGCATTCATTAAAAACATTTGATCGCAATTCACGCCCCATTTTTTATTGTTTGATTGAAATATGATTTGTTTATCATCAAAGCTCCAATAGGCCTCGGCGTTATCGCCACCAAAAGTGACTTGCCGAATGGATTTAAAATGGGTTTCCTCTGGATAAATTAAAGAGTCTTTTTCAACCTCAACTTGGTCTTCTGTTTTTTCTATGGTTTTTGTCTGATTTTTGCAACTGATACATGCAAAAACTAAAACCATAATATATATTCGATTCATTTTAAGTTATTAACTAAATTTGTACAAAATTAAGGCATATCCTAATGAAAAACATCCTCACCATCATTTTTTTAGTGTTTCTTGTTTCGTGTAAAACCAATTCTTCAAAAACCGTAAGTATTAAAGACGATGTCATGTATTTATCTGGTGATGCTTTGGAAGGCAGACAAACAGGTTCTGAAGGAGAGAAAAAAGCAGCAGAATACATAGCAAAACGTTTTGAAGATTTAGGCTTGGAACCCAAAGGAAACGAAGGCTATTTTCAGAGGTTTTCATTTAAGCCAAAAACCAATCCACATCAAAAAGTGAGCTACACGGTTAAAGATGGCGATAGTACTATTACAGGAACGAATGTTATTGGGTTTATTGATAATAACGTTGAAAACACCGTGGTAATAGGAGCACATTATGATCATTTAGGTTATGGGGCAGAAGGCAGTTTGTACAGAGGCGAAACCAAAGAAATTCATAACGGAGCTGATGATAATGCCAGTGGCGTATCGGTATTGTTAAATTTGGCAAGCAAGCTTAAGGAAAGCAATACAGGCAACAACTATTTATTCATCACGTTTTCTGGAGAAGAAATGGGCTTATTAGGGTCTAACTACTTCACTAAAAATCCAACCATAAATAACGATCAAGCCAATTATATGATTAACATGGATATGGTTGGCAGATTAAAAGCCGATAGTACTTTGGCAGTTTATGGTGTTGGGACATCACCGATTTTTAAACAGACTTTGAGCGCCCATAATAACAGATTTAAACTTATTCAAAATGAATCGGGCATTGGCCCCAGTGACCACACCAGTTTTTACAATGTTGATATTCCTGTTTTACATTTCTTCACAGGGCAGCATGAAGACTATCATAAGCCAACGGATGATTTCGAAAAGTTGAATTATGAAGGAATGCAAACCATTTCGAACTACATTTTTGAAGTCATTTCAGATTTGGATGACAACGGAAAATTACCTTTTAGAAAAACAAAAAATGAAAGCGAAGAAACCCCACGATTTAAAGTAGGATTGGGTGTGATACCAGATTACATGTTTGATGGTAAGGGCATGCGAATAGATGGTATTAGTGAAGATAAACCAGCACAAAAAGCAGGCTTACAAAAAGGAGATATTGTTGTTAAATTGGGCGATAGCACCGTTACAGATATGATGAGCTACATGAAAGTTTTGGCAACCTTTAAAGAAGGAGATAAAACCAAGGTGGTTGTTGACAGAAATGGAAACATGGTGGAAGCCGAAATAGAATTTTAAATGCCAATTCCCAATCAGCAATTAATCAGTAAATCACCCTTAGTGGTTTCTATTATGGTGGTTGTTCCCATAGCCTTTATTTATGGTTTTTATCCTGAGTTACTATTTGATATTAACTTAAAATCTGTTGATGAACACAACATTTTTAAGGCTACCATGGGAATGTATCTGAGTTTTTCTTTGTTGTGGGTTTTTGGAATTTTTAAAACTAATTATTTCAAACCAGCGCTACTATCCAATATCATCTTCATGCTGGGCTTAGGTTTTGGAAGATTTTTTAGCCTTTTTACAGATGGCATTCCGACCCTATTATTCATTTTAGGAACAGTTGGAGAATTGTTCTTAGGCTTTTATGGGGTTTGGATAATGAGTCGGTACAAGAAAAAACCTTAATTTTGCGCAAAAACAAATTAATTGGTAAAAATAGACAACATAGAACTTTCTGATTTTCCATTGTTATTAGCGCCTATGGAAGATGTAAGTGACCCACCTTTTCGCGCCCTTTGCAAAGAACAAGGAGCCGATGTGGTTTATACCGAGTTTGTTTCGAGCGAAGGGCTTATTCGTAACGCCGCTAAAAGTGTTATGAAGTTGGATATATATGAAAAAGAACGTCCGGTTGGCATCCAAATTTTTGGAGCTAATCTAGATAGTATGCTTCAAACCATCGATATTGTGTCTGCTTCCAATCCAGATATTATCGATATCAACTTTGGGTGTCCAGTAAAAAAAGTAGTAAGCAAGGGAGCAGGTGCTGGCATATTAAAGGATGTTTGTTTGATGGAACAATTAACCGCTGAAATGGTTAAACGTACTAGCATTCCTATTACTGTAAAAACCCGTTTGGGATGGGACCATGATTCGATAAGAATTGTTGAAGTAGCCGAAAGACTCCAGGATGTAGGCTGTAAAGCCATAGCTATTCATGGACGTACTCGTGCACAAATGTACAAGGGAAGTGCCGATTGGAAACCTATTGCCCAAGTAAAAAACAACCCAAGAATGCATATTCCTGTGTTTGGAAATGGCGATGTAGATACTCCAGAAAAAGCCATGGAAATGCGAGATAGTTACGGATTGGATGGCGCCATGATTGGTCGTGCCAGCATTGGAAATCCTTGGTTTTTTAAAAAAGTAAAACATTTTTTCAAAACGGGAGAATATTTAGAGCCTATTTCTATTGAAGAGCGTGTTGAAGCTGCTCGTAGACATCTGCAAATGTCTATTGACTGGAAAGGGGAGGTTTTAGGGGTTTTTGAAACCCGTAGGCATTACACGAATTATTTTAAGGGGATCCCTCATTTTAAAGAATACCGAACCAAAATGGTAACCAGCGATAAACCTGAAGACGTATTTTCAGCTTTCGACGAAGTTTTAGAAAAATTTAGCGATTATCAATTCACCGAGTAGTTCCACAAATTTATTGGGTTTGCACCATAGATTTTGTAATTCTAATAGAAGCAATTTTAGAAGCTATAATACCTAAAACAGAAATAGTAAAAAACACGATAAAAAAGTTTTCAATTTTTATGGTAACGGGGTATGCGAGGGTAGGGGTTATCATTACCAAATCAAAAGATTTCTGAAGAAATATGATGATAAAGGCCAATATTAAACCTACAATTCCACCTACAACACTCATTAAACTACCTTGTAAAAAGAAAATTTTACGAATATCTTTAACGGTTGAACCAATGTTAAAAAGCGTATTTAAGCTTTTCTTTTTATCCAATATCATCATGATTAAAGACCCAATAACATTGAAAAATGCAATAATTAAAACCAAAGTGAATATTAAATAAACCGCAAGATTTTCGGTGTTTAGCATTTTGTACAATGCATCATTAAGTTGTGCTCTGTTTTTTAAAATAATTTTGTCTCCTAAAATAGCTTTAATATTAGCCTTGGCAGATTCTTCATCAACGCCTTCTTTAAGTTTAAATTCCAATGAAGACACTTGGTTAGGTTTATAGTTTAATAAGTTTTTCGCTAGATCAATGGGAGCATAAACATATTCATCGTTTAGGGTTTCGTTTATATAAAACACTCCAACACTAATGGCGTTTACCGAATTAAAGGCGTTTTTGGTTGAGGTAATTTGTCCTTTTCCAGGTTTAGGCACATATATTTTTATGGGCTTGGTAAAATCTAAAATACCAAGAGATAAGCTATTTGATATGCCCCAACCCACCACAATTTGATTGGACTTTTGCTCAATCCAATGACCATATTCTAAAATGGTATCTGTATTTACAACGTCTTCATAATGCTCATCAACACCTTTAATAGTTGCCAATGTGTTTTTATCCTCAGAAGAAATAATTACACGTTCCTCAACAATCTTTGAGTAGTATGCTATATCATCTAAAGCATCAAGTTTGAAAATGTCATCTTCCGTTAAAAAAAAGGATTTTCCTTTGGAAGTTTCAGCTTTTAAGTCGGGGTCTACCACACTTGAAAATTGCAAGGTAAAATCCTTTAAACCAGCAAAACCAGAAAGCACAATAAACAATGAAGCAGCACCTAAAGCAACCCCAATAAGCGCTATGTTGGTGATAAAATTAATAGCGTTATTACTGCTTTTTGATCGTAAATACCGTTTTGCTATGTAAAGGGACACATTCATGCTTTAAAAGTACATGAATTTTTTCATTTGAAAACCCATAATGGGCATTTGGGATATGATGGCTATTTCCCGCTGATTTGCTTAAAATATGGAACCATAGATTCTTGAAAAGTTTAAACAAATAAAACGGGTAAAAATAATTGAAAAATAAGGTTAAGATTTTTTTCGTTTGTCTAGAATGGTTGGGTCCTTAATAGGGTTTTCCTCACCTTTTAGAGATTTATTGATCTTGTCAATATATTCTAGGGAATCATCAATAAAAAACTCCAAATTTGGCATGCGTCTTAATTGGTTTTTGGTACGTTGTGCTAATTCGTGTCTTATTAAAGGCGTGTTTGATTTTATACCTTGAAGAAGTTCTTTGCCTTTGTCATTTGGAAAAATACTCAAATACACTTTGGCAACCGATAAGTCTACAGTTACTTTTACTTTTGTTACCGAAATTAAAACCCCACGCATACCACCATGGGTGGCAGCGTTTTGTAAAACCTCAGCTAAATCATGCTGTAAAACAGACCCTATTTTTTTTTGTCTTTGAGTTTCTTCCAAAATATAAATTTTAAAACCCCCTTAGAGTTTAGGTTACAAAAATAAGGGATATTTAAAGATTATATTACTTTTGAATCACATAATTTGTATCTTAACTGTAATATAGATTTTCGATGTCTCGGAAACATAAAATGAAATTCCTATGAACAAAATTGAACATATTGGAATAGCCGTAAAAAACCTAAATGATTCCAACGAATTGTTTTCTAAACTTTTTGGCAAGGCCCACTACAAGATAGAAGAAGTTGAAAGCGAAGGGGTTAAAACATCATTTTTTAAAGTAGGTAATAATAAAATTGAATTATTGGAAGCTACAAAAAACGATAGCCCTATTGCCAAGTTTATTGAAAAGAAAGGCGAAGGCATTCATCACATAGCTTTTGATGTGGATGATATTGAATCAGAAATAGGTCGCTTAAAAAAAGAAGGTTTTATTGTTTTGAATGAAACGCCAAAACTTGGTGCGGATAATAAACTGGTAGCGTTTTTACATCCCAAAACCTCGAATGGTGTTTTGATTGAGTTATGTCAAGAGATAAAGAAATAAAATTTCTTGCTAACAATTAAAATAAGTAGTAATATTGCACTCCAATTTCGGTCCTATAACTCAGTTGGTTAGAGTATCTGACTCATAATCAGAAAGTCCCTGGTTCGAGCCCAGGTGGGACCACTAATAAAATCCGTAATCATTTTATTATAAATGACTTACGGATTTTTGTTTTTATGATTTGTACGATTTATGTACGATTGAATAGTTCATGGAAAATTATTTATGATTATTTTAGTTCAATATCATATCCCTCTAAGTTGAATACATTTTTACAACATTAATCTTGTTAAAAAAATATTTAAAAAGCGTGCTATTAGAATTTGAGGTTTAAAGAATTTTAAATAGTATATTTATTTCTTATAAAGCATTTATATTATGACGATGATATGTGAAATTAAATAAATCTAACTTCATTCCATTTAGTAATTTCGATGAGTCTTTTAGGATAATTTTACAATGATCAAAACCTATACAAGCGAATAGCTCTATAACTTTAATTATAATACAATGGCATTCAGTAAACACGCACATTACCGATATAATATATTAGATTTTTGTTTCCGAAAATTAGCCCTTTCAAAGGAGGAACTAAAGGATCATTTGAATCAAAAGCTTGAAGTGGCATATGATGGGGAACAAATTGCAATGCGGCAGTTGGACAATGACTTAAAAGTGTTTAGACAAAAGGAAGACGGATTTAATGCGCCACTACCACCTAATATAAGAACATACAAGTATTCTGATCCTAATTTTTCAATTGCTGAACGACCATTATTAGAATATGAGCGATACTTAGTAGATGCTGCCATTCGATTACTGCAACGATTCGAAGAACATCCAAAATACAATAGCATATCACAAGCTCTTGTAAGACTTCAGTTAGAAGAAGAAGATGAAAAAGGTTTAAATAAAATTATGTATTTAGATCATAATGAAGAATATAAAGGGATAAAATATTTGAAACCTTTGGCTGATGCCATTAGGAAAAAGCAAGTTCTTAAAGTCGAATACAGGGGTTTTAATACTGATGGGTCCTGGTTCTTCGAATTCCATCCTTACTTACTAAAACAGTATAATAGACGATGGTTTGTATTTGGCCTAAATGCCACAAATAATCATACTGAATGGAGTATTCCTTTAGATGAAGAGCGACTAATCGATTATGAGGTCATACAAGATGAAGTAGCATATATCGAATCTAAGACAAATTGGGACAATTACTTTAGGGAAATAGTTGGTATTCGAAAGGAAAAGAGACCAAAAGAGCGAGTTGTGTTAAAATTTCACAGCAAAACGAGGATGCATCATTTTACAACAAAGCCATTTCATCCAGATGCGGATACATTCCTAGATGAAGACAAGCAAGACCAAGTTTATTTTGAGTGCATTCCGAATCATGAATTGGTCCAGCAAATTTTGTCATATGGGGCTGATGTAGAAGTTTTAGAACCGGAGAGTCTTAGATTAAGTTTAAAAGAGCATTCCGAAAAAATGTTTAAATTTTATGATGAATAATTATGCAAATACTGTGCGTATTTTTGCTTTTATTTCGTGAAATCAAAAAATTAGTTGCAAGAAACTATGAATGATAGTAAAAGGACATTTGTTTACAAAATAGCAAATCATGTCTGGAATTGTGCCGGTAGATTAAGAAATTCTTATCATGACAATGATCCGCATATAATATTATTTCTGTTATCTGGGTTTAAAGATGGCCTATTTGATGAGGTAGAAGATACGGTAGATGTTGACCTTAAGTTCTTATGGTCAGCTAAAAATGATTTATTTTATCAAAAGATTTTTCCATTTTTCAAGCGATTTATTGTAAACATGGGCAAGCAAAATCTTTATGATTTATTAAGTGCTTTCAGGGAGGTAAATAGATTTCAACTTGAAGAAAATTTCAAAGATATATTTGAATATTTATTAAAAAAAATAGCAGCTTTTCAAGGTAAAAAATCAGGGGAATCATTTCAACCACTCGAAATCACAAGATTAGCATTGACCCTAGCTGATTTGCCAGAAGATGCTTCTATTTACAATCCATTTGCTGGTTTTGCCTCTTATGGAATTCACTTAAATGATCATCAAAAGTATTATGGGCAGGAAATCAATCAGTTTACTTGGGCTGTTGGGCAATTAAGGTTAAAAGCTCATAACCTAAATGAGACCTATACCTATTTGAATGATGATTCGATTGATAATTGGGATTCTTACAGAAAGTATGATTTGGTAGTTGCAACACCTCCTTTTAGATCTCTCATTTCCAAAGATTATTATTCATTCTTCACAGGAGATAGAATTAGCAACATTGGAAACTACCTTGTTGATAGAGGCTTAAACTCATTAAAACCTGGAGGGAAATTAATTACGGTCTTACCTTTGTCTTTCCTTTTTACACGATCAGGAAAATATTATGAATTCAAAAAACATTTGATCAAGAATAATCTCATAGACACTATAATTTCTTTGCCATCAGGTCTTTTTTACAATACCGCAGTTGCTGTTTGTATTGTGGTTTTTAGCCCAGTGCAAAAAAGACCAGGCTACGTAAGGCTAGTTGAGGCCTCACAGTTGTACCATATTGAAGGAAGAGGATTTAAAAGACTAGATATCGAAAAAATAGAGAATATTCTTGAAGAGGATGTAGAGGATGATTCATTGAGATATGTTGATCAAAACCAAATTGCTAAAAATGAATTCGATTTATCGGTAGAGAGGTATTTTCTTAAAAAAATTAATGGCGTTAAACTTTCTGGTTTCACTTCCATTATTACTGGACCTATAGCTCCGGTAGGAAGTAAAATGTTTCAAATTCAAGTGAGAGAACTGAAAGACGACATTTTTAATTGTGAACTGAACCTAGAGGAACTAAAACCAAAAGGAGTTGAAAGAGGAACTTTTAAAGTAATTGAAGAATCATGTATACTAATTTCAGTAATAGGTAATGATCTTAAACCGACGTACTTCAAATATAACGGTCATTCCATCTGTATATCTAATGCTGTTTTAGCTTTGAGAATAGACACTTCTTTTGTAGATCCCATTTTTCTGATAAACGAATTTCATGCAGATTATGTAAAAGATCAGTTAAAAGCCTTTAGAGTTGGTGATTTTCAATCCCATATATCGAGACGAGATCTAAGGAACATTGAGTTCAAGATTCCCCATTTAGAAGAACAACGAGCTAAAGTAAGTGCTGTCAAGGATCTGTCCAGTAAATTTCAAGAAATTGAACTTGAAAAACAAAATTTATTACGTGGTATTAGAAAAGAAGATACCGAAAGCTCCACGTCGTTAAGTCATGTTCTAGGTAAGCCGCTTTTAAGTATTGGATCTTCACTAGAAATTATTCAATCAGGGTTATCAAATCTTGATCCTAAATGGAAAGAGTATATAATTAGTCAAAAAAGAGGATTCACTCTTGCAGATGCATTTGAGTCTATTTCAAAAAATATTAAATATATACAAGAACTTACGGATAAAAATACTGCTCTGGTGAGCATTTCAAATTTTGATTTAACAGATTTGAACCTTTTGAAGTTTTTAAAAGAATTTGTTAAGGATGAAAAGAAGAGTTTAAATGGTAATATTAGCCTAGAACTTGATATTCATGATGATATTAAACAGTTGATGGATAATAATGTACTTATAAAGGCAAATTATCAAAAGTTAAAGATTGTTCTGGCGAATTTAATGGATAACGCAAATCGACATGCTTTTACAAAAAAAGACCAACGAAATAAGATAACTATTGAAGTATTGCCTTTTACAAGCAGCAGGGAGGAAGCGCTTGCTAATAATTATGACATTGATGAAAAAAAGTCTTATGTCGAAGTCCGATTCTTTAATACCGGTAGGGCTTTTCCAAATGATTTTAATTTGGACGATTATAAAAGAAAAAACTTTTCTGCTGGCCAGAGTCGCAACAGAGGGCTTGGAGGTTATGAGGTTAATGAAATTCTGAAAGCACATAATAATGGTAGGGATTCCCTAAATATTGAACCTCAAATGACTAACTCTGAATACAGCTCGATGGTCACATTTATTTTACCAATTAGTCAAAATATATGAGTAAAAAATATAATATACTTTGGATTGACGATGAGCATGATGATGATGCTCTCTTGACTTTTATTTTACTAGCTGAAAACCAAGAAATTATTCTTCATGGATATAGTAATTTTAAAGAGGGCTTCAGTGCTTTAACAACAAATATTAATTTTTATGATGCTGTTTTATTAGATGCTTTGTTTTTTGAAGATGAAACTTCTCAAACCCCAAATCCAGCTGGTTTGGGATCTGCACTTAAAAAATTAAATGAATTGGTTCCAAAGAAAGTATTTCCATATTTTGTGCTGTCTGGCCAGACTCATTTTACAGATGTTACTAACCCAATCCTTGAAGCGTTTCAATTAAGGTGTTACAATAAGAAGAATCCGGATGATGTTCAGGAATTGTTGAAAAACATAAAAATAGAAGCTGATCAACAAATAGATCTTCAAATCAAGCATGAAAACCAAAAACTTTTTGACATTTTAGAAAATTATCCAGATAAGTCAAGAGATACATTTATGGCAATTTTTAAAGGCATGAGGGGTTTAGATTTTAATTTTTCTGATGATTTTACATCTTTGAGAAAAATACTAGAAATTCTTTTTAGAATGACCAACGCAGTAGGTTTGTTACACGATTATTGTGTACAAAAAGGGGCTGATGGAGTTAACCTTTCTGAATCATCACTATTTCTATCTGGGAAAGACACAAAGCATTTAAAAGTGAGATGTACTAAGACCCATTTTCCAAAAATCATATCCGAAAATGTCAAAAATATTATATTTATAACCGGTGCAGCTTCTCATACAACTACTCTTTCAAGTACTGAAACCGTTAACATTCAGGCATATCGTAATAAAGTGAATACACCCTATCTACTATATTCATTGGCTTTACAATTAATGGATGTACTTATCTGGTTTGATAGTTATATTAAGGAGAATGGAGATGTCGAAAAGAACAAATCATTCTGGGAAGAAATTGAAATTGATATTAACGAGGAGGATTATGAAATAACTGAAATTTATGAAATACAACCTAATGGATGGGGTACAGTTTACATAAATACTGTAAGCATAGGTGTGCACCCCCGCTTTGTGACCTCACTAAATCTTGTTGCCGGTGATACAATAAAATTTACAATTGATGATAATTCTAAGGCTCAAAATATTACCAAATTATAATTATGCAAATACTATGCGTATTAAAATACTAGTTTTGCATTGTAACCTTTTAAATTGTTAGTTATGAGTAGTGATAATACCGTTAAATGTCCAAATTGTAGAGAAGTTTTTAAAGTAGATGATGCTATATATGGCAATATCGTAAAACAAGTTCGTGACCGAGAGTTTCAGGCTGATTTAGAAAATAGATTAGCCCTAGTAGAAAAAGAAAAGGTAACAGCTTTGCAATTAAAGGAGTCTGAATTATCAAATTTATTCCAAAAACAATTGGCTGAAAAGGAAAAGGAAATCGATGCTTTAAAGCATAGTAGTAAATCAGAACTAATTACTGAGCTTTCTAAAAAACAAGATGTAATTCGCTCCTTGCAGTCTAAATTGGAGAATGTAGAATCCCAAAAAGAGCTAGAACTTTCCAAAGCATTAAAAGATATTGAGAAGGAAAGGGATCAATTGGCCAACGATTTAAAATTAAACGAAGCTGAAAAAGAAAATCTGGAAAGGTCTCTAGAAGCCGATTTTAAAAGAGCATTGGAGTCTAAAGATCAAGTGATTAAATATCGCGATGAAGAAATTGAGCGTTTAAAAGATTACAAGCAAAGGCTTTCTACCAAAATGTTGGGTGAAACACTTGAACAGCATTGTGAAATTGAGTTCAATAAACTTAGAGCAACAGCCTTCCAAGGAGCTTACTTTGAAAAAGATAATGATGCCTCTGGCGGGTCTAAGGGTGATTACATTTTTAAGGAAATGGACCATGCCGGCAATGAAATTGTGTCCATTATGTTCGAAATGAAAAACGAAAATGACCAAACGGCCACTAAGAAGAAGAATGAGGACTTTTTCGCCAAACTTGATAAGGACAGAAAGGTTAAAGGTTGCGAATATGCCGTACTAGTTTCTGCATTAGAAGCGGACAATGAATTTTATAACACCGGTATTGTAGACGTATCTTACAAGTACGAAAAAATGTATGTCATCCGTCCACAGTTTTTTATCCCCATGATTACTTTATTACGCAATGCCGGAATGAAATCTCTCGAGTATAAAGCTGAATTGAATATCGTTCGAAATCAGAATGTTGATATTACCAATTTTGAGGAGAAAATTGAAACCTTTAAAACAGGTTTCGCTCGAAATTTCGACCTTGCAAAAAGGCAGTTTGGCGAAGCCATTATAGAGATAGATAAAAGTATTTTACACTTGAATAAAATTAAAGAAGCATTAACATCTTCTGAGCGGAACCTACGCTTGGCAAATGATAAAGCTGAGGATTTAACCATAAAGAAACTGACGTATAATAATCCCACAATGCAAAAAAAGTTTGATGAACTAAGGAAACCATAAACAGATAAAGTGAGCTATTTTCAATCTTTACTTATTAGAAATAATCTTTCTTCTCATGATGGTAGACCTTATTACATCATTCATAATTACCAAAACTTATTAGACTATAAGCATAACTTAGAGAAGCTTTCAAAATCTTTATCTTTTGATTTAAATGCAGAAGAAGAACAAATACTTCCACACTACAGGTATTTCGATTTTAAATCCAAAGAAGTTTCTTTTCAAATAAGAATTGACGGCGGAATAGCCCATTGATTTAAACCCAAGGAGTATTTAAAGTCTGATGAAATGACCTATGATAATAATCCTTTTGAAATTATAAAAGATGTAAAACACGATATAATTTATAATATCAGTATAGAAAGCTAATGTTTTTAAACTAGAAACGCTTAAATTTATAGGCAATTACTTACAGCTCAAAAATAATAATTTTACATGATAACAGGCGAACTCAAATCACAAGTAGACAAAATATGGGAGACCTTCTGGTCTGGAGGCATATCTAACCCACTAACCGTAATAGAACAATTCACCTACCTACTATTCATTAGAAGATTAGACGAAAGACAACTCTTAGAAGAAAAGAAAGCCAATACAGTAGGTATTCCTGTTAAGAATGAATTATTTACACCTGCACAAAAAGAACTGCGTTGGAGCTCATTTAAAAACAAAGATCCGCAAAGTATGTTCGAGTTATTTACTAAGCCTATGGTAGATAATATGACGGTGTTTGATCATATGAAACAAGTGGGACACATTGCAGGCATCTTCGCAGATTTTATGAAAAATGCCAATTTTATTATAGCTACACCTAAGTTGCTTGATCAGGTAGTACAGCTTATTGATGCTATTGATATGAAAGATAGAGATACTAAAGGTGATTTGTACGAGTACATGTTGTCTAAAATAGCTTCGGCAGGTACTAACGGACAGTTTAGAACACCACGTCATATCATTCGTATGATGGTCGATATGGTACAACCTAAAAAAGATGATATCATCTGTGACCCTTCCGCTGGAACAGCTGGATTTTTAGTAACTGCAAGCGAGTATTACAGAGATAACCATAACGATTGGTTCTTAGATAAGGATTTTAGAAAACATTTTAATGATAAGATGTTTAATGGTATTGAAATAGATGACACCATGGTGCGAATTGGTGCTATGAATTTACAGTTGCATGGTATTGAAAGCCCAAATTTGATCAAGGACAATGCGCTTGGTGAAAGCTTAGCACATATTAGAAATCAATATTCACTCATATTAGCCAATCCACCATTTAAAGGAGCTTTAGATTATGATGTCGTTGAAGGCTCAGTACTTAAAATGGTAAAGTCTAAAAAGACCGAATTACTCTTCTTAGCACTAATGCTACGTATGCTAAAATCAGGTGGTAGATGTGCTGTAATTGTGCCAGATGGTGTGCTGTTTGGTAGCTCTGGCGCCCATAAACAAATACGACAAGAAATTATTGAAAATCATAAGCTCGATGCTGTTATTTCTATGCCTAGTGGTGTGTTTAAACCTTATGCAGGTGTAAGTACAGCGGTGCTATTCTTTACCAAAACAGGAACAGGAGGCACAGATAATGTTTGGTTCTATGATATGCAAGCAGATGGTTACAGTTTAGATGATAAGCGTTCACCAGTTAAGGACAATGATATTCCAGAAATACTATCTAGATACCATTCTATGGAGGATGAATTATCTAGAGCAAGAACCGAAAAAAGCTTTTTAGTGCCTTTTGATGAGATTAAGCAAAACGATTGGGATCTATCTATAACCCGCTATAAGGAGATTGTCTATGAAGAAATAGAATATGATTCACCTTCTGTAATTATTAGTGATATTGAAGCTTTAGATAAAGAACGTAATGAAGCTTTAAATGCTTTAAAGAAGATGTTACAATGAGTTGGGAACAAGTAATATCAAATGAAGTACTAGATATTCGAGATGGCACACATGATAGCCCAAAATACATAGATATGGGCTATCCGCTCATAACTTCTAAAAATTTAAAACAAGGAATAATTGATTTTAGTGATGTAAGTTTAATTTCTGAGGATGATTACGTAGCCATTAATAAAAGATCAAAAGTAGATAAAGGCGACATATTGTACTCCATGATTGGTTCAATTGGCAATTATGCCCTAGTTGATGAAGAACCTAACTACGCCATTAAAAATGTAGCCTTGTTTAAATTTAATGATACTCGACTCCATAATAAATATTTTTTGCACTTATTGAATTCATTTGTCATAAATAGGCAGATAGAAAAAGCTATGAAAGGGGGAACTCAGAAATTTGTTTCACTTAAAATTCTAAGGAATCTTAAAATCCCTCTACCACCACTAGACCAACAAAAACAAATAGCAAAAATATTAGATACCGCAGATGGCTACAGGCAAAAAACAAAAGCTCTAATAGAAAAGTATGATGCCCTTACACAATCCCTGTTTCTAGATATGTTTGGAGATCCTGTGACTAATCCGAAGGGTTGGGAACAACTAGCAATGGAACAAATTGTAAGTGAAAAATGTCCAATGGCGTATGGTATTGTCCAGCCTGGAGAAGATCTTGAAGAAGGGATTCCTGTTGTGAGACCCGTTGATTTTACAATGAAAACTCTTAAATCTAATGGTCTTAAAAAAGTTGCAATAGAAATAGCTAATCAATTTGATAGGACGAAGCTTCAAGGAGGGGAATTACTAGTAACTGTAAGAGGCACTATTGGATTAGTAGCGATAGCTGATAAAGAGCTTAAAGGAGCAAATGTAACTAGAGGGGTGGTGCCAATTTGGTTGGATAACTCGAGTAATTGTACTCTTGAGTATCTTTACTATTTGTTTAGCAATAATAGATTTAGAACATTTGTTGATGGCAAGGCAAAAGGAGCGACACTCAGAGGATTAAACCTTAAAGATTTAAGAGCCATGTTGATAATATGTCCAGATTTACAATTGCAAAAGATCTTCACAGAAAGAGTTAAATCAATAGAAGCCCAAAAAGCATTAGTCCAACAAGAATTCGATAAAGCAGATTATTTGTTTAACAGCCTGTTACAAAAGGCATTTAAAGGAAAATTAACAAATTAAATTAATAAAAATGGTAAAAAAACTTACAGTAATATTTGAGGACAAAAGAGAACCTTTAACATTATTATACTTTAAAGATGAAGACCTGTTCATCGGGTATTTAATTCAAAATGGCACAGAAATACTTAAAAAGTTTGCACATAAAACTTTTAATGAAAGTGTTGCTGAAATAAAAGCTTTTTTAGATGATTTAGGGGGTTATGGTATAATTGAAAAAGTTGATTTAGATAAACAAATTAAAACTCTGTTAGAAAAACTTAGTGAATACTAGGAATGAGCAACTTCCAATTTCTACATAAACAATGGCCGGCCATTTTTAAGGAAGCTAAAGAAGCTGAACAGCTTACTTTAACTTCACCTAAAGCCAGTGTGCTTATTGCTCGCAGTGCTTTAGAGAAGACAATGCACTGGCTCTATGATAATGATGTAGATCTGGAATGGCCTTATGATACCAAGCTATCCAGCTTAATACATGCACAATGTTTTAGGGATATTATAAAACCCTCCATGTTTAGGGAAATTAACCTTATTCGTTTAAATGGAAATGCTGGTGCACATGGTAAAGCTATAACGCATGATCAATCCATAGCCAGTATTAAAAACCTCTTTCGATTTTTAAGTTTTTTAGGATTGTACTACAGTGAGGAAGAGATTAAGATCCCAACATTTAACATGGGGCTCATACCAGATGGTAATAAACACAAAACTACGCTAAAGGAACTGCAAATCTTAGAACAACAGTTACTCCAGAAAAGAGAAAAGGAGCTGTTAGAGCGTAAAAAACTGGAAGAGCAAGCTAACGAAATTGAGTTGCTTAAAAAGCAGTTGGAAGCTCAGCAAATAGCTAATAAAGAGCGTAGAGTAAAGCGTGAAAAGGCTAAAGATTCTGAAAAGGCAATACCAATCTTAATACCAGAATCTGTTACTCGTAAACTCTACATTGATGTATTGCTTAAAGAAGCTGGTTGGGAAAACTTAACAGATGGTAGAGATCTAGAATATGAGGTAACCGGCATGCCAATCAGTACTAATCCATCAGGTATAGGATACGTTGATTACGTTCTATGGGGCAAAGATGGTAAACCGTTAGCAGTGGTGGAGGCTAAAAAAACCATGGCTGATGCCAGGAAAGGAAGACATCAAGCAGAACTCTATGCCGATTGCTTAGAAAAAATGCATGCTCAAAGGCCTGTTATTTTCTACACTAACGGATTTGAAACCTTTATTTGGGATGATACTTTTTACACCGATAGGGAAATACAAGGGTTTTACACGCAAGATGAACTACAATTATTGGTCGATAGAAGAACAACTAGAAAAGACCCTAGAAAATTTAAGGTTAATACCAATATTGCAGGGCGTGATTATCAACTGGAATCCATACAACGAGTAGCAGAAAACTTAGTCACAGATACTCCAGATGGCAAATTGAGAGGTGCTAGAAGGGAAAGTTTGTTAGTAATGGCTACAGGATCTGGTAAGACTAGAACAGCTACAGCTATTGTAGATATGCTTACCAAATGCAATTGGGCAAAACGCATTTTATTCCTAGCAGATAGGAATGCTTTAGTGTCTCAAGCTAAAAACGCCTTCAGGGAACATTTGCCAGAACTTTCAGCGATAGATTTAACAAAAGAAAAAGAGGATAATAATACAAGGCTGGTGTTTTCAACATATCCAACCATCATCAATAAAATAGACAAAGTTAAAACAGACGATCAACGCTTCTATGGAGTAGGTCATTTCGATTTGATCATTATTGATGAAGCCCACCGGTCAGTCTATCAAAAATACAGAGCGATTTTTGAATATTTTGATGCGATGCTATTAGGATTAACGGCAACACCTAAAAAGGATATTGATCGTAACACCTATGGGTTATTTGGTATTGAAGATGACAATCCAACATTTGCTTATGAATTGGATAAAGCGGTGAATGATGGTTTTCTAGTGCCACCAAAAGCCATTAGTGTGCCTTTAAAATTTCAAAGAGAGGGCATTAAATACCATGAGCTATCAGAAGCCGAAAAACTGGAATATGAAGAAAAGTTTGGTGATCCCACAAATGAAGAAGCACCGGATACTATTAGCAGTGGAGCACTTAATAAGTGGCTATTTAATACAGATACAGTTGATAAAGTGCTAGAGCACCTTATGGAAAACGGTATTAAGGTTAGTGGTGGAGACAAACTGGGTAAGACCATCATTTTTGCTAAGAATCATAAACATGCAGTATTTATTGAAGAACGCTTTAATAAGAATTATCCGGAATATGGAGGTAAGTTTTTAAGGATCATCGATAACTATGAAACAAAAGCACAGGATTTACTTGAAAAATTTGCCGATCCTTATCAGGAACAAGATCCTCAAATAGCAGTTTCGGTTGATATGATGGATACAGGTGTGGATGCACCAAGAGTAGTTAATTTGGTGTTCTTTAAATTGGTAAAAAGTGCTTCTAAATTCTGGCAGATGATTGGTAGAGGTACTAGATTGTGTCCTGATCTATTTGGTCCAAATGAAGATAAAAAGGAATTTTTAATCTTCGATTATTGCCAAAACTTCGAGTTTTTTGATGAGTATCCAGATGGTGCCAATACTTCTAACGTTAAGCCTCTATTACAACAAATCTTTGAAGCCAAACTGAAGGTCACACAATTGGTTGCAGATATTCCAGATAAGACAGAAGAGCAAATAGAGATTAGAGATAAATATTTGGATGAGCTTCATGCTAGTATCAAGAATTTGGATGAAAATAGATTTGTAGTTCGCAAGCAGTTAAGGTACGTTAAGGAACACAGCAACAAATCCAAATGGCTAAATCTGTCTAAAAGTGATGTGCAGGAAATCAAAACACATTTATCGCATTTACAGCCGGCAACTAAAGATGATGATGAGCTCGCTAGACGATTTGATATGCTGGTGCTTATTTATCAAATACTATTGTTGAGTGAGTCTGGTAATACAGGCAAATACATGAGTAAGATTTTCAGAACAGCGACGGCACTTCAAAAAAAAGATAACATACCACAGGTGGCAGTGCACATGCCACTAATTAAAGAGATTCAGACTGAACAATACTGGAACACTATTAATGTTAAAAAGTTAGAAGAATTAAGGGTAGCACTTCGGGAATTAATAAAATATCTTGAAGTTGAAAAGCAAGAACCAGTTTACACACATTTCGAGGATGAAATAGATTTAGAAAACATTACCGCTAGGGAACCGGTAAATACTTATGTGAGTTTACAATCATACAAGGATAGGGTAGAAAGTTACATTCGTAAAAACAAACATCATTTAACAATACACAAACTTTCTAATAATATAGCTATTACTAAGGATGAGCTTAATGCGTTAGAAAAAATACTGTTTACAGATAGTGTGGCTGGCACTAAAGAAGAATTTGTAAAACAATATGGCGAACAACCATTAGGAGCTTTTATTAGAAGCATAACAGGCTTAAATGAGCAGACAGTAAACGAAGCATTTGCAGAATTCTTGCAGACAGGAAATTTAAGGGCAGATCAGATCACTTTTATCAGGACAATAATGTCTTATCTCACTAAAAATGGCACAATAGATAAAGCAATGCTATTCGAGCCACCTTTTACAGATCTTAACGATCAAGGCTTAATAGGTGTTTTTGAAAATGATGCAGACGTAACAAAAATTGTTAAAATCATTGATTTGATAAATAATAATGCAGTAGTAGCTTAAAAGAAGAGTTTAAAATTACTATGCAATTACTATGCATAATTATTAACTAATATTGCAGTGTAACTTTTAAATCTGATAGTATGACTGCATATCAAAATTTTTGGGATTCTGAAATCCAAACGCTTTTACAACAGCTAGACGCGCCTCAATCTTTAGAGGATAATATTGTTGATACCCTCAATAATTCTAGACGCACTGGAATTTTTCCTAATCAAATTATTAATGCACTTAGAATTGGTCTTTCTATTAAGGAAGGAAATCAAAACATGGCATTTGTAGCCTCTATGCAAAGTGGAAAATCAGGAACGGTTTACTTTTTATGTAACTACGTGTTACCTGCTCTTGGCTTTATTCATAATTATGAGTCTATACTATTTGTAACCAGTATGCGTGATACAGATTTATATGATCAGAATTGTAGAGTACTTCACCAGGAATTTTATGATATTTCGACAGGAGAAATGAATGCTTCAAAAATAAAAGTTATGAAGATGAGTGACTTTTTTAACCATCCTAATCCTCATAAAGTAGTTAATGACTTTGATGTTCAACTGATTATTCGTGATGAGGACCAATATGGTTGTGGTGAGGAATCTAGTTTTCAAATCGCATTTTTTAGTGAATTAAGAAGACGTATCCCTGACATTAGATTGCTAGCTGTTAGTGCCACACCTTATGACATTTTAGATGCCCAATACTCAGGGGATGCCGATATAGATGTTGTTGTTGGTGTGAGACCACCTGAGTATTATGGTATTACAGAAATGTTAGCAGATGGTTTGATTGAGGATTTACCGGAAGGGTTTAGACCTTTACAATCACAGGGTAGTGGAGAGGATGTAATTTATTCATTACATCCAACCGTAGTTTCTTATGTAGAATACCTTAATACTTTTGAAAATGGGTTAGGAGTTATTAGAGAGTCTAATACTAATAGGGCATTAGAACTCAGAAGATTATTAAGAAACGATTACAAAAGGCAGTGTTCCGTTATCGTAATTGGTTCGGATTCTGCTTGTGATTTTGGTATTAACGAAGGCCTAAAAGAAGTTAAAGACCTTATTAACAGAAGAGGGCAGCGTGTTATATTAATTGTAGTTCAGGCTCTTACAGCTGGTAAGGATTTAGGAATTTTGAAAGAAAAGATTCGTTTTGGAATAGAGCCCAGAGACCGACAACTTGCTAATGGTGCACAAGGTATCACCGGTAGATTTTGTGGGTATCATAATAATAGGAGTATCAGACTTATGGCAAGTTTGAGCTTACTACAACACTATGCTCAATTTGAGCAGGATTGGGAGATATTTGCAGATGATACCTGGCGAAATGAATTGTTTAACAATAATGTTAGGGGCTTAAGTACTCATACAAAATTCCAAAGACACCAGGTTGAAGGTGTTTTTACTCCAATTACGAGTATTGAAGAAATAAGCTATGATATACTTATCACAGAGGAAGGTAGAAATGCTCTTGGTTTCATTGATGATGAAGCCTATGAGCGACTATTAGATTATTTTAATTCGGTGTTCTACAATGTTTCTACCAAAGGGACTAGATTTAAGCAGAAAGGCGTTACTGTACGTATTGCTTCTAGCTATAACAATAACAGTAACCGTGTTTACCGGAACTGGGATTGTTCCTTGGATAGTGATTTTGGCAGCATTTTCTTTAAGAAAAACCAGTACGAGTATGGCTTGTTAATTAGTAATTATCCCGTTGATGATGAAAGAAATACATTAGGGTTTACAGGTATTAAAATCATCTGTTCCGGAGAAAGAGAATGGCGCAATCAGCTAACTAATGTTGAGAATAGTTCCATGTATGTCAATACTGATGCTGCATAACCGAAAGAGCATTTTGTTATGCCCTCTCAAAGAAGGTTGTTATGATACACTGAAAAGTTTTGGGAGGGCACAAATTTAATTCCAGTTTAATTTTAAAAGTTTAATACATGCCAACACAAGGACAAAGACAGAATTATTTATGGAGGCCTAATGATAATTCTGCTACCACTAGGTTAAGATATGATTTGGAAGCAGAGCATTGGGTAAGATCAGTAAAGTCTGCCGAAATTAAGTATAAACCAAGTAATTTGGCGGCTGATTTAGCTGCAATAGGCCTATTTGTTGGATTAGTTTGTAACTTAATTTCAATAGTTCTTATATTACTTATAGACTTTTTTAAGTTCATTTATAAAGTAGTTGTAAATAAAAAGAAGAAAAGAGAAAAGCGAATAGCTGAAGTTCTCAAAACGGATAACTTTAAAAACAACAGAATAGAACAAATAATTGCTGATCGGCCTAAAACATTCCATTCTCAACGTAGTAACCTATTTAAAAAAGCCGCAACAATAGTTGTTGTTAAACAGGTAGTATCCATATCGAATTTAATGTATGAATTGGGTGTAGATTTTGAAAAAGTAAGTCAAATTATTGATGAACTATATGATGCCGGGATTATCTCAGATCCAATTAAGGGAGCGGTGAGAAATGTTTTTATAAAGGATAAAAAGTCTCTTGATTTATTTTTTCAAGTTGAAAAATCATATCATGTTTAGGCTTAGGTTGAAGACCAATGAATGACAATACTATTAAAATCAGGCTTTACGGAGAATCACTTCAAGTATATAATTTACTAATAGAGTCAGATTTTGAAGACCACTTTTTTGAAACAGCAAAAAGGTTGAACCAACCACTAGAGGAGGCTCTTTTAGATATTAGGTTTTTTAAATTACTTAAAATAGAAAAGTTTCAGTCTATTGAAGATTTAAAAAGAATCAATATTTTAAATTCATTTGGTGGTTTAATTCATAACGGAAGAGATATAATTGAAATAAAAAAAGGAAGAAAACGTCTTCAGACATTTAAAATAAAAGACTTAGTTGAGCAAGAAACGTTATTTCCGTTGTTTAATGTGATAAAAAAATTATTAAAAATAAACTTAAATAGTAGTTTATTTTTAATTGAAAAAGAAATAGGGATGACCCAGGAATACAGCATTCATGCAGAAAAGTTAAACATTGATGAACTAAAGTTCATTATAGGTGATGTGGAATATTTGAATAGTATTGAGCTGCTCCTAATCGCTTTAAATTTTAGAGGCAAAAAAATAGAGTCTGTTAAATCAGAAACCTTAATAACATATAGACATTGCATTAATAAATTAAACTCTAACAAATGAAATACTATATAGTTTTTATACTTAGCTTTTTACTTCATTCAAACCTATCATCACAGGTTAAACCGATAATATTAAAAAGTTTACTAAAAAATAAAAATGAAACTTTTAAAGGATTTATACTTAATGACTCTTTGGTGGCTGAGTTTTTTGAAGAATATAGATTTAGTGTCTTAAAACATGACATAGAATTGGAAAATAGGCTTGATGAGATCCGTTGGATTTTAATTGAACCGGAATCTAATACACCACAAGAACTATCCGGTTTTAATCTTGGTAAAATTGACAGAGAACGTAAATTGATTCTATTATCCAAGTTGTGCCTGTTAGATTACGGAATTTTAAAAGCAACTTTATTTAGAGAATTAAGCCATTATTTAGGGTTGCCATATAATTCAGACTGCTGTGAGATTATGAGAGTAAACAAACCAAAAGGCTATTCTTATGCCTGGACTGATGATATTGAGATAAGGGAAATTGAATTCGAGAAATTATATCAAGAATTAATAAAAATTAACGACTAATGAAGTTTAAATTAAACAAGCAAGAACTAAACAAATTCTATAATTGGAAAAAGCAACTTACAGAACTTGAAACGGTAGATGTTTGGGGTCAAGAGTTTCAATATGAATTTATATTTCAACCTACTGGTCTTGGAGTTATCAAAATAGTAAGACGTACTGATGGTGAAGAAATTAATCTTACCGATTTTTCAAACTGGTAGATATGCAAGAACCTAATTAAAAAATAAAAATGTACAGAAAAGAATTAACAGAAGAAATATTAAATAAGTTCATCATGGACAACATTATTTATGTGGAATATGCTGAAGGTGGAGCAATGGGCAACACAGGAGGGCTTATAATTTATATCATTGAAAATGATGATTCGGTACATTATGAAACCAATGTATATAACAATGCCGAACTGTATAAAAAAGCAAGGTTAAAAATTGAAAGGCAATCTAATGGATTGTTTAATAGAAATCATAAGTATCCAATTATATTTGATTATCATTATGGTGGGTTTGGCAACCACACTTTTTTAAATATAAATTTTAATATTGGTAGAACTGAAGATTCTTTGTTGTTTAAAAAAGGGAATGATAGTTTTGAAGTTAGAAGTTCAAATAAAGGTGTTTTTGAGCACATCGTAGGTTCTATTAAGCAAAAAGCAAATGAAAAATTCATTAAAGACATAAATACACAACTAGTAGCATTGGGTATTAATAAAATAGAAAGCCTATCAGAATGGATGGAAAGAAAAGCTGATGAACTTGAAGCTAGTTTTAAAGCTCTGAATGATGACAGTGATTTTCTAATCGAAAAAAATGATAATAAATTAAAGAAACTCAATGACATGATTGATAAACACGACCCGATGGGTTTAATAAAAATTATTAATATTAAAGATCAATATCAGTCAGAAGCCGAAATAATTATTTCACAATTAAAAGAAAATCAAACTATAGAAGATGTACAGGCTATTGTATATCAAGAATTTAAAACTATTTATGGATCAAAATTGGCAGGTTCAAAAAACAAATATTTTGAGCTTGCCAGGGATATTCAAAGATGGATTATTAATTGACTATTATAATTATTACCTTTCAATGCCTATAAAATTTAATTAAATATAAATTTAACATCAAATGCAAATTGTAAAAATAGATTTACATGACGGTTATCCCCTTTACTGTCCAGCCACGGGACATCAAATACTGAGTGAAGAAGAATTCATCCCGTCACCAGCGATGCAATTTTGTTTTGTTCAAGACGAAGGTGTATTTGAGGTTATTTCTGATGATGCAAGACTACTATTTGGCTTGAATGATGATGAAATTGATATGGATTACGAAGTTTATGAAAAAAAACTACATGAGTTGGTTGAAAGAAATGAAGATATAGGTTGGGTTATCTTCAGAGTGTGCAGTGGTGGTACTTTGAATAGTTTTGTTGTTGATCATTGTATAAATATGTGGTTTAATAAAACGAATCTGAAATAAGTATTAGTTGAGATTTAAATTACCGTTTCAATAAGCCACCAACATATAAAACCTAACTTTAAAAATTATACATAATTTTTTATGTTTTTTGATATAACAAAAATTAAATTATAAGGTTAGGTTTTGATATGTAAGTGGTCCTCAAGGTTAATTTTCTCAGTAGTTTTATTATTATAGAGCCAAAACCGTCTCAGAAAATGTTCTATTTCCATAGAACCAAAAAATACAGCATAATGCTCTTTGTCATTTATTTTGTTAGAATGTCAAAATAGTATGTGTGGTAGTTTTTACCTTCTATATAAAACACAATCCTACCGCTTTTAGTGATTTTTAATTTTGTACAGAATACTTTTTCGTTTTTCGATAAAACTCCAATATCCTGTAATACTAAAAGTTTAAGAGGTGTATGTAGCTTTATTATGCTATTTTGTCCATTAACCACATAAATGATGTGTGGTGAGCAAAATTTCAAAAGCTCGATCAGTTCCTTATTGCTCATTTCTAATAAAATAAATTATGTTTAGTGGGCTACATCATGCCTTTTCAGGAAATAGTTATCCTCATTGTTTTTAAGTGCCCCACTAAGATGATTTACAAACTCATAGGTATTGCAATTTCTACTCAAAAAGTTGTCGATATAGTTGCTTTTAGAGCTCTCTGTGAACAGGTTGTACAAATTCCAGAGATTGATGTAGCCATTATCATCCACACCGAAATACTGGTCTTCTACATAGTTTTTGATAATTGTATTAATTTGTGAATCCGTAGTCTTCAAATCGAACAATTCTTGCTTTTGTTCCTTGCTTAGATGATGATAAAGTTTCATCTTTCCTACCAAATGGGCAAACTGCTCCTGGTTAATGGTATTGTCTTGTAATTGCCTCATAGCATCAACATGTTCTTCTTGTTTGTAGTTTAAAAACAACTCTTGCGTTTTTGATTGGAGCTCCTCCACACTGCTCACCCTTAAATCATCCTTTAAACCATCCGTTGCAATACACAGATTACAGCACACCATATTCTTGAATCCGATAAAGACCTTGAACTTTTCAATGCTCTTTTTTGAGAACAGGTTTTGTTCAGAATAAGACCGTACACCTCCAACAGTGAGGTTGAGCTTCTGGTTGTTGATGTATGTGTGCACATGAGGTATCTCCAACATGAACCCAAGACGTTCGTAGTATATGGTCTTTTCATGTTCTAATAGCTCTTTTGCTGGTTTACCTATTGCAGAAGGAATACGTCCTTTAATAACATGACTAGTTCTTATGTTAGGCATCATAACCGTTCCTTCTGGAAACAATTGTTGGGCTGTGGTTCTTACCGCATCTATGAATTCAAAATGCGGTATGGTGGTTTCGTTATCTTTGGCAAAAACAGGAATTGTACAATCCTGTTTAAGATGTGATAAACTTACCTGTTTTGTATTGGCTTCTATAAATCTGTTGTTATTTGAAATAGATGTTGATTCTATCTCGTGGTTACTCACCACTTGCTGTGTTGGTAGTTTCAATTCCATTATTTTCTATTGTTTTTGGGTTAATGATTTGTTTGCTGTCGACAATCTGTACGATATTCATTATTTCAGATTTTCTCTCTAGAATAGGGGGCAATATTTCCTTTTGTATAGCACGATGTTTATGGTACAAATGCCTCAAGCCTTCTACTGTTGTGATGTTTCTTATTTCTTGCAGTACATTCTCCAGAGAAATCCCTTGATGGCACCAAGCCTTTAATTGTTTGCCCACTTCAGTGTCAATAATAAATTCAGGTTTTCCCTGGAAAAGGTTGGTCCGGTCCTTACTGACCTTGCACAGATGATTCTCGTTGATGAGCTCAAAATTCAGCGTTAGCTCGTATTCAAAGCCCTCACTGGTTATCTCCTTGGTGCCGTGCTTGACCACCTTGGATTTGCCGTTCGATCCTACATCCAGAGAATAATCCGTTTTACGCCTTGCCGTAGTGATGATGTGGCATCTACTGCTGAGTATTCTGTCTATGAATTTCTGGTGCCTTGGTTTAACCTTGGCCCAATCCTGAAATCTACCACCCAATTGTTCGTGAATTTGCAGACAGCCATCATCACCTTGCCATTCATGGCTTACGGAATCTAAAACTAAAATTTCCATATTAGCTTCTTCACAGATGTTTATAGCTTTTATATACCGTTCTGGGCTGTATGGCGGATTTAGGTTCAATACGTTGAAGTCACCTAAATCAGCATATAGGCTAGCTGATGCATTCTCTGTATCTATGACAGCTATTTTTGACCAATCATTGGTCATACCATAGGCTAATTGAAGGGCAGAATAGGTTTTACCAAATCCTGAGGCACCAGATATCCCTAAACGTAGTTTTACGTTGTGCCGTTTTGTTTGTTGTAATTGCATGATGTATTTTCTTTGTTTAAACATATATATGTTGTTTTAGTAATAAAAAAGAGCTTACCACGTATTAGCGGTAAACTCTTTAAAAGTGTTGAAAATGTCGAAAGTGCAGGTGGTTAAATCACAGCAGCTTCTTCAACCAACTGTTCTTGCATTTCTAATGCTGGATCTACATATTCCCAGCGATGACTCATTTCTATAATCTCACCAGTTTCTTCAATGGTGTATTCATAAGGATCTGTTTCTACTTTTCTAATGGTGCCTTCAAATTCCATCCCTATTAATGATGATGCTGTTTTCTCATCGAAGGAGGTGGAGACATAAGCTCTCTTAGCCGTAAAATAAAGCCTACCTGTTTTTTTGCTTTTAACAGCCATAGCTCCAGATTCAACTACTAACATGAAAAATTCTTCTCCTTTTGAATTTTCAGCCTTTTTAATTTCTTTTACTGTAACCATAATTAAAATGATTTTTAGTTATAGCAGTTTTATTGAAGGGGGGACAACCCCCACCTGCTAAAGCTTGGGTGGGGTTGTGGCTGGGAGTACCTTTATATCTTTAACTTAAAAAGTTATAGAAAAACTAAAAAAATAATTTTTTTAGTTAATATTAATTATTCAGTATAAGAAGGAAATCATTGTTTTGATTTGAAGACAAATTAGATTAAAATGATGACTAGTTATACTAAAGATTGATTGCCTAAGATAGCTATATAAAAGTGGTTAACTTTCGCTTTTAGGTAATATCTGAAATCAAGTTTTTATAGTATTCCCTAATAAACTTCTTCAAATTCACTGGCTCAATTATTTTGATATCACCTTGCTGTGCAAGTATAAATTTTATTAATTCAAGATTAGGAATAAGTTTAAAATATACTCTAGTAAATCCATTTTCTACTTCATTGGTAATTCTTTGAGAATAGTGAATTGGGTTATTTTTTAGATGGTTTAGATAACCTTTGTTTACCTCTAGTATAATAGTTTCCGTAATTGGAGTTTTAAAATATGGTTTTGAAGGCTCCCATTCACTTAAAGGCATAGAAGCTCCCAAAGTATTTTTAAAGTCAATGATTTTTTGCTTGTTTTCATCTATTAAATTAATCGCAAATTGCTCATGTGTACTTAATGAATTAATTCTATCACAGCCGAATACTTTTGCTGTCGGGTCTTCAGAATCTAATTCAAAAGCTAGCAAATGCCATTGTCCATTATATTCCTTCAAAACTAATGGTGCCACATGACGATTGCTTTTGAGGTTAGAATTAAATTTTTGATATACAAAACTGATGGATATCCGGTTTGTTATAGATTTTAATATGGTTGGCAATACGACAGAACTTATAGTTGGAGGAGATTGAAGCGTGTTCTCATCTGTGATAAACTGATGTAAGCTGTTAGAGTTCATTCTGTCTTTAACCTTGTTTAAAATGTCTATTTCATGAGTAATATCATTTTCAATGGACAACACATGTGAATTGTTGGGGTTTAAATCATAACCAAGATCTTTGATTATTTTAAAATCTCTTCTCAGAGTTTTTTCTGAAACAGAAATATCAAAAGTTTCTAACCTTTCTTTCAATTTCGTTTTTGTTAAGCGGTTTCTCTTTAATAGATCAATAATTAAAATTAGGCGAGAAAGGTTAGGATATGAATTCATATTTTTTGAAAATTGGACATTATTTGTCCAATATAAGTGGTAATGTTGTAAAAAAATAATATTATGATTATAAATTTAATTATTGTCTATTTTGTAATTGGATTATTAATAAACTACTGTGTTTCTGTTTTAGATAAAATGGAAATATTTGATGATAAACAAGCGTCCGATCAAACTTTAAATACTCACTTGGTTATTTTATTGTGGCCAATTCTTTTTGCTAGTGTTTGTTTTTATTTTTTAAAAGGAATATTCAATACGTGGACGTAATATGTCCATTTAAAGATATTCATTTGCATATAATTAATCATATATGAAACTTCCACTGCGACCATCTTTTCTATTAAAAATACCATATTTTCAAATTCTATTTGATTTGAGGTATGAAGGTTTTGCCGAAGAGTTTACCACTTACTTCAATCATAACCTAGAGACCAATCCCGAGGATAATTTAAATTTATTTAAAGAGTTTTCCCAGTTAAAATTCCGTATGGAGCAGTTGAACGTGGTCCATAATCTTGGTGTCTATTACTATAGGCACCAAAGGCAATACTGGAGTAGACGGCCAAAAAACAAAATTGATTTTTTAAAGTGGGAAAGCACATTTGGGCACTTTCTAGCAACAAGTAAGGATAAACCAGGAACGGCTGTTAAAATGGCGCCCAAATGGAATAGGTACACTGAATCATATTCTGAGTTTTTTATCACTGAATTGGATGTACATACAATTGTTATGGAAGGTTTGGACATGATGTTGCTAAGTGAAACGGTTCCATCTGCTCTGTTGCCAGCTTTTGCATTGTCCATCATGATTATATACTATGAACACAAATTAGAAATAGAAGATTTCCTTGAACAAGAAGACCCTACCAATAAAATCATATAACAGAAACCTCCTAATATTTTAAAATCAAGTATATTTAAGTCGTATGAGAGCACTCACAAAATCCAGATACAAACTGGGGCTTGAATGTCCCAATAAATTGTACTACACCAATAAGAATGAATATGCCAATACAAAACAGGATAATTCATTTTTGGAGGCACTTGCATCTGGTGGCTTTCAAGTAGAGGAGCTGGCCAAATTACATTATCCTGAAGGTGTCTTAATTGAAGATAAAAAATCCGATGGTGCCTATGATTATAAAGATAAGGTTGAAGAAACCAATAAACTGCTCCAAAATGAAAATGTGGTCATTTTTGAAGCGGCCTTTCAATTTGAAAACTTATTTATTAGAGTTGATATTCTAGAGAAAAAAGGCAACCAGATTAACCTTATAGAGGTAAAATCAAAATCATTTCAGCAAGGAAACCCTAAAAAGGAAGTAAAATTCAATACAGATTGGAAATTCTATTTATTTGATGTGGCCTTTCAGAAATACGTCATTGAAAAAGCCTTTCCTGACTTTATCGTTACTCCATTTTTAAAGTTGGCCGATAAGGACAAGACTACTACTATTGATGGTTTAAATCAACTGTTTCGAGTTTCAAAAGCTTCTGATAACCGCACTGGTATAGAAGCAAAAATAAGCAAGCTTGATAATCCTGAAAAAGAATCTGTTTTGTCGAAAGTGGATGTTTCAGATATAATCCAGAGAATAGAGTCAAGTGAGTATAGAATATTAAATGAATTCACCTTTGAAAACTCCATTCAAGTTTTGGCAAAGGCTTATGAAGAAGACCGTTTTTTTAACTATGATTTAAATTTTCAAATCTGTAAGCACTGTGAATTTAAAACCGATGGAAATACCCAAGGCTTAAAATCTGGTTTTAAAGAATGCTTTTCAAAAAAATTAGGCTGGAAAGAAGATGATTTTAAAGACCCTAATGTATTTGAAATTTGGGACTTTAGAAGATGGCCAAAGCTAAATGAAACGGTCAAAATTAAGTTAACTGAAATAGAAGATGGTGAATTTGGTGAAATAAAGGGTGCTTCTGGAAAGATGGCGAGGGTTGAAAGGCAGCTTATCCAAAAGCATAAGGCACTTGAAAATGATTTTGAACCGGAAGTCCTCAAAGAGCTCTTAAAGGCCGAAATGGTCTCCTGGAAATTCCCTTTAAACTTTATTGATTTTGAAACATCAACTGTCGCTTTACCTTTTTATTCAGGACAAAAGCCATATGAACAGATAGCCTTTCAGTTTTCCCATCACATTTATCATGAAGATGGTAGAATTGAACATGCCAATCAATATATTAATTTAAACCCCGGTGAGTTTCCAAATTTTGAATTTGTAAGGGCGTTAAGACTGGTACTGGAACAAAACGAGGGAAGTATTTTTAGGTTTTCCCATCATGAAAATACAGTATTGTGCCAGATTTTGCGGCAAATCTATAACTCTAATATTGAAGATAAGGACGATTTGTTTGTATTCATACAACAAATTACACATGCAACTAACAATCCTGAATTCTTTAGCTGGACGGGATATCGAGACATGATAGATTTATGTCAAGTGATTAAGGACTATTATTACAACCCTCATACCAAAGGAAGTAATTCCATAAAGGCCGTTCTTCCGGCTGTTTTTGAATCCAGTGAATTAATAAGAAATAAATATTCCCAACCTATTGGTGCTATTGGAATCAACTCACACAATTTTACACCTGACAAAGTCTGGCTAAACATTGAAAACGGTAAGGTGGTTGACCCTTATAAATCATTGGGAAAGCCTTTTGATAATTGGGATGATAATTTTGAAAGAGTTAGTGATATTGAGGACATTAATGACGGGGGAGCAGCTATGACTGCCTATGGGTTAGCACAGTATACTGATATGTCAGATATGGAACGTGAAAATATTAAAAAAGCCTTACTAAAGTATTGTGAGTTAGATACTTTAGCGATGGTTATGATTTATGAGCATTTAAATGAATTAACCCGCAACTGAAATAATTAGAAATGATATTACCACTTAATGACCCACGAATCCAAAATTTGCAAAAGGGAGAATTTGCAATACCTAGTTTGAATTGGAGCAGAGACCTTCAGGAATTAGATGGATATAATTTTACAGTAAAATCAAGAGTGACTTCAATGCGGAATAATGGATTTAGTTCAATAGTAAAAAAATATTTTTTAGAAGTGAGTCCAACAACTCCCAATGAAATTGAACCAGTAATTATGAAAACACTCATCAATTTTGATGTTGAAAATGACAATGGTTTATTAGATTTATTTCATTTAATTCAACTTTGGGGAGGAAATTCTAGTAGAGATAGATACCTTAAATATGCAAAAGAATCTCAATCAAAACTATTTGCAAATTATAAGGAGTTAGTTTCAAAAAGTTTAAATAAAGATTACGGGATTGAGGAAATAACAAAAGCATGTAGAAAGTTTTGTGACGAAACAAGGGGCATTAATATATCTTTTATTACTAAGCATTTAAGGTTTTGGCAAAAAGCTTTTGCTTTTGAAAATCCCTTACCAATATATGATGAAATCATGGCTAAATATACCATGGACAAAGATAGTACAACTAACAAATGGAATGACTTAAAATATTATTGGGATAGTATGCTAAGTGCCGCTGAACAAATCAAAGCTGAAAATCAAATAGAAAATTTTTCCACTTGGGAATTGGAGCGCCAGTTATTTATATTTTTTCAAAGCAAGCCAGAAGAAAACGGGTGGAACAGGCCAGATGGAACCAAGTCTAAGAAATCAACACATAAATCTAAAATTAAAAAAGAAAACATTGTTAAAAATCAAATATTAAAAGACGCCCAACAAGAAACTACGAGGTCATATATTCCTAAACAAACAGCACAATATTTAGGATTATATATCAATTCTAAATTTAAAACCAAAGAAGGATATATAGACGATAATGGCTGGTTTTGTGCAAGTGAGTTTTTGAAAAGCTTATTAAACGTTTATGGACTAAATTGGGAAGAAGGCAATACAAGAGGGGGGTCTAAAGAAAAATATAAAACCAAATTTAAATCAAAAGACGATTGTATTGACTTTTTGGGAAATAATGGATTTATAAAGTAAGGTTGAATTTAAATGTATACAAAATACAAAAAACATGTAGTTCAATATTTATTTGGTTTAATAGAGGGCTCCACTAAAGGTCTGGAAGAAGCTATTAAAGATGATTTTTTAATAGAGTTTAATATAGTTCCAGAAAAAATGGAAGTTATAGGGACAGATAGATTTCATGAAATTGAGCCGGGAAATGAAATTTGGATTGGAACCATGACAGTCACTCTAATTATTGATGGTGTAGAATTTAAAGTTAAAAGGGATTGGGCGGAAGAATATTTTATTGATGTAAAACATCCCGATTATGAAGATGAAAGTTTCTTCGATAGCCGTAAATCGTATTCACATAAAAAATATCTTGAAATTATTAATAGCTTGAACAAATCATCTTCCCGTTGAATAATAATTTTACAGATTATAACCTAAAAAGTTAGAATTACTAGTAATAGGCACCGTTTTATATTTTAGCGGGCATGATTTATAATTATTTTAATCAATATGCTGTGGATATAAATAAGCTTAAAAATGATTCCGGAGATTAAGTTAATGCTATATTATTTCTATGACCTAAAGTTTTAATTTCATTTAAAAATGCTAAAAATGGCGTTATTGGGATACCCTTCTTTCGTCACTTATAAAGTGAATTTTAGATAGTAATTTAAAAAGTTAAGTTTTGTAGTGCAGATTAATATATAAGTAAATTGCGTTACTGGAGAATAAAATCTAATAATATTAATTAAAAAAGGCATCGAAATGATACCTTTTTTAAAATTGCAATTAGAGAAAGCTCTATGCCATGACCAGATGTTTATCATAATAAACCGCAGGAAACTCACGCACTTTAAATCCTTCTGGAAATTCTTCCAAATTGCCACCATGTCTGTCTTTAAGGCTTAATTGCTTGTACTGGTATGTGCCCAATTGCTTTACAAAACAAGGCACACCACTGGATTTAGCACCTTCAATTAGATGGAGTGCCCAATCCAGTTCCATTTTACGGTAAAGGTATTTACCAGTGTCATTGCCACTCTCACCCCCAATAATGCACCAGTCCAGACCGTCCATTCTCTCATCCCACTTGATGGGGCCTAAAAGTGGTTCAAAACTGGCAAACGTTATGGATGAAAGGTCCTTGAGATACTCAAGCCGTCCCATCTGGTCTTCACTTTCAATGGAAACACCAAGCCAAACATTGTCTAATTCATCAAAACGTTCAGGTAAATGTTCCTTAATGCGTTCAGGACGTTTTGTTAATATTTGGTAGGTATGATGTGGTGTGCTTTTGATGGTTTCCCAAGCTTCATCCCTCCATCTATCAGCATCCTCAATAAACCAATCCGACCAAGAGCATGTAAAGATTAATTTGCTATCATTCCATTTTAATGGAGCTTTGAACATTGTTTTGCTTCTTAAAACTGCTGTTGGGCTTTGCCCATATATCGCTTTATCACGGTACATATAACAGTATAGGCATCCAGGTGATACCTTCCTGCACCCATGCCAGGGATTCCATGTGGACTCTGTCCACTGTATTTTGGATTTTTTCATAATTACTAATTTTAAATTTTTTTAATTCATTTAAGATTTTCCCAACCTCCATTATCTGAGGAACTTTTGGGATTCTTTTTAAATTATAATTTAGATGTGATTTCATTTTTATCAGTTTAAAGGTTTAAACCAGTTTAGTAAATCACCATCAACGGTTTATTAGTTTATGTGCCTATATATAGGCACTAAACTAAACCGATAAACTAACCTGATTTACGGAGGTTCCAGGGAAGATGTTAAACTGTATTTGCCTTTGGGGTTCTCCTGATTTATCCATTTTTTGAATTTACATTCGGTAATAAAATCTTTGGCTTGATTATCGCCTACAGTTTCTTTAAACAAGGTACTGTAAGACCGCTTTATTTGTTTTTTAAGCTCACTATACTTGAAGCCATTGTCATCGCTAAAAACATCCCCCAACAGCCTTAATTTGTCCTCGTCCTTGAGGTCGACCAACTTGGTCTTTCGGCTGCCGGATGGTGTATTTTCCACAAAATCATCTACAGCCGTTGGTAATCCATCCACTATTGTAAATGCAAAGGTTTCTGGTTCTATGTCCCTGGAGTATTCTGGTTTAACAATTGAAATGTCCTCGTTCCCGTTTTGTTTTGTTACCGATAGTACGAGCTCGGCTTTGTTTATCAATTCAGTGCCTAGATGGCCTCTGGCAAAGTCATTCCCTTTGTTCTGGTGCAATACCACTATAATCAGGATGTTTCGCTCTTCAGACCATTTCAAAAGCTTACTGCAAATCATCGTGGCCTGCCCCTCATCATTTATGGATGTTACCAGATCCCTTATGCCATCAATGAAAACAATTCCTAAATTGTCGTTAGCATAAATAACCGCTTCAATAACCTTTAGACGTTCACTGGGCTCTAATGCACGTAAATGATAGAGGTATAATTTTTCAAGTTTTTCCTTCTTGGTTAAGCTGCAAATACGTTTTTGTGCCTTTTGCACATGATACGCCCCTTGTTCAGTATCAAAATAGGCCACAGCGGATTGCTCTTTTGGCAACTCCCCTTTGTATGTGCCCAATATTAATTCGTTACTTAGAGCAGCCGAGGCAAGAATACCCAAGTAAAAAGATTTTCGGCTTTTGGCCTTGCCAATAATTACAATCTGGTTGCCTCGAGTACCAGTAGTAGTATAGCCATCAGATTTTAAGTTTTTTTGCTTTAAGGCAACTTGTGGCTCGATAAACTCTTGATCGTGGGTAATTCTTAACTTTTCCGCTTGTTGCAGATATTTGTTGTTGCTAGATGTATCCATTGCCCTATTTTTTTAATAAGGATAGACTTTCTAACAATTCACTACGCTTATAATAGCGTCTTGCACCTATGCCATAGGCCTTCACCTTGCCCTTGTTGGTCCAAGACCACAAGCTACTGCTGTCAATTTTTAAGAACTTGCATGTCTCTTCTCTGGTAAGTAGTTCTTCGTTGTAGTTTTTAGTTTCAAGCTCCTTGTGAAGCTCTGAAATTCCATTTTTAATGGATGTGCCAATTAATTGTTGAAGTTGTTCAATTGTTAGGCTTTCCAATAAGATTGCTTTTGTTTTCATAATTGCATTATTTAAGATTAAAATGCAATTATGAGGAGTGTTATTGGTGGACTAAAGTGTATTGAAAAGTGTATTAAGTGTATTTGGTGTATGCCCTATTTATCAGGGTTTGTCGTGAAATAACTATATAAATTTGAATCCATATAATTTTCAGGATTGGATTTTACATTTTCAAATAGATTGATATTGTCCTTAGCGAACTGTAAATATTCTTCACTCAATTTATCTGTTTTTAGATTCATGTATACCTCCTTTAACGCCCAACCAACCTTTTTTTTGTTAACCCGTTTGAACATAATTTTTTTCTCAAGTTTTGGAAATTCATTTTTTGTGAAATAAAAATATAAAGCATCAACTAATACTTTGTGTTCTTGGGGTATTATATAATCGACAATATTTTGCAAATATTTTTCAATTGTAGATTTTGTGTAATCATCATCGCCTATATCTACAGCCCCTTCTTTATTTTCAGATATGATGTTTGTTTCAGTCTCTTTTTTAATAATTTGTTTCTCTGGAGCATCCGACTTTTGAATACCTGATTTTTTTTCATTTATAAAATCAATTATTCTTTTAGCACTTGTAATGTAATTGTTAAGTTTTTTAAAATCTATTTCTATTTTCCCGGGTATTTGCCCTCGTATCATATAATCTTCAAAACCAATATCCGTAGATACTTTATTCAATAATATTTTCGTTTTTTCTATTTTAAAAATTTCATTAAATACTGATTCATTAACCTCTTTTAAGTCAGATATCACTACTGTTGTAGTGGAATTTATTCTTAAATCTTTAGTTGTTTTGTTTTTGAAGTAATCTGCTATTTTAATTAAAGCATTATAATAATTAGAATAATTTTCTAATTCAATTGCCAAAAAAGAATTTTCGGTATTGTCTATATAATCATTCTTATAAGAAGACATTCTTCCATTATAGTTTTTTTCATATTCTTTACTTGTTACATCCATAACTTAAAAGTATTTAGTTAATTCTAAAGCAATATCCTTATTGCTTTTACCAATATAGTTTAGGAACATTTGCTCTGTTTTATGGCCTGTCACATATATTAGAAACGATGTGGGTATCTGCCCGTAAAAATTAGTTGCAAATGATCGACGCCCAATGTGGGAGCTTATTAATTCGTGCTTTTTAAATTTTTTTGTGACTTTTCGGTATATACCGCTTTCTGGCTCTGTCTCTAATTTTTTGCTTCCAAGTACTTTTTCGTTCAATTTAGCAATGGCTCCTACCTCTTTTATATATAAATTATATTTTTGATCTGAAATGGGTGGAGGAAAATCTCCCCCTCTTTTATCCAGAATATCAAGTACATCTTGTTTTAATGGAATAGTCATTTCTTTTCCAGTCTTTTGCTGCGTAAATTCAATAAACGTTACTAGTTCCCCGTCTTTGTTAGTTTCTTGGCGTAGCATCTTTTTATTAAATCGCATAAAATCAGAGACACGTTGGCCCGTAAAGCAGCTTATGACAAGCCAATCTCTAGCATTCTCCAGCCGGTCTGTCAGTCTTTCTTTTTTGATGAGTTTTAATTTCTCAATGTCTTCTAAAGTTAAATAGATGTTTTCTGTTTTAGTGTATTTAGTTTTCAATTTTTCTAATTGGTAACTAGTTTCAATACCATTGTATCTAGCATGGTTACAAGCAGTTTTGATAGCTCGTATTGCTCTTGTTATCGTGTTTGGAGCATAACCTTTACTAAAGCAGTAATCTTCAAATGATTTTTTAAAACTTAAGTCAACATCCTTAAGAAGTAGTTTCTTTTTAGTGCTTGTTTCGTAACGTTCTAATAAATTATAGACTACATTATATTTTTTAACAGTGGAGTTAGCTAAGTCGTTAGTTTTCTCTTTAATAAAATACTTGAAATATTTTAGTAGTTCGTTAGGCAGTGCAGGAGTTTCTTTTGGTGGATTATGAAAGAAATCTATTTGGGTTTTTAGCCAATCTTTATCTACATCTTCTGGATTAGCCTCTTTAAACTTACCAAGGACATGCGATTTAAGTTTATTTAAAGCGTCGTTAACCTCGGCTTGTCTATCAATTATATCTATGTCTTTGGGATTCTTTTTCTTGTGTTCCTTTGTCCAATAGTACTTTGAAACCTCTATGCCGGATTTGGCACCATAAACATAATCTATCTCATTGTTTCTATAGAGTAGCCTTAAGATAAGTTCGGCACTATCTTTTGTGGAGCGATATAAGTAGTTGACTGAAGCCATTGAATTTAATTACAGTACAAAATTAAAAAAATTGTACGGTAGTTGTACGGCTGTATTCAATATTATCGAAATTTATCCAAACTTAAACAATACAGAAATCCTCTTAAACTTCCTATTTTATTTGGTTTTAAGGGTGTTTATTTAATTTTTGTAATAAACAGGTTAATGTGTAACTTTGGATAAAAGTGGTTCAGGTGGGACCACTTTTAGAAATTGTAAAGCCTTTCTTTTGAAAGGCTTTTTTTGTATGTGTTTTTAAAATCCCAAAATATTTAATTTCAATACAAGTAGGAGTATTTTAATTTTTGTTTTAAACTAAAATATATATATTTGTTTTTGTAAATTAAAACCGAAGATTGTTTTTATTGTCAGCTACTCTCAAACAAGTTTAAAGGTAAGGCCGTAAAAATGATTATTTAACAAAAATTTGCATTTCATCGATACTTTTAAACACTTTAAAGATGTTTTTTATCTCTTTGAAATACATTTATTTTGTTAACTCGCTTTTTTTCATACATTTGTGACCCCATGACAATACAAAATAAAAGAATTTTAGCCTCAGTCTTATTTGTATTAATAAGTTTTGCGTGTGTGGCACAACAACCACCGCCACCTGGTCCTCCCCCACCATTTGGTTTTCCTATAGACGGAGGGGTTCTGCTTGGTGCTGTTTTCGCTTTATTTTATGGTGTTAAAAAAATATTGTTAAAAAAAGAAGACTAAACAGTTTTCTAGTTAAGGTCTACAAGTTTCGCTACATATTTTCCCAAAACATCAAATTCCAAATTCACTATCGTGCCAACGGTAAAGGTATTGAAGTTCGTATGCCCATAAGTGTAAGGTATGATGGCCACACTAAAAGTATCTTTTTTTGAATTTACAACAGTTAAACTTACCCCGTTTACGGTAATAGACCCTTTTTCAATAGTGATATTATTAAAAGCGGCATCATAACTAAAAGTAAATACCCAACTGCCATTGGCTTCTTCAACATGAGTACAGGTGGCGGTTTGATCTACATGACCTTGTACAATATGGCCATCCAGTCTATCCCCTAGTTTCATAGCGCGTTCCAGATTCACTTTATCATGAAGCTTCAAGGAATTAAGGTTGGTTTTATCCAAGGTTTCCTTAATAGCCGTTACTGTGTATTCATCATTATTGATAGAAACCACTGTTAAACAAACACCATTATGTGCCACACTTTGGTCTATTTTCAATTCTGAAGTCATGTTACTTTTAATGGATACATGAAGATTACCTAATTCTTCTTTTAAATTCGATACGACACCTATGTCTTCAATTATTCCTGTAAACATATTATTATGTATTTATTTAGTTAAATTTGCAACATCAAAATTACAAACAAAAGTTATCATTTTTTAATGAAGGAAGCAGAAAATATAATAGTTGGCATTTCCATTGGCGATTTAAATGGCATAGGTGGTGAAATCATTTTAAAGACATTTGAAGACAGTAGAATGTTGGAATTTTGCACACCAGTGGTTTTTGCTTCATCAAAAGCAATGAACTTTTTTAAAACACATTTTAAATCTGAGATTAATTTTCATGTTATAAATAATTTGGACCAAATAACCATTGGAAAAGTAAATGTTTTTAACTGTTGGCAAGAACCTGTAAATATTGAGTTTGGTAAAGAAGACCAAAATATAGGTGCTTATGCTATTAAATCCTTACAAGAAGCAACAAAAGCCTTAAAAAATAATGTGATTGATGTTCTGGTTACTGCTCCCATAAATAAGCATAATATTCAATCAGAAGAGTTTAAATTTCCGGGTCACACCGATTATTTGGCAAAAGAACTTGGAGGAGACAGTTTAATGTTTATGATAACCGAAAACTTAAGGGTTGGATTGTTAACAGACCATGTTCCGGTAAAGGATATTGCCAACCATATTACTCCAGATTTAATTAAGAAAAAAATAAATACGGTTTACGAATCATTAAAAGTAGATTTCAATATTCAAAAACCAAAAATTGCAGTTTTGGGTATTAACCCCCACACTGGCGATAACGGCGTTATAGGGAAAGAAGATGACGATGTTTTAAGACCGACGCTTCAAAAAATTAAGGCCTCTGGAAAATTAGTTTTTGGTCCTTATGCGGCCGATAGTTTTTTTGGATCAAACAATTACAAAAATTTTGATGCGATTATAGCATCATACCACGATCAAGGTTTAATACCTTTTAAAACGCTATCTTTTGGACAAGGTGTTAATTACACAGCAGGATTAAATAGGGTTAGAACATCGCCCGACCACGGAACAGCTTATGAAATTGCAGGAAAAGGAGTCGCTGATGAAAACTCATTCAAGGAAGCTATTTTCAGTGCCATTCAAATTTTTAAAAATAGGGCTGATTACGAGCAACTTACCCAAAATCCATTAAAGAAAGCCTCAAAAAAGCAATTAAGTTAAGAGAGGTTTAATAGCTTAAAAATAAATGAACTCGTGTTGTTTTAAGATATGAACAAAAAATTGTTTGTAAGTAATGCCGAGTAAATAAAAATTTATATATTTGCAGGCTCAAATTAGAAGCGAGAAATGAAGCCATTGAAAGAATTTACGATTCCATTTGTGGGATTAAAGATAGGGAAGCATCATTTTGAGTATAAAGTTGAACAAGCGTTCTTTGAACATTTTGAGTATGAAGATTTTAATGATGTAAACATCGACGTAAATGTTGAATTAGAAAAAAAATCAACATTATTGGAATTGCATTTTAAAATTTCGGGATGGGTTAATGTTAATTGTGATATAACCAACGAGCCTTACAATCAAAACATAGAAAATAATTTTGATTTAGTAGTTAAGTTTGGAGACGAATATAATGATGAATATATAGACATTCTTATAGTTCCACATGGAACTTACGAAATTAATATTCAGCAATATATTTACGAACTCAGTATATTAGCCGTGCCCATCAAAAGAGTCCATCCAGGAGTTAATGATGGAACATTAGATTCCGATATACTCAAAAAATTAGAAGAGCTAAGCCCAAAGGTAAAAGAAAAAAAAGAAAAAGAAGAGGATATTGACCCTCGATGGAATACATTAAAGAAATTATTAACGGATAAATAAACATATAAAATGGCACATCCTAAAAGAAAAATCTCAAAAACCAGAAGAGATAAAAGAAGAACTCATTATAAAGCAACTGCGCCAACAATTGCTACATGCCCAACAACAGGTGAAGCACATTTATATCACAGAGCTCACTGGCATGAAGGAAAACTGTACTACAGAGGACAAGTATTAATTGACAATTCTGAAGAAGTAGAAAACGTTGCATAAATCTAATGTGCAAGTGAATTATAAAACGCTCATAATTGAGCGTTTTTTTTATGAAATGCTTTTTCTAAATCACAAAAACACTTAATTTGCATGATATTACGTCAAAATTCAGTAATTTTCGTGAAATTTTTAACGTTTTTGCCCAATTTTAACGATTTTTGATCGAATTAATAATTAAGGTATGAGTAAAATCTCAGCAGCCATCACAGCTGTAGGCGCCTATGTGCCAGAATATGTATTAACCAATCAAATTCTTGAGACCATGGTTGATACAAATGACGAATGGATTACTACCCGAACTGGAATAAAAGAGCGACGAATTCTAAAAGAAGAAGGAAAGGGCACCTCTTTTCTCGCCGTAAAAGCAGCTCAAGATTTAATAAATAAGAAGGGAATTAACCCTAAGGACATAGAACTTGTTATTGTAGCCACTGCGACCCCAGACATGAAGGCAGCATCAACTGCGGCATTTACTGCGTCTGAAATTGGAGCAACAAATGCTTTTTCATTTGATATGGACGCCGCTTGCTCAAGTTTTTTATATGGAATGTCCGTTGCATCGAGCTACATAGAGTCTGGAAGGTATAAAAGTATTTTATTAATTGGAGCAGATAAAATGTCTTCATTAATAAACTATAAAGACAGAGCGACTTGTATTATTTTTGGGGATGGGGCAGGAGCCGTTTTATTTGAACCTAATAGAGACGGTTTAGGCTTACAAGATGAATATTTAAGAAGTGATGGAACTGGTAGAGAGTTTTTACAAGCGACTTATGGTGGTTCTCAGCATCCTTTAACACATGAAAAACTTGATGAAGGAGGGCATTATGCCTTCCAAGAAGGGAAGACAGTTTTCAAAAATGCTGTTTTTAATATGGCCGATGCGACAGTTAAAATTTTAGAACGAAATAACCTTACCAAAGACGATGTCAATTGGCTAGTAGCCCATCAAGCTAACAAGCGTATTATTGATGCTACGGCCCAAAGAATAGATTTAGAAGAAGAAAAGGTAATGATGAATATTCAAAAGTATGGCAACACCACATCTGCCACATTACCATTACTTTTAAATGATTATGAATCGCAACTAAAAAAAGGAGATAACTTAATATTCGCTGCTTTTGGTGGCGGATTTAATTGGGGAGCCATTTATTTAAAATGGGCCTATAATTCAGTAAACTAACCATTAACTAATTAGCAAAATTATGGACATAAAAGAAATTCAAAACTTAATTAAGTTTGTTGCCAAATCTGGTGCAAGTGAGGTTAAATTGGAAATGGACGATATTAAAATTACCATTAAAACAGGAACGGAAACTGAAGGTACGGCCATCCAGTACGCACCTGTTGCAGCGCCAGTACCACAACAAGTTGCAGCGCCTGTCGCACCAGTAACTGAAGCTTCTTCGCCTCAAAAACCAGCTGCTCCAGCAGCTTCGGATGATTCAAAATATATTACTATAAAATCCCCCATCATTGGGACATTCTACAGAAAGCCAGCTCCAGACAAACCGTTGTTTGTTGAGGTAGGTCAAACTATATCAGAAGGAGATGTGCTTTGTATTATTGAAGCGATGAAACTTTTCAACGAAATTGAATCTGAAGTTTCAGGAAAGATTGTGAAAATATTAGTTGACGATTCTTCGCCAGTAGAGTTCGATCAACCTTTATTTCTAGTAGACCCATCCTAATTTGAAGTTTAAAGTTTAAAGTTTAAAGTTCGAACGCAATAGCAATTAAACTTATAAACAACTAAACCATAAACTCTTAAACTCAAAAGATTATGTTTAAAAAAATATTGATTGCCAATAGAGGGGAAATAGCATTACGCGTTATTAGAACCTGTAAAGAAATGGGTATTAAAACAGTGGCGGTTTATTCCACTGTAGATGCTGAAAGCTTACATGTTAAATTTGCCGATGAAGCTGTTTGTATTGGGCCAGCACCAAGTAGTGAATCGTACCTTAAAATGTCTAATATTATTGCGGCTGCCGAAATTACAAATGCAGACGCCATTCACCCCGGATATGGGTTTTTATCTGAAAATGCTAAATTCTCAAAAATTTGTGAAGAGCATGGTATCAAATTCATTGGTGCTTCACCAGAAATGATAGATAAAATGGGAGACAAGGCAAATGCAAAAGCTACTATGAAAGCAGCTGGCGTACCTTGTGTACCTGGTAGCGATGGTGTTATACAAACATTTGAAGAATGTCAAAAAGTTGCCAAAACAACGGGATATCCTGTAATGCTTAAAGCATCAGCTGGAGGAGGAGGGAAAGGGATGCGTGCCGTATGGAAACCAGAAGATTTAAAAGCGGCATGGGACTCTGCTAGACAAGAAAGTAAAGCCGCGTTTGGTAATGATGATATGTATATGGAAAAGCTTATTGAAGAACCGCGCCATATTGAAATTCAGGTGGTTGGTGATTCTCGTGGCAAAGCCTGTCATTTATCAGAAAGAGATTGTTCCATTCAACGTCGTCATCAAAAACTAACAGAAGAAACACCGTCTCCATTTATGACGGAGAAACTTCGTAATGATATGGGTAACGCCGCAGTAAAAGCAGCAGAATATATTAATTACGAAGGGGCTGGAACCATAGAGTTTTTAGTGGATAAGCATCGTAATTTTTACTTCATGGAAATGAATACGCGTATTCAAGTGGAGCATCCAATTACAGAACAAGTCATTGATTTCGATTTAATACGTGAACAGATTTTAGTAGCAGCAGGTGTGCCAATTTCAGGTAAAAACTACACACCGAAACTACACTCCATAGAGTGTCGTATTAATGCTGAAGACCCTTATAATGGATTTCGTCCATCGCCTGGGGTAATTACTACCCTTCACGCTCCTGGAGGCCATGGGGTACGATTAGACACCCATGTTTATGCAGGTTATGCGATTCCTCCAAACTATGACTCTATGATTGCTAAGTTGATTACAACCGCACAAACTAGAGAAGAAGCTATCAATAAAATGAAGCGCGCTTTGGATGAGTTTGTGATTGAAGGTATAAAAACTACGATTCCTTTCCACAGGCAGCTCATGGATCATCCAGATTATTTAGCAGGTAATTATACCACTAAGTTTATGGAAGATTTCGTTATGGAAAAGCGAGTAGAAGAATAAATAATGATAACTCCGGAAGCACTTTCGGAGTTTTTTTATGATGTGATTTTGATTTTTAAAATCAAAATAAAGTTTTCACAAGTTGTTTTTCAAATAACACAGCCTATTGATCCATTTCTAACACCTCTGTTTAAAATTCTTAAATTTAAAAACAGCTAATTTAGCAAAGATGAATTTGTCTTACTGGGAAATAAAATCATGGTTAACAAATATTGACTTCACGATAGTGGGTAGCGGTATCGTTGGTTTAAGTTGTGCTTTACATTTAAAGGAGCGTTATCCCAAAACTAAAATTTTAATTCTCGAAAAAGGGATTTTGCCTCAAGGTGCCAGCACAAAAAATGCTGGTTTTGCATGTTTTGGAAGCCTAAGTGAAATTATTGAGGATTTAAAAACCCATACAGAACAAGAAGTTGTTGAATTAATTCAAAAACGCATTGATGGGCTGCACCTATTAAGACAAACGTTAGGCGATAAAAACATGGACTACCAACAATTCGGTGGTTACGAGTTATTTTCAAAAAACGATGATTTATTTGAAACCTGTTTTGCAAAAAAAGACTCTATAAATCAATTACTTAAACCTGTTATTAAGGACCAGGTTTTCAGGTTGAAAGAGAATTCGTTTAATTTCAAAAATATAAAAAACCAATATATTTTTAATGCTTTTGAAGGACAATTGGACACCGGTAAAATGATGGAAGCTTTATTAAAAAAGGCACAATCAAAAGGTATTAAAGTTTTGAATAACATTAAGGTTGAAAGGTTTTCAGAAGAACAAGAATCGGTAAAAATCTTGACTAATCAATTTGAGGTTTCTACTTCAAAATTACTATTAGCCACCAACGGCTTTGCTTTGGAACTAAACATACAAGATGTTAAACCGGCAAGAGCCCAAATACTCATTACCAAACCCATTAAAAACTTACATATTAAAGGGACCTTTCATTTGGATAAGGGCTATTACTATTTTAGAAATATAGACGATAGGATTTTGTTTGGCGGTGGACGTCATCTGGATTTCAAAACCGAAGAAACCACTGTTTTTGCTGAAACCAGTTTAATTCAAAATAAGCTGGAGGAGCTTTTAAAAACCACTATTTTACCCAAAACTCACTTTGAAATTGAACACCGATGGAGTGGTATTATGGGAATTGGCAACCAAAAGAAAGCACTTGTTAAGCCATTGTCAAGCCATGTATTTTGTGGAGTACGCTTAGGTGGTATGGGTGTTGCTATTGGTAGTTTAATAGGTAAGGAATTAGCGGAATTAATAGATTAATATGATAAAAAAGCTTTTAAAGTTAGTCGTTAATGTTGTTGTTTGGTTTTTTATCATTTCGATAGGTTTAGTCGTTATATTTAAATGGGTTCCCGTTCCAGCTACACCACTAATGGTGATAAGAAGTATTCAACAAAAGTCTGAAGGGCAAGATATAATTTGGAAACATGATTGGATTTCTAAGGGTCATATTTCAAAAAACATGCAACTTGCTGTAATTTGTAGTGAAGACCAAAACTTTTTGAGCCATAATGGATTTGATTTTGATGCTATTAAAAAAGCTATGGAGAACAATCAAAAAGGCAGACGCATAAAAGGCGCCAGCACCATAAGTCAACAAACCGCAAAAAATGTGTTTTTATGGCCTGAACGTAGTTGGTTTCGTAAAGGGTTGGAAGCTTATTTTACGTTTTTAATCGAAATCGTCTGGACTAAAGAACGCATTTTAGAAGTTTATTTAAACAGTATTGAAATGGGGAATGGTATTTATGGCATTGAAGCAGCATCGCAATATTGGTTTAAAAAACCAGCTTCCAAATTATCGCGTTATGAAGCTGCTGCCATTGCAGCCATTTTACCCAGACCTTTAAAATATAAAGCCAATCCTGCCTCAACTTACATACAAGGAAGAAAGGAATGGATAGTTCGCCAAATGGGTTATTACGGTGCTTTAGATTTCGAATTAAATGAAGATGAGCGAAAGTAATATTAAGCAACAATTACATGAAGCGTGTTTGGAGTTTATTGATAACAGATTTCAAGCGGTTAAAAAAACGATAAATGAAATCCAAGAATCACTGCTTTCCGAAACTAAAAGTAGTGCAGGAGATAAGCATGAAACGGGACGTGCTATGATTCAAATAGAGCGTGAAAAAGCGGGAAATCAACTCGCTGAAATTGAAAAAACGAAACAAATTCTTTCTAAAATAAACACTCAGCATTCCCAGTAAAATAGTTGCTTTTGGTAGTTTGGTATACACAACAAAATTCAATTATTTCATTGCTATAAGTGCAGGAGAAATTACTATTGGTGAAGAAAAATTTTATGCTATTTCTTCATACACACCTATTGCTAAACTCCTATTAACAAAAACTATTGGTGATAAAATTCAGTTTTTAAACGATACCTTTGTTATTAAAAAAATTGAATAGAAAACAGCAATGCAAAAGCTCGAGCAAATCATTTCCCTAATTATAAAATTTAGAATCTCAATTATTGTTTTGATTTCGGTTTTAATGGCCATTTCAGGATATCAAACCATTAATAAATTACGTATTGACAATTCCCTTTCTATTTGGTTCTTAGAAGACGACCCTAGTTATAAAGCTTACATCGATTTTCAAGAAAAATTTGGTTCAGACGAGATTTTTATAGCGATGTTGCCAGTAGAAAATGCCATTGGAGACAATGAAAAAGGGCAATTACTTAAATTACATAAAGCCATTGATAGCTTACAATATGTGAACACGTCATTTAGTATAGCCAAGGCCAAATACCCTATTTATACCAACAATACTATTGTTTTTGATGAACTTTATAATACAGAGAGAAGCGAAAAGGGATTAAAAAATTTATTATCGAAGCTTCCTAATATCAGCACTCAATTGGTGTCGGAGGATTTTAAAAATCAGTTTTTTTATATTCAGTTGAATCCAACGCCTACTATTGAAACCAAACGAAAAGATATTCTGGGGGAAATATCAGGAATCATTCAACAAAATTACGACAACTATTATTTGACCGGACCACCAGTTTTAAATGAGGCTTACAGTAAAGGAATTTATAAAGAAAGTCTCATTTTTGGTGTCTTAACGGTTTTGGTAATCACACTAATGCTTGTGTTTTTGTTACCAAGTAAACGCTATTTAATAATTTCTTTGTTATCAGTAGCAGTTCCTGTATCACTATTATTTGGCATTATTACCTCTCAAGGGTATGCTCTAAACATGATTTCGATGCTTATTCCAACCATTTTAATGGTTTACAGTGTTAGTGATGTTGTACATATTATTAATATTTATCATAAAGAAGGACTTGTAAACAAATCGTTTACAAAAATTCAGTTATTGACTATGGCGGTTCGAAAAAGTTTTACGCCTTGTTTTTATACCACACTAACTACTTTTGTTGGATATTTTGCATTGTTTTTATCACCTTTACCAGCCTTTAAAAATATGGGTATTTTTACTTGTATTGGTTTAGTATTGAGTTTCTTGTTGGTTTACGTTATCACTATTATTGGCTTTAGTTTTATGAGTCTTAATTTTAAAGAAGCAAAACCTTTTATTGCTTTTAAAAGGATTAGTCAACATGGATTTATAACCTGGTTAAATGGGTTTACAACACAATATAAAAACAGCATCATTATCACGTTTACTTTTATTTTGATATATGGTATATACTCAGTGTTTCAAGTTAAAATTGATACTAATTCTCAAGACCTTTTAGCTGAAGGAAAAGAAAAACAAGATTTACGTATTGTGGAAAGTCAGCTTAAGGGAAGCTCAAGAATGCAGTTAAACATCTCCACAGTTAATGGCGATAAAATTCTAACTAAAGATGCGATGTCTCAGTTGGAAGATTTTCAAAAGGAGCTAGAAAAAAACCCATTGATTAATGCACCAGTTTCTGCTGTAAATATTAAATCCTTTTTAGAAAAAAGAACACCTGTACTTTTTCAAACAACTGTTTCAGATGAAAAGATAGAGAACACATTGGCATCTGTTGATAATAGTGATAATAGTTTTTTTAAGTTATTCTCAAACGATTTTACTTCGGCAGGTATTACAATTAGTTTTAAAGATATTAAAACGTCACAACTAGAACAACTTATAAGTGATATTCAAAAGGATTTTGAGGCAACTTTTAATATAAAAGATTACCAATTAAAAATTAATGGGTTTGCAGTGGTTTTTGCTCAATTAAACAACTTTATACTTCAAACGCAGTTCAAATCTTTTTTTGCTGCCTTTTTTGTGGCTTTTATTTGTCTTTGGTTTTTTATCAGAAGTATAAAAACCACCTTTTTAGTATTAATCCCTAATATATTACCATTAGCTATATTAGCTATTTTAATGAGTTGGTTAGATATTCCATTAGATGTTACAACGGCCATGATAACGCCCATTATGTTGGGAATTGCTATGGACGACACCATACATTTAGTATACAAATACAGAAAAAATGAAGTTAAAACAGAAACACCTGAGACCAGAATGAATAATGCGATGCGTTATACTGGTAGCGCTTTGTTTTCAACAACTTTTGCGTTGGTAGCAGGGTTTTTAATTATTGCATCAAGCGCAACGCCATCGGTAAGGGATTTTGGATTGCTATGCGCTGTAACGGTGGCTATAGCTTTAATTACGGATATTTTTTATTTACCAGCGCTTTTAAAGAAGTATGACAGGTAAATTATGCTGTAATTTTTAAATAAATCGTTTGATTTTTTTCCAATATTGAATGATGTTGAAAAAATACTTTTTCTGCTTCTAAATTCGCTTCAATTAAAAAATAATGCCCTTTAAAATAGCTTTGAATAACGGTTGCTTTTAAATTCGATTTTTCAGTTAGTTTAACTTGATGTGCATAAATTATTTTGTTTTTAATCACATTAAATTCTCCAAAAAAAGAAGCAATTAAAGGCGTTTTCGGATTTTGATATAAGACTTCTGGATGGTCGTTTACTGCAATGCTATTATTATTTAAAACAATCATGCAATCGGCGAAACCCAAAACATCTTCTCTATCATGGGTAGCAACAATACAGGTAATATTTTTGTTTTTTAAGTATTTAAAAACACTGCGTCTTAAACTTTGTTTTTGAAAATTATCAATATGGCTAAAAGGCTCATCCAATAAAATAATTTCGGGTTCTTTAGCTAAAGCACGTGCTAATGCCACACGTTGTTTTTGTCCGCCACTTAAGGTTTTCACTTTAACATTTGCAAATTCAGTAAGCTCAACAACCTCCAGAAGTTCTGCTGTTCTGGCTTTTTTTTCTTCTGGAAAGAAGTTTGAAAGATGTTTGCCAATATTTTCTGCTACGGTTATAAAAGGCATCAAATTGAATTCTTGAGACACGTATTTCATGAACTCATAACCCACAACAAGGTTGTATTTAGGCCCTAAAATCTCAGTATCTTTCCAAAAAATGCTTCCTTCATTTACATCGAATTCACCGTAAAGTAAATTTAATAAGGTGCTTTTCCCTGAGCCACTTTCCCCAATAATAGCTAGGTTTTCGCCCTCTTTTGCTTCAAAAGAAATAGCTTTTAAAACAGGGGTTTTAGTATATGAAAAACTTATGTTTTCTACTTTAAGCATAAATTTTATTAAGATGTAAAAATAGCATAAAAAAACCGCTCGACTTTTAAGCGGAGCGGTTTTTAATTTTAGTTCGTTTTGGTTTTATTTCCAACCGCCACCTAAAGCTTGATACAACCTTACGTTTGCCAATAGCTGGTCGCGTTTGGTTTCTATAATTTCAATTTTTGAGTCTAAAGCCTCTCTTTGAGTCAATAAAACTTCGGTATATTCGGCTCTTGCCGATTTAAAAAGTTGAATGGATAAATCAATCGATTCTGTAAGTGCTTTTACCTGTGCTTCTTTTAGCAAGTAACTTTCCTTTAAATTTTTAACGTTAGATAACTGATTTTCAACCTCAATGTAAGCATTTAATATGGCTTTTTCATACTCGAAAACAGCATGTAATTGTCGCTTATTGGCAGTGCTATATTCCGCTTTAATTGCGTTTCTGTTAATTAATGGCGATACCAAATCTCCAACCAGCGAATAGGCTAACGACTCTGGCGTGTGGGTTAAAAATTTAGGTTTAAAAGCTTCTAAACCTAAACCAGCTTTAATACCAACAGATGGGAAAAAGTTGGCTTTTGCCACCTTAACATTCAATTTTGAAGCAGATAATTCGAATTCAGCTTTTCTAATATCTGGTCGATTGACTAATAATTGTGAAGGTAATCCAGAGGTAATTGTATCAACCTTGGTAGTAATAAATTCTTGAGAACTTCTTTGAACTTTTTGCGGATAACGACCCATTAAAAAGTTAATTAAATTCTCGGTTTCTACAATTTTTTGCTGAATTTGAAATTTATTACTTTGGTTTTTAAACACCTCAGCTTCAAAACGTCTAACCCCCAATTGGGTTGCACGTGCCGCTTCTTTTTGAAGCTTAACCATTTCTAGTGCGTTTTGCTGAATATCTAAATTCTGCTCGATAATGCTTAATTGATTATCTAAAGCTAAAAGCTCGTAATAGGCACTTGCAATTTCTGAAACCAGTTGCGTTACCATGAAATTTTTACCTTCAACAGATGCTAGGTATTCTAAAACCGCTGCTTTTTTTCCGTTGCGCAGTTTTTTCCAAATGTCCAATTCCCATGAAGCAGAAAGACCAGCAGAAAAATTGGTTAAAGGTTCTGGAAACTCCTCATCTTCGCGAATGTTAAGGTTTTTTTCAACAGCACCATTTCTAGTAAATTCTCCAACTTTCTCCACTTCTGCACCGGCATAAAAACCTACAAAAGGTAAATATTCGCCTTGTCTTGCTTTAATTTCATTTTTCGACATGTCTACCTTTTGCAACATCATGTTTAGCTCTTGGTTATTTGCCAAAGCACTATCGATTAAGGTGACTAAATTAGCATCTGAAAAAAAGGCTTTCCAGTTTACGGTTGCTATGTTTGTGGTATCTAAAGATTGGTTTTTGTACTGTTCTGGAACTTCTTTGTTTTCTTCACGAATGCTTTTTGTAGGCACACAAGAATACAAAGCCATTAAAGCCAGTACAACAACCAAACCGTGTTTCCTTAGGTTCATATGTGTTTTAATATGATTCATCTTGATTGTTTTTACGAAGTTTTTTCAACAATTTCTTTAATTTACTGATGCTATCGGTGTTCACTTTTGTTTGGTTTTCCACCTCATTATGTCGGATGAATTCCTCTGAAAGTGGTTCGCTAGATTCATCATTAATCAGGTTTTTGCCTTCGGCCATTTTAGCAAAAATGTAATACAGACCAGGTATGATAAGAACCCCAAACAGCGTTCCAATAAGCATTCCTCCTAAAGACGATCCACCTATGGTTCGATTACCAATAGCGCCTGCGCCAGTGGCGACAACCAAGGGTATTAATCCTGCAATGAATGCAAAAGAGGTCATTAAAATAGGTCTAAAACGTGCTTTTGAGCCTTCGATAGCGGCTTCTAAAATGGTGGCACCTTGCCTATGTTTTTGTACCGCAAATTCAACAATTAACACCGCATTTTTACCTAATAAACCCACAAGCATAATCACACCAATTTGTGCGTAAACATCGTTTGCTAATCCCATGGCTTTTAAGAGTACGAAAGACCCAAAAACCCCAACAGGTAGCGATAAAATAACTGCAAATGGCAATAAGAAACTTTCGTATTGTGCCGCTAGAACAAAGTACACAAATACCAATACAACTATGAAAATGTATAACGACTCGTTGCCTCTTTGTGCCTCATCAAACGATAAGCCTTCCCAAGCAATATCATACCCTTGTGGTAATTGTTTTGCAGCCACTTCTTTAATGGCATTAATAGCATCACCGCTTGTAAAACCCTCAGAAGGAAGCCCTCTAATGGAAGCTGAATTATAAAGATTATATCGAGTAATTTCATTAGGCCCCAATTTTTTCTCAATACTCATAAATGCAGAATAAGGCACCATCTCGCCAGCTTCATTTTTAACAAACAACTTTTCAAGATCCGATGGTAAACGCCTGTACTCGGGTGCTGCTTGGGTATATACTTTGAAGAATCTACCAAAACGAATAAATCCTTGCTCGTAAGTACTACCAATTAAGATGTTGAGGTTTTCCATAGCATTCCCTATAGTAACCCCTTTTTGCATCGCAATTTTGTTATTAATCTTCAATTCGTATTGCGGATAGTTTGCCGAAAAGAACGTGAATAATCCAGTAAGCTCTTTGCGCTTAGACAAAGCCTCCATAAATTCGTTATTGATTTTCTCAAATTGATGATAGTCTGTAGAGTTTGTTTTATCTAATAAACGCAGCGAAAATCCACCAGATGAACCAAATCCAGGTACTGCAGGTGGCTCAAAATACTCGATAACGGCGCCTAAATTTTTGGTTTCTTCTTCCAGTTCTTCCATAATTTGATGCACGGAATGATGACGCTCCGACCAGGGTTTTAAGTTAATTAAACAGGTACCCGCGTTAGAACCACGACCTTCAGTCATAATTTCGTAACCCGCTAATGAGGAAACCGACTCAACACCTTCTGTTTCTTCACAAATTTTTTGAAGTTTTCTGGCAACATCATTAGTACGCTCTAAAGTGGCACCTGGAGGCGTTTGGATGATGGCGTAAATCATCCCTTGATCTTCATTCGGTATAAAACCTGCTGGTAATACCCGGTTTGTTAAATAGATACCGGCACAAAACGCTGCTAAAATTCCGAAAGTAACAATACGTCTAGCAACGATTTTGTTAAGAATGGTAACATATTTTCCTGTTAAGCGCTCAAAACCTTTATTAAACCAATTAATAAAACGGTCTAAGGGCGATTTTTTTACTTTCCCATGATTGTTTTTAAGTAACATGGCGCATAAAACTGGGGTAAGTGTAAGCGCTACAACCGCAGAAATGATGATAGATCCTGCCATGGTAATAGAGAACTGGCGGTAGAACACACCCACTGGACCCGTCATAAAAGAAATAGGAATAAACACAGACACCATAACCAAGGTAATAGCTATAATAGCGCCACCAATTTCACCCAAAACTTCAGTCGAGGCTTTGTAAGGCGACAAATGTTCTTCTTCCATTTTAACGTGTACCGCTTCAACCACAACAATGGCGTTATCTACCACAATACCAATGGCCAATACAAGTGCAAAAAGGGTAATTAAATTAATGGAAAGTCCAAACAATTGCATCACAAAAAAAGCACCAATTAACGATACAGGCACCGCTATAATAGGAATGAGTGTAGAGCGCCAATCGCCTAAAAATAAGAATACCACTATAGCCACCAGAATAAACGCATCTCTTAGAGTGTGCAATACTTGTTCTATAGAAGCATCTAAAAAGCTAGAAACGTCGTAACTAATTTGAAAATCTACATCGGGTGGTAAATCTACTTTTAGCTCGTCTAGTTTTTCTTTAACTGCTTTAATAACATCGCTACCATTACTTCCAAAGGTTTGTTTTAATATGATAGAGGCTGAAGGTTTCCCATCGAGATTGGAATAGATATCGAAAAATTCGCTACCTAACTTTACATCGGCAATATCTTCTAGTTTGATGATTTCACCTTCTTCATTAGCACGAATAATAATGACTTTATACTGTTCAGGTTCGTTATATCGGTCTTGATAGGTTAATACATATTCTAACGACTGTGAAGTAATGCCCGAACTTTGTCCTAATCGCCCTGGTCTTGCCAAAATACTTTGGTCTTGCATGGCTTCTAAAACTTCTTCAGCAGAGATATTGTAAGCTCGCATACGGTCTGGTTTTAACCAAACGCGCATAGCGTATTTTCTACTACCTAAAATTTGTGCACTCGCAATACCATTAATACGTTGAATTTCTGGAATTACCTTTGTATAGGCGTAATTGTAAAGAAACTTTTCGTCATTATTTTTATCGGAACTAGAGAGGTTAACGTACATTAACATACTAGGTTGTACCGGTGTAATAATAATACCTTCGCGTTGCACCAATTCAGGAAGTAAAGGCATCACTTGGTCTACACGTGTTTTTACCCTAACAACAGCTTCGTTAGGGTCTACACCGGGTTCAAAAATTACACGAATGGTAGCTTCACCTGCACTGGTAGCATCGGAAGCTATGTATCGCATGTCTTCTACACCATTGATGGCAGTTTCTAAAGGAATTAAGGTGGAGTTAACCAACACCTCTGAACTCGACCCTGGATACGCAATAAAAATATTAACTGTAGTGGGTGCTATTTGAGGAAATTGTGAAATAGGTAGTTGCTTTATGGCAAGCCCACCTATAAAAACGATCATTACCGAAATGACGATTGCCAAAACGGGTCTTTTTATAAATTTTTTAAACATGTCTTTTGTAGATTAAATTCTAAAATTATTCAGCATATAAGTCTAATTCAGACAATATTTTGTTGGGTTCTAAATATTTGGTTAGAATTTTTTGGTTGTTTTTCACCATTCTAATACCATCAAGTAAAATGGTATCTTTTTCTGTAAGCCCTTTATTAACAATGTATAAATGAGGTAACTCTGCACCAATAGTAATCTCTTGTTGTCTTACAATATGGTCTTTCCCAATAACAAAAACATAGGTTTTATCTAAAATTTCAAAGGTGGCTTTTTGTGGTATGATAATAACATCTTTAAAAGGCACATTCATTAAAACACTGCCAGTTTCACCGTGTCTTAAAATCCCATCAGGATTAGGAAAAGTAGCTCTAAAAGCAATATTTCCTGTTTCACTATTAAACTCGCCTTCAATGGTTTCGACAATCCCTTTTTGATTAAAAAGTTTATTGTTTGCCATTAAAAGGCTCACTTCTTTTTTAGTACCCTTGTCTGCGCTAATAATATAATCTAGATATTCAGCCTCTGGCACATTAAAATACACCCACATTTTACTATTGTCAGACAACTTGGTTAAGAGCTCGCCTTCATCTAAAAGGCTTCCTTCGCGCGCTTCCAAATGGTCCATAATACCATCAAAAGGCGCACTAATTTTTGTAAAACCTAAGTGTGTTTGTGCTAGCACTACCTCAGCATTTGCTTTATCATAATTTGCCTTGGCTATTGCTAATTCGTTTGGTGATACTACATTACCATCAGCTAAAAGTTTGGTGTTTTTCAGCTCAATTTCTGCAGCATTCGATTCAGCTTTGGCTTTTTGCAATTCTGCCTGATAAATATTTGGCATGATTTGAAACATGGCTTGCCCCGTTTTTACATGCTGGCCTTCGTCTACAAAAATTTGCTTTAAATAGCCTTTTTCCAAGGCCCTTATTTCTATGTGTTTAATTGAGTGAATTTGACTCACATAGTCTTTGGTAATTATGGTATCTTTTTTAATGGGGCTGGTAACAAGAAAAGCGGTTTCGGCTTTCTTTTCTTCTTTTTTTGATTGGCAACTTGTTTGAAATAAAAACACAAACAAGCCAACATAAACAATTGTTTTTTTCATAAAAAATTTATTTAAAATTTGAATTTAAACCCTGTAATGGAATGCCTTAACGTATTTAGAGGCTAGCCATTTTTTACTAGAATTGAATTAAAATGAGTAAATCAGTGAATTGATTTACAGGGAGTTTTATCAAATAATAAATACTTGAAGCCTTACATGAAGTTTTGTTGCAGACTTATCAAAATAATTTTTATGATGATTTAATAAAACCTGATGTAACTTAAATGCTAATTCATTAAATAATTGAGCATTTAAAACATGAGCTGTTTGAGGAAAGTAAGATAAAAAAGCGCTCTCACCAGATGATTCTTCATTTTCTATTTCTAGAACTTCAGGAATTTCAAAAGGAATATACCTTTGGTTTTCCTCATTTGAAGAATGAAATATTAAAACATTTGAATAGGAGTTTACGTGAGCATTACAAGTATTAAGATAGGTTTCTAAAATATTGTTATTGGAATTTTCAAATTCAGAATTTGCATGAAGGTTTAATCCACTTGTAAAAAGCAGAATACTTAAAAGCCATGTAAAATTTTTGAAAATTTTGCTCATTTCAACTGCGAAATTATATTAAACGCAGCTTATAAACAAATAATGGTTATTTAAAATTATGGGACAATCAATAAATATGTTTTTAACGAAAAAGCTAATGAGTTTTTAATAAAAATTAAAATATGAGCTAGCTATTTTAACTTATTGTATATCTATTTAAAACGGATTGCTATAAAATTTCTATGATTATTTTTCAGTTAACGTTTTAAAACCCATATTATAAAATGTAAACCCTAAAATATCAGCGTGTAATTCAATGGTTTTACTTAGTGGAGTTCCAGCACCATGGCCAGCATTTGTTTCAATCCGGATTAAGGTGGGGTTGTTACCCGTTTGTTTGCTCTGTAACTCGGCTGCAAATTTAAAACTATGTGCAGGTACAACTCTATCATCGTGATCTGCAGTTGTAATTAAGGTAGCTGGATACGAAACGCTTTCTTTCACATTATGGACTGGTGAATACGCTTTTAAATATTCAAACATCTCTATACTATCATCTGAAGTTCCATAATCGTATGCCCAAGCAGCTCCAATAGTAAATTTATGATATCGTAACATATCTAAAACGCCTACTGCAGGTAATGCTACTTTTGCCAAATCTGGTCGCTGAGTCATAACAGCACCTACTAATAAACCCCCATTAGAGCCCCCTGATAAAGCTAAATAGTTTGATGAGGTGTACTTATTATCTATAAGAAATTCAGCTGCAGCTATAAAATCATCAAAAACATTTTGTTTTTGCATTTTTGTGCCTGCATCATGCCATTTTTTGCCATATTCGCCTCCTCCTCGAATGTTTGCTACCGCATAAATTCCACCTTGCTCCATCCATACAGCATTGGGAATTCTAAAATTAGGTGTTTGACTGATATTAAAACCACCATAACCATACAAAATAGTTGGGTTTTTACCAGAAGGCTTAATGCCTTTTTTATGAGTAATAATCATAGGTATTCGAGTACCATCTTTTGAGGTGAAGAAGACTTGATTACTTATATAATCTTCACTATTAAACGATATTTCTGGTTCCCAGTAAAGGGAAACGTCACCAGTTACAGTATCTAATTTATAAATACTTGTAGGAGTATTATAGTTGGTAAACGAAAAGTAATCTATGCTTTCTTGTTTTTTACCCCCAAATCCACTTGCAGACCCAATACCGGGAAGTTTAATTTCTCTGATTAATAAGCCTTCAAAGTTGTATTGCTTTACTTTAGAAATGGCATCAATCATATAATGAGCCAAGATAAAGTTTCCACTAATAGATGCGCTCAATACATTAGTGGTTTCTGGAATAACATCAATCCAATTTTCAGGTTTTGGATTTGAGGCATCTACCGAGACTACTTTTTTATTTGGCGCGTTTAAGTTTGTAGTAAAAAACAATTTACTGCCAATATTTTCAAGTAAGTAAGTATCGCTCTCTAAATCATCTAAAATTGTTACAAAATCACTATTCGGGATTGATAAGTCTTTAATTAATAATTTATTGCCTGATGATGATTCAGCTGGTAAAATAACGAGATAGTTATCATCTCTTGTTACGTAGGCTCTGGTATATAAGTGTTTTTCATTGCTTTTTCCTCCGTAAATTAAAACATCATCTTTTTGAGACGTGCCTATTTTATGATAAAATACTTTATGATTATTATTTTCCTCTGAAAGTTCGCTACCATGAGGTTTATCATAACTAGAGTAATAAAAACCATCATTTTTAAACCATGAAATACCACTAAATTTTATGTTTTTAAGGGTGTCACTTATAGGTTCTTTGGTTTCAGCATCTATTACAATTACTTTCCTCCAATCGCTTCCACTCTCTGAAATAGAATAAGCTGCTTTTTTCCCGTTTTTTGAAAAATGTAATCCGTATAGAGAAATAGTGCCGTCTTTAGAAAACATATTTGGGTCCAAGAATATCTCAGGCCTTTGATTGTCTTTTTTCCTGTAGATTACATTTTGATTTTGTAAACCATTATTTTTTGTAAAATAGGTATAATCACCTTCTTTAAATGGCGCACCAAGCTTTTCATAATTCCAAATTTCGGATAATCTTACTTTTAAATCTTCTCTATAAGGAATAGTACTTAAATAATTACTGGTAATGTTATTTTGAGCTTTAACCCATTCTTCGGTTTCTTCACTTCTATCGTTTTCTAACCATCTGTAAGGGTCTTTTACTTCTATATCAAAAAAAGTTTCGATGGTATCAACAGTTTTAGTTTGAGGATACAATATTTTAGAAGGAATTAAATTCTGTGCCATAAAATTGGTAGAAATCAAAAAAGAGAATATTTTAATGTATAAACCTTTCATGATTAAGCTATTTTGAATTTTTCAAAAATAAACAAAAAAGCTCCTTCATTAATATTGAAGGAGCTTAAAGTTGTAGTTTGGTTGATAAAAGTATTACACCAAACCATGTTCAATTAAATATTCGGCGATTTGGATAGTGTTTGTTGCTGCTCCTTTGCGAAGGTTATCGGCAACTATCCACATATTTAAAGTATTGGGTTGCGATTCGTCTCTTCTAATTCTTCCCACAAAAACCTCATCTTTATCGTGTGCATAAATGGGCATGGGGTAAGTATTTGTGTCCGTATTGTCTTGAACTACAACACCCGGTGTTTCATTTAATAGCCTTCTTACTTCAGACAAGTCGAAATCATTTTCAAACTCTACATTTACAGATTCTGAATGCCCACCCGAAGTTGGAATTCTAACAGCGGTGGCTGACACAGAAAATGAACGGTCGTTCATTATTTTTTGAGGCTCTCTGGCAAGTTTCATTTCTTCTTTGGTGTATCCGTTTTCTTCAAAAACATCACAATGAGGTAATGCATTTCTTCCTATAGGATATGGATATGCCATCTCACCTTGCACGCCTGCAATTTCGTTTTCTAATTGTCTTACAGCTTTTACACCTGTTCCTGAAACCGATTGATAGGTTGAAACGACTACTCGTTTCATTTTATATTTTTTATGAAGAGGGTTTAATGCCATGACTAATTGAATAGTTGAGCAATTTGGATTGGCAATAATTTTATCGTCTTTTGTTAATTCGGATGCATTAATTTCTGGAACCACCAATTTTTTTGTAGGATCCATTCTCCAAGCCGAAGAATTATCAACAACGGTGGTGCCTACTTCAGCAAATTTGGGAGCCCATTCCAATGATGTTCCTCCTCCAGCTGAAAATAAGGCAATATCAGGTCGCATGGAAACTGCCGTTTCCAATCCAACCACTTTATAATCAGTTCCTTCATACGAGATTGTTTTCCCAACAGATCTTTCAGAAGCTACAGGGATTAATTCTGTAACAGGGAAATTACGTTCTGCCAAAACTCTTAGCATTACTTCGCCAACCATACCAGTGGCACCAACAACAGCTACTTTCATTTTTAAATTCAGTTTTAATTTGAGGCAAATCTAAATAAAAAAAGACCTTATTTTTATAAAACAAGGTCTTTTAACAAGAAATAACACTAGGTTATATATTTAACACTAAGTTATTTTTTTAACAAATCTCTAATTTCAGCAAGTAGGTCTTCTTGCGATGGACCTTTAGGAGCTTCAGGAGCCGGCTCTTCTTTTTTCTTCATGCTGTTTACACCTTTAATAATCATGAACATAACAAAAGCCACAATGATGAAATCTATAACATTTGTTAAAAAATCACCCCACATGACGGCTACCTCTCCTACTGTTTCACCAGCATCATTTATAGCACCTTCGGTTATAATCCATTTTTGGTCTTTGAAGTCTGATTTGAAAATCAATCCAATAAGCGGGGACACAATGCCACCAGTAAATGAGCTTACCACTTTATTGAAAGCAGCACCCATTACAAAAGCAACAGCAATGTCGACAAGGTTGCCTTTCATTGCAAATTCTTTAAACTCTTTTAACATAATACATTAAATTTTTAGTTAGTGAAATACTAAAGTAGTTAAAAACTTTAACATTTGTTAATTTTTTTTACTTGATATAGTGCCGTTTTACACGTTGAGAAATGGCGGTAATTAGCTCGTAAGAGATTGTGTTGGCTGTTTCGGCAAAAGACTCGGCGGTGCTTTCAGGTCCAAAAACAATAACCTCATCACCTTCTTTACAATCAATATGGGTAATGTTTACCATAATCATGTCCATGCAAACATTTCCAATAATTGGGGCCTTTTTCCCATTAATCATCACAAAACCTTTGCCGTTACCGTATTGTCGTCCAATGCCATCAGCATGGCCAATAGGCAAGGTTGCCGTTTTTAAGAAGCCATCACTTTTAAATGCGCGATTATAACCCACAGACTCGCCTTTTTTTATAGTATGAATTTGGGATATAATGGTTTTTAAAGTTCCTATGGGTTTTAAATTTTTGTTTTCTTTTTCTGAATTTCCAAACCCATATAACCCAATACCACTTCTTACCATATCTAAATGAGCTTCTGGATAGTTTAAAATTCCAGAAGTATTGCATATATGAAGCATGGGTTTGTAGCCTAATGTTGTAATGACATTATCTGCAATTGAGATAAAGTTTCCTATTTGATTTTCTGTAAATACTTTTTCATTCAAATCTTCACTAGCAGCTAAATGGGAAAAGATGGATTTTACTTTGATAGCATTTGTGCCTTTTAATTTTGAAGCGATGTAATCCACATCGTTTTCCCAAAACCCCAAACGGTTTAAGCCTGTGTTAAATTTAATATGTACAGGATAATTTGTTTGTTTTTCCTTAGTAGCAATTTCAATAAATTCGTTAAAAATTTTTGAGCTGTAAAGGCTAGGTTCCAAACAATATTCTATTAAATTTTTGAAATTCACAGCTTGAGGGTGTAGCACTAAAATAGGCGTTTTCACTCCAGCATTTCTTAGGGCAATACCTTCCTTAACATAGGCTACAGCAAAATAATCCACGTTTAGCTCTTGAAGATATTTGGCAATTTCAATAGCATCGCTACCATAAGCAAAAGCCTTAACAACCGCTAAAAATTTAGTGTTGGATTTTAATTTAGATTTAAGATGTTCAAAATTATGTTTTAGAGCTTTTAAATCAATTTCTAGAACCGTTTCTTGTGCTTTAGGCATTGGAGTCTTTGGTTGATTTAGGGCTAACTTCCTGTGGGTCATTAACCTTCATATTTCTAACTTTATCGCGCATCATGGCTTTATAATACGCGGCTCTACTTAAGGGTTCATATTCATCAACCTCACCTAATAGCACTAAGTTATCGCTTTTGGCTTTTCGGTAACTGTACTGTGCCAAATTTCCAGTTCTGGTACAAACGGCGTGTACTTTGGTCACATATTCGGCGGTTGCCATCAGGTTGGGCATGGGGCCAAAGGGGTTGCCTTTAAAATCCATGTCTAATCCAGCAACAATTACCCGAACCCCTTTATTAGCTAAATCGTTACAAATTCGTACAATTTCATCATCAAAAAACTGGGCTTCATCAATACCAACCACATCACAACCATCAGCTAAAATAGGGATGTTGGCTGCAGCAGGCACCGGTGTAGAGCGAATTTCATTAGCATCATGAGATACCACCATATCTTCATTATAGCGCACATCAATGGTAGGTTTAAAAATTTCAACTTTCTGTCTTGCAAATTGGGCGCGTTTTAACCTTCGAATCAGTTCTTCGGTTTTTCCAGAAAACATGGAGCCGCAGATAACTTCAATCCAACCAAATTGTTCTTTATGATTTACCGTATTTTCAAGAAACATTTCGTAAATTTAACACTAAAACCAAGCGATTATTCGTTTGTATAAAGGTGACGTAAATTTATTAAAAATCAAAAGCCAACATAATAATAATTAAAAAATTATAAACAATGAAGAAGAAGTTGGAATCTGAACTCATTAGTATAGCTCACAGAATCCTAAAACTTAAGGGTAAGGAAGATGTTATTAAAATGCATGCTGAAGTTTCTTTGCTCCATGAAAAACTCTCTGTATTAAAATTTGCTCATGATAACTTTGAAGGAAACATACCTACCATTGGCAGCGACTCTTCATTTTTTGGCATGTTGGACGATGCTTTTAATAATAAAATAAGCGATACTATTGAGGTTGAAGATAAATTATACATCAATCTTGATGAGGTTGAAGATGATGGTATTATGGAGCCTGTAATGAACAAAATCAAAGATATGGTTTCGCACATGCCTGATGAATCTCAAGAATCTGAAGAAATAGATGCTGTTTTTGAAGAGGCTATTACACAAAAGAAATACCATAAAATAGATTTTGAGGAAATTACGGCTGGGTTTAAGGAGACACCGGTTTTTGAGCCTGTTTCGAAAATAAAAAATGGCGTTTCAAACGAAAAAAAATCTTTAAACGATAAACTTAAAGCACATAATTTTAACATTGGCTTGAATGATAAAATAGCTTTTATAAAACATTTATTTGCCGGAAATAGTGACGACTATAACAGAGTGGTGTCTCAATTAAATACTTTAGAATCTTATAAAGATGCTCAACATTTTATTGAAAACATGGTAAAGCCAGATTACAATAATTGGATAGGTAAAGAAGAATTTGAAGAGCGCTTTTTAGAAATTATAGAAGCAAAGTTTGATTAATGAGTAAACTTTTTATAGTTCCTACGCCTATAGGTAATTTAAAAGACATGACTTTTAGGGCTATTGACGTTTTAAAAGAGGTCGATTTAATACTGGCCGAAGACACCCGAACTTCAGGAAAGCTTTTAAAACATTTTGAAATTTCAACTCATATGCAATCGCACCACATGCATAATGAGCATAAAGCTGTTGAAAATTTAATACAAAAATTAAAAAGCGGAATAAACATGGCTTTAATAAGTGATGCCGGAACACCTGCTATTTCCGATCCTGGGTTCTTACTTATAAGAGCTTGTATAGAAAATAATATTGAGGTGGATTGTTTACCTGGAGCCACAGCATTTGTCCCTGCCTTAGTGAATTCTGGATTGCCAAATGATAAGTTTGTTTTTGAGGGCTTTTTGCCTGTAAAAAAAGGACGTCAAACCAGATTGTTGGCGCTTGCTGAAGAAACCCGAACCATGATTTTTTATGAAAGCCCGCATAAACTTATTAAAACATTAGGGCATTTTAGCGAGTATTTTGGTGAAGATAGACCTGTTTCTGTTTCAAGAGAGTTAACAAAATTGTACGAAGAAACCATTCGTGGCTCAGCCAAAGAAGTTTTAGAACATTATACCAACAAACCCCCTAAAGGTGAAATTGTTATTTGTGTTGGTGGGAAGAAATAGGATATTATTTAAAACTCACCAAAAAGAGCTCTAAATTTTAAAGCCTCTTCAGGGTTTTCTTTTAGGTTAATTCGCTTTATTTCTTCACCATTTTCATTTCTTTCAATTATAAAAGCATTTTCTTCATCAACTAACATCTGTATAAACAATTTTAGAGAACCATCTTCATTATAGAATTTTACAGCTTCAAAATTGTCATAAGTTGAAGAAATACTTTCTGAAAAAACCTTTCCATTTTTTATATATTGTGTTATCTTTTTACCGTCTTCAATAAACATTTGAGACTCTATTTTACCAATAATATCATAGGAAATAGATTCAATAACTTTTTCATTTTCAATTTTAGATTCCGATTGAAGTTCCCCACTTTCATAATAACTAAGACTTTTACCGTACTTAACACCGTTTTTGTAAGTATTAAGTGTTTTTAATTTTCCTGATAAAGAATAAATTTTCTCCTCACCGTCTAGTTTTCCGTTTAAATAATTAGTTTCTGAAAAAACTTCACCATTGTTATGAAAAACAAAACTTGGTCCATTCAAAATACCATTTTCAACTCTGAACTCTTCCCATTTTTTAAATTTATCGCCTACCACATAATAACCATTTAGTGGTTTCCTGGTTTCATTATCTCTGTAAACACTAATACCATCATAGTTGTCTATGAAATATGAGTTTCTTTCAACAAGTTTGAAGTTTGAATCGTCTGTATTTGATTTGTTTTTACATGAAAAGATTGATACGGCTAGAAAAAGAATAGCAACTGACAGCTTATTTTTAATTAATTTCATAAATAATCAATTTTTATAAATGCTTCCCTTTCTCCCACCCATGTTTACCTAAATAGTGCACACCACTTTCAACGGCACCATCCTCCATAGAAGTCCCCATACTATCATTCCACCGGTTTAAATATCCAAACAAGGAAATCACCCCCAACATTTCTACAATCTCCCCTTCATCCCAGTGCTCATACAAACGTTCTTTAATAGCTTCATCAACCGCATTTGGTACTTGGCTTGCCGCTAAACTAAAATCCAATGCAGCACGTTCGGCCTCATTAAATGCAGGGTGTGTTCGGTAGTCCCAAATATTATTCAATTGTTCTTGTTCTGCACCATAACGCTCTGCGGCACGAATGGCATGTGCTTGACAATACCGACAACCTGTAGCGTTACTACTTACCCAAGCAATCATGCGTTTTAAAGCAGAGGTTACACGTCCTTCATTCGCCATAACCGCTTTATTCAAATTAATAAAAGCCTTACTTATGGCAGGACGACGTTGCATGGTTAAAACTGAATTTGGGCAAAAGCCTAAGGTTTCGTTAAAGAATGTGGCGAGTTCTTTGGTCTCCAAATCATGGTCAGCAGATAATGGTGTTACTAAAGGCATAATTAATTTTTTAAATAGTATTTTTGGCATCTACAAGAAACATCCTTAATTAGTACCATAAATTTTAAAAGAATAGTTTAAGATGTTACTTGTGTCCGACTTTTTAAATATTTTCACCACAAGAAACAAAAAATAATTCACAATAATGGCAGATCATATTACTACAACTTGGTTAGGCGACATGAAGTTTGAAAGCACTAATCCATCGGGACACAATTTATTTATTGAAGCAGGACCAGATAGCGGAGGCAAAGGGGAAGGCTATCGCCCAAAAGCTTTAATGCTATCTAGTTTGGCTGGATGTTCAGGATTGGATGTGGCCGCTATTATTGAAAAAATGAAGTTAAAGTTAGATACTTTTAAAATTGAAATTGAGGCTAATTTAACTGAAGAGCATCCAAAATATTATGATAAAGTATCGATGCATTTTCATTTTTACGGGAATGAATTGAATGAAAAAAGACTTCAAAAGGCGGTTGACTTATCTGTTGAAAAATATTGTGGTGTCATGGAAATGTTTCGTCAGTTTTCGGAAATGGAAATAAAAACTCATTTTCATAAAAAATAAATTTCACCTTTGCGTAATTAAAAAGGGATATGCGCTGGACATTAAAACCCAAACCTCAAACTAAAAAAGTTGAAACCTTGCAAAAGGCTTTAGACGTTGATGCTAATATTGCCTCATTGTTAGTACAAAGAGGTATTGAAACTTTTGAGGAAGCCAAAGCGTTTTTTAGACCCAGTTTAGATGATTTGCACGATCCATTCTTGATGAAAGATATGGATAGAGCTGTTGCTAGAATAGAAAAAGCTGTAGCTAATGAGGAGAATATTTTAGTATATGGAGATTATGATGTTGATGGTACAACATCTGTAGCACTAGTAGCGTCTTATTTAAAAACAAAAACAGAAAATATTGCGACTTATATTCCCGATAGGTATGATGAAGGATACGGTATTTCATATTTAAGTATTGATTATGCTTTAGACAATGAATTCACCCTCATAATCGCACTGGATTGCGGAATAAAAGCCATCGAAAAAGTGGCTCATGCAAAAAGTCTGGGTATCGATTTTATTATATGCGACCATCATAGACCTGGAGAACACTTACCAAAGGCAGAAGCTGTTTTAGACCCTAAAAGAGACGATTGTTATTATCCTTACAAAGAACTTTGCGGATGTGGGGTTGGTTTTAAATTAGTTCAAGCCCTGGCTTTAAGGGAAGGAAAAACCATTGATGACTTAACGGAATATCTGGATTTAGTAGCCACGGCCATTGGGGCAGATATTGTTCCTATTGATGGCGAAAACCGCGTGTTGGCATATTTTGGCCTTCAAGTTATAAACCATAAACCACGTCCGGGAATAGCTGCGCTGATTTCAGAAATTAACAAAAAGGAACTTTCCATAACCGATGTGGTTTTTATTATTGCACCAAGAATAAATGCGGCAGGGCGCATGAAGCATGGAGATTATGCCGTTTCGCTTTTAACTGAAACTAATTACAGTTTAGCACAAAAATATGCGGTTGAAATTGAAACGTTTAATACCGACAGGCGTGATGCAGATAAACAAATTACCGAACAAGCCCTTAAACAAATTGAAGAACAAAATGAACAGAATCGCCTCACTACTGTTGTTTACCATAAAGATTGGCATAAAGGCGTTATTGGTATTGTTGCTTCTAGATTAACAGAAACCTATTACAGACCAACCTTGGTTTTTACTAAAAGCGGCGATTTTTTGGCGGCATCGGCACGTTCGGTTAGGGATTTCGATATTTATAATGCTTTGGAAGCTTGTAGCGAAAACATTGAACAATTTGGAGGCCATAAATACGCTGCAGGTTTAACCCTGAAGGAAGAAAATTATGAAGCCTTCAAACGAGCTTTTGAAGAAGTAGTAACTAAAACTATTGACAGGAATTTACTAACACCAGAAATCAAAATTGATTGTAAAATTGATTTAGACGATATTACTCCTAAATTTTATAGAATCTTAAAACAATTTGCTCCTTATGGCCCCAGTAATATGACGCCTGTTTTTATGACCGAAAATTTAGTGGATACAGGCTACGGAAAATGTGTTGGAACTGATGAAACCCATTTACGATTAACCGTAACCCAACCCAACTCAAATGTGCGATTTGTAGGTATTGGGTTTAGTATGGGCGATAAATTTGATATTATTTCTGAAGGAAAATCTTTTAAAGCCGCTTACTCCCTTGATGAAAACGAATGGCAAGGAAATGTGAGTTTGCAGCTTAAATTAAGAGATATAAAAGCATAAATCATGGCTCAAAAAGATCCGTATGCAGCACTGAGAATTAAAGAATTTAATATCTTTTTATTGGTTCGTTTTGTCTTGGTATTTGGGTGGTCTATGCAATTCATAGTTATTGAGTGGCAAGTATATAGCTTAACCAAGGATCCATTATCCCTGGGCATAATTGGATTAATGGAAATTATACCAGCCTTCACCATGGCTTTGTTTGCAGGGCATATTGTAGACCAAAAAGAAAAACGAAACCTTTTGGCAACCTGTATTGCTGCGTTTTCCTTGATTAGTTTAGGACTGTTTTTATTAACGTGGGATGCCGTTGTTGGTGATTGGTCCACCCAAACCATTTTATATTCTATATATGCGCTTGTATTTTTTGGAGGGTTTTTGAGGTCATTCTTTGGGCCAACTATTTTTTCACTGGTAGCGCTTATTGTCCCCAAAAAAATATATCCCAATGCTGCCACTTGGAACAGTTCCACATGGCAAATGGCAAGTGTTTTAGGACCTGCATTTGGTGGTTTTTCAATTGGATTAATTGGGGTTCATTGGTCGCTTTGTATTGTATTTGGGTTAGTATTGTTGTCACTTTTCATTTTAGTACAGATTAAGAGAAAGCCTATTTTGAATCCAAAAATTGGCGAACCTGTTATTGAAAGTTTAAAGGAAGGTGTGCGTTTTGTATTTAAAACCAAAGCCATTTTGGGCGCTATGACCTTGGATATGATAGCTGTTTTATTTGGTGGCGCTATTGCACTTTTACCGGTTTTTGCTCAAGATATTTTAAAAGTAGGAAGTGAAGGTTTTGGGGTGTTAAGAGCAGCTCCAGCAGTGGGCGCTTTTATCACCATGTTGGTTACAGCATACATACCAATTAGTAAAAATGCGGGTATGAAATTATTGATTGCAGTGTTTGGTTTTGGGATATGCATTATTGTTTTCGGCTTATCCTCTGTGTTTTGGATTTCACTTCTGGCACTATTTTTCAGCGGAGTTACAGATGGCGTTTCCATGGTGATACGTCAAACCATTTTACAAATTAAAACCCCCGACCACATGCGCGGTCGCGTGTCATCGGTAAACTCTATGTTTGTTGGTTCTTCAAACGAGTTAGGTGCTTTTGAAAGTGGTTTGACCGCAAAACTTATGGGAACCGTTACCGCTGTGGTTTTTGGAGGCACTATGACGTTACTAACCGTTATCACAACAGGGTTGGTGTCGCCGTCTTTTAGAAAACTGGATTTAACTAAGGATTTGGAAGAACACGAGAAAGATTAAGGTTGATATTCCTTCAACTGAAAAGTATCACCATCAAAAACACCGTAGGTATAATAGGTTATCCAATCGCCCAAATTGATATATTTTGAGGTTTCGTTTAGGTCGATATTTAAGGGTAAATGTCGGTGTCCAAACACGAAATAATCGCGGTGTTTGTCTTTTAATTTTTCTTTGGAATACTGCACCAACCACTCGTTATCTTCCCCTAAAAAGGTAGCATCATCATCACCAGAAATCAATTTGTTTTTAACTGATAAATATTGAGCAATTCGCATACCGATATCAGGGTGTGCCCATTTAAAAACCCATTTAAAAAACGGATTAGTGAACACCTTTTTCATGCGTTTGTAGCCTTTATCGTAGGGTCCCAAACCATCGCCATGACCTATAAAAAAGGTTTTTTTGTTAAAGGTAAATTCTTTTGGTTTATGGTAAACGGGTATGTTTAGTTCTTCTTCAAAATAGCCATGCATCCACAAATCGTGGTTGCCTACAAAGTAATAGATAGGAATTCCAGAATCGCTAATTTCGGCAAGTTTTCCTAAGGTACGCGTAAAGCCTTTGGGAACTACTTTACTATACTCAAACCAGAAGTCGAATAAATCTCCCAAAAGGAAAATCGCAGCGGCGTCATGTTTTATAGTATCTAACCAAGCTACAAATTTTTTTTCGCGAGGTCGGGAAGCTTCCTGAGTAGGAGCTCCTAAGTGATTATCGGAAGCGAAATAAATGTTTTTGCCTTTTGGTATTTGCATGCTGTAAATATAGATAATTCCTGCGAACGCAGGAATCTCTTTTTTGCGTTAGGCATTAAAGTGGAAATCCTATTTTAATTTTTTTAAAATATTTCGACTGCAATCAATATGACAAATTGAAAAGGGTATCATGTAACGCCTTAAATATTATCATAAGCAAACCATTCGGCAAAGGAGCTTTCGGTTTCTTGCAATTTTAATGAGTGTAGTGTAATATGACTTGGTAGGTGTTTTTTAATTTTTTTTGCAAAATCTATCACCATCATTTCGCTAGTTGGTTGGTAATCTACCAGCAACACATTATGTCCGCGGTCTTCAAGTTCTTTGGCAAGTTCAACATGCGGGGTGTTTTTATTAAATACGGTAGCGTGGTCGAATACATTCACAATTTCTTCTTTCACTATTTTTTTTAAGTCGCCAAAATCGATAACCATTCCAAATTTAACGTGATTTTTGTCGGTAATAGGTTTGCCTATAACGGTTACCGAGAGTTTGTAACTATGCCCATGAACATTTCTACATTTTCCATCATAACCATAAAGGGCATGACCTGTTTCAAAAGAGAATTGTTTTGTAATGCGAATATGATAGCTCATGAAATAAAAATTTAGATTACAAAGATATTCATTTTGTTTAACGAAAACATTTTTAGATTACATTTGCGCACTTTTATCTACAATAGATAGATGGTTTATTATTTAAACTTATGGGTCATCTATTTGAGGCGATTGATTTTGTTGAAAATCCGCTATACGAAAAAATAATTTCGGATATAGCTAAACAACGCTTTAGTATTACAGACGATTTTTTTTCTTTAGAAGAAGTGGACTTATTGAGGCAATCACTTTTTGAAAGACATGCCGAAGACGGTTTTAAAAAGGCAGCTATTGGCAATAAATTGAATGAAACGATTGTGAAATCTATTAGGGGTGATTTGATTTTTTGGATGGATGAAACAAAGGCCAACACTGAAGAAAATCTGTTTTTTAACAAGATAAACAGTCTGGTAAGTTATCTTAACAAAACCTGTTTTTTAGGTATTTTACATAAGGAATTTCATTATGCTATTTACCCAAAAGGAACCTTTTACAAAAAACATATTGATACCTTTCAAAATGATGATAGGCGTAAATTATCGTTTGTTTGTTATTTAAATGAAGATGGCTGGTTGCCAGAAAATGGTGGGGAATTGGTGTTGTATTTGGAACATGAAGAAAAAATAATCTACCCTTTACCAGGTAGGGTAGTTATTTTTGAAAGCCAAATTATTGAACACGAGGTAAAACCTGTAAATTCTGAAAGGTTGAGTATAACAGGCTGGTTAAAAACCCGATAAATTAACGTTTTCTATTTCTATTGTAAAAGTAGATAATAATCAAAACGATAGCCAGAATAAGAAATAATCTATTTCCCATGATGTTTATTTTATAAATGTGTAATAAAGTTAATTCTTTTTAGCGAGTGGCATAAAAATTTGTCTAAATTTTATGATTAGGGGAAACCCTCTTGAAGCTATCCAAACCGTAAGCGCAATAAAAATGGCATAGAGTTTATAATCTAAATAATCTAGCCAAAACAAAACAGGTACAAATACCAGAAAGGTTGAAAACAATAAAACATTTCTAAGGTATTTCATTTTACCTAAGCCTTTAAAGATACCGTCAAAAATAAAAGCCAAAGCACAAAGAGGCTGAATGAGTAAAACAATATAAAAAACCGAATAAAAAGCTTGTAAAACTTCAGGGTCGTCTGTAAATATGGTTCCTATGGGGTAATATAAAACAGCACCCAAGCTAGCGGTTATAACCCCCAAGATAATACCGTATTTAATAAGCTTGTTACTAAGCAAAATTAAGGTGCTGTATTCTTTTCCTCCCAATAATTTTCCAGACAAAATATTGCCTGCACTGGCATAACCATCAATTATAAAAGCCCCCAGAAACCAAAGATTTATAGCAATAGTGTAAGCAGCGATGTATTTAGCCCCATAACTTGTAGCAAAAGCGCTGGCAAAGTACAGCGTAACGTTTAGCGCAAGGGTTCTAACAAAAAGGTTGAGAATCATTAATACGAAACGATTAATTTCCTTATTAAAAGGAAAGCTAATTTTTAATGGAATAACCGTTTTTTTCAATAAATAATAGGCCGATAGAAGCGCCATAAAAAATTGCGCTATAACACTCGCATAAGCCGCTCCTTTGATATTCATTGCAGGTAAAACGCCTTCAATTCCATAAACTAAAACAATATCTAAGACAATATTTAATAAAGAACCTAATATAGCAATAATCATAGGGTAATAGGTGTTTTGCAAACCTCTAAAAGCACCAAAAACGGCTATGGTGAAAAGGGTAAAAGGAAATCCAAAAACGCGAATTCTATAATAATCAATACAATAATTTAAAATTAAATCTGAGGCGTTATAAAGTTTAAAAATACTTTTCGCAAAAGGATATGTGCCTAAAATTATTAAAAGACTTAAAGATGTAATTATAAAAATAGCTTGAGCAGGTAGGTTTTTTATTTTATCCAATTCGTTGGCGCCAACATATTGAGATACTATGGATGAAATGGCACTTCGTGTTTGCCCTAAAATCCAAATGAGCATGGATAAAAATGTTGTAACTATACCAACGGCTGCCAACGATTCCGTAGCATTGAAGTTAATATTACCAACAATGGCAGCATCAGTTAACGATAAAATAGGCTCTGATATTCCAGAAATTAATGCGGGAATGGCCAATTTATTTATATGTTTCAGGCTGATATCTGTTTTCAAATCACAAGTTCATAACAGTAAAAGGGATATTCACTTTGTTTAGGAAAGAAAACCTCTCCCAAACGGATATAGCCTCTTAATTCGTAAAATTTTAGGTTTCTCGGGTTTTGTGAAAATGTATCGAGCCTAATGGAAACAACATTATTTTGTTTCGCATAATTTTCGGCATAGTCCATAAGTCTTTGGGCATAACCTTTTCCTTGTTGTTCTGGGTGAACGGCCAATCTATGTATATAAATGTTTTTTGTATTTGGGGTTAACCAATGGATGGGGATATATTCTTCATCCATAAAAGTTGAAATAGTGATACAACCAGAAATAGCATTATCAATTGTAATAACATATAATTCATCTCGCGACAAATCTTTTAAAAAGGCTTTTTTATTGGGGTAATATTCGTTCCATTGAAAAATATTTTTACTTACCATATAACGGGCACATGCTCTGGTTATCTCTAAAAGTTCATCAATATCTTTAGCTGTTGCTTTACGAATCATATAAATGTTTACTTTTGCTTCAAATTTATTGTAAATTTAGCTTTAAACTTTATAGTTATGAAGAATATTTTAGTTCCTGTTGGGTCTTCTAAAAATGCATCAAGCCATTTGCAATATGCAGTAGATTTCGCCAAATCCTTTGGTTCAAAACTTTTTGTGGTACAAGTTTACAATGTATATACAAAAGCTGGAACGATGATTAAGGTAAATCATATTATTGAGAGAGAAAGTTTGGCTTATTTAAACGATTTGATATCAAAATTAGATACGAAAGGCGTAGATATTACCGTAAAAGTTTTAAAAGGAAAACTTATTGATACTTTAGAGCTGGCCTGTAAAGCTGCCGATATTGATTTGATATTGATTGAACCTAGAACGAACTCCATAAGGGAAGAGGTTTTTTTAGGGAAAACGTCGGGCAAAATTATCAAGCAAACCCAATTACCCTCTCTTATTGTACCAGAAGGCTATAAGTTTAAACCTGTTACCAATATATTGTTTGCAGTAAAATCGGCAATTATCAAAAAGAACAATGCACTTGAACCTTTAATTTCTGTAAAAAGCCATTTTAAAGCTATAGTGAACTTATTGTTGGTGAAAACGCCGTTTTACAATAAAGGTGATTTTGAACTGAAAAAAGAAATAAAAGATATTGTAGATAAGGTTACCAAAACAGAAAATGCTACGACCTTTCAAGGGGTATTACAGCATTTACAATCCATAAATCCAGATATGCTTTGTGTAGTGAGACGAAAAAGAGGATTTTTTGCTCAAAAATGGGAAAATAATGTAATTTTGAAAAAAGATTTTTCAAGCAATATTCCTGTATTGGTTTTAAGAGGCTTGAAATAAGAAAATGGGGATGTAGCTCAGTTGGCTAGAGCGCTTGACTGGCAGTCAAGAGGTCGTCGGTTCGAGCCCGATCTTCTCCACAATTTATCAATAAATGTTTATTTAACACAAACATTATTAAGGGTTTAAACAAAAAAAGCATTTTAGGAAACTAAAATGCTTTTTTTATAATAATAATATTTCACTACTTAATTAGTATTTTATTTATTGAAGAACGATCTTCTATTGTAACCTTTAAAAGGTATAAACCAGAGCCTAAAGAGCGAACATCTAATACATCTGTATTTAATTTAGTGTTAATTACACTTCTTCCCATGACATCAAACAACTCTATGTTTTTGTCTCCAGATAAATTAGACTTAATGTTAACAAGACCGTTGTTTACAGGGTTTGGAAAAATAGATAATTCAGATTTTGAATAACTAGAATTAGATAATGTTTTCCATGAACCTAAAGTAATTACTGTTTCATACAAAGCGCCAACAAACATACTAGATTTAGCACAATTGCCATAATCATCTAAAAAATTTAAAGCAGATATGTTCCAATCACTAATAACGAATGTACCTGTTTCTGTAGTTCCAGCTTTTCTTTCAGCAAAGGCATCTCCATGTTCCCAAGGTTTCCCTGTTCCATCTTCTAAGTCAACACCAAATTGACTAATAACAGTGCCATCTGTCTTGGCAAGTTGATAAGCATCATTTCCATTAGTAGCAGTACTAACAATAACTGAATTTGATGACGTGATTCCTGCATTAGGAAAATCGGCTTGCATTAATGCTAAGTCCCTAATTATGTATACATAGGTATTGGTTTGAACTCCAAGGCCTGAGATATCAATTAAATTTGGAGCCGAATTGTCGCCACTTGGGTCAAATCCATTTCCATTTTGGCTATAACGTAATTGGATATCATCATTTGCAAAATCAATAGTTCCAGTTACAGCAATTTCAACCGTTTTAATAAAAGGAGAAGAACAAGGTGTTTCAATAACCTTTGTTATAGTGGCGTTTTGTCCAAATAGTAATGAGGACATGCCTGTTAAAATAAATAAAACGTAAAGTTTTTTCATAATTATAATTGTTTAGTTAATAGGTTATAAAAAATGATTTAGGGAGTATGTTCATTTAAAGTTACTAAAAATAAGAATAACTATTAATTTTTTAATTATTGATTATCAATTATATACTGCTTAAATTCAGAGGAATTAAACATGCTATTGGCATCATGACCCACATTATTAACAATAATTTTTTTATGATTGTTGGTCGTGGGATAGAATGTTTCCATATATAAAAACATGTTTTCGCCTCGTTTTAATCGGTTTTCGCCTAATAGCACTGCTTGACATTCCGAGGTGTTTAAAGAGCCTACAGTGGAGGTATCATTACTGCCCAACAAATAAGTGGTATTTCTGGTAACTTGTTGCTCTGTTATAACAGATTGCTCAATACCACTAAGATAAGGTACAGCAAATTGATATCCGTAAGGCCAAAAGTCATACCCAGAACATCCTATGGGGGTTACAAATTGTTGCGTGGTTTCATCATATCTCAATCCGTCAGGATAATAAAAATATTGATTATTGGCAATGCCATATTCAAAGTTAATTTCCGGAAATGAATTTTCGGATTTGTTAGCTAAAGCATAATGTTGAGCAAAAGCCGCACCAGATGAGTGACCAATTACAAAAACAGTATTTAAATTAGGGAAATTACCAGAAGCAAGGACTTTATCAATAACCGAATCAATAACTGTAAATGAGCTTATAGAAGCAGATGTATTGCCTGAATTGGCACCTTCTCTCCATCTAGTATCCCAATATAAATCACTACCAGTTGCAGCTGCATTGTCTTTAAAATAAGGCGATACAAGCAATGTCGTTTCTTCCTTATTTATGCTCTTCAAAGAGTTACCCATGTATGAGAAATACTCGTCAGCATTTCTTGTTAAACCATGTACAACAATAACTAATTGATTTATGGAATTATATGTAAATTGTGTATCATCAATAAAATCATAATTGCTATACATATCAAAATTAAATTCCGCACCAGACCCATTCACAAGCTTCATTTTTTGTATACAAGCACTGCTTCCGTTCAAACAAGGTGTTTTGCCTAAATTAGTCACAAATGATATCTCCAGCCCACCTTTAAAAAGTTCTCCGTTTGGGCCTAAATTGCCTGCTTGTATAGATAGGCTATACGAAGTATTAACATCCATTTGAGCAAGACTTATAGTCGCTTTTGTGGAAGCATTTGAATATGAAACCGTATATTCAAGATTAGAAGACCCATTTGTTATGGAAAGCAATCCTTCAAATTTAGAAGGGACAATTTCCGATGAAAAAGCCACATCTATAACAGAATTTAAAGGAATATTTAAAGATCCATCTTCAAGAGGGGTGCCATTTGCTGATATAGATAATATGGATAGTGACAACAAATCATTGTCATCATCATTACAGCTCACCAAGAATGTCAATGATAAAACCATTAAAAAGACACTGACTTTTTTAAAAATAGTTCTTGTTGTATTCATAAAGTATTTATTTTTTTTAAGGTAACTATAAAATGGAAACATGTAAAAGCGCATAATTCAAAATTAATCACACTGAGGATAAGCACAAGATGAACTTTGGGTGGAGGTGGATCCAGCGGCACAATCTACGCCGCCTGTTATCCAATTCCCATTTAGTTTATAGGCCCATGAACCTGCATATTCCCAACTTTGGCCAGTACCATCAACGTTTGCATCTCCATAAGTTTCAATCACATCATTACCCTCAAAAAGTTCTATAGCATCATCTCCATTTTGATTCATTGAACCAGATTCAATAATATGCTCAAACGTGTTAATACAAGCCCCAAAGTAGCTAGCAATTGTAGCTGTTTCTCTTGCCAGCAAAATATCTTCTCCTTCTGAAACAGATATAGCGGGGAATGTAAATTCTATACCGTCTGTTCCTCCGCCATTATTGGCAACACCAATGCTGTAAATGCTTAAGTCGGCAATATTTTTTTGGGCTTTTAAATGAACTGCCTTACCACCGTTAACACCGCTTCCATCCCATAGTATGGCCATAACACCTTGAAGTATTAAAGGTTGTGCGCAAATGGGGTATACACAACTTGAACTTTGTGTGGTTGTAGAGCCAATAGAACAATCAATACCCCCGTAGGTCCAAACTCCATCAAACTTATAGGCCCAAGAGCCTGTGTATTCCCATACTTCACCAGTTCCGTCAACATCAGCATCGCCATAGGTTTCAATTACTGTTGTTTCACTAAATAATTCAATCGCGTCATCTCCATTTTGGCTAATTGAAGTATTAGCTTGAAAGATATGTTCAAATTCGTTGGCGCAATCACCAAAATAGGTTGATAACAAGGCTGGTTCTCTGGCTACAAGGATATCATCGCCTGCAGAAACAGATTGCACTGGGAATGAATATTCCAATCCATCGGTACCTCCTCCATTATTAGCTACCCCAAGGCCGTAAACGCTCAAATCTGCTATATCTTGATTGGCAATTAAATGAATGGCCTTTCCATCATTAGTGCCAGAGCCATCCCATGTTAAGGCCATGACGCCCTTTAATGAAATAGCAGGTAATTGTTCTTTAAGAATGATTGTAAGATTTTGAGAACTATTATTAGCATTAACAACGTTAGTTAATGATAATATGATGGTTTCATCACCCTCATTTTCACTATCTAATATAGAAGTCAACAAGATTGATGTTGACGTGCTTCCTGCAGGGATGGATATATTTAAACTTCCTGAAATATTATAATCTTCCGTATCTGTTGCAGTACCACTTATTTCGATCGTAGCTGTCACATCATCTTGTGAGGCCTTATCTAAACTTATTGTTATGGTTGCTGTATCAGAGTTTTCTTCTAATTCTAATTTATCACTAGATAAACTTAGTACAGGAGGCACAAATGGTGCGGTTGTAAAACTCAATGACAAGGCTTCTTTAAATGATTCTCCAGCTAAGCCATAATCTCCAGCAGGCAATGTTAGAGTATATCTACTTTCGTAGGCCAATGGTGTATTTGGAGTTAAAGTTATTGTTGAGTTAGTATTTGAAAAAATTAGAGAATAATCAACATTTCCAGAGTCAGAATTGAGTTTTAATGATGAGGTAAATAATTCTGTATTTAAAGTATGAGAAAAAATAATTTCAATACTTGCATTTACATTTACATTTTCAATACCATTATCAAATTTAATATCATTAATAGTTTTTACCATAACTATTAATGTGTTATCAACAATAGAACCATCATCATCTTTATCACATCCTACTAAAAATATTGTAAGAAATACCATTGGGATAAGCATGTAAACAGAAATTTTTTTAATAATCTTCATGATATGTTTAGTTTTACGTTTTATTATAGGTTTCTTTTTATCTTATGAATTCTTTGAAATCGCTGGGATTAAAATCCCATATTATAGGTAGTAAAAAATACACCATTACCGTTAAAAATATTATTGACAAAATATTCATCCAGACCCCAGATTTTATCATATCGGGTATTCTTAGATAACCCGATCCAAATACTACCGCATTTGGAGGAGTTGCAACTGGCATCATAAATGCACATGAAGCAGCTATGGTACATGACACCATGAGAATATAGGGATTCGTATTTAATGAAATTGCTATAGGAGCCAAAATCGGCAACAGCATAGCCGTAGTTGCTAAATTTGATGTAAACTCAGTAAAGAAGTTAACCAAAGTAATGATTACAAGCACCAATAAAAGAAGCGATAAACCTTGAAGCATAGACATTTGAGAACCTAACCATGCGGCTAGTCCTGTAATTTGAAATCCTGCAGCTAGAGCCATACCTCCACCAAATAACAGAATAATTCCCCAAGGTAATTTTACAGCATCTTCCCACGTAATAAGACGTTTTTTGAAATCGCTAGCCGGAACAATAAATAATAATATCCCTGCAGCTATAGCTATTATAGTATCGTCTATAAAAGGAAAAAATTTCTGTAAAATAAACGATCTGGTAATCCAGCAAAACGCTGTTAAAATAAAAATTATAGAAACAATTTTTTCTTCTTGTTTCATTGGTCCGATAGCTAATAATAGCCTATTAATTTCGTTTTTTCCACCAGGGAATTCTTTTTGCTTAAACTTAAAAGCAAATTTTGTTAAATAAATCCATGCTACCAATAATAATGGAATAGCTATTGGTAATCCAAATTTTAACCATTGCAAAAATGTGATTTCAATACCATAAACCTCTTCGACATACCCAGCAAACACTAAATTTGGAGGTGTGCCTATAAGTGTTGCCATACCACCTATTGAGGCGCTATAAGCAATACTTAGCATAAGTGCTTTACCAAAAATTAAATTCTCGTTTTCTTCGGTGTTTGGATTATCTTGAAGTTGAGTCACTATGGACATTCCTATTGGTAACATCATTACAGCTGTTGCTGTATTAGATATCCACATAGATAAAAACGCTGTGGCTACCATAAACCCTAAAATAATTTTAGAGACGTTAGTGCCTATTATTTTAATAATATTTAAAGCGATACGTTTATGTAAATTCCACTTTTCAATTGCAATAGCCAGCATAAAACCACCCATGTAAAGAAATATGTATTTATGTCCAAATGAAGCTGTAGTGGTTTCTAAATCAATAGCTCCAGTCATTGGAAATAATATTATGGGTAGAAGTGCTGTTACAGATATTGGAACAGATTCAGTAACCCACCATAAGGCCATCCATAAGGTTATTGAAAGTAAGTCATATGCTTTGTCTGGCATACCAACTGGTGGATCAAAACACTGTAATAAAACAAACAGTAAAGGTCCAGAGATTAAAAAAATACTTTTTTGTATCGACTTCATTCCTTTTCTGTTTTGATAGATTCAATATTAGACTCTTCAACGAGTTGTTTAAAGAACAACGAATTTTCTTCTAACACAAAAGATAGGTATAGCTTTTCTCCATCTTTATCAAAAGTTGTTACTCTATGAGGTATGTCGGCAATGGATTTTCCTGTAAGTGTCTTATAAAAAATTAAAGCTATTAAATAACTTCCATCATATGACGGATGTTTATCATCAAAATAAAAATTTAAATCAGGTCTAAGCTCTCTAGCCCTCATCCAAATAGGACCAACGGGAATTACTTTAGCATTTAATTTATTTGCTAAGTCTAAGTAACCTTTTGTGATTGTAGGTTGCATTAAAGGATTAGATTTATATGCCCAAGTAAGATAGAATAGAGGTTCAGCACCAATAGAACGAACTAAATCAGAAAACTTTTTTGCATATTCATCAAAACGTTCAGGTGCCTCAATAGTACTTAAACTGTGGTCACCAAGAATTACATAATCCCATTTTTTTTCTTTTAAAAGTTTTCTAGTAAGTGTTCCTTTTTCTTCATTCCAATGCTGTTTTAAATTACTTCCTCCTACTGTAGATTGATGGATATCTAAAGAAACTCCTTGAAACTCACCCATAGCTTTTACCAATTGAGGCATATTCCAGAAAAAGGTAAAACTATTACCTACAAATAATACTTTAAGAGGTTTTTCTTCCTGTGAAAACAAACCTGTAGGAAACAGTATTATTATTACTAAAACTAAAAGGAAATGGATTCTTATATGTTTAAGTTCTCTCATTTAAATCAAAGTTTGCTATTGGTTTATTTGTGTTTTATCAAAGAAATCAGGTATAGGATTAGGAATGTTGGAGTTCCTGTCAATCTCTGATTGCGGATAAATAAAACGTTGAGGTAAAACACTACCATTATTCGGAGTAATTGGAACTCTAACGGCAGACTCTGTTTCTGTTCTTCGAGTATCATTAAAAACTTCAATTTGTCCAAATAAAGTAACATAACGTTCTTCCAGTATTTCCCTTAGTAGCGCATTATCGGCACTTATGTTATCAGGGTTTTCTATGCCACCAGAATTAAAATCTGATGCCGTATAAGCTTCATATAAAATATTTGCGGCATTGGCATTTCTCAAGTAGCCGCCGCTATTCATAAATGCTCTAAAATTATTTAGGTGAGTTAATCCGTTTGCAAATCCATTTGTTCTGAATCCCGCTTCGGCTAAAATTAAAAGATTTTCTTGATAAGTAACCAAAGCAGCTGGAGCAGTTTGGGCTGCAAAGCCATTACTTGTATTAGGTTGAACGCCTAAAGCGTTGGTTGTAAAATAAAAATTGTTTCTACCAATTTCATTAGTTTTAGAATTCCCTCTATACGTTGAACTTGTTGGATTGATTAAACCAGACATGAAACTGGAAACAACCAAATCACTTTGTCTAACCTCAACTGCGAAAAATTGATAGTTTAAATTAGAGTCCTCAGCAGCAGTACCATGAGGACCATTCATGCTATTATTTAACGAATTAATACCGTTTTGCGCAGCAGCATAGGCTTTAGGATAATCTTTTACATGCATATAAAATCGTGCCTTTAAGGTATAAGCGTTTTGGATCCAAGCCTGAGGGTTTCCATCAAAATAAATATCAGAACCCGTAGCTGGTCTGCCTGAACCTTGCTGTAAATTTGAAATGGCTTTATCCAACAATGCTTGAATTTTAGAGTAAACGGCCATTTGATTTTCAAACATTGGATCTGAAAAATTGATATCAACAGCTTCATCAAAAGGAATATCGCCATAAAGTGAGGCTAGAGTGCCAAATGCTTGCGCTTGCAAAACCTGTGTTATTCCAATAGTTATGGCTCCTGCACCATCAGTTATTGCTGTTTCTTCAGTAACTTTTGCATTTCTTAAGGCATCTACAAAGCCATCATTCCAGAGACTATTAAAGTCACCTGGTGTAACAGAGTACTCATTAAATCCAAGATGTTGTCTGTTTATTCCGGTATATTGGCCCGCAAAAATACAAGCTCTTCTGGCATTTTCTCCAGTTTGAAATAAAATACTGCCCACCTGAGCCCCTGTTAAAATATTTTGATAAGCACTTTGGGTTAGGTTATTAGGATCATTATTTATGTCCGCTACCAAATCACTACAAGATTGTGTTAGAATAGCTATAAGAAATAATAAAATATATGATTTCATAATTAAATATTTGTTATTTGGATTTTTATATGTTGTAGCCTCAACTGTTTTTGTTAAAGTGGTGAAAGTTTGTGATAACGAATTCATAATATTATTTTCTTGATTATAAATTTAATGTTACACTAAAAAGAAACGACTTGGTAGCAGGATTATTAAAATAATCAATTCCTCTTGCTGCACTAACCCCAGATAAATTAGTATCTGGGTCATTACCTTCAAACTTAGTCCATAAAAACAAATTTCGTCCTGTTGCAGAAAACTCAACAGATTTTAAGCTTGTTGTATTTTTTAACCAATCTGATTGCCATAAATATGATAAAGTAAGCTCTCGTAATCTCGTCCAAGAACCATCTTCTATATATAATTCATCATTCCCCCCACTAAAAAAACCACCATCACCAGTATACCAAGGCTCAGTTAAAGCTACGGGACCTGCACCAAAATCTGCTACATTACCACGAAACGTTTCACCTATGTTGATGATGTTGCCATTAGCTTCAAAATAATTTCTTGTGGCAGTTACTTGATTTCCTGTATCATACCATATTCCATAATCTCTTAGAGCAGATTTTGTTCCGGCAAAAATATCAGCTCCTTGGTAGGTTTCAAATAAAACGGAAAGTCTAAAATTTTTATATTTAAATGTACTGGTAATACCACCTTGCCAATCTGGATTTGGATCACCAATAACCCCTTCTCCTGTTCTATCTTGCTCAGGAAATCCATACTCATCAAATACTATCTCCCCATCTTCATTTCGCAAAGTTCTAGACCCCCATAAAACACCTAGGGGTTGTCCTTCTACGGCTCTAGAGTCTACTGCTGCTAAGCCCCCTAGAGGTACTGATAATGCACCATCTAAATCTGTAACTAAATTCCTAACTCTTGTAAAATTAGCATCAATTGACCAAGAAAAATCATTCGTGTTTAATATTTTATATCCTAAATCTATTTCTAATCCTTTGTTTTCTATTTCTGCCCCATTGGTATAAATTAAAGAATAACCAATTGAGTTTGCAACTGGAAAATTCAAAAGAACATCCTCGGTAACATTTTCAAAATAGGTTATCCCAAAAGAAAGTTTATTTTTAAAAAACCTCAAATCTGTACCAAGTTCAAATTCTTTTTTACGTTCTGGTTTAAGGGACGCATTACCTCTATTTGTGCTAGGTACAAAAGTGCCGTTGCCAAACAACCCAGCATTTAATCCTCCTCCAAGAGCATCGCTATATGTTGGTGATACAAAGGTATTTAGGGTTTTATAGCGTTCAGGTTGAACACCAACTTCGGCATATGATGCTCTAAGCTTTCCAAAGGATAAAAAATCACTATTCTTAAAAATATCTAATTGTGAAAATTGCCATGCTAAGGATGTTGAAGGGAACATAAAAGGTTTGTCTGAATTTTCACCGAATGTTGATGCGTTTTCAATTCTAATGGTACTTTCAACAAAAAACATATCATAAGCCGAAAAAGAGAGTGATGAATATAAACCAGCTGTTCGTTCTTGACCAAATGAACTGCTGACCACCGTATTTTCTATAAGTGTATTATCGATATCGCGAATACCACTAGCTACATCTAAAAATTGTATAAAACCTGTTCCTTCTACACCATTAACGTTTCTAGATTTACTGTTGTAATTAAAGCCTATTAAAAAACTACCATCAGTAATAATGTCTTCAATATTAAATGTAGTTTTAGCTATAAAATCGGTATTAAAAATGGTGTTAGAAGCAGTAGATTGGTCTATGAAGCCTGATGAAAATGCACCAGAGGCAGAGCCAGGGGTTATAAATTCAGACTTATTCTCACTGTAATGATCAACCCCCGCTCTGGCTATAAAGGTTAACCAGCTGTTGGGCGAGGTCATAAACTCAAAATTAGTAATAAAACGATTGACATTTGCAGTATTTTCTTGCTCGTTAATAGTCCAAAGCGGGTTGTTAAACCTTGCGTTATTATTTTCTCCAATTGGATCTCTATAAGATCGATGTCTATTTGGAATTGGTGAACTATTACTAGAGGCATAATAGTCCCCGCGATAACCAGAAATATCAAAATCGACAGGAGTTCTTAGTAAACCCAAGTAAAGCCCCGAGGAATTAGCACCTAACCTAATACGATTTGAAGATGTTCTTGAATAGGTAGAACTTACTTTTAAACTGGTGGCATCTGTAAAATTTTGTTTAGCATTAAACCTAACCGTAGATCTTCTATAATCAGAATTATTTCTTACTATTCCCTTTTGATCCAAATCACTTAAACTAAAAAACATAGTACTTTTTGCAGTGCCTCCACTAATGCTTAAATTATTTTCTAAAAAATGCCCATTACCAAAAATTTGGTCAAAATTAGAATCATTATAGAGGGCTTGTGAGTTCTTATTTAAAATAGGATAATAAACTCGTCCGTCCTGGTCTAAATAAAACCCTCCTGAAGTATCGAATTCATCATTTCCACCAGATCGGGCTGAAATTAAATCCCCCCAAGAGTTTGTTACTCTAGGATCATTATTGAAAAGTCCATTTTCTCCTTGGCCATATTTTGTTTGAACAGGATACTTTGCATTAATCTGGTCTAAGGAATAAGTGGATTTTAAACTTACAGACAGCTTGCTATTATTCTTTCCCGTTTTGGTCGTAATATTAATAACCCCCCCTAGAGCTTGCGTACCCCATAAAGCCGCTGCTGAAGCTCCTTTTAACACAGTAATGGATTCAATATCATTTGGATTGATATCGTTAAGACGAGATTGTTGGCTAACACCTCCTCTATCGCTATTTCCACGAACATCATTGCTTATTGGGATACCATCTAAAATAATTAGTGGTTGATTTTCTCTGGTTATTGTTGAAAGCCCTCTAATTTGAATAAATGAACCAGCTCCTGGATCACCTGAGTTTCTCGATATTCTCACACCAGATGATTTACCAGATAACCCATTTATAACATTACCTTCGCCAGACTCAGCTATGGCACCCCCTTTGACAGTTGAACTTGCATAACCCAAATTATCCTTTTTCTTTGTGAATCCTATGGCATTTACAATTACAGCATCTAAATTTTCCACATCCTCTATCATGATGACATCTATGATAGTTTTATCTTTTACTTCAATCGTTACGGTTTTAAAACCTATATAGCTAAAAGTTAAACTAGGATTATTTGTTTCCAAGGTAATTAAATACTTTCCGTCAAAATCTGAAATAGCCCCGTTGGAGACATTTTTTTCTATAACACTTACACCCGATAATGGTACACCCTGCTCGTCTGTAATAGTTCCTTCAACAACCACTTGAGATATTAACATTTGAAATGAAAAGAGAAAAAGAAAAATTAATGTTTTAGTTATGCATTTCATCTTAATATTGTTTTTAAAAGTTTAGTTTTACTTTAAAATTATAATTCATTTACAGAAGGACTTAAATAGGAAAGCCTTAAATAATCAGTGAAATTTTTCTCAAGTATATAATTTTTTGACATTATTTTTATGGTTTTAATAAATTTTATCAAATTTTATCAAATTTAATTACATTTAAGTACTTTTAAATCTATACAATTTTTAATGGAGAGTCATAAAAATACAGAAGACCTACACAAAAAATTTATTGCTAAATTGGCAATACGCTATGGCGTATTTGATGATTTAACAAATAAATTTGAGTCTACAAGCAACTCTATTGTTGCAAGGGATTTATTTTATAGCGATTCTCAGTTTTCTAGACTAATAAATAATACGGCCTCTGAAGGAGAATTTAAAAGAGCTTTGGGCAATATAGAACGCCTACTTGTTTTAGATCGTTTAAAAGAAGGAGTACCAGAAAGTGTAATTAATCCTAGGAAAAAAGAGCCTTTAAACAGAAATATTTTATTTTTAGCTATTGGTGTTTTAGGACTTTTAATAATTCTATCATCATTATACTTTAATAAATTTGTCGGTAATAAAAACGGGAATGTAGCCACTAGCGATTCTCGGTACGATATGCTTCAATGGGGTTTTGAGAACAACTTTATACAACCTTATGTAAAGCTAAAAGAACTTCCTAAAGATTGCTATTACCCTTGTTATAAATATCAAGGAAAATGGCGTTTAAAAAATGAGTATAAAATACCATTTTACAGAGAAAGAAATGGGTTTCACTATGTAGCAAAGGAAGCGATTATGTATGCGAGATGTATGGATGAAAGGGATGATAGAGGCGAATCTTTTGAAGGATATGAATATCAAAAACACGAGATATGGTACGATAAGAGAGAGTTTCCAATTGACTCTTTCATAACCAAAGGATCGAACACACAAATAAGAGATTCCTATAATTTTTCTGATTTAAACGAAGATGAAAATTTTATTAAAATTGCTTATGTACATACTTTTTTTAGAACAGAATTTAAAATTGATAGTAGTTTAATAAGTAGAACAGGAAAGGCACTTGGACGAGATATTGAATTTGTAAATGATAAATTATTAAAAGAGCAACTCAAAAATGATGGTTCTTTAGTTGGAATAAAAGATGAAATAAAAGCCATATCAATAAACCGTTTAGAAGATTATTCAAAACCGATTACTTGTCAACCTACACTTGCCCCTGATGTTAATTTTAACCTTGTAGAGGAGGGTGATGAGATGAGTTTTAATTGTCATTTTAGTATTGGTCATTTTATTGTCAATTATAATAAAACTTATGTTTTTCAAGATCAATACATAAATAATTATTGTAGATAATTATTTATTTCCATCTTATTTCCACAATAACTTATTTAGTCTTTTATAAAAGCTGTCGTTTTTTTTATAACTATTTTTAATTCCTTTGGTAATGAATCTTTTTTCCATGGGTGACTTGCTGAAAAGACATGATTGGCTCCTTCAATAATTTCAAGGCAACTTTTTTTGTTCCACTTATGCAAGCTATAAGCTTCATCAATTAAAACACTCGTATCATCATCTCCATGAATGATTAAATAAGGTATTTTTAAATTTGAAACCGCTCGTTTTATGGAAAGACGTTCTTCATTAGCAATAAAGTCTTCATAAAATTGGTAATAGTGTGGCATTTGTTGTTTGGTTCGCCCGTTTAAAACATATTTGACTCCGTCATTTTTCCATTGTTCTAAATCACCTTTGTTAGAAGTTCTAGCACCAAAATCACAAACACCTGCAAGACTTATTACTTTTGTTATTCGAGAGTCTTCTTCAGCTTTTATGGTTACAATGCCACCAGCCCTGCTATGCCCAATAAGGTTTATATTGTTTACGTCTCCTTCTTTTTTTATTTTGTTGTTTGCATATAACCAATCTATTACAGTTTCTAAATCGTCCAACTCCTTGGTATAATTATTATTCCCAAAAGCCTCTAAATCTGGAAAGTCTATGGGTTGTACAACGGTTCCTCCATTGTGTGAGAAATTAAATTTTATAAAATAAAAACCAGTTTTAGCAAAAGCTTCAGCCATCAAATTCCATGCGCCCCAATCTTTAAACCCTTTATAGCCATGGCAAAATACAATAATGGGTTTGGGCTTCTTATTTTCAACATAAAATACATCAGTAAGAATGGGTTTACCGTGCTTACCTTCTAAAATAATATTTTTAGTGATTTTCATTTAACACCTCTTTTTCAATAAAATCAATATTAGGATTACAAATTTCTAGTATAAGTTTTTTGAGTTCTTCACTAAAATTTTCTATGGTTTCTTGGGTAATTAAAAAGTTTTTGTTTCTGTTAAATGCACTTTCTTTTTTTGAGAATTTTAAAAACCCTGAACTTAAATTTTTAAATGAAATAATACCGGCCTCAATAGGAAGATGTATCGTTTTTGATTGTACCATCATTAAGGCATAACATAGTACTTGAAAGCTTTTGCTATACTTTTTATAATCGGTGTTCAAATCTTCCCAATTAACAATCTCCACTTGATTTTGTTGTACACTTCCCGTTTTATAATCAATAATTCTGGTGGTTCCGTTATATATATCAACTCTATCAACTTTTCCTTTTAACTTAACAGGAAAGTTAAGTTCTGGAATATCAAGTAAAATAGTATTCTCAGTTTCAATAGCTAATATTTTTATTTCATCTCCAGCTTCTAAATTTTTTATTTCCAAATCTAAAAAATTTGACACATAGCGTTTGGCTATTTCAAAGATGATGAGGTTTTTGCCTTTATTTATATCACCTTCTTTATATTCATTTTTAAAATGATAAGTGACGGTTTCTTCTATTTTAAACTTGAGTTTTTTAATGGTTTTAGGAGTTAAAAATTGTCCTTCTAAAGGCTTGTAAAAGTCCTCTAAAGTATTATGCACTACGGTTCCTAAAGTATTGGCGGCAACGGTTTCCTCAACATCGTTATGTTCTTTTATTTTTAATATTTTTTGATAATAAAAATCAATAGGATTTCTAATATAATTAGTTAATGATGATGGTGAGAAACCAACATTTGCTAATGGGATAATCTCTTTTAGAAGCGTATCCGTTTTCCTAACTATATTTAAATGAGTTTGAATAATGGGTACCTTTGGCGTTACAATTTGATGATTTATATGATGTATGCCTTCTAATTCTAATTGGGTAATAAATCTACTCTTTTCACCCCCAGTCAGCACGTCTGCTTCAGTGTTGTATAAAATGAAAATATTTTTTGCGCGCTGTAATAGATGGTAAAAATGGTAAGTATAAACAGCGTCCTTTTCTTTATAGGTTGGTAAATTATTTTCCAATTTCAAATCAAAAGGAATAAATGAATTGTTGCTTTTGCCTGATGGTAAAATACCTTCATTGACAGAAGAAATAATAACGTTTTCAAAATCTAAAACACGCGATTCCAACATCCCCATTATTTGCAATCCCTGCAAAGGCTCACCTTGAAAATCCAAACTATTATTGTTTAAAATATCCTTGTAAACGTTATGCAGTGATGATATATCTGAGATATGATTATATTCTGAATTTAATCTTATAAGTTCGTTAAAAAGTTCATGGAAACGAAAGGTATATTCTAAAGCTAGCAAATGTCTTGGTTTATCTTTCTCCAAGTAATTTTTAATGGATACAATTAACTCTTGACAATTTTTAAGACAGGTTTCGATTGAATTATACCAATCTGAGAATAATAAATGTAATATATGTGAAGCTTCTTCATTAGTTATTTCTAAAATTCTGCCCTTATTTAAGTAAACTAAATTATTGGCATCAATAGTTTCAATTATTTTAGCTGATAAATCGTTACCATTAATATTAAGCAATGGTTTTATAAATTGATGCGACAAAATTTTAATTACGTCTTTGTAATAAAATGAATTCGAAGTTTTGTGTAAATGAAACAAGGCTTCAAATAGGGTAGCCAAAGGAATGGATTTTAAAGGGAAACCCATAGTTATGTTTAACGCAATAATAGATTTAGGAAGTGAATTAAGAACGGGAATTAATAAATTTTCATCACTTAAAACTATTGCGGTATTTTGCAATGAGGGGTTATTTTTTTGTAAGTTTGATAAAAGCGATCCCATGTGTTTTGCTTGACCAATATTTTTTGGAATACCATATACAGATATGTTTTTTGGTTTTGAATAGTATTCTGTTATCCAATTGAAAGGATGGTTTTTAAAAAATGGCCATTTTTTATGCTGTCTTATAAATAATGCAGCGTCGTGATTGGGGTTATTTGTGAAAACAGCATCAGTATCCCAAAAAATGGTTGCCATATCGTTTTGGAGTAATTCCTGAATGATTGTTTCTTCAGCGGTATTTAAGGCATTAAAACCTAAAAATACGTGTTGTTTTTTGGAATTATTTTGAATATAATCTTCCAGGCTGGAGACAGCTTCTCTATAGATTAAGCCTTGATATCCTAGTTTTTTACCTATAAGAGATTTAGTAAATTGGTTGTAATATTTATGGAGCTTATTCCAAAAAGATAAATATTTTTTAACAAAATCTGTCTTATTTTCTTCTAACGACCAGTGTTTTAAATCTTGAATAGCACTTAGATAATTAAATATTTTTTCCTGCGGAATTAAATAGCGATCTATTTCGTTGAAATCCTGAAGTAATATTTGTGCCCACTTTGAAAACGATTCAAAAGTATCTCGATCTTCTTTTTTAGTTATTTCTTTATAAGTATTGTAAAATTCAAAAAGAAGTTCTGTATTTGTAATGGTTTTTAATTGTGATAATACCTCAACAAATTCCTCTATACTAAGGATTTCAGGAGAGAATATGGTTTGTTTGGTAATAATGTGTAATTGATGTTTTAGAAAAAGACCAGCTCTTTTACTAGGCAAAATAAAAGTTAGCTCGGAAAGATTTTTGTTATTATTTTTTAAATCTTGTAAAACATCAAAAATGAAAGTAGTCATATCATAAAAATAAAAAACGCTTCGGATTTCCGAAGCGTTTTTTGTAAACTTATTTTAAGGAATTAATTAGCTAATAATTATTTTGCTAAGTTAATTTCTACACGTCTATTGTTAGCTCTACCAGCTCTAGTATTGTTAGTGTCAATTGGTTTAGATTCACCGTAACCAAGAGCAGATAATCTAAATTCATCAATACCATTTTCAACTAAATATTCTTTCACTGAAAGTGCTCTAGCTTCAGATAATGATTGGTTTAGTTTTTCACTACCAACACTATCAGTATGTCCTTCAACTGTAAATTTAGCACTTGGATATTCTTTAAGAATAGCAATAATATCCGCTAAAACTTTTGCAGACTGTGCTTTTATAGTTGATTTGCCAGTATCAAATAAGATTGTTTTAGCATATTCGTTAAGCGTTTTTTGAACTTCAGCACTAACTTCTGGACAACCATTGTTAGCTACAGTACCTTTAACATCTGGACATTTATCATCTTTATCTATTACACCGTCACCATCAGTGTCTGGCCATGGGCAACCTTTGTTTGCAGCAGGACCAGCTGTATTAGGACAAGCATCGTCAGCATCAGTTACACCATCACCATCAGCATCTGGACAACCAGCTAAAGCTTTTAAACCAGCTACAGTAGGACAGTTGTCATCTTTATCAGCAACACCGTCACCATCAGTATCAGGACATCCATTCATTTCAGCTAAACCAGCTTCATTGGGACAATCATCTTTAGAGTCTTCAATGCCATCACCATCAGTATCAGGACATCCATTGAAAGCTTCTAAGCCAGGAACATCTGGACAAGCATCATCTTTATCATAAATACCATCACCATCAGTATCTGTACCACCAAATTTAATTGATAGACCAACTGTATGTTGGAAATGCGTTTGTAAATAATCTTCAAAAGCATGTTTGTATGCTGTCTGAACTGTTAAGCCGATATTTTCACTGAACCAAACATTTAAACCTAAAGTTCCGTTTAAAGTACCAGCACCAATTTCATCTACCCAAGTGTAACCACCACCAACACCTAAATAAGGATCGATTTTTGTTCCAGATAAGAAATTGTATTTGATGGTACCATCAACAGCATAATAAGATAAATCATCCACTCTTAAGGCACTCCCATCAGGATTTTCACCCCATTTTTCTATTTTGTTTATGGATCCAGCTACACCAAATGAAAATCCATCACTTAGATATTTGGATACAGAGATGGTTGACAAAGAAGGTAAAATGTTGTAGTTGTCAACATCAAAGAATTTACTAAAAACAGTTTCACTAAAAGGCACATCGTCTCCAGAGGGATATGCATCAACTGCGTTAATACCTATGGTAATTTGCCAAGGGTTGTTTTCGTCTTGCGCATTTACGTTGCTATAACCAAGTACAAGCAACATAGCGAACAATAATCTGCTAAGATTTTTCATATTCAAAAGTTTAATTTTTAAGTGTTAATTGTAAACAAAAGTAAGTTGTTAAATGTTATTAACAAAGACAAATATATAAAAAAATACAACAAATGGTTTATTCATCGATATTTCAGAATGATTTTAGATAATTTTTAATTTTTTGCCAACCTTAGTGAAAGCTTCAATGGCTCTATCTATATGTGATTTAGTATGGGCTGCCGACAATTGCACTCTTATTCTGGCTTTTTCTTTTGGAACTACGGGAAAAAAGAACCCAATTACGTAAATCCCTTCCTGCAAAAGCATATTTGCCATGGTTTGCGATAATTTAGCATCATAGAGCATGACTGGAACAATCGCAGAATCCCCATCAATAATATCAAAACCAGCTTCTTTCATGCCTTTTTTAAAATAGTTGGTGTTCCATTCTAGAGTATCTCTTAACTTGGTATTGTTTTTCAGCATGTCAAAAACCTTAATGGAAGCGCCAACAATAGCTGGAGCCAGCGAGTTAGAAAATAAATATGGTCTTGACCGTTGGCGCAACATATCGATAATTTCCTTTTTACCTGTTGTATAACCACCCATGGCGCCACCCAAAGCCTTTCCAAGTGTGCCAGTAATGATATCAATTCTACCCATTACACCTTTTTCTTCTAGCGTTCCCTTTCCTGTTTTTCCAATAAAACCAGCAGCATGACATTCGTCAATCATTACCAAAGCATCATATTTCTCAGCTAAATCACAAATTTTATCAAGCGGCGCAACTAATCCATCCATTGAGAAAACACCATCGGTAACTATAATTTTAAAACGGGCACCGTTTTCATTCGCGGCAATAAGTTGTTTTTCCAAATCCTCCATATTACTGTTTTCATAACGATAACGAGCTGCTTTACATAAACGAACACCATCAATAATGGAAGCATGGTTTAAAGAATCTGAAATAATAGCGTCTTCAGCCCCGAGTATAGGCTCAAAAACACCACCGTTGGCATCAAAGGCGGCAGCATACAATATGGTATCTTCGGTTTGATAAAATTCTGCTATTTTTTGTTCAAGTTCTTTGTGGATGTCTTGTGTGCCACAAATAAAGCGAACCGAACTCATTCCAAAACCATGGCTATCCAAAGTATCTTTTGCAGCTTGAACAACTTCTGGATGTGATGATAGCCCAAGATAATTGTTGGCGCAAAAGTTTAAAACGGTTTCTCCTGTATTTAAAGTTATTTCCGCCCCTTGAGATGATGTGATGATGCGTTCTTCCTTAAAAAGTCCGTTATTTTTAATCTCTTGAAGTTCTTCTTTTAAATAATCTTGCAGTTTTCCGTACATAGTTTTGAGTTTTATGCAAATTTAAACATCTTTCACTTTTATATCATCGTTTATGTACACAAGTATTTTCTTTTTTATTTTCAAATTCATGTCTTCCAAAACATCTTGATATAATTGCAATTGTTGTTCGTGTTTTTTGTCTTCAACACCGGTTTTGTAATCAATTATTACAACTTCATTTCCTTTCACAACGAGCCTATCAGGTCTAAGAATTTGGCCGTTTTTAGAAATGATATCTCGCTCGTTATAAATGGTGTAGTTTGATGTGAAAAAATCTTCAAGTTTTGGGTGTTCTAGAATTTGAAGCACCAAAGGCTTTAGTATAATTGCTTGTTTTTCATTAAGCAAGGAAGTATTTAAAAAATCACTGATTGCAAAATCGATGTCTTCTTTAGTTTTTATTTCAGCCAATATATTATGTATGAGATTTCCTTTTTCAATGGCCTCTTGTTGATTGGTATCCCAGAGCAAACCAGATTTTGTTACTAATTTTATATTATGGTCTTCTTTTGATGTTGAAATAAATTGATTCTGTAAAGTAGTGGCTTTTGAAGGTGATGTATTTTGAACAGTTCTTTCTGGATTTCCGAAGCTGTACTTTAATTGCGAATCTTGCCATAAACCTAAATGAGAGAGATAATTAATAAGCAATCCCGAATATTTTTTTTCATTGACGATACCTTTTGAGGAGATATCTTTTGCTGAAATAACATACAATTGCTCGATAGCTCTTGTTAATGTTACGTAAAACAAATTAATATTGTCTAACTCCAGTTCAGATTGATGCTTGTTGTAAATTTCTAAACCTTCTTCGCCAAAACACTCAAAATCTTTATTGTAATTTAAGAGTGTATAAGAGAAACCTTGGTATTTTTCTTCATCCAGTTTAAACCATTCTTTTGGCTCCAATTCTCTGTATATATCCAAATCGGCATAAGGGAAAATAACCACAGGAAATTCTAATCCTTTGGATTTATGGATGGTCATAATTTGAACCGCATTTTGTCCTTTGGGCGAAATAATACTTAAACTTTCTTTTTTCTTATTGAAATACTCTAAAAACCCAGAAATATCAGAGCCTTTTTTTTGCGAAAAATCTAAAACAACATCCAAATAAAATTGTATGTAAGCATTGGATATTTCAACCAAATTAAAACTTCTTACAATGGTTTCGGCTAAGTCATAAAGCGGCAGTTGCAATAAGTTTTCACTGTTTATAAAAACATTAAAAGCCTCGAAACTTTTAAATAGTTTATTAAGCGAAAGGCCTAAATGCTCATTAAAAAAACCGTGTTTATCTTCAATATTATAAAGTGTGGTTAAATAATTTAAAACCGAAATTTTTATTTCGTTGTTTTTGGGTTGAATTAATAGCGATAAAATATCATTTATAAAAGCAACTTCAGGAGCCTTGTAAATCAAAAGAGTTTCAGATGAAATGATAGGAATATTACGTTGGCTTAAATAATTTGCCACAGCAACACCTTCCTTTTTCTTACGTACCAAAACACAAATGTCCTCGAGATTATAACCGTTTTCTATGCAATTTTTGATGGTTTTAAAAACGTCCTCTGAAAACAATTCATCTCTATCATCTTCTTTTTCAATATCCAAAAAAGATAATTCCACATAGCCGCTTTCTTTTTTTGTTATAATTTGGTTTGAGTTTTCATATAGGTTTTTATAATCATCATTGTTAAAAACGGTATGTGCTAAAAACTTAAAAAAGCCATTGTTAAAATCGACAATTTCTCTAAAGCTTCTGAAGTTTGAAGGAAGATTTTCAACATGCTGATTAACAAACGGAAATGGTATTTTATCTTTATTGAACAAATTTATAAACTGTTCTGCTTTTCCGCCTCGCCATCGGTATATGGCCTGTTTAGCATCGCCAACCAACAAGGAGCTTCCCGATTCGGTAGACAGTGAATTTCCTAATAAGGGCATTAAGTTTTCCCATTGCATTACGGAGGTATCCTGAAACTCATCAATGAAATAATGGCTAAATTTTTCGCCAATACGCTCGTAAATAAATGGAGTAGGTTGTTCTTTAATTTCGTTGCTAATAATGGAGTTGAATTCTGAAATAAGCATTTTGTTTTGGGCTTCTTTCAAGGTGTTTAATTCTTTATTTATGGCATTTAAAACCGAAAGCGGTGTGATGTTTTTATAGAAATTTTTCAAGAATTTAATTTGAAAAACAGCCTGCTTTGTCTCATTAAAAGCGGATGCTATTTGTGGTTGAATTTGATCAATTGTTGATGCAAGATCTTCTGTTACGCGTTTGGGGTATAAGGTATTTGATTCTATATTTTCTTGCCATTTTGTACCAAAACTCACATCAAAATTCTTTTCAGTTAACTTTTGAAAATGCTTGGGCAAATAACTTCCAGAGAAATCATCAAACTGTAAACCCGCTTCTTCAATTAAGGTTAAAATATGTTTTGCTCTTTCAACAATGGTTGTTTCGGTAGCTGCAATATCTTTTTTAAGTTGGTTTTTTAAAGCCTTAAAATCGTCTAAAGTTTTGTCCTTTAACTTCTCAATAAAAGGAATATCATTTTCGTTAACCAATAATTTCGCAATCTTATTAAAATCAAAAGACACGTCCCAGCTTTTATCGTCATCAGCTTTTTCAATGGCAAAATCCACCAAAATATTTGTTAGTTCTTCATCTGTTCCAGCTTTAGATATTAAGCTATCAACAGCTTCATTTAAAAGAGTGTCTTGGTCTAATTCCACTTCAAAATTTAAAGGTAGTTTTAAATCGTGGGCAAAAGTCCTGATGATTTTATGGGTAAAACCATCAATAGTCGAAATATCAAAAGCCGCATAATTGTGTATGATGGTATTTAGTAATATGTCTGCTTTTTTATGAAGATCTATTTGATTCATTTTTAACTCTTCAGCAATGGCAACAAACATTTCGTTTGTGTTCTCTAAAATGTTTGTATCGGCAAAGGTTTTTAGCATATCAATTATGCGATCTTTCATCTCGGCGACGGCCTTATTGGTAAATGTAATGGCTAAAATATTTTTAAAATGATAGAGGTTGTTTGACGCTAATAAAATTTTTAAATACTCTTTTACAAGTGTGTATGTTTTTCCGCTCCCAGCAGAAGCATTGTAAATTGTAAAAGGAGTATTATGTTGCATCTAACAAAATTTGCATACAAGATAAAAACTATCAATGAGTTGATAGCAATTAATTATTTTAATTGAAGTCTTTTTGTCTGTAAATGTTTAAATTTGATAGAAATTGAATATTAATATTATAAAACAATAAATTATGGCTTTCGAATTACCGAAATTAGGATATGCTTATGATGCTTTAGAACCTCATATAGATGCAAGAACCATGGAAATACACCATACTAAACATCATCAAGGATATACAAACAATTTAAACAATGCAATAGCAGGAACCGATTTAGAAGGAAAATCTATTGAAGATATTCTTACAAATTTAGACATGAATAATATGGCCGTTAGAAATAATGGTGGCGGATTTTACAACCATTCCTTATTCTGGGAGGTTATGAATCCTGAAGGAAAAGGCTATTTATCCGGAGAGCTTAAAGACGCTATTGAAACTGCTTTTGGTTCAAAGGAAGGTTTTATGGATGCTTTCTCAAAGGCTGCAGCCACGCGTTTTGGTTCAGGATGGGCTTGGTTGTGTGTTCACAAGGGTGGTAAAGTTGATGTTTGTTCAACACCTAATCAAGACAATCCATTAATGCCTGGAGTTGGCTGTGGAGGAACCCCGATTTTAGGAATTGATGTTTGGGAACACGCTTACTACTTAAACTATCAAAACCGTCGTCCAGATTACATCAATGCCTTTTTTAATGTAATTAATTGGAACGAAGTTGAAAAACGTTACGCAGAAGCTAAGTAAAACAAACTTTATTTAATAAAAAAACCCACTAATTGTGGGTTTTTTTATGATTTTATAATACCTTTTATTTGCCTCTTTCGCTTAATTCTATCTCTATAAGTTTTTGTAATTCTTCGTTTTCCATTATTCCGTTTTCATACAACTTGTTCATGTAAACATAAAAAATTAGTGCTTGTTTAAGGGCTTCTTTAAAATGTATATTGTTTTGTGTCTCCAATAAATTAATGGGTTCTGCTAAAGTTTGTCCTTCGCCAAATATCACTTTAACATTTTTATGGAATTCACTTTCATGGAGTACTTTGGTAGACTCATAATCTCTTCTCAAATCTTCAGTGATATAATAATATTTAAAATCGTATAATTCTGAAATAGCAATTCTAAGAGAATCACTTTTAATAATATCCACTCCCTTGGCTTTTAGGTTTGCATATGCTACGGTTATGGGTTCAAAATTACCTCTGCCAATTAAGTTAAAATAAGACAACCTTAAGGAATCTGTTAAAGGCGTTTTTGCTTCCAGATGCTCTAATACCTTTTTATTAACTGTTATTTTATCTAGGTTAAAATTAATCTTAGAATTTAGATTGTTAACATCCTTTTTAAGATTAACTAAAATTTCTTTTAGGATATTAGTTTCAAGTTTTCGTTCAATTCTTTCATTATTCCAATTATTGATTTGTAACGCAATCAATATTCCAATAACCACAAGGATAATTTCGCCAAATGCATATTTTAGGTATTTGCTAGTTTCCCCATTTACAAGTAGTTGCCGCCGGATGTGTCTAAAAAATTTTATCATGGGTTAGAGGTTTCAGCGAAAAGAAAGGATAATACATTTCCTATAAACTTTTATCGCCATATCATGTAAAGATAGTTTTTTAGGCAAAATTGAGTACAAGAAAAGGTATCCATTTTTATGGAAACAATAGAAAATGAAAAAGGCGGACGAGTGTCCACCTTTTTGCCCCAAATCTACCATAAACTTAACCTACTTATGTTATGGTGGTTCAAATATATAATGGTTAACGAGCTTACAAAAATATTTTAGTTAAACGACGTAAATATTGGCTTAAAAGAGATTGTAGAAAAAAAAGGGAATTCTATAAAATTATAATTAGGGATTTTTAGTTCCATAAAAAAAGGCGAACAGATGTTCACCTTTTTTTGCCCCAAATCTACCATGAACTTAACCTACTTATGTTATGGTGAAACTAAAGTATATGTAATTTTACATATTCTATTTATTTTTAGATAAACGGCATATATATCGGACGAAATGTATTTTGAAGATTTTTTCATGGCTAAAATTATTAATTTGATAATTAATAGGCACGTTCTTTGTTGCCTTCGTAAAAGTTAATAAAAGCTCTGTTTACAACTCGGTTACCACCAACGGTTGGATAGTTTCCTGTAAAATACCAATCGCCCAAATGTTCCGGGCAAGCCTTATGCAAATTTTCTACAGGTTGAAAGATAATTTTAACTTCAGCATTGATGCTTTCATGACTTAATAGTTCTGATATTTTATCTGAAATTTGTTCTTCTGTAAAAGGGTCGTAAATTTCCTTTACAAAGTTTTGCACATATCTATCCTCTAGTTCTGTTTGCTCAATACACTTCTTATAAACCTCTTCTATAATATGATATGTATTGGCTTCTTTTAATAATTCTAACGCCGCTCTAAAAGCTACTAAATCTTCCAATCGCGCCATATCAATCCCATAACAATCTGGATAACGTATTTGTGGCGCTGACGACACCACAATAATTTTCTTTGGATGTAAGCGATCCAACATTTTTAAGATACTCTTTTTTAATGTGGTACCTCTTACGATGCTGTCGTCAATTATAACCAAATTGTCTGTAGGCTTTATAACGCCATACGTTACGTCGTAAACGTGCGCTACCAAATCATCGCGACTACTATCTTCAGTAATAAAGGTTCTAAGTTTTACATCTTTGATAGCAATTTTTTCAACACGTATCCTTTCCGATAAAATTTCCGTCACTTTTTCTGCTGAAATATTTCGTTTTCCACTTAAAAGGGTTTTGGTTTTGGTTTTATTCAGTTCATTTTCGGCGGTTTCCACCATGCCAAAAAAGGATGTTTCAGCTGTGTTTGGAATGTATGAAAATACCGTATTTTTGGTATCATTATCAATTGCCTCCATAACTTTGGGCATTAATAATTTACCCAACATTTTGCGTTCTTTATATATTTCGGCATCACTTCCTCGAGAAAAATAAATACGCTCAAACGAACAGGCTTTTCTTTCTAAGGGCTCTAAAATTTTCTTGATAGATACTTTACCCGATTTTTTTGTGATGATGGCATGCCCGGGTTCTAACTCAAAAACATCCTCAAATTTTACATTAAAAACCGTTTGGATTACTGGACGTTCTGAAGCAACTACTACAATTTCGTCATCTTGATAATAATATGCAGGCCGAATACCAGCTGGATCTCTCAAAACAAACGAATCGCCATGACCAATAAGTCCCGCCATGGCATACCCGCCATCCCAGTTTTTAGCGGCACGTTTTAATATTTTGGCAACGTTTAAACGTTCGGCAATTTGAGGTGAAGCCTCTCTCTTATTATAACCTTCTTTTTTTAAATCTTTATATATTTTGCTAACGGCATCATCCAAAAAATGTCCTATTTTCTCCATAATAGTTATGGTATCTGTGTATTCTTTTGGATGTTGTCCTAATTCAATGAGATTACTGAAAAGCTCTTTAACGTTGGTCATATTAAAGTTTCCAGCCATAATTAAATTTCTGTGCATCCAGTTGTTTTGTCTTAAAAACGGATGTACACTTTCAACACTATTTTTACCAAAAGTTCCGTATCGCACATGGCCTAAAAACACTTCCCCTATATAAGGGATATTCTTTTTTTGAGCTGCTACATCATTTAAATATTCAGGATGTTCGTTAAACTCTTTATTAACTCTATCATTTATTTGAGCAAAGATATCTTGGATAGGTTGTTGGGCTACAGATCGTACTCTACTTATATAGCGTTCTCCAGGTTTCACATTTAGTTTAATGCTCGCAAAACCGGCGCCATCTTGCCCACGATTGTGTTGCTTTTCCATCATGAGGTACATTTTGTTTACGCCATAAAATGCACTTCCATATTTTTCTTTGTAATACTCTAATGGTTTTTTAAGTCTTATGAGGGCAATCCCGCACTCATGTTTTAAAGCATCGCTCATGGTTGTGTTGTAGTTTTTAATTGCTCCAAAATTATAATTTTTTTGGATTTAGTTTTAAATAAAAAACGCGCCCAATTTTGAGCGCGTTTTTTTATAATAATTCAATATTAAATTGTGTTAGTTGCTTAAATTCCTGCATGCGTTTTAAGACCTCATCGTCTTTCAAGTTCAACATACGTTCTGTACCAAATTTTTCTACACAAAAGGAGGCCAATGTAGAGCCATAAATGACCGCATTTTTCATGTTTTCAAACGAATAGTCCTCAGTTTTTGCCAGATATCCAGCAAAACCACCAGCAAATGTATCTCCAGCTCCTGTAGGGTCAAAGACTTCTTCTAATGGCAAAGCAGGGGCATAAAACATATGGCTATTATGAAACAACAAAGCACCATGCTCCCCTTTTTTAATCACGACATACTTTGGGCCCATACTATGGATTTTGCGAGCAGCAACCACTAACGAATATTCGCCTGTTAGTTGTCTAGCTTCCTCATCATTTATAGTAATCACATCAATGCGTTCAATAACCTTATGTAAATCATTCAAGGCACTATCCATCCAGAAATTCATGGTATCCAAAACCACTAATTTTGGTTTTTCCTTCATTTGGTCTAAAACACTAGATTGTATTATGGGGTGTAAATTCCCAAGCATAACCACTTCAGCATCACGATAATTTTCGGGAACAACCGGTTTAAAATCCGCAAGCGTATTCAGTTCTGTTATTAAAGTGTCGCGAGTATTCATATCGTTATGATACTTTCCACTCCAGAAAAATGTTTTGCCTTCTTTTACAATATCGACACCTTCAATATCTATGTTTCTATCTTTTAAAAGGTTTAAATATTCCTGCGGAAAATCACCACCAACCACTGAAACGGCTGCAGCATTAATCTTAAAATGTGAAGCAGCTAAACCTATAAAGGTAGCGGCACCACCAAGAATTTTATCGGTTTTCCCGAAAGGCGTTTCAATAGCATCAAAAGCTATGGTGCCTACTATAACTAATTTGCTCATTAAGGCATTTTAAAATTTGCTGCAAATATAAGCCTTTTAACTGCTAAAAACCGAATTTATTTTCTGCCAAAATCGGCAGGGATTTCGCCCCAAGCTTTGGTTTCCCATTTTACAATAGGCGTGCTGTAGGTATTATTTTTTAACCAATTAACGGCTCTATCAACCAGTTCAAACAAAGCTTTGTTTTTTTCGTTTCGCTCTAATTTAGTGTTACAGGTTTTCTTTTTCACCCAACTTATAGCCGTTTTAGAGTCGGTATAGATCATATGAGAACTATTGTTCTTTTTTAAAAACGCTAAACCATGCACAATGGCCAGAAACTCACCTATGTTATTGGTACCTTCTTCAAACGGTCCTTGAATAAAGAGTTGTTTTTTTGTTTTGGTATCAACGCCTCGATATTCCATTTTACCTGGATTTCCAGAGGAAGCGGCATCTACTGAAATGGAATGGTAATTAGGCTGCCCAATTTTTTTAAGTTGCGCTTCAGAAAGTTCACTTTTAAATTTTGAGGTTTTACCAATATAGTCTTTGTAGTTGCCTTTTAGAGCGGCTTTTGCAGCATCAAAGGTTGAAAACGATTTGTAAATAGCGCCTTCAAAATTGGTTATTTGGGCTTTACAATCGTCCCAAGATTCAAAAACGCCTGTGTTATGGCCTTTCCAAACGGTATAATATTTCTTTTTGTTTGACATATACGTCATCCTGCACTTGTTTCAGGATCTTTAGATTTATTATCTATTTATTCTTAAGAAGTTCCTCAATAACCTTCGGAAAATGTTCCATCTCTAATTCGTGAATTTTAGCTGCAACATCTTCTGCTGTATCAGTTGGGAGCACCTCACATGTTGCCTGAAAAATAATAGCACCTTCATCATAATGTTCATTAACGTAATGAATGGTAATGCCTGTTTCGGTTTCTTTATGGTTCACAACCGCTTCGTGCACATGTATACCATACATACCTTTCCCTCCATATTTGGGTAATAATGCAGGGTGAACATTAATCACTTTATTAGGAAATTCATTTAAAATAGCTTCAGGGAATTTCCACAAAAAACCGGCTAAAACAATTAGGTCTGGATGAGCTGCTTTAAGAATATTTAGCACATCATCTGTTTCATAAAACGCTGTTCGGTTAAACGATAAACCACTCACTTTCAAATTTTTAGCGCGTTCTAATACTTTGGCATGGGGATTGTTAGTAAGCACCTGAATAACAGATGCATGATTTCTGTTTTGAAAAAACTTAATTAAATTTTCAGCATTAGTACCACTTCCGGAAGCAAAAATCACAATACGTTTCATCAAATGAGCTTTATTTTAAAATTAATGTCAGATGTAATGAGTCAATTGAATTTACCTGAATGTTATCAAAATTCTTAAGTTCTTCTAAAAAACAGACCATCAATGTTAGGATTATTCAAACAAAAAAAAGAATAATTATTAACAATTAGAAGGTAAAATCCAAATACTTAAAAGTAATTTATTAAATTACAATCACATTTTTAAATTAAAGATGTGTTTTAAAAATAAAGTTTTTTATTTTTGCCAACTAATTAAAACCTTAAAACTAAAAGATTATGTCAGACATTGCATCAAGAGTAAAAGCGATTATCGTAGACAAATTAGGAGTTGATGAAAACGAAGTTGTAACTGAAGCTAGCTTCACAAACGATTTAGGAGCAGACTCTTTAGATACTGTAGAATTAATCATGGAATTTGAAAAAGAATTCGACATCCAAATTCCAGATGATCAAGCTGAAAATATTGCAACAGTTGGTCAAGCTATATCATACATAGAAGCTGCAAAATAAGCAAAACACTTTATGGATTTAAAGCGAGTTGTAGTCACAGGATTAGGAGCTTTAACACCTGTAGGCAATACCAAAGATGAATATTGGGAAGGCTTAATTGGTGGCAAAAGTGGTGCTGCGCCTATAACCTATTTTGATACCGATAAGTTCAAAACAAAATTTGCTTGCGAATTAAAAAACTTTAATGCTACTGATTTTATAGACAGAAAAGAGGCCAGAAAAATGGACAAATTTGCGCAATACGCTATGGTTGCTGCAGACGAAGCCATTGGGGACTCTAAGTTAAATCTAGAAGAAGTTAATAAATTGCGAGTAGGTGTTATATGGGGTGCAGGAATTGGTGGTTTGGAAACCTTTCAAGACGAAGTTTTAAACTTTGCTTCAGGTGATGGAACACCGAGGTTTAACCCATTCTTTATTCCTAAAATGATTGCAGACATTGCGCCTGGTAACATTTCCATTAAGTATGGTTTTATGGGACCAAATTATACCACCGTCTCTGCTTGTGCGTCCTCTGCTAACGCTATGTTTGATGCCTTAAACTCCATACGTTTGGGACATTGTGATGTAGTTATTACAGGAGGTAGTGAAGCAGCAGTTACCATTGCAGGTATGGGTGGGTTTAATGCGATGCATGCCTTATCCACAAGAAACGAAAGTCCGGAAACTGCTTCTCGTCCGTTTGATGCTACCAGAGATGGTTTTGTATTGGGTGAAGGCGCTGGAGCTCTCGTTTTGGAAGAGTATGAGCATGCCAAAGCTAGAGGCGCAAAAATATATGCGGAATTTATTGGAGGAGGCTTATCCTCAGATGCTTACCACATGACGGCACCACATCCAGACGGTATAGGAGTTATTGCTGTTATGAAAAATTGTTTAGAGAATGCGGGAGTGAAACCAGAAGAAGTAGATCATATAAATACTCACGGTACCTCAACGCCTCTAGGCGATGTAGCAGAGCTTAAAGCCATTTCAGAAGTGTTTGGAAGTCATGCTAAAAACATAAATATAAATTCAACCAAATCAATGACGGGACACCTTTTAGGTGCAGCTGGAGCTATCGAAGCTATATCGGTTATTTTGGCTATGGAAAACGGCGTTGTCCCTCCAACCATTAATCATACAACAGTAGATGAAAACATTGATCCTGAATTAAATTTAACTCTTAACAAAGCTCAAAAGCGTGACGTTAAAATAGCTATGAGTAATACATTTGGATTTGGCGGACATAACGCTTGTGTATTATTCAAAAAATTAGATTAAATCCCGAATGAGGAACATTCGTAACATATTAAATTCCCGTTTTAAACGCAACGGGAATTTTTTTATGGAGTTAAATAACATTTTAGGATTTAAACCTAAACAAATAAAGTATTACCAAAAAGCCTTTACACACCGTTCTATGAACACAAAAGACAGTAAAGGCAATCCTTTTAACTATGAAAGGTTGGAGTTTTTGGGAGATGCTATGTTAAGTTCCGTTATTGCGTCTCATTTGTATTTGGAGGTGCCAAGTGGAGACGAAGGGTACTTAACCAAAATGCGCTCAAAAATTGTAAGTCGAGAACATTTAAATGAATTGGGAAGAGACTTAAAGCTTATTAATTTTGTGGAAAGCAAAATTCCCGCAGGACATTTTGGAGATAATATTCACGGTAATTTATTCGAAGCTTTGGTTGGAGCTATATTTTTGGACAGGGGCTATAAATACTGCGAAAAATTTATTTATAAACGCGTTATTACCCCTTATGTTGATATTGAAACTTTGGAAGGTAAGGTAATTAGCTATAAAAGTCTGTTAATTGAATGGTGCCAAAAGGAGAAAAAGACTTTTGGTTACAACGTATACGAAGATACTGGGAATGATGAAGTAAGACATTTTTCGGTAAAACTTTCCATAGACGAAAAGGTAGTTGCAAAAGCAAGAGCAACTTCCAAGAAAAAGGCCGAAGAAAAAGCTTCAAAGCGCGCCTTTTTTGCTTACCAAAACAGAATTTCAAAAACCATTTAAAAATTTTAAAGTTAAAATACAACTACAACGTTTTAGTTGTCTTTGTTGTTAAGATTACTATAATCTTAATAAACTCAATATTATAAATATTATATTTACGAAGTTTTAGGTAAGTTATGGCTGTTCACAAACTTAATTTTGATGATGCTTTTGATGAGGTGTTATATACCTTAATAGCTATGCATTGTTCTCTTGAAGATTACAGATTAGCTTATCTTTTAAATAAAAATTTAGGAATATCTCTTAAAAGAAAATCGGAAGATTTAGATTACAGCAGTGGACTGGCGTCATACTCAATTTTTGAATGGGAAGACAGTAAACAATTAATAACTTGGAATTTGGTTTCTAACATATGTAAAACCCAAATCATTCAAAAGGCTGATTACCAATCGTTATTTAATACCACACAAACCAAAACTTTTTATTTATTACCAGAATACAAAGCGGTAAATTATTTTTTAAAAATAGACAGTGAGTTCAGTTTCAGTAAAGAAAAATTTATTTTAAACCATATCCTAAGTATGCCTCAAATTGTAACAGCATACAGTATTAATACCAATCAATTACAATCAAAAGAAAATCTAATTTTTAGCTAATGTCAATAACAAAAAAAACCAAAATAGTAGCCACTCTCGGACCCGCTACAAGTACCAAAGAAGTTTTAAAAGGCATGCTTGATGAAGGCGCAAACGTTTTTAGAATTAACTTTTCTCACGCCGATTATAAAGATGTTAAAGAACGCATCCAAATGATACGCGATTTAAATGACGAATTTGGTTACAATGCCGCTATACTAGCAGATTTACAGGGGCCTAAACTTCGTGTTGGGGTTATGAAAGAGGAGGTGGTTGTAAGTCCAGGAGACGAAATTATATTTGCCACAGGAAAACGATTTGAAGGCACAAAGGAACGTGTTTATATGACGTATGATAAATTCCCGCAAGACGCGAAACCAGGTGAGCGCATTCTTTTAGATGATGGCAAACTAATTTTTGAAGTCGTTTCAACTAATAAAAAAGACGAAGTAAAAGCGAAGGTTGTTCAAGGAGGACCATTAAAATCCAAAAAGGGTGTAAACTTACCTAACACCAATATTTCGCAACCAGCCTTAACCGAAAAAGATATTGAAGACGCTATTTTCGCTATAAAGGAAGACGTGGACTGGATTGCTTTATCCTTTGTTCGTCATGCAGAAGATTTAATGCAACTCCGCGATTTAATAGCTAAGCATAGTGATTACAAAATTCCCATTATAGCAAAAATTGAAAAGCCAGAAGCTGTAGAAAACATTGATAAAATTGTAGCACATTGTGATGGTTTAATGGTAGCTCGTGGCGATTTAGGAGTAGAGGTTCCAGCCCAAGAAGTACCGCTTATTCAAAAAGAATTAGTATTACGTGCAAAGAGAGCCAGAATTCCTGTAATTATAGCTACCCAAATGATGGAAACTATGATAACAAGTTTAACTCCTACACGAGCAGAAGTAAACGATGTAGCAAACTCTGTAATGGATGGTGCAGATGCGGTAATGCTTTCTGGTGAAACATCTGTTGGGAAATACCCCATACAAGTAATTAAGCAAATGGCAGACATTTTAAAGAGTGTCGAAAATTCAGAACTTATAAAAGTGCCACAACTACACCCTCATATTCGTACCAATCGTTACATTACAAAAGCGATCTGTTATCATGCCGCAAATATGGCGAATGAAATTAATGCCAAAGCCATTTCAACATTAACAAATAGTGGTTACACTGCATTTCAAATTTCATCTTGGAGGCCACTGTGTCACATACTAGTTTTCACATCCAACAAACGTATTTTAACCCAGTTAAGTTTACTATGGGGAGTTCAAGCCTTTTTCTATGACAGCTTTATCTCAACCGATCAAACAGTTGTAGATACGAATAGAATTGCAAAAGCTGAAGGATATGTAGCTAAAGGCGACATGGTTATTAGTTTAGCATCTATGCCAATGGCAGAAAAGGGTATGGTAAATACACTACGAGTAAGAGAAATTACAGGAGATTAACTTTTTTAAATTATCAATATTTGGGCGTTACCCTTTTTAACAAAATAAAAAGGGTAACGCTTTTTTTTTATCTGATAATTTAGCCGGTTTTTAATAACTTTATTAAGTTTGATTTACATTTTTTTACAGTTCGCGGTTTTCAATAGCATCATTCAACGAATTCACAAAGTTATTTTTATCATCTATATAAAAAGCTATATTATGGTAATTTCGTTTGATTCCATAAAGTCCTGTCAATGTGTTTTTTTCTTTCAAATGAATAACAATATTATGGCTTTCTAACTCACCCAAAAACGATAGTTTCCGAGTTTCTTTGTTTAATTCAATATCTTTTGATGATATCTCAATGCTGTCGATATTTCTCAAATCAATGATGGTTTCATTCATAATTCCATACCGAAGGTGTAACTTACCATTTTCTATTGATACAGGTCTTTGGTACATAGACTTTAAAAATCCGAAAATTTGAATTCCTGAATAAATACTTATAAAGGTCAAAACCCAAGCTGCTATGTCGCTCCATTTTGAGAGTAGAATATGTAGTACAACTGTTTCAATTGCAACAATACATATTATAGCAAGTAGTAAAGTTACTGTTCCGCTATCTTTATGGTAAGAAAATTCGTTTTTATAAAGTTTCCTCTTTCGCCAATTGATAAATCCATAGTAAAAAACGGCAATTTCGGTAACCACAGGAATGGCAACCCTTTTCGGGAGTATTTCAGAGCAAGTGCTTTTCAATGTTGTGAAGAAATCAAACGATTCGTTTTTGTTTAAATTAAAACGCTTAACAGCCTTACTAACCTTGTAAATCACGTATGATACTATAGAAAGTTCTACAATAGGAAATATCCAAGTCTTAAAAATGTCGAGATAGTATTGATTTTCGCTTGGAAGTATCATTGAGCATGTTACCATTCCGAGTATCAAAAAAGGTACGACTGTTGTTTTGGGAATTTTTGTTTTTCTAATTAATAAAAAAAATATAATAGGAACAGTAAATAATAAGTCGAACGTTATACCTGCTGATAAGCTATTTGGGCTTGTTGAAAAAACTGGTGATTTGGCAATGAAAACCATTATTCCGATTAATAATAATGGTATTCCGAAAATAATTAGATTATTCTGAAGGTTAAATGTTTTGTTCATCGGTTTGTGTTTAATGACTTACAACACTCTGAAAATGAATTCGTTTCGTTAAACAAAGCTATCCATTTTTTCTGACAAAATCAAGTTATACCATATTCGTTTTTCTAGGTTTAGAATTCAAATTTTAATTGGACACTTACACTTTTTTGTTCTTGCGTTTTCTTAGTTTCTGTATTTAAATTTGATAACGAAATACCTAACAATCGTACAGAGGTGTTCAGTTTTTCTTGGTACAATAAATCTTTTGCAGTGTCTAGAATAATATGTTTATCACTCATAAAATAGGGCAAGGTTTTACTGCGTGTATGTAAAGTAAAATCGCTATACTTTATTTTTAAAGTCACTGTTTTTCCAGCAACGTTACTTTTGCGCAATCTTCTAGAAACTTCTTCAGCTATGTGCTCTAGTTTTTCTAACATAAAAACTTCAGAAGATAAATTTTCACTAAATGTTCGTTCGGCAGCCAAACTTTTTCTGATGCGGTTTGGTTTAACTTCACTATTATGAATTCCCCGAACCACGTGATAATAATACCTGCCAGACTTACCAAAGTTTTCATCTAAATATTCCAAGGATTTTTGTTTCAAATCCCAACCGGTAAAAATCCCTTTTTGGTACATTTTTTCTGCAGTAACTTTACCAACCCCATAAAATTTCCGAATATCCAATTGCTCCAAAAATTGAATCACTTCTTCAGGATTTACGGTTTTTTGTCCGTTGGGTTTGTTATAATCACTAGCTACTTTAGCAATAAATTTATTGATGGATATGCCTGCAGAAGCCGTGAGTCCAATTTCATTTAAAATACGTTCTCTAATTTCTTTGGCAAGTAAAGACGCACTGGGATTACCCTTTTTATTTTCGGTCACATCTAAATATGCTTCATCTAGAGAAAGAGGTTCTACCAAATCGGTATATTCATGAAATATCCTCCTAATTTTTTTTGATATTTCAGTATATCTATCAAAACGGGGTTTTACAAAAATTAAATCAGGACATAATTTTGAAGCTAAATTCCCGGCCATGGCACTCTTTACACCAAATTTTCGCGCTTCATAACTCGCAGCACTAATTACACCACGTTTTTCACTACCGCCAACAGCCACAGGTTTTCCTTTTAAATCGGGGTTATCCATCTGCTCAACGGAGGCATAAAAGGCATCCATATCTACATGAATAATTTTTCGTATTGGTAAATCGACAGACATAGTGTAAATTTAGGCATTATATGCTTTTTAATTATTAAATTTTCAGAAAGCAAAATATTATAATTAGATGTTCGATGATAGAGATAGAGCGTAAATTTTTAGTAAAATCGGATGCGTTTAAAACAGATTCTTTTAAAAAAACTAGAATTATTCAAGGGTTTTTGAATTCTCATAAAGAACGCACTGTTAGGGTAAGAATAAAAGAGGAAGTGGGTTTTTTAACTATTAAAGGCATGTCATCAAAAAATGGATTATCACGGTTCGAATGGGAAAGGGAAATCAAAAAAGAGGATGCACAAGCGTTATTAAAACTCTGTGAACCTGGTATTATTGATAAAATGCGTTATGAGGTGATTATTAAAAATCATACTTTTGAAATAGATGAGTTTTTTGGTGACAACGAAGGGTTGGTAATCGCCGAAGTCGAGTTAATGCACGAAACCGACATTTTTGAAAAACCAAATTGGTTAGGTGAGGAAGTCACAGGAAACATAAAATATTATAATTCGCAATTGAGTCTAAATCCATACAAATCTTGGAAACAATAAATTTAAACCGATGAAAAAATTCGCAACTATCTGCATCTTATCATTCCTTTTTATAGCGTGTAAAAACGAACCCAAAACCTCAATATCTGAAATTGAAAATGATATTTCAGAATCTATTGATAAAGCTACAGATTCTTTAATTACTGAGACTAGTGAGGACATTAATTCTATAAAATCAACCAAAGCGCTTAAAGAAGAATTAACCTTAAATGGATTTGAAACTTTTGATTATGTAGATGAAAAAACCAAAGACACTATTTTAATGCAGAAATATTTTATAGTTTTTTTAAAAAGAGGTCCTATTAGAGGTCAAAATGAAGAAGAAACTGCCGAACTTCAAAAAGAACATTTAGCACATTTAGCAAAGATGTATGAGTTGGGTTATGCTGATATTTCTGGACCTTTTGGTGATGATGGTGAAATTAGAGGCATTACTATTTACAACGTGCCAACGCTTAAAATGGCCGATAGTTTAGCCAATGCAGACCCTATGGTGAAGGCTGGGCGTTTGGAAATAGAAGTACACCCCTGGTGGGCAGCAAAAGGATTTTCGCTTAGATAGACCTCCATCACATTAGTTTAAAAAAACCGTAGGGGTTTTGTATGGTTTTATTTCGATAAATGAATTTTAATTTCTTTAAGTTTTTTTTAATATAGCTTGTTGAAATTATATGCTATAATAGGGTTTTTAGCTTTTAAATTATAAATTCTGAATGCGCTATTATTTGTATAATTTTTGTTGTCATTTTTAAAGCGACAATTAGGGTTTTGTTTGAGAAATTAAGAAGTGGGTTGTTTCTTAACTCGCACAGTATTTTTAGCAACCTCTACCCTTTTAAAATAACTCAAATGCTTAAATACCTTATTGCCTTATTTGTAGTCCTACTAACCAGTTTTTCATTCGGTCAGATTGTTTTAACACAGAACCAAAGTGATGCAAGTATAGGGCTAGACAGGAAAGCTTGGAGTGGATTAGGCAATACAGCTCCATTAAGCGACGGATATGCCCATGATTTTATTTTGCCGACAAGGACAAATCCTTGTCAGCAGATAACAGGCATAAGAATAGAGATAAGTTTTACAAATTATTTTAATAATAATGTGTGTCCCCATTTCGAAACCTACTATAATCTATTTTATGGATGTACCACATACGCGGGTGGAGCTACATGTTTACCAGCGACCAATTTAATTGCAGAACCTAATTACGCTCCAATAACAAATCCACCAATATTTAATTATGGAAGCCCTTTGGGAAGTCCCCTTAATTCTAATATTGTCCCAGATTTTGGAGAAAACTTAAGTATAGATATAATACCTGTTTCTAATCCAGGATGCAATCCTGTGACTAATGGTAATATAAGGTATGAATATACCATAACAGTTACGGTTACAGTTACAGACATACTCACTGTACAACCTCCATCGGTGAACTGTTGGGACAACTATGTATTTAATACAACAACTTGTGTTTGGGAAAACTTGGGCACACAACCTGTACAACCTACTTCAGTGAATTGTTGGGATAATTATGTATTTAATACAACAACTTGTGCATGGGAAAATTTGGGTACGCAACCTGTACAACCTACTTCGGTGAACTGTTGGGATAACTATGTATTTAATACAGCAACTTGTGTTTGGGAAAACTTGGGCACGCAACCTGTACAACCTCCTTTGTTGAACTGTTGGGATAACTATGTATTTAATACAACAACTTGTGTTTGGGAAAATTTGGGTACACAACCTGTACAACCTTCTTCGGTGAACTGTTGGGATAACTATGTATTTAATACAACTGCTTGTGTTTGGGAAAATTTGGGTACACAACCTGTACAACCTCCTTTGTTGAATTGTTGGGATAATTATGTATTTAATAAAACAACTTGTGTTTGGGAAAATTTGGGTACGCAACCTGTACAACCTTCTTCGGTGAACTGTTGGGATAATTATGTATTTAATACCACGACTTGCGTTTGGGAAAATTTGGGTACGCAACCTGTACAACCTACTTCGGTGAACTGTTGGGACAACTATGTATTTAATACGAATGCTTGCGTTTGGGAAAATTTGGGTACGCAACCAGGAAATTTAAAAGAAGTAAATTTAAATTTATGTGTAGGAGAAACTATTGATTTGTTTGCTCAAACCAACATTATTAATCCAAGTTTTAATTGGAGTAACGGTGCTAATTCTCAATCTATAAGCATTACTAATGGTGGCAGATACACTGTTGAAATTACAAGTACGTTGTGTTCTTTTGAAACAGTAATTTTTAATGTAACACCTTTAGAAGCTCCTGTTTTAGATAATGTATTTACAGATGGAAACGATATTATTGTATCAACAGTGAACTCTGGAAATTTTCAGTATTCTTTAGATGGTTTTAATTTTCAGTCAACCCCTATATTTCGCGATGTTATAGGAGGTCTTTACACTATTTATGTGAAGCGTCAAGATTGCACAGAAGTAGTCACAACTCAACATTTACATTTTTATATTCCTAAGTTTTTTACACCAAATAATGATGGTGTTAACGACACTTTCAATTTGGCAGGTATTGAGTTTTATAGTGATTCCCAAGTCTCTATTTTTAATCGCTACGGAAAACTAATAAAATTTTCCAAAAATAGCCCACTAAATTGGGATGGTACTTATAATGGCGAACTGCTGCCGTCTGATGATTATTGGTACGAAATTATCATTGAGAATAATATTTTCACAGGGCATTTTACATTGAAGCGTTAATTTTTATTCATTTTATTACGGTTATTAGATAATTGCCATTATAATCCTCAATTGATAGGATATTACCGTTGTAAGTTGCAGTATTTAATGTAAAAAAATTTATGCCACAAATAGTAGAATCTAGAGTTAAGTCGAGAACCAAAGTATCTATAACACTATTCGATAATTCAATTTCATAATCATTTTTCCCATTTTTTCCAAAAAGGGTTAATGTGATGAGGTTTTTGATGGTTTCAACATTTTTAAAAACAACATTTGTATACTCATTTCCATTCATTCGTACTTTAATGTCCTCAGCTATATAAGTTTCATTTTCAATGAGGTTATTTCCACTATTATCTACAATTTTAATATGTAGATTTCTGACAAAAGGATCAAATAGGGCGCAATCAATATTAGAGTCATCATCGTTTTTACATGATAGTAAACACAAAAAGAAAAGCATTAATGTGAAGGATTTCATAGAGTATTTTTGTTGATAGATGCGTTGTTTAATAAAAGGTTGCGCTATTTATAGTTAATTATTAAAAATTAAAATGTTGCGTTTTTTTAACATTCCTAAATTAATCTACAACGATAATTAATTGTTCTCTATGTTTTGGTATTACAGCAAATTATTGAATTGATTTAGTTGAAGCTATGTGTAAAATAAAGTTGTATTTTATTAGAGTGTGCTTTCTTTAGCACGAAATCATTGGTTTTTTGTTTGTTATAAGGTAGCTAAATTTATTAATCTTTGTAAATTCCTATAATAAGTTCACCTTTATCATTCATGCTTGCGCGGTACATTCCTGCCGTATTAAATTCCATCGCTATAGCACCATTTTTGTCAATAGCAATAATACCACCATCACCTCCAAGGGCTGGTACTTTTTTTGAATCACTTCTTTTGCTGCTTCTTGTAATGATAATCCTTTGTATTCCATTAAAGCTGAAATATCATGAGCCACCATGGCACGAATAAAAAATTCACCCCAACCAGTACTTGAAACCGCACAGGTATTATTGTTGGCGTAAGTGCCTGCGCCAATAATTGGGGCATCACCTATACGTCCATACCGTTTGTTTGTCATACCTCCTGTTGAGGTTCCAGCAGCTAAATCTCCATTTTTATCTAAAGCTACACAACCTACAGTACCAAATTTAGAGTCCTTAATTTCAGGATCATAAAAAGCCAGCTTATTATTATGGTTTAGTTCTGTTTTTTCAGAATTTTTAATTTTTATTAGGGACTTTAATCTGTTTTCAGTAGAGAAATAACTTGGTTCAACAATAACCAAACCTTGTTCCTCAGCAAACGTTTCAGCACCTTTGCCAGAAAGCATCACATGGGGCGATTTTTCCATTATAGCTCTGGCTAGGTTTATTGGGTTTCTTACCGTGGTTGTCCCTGCCGAAGCTCCTGCATTTAAGGTCTTTCCATCCATAATAGATGCATCTAACTCAATGGTTTCGGCATTTGTAAATACAGCACCCTTTCCTGCATTAAACAAGGGTGAATCTTCTAAAACATTAATGGTTTTTTCAACAGCATCAAGACTACTGCCACCATTTTTTAAAATATTAAAACCAACTCTAATAGCTTCTTCAAGTTTAGCTTTATAAGCAGCTTCTTTTTCAGGGCTCATATTTTTTCTCAAAATAGTTCCTGCGCCACCATGGATAACAATTGAGAATTGGGCTTTTTCAGGTTCTTGAGTGGTTTGTGTATTGTTTGGCTTAACGTCATTTTTACAAGAAGTAAAGGCAAAGAAAACAGCAATTAAAAAGGGGATATTTTTCATAAAATATGGTATAATTTAGCGCTTTAAAGTTAATGGTTTTATCATTACTAAACTTTAATAAAAACGACTTTTTATTAGTATATTCGCAAATAATTCAAAGATAATTAATAAATCAATAATTAATGAAAGTGATAACTGATTTTGGGATTGAAAAAGCTCTTAAAACTTTAGGGGTTAAAGATATAAACGAGGGGACTTCAACGGGCTTAAATAACTTTTCAAATGGGGAAGTTTTAGAATCATGTTCTCCTGTGGATGGACTATTAATAGGTCGAGTGAAAACAACCACAAAAAAAGATTATGAAAATGTGATGGATGCCGCAACCAAGGCCTTTAAAACCTGGCGTGTAATGCCAGCCCCCCAGCGCGGTGAGATTGTGCGTCAATTTGGTGAAAAATTAAGAGAAAAAAAGGAAGCTCTGGGAAAATTGGTGTCCTATGAAATGGGGAAATCCTTTCAAGAAGGTTTAGGAGAAGTTCAAGAAATGATTGATATCTGCGATTTTGCAGTTGGTTTATCGCGTCAACTTCACGGATTAACGATGCATAGTGAACGCCCAGGACACAGAATGTATGAGCAATATCATCCATTAGGTGTTGTTGGCATAATATCAGCTTTCAACTTTCCAGTTGCCGTTTGGAGTTGGAATACAGCTTTGGCTTGGATTTGTGGGGATGTGTGTGTTTGGAAACCCAGTGAAAAAGCACCACTTTGTGGTATTGCCTGCCAAAATATCGTGGCTGAGGTTTTTGCAAAAAACAATTTACCAGAGGGCATTTCATGTTTAATTAATGGCGATTACCGTGTTGGGGAAATGATGACTAAAGATGTTAGGATACCATTAGTGTCTGCAACAGGATCTACCAGAATGGGTAAAATCGTAGCTCAAGAAGTAGCGTCTCGGTTAGGGAAAAGCTTACTAGAGTTAGGAGGCAATAATGCGATTATAGTAACTCCAGATGCCGATATAAAAATGACGGTTATCGGTGCTGTATTTGGCGCTGTTGGTACTGCAGGACAGCGTTGTACTTCAACCAGACGTTTAATAATTCATGAAAGCGTTTACGATAAGGTGAAAAACGCCATCGTTGACGCTTACAAGCAATTGCGAATAGGAAATCCCTTAGATGAAAATAATCACGTTGGACCATTAATTGATAAAGATGCTGTTAAGATGTATCTAAATGCTTTGGAAAATGTAGTTGAAGAAGGAGGAAATTTAGTTATTGAAGGTGGTGTTTTAAATGGTGAAGGTTATGAAAGTGGGTGTTATGTAAAGCCGGCTATTGCTGAAGCACAACCTCACTATAAAATAGTCCAGCATGAAACGTTTGCGCCAGTTTTATATTTATTGAAATACAAAGGTGGTGTAGAAAATGCCATTGAAATTCAAAATAATGTTGCTCAAGGATTAAGTTCTGCTATCATGACTAATAATTTGCGAGAAGCAGAACGTTTTTTGTCTGTTCAAGGTTCTGATTGTGGCATCGCTAATGTAAACATTGGAACTTCAGGCGCTGAAATTGGGGGTGCTTTTGGAGGTGAAAAAGAAACAGGTGGTGGACGCGAATCTGGTTCTGATGCTTGGAAAGTTTATATGCGCCGACAAACCAATACCATTAATTATACAACCGAATTACCTTTAGCACAAGGGATTAAGTTTGACTTATAGTTTAGAAAAGAAATAAAAAAAACCTTGCCTCAATGCCGATTTTTTCGGGAGAAACAAGGTCATATCTTAGAAAAGATTAATAGCACTGCAAAAATGTTATTTTCTTGTTTAATTTAGATAATTGATAGGTTAAATTATAGTTAAGTTTTAACTGTATTTTACTTTTCTTAAAATTCGCAAAGTTTCCTTGTGTAAGTTGTATAATTCTAGATTGTAAGCTTTTAAATAAGGTTTCGCTTCGTGAAGTTTGTCAATGGCCTCATGAAACAAATTAAGGTAGCAAATTAAATAAGTAGCTGGCAGATTTTTTAAATCTGATTCTTCTCTTCTTGTTAGGGTTACTCCTTTTTTAAGTTTTTCTAAAATAGCATTGTTAGCATTATAGATATGAAATAATACTTTTTTGTCGTATTGGGGTGGTTCAAATAAAAGTTTAGTATCAATATTATAACTCGCATTATTTTCAAATTTAATAATAGTTTCTTCTAAAGGGTAATATTTATTAGAACCCTGTAAGCCTAAATTAACATACTCTATAATTTTAAAATTATCTTCGTCCATATAAATCGACACTTCATCTAATGCCGAAAAAAACAATCTCACCTGTTCATTTATAAGTTCAATATCAACTCTTGAGAAGAATGTCTCATCTTTAACCACTTTTTTTTGTCCTGCCCAACAAACCACAAAATACTCTTTAAAAACTTTGTATTGTGCATTATAATCTTTACGTTTATTCATAAAATCGAAAACTCCATTTAATGTATGTTCAATATTGTTTTGAGCATTGTTTTCAATGGCCTCTACAATCTTAGAGTTGACATCTTTTATTTCAATGTCGAATACTTTGGGCATACTCATACTACCATCTCTAAAAAACACCGAGCCACCATAGTATTTCCAAATGTTTTTTCGGAGTGATGTTATTTTACCTGTGGCTCTTATAGTTACCAAGCCTACTACCTTATCGTCAGGTAAATGTGGAAATGGAATATTTTCGTACTGAACGATGGGGGGATGGGTTAAATAGGCATTGATAAGATTTTGAATTTTACTGTCATCAAAAAAATCAACACCAACAATATTGTTATCTTCATCTTCCACACCAATAACAATGTACGAGTTGTTTTTTGGGTTACTGTTGGATAGTGCGCAAATATGCTTTAAAAACTTAGCTTTTCCTTCTTTATGGCTAATGTCAATTTTACGCTTTTTATCATAAAAACTATTCTCATCGTTATGAGCTAAAAGATGTTTTATGAGTAGGCGTTTGTTAATCATGATTTTATTTCTGGGAATGCAGAATCTAATTTAAATATCCTTTTTTACGGTAGTGCTATTGGCCTGAGCCGTTGGAAACACCAATAAATCTGCAATATTTACATGGTTTGGTCTGGAAACAACAAAGTAGATAATTTCAGCAATATCTTTTGCTTGCAATGCCTTAAAGCCTTTATAAACCGTTTCCGCAATTGCATCACCCTTAAAGCGCACTTTAGAAAATTCGGTTTCAACCAATCCAGGGTTAACAGCACCCACTTTTATTCCATAGGGGTTTAAATCTACGCGCATACCTTCTGTAATAGCTAAAACGGCATGCTTACTGGCACAATACACATTGCCTTTAGGGTATACCTCTTTTCCAGCTGAGGAGCCTATATTGATAATATGCCCTGATTGGCGCTCAGTCATTTGAGGAATGATGGCTTTACTAACATACAAAAGCCCTTTTACATTGATATCCATCATGGCATCCCAATCGTCTAAACTTCCTTCGTTTATGGGGTCCAATCCATGTGCGTTTCCGGCGTTATTTATTAAAATATCGATTTCCTTAAAGGTCTCGGGTAATGATTCAATGGCTATAAATGTGTCTTTTTTATTGCTTACATCAAAGTTTAAAATATGTACATCGGTTAATCGCTCCAAAGCTTTCTTTATGGTTTGAAGTCGTTCCAATCGTCTTCCACAAAGCACCAACTTAATGCCTTGTTTAGCAAACTCATAAGCGGTTGCTTCTCCAATACCACTTGTTGCACCTGTAATTAGGGCTGTTTTTTTCATCATGCTTTTATATTTTCGTTCAAGCATAAAAATACTCAAAACAGATTTAATATTATTATCTAGAAAATAAATGAGTTTATTTTTAAATGAAAAATTATTTTATCCTGAAATTCAGCATAATAACTATTTTTTTTTCTTAAAGCAGAATGTTAAACTAAATTTGCAGAGTCCAAATTCACATTAACTAACGTATATCTTTGTGACACTAATAATTATTAAGAACTAAAATTTAAAATATGATTAAGAAACTTAAAATTACCATTTTTTCAGTCTTATTATTATCTAGCATGGGATGTAGTAATAGTAATAATACTCCAGACCTAAATGCATCGGCTCCAACCATTACGGTTCGGCTTGTAGACGCTCCAGGTGATTACAAAGCAGTTAATGTTGAAGTTGTTGATGTTAAGATTAAAATGGATAATGAAAGTGATGACGAAAGTGGTTGGATTTCATTGAATGCACAAAACGAAACAATTAACTTACTTGATTTTACAGGAGGCGTTAGCAAAGTTCTTGTTGATAGATTTCCAATTCCTGCAGGCACCTTAACTCAGATGCGTTTAGTGTTAGGGGATGGAAACACCATTGTTATTGAAGAAGAAAATGAGACCGAGGTTGAATACGATTTAAAAACCCCAAGTGCGCAACAATCTGGTTTAAAACTAAAAACTAGTGCATTAATTGAAGAAGGATTTACTTATGATTTCGTGTTAGATTTTGATGTTGAAAAATCAATTGTAAAGGCTGGAAATTCGGGTAATATTATTCTTAAGCCAGTACTTTATATGAGTGCGGAGGTAAATTCAGGAATTATAGAAGGAACTGTTGTTCCTGCCGATGTGCCATCTATGGTTTCTGTTTTGGTAGATGATATGGATAATGATGATCCAGTTGATGATTTTGTAATTTCAGCCTACACTAATGATTCTGGAGCATTCGCATTATGGGGTGTTCCTGAAGGAACTTACGATGTAGTTGTTACACCAACTGATGAAACCTCAGATTATGACGTAACTACCATATCAGGAATTGTTGTTACCAAAGGAGAGATTACCACTATTTCAGATCCTATAGAACTTAATCTTAAGCCTGCCACGATTAATGGGACTATATCTGGTTTAGCCGACGGGGTTATAGCAACCATTTCTATTAATGATACAAATTCCACTACTGTTGTAACAAATACTAGTGGAGAATATACTATGGAAGGTATTGTGCCTGGGGGTTATATAGTAACCATAGGTGCTACCGGATATGTAACAAAAGAATTTACCATTACATTAGAGCCCGCAGAAGTTGAAGTACTTGATGCAACTTTAGTATTACAATAAAAGAGATAAAAATAAAAATATTTAGAGAGCAATACCATTTGGTATTGCTCTTTTTTTAAGCTTTAATTAACGCAACAAAGTCTAATATTTTAACCAATTGTTAACAAGGTTTAAAGAAAATTTTTAACAATTTGCGATGCTTAAGCAAGGACATTACATTTGGGCCTTTAATTAAATAAAAAATGATGGAAGAAACAGGTACAATTGATATTAAGACAATTAACGAGAAAATTGAGAAGGAGAGCGCTTTTGTAGATTTACTGATGCTGGAGATGAATAAAGTCATCGTGGGTCAAAAACACATGGTAGAGAGGTTACTTATTGGTCTTCTTGGACAAGGACATATTTTATTGGAAGGTGTTCCGGGGTTAGCAAAAACGCTAGCCATCAATACCTTGGCACAAGCGGTAGATGGAAGTTTTAGCAGGATACAATTTACTCCTGATTTATTACCGGCGGATGTTACAGGGACATTAATTTATAACATGAAAGCCAATGATTTCTCTATAAAAAAAGGACCCATTTTTGCCAACTTTGTTCTCGCAGATGAGATTAACAGAGCACCTGCAAAAGTTCAATCAGCGTTGTTGGAAGCTATGCAAGAAAAGCAAGTTACTATTGGTGATGAAACCTTTATTTTAGACAAACCATTTTTAGTAATGGCCACCCAAAACCCTGTAGAGCAAGAAGGAACTTATCCCTTACCAGAAGCTCAGGTAGACCGTTTTATGTTGAAAACCGTTATTGACTACCCAAAAATTGCGGAAGAACAACTTATTATGAGAGCCAATATGAAAGGCGCTTGGGAAAAAGTAAACTCAGTTATTTCAACCCAAAAAATCCTTGATGCCCAAAAAGCCGTGAGAGAGGTTTACATGGATGAGAAAATTGAAAAATATATTTTGGATATTATTTTCGCTTCGCGTTATCCTGAAAAATATAAACTTGCCGATTTAAAACCACTTATTTCGTTCGGTGCTTCACCACGTGGTAGTATCAACTTAGCAACCGCTGCAAAATGCTACGCTTTTATTAAACGTCGCGGATATGTGATTCCCGAAGACGTGCGTGCCGTTGTTTATGATGTATTGCGCCATAGAATAGGTATTACCTACGAAGCAGAGGCAGAAAACGTTACCTCAGTTGACATCATCAACAAGATAATAAACGAAATAGAAGTACCTTAAAATTGACAATTGATAATTGACAATTGATTATTAATATTGACAAATAATCAATTAAATATTCAATAGACAATTAAAGTATGGATACTAAAGAATTACTAAAAAAAGTACGGAAAATTGAGATTAAGACACGTCGTTTGTCTGATCACATTTTTGGAGGCGAATACCACTCTACCTTCAAGGGGCGTGGTATGACTTTTAGTGAAGTTCGCCAGTATCAATTTGGAGATGATGTTAGAAATATAGACTGGAATGTAACTGCACGTTACAATGAACCTTTTATTAAGGTTTTTGAGGAAGAACGCGAACTTACTATGATGCTTATGGTTGATGTTTCGGGTTCTGAAATGTTTGGTACCAGTCAGCAATTTAAAAATGAAGTTGTTACTGAAATAGCAGCAACCTTAGCCTTTTCCGCAACCCAAAACAATGATAAAATAGGATTGATTTTATTTTCGGATAAAGTTGAATTATACATTCCTCCAAAAAAGGGACGTTCGCACGTACTTAGAATCATTCGTGAACTGATAGAATTCGAACCAGAAAGTAAGCAAACCAATTTAGCTGAAGCCTTAAAATTTATGCAAAACGTTATGAAAAAAAAGGCGATAGTGTTTGTGTTATCTGATTTTATTGCAGATGATTATCATCAAACAATGAAAATTGTCTCAGGGAAACACGATGTTACAGGTATTAGAGTTTATGATAAACGTGAAGAGGAGATACCAAATTTAGGTCTGGTACAAATGGAGGATGAAGAAACGGGCGAATTGATGTTGGTTAATACATCCTCAAAAAAAGTAAGGCTTAATTACGGCAAGTATTATCGTGATAAAGTAGAATATTTTAAAGAAAGCTTTAATAAATCAGGAGCTGGAAGTATAGATTGTAGAGTGGATGAAAGCTATGTAAAAAAGCTTTTGGGTTATTTTAAAAGAAGAGGATAAAAGGATGTTGAATTACGGATTGTGCATTACGAATTTTAAAACAAAAAAATCAAGAAGTATTATTTTTTACATTTACTTGGTTTTTTCTTCTTGGTTCTCTTTTGCGCAAGTTTCATCTGCTATTGATTCTACTTCAATAAAAATAGGTGAACAAATCACGTATCAAATTCAAGTAGAAACCGATACTACAAGTTTAGTGGTTTTTCCTGAAGGACAAACATTTTCACCTTTGGAAATGATAGATTCTTATCCCGTTGATACGATCAAAAACAAGGACAAATACAACCTAATTAAAAAATACGGTTTAACTCAGTTCGATTCCGGAAAATATACCATACCTAAACAAAAAATTATAGTTGGGGATAAAACTTTTTTCACCGATTCTCTGAAAGTTGAAGTTAACAATATTGCAGTAGATACCACAAAACAAGGCCTGTATGAAATAAAACCAATTATTGATGTTGAAAAACCATCGAGCAATTGGTGGAAATATCTTCTCATAATCCTTCTAATTATAGGTGTTATAGCCTTTTTAATATATTGGTTTATATGGCGAAAAAAACCATTAACCGAGCAAGAACAAATAGCCTTATTACCACCTTATGACAGAGCTAAACTGGCCCTAAAAAAACTAGATGAAAGCCATTATTTAGAGAACGAAAATTTAAAAGATTATTATTCTGATCTGACGTTTATCATTAGGAAATATCTAGATGAAAAGGTTTATGATAGAGCTTTAGAAAGCACTACCGATGAGCTTATAGGCCGATTAAAATTATTAAAAGAGGGTAATCAGGTCGATTTAAGCAATGACGATATTAAAAACTTAGAAAGTATATTAAAACGTGCCGATTTAGTAAAATTCGCAAAATCTGCCCCAGACATTGAGTTGGCAAAAATTGACCGTGATACCATTGATGTGGAGATAGATCATGTAAAAGAAGCTTTACCCGAGCCAACCGAGGAAGAAAAGCTTCTTGACGCGAAGTATAGAGAAGAATTGGAGCGTAAAAAGAAGCGCAACAAAATAATTCTAACGGTTGCATTAAGCTTGTTTTTAATTGCTGCTACCATTGTTGGCTTTTCCATAAAATATGGTTTTAATTATGTAAAAGACACCATCATTGGGCACCAAAGCAAAGAACTTTTAGAAGGCGATTGGGTATCTAGTGATTATGGTTTTCCACCCATAACAATTAGTACACCTGAAGTTTTAAAAAGAATAGAAACTCCAATCCCCAACGAATTGCAAGGTCAAATGAAAGTAAACACATTTGGTTTTGAACAAAAGGCCAGAATTACAATAGTAGTATCCAATACGGTACTTGTTCAGGCTCAAGATAGTTTAGATATTAATCAAGCTATTGAAGGTAATTTAAAAACCATTGAGAGTAGAGGGGCTAAAAATATATTAACCAAAAACGAAAAATTCACAACACCAAATGGTGCAGAGGGAGTCAAAACTCATGGCACTTTGGATTATCCCTTAGAAAGCAGTGAGAAATATGTTAAAGGAAAATATACGTTATTAAGCTTTATAAGTAGCAATAAAGTGATTCAGCAAATTATTTTGAGTTGGAGACAAGACGATATTTATGCCGACGAGATTATGCAGCGCATCATAAATTCTATTGAACTTAAAAAACCAGATAGATAATGCTTGAAGGAATAGATTTTGTAAACAAAGAATTTTTCTGGTTGCTATTGGCACTACCACTGGCCATTTTGTGGTATGTTTTTAAAAATAAAAAACAAACAGCAGAACTTAAAATATCAAGTTTAAAAGGTTTTAAGATAACCAATTCTTGGTTGCCAAAATTAAGACATTTATTATTTATACTTCGTCTTACAGCTTTAGTGTTATTAATAATGGCACTAGCAAGACCTCAAACCGTTGATGTGTCAACAAAAACAAAAACAACCAGAGGTATTGATATTGTTATGGCTATTGATGTCTCAGCTAGTATGCTAGCAAAAGATTTATCACCAAATAGATTGGAGGCACTTAAAGAAGTCGCTTCAGATTTTATAAAAGGCAGACCCAATGATAGAATTGGCTTGGTGGAATATGCAGGAGAAAGTTATACAAAAACACCAATCACAAGTGATAAAGCCATAGTTTTACGTTCGTTAAGTTCCATTAGGTACAACACTATTATTGAAGGTGGTACAGCCATTGGCATGGGGTTGGCAACTGCTGTAAACCGCTTAAAAGATAGTAAAGCGACCAGTAAGGTTATTATTCTATTAACCGATGGAGTCAATAATTCAGGATTCATAGATCCAAAAATTGCAAGTGAATTAGCTGTTGAATACGGTATCAAGGTATATACTATAGGCTTAGGAACAAATGGAATGGCATTAACTCCTATAGCGATTGATCCCAGAACAGGTAATTTCCAATATGGACGAAGTCAAGTTGAAATAGACGAAACCTTACTGAAAGAAATTGCAGACGCGACAGGCGGTAAATATTTTAGAGCCACGAATAATAAAAAATTAGAAGAAATATATAAAGAAATAAATAAACTTGAAAAGACAGAAATTGAAGAATTTAAGTTTTACAATTACGAAGAAAAGTATCGCCCATTGGTACTTTTAGCTGGCATTTTGTTGCTTTTGGAATTGCTGTTGCGCTATACGGTTTTTAGAAGTTTTGTGTAAAAAAAAGATTAATGAATCAATTATATCAATTAGAAGAGAAAATATGGTTTTGGGCTTTAGTGATTATTCCAGTAATCATCCTAATCTTTTTGGCACTTCAATTTTGGAAATATAGAGCGCAAAGTAAATTTGCAGATAAGTCGCTTCTTAAAAGATTGAGTCCTAATAAATCCGTATTTAAATCGGTATTAAAAATCATTGTTTTGTGTTTGGCATTTCTGTGTTTAACCATTGCATTGGTAAACCCTAAAATAGGAACCAAATTGGAAACTGTAAAGCGTGAAGGAGTTGATATCGTTTTTGCTGTTGATGTTTCCAAAAGTATGTTGGCTGAAGATATCGCACCGAATCGTCTTGAAAAGTCAAAACAACTCGTTACTCAAATCATTAACAATCTAGCAAGCGATCGTGTAGGTATTATTGCTTATGCAGGAAAAGCATTTCCACAATTGCCCATTACAACAGATTACGCATCAGCAAAAATGTTTTTACAAAGCATGAATACGGATATGTTATCTTCACAAGGGACAGCTATAAATGAGGCCATTAAATTGGCTAAAACGTATTTTGATGATGAAGAGCAAACCAATCGAGTGCTTATCATTATTTCAGATGGGGAAGACCACAGTGATGAAGCAGCCTCTGTTGCAGAAGAAGCCCATAATGAGGGCATTAGAATTTTCACTATAGGTGTAGGTGATGTTAAAGGAGGGCCAATACCAGAAAAAAGAAATGGGATTGTGTTAAACTATAAAAAAGACAATCAAGGGGAGACCGTAATTACCAAATTAAATGAGGATACCCTTAAAAACATAGCTCAATCAGCCAACGGTGCTTATTTAAATGGTAAAAACACTAATGAGGTGGTTGAAAACATCAGGGAAATATTAAACACCATGGATAAAACCGAGTTTGAAGCGAAGCAATTCGCCGATTTTAAAGATCAATTTCAATGGTTTTTAGCTTTTGGCATTTTCTTTTTGTTATTGGATATTTTCTTGTTGGAACGAAAAACAGCTTGGTTGAAGAAATTGGATTTATTTAACGAAAATTTTTAAGTCTTAAAACAATTTTTCAATGAAAATAAAAATCTTAATACTATTTCTAAGTTTATGCATATTATCATTTTCACAAACTAGAGAATTGAGAAGTTTTAATTTTCAAGGTCATGAAATCGACTACAGTAGAATTGATTATTCAAAATATGGCATTGCACACTTCTTTATAACAATGTATAGTACTGATTCTGAGTATAATTTAATTGAGCAAAGTGCTTATAATTGTTTACTGAAAGAAGATAACCTTTATCATACTCTATTCTTTTTTGTGAGAGTGCCACCAAGTATAAAAGATCTAGATATTAAGAGCTTACTTTTCTCTGAATTTGTTAATCTAATCAAACGAGAGGAAAATATTGAAAAAGTCAATTTGTATTTAAATTTTGATGAAGACTGTTCAAAAATTTATCAAATGGAAAAGAAATTGGAAAATGCTAATGATGTTAAAAGAGTTATAAAAAATATAAGCGTTAAAAATATTTGTAAAAACTTAACTGTTAGTTTGCAATAAAGTTTAGGTTGTATTCATAATATAACTTTGATTTAATCAACCTTTTCTTTGAAAAATGTTTTATACTTTTTTTAACGAATAGAAAAACAAGGTTTTATAATTTTGAGAGTCATGATAAGAAAAGAGAATTTAAAAATGAAGATAGCGGTTTATATAATGATTGCTATTTCAGCAATTACAGGGGCTCAAAATACTGATAAATTACAGTTATTGACCCAAAAAAAAGCGAATAACTATGTTTATGAAGGCAATAATCTGTTAAATGAAGACGACTTTGTTTCTGCAGAAATGGAATACAGAAAAGCCATTTCAGAAAAGCCTACATCCGTTGCGGGTACTTATAATTTGGGCAATGCCTATTATAGTAAAGGCAATTTAGAAGAAGCTTTATATCGTCATCAACAAGCTGCCGAAACAGCAATATCCAAATCAGAAAAGCATATGGCTTTCCATAATATTGGCAATATTTTGATGAAAAACAAGCAATGTAAAGAAGCTGTTGAAGCTTATAAAAATGCTCTGAGAAACGATCCTACTGATGAAGAAACCAGATACAATTTAGGTATTGCAAAGGAATGCGCCGAGCAGCAGCAGGATCAAAATAAGGATGACAATAAAGAAGATAAACAAGACGAAAATAAAGAAAATCAAGACCAAAAAGATAACCAAGAAAAAAAGGATAAAGAAGGCGAGAATAAAGACCAACAGGATAAAAAAGACGAAGGCGACCAAGATAAAAAAGAAGGAGAAGACCAAAAAGATGACGAAGGAAAACCTAAAGATGAAAAAGAGGATAAGGGCAAGGGCGATGAAGAAAAGAAAGATCAAAAACCTCCAAAACCACAACCCGGGCAATTATCACCACAGCAAATAAAAAATTTGTTGGAGGCTATGAATAATCAAGAGCAAAAAGTTCAAGAAAAAATAAATGCTGAAAAGCAAAAAGGCGTCAAGGTAAAAACTGAAAAAGATTGGTAATTAATTGTAAGAGATTCTAAGCATAAATAGTAAGCGTAAATATAATTGATATAATCATTTTATCATTCCTGCTTATGCAGTCATCCACTTTGAAAAACAAATGAAATTTATAAAACAAATATCCATATTTCTAGTAATACTTGTTTCAAGTATGGCTTCAGCACAAGTTCAATTTGAGGCCAAAGTAAGCAAGCAAAAGTTAGGAGTTAATGAACGTTTGCGTGTGGATTTTGAAATGAATCAGGATGGAGATAATTTCAATCCACCAGATTTTGCAAATTTTACGGTAGTTGGTGGGCCAAATCAATCAGTTAGTAATTCATGGATAAATGGCGTTCGAACTTACAAAAAAACATATAGTTATTTTTTAGCACCAAAATCGCGTGGAAATTTTACTATTTCCCAAGCTTCCATAACCATTGAAGGAGAAACTTATAAGACTACCCCTATTAAAATTGAAGTGACTGCAGCTGTTGAAGTTCCAAAAGACCCCAACGACCCCAATTATTTAGCAGCAGAAAATATTCATTTAGTTGCAGAGGTATCAAAAACAAACCCCTATCTAAACGAAGCTATCACAGTAGTGTATAAACTTTATGTTTCGCCAAGAATATCTGTAACTAATTATAGCGAGATTGACAGCCCAAGATATAATGATTTTTGGAGTCAGAATATTGATACCCAAGGACAAAAAGTTGAAAACGGCACATTTAATGGTGAAGATTATCGTTACGTAGTCCTCAGAAAAACGGTTTTGTACCCTCAAAAAACAGGTAAACTGGATATTGAGCCACTAAGTTTAAATATTGATATGCGTGTACCCACCAATAGGCGCGATATTTTTGGAAGCATATTGATGACTCGTGTTACTAGAACCGTTTCTGCAGGAAATAAAACCATTAATGTAAAACCTTTACCAGAAGTTGGTAAACCACTAGATTTTACAGGTGCTGTTGGCGATTTTAAATTTGACGTGAATGCTTCAAAAACCGAATTAGATGCTACGGAATCTTTACAGTTGAAAGTTAACGTTAGGGGTAATGGTAATCTTAAACTTTTTAAACTTCCAAAGGTATCTTTACCAAGTTCTCTTGAGGTTTACGAGCCTGAACATAATGAAAGTGTTAATACTAATTTATCAGGAATGCAAGGAAGTATTTCAGATAGTTATACCATTGTGCCTCAATATAAAGGAAAGTATCCCATACCCAGTATTTCATTTTCATATTTTGATTTAAAAACCGAAACATACAAGCGTTTATCTTCAAATGAAATCATTATCAATGTTCTTAATGGTCCAAATAGTAATGATGCTTCAGAAGGAAATTCAACTTCAAGTATAAATAAACAAGCTGTTGTTTTTAATAATGAACAATTTGCATTTATAAAAACTAAAACAACTTTTTCGTCAATAAAACAAAACTATTTTTTTAAAACCAATTTGTTTTGGAGCTTGTTGTTATTGCCATTTTTAGCAATTCCATTGGCAATTTTGATTAGAAATAAAAAAGCAAGTAGAGATGCTGATGTTTACGGAAATAGAATTAGAAAAGCCAATAGGCTCGCTAGAAAATATTTAACTAATGCCAAAAAATCATTAGGAAAAAAAGAAGCGTTTTATATTGCGCTTGAAAAAGCATTACATAACTATTTGAAGGCTAAATTACACATTGAAACTAGTGATTTAAGTAAAGATATCATTAATAATTTGCTTAAAGAAAAACAAGTTAACAATCAAGTAATTAGTGATTTTATCAGTATTTTAGAAAGTTGTGAATTAGCACGTTACACACCTATTGATAGTGTAACTATGCAAGAAGATTATGATAAAGCGGCAAAAACGATTTCCTTAATTGATAAACAAGCTAAATAAGATGAAACACCTATTGTATATCATATTATTTTTATTAAGTTTTTCAGCTTTTGCCCAAAATCAAGCCTTGTTTGAGAGAGCAAATGCGTTATACAACGAAGGTAAATATGCCGAAGCCATTGATGCATATAATACTATTTTGGAAACTGGAAACCATTCTGCGGATTTGTATTTTAATATGGCAAATGCACATTATAAGCTTAACCATATAGGACCAAGTATCTATTTTTATGAAAAAGCTTTACAATTGACGCCTGATGATGCTGATATAAATAACAATATAGCATACGCTAGGAATATGACCATAGATGCCATTGATGTTATCCCAGATGTAGGGTTTGCAAAACTTATAAAAAATATAACTAATAAATTGTCTTTTGATGTTTGGGCAAAAGCCTCTGTTTTTTTAGTGTTTTGTTTCGTAGTTTTGTTCTTAATTTATTACTTTACTTACTCTACAATAAAAAAACGCGTCACTTTCATTTCTAGTTTAACTGCCTTGGTACTTGTTTGTATAACATTAGCTCTAGCCTTTCACAGGTATAGTTTAGATAAAAATGACAATCCAGCCATTGTATTTGCTCAAGAAAGTAAGGTAAAAAGCGACCCTAACAATAGAAGTGAAGAATCCTTTAGGCTTCACGAAGGCACCAAAGTCCAGGTTTTACAAACTTACAACAATTGGAAAAAAATAAGGCTTTCTGATGGTAAAACTGGGTGGGTCTTATCTCAAGACATCAAACTATTAAACGACATTTAAAAGCAGTTTTACAGTTTTATTGGATTGAAGTGTTATATTTGTTAATAAACACTTCAAAATGTGTAAAAACGTTATTGCAATTTTCTTCACCATATTACTGATGGCACTTATATCAGCGCCTTCAATAATTATTGCAATAGATGACTCCGCAGATACATCCATTTTTTACAGCGTAACAGAAGAAGAGGAAACGAATAAAATCGAACTAAAGGCCTCTGAAAGCTTTGTTGTAACTGAATATTTATGGGTGCTTGAAAGTGCAGAGGGTATTGAATATTATTTTAAAAAATACCCAAAACCACACCTCAATTTAATTTTTCCACCTCCTGAATTCATATCTTAAATTTTGTAATCTTAGGATTTTTGTTCAAAAAAGTGTTTAAAAATAGCTGATGGGTTTCTCCTTATCAGTAAAAATGAATTTATTTATGTTTAAAACTATTAAAAATGACTTGCCTGCTAGTATAGTCGTATTCTTTGTAGCATTACCATTATGTTTGGGCATTGCTTTAGCAAGTGGAGCACCATTATTTTCTGGAGTCATTGCAGGTATTATTGGCGGTATTGTTGTTGGATCTTTAAGTGGATCCAAAATTGGGGTTAGTGGACCTGCTGCAGGATTGGCTGCAATTGTTTTGGCCGCTATTGGCACTCTTGGAGGTTATCAAAACTTTTTAGTAGCCGTTGTTTTAGGGGGTATTATTCAAATGCTATTTGGTGTTTTAAAAGCTGGAGTTATAGGATATTATTTCCCTTCTTCAGTTATAAAAGGGATGTTAACAGGCATTGGTATCATTATTATCCTAAAGCAAATTCCTCACTTTTTTGGTTATGATGCTGAACCAGAAGGAGCCGATAGCTTTTTTGAAACTTCTGGTGAAAATACCTTTTCAGCAATTTTAAATATTACCGATAATATAACGCTAGGCTCAACGATTATTGGGATTATTGGACTGGGGATTTTAATATTATGGGATAAAATATTATCAAAAAAAGGTAAGATTTTCCAATTAGTACAAGGTCCATTGGTAGCTGTTGTTTTAGGCATTATTTTTTACGCTATTACAAATTCGCATGATACTTTATCTATTTCAACCTCACATTTAGTAAGTGTGCCAGTTCCAGACGATACTGCATCTTTTTTAGGCCAATTTAGTTTTCCTAATTTTAAGATCATAACCAACCCAGATGTTTGGATTGTTGCATTTACAATTGCCTTAGTAGCAAGTTTGGAAACCTTACTATGTGTTGAGGCTACCGATAAGTTAGATCCTCATAAGAATGTAACCCCAACTAATAGAGAGTTGTTGGCTCAAGGCGCGGGTAATATCCTTTCTGGCCTAGTAGGAGGTTTACCGATTACTCAGGTAATTGTGCGTAGTTCTGCAAATATCCAATCTGGAGGTCGTAGTAAGGCATCTGCTATCATTCATGGCTTCTTTCTATTAATTTCTGTAGTACTTATTCCAAGGTTATTAAATATGATACCTTTATCTGTTTTAGCAGCCATTTTGCTGGTAGTTGGATATAAACTGGCAAAGCCAGCCTTATTCAAAAAAATGTACGACTTAGGTTGGAAACAATCAATCCCTTTCACAGTAACTGTTTTAGGGATAGTGTTTATAGACCTTTTATATGGCATAGGTCTCGGGCTTGCGGTTGGCATTGTAGTTATCTTATTGAAAAGCTACCAGAATTCACATTTCCTTCATATTGAAGATAAAAGCAATGGAAAACATAGAATAAAAATGACTTTGGCCGAAGAAGTAACTTTTTTTAATAAAGGAGCTATTTTAAAGGAGTTAGAGAGTTTGCCAATGGAAACTTACTTAGAAATAAACCTTTTAAATACGAGGTATTTGGATAACGATATTATTGAAATTCTAGAGGATTTTCTTTTTAAAGCCAAAGAGAGAAATATAGATATCAAGTTAGTTTCTAAAAGAGGGACTAAAGAAAACCCATCTAGTTTTGTTGAGTTTTTTAGGGACAAACCAAAGTCAAGTTTAAGTTTAAATTAAACATCATGAAAAATAAAAAATATAAAATTCTAGTACTTTCAGATTTAATAAAATCTATGGACTCAACATTGAAAAGTACCATAAGTTTATCGAACATAATTAATGCAGATATTGAGTTATTTTATGTTAAAAAACCTACTGATATTATTAAAAAAGAAAATCAACTAACCGCTTTTCGCACAATAAATCAGGAACATGTTCAAACAAAAAGGAAGCTGGACAATCTTGTTAAATCTGTTTATCAGAATTATGGAGTCAATATTAAGTGCACATTTGCCTTTGGGAATATTAAAAATCAAATTGAGGCACAGATCAATAAATTAAAACCAGACATTATTGTTTTGGGCAAGAGAAAACCAAAGGCTATCAGTTTTCTTGGAAATAACATAACAAATTTTGTTTTAAGCAAGCATGAAGGGATGGTTTTAATAGCTTCTGGTAAAAACACCTTTGAGCCAAACGATGATTTATCACTAGGTATTTTGAATCCCAATGAAGAATTGGTTAATTTGGATTTTACTGAAACTTTAATAAAACACACTAAAAAACCATTAAAATCTTTCAGAATCATTAAAAATTCTAGTAATTTAAAAGAAGTCAATCAAGACTCAACGCTTCCTAAAACTGTGGAATATGTTTTTGAAGAAAATGGTCATACACTAAAAAACCTATCAAATTATGTATCAAAAAATAACATAAATTTGCTTTGGTTGGCTGGTGATGATAGCGCTCAAAATATGTCAAGTTCCATTAAGACAAGCCTAAAAGATATTATTAACAATCTTGATGTCTCTCTTCTATTAACTAGAGGTCAAAAACTAAAAATTCAACAAAACACCTAAGAAAATTATGAAAGCACATACAAGAGAAACCCAAGCAACCATGACACCCGAAAAGTCATTGCGATATTTAAAAGAGGGTAATGTTAGATTTCAAAACAACTTAAAAGCCAATAGAAATTTACTGGAACAAGTAAACGATACAAGCGAAGGTCAATTTCCGTTTGCTACCATTTTAAGTTGTATAGACTCCAGAGTATCTGCTGAATTAGTTTTCGACCAAGGATTAGGTGATATTTTTAGTGTAAGGATTGCAGGAAACTTTGTTAACGAAGATATATTAGGAAGTATGGAGTTTGCATGTAAACTTGCCGGCACCAAATTAATAGTGGTTTTGGGGCATACCAGTTGTGGAGCGATTAAGGGGGCTTGCGATGATGCTAAGATGGGTAATCTCACCAAGCTTATTGAAAAAATAACACCTGCTGTAAAGGCCACTGAAGAGCCTAAAGATACGAGTTTAAGAAATTCAAAAAACTTGGAGTTTGTGGATAATGTATCAAAAAAGAACGTAGAGTTAACTATTGATAGAATACACAGAGAAAGCCCAATACTTACGGATATGGAAAAAATTGGTGAGATTAAAATTATTGGTGCTATGTATGATATTAATACTGGTGCTGTAGAATTTTATGAGTAGAATGCCTTAGATGGGAAAAAGGAACAGTATAAAAAAAGTAAATGTAATAGCATTAATAATACTGTTAATGTTACCATTATTGTCACAAAGTCAAGAAAGTAATTTTGGTAATTGGTTAATATATATAGGCAACAAAAAACTTAACCAAAAATGGAATCTTCATAATGAGGTCCAATACCGAAATTACAACGCTATTGGCAATCTTGAACAGTTGTTACTTCGTACAGGGTTAGGCTATAATTTTAATGAGGGGAAAAATAATGTTTTGTTGGGATATGGATATATTTTATCCGAAAACTACCTTGCAAACACTGATGACAAGATATCCCTAAAAGAGCACAGGATTTTTCAACAATTCCTTTCCAACCAAAAATTTGGAAATGTGAAATTAGGTCACCGGTATAGGTTTGAGCAACGTTTTGTTGAAAATGATTTTAAAATGCGTTTTCGATATTTTCTATCCATTAATGTTCCTCTTGGCAAAGATGACGCGAGTAAATATTATCTTTCGACTTACAATGAAATTTTTCTGAATACAGAAACCTCAATTTTTGATCGAAACAGGTTATATGGAGGCATTGGCTATCAGGTGAACAGAAATGTCAAAATTGAAGCCGGTTACATGAACCAGTTTTTTGAAACCACAAGTAGAGATCAGTTTAATGTAATAACATTTGTAAACTTTTAACTTAAAACCATATTAAGAAATAAAGGTCAATACTTTTTGGTGTTGACTTTTTTTTTGGACTTTTATAAGTTATATTAGAAGTTCTAATAATGATAACAGTTTATGAAAAACCTTTTTTCTAACATTAAAGGTGATGCTTTTGGAGGAATCACAGCTGGAATTGTAGCGCTTCCCTTAGCTTTGGCATTCGGGGTTTCTTCAGGTTTAGGTCCTACAGCTGGACTTTATGGTGCTATTTTCATCAGTTTTTTTGCAGCACTTTTTGGGGGTACCAGCACCCAGATTTCTGGTCCTACAGCACCTATGACGGCTGTGAGTATGGTGGTTATTGCAAGTATTATTGCAGTAAACGATGGTGATGTTAATAAAGCATTGCCAGTAATTCTAACGGTTTTTTTATTGGCAGGATTAATGCAAATAGGATTAGGGGTTTTAGGGCTAGGTAAGTACATAAGATATATTCCCTATCCCGTGGTTTCCGGATTTATGACAGCCATTGGCGTTATTATTTTACTCACACAAATTTTACCATCATTAGGATATTATCCAAAAGAAGATATGGCATTTGTTAAAACTTTTAAACCAGAGGCAGAGGAAGTGATTTTAGAGAATATTTTAAAAGAAGAAGCAGGTGAAGGTATTTTGGTCTTAGAAGATTTCAAAGAAACCATTGATAGGGCAGAACATATCACCCAAGAAGATATTTTAAAGGAATCACAAACATTGGCAGCTAAAGACGCCTCAGGAGCTTTAGGCGCTATAAAAGCCATACCAAAAGCTTTGAAAAATGTTAATTGGCTTGAATTGATATTGGCCGTAGGAACCATTTTAATCATTTATGGTTTCAAGCGAATTACCAAAGCGGTTCCTAGTACTTTGGTGGCATTAATTGTGATGTCTGGAATTGCTGTGGGTTTCGGGTTAAATTACAGGCCTATTGAAGAGATTCCTAGCGGATTGCCAATTCCAAATTTAGAGATATTTACCAGTTTTTCACTTGGTAGCATAACACCCTACATTTTTACAGCTTTAACCTTAGCACTTTTAGGAGCTATCGATTCATTGCTTACCAGTGTAGTGGCCGATAATATGACTAAAACGAAACATAAGCCAAACAAGGAACTAGTTGGTCAAGGAATAGGAAATAGTATAGCAGCAGTATTTGGTGGTATTCCTGGCGCAGGAGCGACTATTAGAACGGTTGTTAACATCACATCTGGTGGAAAAACAAAATTATCTGGCATGATAGCCGGCGTCATGTTACTAATTATTCTTTTGGGGTTAGGTCCTGTAGCATCAAAAATTCCTGCAGCGGTTTTAGCAGGTATTTTAATAACAGTAGGTATTGGTGTTATGGATTATAAAGGCTTAAAAGCCATTCCAAGTTTGCCGAAAGATATTAAAATTGGACCTCTAAAAATGAGTTCAGAGGTTTTAATCATGCTTGTGGTTCTAGTGCTTTCAACCTTTTGGAATCTAGTTTATGCCGTTGGTATTGGTTTGGTAATAGCTTCTTTAATGTTCATGAAAAAAATTGGCGATTTAACGGCTGAACGAAGCGATGTAAAACCATTAAAAGAGGAATCTTGGGCCGATGAAGGTAATTTTCCAGAAAATTTAAAAGAAGAAGTTTTTATCAAACATTTAAAGGGGCCTTTGTTTTTTGGCTCCACAAGCGATTTTCAGCAGTTATCAACCCAAATTCCAGATACTGCGAAAACAGTTATTTTAAGATTAGGACGCATGCAATACATGGATCAATCAGGGTTATATGCCATGGAAGATATGCTTCAAGACCTAAATAAAAAGAGTATAGAAGTTTTATTTGTAGGTTTGCTAAAACAGCCTAAATACATGATGGAACGCATTGATATTATTCCAGATTTAATTCCAAGAGAGCACATTTTTGAGAGTTTCAAGGAATGTTTAAATTGGATAAAATTAAACGTAAAAGACCAATATTAACGATAACCTATGGATTTAAATAAAGTATTCGAAAATAACGAAAAATGGATTGCTGATAAACTTGCTCTAAACAATAATTATTTTGGAGAACTTGGCAAAGGGCAAAATCCTGAGTTATTGTATATAGGTTGTAGTGACAGTCGTGTAACTGCCGAAGAGCTGATGGGTGCAGAACCAGGTGAAGTTTTTGTACACCGTAATATAGCCAATATGATTTCTGGCATCGATTTGAACGCCATGTCTGTGGTAGAATATGCGGTTACCCATTTAAGAGTAAAACATGTAATTGTTTGTGGGCATTATGCCTGTGGAGGAGTAAAGGCCGCTATGCAATCGGCTGATTTAGGCGTTCTTAATGGTTGGCTGCGCAATATTCGTGATGTCTATCGAATTCATAAATTAGAATTGAATGGTATTAAGGATGAAGAAAAAAAATATGACCGTTTGGTAGAACTAAACGTGAAAGAACAGTGTGTTAATTTAATTAAAACAGCTGCAGTTCAAAAAGCTTATCGAGATAGAGGTTTGCAAGTTCACGGCTGGGTGTTTGACGTACATACAGGAAGGCTGATTGACTTAAAAATCAATTTTGAAAAGTATCTCATAGATATCATGGAAATTTATCATTTGGATTAAACCAAAAAGATTTTTTTAACAACCTTTTTTAAGCCTCACTTTCAGAAGTTATATCATCTTCTTTAAGCAATAAAATATGCGGAAAAATCATGGGTACTAAACTTTTTACAGGCTTGTAAATTACGGTATCGTCTATTTCTTCCACATCAACAAACGTAATGGTACTGTTCATTTTATCAAAAATATTCAAAACCACACTTAAAATTAGGGCAATTTTCAAAGCCCCAAAAACACCACCAAGAAATTTATTAATAAGACCAAGAGCAGCAAAATCAGCCAATTTGGTCAATGCTTTTCCAGCCAAAGCAATGGCTAAAACTATAACAACAAAGGTTATAGCAAAGGCCGTTATATTAATGGTTTTTTCGTTCCATTCAGTTCGGGTTTGCAAGAATTCAGCAGCAAAATTACTAAAATGAATGGCACCATAAACACCAGCAATCAAAGCTGCCAAAGAGGCCACTTCAACAAAAAGCCCTTTCATAAAACCTCTTACCAATCCAAATAAAATGAAAGCGATTAAAACAATATCTAAAACACCCATAATGATACAATTTAAACAAATATAAAATAATAGTCACACTTAGGTTTATTAACTTTGCAACTTTCAGAATATTATGTCAAGAGACGAACAATTAAAAGAACGCTGGGAGGTGGTGGTTGAAAAACTATCCAAACAATTTGCAGATGGAGACACGTTAGATCTGGATGCCATCATATTTTTAATTGGGGTACAAGAATTAGGACAGTTAGAACGTAGTTTTAAAAAAGACCAAAAATTAGACCTCATGCACATTGCCATTTGTAAATTATTAGCACCTTATGGCTATTACGAATTCGATTTTGTGGATGATGATGGTTGGCCACATTATAAAGTTTTAGAAACGTTGCCTCATTTAAAAGCAGGTGAACAGTCTATTTTAATGAAAGAAGCCATTGTAAACTATTTTGTTGAAACCGATTATATAGACTAGAAATTATTAAATTTGCCATCTATTTTAAGGATCTATGATAGAAAAGATAAAAGAACTTATAGCAGAAGCAGAAGCATTTAAAGCCCAAACCAAAGAAGAGGTTGAAGTTTTCCGTATAAAATATTTAGGAAAAAAAGGATTGCTGAATGAGTTTTTTGCGGAGTTTAAAAATGTAGCAAACGACCAAAAAAAGGACTTCGGTCAAGCCATCAATAAGCTTAAAAAAGCGGCTGAAGACAAAGTTAACTCTTTAAAAGAAGAACTTGAAAATAAAGAAGAAGTAAAAGGTATTTATGGGGACTTATCGCGTCCAGGTGAGCCCATTCAAATTGGGGCACGCCACCCCATATCTATTGTAAAAAATCAAATTATTGATATATTTTCACGCATAGGATTTAATGTTAGCGAGGGTCCAGAAATTGAAGATGATTGGCACAATTTTACAGCGTTAAATTTGCCAGAGTACCATCCAGCTCGCGATATGCAAGATACATTTTTTATCCAAACTAACCCTGAAATTTTATTGCGCACGCACACCAGTTCTGTGCAAGTACGCTATATGGAAAATAATAAACCACCTATCCGCACAATTTCGCCGGGTAGAGTTTATAGAAACGAAGCGATTTCAGCACGTTCTCATTGTTTTTTCCATCAGGTAGAAGGATTGTATATTGATAAAGACGTAAGTTTTGCCGATTTAAAACAAACGCTTCAACATTTTACCACCGAAATGTTTGGTAAAAGTAAAATTCGTTTACGCCCGTCGTACTTCCCATTTACAGAACCAAGTGCCGAGGTAGATGTGTATTGGGGTTTAGAAACCGAAATTGACTATCGCATTACTAAAGGGACGGGATGGTTAGAGATTATGGGCTGTGGTATGGTTGATCCCAATGTATTGGAAAACTGCGGGATAGATTCCAAAGAATATTCTGGGTTTGCTTTTGGTATGGGTATCGATCGCATAGCAATGCTACTTCATCAAATTGGTGATATCCGTTTGCTAAGTGAGAATGATGTGCGTTTTTTAGAACAGTTTAAATCAGCTCTTTAATTTTAGGATTATTAGGAGTGAAATTCGAAGCAATTAGTTTTATTATAAATATAGCTTCAACTTTTAAAAAATTTTCAAAATGACATATTTCTTCATGTTTTAGAATGAAAAAAGATATACAAATTCCAAAAGTTCAAGACGTTTATGTTGCTGTGGTTAATGAATATAACGAAGTATATAAAACAAATGACTGGAACGCGTATATTATTAACGATAAAGAGTCAGATTTAGAGATGGTTATCATTGTAACCAGCGGTTATTCTGAAGATAAAAAAACAGCGACTTTTAGAAAGAAAATAGATGTTCTTCCTAAAAAAAGTTATGCTAAAATTGAGTTGATACCTGAAGAATTGTTTTCGCTGAACAATACTTTTAAAGTGTCTTTTTTTGAAGGCAACCAAATGTTCGATAAAACCTATTTGTTTAGAAAAAACACAATTAATTTAAAAGCTTTACAAAACATACCTTTAATGAATTCAAAAGGAGTTTTAGTGAAGTAAACCTTTCTTTAATTTTCACAAAAATTAAATCTACCTTCCTGTGTAAGGTGAAGAATTAATATCAATCCAACTGCTCAGTCAATTTCTTGAATACCTTTTTAGGGTTTTTATTCTCGTATAAAATCTCGTAAACAGCGTTTATAATAGGGAGTCGCGTTTTTTTGGCATTTTTTTCGTTTAATAAATGCGCACTTTTTGTGGCGTAATATCCTTCAGCAACCATGCTCATTTCCATTTGAGCTGATTTAACAGTGTAGCCTTTGCCAATCATGTTTCCAAACATGCGGTTTCTGGAAAAGGTAGAATATCCCGTCACCAACAAATCTCCTAAATAAGCCGAATTGTTAATGTTACGTTTCATTTTATGCATCTTTTTAATAAAACGTTTCATTTCGCGAATAGAGTTACTCATTAAAACACTTTGGAAATTATCGCCATAACCTAAACCATGAGCAATACCAGCAGCAATAGCATAAATATTTTTAAGCATCACAGCATATTCTACACCAATAATATCATCGCTGATTTTTGTTTTTATATAATCACTCGATAAGTTTTTAGCAATGGCTTTCGCTTTTTTAGCATCAGAGCATGAAATAGTTAAGTAAGATAAACGCTCTAAAGCCACTTCTTCTGCATGACAAGGACCTGCAATCACGGCTATATTTTCAAATGGTACTTTATAAATATCATGGAAATGTTCGCCAACTAATAAACCACTCTCTGGCATAATACCTTTTACGGCAGAAACAATTATTTTATTGGAAATGTCAATGGTTAGTTTTTCAAGTTCATTATGTATAAAAGCGGAAGGAATTACAAAGATAAGCACATCGGCATAATCAGCAATTTCATTGATGTCGTTACTAAGCTTTAATTGCTCTAAATGAAACTCAACCGAACTTAAATAACTAGGGTTATGTTGTTCCCTTAATAGGTGTTCTTTTATATAAACACTTCGCATATACCAGCCCACTTCATCTAAATTTTCGCAAAGCATTTTTACAATAGCTGTTGCCCAACTTCCTGCTCCAAAAACCGCATATTTTAAAGGTTTATCCATAAAAATTGTATTGTTATCAGTTTCAAAAATACATAAAATATTGCTTAGAGTTAATCTATTAAAAACATTAAGAATTTTTTTTGGCACGCGTTTTGAAACTTAGAAAGTAGAAACCCTAAAAATATTTGATTATGAGGACTGTAAAATTACTTTTAAGCTTTTCAATAATAGCAACTCTTTTTACTTCTTGTTATACAGAAGTAATTGTAGAAGAATATGTAGATAATACACCACAAATTTCAATTAATCAATTATTAAGTTCTTATGAACTTTGGTATGTTGATATTAATTCAACTGTTGGATATGGAGAAACCCCATTTTTACAAAAGGCCTTTACCATATCATTTATAAATGGAATAGTATATGCCAATAATAATATTGTTGGTCTCGGTAACAGTGGAAATGGTTTTGGGATAGATGTAGGTGAATATGATGCTTACAATATGATTTTAGATGTAAATCATGATCTTGATGGGTTTTCAACCTTTGATGTTTATCAAATTGATGGAAATACTATCGAGCTATATAATCCAAACAATGATACATCATACTTTTTAGATGGTTATCAAAGAAACAATTTTGATTACGACTTTGTTTTCTATGATAACATTCATTACTTCTTACAAGAATATGAAGCTTGGGAAAAAACTTTTACCAGCGAGTTTGGAGCTATTAATGAATTTGATAACGAAAATTATTTACAGTTTTTAGCTGGTGGAAATGATTCTACTTTTAGAAGTTCACAAGATATAAATATTAATAACCCAAATAATTTATATTGGGATTATACCGGGATTTATGGTGTAGGAAATATAACTGGGAATATGTATTTGAAAACTTTAACATTAGATTATGATTATTTGGGCAATGAATATTTCGAATTGAGCGTTATAAATGACGGAAAGATAGAGTTGTATCACCCAAATTCTGGAACTGTTTATGAGTTTGAAGGTAGAGGCTATATACAATTCTTGAAAACTGGTAATACAAAAGGGGATTCTAAAGATCTAAATATTGAAAAGAAACGTAAATTTAGAAAAGATAAAGTAGATAACCCGAGAGAAAACACGAGGGTTAAATAAAAATTTTGGTTGGTTATTTAGTTTAGAAGCCGTTTAAAGTGTCTTACTTTAGGCGGTTTCTTTTTTTAGACTTCTATTAAGTAAACCCATAGCCACATATAATACTGGCGATATTAAAATTTCTTGAATAGTATGAGCAAAGTTTTTAATATCTCGACTTAATTCCATAATAAACCAATCAAACAAACCTAAACTAGTAATTATAATAAGTCCTGAAATATGAACAAGATGCCAAATAGAAGACATCCATTTATCCTTTAATTTTCCCAGATGAAAGGTGCCAATAAAATATACTAGGATAGTCACTCCAAATCTGATTAGATGAAAAGTTAATTTAGGGAGTAATAACCATTCCCCACTTTCAGTAATGAAAAAGAGATAGTACCAAGAATAGATAATAATAATAAATATAAGTCCAGCGATGAAACGGAACTTATCTGATTTATACAACTTCATCTTTTTTTAAACTAATTTTTCTTGCGTAAACCATCCACATCAAAAATGTAGCCGTGTATACTGCAGCTTTAAATAAATAATGGTGGGCAAAGTCAAAATATGCATGGTAATATTCCCGTAAGTATATAAGCCCTGTACATCTGAGTATATTTATAAAGTCAATCAATATTACACCGATAATAACATATTTAACTTTACGCCAAAATCTTGAGGGCATACAAACAATAAAACCAATATACAAAACCATTAATTCTAAACCATTGCATATGTCGGCTATGTAGAGCACAAGCTTATCGTAATGATAAATCTTAGATGCTTTTTGAGTAACTAGTCCCTCTCCCTCTATGTAAGTAGAAAGTTCGGTTTTTGAGGTAAAACCAGACATATCGCCTAAACCATTTAAAACGAATACAGATGCATTCGCAACATGTGTTGTTAATGGGCTGTCCAATAATCTTGAGTCAGACAGAAATAGGCCATAAACGAGTTTCCAAATAATAAAAACCAATAAGGCTTTTCCTAGGAAAAGCCTTATTGGTTTTGGAATATCGTTTATAAGTGATTTTAAATTCACTATTTTTTATTTTCACGTAATTTTTTGATTCCAAAAGCTGCGGCTCCAAGCAATAAGATACCCAAACCACCATCAAGTGGAACAGAGTCATGATTGTTGTTTTGTTGATAGTGCCCACAAGTTCTTGAATGTTTGTGAGTCCACCAACTCCACCATCCCCAAGCATGAGAGCTGGTTGGAAATGTTAGTGCTAAAACTATGGCAATTAATGCCACCCTTTTGGATAAGGTTTGTTTTTCGTTTTTCATTGTTTTGGGATAAAATGGATTAATAGCATCATAAAAATAATTAGAATTTCATTGTCAAATAATTGTAAACTTCTTTTTTCGATGAAATTTAATTTTTGGTCTTTAAAAAAACACCCACATTCGGTTAAATACATTTTTATTCTATGAACAAACGTGGCCAATTAATTTATTTAGTAAAAAAACAAGCAAGTTTTTATAGACAAACTTGCTTGTTTTAATAATTTAAATTTTGTTTGATGTACTATTTTCTAGTATCATGTAATTTTTTTGCTCCAAATGCAGCAGCACCCAATAAAAGGATACTTAAGCCACCATCCAATGGAACACAGTCACCTCCATTGTTGTCTTTTGAATCAGAACTATCACTACTAAAATCGTCGACAGGAGAGGAACTAGCGTAAGTATTAGTTGCAAGCAACAAAGAAAAAAGAACGACTAGAAGGCCAATATTTTTTTTAAAATTTTTCATTGCGTATTTAAATTTAAATTGATTAATAGCATTGTAAAATTAGTTGGGTGTAATGAAATATAAATGTTTTCTTTATTTTTTTCGTTGATTTGCTTTTTTCTCCTTTAAATGGTTATACTTAATTCGTTTTGCCGATTTATTTTACACATCAACGCTACTGTAAATTAGATATTTAAGTGATTTTTTGAATTACTTATAAAAATTCATTTCATCTAAATACTCCCAAACAAATTCTGGAAGCATAGGCTTGACATTTTTGCCAGCTTTAATGGCTTTTCTAATAAAAGTAGAAGAGAGTTCCATTACAGGGGCATCAATGTGATGTATCTTAGTATGGTTATCAAATTGAGTTTCTATATGATTTCCTGAAATTCTGGGGTAAACATATACATGATGGTTTTCAAGAATGACGTCATAATTTTTCCACTTATGAAAACTTTTCAAATTGTCTTCACCCATAATTAAAGCAAATTCAAAGTTAGCATATTTGTCCTGCAAATAAGCAAGTGTGTTAATTGTATAATTGGGTTGTGGCAGTTTGAATTCAATATCACTGGGTTTTAATTTAGTATAATCTTTTGTGGCGCGATATACCATTTCTAGGCGTTGGTAATCATCTAGTAAACTGTTTTTCTTTTTGAACGGATTATGGGGCGTCACTACAAACCAAACTTGATCTAAATCACTATATTCTGCCATATGGTTTGCTATTACCAAGTGCCCAACATGTATCGGGTTAAAAGAACCGAAATACAAGCCTACTTTCATGACTAAGATTTTAAAAAATTGCCAACTATAGTTTCAGCTTCTTTTAAAGCGTTTTCTAAAGTGTCATTTACAATGATGGTATCAAAAAGTGGTGCAGTGGCCAATTCTGCTGATGCTTTAGCTACGCGCATGTTAATTTTATCGGCGCTTTCGGTTTTGCGTTTTTTCAACCTAATTTTAAGTTCATCAATACTTGGAGGTTTTACAAAAACAGCCAGTGTTTGTTCAGGAAATTTACGTTTTATTCTAAGTCCACCAGAAACATCAATATCAAAAATCACGTTTTTACCTAGTGACCAGATGCGCTCTACTTCGGTTTTTAATGTACCGTAAAAGTTATCGCGATACACTTCTTCCCACTCTAAAAATTCGTCATTTTTTATTTTATTTTTGAATTCTTTAGAAGATAGAAAATAATAATCTTTACCATTAACTTCCTTTCCTCTTTTTTCCCGTGAAGTTGCCGATATTGAAAATTCTAAATTTAATGATTCGATACCCAATAGATGCCTTACAATGGTTGTTTTTCCAGAACCTGAAGGTGCTGAAAACACGATAAGTTTACCTTGATTTTTGTTTAGTTTTGCCACTAATTGTTTTTATTTTAAAGTACGTTCAATAACTGTTCCTTAATTTTTTCAAGCTCGTCTTTCATTTGAACCACCAATTGTTGCATGGGCGCATAATTACTTTTAGAGCCAATGGTGTTTATTTCCCTACCCATTTCTTGACTTATAAACCCTAGTTTTTTTCCGTTGGAATCTTCAGAATTTATGGATTCGGTAAAATAATTTAAATGGTTTTTTAATCGTACCTTTTCTTCGGTTATATCAAACTTTTCAATGTAGTAAACAAGTTCTTGCTCAAAACGGTTTTCGTCATATTTATCTTTCAATTCTTCAACCCCTTTAAGTAAACGCTCGCGAACGCCTTCAATACGTTCAGGGTCCATTGCAACCACTTCTTCCAATAATTTTTCAATAGTAACCACGCGACTGTTAAAATCTTTTTCAAGCACTTTACCTTCATCAAGTCTGTGATTAATTAAATCGTTAACTGCTGCGTATATTTCTGTTTCGATAGCTTGCCATTCATTTTCATCTATTTCTTCACGCACCGTATTTAAGGCATCAGGAAAACGAACCGCCATTTTTAGAAGTTCCAGATCACTGCCTTCAACAATCGTTTTTAATTGCTCCATATATTGTTTAACAACAGGCGTATTTATTTGGGTGGAGGTGTCTTCGGCAGTGGCTTCAACATATATCGAAAAATCAATTTTACCACGTTCCAATTTATCAGCAAGAATTTTTCTAATGGCTAATTCTTTTTCCCTATAAATAGAAGGCATTCGAGTGTTTAAATCCAAATTTTTACTATTCAAGGATTTTAACTCAATAGTTATTTTTTTGGTAGGTAACTGTAATACAGATTTTCCGTAACCTGTCATTGAAAATATCATAAACTAATATATTAGGTTAAGCAAAGGTAATTAAAACCATAAGTATAGAAAACAAATATAAACTATGTTAAAATCAAACACTTTAAAAACACATTAGTGTCTTTTGAAATAATAAATAAATACTTTTGTTATTTATTAAATAATTGTCACAATAATACCAAATGAAAATAAAGCAAAAAATCATAGCCATCCTTGCTGTCTTAACGGTTTTTACTTGTAAGGAAAAAGCTGATAAAACCATCGTTCAAGAGAAAGTTGTGAATGAAAAAATATCAAAAAGGGTAATAGATAGTCTTATTACACATCCACCAAAAGGAATGGTTTGGATACCTGGTGGCACTTTTTTACAAGGTGCTGTGCCGCAAGACCAGATGGCCATGAAGCACGAAAAGCCACAACATCCTGTTACGGTTGATGGATTTTTTATGGATATTACTGAAGTTACCAATACTGAATTCTCAAAATTTGTTGAAGATACGGGCTATGTAACTGTTGCAGAACGACCCATTGATTGGGAAGAAATGAAAAAACAATTACCTGAAGGCACTCCTAAGCCTCATGATAGCATTATGCAACCAGGATCTTTAATGTTTAAAAAAACAAAATCTTCAGTTCCTAATTTGTATGATTTTTCACAGTGGTGGCAGTGGGTTATTGGTGTAAATTGGAAACATCCAAGTGGACCAGATAGTACCATTGAAGGTAAAGAGAATCACCCAGTTGTTCATATTAGTTATGAGGATGCTAGAGCATATTGTAAATGGGCTGGAAGACGCTTGCCCACAGAAGCCGAATGGGAGTTCGCCGCCAGAGGAGATAAAACAAGTACCGTTTATTTTTGGGGTGATGATAGATCTAAATTAACCAATCAAGCCAATAGTTGGGAAGGTGAGTTCCCAGTTTATAATACTTTAGAAGATGGTTTTGAAAGAACAGCTCCCGTAAAATCGTATCCGCCTAATGATTTTGGTTTGTATGATATGGCAGGAAATGTTTGGGAGTTTACCTCTGATTGGTACAATATAAACTATTATAATGAGTTGGCCTCAAATAATACCACAATTAATAACCCAAAAGGAGCTGATAAAGCTTATAATCCAAATAGCCCATATTTACAGGAGAAGATCATAAAAGGGGGCTCCTTTTTGTGCAGCGACTCCTACTGCGCTAGTTATAGAGTGTCCTCTAGGATGGGCACAAGTACAGATTCTTCCGCTGAACATATTGGTTTTAGAACAGTTGTAACACCAGATATGTTAATGAATTGAAAAACACCTGGGTTTTTACTTAATTTTTTTCATTATTTTTACTGAAACCAAAAAATCTATCATGAAAAAGTTCATATTATTTTTAACTATATCTTGTTCTGTATCAATTTTTTCTCAAAACAAATCTGATAAGTTTAATTTTGATAAGGACGGATTGAAGCCTGAAAAGATATTCGTTGATGTTCAAGGAATGGACAAAAATGAAATGTTAGAAAAAGCCAAAGATTGGGTCAAAGAAAAAACAGGAAAGTCTGACGAAATTAAAGATGACGAAACAGAGAAAGGCAAAAAATCTAAAAAACTCAAGTTTGAAGGTTTTACGCATAATGCCATTTGTTTTACTGAAGCGTCTGAATTTAACTGTCATGATGTCGAATTTACGATATCTATAAAATTTGAAGACGATGGTTTTAGTTTTGAGCCTAAAAAACTATCCTATCAAACCAGTTCAAAAAACAAAAAAACAAGTCTAAACTTTAAATCGAGTGACTTTCATTCAAATAATGGTAATTTAAAAGTAGATTATTCAAAAGTTCCTTCTCAAATCGAAAGCCTTTTTAATGGCTTAAGTAAAAGTTTATTTAATTATTTAATAGATAAAGAGCAAGAAGACGAGTGGTAAATTTTGTTGTTTTGCGGTAAAAAAAGATATATCGTTGCATACAACCTGTTGTAAAGGATATTTATTTGTTATCGAATCAATCCAAATGAATAAACCTAAATTGCATCGGTCATTAATCCGTAATTATAGAAAATTACGTGTTAAACCATACTTTCGTTAAATTTCTCTCTACATTCATTTTGTTGTAATGCTCAAACTCGTTTTTTAAGGCATTATAGGTATAATGCTTTTCCCATTCTCTGTAGTTGTTTGCTACTTGCTCAATGGCATCACAAATAAACTCTATTTCGGTATTTGTCATGGTAGGGTGAAGGGACATTCTAACCCAACCTGGACGCTCCATTAAACAGCCTTCCAATATCTTTTGTTCAATCGCTTTAGAGGTGAGTTGGTCCACATGCAACAGATAATGCCCGTACGTACCTGCGCAAGAACAACCACCACGAGTTTGTATCCCAAAGTGGTCATTCAATAGCTTAACTATCAAATTGTAATGGGTGTTTTCTATGTAGAATGAAAAAACGCCCAATCTTTCCTTATGCTCAGGCGCTAAAATGGTTAAGTTGTCAATTCTTGAAAGTTTGTTAAATACAATTTCACACAATTCGTGTTCCCTATCCAGAATATTTTGGATACCCATTTCTTCTTTTAATTGAATGGAAAGCGCAATTTTTATAGCCTGTAAAAAGCCTGGGGTGCCACCGTCCTCTCGGGTTTCAATATCATCAATATAATCATGATCGCCCCAAGGGTTTGTGTAGCTAACCGTACCACCTCCCGGATTATCTGGCACTAAATTTTTATAAAGTTTTTTGTTGAATATCAACACACCAGACGTTCCAGGCCCACCTAAAAATTTATGTGGTGAAAAGGTAATCGCATCCAAATAGGCTTCTTCATCTTTTGGATGCATATCGATTGAAACGTAAGGTGCTGAACATGCAAAATCAACAAAACATAAACCATTGTTTTGATGCATGATTTTAGCAACTTGATGGTAATTTGTTCTAATACCTGTAACATTAGAACAACCTGTGATAGCAGCTATTTTAATAGGAACATCTTGATGTTCTTTTAATAAATTTTCTAGGCTTTCCAAGCAAGGTAAACCATTATGGTTAGAAGGGATTACCTTAACCCTAGCAATAGTTTCCAACCATGAAGTTTGGTTGGAATGATGTTCCATATGGGATACAAAAATAATAGGGCGTTTTTCTTCTGGAATCTGTGTATGGTCTTTTAAATTTTCATTGAGTTTAATACCTAAAATTCGTTGAAACTTATTGATAGCTCCCGTCATGCCTGTGCCTACAGTTATCAGCACATCATCTTTTGAAGCATTAACATGAGTTTTTATAATATTTCTGGCTTCATGATACGCTAAAGTCATGGCAGATCCAGTGATTGATGTCTCTGTATGAGTATTGGCTACAAAAGGACCTATGTCGTTTAAAAGCTTTTCTTCAATAGGTCTATAAAGTCTTCCACTTGCAGTCCAATCAGCATAAATAATTTTTTTTCTTCCATAAGGGGAATCAAATTCTGCATCAATACCAACAATGTTTTTTCTAAATGATGAAAAATGCTTTTCTAGTTTTGACGGACTTAATACTTCACTCATGACTATTTATTTTTAAAAACTTCCAATCCACATTCTAAAAATGTAGCGTACTCATTTTCATCAGGTGTGTAACCAACCGGTTGATTTAAGACCTTAGTTCCATCCGCGTTCAATAAAACATAATAGGGTTGCGAATTGGTTTGAAAAAATTGTGTTTGAAAATTGGCCCATTTATGTCCATAATTTTTTAACTGCCTGGTGCCGCCATTGATTCTATTCACCGACATCTGCTCATCTTCAGGGAGCTCTTTTTTATCATCTACATACAATGATATTAACACATAATCATTTCTCAAGTAATCATCAATACTCTTTTTTGACCACACATGTTCTTCCATTTTTCTACAATTCACGCAAGCATAACCTGTAAAATCCAACATAATGGGTTTATTAACCTTTTTAGAATAGGCAATACCTGTTTTTAAATCCTTAAAACAATCCAAATTATTGGGGCAATCGTTAGGATACAAAAAGCTATAACCTACTGGAGGTGCTAAACCACTTAAGAGTGTTAAAGGCGTAAAAGTATTGGTTTCTTTATTAACCCTAAAGCCCGATACCAAATAGACAACAAATGATGCTATTAATATGCCTCCTGCTATTCTCGAGAATGATAACTTTTTAATGGGTGAGTCATGTGGGAATTTAATTTTACCAAACAGATATAAAGCTAATCCAGCAAAAATAATAATCCAAATGATTAAGAAAGGTTCAATTTTCAAGATGCCCCAGTGTTGAACCAAATCAGCATTTGATAAAAATTTGAAGGCTAATGCCAATTCTAAAAACCCCAAAATGACCTTAGTAGTATTTAACCAACCACCTGATTTTGGCAACGCGTTCATCATATTAGGAAACATGGCGAATAGTGCAAAAGGTAAACCTAAAGATACCCCAAACCCTGCCATACCAGCTGTAAGTTGCCATGCGCCACCGTCGGCTGTTAAAGAACCAGCTAATAGCGAACCTAAAATGGGTCCCGTACAAGAAAAGGATACAATTGCTAAGGTTAGCGCCATAAAAAAGATACCTATCAATCCTCCTGCATTTTCACCTTGAGTGGTTTTGTTTGTCCAACTGGAGGGTAAAGTCAATTCATAATACCCAAAGAACGAAAAGGCAAAAAATAGAAAAATCGCAAAGAAAACAACGTTTAACCACACATTCGTGGAGATTTCATTTAAAATATCTGGATTTACAGAATCCAATAAGTGAAATGGTACACTTAAAATGATATAAACTGCAAAAATAAAAAAGCCATATAAAAGCGCTTTTGAAATACCTGAAGCTTTATTTTGACCACTTTTTTTAGTAAAAAAACTAACCGTTAAAGGAATCATAGGAAATACACAAGGCGTTAACAAAGCTAATAGACCGCCTAAAAAACCCAACCAAAAGATACTCCAAAGTGATTTTCCGGTATTTAAGCTATTTGAGTTGATAGCAGCTTCATTGGCACAACTTGTTGAAGATTTGCTGATATCCTCAGGCGATAAACCATATAGTAAATTATTTACTTCGGTATTATCTACTGAAGAAAGGTTTTCAACAGTGCTATTGCTTGTATTAGAACCATCTAAATTAAAAATCAATTCCTCTTCTGTTGGTGGTGTGCAGCGCTCGTCGTTACAGGCCATAAACTCCACCAAACCATTTATGGTAGTAAATTCTTTTTCAACTTTAATTCTTTGTTTAAAGGTAGCCTTGTTTTCAAAGTATTTAATTTTCATCTCAAAAACAGGGTCATCAACCGTATGGCCTTCTTCTTCTGAAGTATTATTTATTAGTTTGAAAGATCCATCCTCGTTGGTGTACGAAAACGTGGTGGGTATGGGGCCATCTTCCGGAACACTTTGCGAATATAAATGCCAACCAGATTCTATGGTAGCTATAGAAATCAAGTCATATTCTTTATCTGATATTTTTTCAACGGCAGTTTCCCACTTTACAGGGTTATAAATTTGGGCATTGCTAAAACTTACTGCTAAAATTGCTAAAATCAAAAGTGCTTTTTTCATAGATTCATTTCAGGTTACTATTGAACTCATTTCAATAAGTTTCATGCTAATTTAATATTATTGTTTTGGTTTGAAAACAACTTCGTAAGATTTTCATTTTCAATTATATCTTTTTACAATATCGAAGACATATTTACATTTTATACTGAATATAACTAAATTAAGTTTGTAAGTAAACAATTCAGTTTTTTCGATTTTCAAAACCAACTTGATAACTTCTTAGTATAATAAAACTTTAGTTTTGAAATCACTTCTAAATTGAAAGTAAAAAGGGACAAATCAAATGATAATGATTTGTCCCATGGTGTACTCAAGGTGGGAATCGAACCCACACTTCCGAAGAAACTGGATTTTGAATCCAGCGCGTCTACCAATTCCGCCACTTGAGCTTATTTCGGACAGCAAAAATATATATTTTTTCGATATGAAACATAAAAATACTAGCCAATATACTTTTTAGGTTAAAATAAATGTATAAATTTGCACCTCGCTAAAAATCAGATAGCGTTTGCACACTCAAAAACAATAAGTTAACATGCCCATAGTAATTACTGAAGCTAAAATTTTTGCTTGTACACAAAGTAAGGTTCTTGGTGAAAAAATAGCCAAAGCATTTGGTGCGGAGTTGGGTAATGTGATTACTTCTACTTATAGCGACGGTGAATTCCAGCCTTCCTATGAAGAATCCATTCGCGGTACAAGGATATTTATTATTGGTTCTACCAATCCAGGTCCTGAAAACTTAATGGAAATGTTATTAATGATTGATGCTGCAAAACGTGCTTCAGCCAGACATATTACAGCTGTATTGCCTTATTTTGGTTGGGCAAGACAAGATAGAAAAGACAAACCAAGAGTACCTATTGCGGCCAAGTTGGTAGCTAAAATGTTGGAAGCAGCAGGAGCTACCCGCATTATCACAATGGATTTGCATGCAGATCAAATTCAAGGTTTTTTTGAAAAACCAGTAGATCATCTGTTTGCATCTACCATATTTTTACCTTATTTAAAAAGCTTAAACTTAGATAATCTAACCATTGCATCGCCAGATATGGGTGGTTCTAAAAGAGCTTATGCCTATTCAAAAGCATTGGAAAGCGATGTTGTGATTTGCTATAAACAACGAGCCAAAGCGAATATCATTTCTCATATGGAACTTATTGGTGACGTTACAGGGAAAAATGTCGTTTTAGTAGATGATATGGTCGATACAGCAGGTACTTTAACCAAAGCAGCCGACTTAATGATGGAACGAGGAGCGCTTAGTGTAAGAGCGATTTGTACACATCCTATTTTATCTGGAAAAGCATATGACAACTTGAATAAATCAAAATTAGAAGAACTCATAGTAACCGATTCTATACCAATAAAACCATTAAGTGATAAGATTAGAGTTTTAAGTTGTGCCGATTTATTTGCAGAGGTTATGGAAAAGGTTCATAATAATCAGTCAATTAGTTCAAAATTTGTGATGTAAATCACATCAATATAGAGTATTAATAATTATATATAAATAGAAAATGAAATCAATTACAATCAACGGATCTCAAAGAGAAAGCGTGGGCAAAAAAGCAACAAAAGCCTTACGTAATGCTGGTCAGGTTCCTTGCGTATTATACGGAGGAGATAAGCCAGTTCATTTCTCAGCAGAAGAATTAGCTTTCTCTAAACTTGTATACACTCCAAATGCGCATACAGTTGTGATTGCTTTAAACAATGGCGAAAAATTCAACGCTATTTTACAAGACATTCAATTTCACCCAGTAACAGACAGAATCTTACACGTAGATTTCTATCAGTTATTCGAAGACAAAGAGATTACTATGGAAATTCCAGTGGTATTTGTTGGTAACTCACGTGGTGTTAAAAATGGTGGGGTATTGCGAAAAAACAGACGTAGCTTACGTGTGAAAGCCTTACCAGCTAACTTACCAGATTTTATAGAGGCTGACATTACACCTTTAAAAATAGGAAGTAAACTTTACATTACAACCTTACAAAACGACGCTTATAAATTTATGCATCCAGATAATACAGTTGTTTGTTTGGTAAGACGTTCAAGAGTGTCAATAGATGAGTTTGAAGATGAAGAAGAAGCAGCAGCAGAAGCAGCAGAGGCTGCTGAAGCAGGAGAAACAGCAACTGCTGAAGCATCTACAGCTCAAGAATAAAACATATTCTTAACTAAATATTAAAAGCATCCTGTTTAATTAAGGATGCTTTTTTATTTTTACAAAAACAAGCATTTTTTATGTGGCAATTTTTAAGAAATTTATTCAAGGAGAAAAAACACATAGAAGAACAAAATCCTATGAAAAAATATTTGATAGTTGGTTTAGGAAATATTGGTGAAAAGTATGAAAACACGCGTCATAATATAGGCTTTAAAGTTTTGGATAATTTTGCAAAAGAAGAAGGCTTAACCTTTGAAACGCAAAAATTGGGCGATATTGCAACCTATAAATTAAAAGGAAGAACTTTTATTTTGCTTAAACCAAATACTTACATGAATTTGAGTGGAAAGGCTGTATTGTATTGGTTGAATAAAGAAAATATACCATTAGAAAATCTCTTGGTTATCACGGATGATTTAAACTTACCTTTTGGAAGTATAAGATTAAAAACCAAAGGGAGTGATGGGGGACATAATGGTTTGAAAGACATTCAAGACAAACTAAATACTACAAACTATAACCGGTTTAGATTTGGTATTAGTGATGCTTTTAACAAAGGAAAACAGATTGATTACGTTCTGGGAGAATGGACCGATGAGGAAAATGAAAACCTAAACGAGCGCTTGCAAAAATCAATTGAACTAATAAAATCTTTTGCACTTGCTGGTGTTAATAATACGATGAACGCCTACAACGGCAAATAAAAATATAAGTAATCAAAACTTTATATCTATTCAATAATAATTTTTCTTAAATAATTTCTTGAACCATCGGTTACGTTTAAAATATACATGCCCGTTTGTATATTAGTTAAGCGAATAGTTTCATTAAAATCATCGGCATTATTATAGGTGTTGTAAAAAATATTTCTACCTCTTAAATCAAATACTTCAACCGATATTTCATTTGATAAGGAATTATTTAATTTAATTGTAAATTCTCCTTTATTTGGGTTTGGATAAAGTTTAAAGTTGGATATTTCATGGCCATCAGTATTTAGTAACGTTTCAGTTGTTTCGCAAATTTCAACAAACCAAGAATTTAACGTTCCATTATCACCTGCTTCAAAATCACCCACCTGAATAGTCCAATTACCTGATGCATTTTCGCCATTTAAACTGGACAACAAATCATTTAAAGATTTTGATGCTATGTTTGCCGATGAATTTAAACAATTATAGGTTATTGCTTGATCGTCAAATATTCCCAATAAATCTTCTTCTGAATCACAATCACTTGGGGATTTTAATAATACACCAGTCCCATTTGGACTTAATACAGCCACTGCTAAATCTCCAATATACGTATGAGAAATATTAACGCCAATATTAACATCGGTAATCGTTGTTGCATCGGTAACATTTATAATATGGCTTTGTGTAAAATTACCGGCATTATCTGTAATGGAAATTCCTAAACCTGAAGGCGAATTGTACTGAGTACATGTGGTGGTGATGTTATAATCGATTGCAAAATCTTCAGAATTTATGGCAAAGAAATTATTATTAGTGGGCTCAATCATAATTCTGCAGTATGGGGCAGGAGTATTTGGTACCGTTAGAGTATAGCTTCCATTATTGGGTATGTTGCTAACTATATTCGTATATGTTTCTCCCCCATCCGTTGACAATAAAATATTAACATTAGAAGCTCCAACTAAATTATTTGTGTTATTGACGTTCCAAGTAATGGTTTCAGTGGTTCCGCTAGTCCACAAAATTCCAGATGTATTTTGGGATGTAATTTCAAAAGGGCCATAGTTAGAGTCAAAAGTAACCAGCATATCATCATGAGAATTATTAGCACCGCCGGGTTTGTTGTCCCTCACGGTTAATCTAAAATCTGCCGTTCTGTTAACATTTGGTATTTTTTCCCATTGCGTTGCATTAATACCAAATTTTAAATCAGCCAAATTTGGAAAATATCTTGTATTACTAATTGTAGGCGGGAAGGATCTAAATAACACTGAATTTGAGTTTGTTGAACTTGGATTTGGGTAAGTAGTAGCAGCATCATCTTCGTCAATTTGCTCCCAACAGTAAGTAATAATATCTCCATCAACATCATTCCCAGAGCCAACCAATTTAAAAGCAGTACCAATGGGTAATACTAAATTACTGCCAGCACTCACAGTAGGTGTTGTATTTCCTGTATTTGTTATTGCAGCGCAGGAAGTGTTTTTAATCACGGTTGTAATTTGTTGAATGGAAATGGCATGAAAATAGGGGTCGCTATGCAGTTGTACATTGGTAGAACCTGTAATACCTGCATACCCCATAACAGTGCTTCCGCTACCTGCTTCCATTTGAACATTTTCTCCTTCATTGCCTCCATGCGTCCAAGTGTGATTTGCCCCAAACTGATGACCTAATTCATGTGCTACTAGGTCAATATCAAAATTAAAACCATCGGGTTCAGTATCAGAAGTGTAGGCACTACCTTTATTTCCAGAATTACAAATACAACCTATACAACCAGCATCTCCTCCAAATTCTGATGCAGCCAATAAATGCCCTACATCATAATTTAAGTTCATAATCACTGCATCCAATGTGCTTTGAACTTCGCTGTTGTAGTTGGAAGAATTTGAGTAGGGATCTGTACTAGGGTTTAAATAAATAACAGCATCATTATTGGCAACTAACTCCATATTAGCATTTAAATCATTTTCAAAAACAGCATTAACATTGGTTAAAGTTGCCACAATAGCAGCATTTACTGAGGCTAAGGTTCCACCGTGAAAAGCCGAGTATTCTCCAGTAACAGATAATGCTAGTCTGTAGGTTCTTTTTTGACTGTCATCCGCATCTTTAATACTACTTGATTTAGAACTTTTTTCATAAAAAGAATTTAGCGTTTTACATTCAAAACCATCAGCCTTAATTAAATCAGATTTATATTGCACTGATAATTGGTTTGGGTTTTTAGGAATAGGGTTGTAAACAATTGTTTTTTCTTTTCCTAAAATAATACCCGTAAGTCCTTTATAGGGAGATAAACTAAATCGAATGACAGACGAAGATTTATCAAGGGCATATCCTGCATACGATCTAATTTCAGGATATTTGGCCTGCAAATCAGGGTGCATAACTGAGGCTTCAAAGACTTCATAATTAATTAATTCACCATCTATGTTTGGGAAACCAATAACAATTTTTGGAGAGATTTTTTTGCTATTATTTTTTTTGGCTAATAATAATTTTTCGGATAATTCTTTATAATTGAACTCATAAGTAATTCCATGAATAGATGTTTTGGAATTTTTAAAAGATTTGTTTTCAGAAGAAACTTTTTCAAAAAAATTCTTTTGTCCAAAGCTTGAAAATACAAACAAAAGCATGGCTATTGTTAAAACATAATGTAGTTTTGTTTTCATAAATAATATTTTGGGGTCATCTTCTAAAACTATTGTAACAAATCTAGTTTTTTTAAGCCATAAAAACAATATGTGCCATTAAATGAGTAAGATTAAGAATATTGAAACTTACAAATCTAGCGAACCAACAGTGGTTACTATTGGTACTTTTGATGGTGTACATATTGGGCATCAAAAGATAATTAAACGCCTTATTAATAGCGGAAAATTAAATGGTTTGAAGTCTGTAATTCTCACTTTTTTCCCACATCCCCGAATGGTATTGCAAAAAGATTCCAATATCAAATTAATTAATACTATTGATGAACGCTATGCAATCTTAGACGCTTTAGGACTAGATAACTTACTCATTAAAAAATTTACAAAAGAATTTTCTAGACTTTCCGCTGAAGATTTTGTGAAATACATTTTAGTTGAAAAGCTCAATGCCAAAAAAGTTATTATTGGGTACGATCATCGATTTGGAAGAAATAGAAATGCAGATATAAACGATTTAAAATTATTTGGAGAAACTTACGGTTTTGATGTTGAGGAAATTTCTGCGCAAGATATTGATGAGGTTGCAGTAAGTTCAACAAAAATTAGGAAAGCTTTAAACGAAGGAGATATTGAAAAAGCGAATAGCTTTTTAGGATATCATTTTATGTTAAGCGGTACTGTGGTAAAAGGTAGAGGGCTAGGCAAGCAATTGCAATATCCAACAGCTAACATTTTGATTGAAGAAGCATATAAACTTATACCAAAACAGGGTGTTTATATTGTAAAATCCAATATAAATAATACCGTTTTTTATGGCATGATGAACATTGGAATAAACCCGACGGTTGATGGTAATAAACAAAGCATTGAAGTTCATTTTTTTGATTTTGATAAAGATATTTATGGAACCAAAATTCAGATAGATATACTACAACGTATCAGAGATGAGGAAAAATTTGAATCTATTGAAGGTTTAAAAACGCAGTTAGCAAATGATAAAAAAGTAGCACTGGATTATATTGCTAAACATGATACTTAACAAATTCTTGTTCAAACATATTGATAATTCAGCCCTTGTAGTTTTTAGAATTATTTTCGGATTGTTATGCTTCCTGGAATCTGTAGGCGCCATTTTTACGGGGTGGGTAAAAGACACACTAATAGAACCCGCTTTCACATTTTCATTTATTGGTTTTGAATGGTTGCAGCCACTTCCCGGCAATGGCATGTATTTTTATTATGTTGTTATGGGTATTTTTGGGCTTTTTGTTATGGTTGGTTATAAATACCGATTTAGTATAATATGCTTTACATTCATGTGGACAGCAACTTACCTCATGCAAAAATCAGCTTACAATAATCATTATTATTTGTTAGTATTAGTAAGCAGTATAATGGTTTTTCTGCCTGCACACAAATACGCTTCTTTGGATGTTAAATTGAACCCTAAATTAAAAAGTATTTCCATGGCACAGTGGTGTAAATGGGTTATTGTTTTGCAACTTTTTATTGTTTATACCTATGCGTCGTTAGCAAAATTATATCCAGATTGGTTGGACAATACATTTATAGAATTATTATTAAAACCCAAAAGCAATTATTTTTTAGTGGGCGACTGGCTTCAGCAAAAATGGGTACATTATACTTTAACTTACGGGGGGATCTTGTTTGACGGATTAATAATACCCTTGTTACTTTTTAAACCTACACGAAAATATGCTTTTATTGTGGCTTTATTTTTTCATTTATTCAATTCATTTGTATTACAAATTGGCATTTTTCCATATTTAGCCTTGGCTTTTACATTATTCTTTTTTGAACCTCAAACCATTAGGAATATATTTTTAAAAAAGAAACCCCTTTACAGTTCAGAAGAAGTTATTGTCCCTAACTTTAAAACACCCGCAATCATCATTTTTTTAATTTACTTTTTGCTACAAATAGGTTTTCCGTTGAGGCATTATTTTTTTGAAGATGATGTACTTTGGACAGAAGAAGGCCACAGACTTTCATGGCGTATGATGCTACGTGCGAAAAGCGGATATGCCATCTATAAAGTTGAAAATAAAGAAACCGGTAAAATTCACAATATTAATTTAGATAATTATTTAACCAAAAAACAACAGCGTTCGGCAACCACAAAACCAGATATTATTTGGCAATTTGCTCAACGTTTAAAAAAGCAATTTAAACAGGATGGACAAGACGTATCTGTATATGTAAATTGTAAGGTAAGTATTAACGGAAAACCTTATAAAACCTTGATAAATCCTGAAATTGATTTAGCAAATGAGAAATGGAACCCTTTTAAACACAGTTCCTGGATTTTACCTTCAAATAACGAGTGAATATCTGCCTAATTCATTAAATTTACGGCTTAAATTTTCAACACATGTTACAAGTTGCTTTTATTAGAGAAAACAAAGAATTAGTTATTAAACGTTTAGAAAAACGAAACCTTGATGCTACCAAAATGATTGAGGATGTTATTGCTTTTGATGAAGACAGAAGACGCATTCAAACGGAATTGGATAATACGTTAGCCGAATCAAATGCACTATCTAAAGAAATTGGCAACTTGTTTAAATCTGGTGAAGTACAAAAAGCAAATCTTTTAAAAGAGAAAACAGGCGAGTTAAAAGAAACTTCAAAAGAACTTACAGATGCCTTAAACAACAAAATAGAAGCTTTAAACGAACTCTTGTATAAAATCCCTAATATTCCAAGTGATTTGGTTAAAAGAGGAAATTCAGAATTAGATAATGAAGAGGTTTTTAGAGCTGGTGAGGTTCCCAAATTACACCAAAATGCATTACCGCATTGGGAATTGGCAAAGAAGTACGATATCATCGATTTTGAATTGGGGAATAAAATTACGGGTGCTGGATTTCCTGTTTATAAAGGAAAAGGAGCCAAATTACAACGCGCCCTAATCACTTATTTTTTAGATAAAAATACGGCTGCTGGATACACTGAATACCAATTACCACATTTGGTTAACGAAGCATCTGGTTTTGGCACTGGTCAATTACCCGACAAAGAGGGGCAAATGTACCATGTAACTGAAGATAATTTATACCTCATACCAACTGCCGAAGTGCCAGGAACCAATATTTTTAGGGATGTTGTTTTAAACGAAAACGAATTACCCATTGGCATTACAGGTTATACGCCCTGTTTTCGTCGGGAGGCGGGAAGTTATGGTGCCCATGTAAGAGGATTGAACAGGTTGCATCAATTTGATAAAGTTGAAATTATTAGAGTGGAGCACCCAACGAAATCTTATGATGCTTTGGATGGTATGGTAGAGCACGTAAAAGGAATTTTAAAAGAATTAAAATTACCTTACAGGATTTTGCGTTTATGTGGAGGTGATACCTCATTTGCCTCTGCTTTGACATATGATTTTGAAGTGTTTTCAACCGCACAAGATCGATGGTTAGAAATTTCTTCGGTGTCTAATTTTGAAACTTTTCAAGCGAACCGGTTAAAACTTCGATTTAAAAATAGCGAAGGGAAAAATGAACTAGCCCATACACTAAACGGAAGTTCTTTAGCATTACCCAGAGTACTTGCTGGGATTTTAGAAAATTACCAAACAGAAAAAGGCATTGAAATCCCTGAAGTTTTGCAACCATATACAGGTTTTAAGACCATTGATTAACCAGATGTAAAATCTTACAATTATTTAGATTATAATTCAAATAAATCGATTAAGTGTAAAATATACCTGTTGTTTAACGATTTTTATGCTGTTTTTTTTGTTTTTTAAAATTTATTTATCAAGTTAGCAGGACCAAAAATACTTAACCTACTAACTACATGAAAAACATTAAACGCATCGTGCTTTTAATTGCTCTAATTTTTTTCGCTAGTAAAGTGTTGTTTTCAGATTTTGAGATTTTTAAATCTGAAGATAAAACTACTGCTGTTGTGAGTAAATAAGAAATTTGAACAGATCAATTTTTTTTGAAGCCATTTAAAATCTTTAAAAATAGTCATTTCTGATAATTCAGGAATATAAGACTGTCCCCAATCGAGTATTTAATTAATGTTAGTTAATAGCAAATTATTTTTGGTTGGTTAGTGCCCGAATTTATATTCGGGCATTTTTTATAATAATATTTACAATATCTAAAAAGCACATTTGCTATCTTTACAAGATGAGATTTCTTCTAATAACACTTTTATTTACAAGCATTTTTGCCTTTTCTCAAAACGATGCCATTGCTAAAGATTATTTTAATAATGGCGAATATGAAAAGGCACTTATTGAATATAAGAAACTATATTCAAAATCGCCCTCAAACATTAATTATATTAATCAAATAATAAGCACGCATCAAGAATTAGAACAATACAACGAGGCTGAAACATTTATATTACAATTGTTAGAACGCATAAATTATCCTGCTTTTACAGTAGAGTTAGGATATAATTACCAATTAAAAAACGATTTTGAAAATGCAGAGATTAATTATAAAAAAGCACTATTAAGTATAGATGAACGTGTAAGTAATGTGTTTGCTGTAGCCAGAGGGTTTCAAAATCACTCACTTTTAAACGAAGCCATAACCGCTTATGAAAAAGCCATGGTTTTAAATCCGGATTACAATTTTAATTTACAATTGGCACAAATTTATGGGGAGCAAGGTAATGTTGAAAAAATGTTTTATAGCTACATTAATTTTGCAGAAGCCAATCCATTGGCAGTTAGAGACGTAAAACGTGCGGTTACCGATTTTATTAGTGAGGATAGTGGAAATGAAAACAATGTTATATTCAGGAAAATTCTTCTCAAAAAAATACAAGAGCAACCCAATTTATTGTGGAACGAGCTGTTAAGTTGGCTATTCATTCAACAAAAAGATTTTAATAAAGCATTTACTCAAGAGAAGGCTATTTTTAATAGAAATCCACAAAGTTTAACTAGAATAGAAGAATTGGGTATTATGGCGTTAAATGACAATGAAAATGTTATTGCCAAAGAAATTTTTACTTACTTAACCGGAATAGCCCAAGATGCCGATACTAAATTGGAGGCTTACAGTAATTTACTTCAATTAGAAATTAAAGAAGCCTCAAAAGATGATTATGAAGCCATCAGAAATAAATATTTAGATCTGATCAATTCGTTTGGGAAACAACCCCAGACATTAAGTTTACAAATTGATTATGCCCATTTTTTGGCATTTTACATGAATGAAACAAATGAAGCTACGTTATTTTTAGAAAATACATTAAACCTTCCAATAACCGAATTAGAAAAAGCCAAAGTAAAATTAGAATTAGGAGATATTTTAGTCTTACAGGAAAAATTCAATCAAGCATTAATCTACTACACTCAAATTCAGCGTAACCTAAAAAATAGTACCATTTCACAAGAAGCACGGTTTAAAGTAGCTAAAGCCAGTTATTATAAGGGAGATTTTAAATGGGCAGAATCGCAGCTTAAAATTTTAAAATCATCAACATCGCAACTTATAGCCAATGATGCACTAGATTTAAAACTGCTTATTTCGGACAATAAATATGAAGATTCTCTTCAAACAGCACTAAAATTGTACGCAAAGGCAGATTTGTTAGCTTTTCAAAATAAAAATGATCGAGCTATTGATTTGCTTGATAAAATTTTAAACGATCATAAAACAGAACCTATTGTTGCGCAAACACTTTTCAAACAAGCACAATTATTTGAATTAACCTCCCAATATGAAAAAGCAAAAGCTAATTATGAGGTTATAATCGAAAACTATAGAGAAGGCATTTTAATTGATGATGCCTATTTTAACTTAGCTGAAATTTACGAAAAACGTTTAAACATGCCTGAAAAGGCCAAAGAATTATATGAGCAGATTATTTTTAATCATGCCGACAGCATTTATTTTGTGGAAGCCAGAAAACGCTTCCGAGCTTTACGTGGCGATGCGATTAATTAAGTTATAAATATTGAAACCAATGTACATATACAATGTTACAGTAAATATTGATGAAAGTATCCACAAGGAGTGGTTAATATGGATAAAAGAACACATCCCGCAAGTATTGTCTACAGGTAAATTTGAAAAGGCCACGTTAACCAAAGTGTTGGTTGAAGAAGACATGGGTGGTGTAACTTACTCCATTCAATATCGTTCCTATTCGCGGGAAGCATTAGATAGGTATTACAAAGAAGATGCCGAAAAATTGCGAAAAGACGCCTTAAGATTTGGCGATAAAGTACTGGCCTTTAGAACCGAGCTTCAAATTATTGATGAATATACCGTAGAGTTTAAATAGTGTTGTTATTCATGTGCAAGCAATTGCATTTATATTGTACTTTTGTTTTCATAACATTCTCGAATTCGTGACAAACAACCCAAACCAACACCAAGTAAAAGCAAAAAAACATTTAGGACAACATTTTTTAAATGATGAATCTGTTGCCCAAAAAATAGCCGATTCATTAACTTTGCAAGGCTACAAAAATATTTTGGAGATTGGTCCAGGCATGGGAGTTTTAACAAAGTATTTACTTAAAAAAGAGGTCACGACTTACGTTATTGAAATTGATAGCGAATCTGTTGAATATCTTAAAGCCAACTATTTAAATCTGGCCCCCAGAATTATTGAAAAAGATTTTTTGAAGTACGATTTAAATGCCTTTTTCAAACAAGAGAATTTTGCCATCATTGGTAATTTCCCATACAATATTTCTAGTCAAATTGTATTTAAGGCATTAGAAATGCGCAATCAAATCCCTGAGTTTTCAGGGATGTTTCAAAAGGAAGTTGCCTTACGTATTTGCTCAAATAAAGGCAGTAAAGTTTATGGTATTTTATCGGTTTTAGTGCAAGCGTTTTATAAAGCAGAATATTTATTTACCGTACCGCCAAATGTATTTAATCCACCACCAAAAGTAGATTCGGGAGTTTTAAGGCTCATAAGAAAAACAGATTACTCATTGCCTTGTGATGAAAAACTATTCTTCAAAACGGTAAAAACCGCTTTTCAACAACGCCGAAAAACCATCAGGAACAGTTTAAAAACCTTCAATTTATCAGATAATTTAAAAGCAAATAGTATATTTGACAAACGTCCAGAGCAATTAAGTGTTCAAGAGTTTATTGAGCTTACTCAATGGATAGAAAATGAGATATAACCCTTTTAAGCTTTGAATTTGTTAGAAGAAAAAGAAAACATACAATTCCAACTTACAGATGAACTTATCGAGCAGGTTGAGTTACTTATTGAGGAAAAAAACGATAAGGAACTCCACAAACTACTCGACGATTTTCATTATGCCGACATAGCTGAAATTCTAGATGAACTCAACCTAGAAGAGGCAATGTATGTTATCAAGCTTTTGGATTCTGAAACAACTTCAGACATTCTCATGGAGATGGATGAAGACAACAGGGAAAAAGTTTTAAAAAACCTTTCTGCCAAAGAAATTGCTGAAGAAATTGAGGAGTTAGACACCGATGATGCGGCGGATATTATTTCAGAATTACCCGAGGATCGTCAACAGGACGTTATCGCCCAAATTGAAGACGAAGACCATAAAGCTGAAATTAGAGAACTTTTAGCCTATGATGAAGACACTGCTGGTGGTTTGATGGCAAAAGAACTCGTTAAAGTTTATGAAACTTGGACGGTAGCAGGGTGTATGCGCAGAATTAGAGGGCAGGCAAAAGATGTTACTAGGGTACATTCCATTTATGTGGTAGACAAACAAGAACGATTGATAGGAAGACTATCATTAAAAGATTTGATAACAGCCAAAAGCGACCAAAAAATTGCTGAAATTAAAAACTCAAATGTAGATTCAGTAAATGTGAAAGATGACGCAGAAGATGTTATAAAGGTGATGCAGAAATATGATTTGGAAGCTGTTCCCGTAGTTGATGATAATCAAAAACTATTGGGTCGAATAACCATTGACGATATTGTTGATGTGATGAAAGAAGAGGCTGATAAAGATTATCAATTAGCTGCTGGTATTACAGGAGATGTTGATTCAGACGACAGTATTTATCAGCTTACAAAAGCACGCTTGCCATGGTTATTTTTAGGTTTAGTTGGTGGCGTGGGAGCATTTCTCATCATGGAAGGATTTCAAAGTGCTTTTTCAAAATATGCAGTGTTATTCTTTTTTACACCGCTTATTGCGGCCATGGCGGGTAATGTAGGTGTACAATCCAGCGCTATTATCGTGCAGGGTTTAGCAAATGATGATGTAAAGGGAAGTATTAATAGTCGATTAATTAAAGAAATGTTACTCGCCGCATTGAACGGTTCAATTTTAGCCCTTTTTCTTTTTGTATTCGTTTGGGTGACACAAGGCGATGTAAATACTGCATTAGCCATATCTACATCATTAGTAGTAGTTATTATAGTAGCAGGTTTAATAGGTACTTTTGTTCCACTTTTTTTAAACAAGCAAGGTATAGATCCAGCCATCGCTACAGGGCCATTCATAACAACGAGCAACGATATTTTTGGAATTCTTATCTATTTCTGGATAGCTAAATTAATTTTGGGTATTTGATACTTTGGCGTTACCCTATGGGTCGCGCTTTCCATTGCAATCTTTTGTTCGTGACTCACAAAAGGATTTTCACTACAATCCCTAACGCAAAACTTCGTAATTTTGTAGCTTAAATTACACTAATGAAAATCCTCCACCTCGATACTAATCACAAACTCTTAATCCATCAATTAAATAGTTTAGGCTTTGTAAATGATGAAGATTACACCTCTTCAAAAGAAGAAATTGAAACCAAAATTCAAGATTATGATGGCATTATTTTAAGAAGTCGTTTTACCATAGACAAGACATTTCTAGATGCTGCTAAAAACTTAAAATTTATAGGTCGCGTTGGCGCAGGTTTAGAAAATATTGATTGCGATTATGCCCATTTAAAAGGCATCGAGCTTATAGCTGCGCCAGAAGGCAATCGTAATGCCGTAGGAGAACATACATTAGGTATGTTATTATCTTTATTTAATAAACTCAATAAAGCTGATGCTGAGGTTAGACAAGGCAAATGGTTGAGAGAAGAGAATAGAGGTATAGAATTAGATGGTAAAACAGTAGGTTTAATTGGTTATGGAAACATGGGTAAAGCCTTTGCAAAAAAGCTTAAAGGTTTTGATGTCGAAGTTTTGTGTTATGACATCAAAGCAAACGCAGGTGATGAAAATGCCAAACAAGTTTCATTGGACGAATTTCAAAAAAAAGTTGATATATTGAGTTTACACACACCACAAACACCTTTAACTTTAAAGATGGTAAATTCAGATTTTATAAATAATTTTCAAAAACCTTTCTGGTTTTTTAATACGGCAAGGGGTAAGAGCGTGGTTACTGAAGACCTAGTTATAGCGTTAAAATCAGGTAAGATTTTAGGAGCTGGTTTGGATGTTTTAGAATACGAAAAGGCCTCATTTGAGAACCTTTTTAAAAAAGATGTCACATCGAGCGCAGTCGAGATACCAGAAGCTTTTCAATATCTTATAAAGGCACAAAATGTATTGTTAACGCCTCATGTAGCAGGTTGGACAGTAGAAAGTAAAGAAAAATTAGCCCAAACCATTGTAGATAAAATAAAGGCAAAATTTTGTTAATTTTATTGCATGAGACAAACAGTCGTAGTTTTTTCACTGCTTATTTTAGCACTTTTATTATTATTTCAGTTTAGTAAGTATTCATTAATTAGTGGCGATTTACAAGTGGAATATATAATGGCATTTGTAGCTCTTGTTTTTCTAGGTATTGGGATATTTATAAATAAAAAAACCCAAAAACAACAATCTGCTTCATCCAAAACTTTAGATTTTAAAAGAATTGAAGAATTAGGTCTTAGTAAACGAGAATATGAGGTATTAAAAGAAGTCGCTTCAGGTTTGTCTAATCAAGAAATTGCCAAAAAATTATTTGTTTCAGAAAGTACTATTAAAACACATGTTTCTAATTTGTTGGTTAAATTAAATGCGAAACGACGTACACAGGCCATTCAAATTTCAAAAGACCTAAATATCATTTAATTTATTAGCTTTACAACTTAAGTGCTAGCAATTTAGTACTTTAGTATGAGTCCTCTTTTACTTAATCAATCTACTTTTGTTTTATTAATCAATATTTTATTTAAATGAAAAATACGGTAATTAAATTTGGACTTTATGCATTAATAAGTGGTTTTGTATTATTTGGTTTACCTTTCTTTTTAGGAATGGGTGTAGGTTTTGAATATGGAGAGCTTATAGGGTACACTGCCATGATACTCTCCTTATTGTTTGTTTATTTTGGAGTAAAACACTATCGAGACTCCGTAAATAATGGAAAATTAACATTAGCTAAAGCTATCGGATTAGGAATGTGCATTACCTTGTTTTCTGCTCTAGGTGTTGCTGTTTTTGATTACATTTATACTTCTCAAATCAATCCAGATTTTGCCAATGAGTATTTAGAATATTCTATTAATAAAATGCAAGACACGTTGTCTGCTGAAGAGTTGAAAGTTAAAACGGAAGAATTAGCAAAGCAAATGCAAGATTATGGAAGTCCTGGATTTATGGCTTTCATGATGTTTTCAACTGTTATCATACTTGGGTTCATGGTTTCTTTAATTTCAGGTTTAATTCTTCAACGCAAATAATCTTATTATGCAATCTAACGCAACATCACCACAGCAATATTTGGATGAATTACCATCAGAAAGAAAAGCGCCCATTCAAAAGCTGAGACAGCAAATTTTAGAAAACCTTCCCATGGGGGTTGAAGAAACAATGTCTTATGGTATGTTAGGTTATGTGATACCGCATACGGTATATCCAGAAGGGTATCATTGCAACCCAAAAGACCCTTTGCCTTTTATGAATCTGGCTTCACAAAAAAACTTCATTGCCGTTTATAGTATGGTGCTTTATTCAAAAAAGGAATTGTTAGATTGGTTTACTTCCGAATATGGCAAACGCTGTAAATACAAATTGGATATGGGTAAAAGTTGTATTCGCTTTAAAAGAATGGACGATATTCCTTTTGATCTTATTGGAGAGTTAACCAAAAAAGTATCTTGTGATGAATGGATTAGTATTTATGAAACTACCATAAAAAAGAGTAATCAATAAAAACTTATAATATGAAATTAGGAGCCTTTTCAGCTAGTTTAAGTGTTAAAGACATTAAAGCTTCAAAGCAATTTTATGAAACCTTAGGGTTTAAAGTGTTTGCAGGGGAGTTAGAAAAAAATTATCTAATCATGAAAAACGGTAACGCCCTTATTGGATTGTTTCAAGGGATGTTCGAGCAAAATATTTTAACCTTTAACCCAGGTTGGGACGAAAGCGCAAACAAAGTAGAGTCTTTTGATGATGTTAGAAGTATTCAAAAACATTTAAAAAGCAATAATATAAAGTTGGAGACAGAAGCAGACGATAGCACTTCTGGACCTGCCAGCATCGTATTATATGACCCTGATGGAAATACCATTCTTATCGATCAACACGTATAAATTAAACATCAAAAATGGAAAAAAGAGTAACAGGGATAGGCGGGTTGTTTTTTAAAACCAGAAATCCCAAAGCTACCAGAGAGTGGTATAAAAAACATTTAGGATTTAGTACGGATGATTATGGCTTTACTTTCTGGTGGAAAGATCAATTGGGGAAGGATTGTACAACCCAATGGAGTCCATTTCCTGAAGACACAAAATATTATGAGCCTTCAAAAAAGGATTTTATGTTTAATTATCGAGTTGAAAATTTAAAAAAATTACTTGAGGTTTTAAAAGAAGAAGGTGTAACAGTTGTAGGAGATATTCAGGAATACGAGTATGGAAAATTCGGTTGGATTCTTGATAACGATGGAAATAAAATTGAACTTTGGGAACCAGTTGATAGTGCGTTTTTGTAAATTGCTTGCTTCAAAAAACGACTATTGACTTATATAGAGATAATTCAATCATACCAATTAACTGCATTACAATGGGTAGCCATAGGTCTTGCAGTTTTTTTATTAGGTTTATCTAAGTCTGGAATAAAAGGAATCGGGATTATTATTGTTGTAATTTTAGCCTTTGTTTTTGGTGAAAAAGCATCAACCGGTATATTACTACCCATGTTGATTTTTGCAGATATTTTTGCGGTGGTTTATTACAACAAACATGCCCAATGGCATATTATTAAGAAACTTATTCCATGGATGATTGTTGGTGTTTTAGTGGGTGTTTGGATTGGTAATGATGTTTCTGAAATTTTGTTTAAAAGACTCATGGCAGTTATTATAATTGCCTCAGTAATCATCATGTTTTTTACAGAAATTCGAAATTCTACCAAAGTACCAACCAACAAGTGGTTTGCTTATATCACAGGGTTTTTGGCAGGTTTTACAACCATGATAGGTAATTTGGCCGGTCCTATTTCAAACATATATTTTTTAGCTATGCGTTTCCCAAAAAACGAATTCATAGGAACAGCGGCTTGGTTATTTTTTATCATTAATGTATTTAAATTGCCATTTCACTTCTTCGTTTGGAAAACCGTTTCATTAGAAACTTTAGCTTTGAATACTATTTTAATTCCCATGGTTCTTGCAGGTTTTTTTGTTGGAGTTACCATTGTGAAACGTATTTCTAATTTAAATTACAGGCGTTTTATTTTAATTGTAACTGCTATAGGAGGCATTGTTTTATTTTTCAGATAATTTATTTGTAACGTTCTTTTAATTTGAAAGACACATCCTTAGTAATGAAGTTTATTTTTATTACTTTTAAAAAACAAATCAAAACTAAAAATTATGTCTGACGAAAAAAATTTAAGCGACGACCTAAATGAGATGTTAGGCGATGCAAAAGAAGGCACTAAGAAAGCTGCTGATAAAGCTGAAAAACTAGCTGGTGAAGCTAAGGAAAAGGCTAAAGAATACGCAAAGGAAGCTAAAGAGACAGCTTCAGAGTTTTCCAAAAGTGCTAAAGAAACATTTGCCTCAAGTGATAATAAAAAAATATTAGCAGGTGTTTTAGCTATTTTACTTGGTGTTTTTGGAATCCACAAGTTTATTCTTGGATACAATAAAGAAGGAATTATAATATTAGTAATTACTTTGATTTTAGGTGTTTTAACCTGTGGAATAGCTGGTTGGGTAATGAGTATTTTAGGTCTTATAGAAGGAATTATTTACTTAACTAAATCTGATGAGGAATTTTACAACACTTATCAAGTTGGTAAAAAACCATGGTTTTAAAAATTGCTTAATAATTTCCTTTAAAGAATTATTATGAAAAGCCAAAAAACGATATTTTGGCTTTTTTATTTAAAATTAACATCGTAATATTGCAATATATAAATATAAAAAATGGGTGTTACTAAAACAGAGATATTCACCGGGCAACAAAACGACTTAGCTCAGTTTTTTAAGGTATTGGGGCATCCCGCTAGAGTGGCTATCCTGCAATATATAAGTAATCAAAATGCTTGTATATGCAGCGATTTAGTTGAAGAAATTGGGCTCGCGCAAGCTACTATTTCACAACATCTAAAGGAACTCAAAAGTATAGGGTTGCTTAAAGGTGAGATTGAAGGTAAAAGCATGTGCTATTGTATTAATATAGAAAGATGGTCACAAATACAGCATCAATTAAACACATTTTTCAATAAAACAAAATCCAATTGCTGTTAGCCGATTATTGGCATGTGGCAACTCATTTAAAACAAAAGACTATGAAAACACAAGAATTCTTTAAAATACTTGAGGCAAATAAAGACAAATCTTTATGGTTCGAATATGCACCAACTAGATTTGTTGGAGCCAATTACCATATTACTGAAGTAAAGCACATCACGGTTGATTCTGTAGATTGCGGCATACAAAATCATGCTTGGAAAGAAACCATTATTCAACTTTGGGAAAGCCCAAGTGAATTCGATAAAAAAGATTATATGAGTGTTTATAAAGCCTTAAGCATTTTAAAAAAAGTAGGTAAAATGAAAGCTTATGTTTTAGATGCTGAGATCAAGTTTGAATATAGCAATGCAAATTTTCACACAGCACAACTTTTTGTTAACGATTTTGAAATACAAAACAACAATTTAATATTTAAATTAGCTGTTGAAAAAACAGATTGTAAAGCCAAAGTAGCTTGTGGCGTAAAGGAAGTTTTAGAGCCAGTTTTAGAAAGTGATGAACCTTGTTGTTCACCAAATGGAAATTGTTGTTAATTTAATTCGTCATTGCGAAGAGGTAAGACGAAGCAATCTGTTCATCAACAATTTATTTTAATTAAAAGACTCTTACTAGGGTAATAAAAAATATATGAAAAATATTTTAGTATTATGTACAGGAAATTCCTGTAGAAGCCAAATGGCACATGGGTATTTAAACCATTTTTTAGATAATCGAAAAGTAAAAGTATATAGCGCAGGCATTGAAACTCACGGATTGAACCCTGGTGCTTTGGCCATCATGAAAGAAGATGGATTAGATATTTCCCATCATACTTCAAACAACGTGGACGGGTATAAGGATCTAGATTTTGATTACATCATTACCGTGTGCGATCATGCCAACGAAAATTGCCCGTACATACCTAGTAAAAATGCAATAAGATTACATCATAATTTCTTCGACCCATCAAAAGTGGTGGGAAGTAAAAAAGAAAAACACGCCGCATTTTTAAAAGCCAGAGAGGAAATTAAAAACTATTTTAAAAAGTTTGTTGAGCAATACGAGCTGATTTAACCTCCATTTTTTTCCATAAACTTGCGTTCCAATTCGGCTTGAAATTCCTCCATTACAGGACGCACGGTACTTTCTGGCAAATCGGCAATTTTAATATACATCAATCCATCTACAGAGTTGTTGAAAAGTGGGTCGACATTAAATGCTACTAATCTGGCATTTTGTTTAATATACTTTTTCAATAAAACCGGTAAGCGTAATGCTCCGGGTTCTATTTCATCAATAAACTTATCGAACTTATTTAAATCGGCCTCGGCTTCATCAAAAACAAAATCCTTATCGGCATCTTTCAGTTTCACTTTAAATTCTTTCTTAGGGCGCACATATTGTGCAATGTATGGGTCGTAATAATGCGATTTCATAAATTCCACCATCAATGATTTTGAGAAGTTTGAAAACTGATTACTTATACTAACACCTCCAATTAAATATTTATGTTCTGGGTAGCGAAGCGTAATGTGTACAATACCTTTCCAAAGTAAAAACAGAGGCATGGGTTTTTGTTGGTATTCTTTAATAATAAATGCACGCCCCATTTCAATGGATTGACTCATCATTTTATAGAGCTCGGGTTCAAATCGGAATAAATCTTGTAGATAAAACCCATCTATTCCGTAGCGCTCAAAAATTTTAGAACCCAAGCCCATCCGATAGGCACCAGCTAATAAATTATTTTCATTATCCCACAAAAACATATGGTGGTAATAATTGTCAAAATTATCGAGATCGATGGCTTCATTAGTTCCTTCACCAACTTCTCTAAAAGTAATTTCACGAAGACGACCAATTTCACGTAAAATGTTGGGAATTTTATTTGCTTGAGCTAAAAATACTTCATAATTCTTACTTTCTAAAAGCCTTGAATTATCATTTCTGAGCGCTTCCACTTCTTTTACCATTAGCTCCGTTTCAACTGGAGTAACAATGCGTTTTGGTGTTTTTGGTGCTTTAAGTGTAGATTGAATGTTGTCTAGTATTTTTGGTTTGTCTTCAAAAGCATTAGATAGCATGTAGGTTTTTCGTCTTAAAAATTCTGAGAATTCCTCAAGTGTGGTGTATTCTTTTTGGTCTTCAACAGAGATTGGTCTTCCAATTCTAACTTTTATAACCCGTCTTTTCTGGGTTAATAATTCTGATGGTAATTTAGCAGTTCTAAAAGTGTCGTTAATTTTTGAAAGCTTATAAAAAAGTTTACTATTTTTTGCATGAAAATAGATGGGAACTACTGGCACTTCGGCTTTTTTTACTAGTTTCATAGCGGCTTCTTCCCAAGGTCTGTCAACCACTAATTTACCATCACGATAGGTAGAAACTTCACCTGCTGGGAAAATACCTAGCGGGTGTCCTTCTCGTAAATGGAGAATAGAATTTTTAAAACCAGAAATACTCGATTTAACATCTTTCCTATCCTCGAAAGGGTTTACAGGCATGATGTAAGGCACTAAAGGCTCAATTCTGTGCAATAAAAAATTGGCGATTATTTTAAAATCCTTTCGTTGTTCCAGCATTAACTTTAATAGTAAAATACCATCAATACCACCAAGTGGATGGTTGGAAATGGTTATGTAAGCTCCATCTTTTGGTAAGCGTTTTAAATCTTCTTCAGGGATTTCAAATTTTATTTGAAAATCATCTAGAATGGCGTTTAGAAAAGGTAATTCTTCTAGGTGTTTATTGCGGTTGTATATTTTATTGAGCTTAGAAATCTTAAGTAATTTCATTAAAAGCCAACCAATAAAGGTGCCAATGAAGCCATATTTGTCTAATTGAATGGCTTTGGCGACTTCTTTTGCGGTTACTAAACCTGTATTTGGTTGTTTAGTCATGGTTGTAAATGTACTAAATTGTTTTATTTAGTTACTACTTGAACGGTTTCTTGGGTTAATTGTTTTAATAATACGGTTTTACCAGCTTCAATTTGATTAATGGCGGATTCATTATAATGTCGAATCGTATATAGCGAGACATTTTCGTTGTAAGATACTTTAAATTTTGCCTTTAGATGATGTAATAACTTCTCTAAGTTATTGTAAATATTATCGACACACACAGAAAAACTGATGGCAGAATTTTGAATGACATCAACCTTCATTTTATAATGGTGCAAAAGATTAAAAATCTCGCTAATGTTTTCTTCAACGATATATGAAAAATCCAGAGATGATAATGAAATCAATACTTGATTTTTCTTTACTATAAAGCATGGTGTCATAGGTTCTAAGGCTACATTTTTGCCTATTCTTGTTCCGGATGCTTCTGGGTTTAAAAACGATTTCACATACAACGGAATTTCTTTCCCCTGTATAGGTTGTAAGGTTTTTGGATGAATTACTGAAGCACCATAAAACGCCAACTCAATAGCCTCCGTATATGATATTTTGTTTAAAAGTTTGGCGTTTTCAAAATATCTGGGGTCTGCATTTAAAACTCCAGGTACATCTTTCCAAATAGTTACACTGTTGGCGTTTAAGCAATAGGCGAAAATGGCAGCAGTATAATCGCTTCCCTCTCTACCTAGTGTTGTTGTAAAATTATTGGTATCGCTACCTATAAATCCTTGTGTTATGTTTAAAGTTGATGTATTAAAGTTTTTTGTTATTAAACTTTGGGTGTCTTCCCAATTGATATTGGCACGTCTAAAATAACTATCGGTTTTAATAAAATGTCTAACATCTAACCAATTATTTTTTAATCCAATAGTATTTAAATACTCGCTGATTATGGTGGTAGAAACCAGTTCGCCAAAACCGATGGTTTGGTCGTAAACAAAATTATAATCAGGAGATTTATTGGTGTTTAAAAAGCTATTTAACTCATTGAAAAGGGCAGCTACTTTTTTAAATACAAGGTGGTTTTCATTGTCAAACAATTCCAAAAGAATTTCATTATGATATTTCTTTACATCTTGCAGAGAACTTTGCAATTCCGTTTTGTTTTCAAAATAATTTTTAATAACCACTTCTAGAGCATTGGTCGTTTTCCCCATAGCAGACACTACGATAAGCGTGTTTTCATAACCCACTTTTTTTATTACAGAAACTAAGTTTTTTACGCCATTGGCGTCTTTAACCGAAGCACCACCAAACTTAAATACTTGCATACTATAAATTTGCTATATAATTATTAATACCAGTTTCGTCTAACCAAACCACATCCCAATCACGTAAAACTTTTGCTCCTTTTTTTTCATAAAAGGTGATGGCAGGTTCATTCCAATCTATGACTTCCCAATTAATACGTCTTACTCCCAAATTCTTGGCATATTTTACTACTTCATCTAAAAGCGCTGTACCCAAACCAGAACCCCGCATATCTTGACTTACTATCAAGTCTTCTAAATGTATTATTTTTCCTTTCCAAGTTGAATATCTGTGGAATGTTAATGCGATACCTTCAATTTTTGAGTTTACCTCTGCAACAAAACAATGAAAAGCAGGGTGTTCTCCAAATCCATCATTTTTCAAATCTTCTACAGTAACTTCAACAGCATCTGGTTCTTTCTCAAATTTTGCAAGCTCCTTGATTAATTTAAGAACTTGTGGCATATCAGATTCTTTCGATTTTCTAATTGTAAATTTCATATTTCTTAAAAATTAAACCAAATATAGTTTAAAGTTGAATAATTACTTAATCTAGGTCTAAAACGTTGTAGTTTGTTAAAAAATAATGTTAATTTGTATAAACAAATCTACAGGTTAATGACTCACAAAAAACAAACTTTAGGAGAATTTATTATTGAAAACCAGGCGTCTTTTAAGTATTCATCAGGAGAGTTGTCAAGCTTAATAAATTCCATTCGTTTGGCTGCCAAAGTAGTAAATCACGAGGTTAATAAAGCTGGTTTAGTTGATATAATAGGTGCAGCTGGAGACACAAATATTCAAGGTGAGGATCAACAAAAGTTAGATGTTTATGCTAACAATAAGTTTATTCAAACCCTGACTAATAGAAATATAGTTTGTGGCATAGCCAGTGAGGAAGAAGATGATTTTATATCAATAAATAGTCAAGATGAAAACCATCAGAACAAATATATTGTTTTAATTGACCCATTGGATGGCTCGTCAAATATCGATGTTAATGTATCGGTGGGTACTATTTTTTCAATATATAGACGTGTTACCCCTGTTGGAACACCAGTAACCCTTGAAGATTTTTTACAAAAGGGTAATAAACAAGTTGCTGCGGGTTATGTGGTTTATGGTACATCAACCATGTTAGTTTATACCACTGGAGATGGCGTTAATGGTTTCACTTTAAACCCTGCCATTGGATCGTTTTATTTATCGCATCCTAATATGCAGTTTCCAGTAGATGGAAGTATTTACTCGGTTAATGAAGGTAATTACTTTGATTTTCCTCAAGGGATTAAAAATTATATTAAATATTGTCAAAAAGAAGAAGAGGATAGACCTTACACATCTAGATATATTGGTTCTTTGGTTTCTGATTTTCATAGGAACATGATTAAAGGAGGTATCTATATGTATCCACAGGGGTCTAAAAATCCAAAGGGTAAATTGAGATTGTTGTATGAGTGTAATCCTATGGCCTTTTTAGCAGAACAAGCCAATGGAAAAGCCAGTGATGGTTTTACAAGAATTATGGATATTGAACCTACCGAGCTCCATCAACGTGTGCCATTTATTTGTGGAAGTAAAAATATGGTTGAAAAATGTGAGGAATTTATGCGAAATTCTTAATAAAAAATGCGAACTGAAAAGTTCGCATTTTTTATTAAAATTATTTTGATTTTACATCCCTATCAAATCACCAGCAATATCTTTTGAAGGTAAATCAGATTTACCCATTAAGTATATATCCACTTGTCTAGCGGCTTCTCTTCCTTCAGAAATGGCCCAAACAATTAGGGACTGTCCCCTGCGCATATCACCAGCTGTAAAAATATTGGGAATATTAGTTTGGTATTTACCGTATTCCGCTTTATAATTAGAGCGTGCATCTGTTTGGACACCTAATTTGTTTGCTAAAGTATTTTCTGGACCTGTAAATCCTAGTGCTAACAGTGCTAAATCACAAGGCCATATTTTTTCGGTACCTTCAATTTCAATGAGTTGTGGGCGTTCCCCGGGAACCATTTTCCACTCTACATTAACGGTTTTTAAAGCGGTTAATTTGTTATTCTCATCAGTTATAAATTCCTTAGTATTGATTAACCAGTTGCGCTCAACACCTTCTTCATGTGATGAAGATGTTTTAAGCTGTAGTGGCCAATAGGGCCATGGTGTCGTTGGAGAACGATGTCCAGGAGGTTTTGGCATGATTTCAAAATTCACTACGGATTTTGCTCCATGACGGTTGGATGTACCAACACAATCAGATCCCGTGTCTCCACCACCAATGACTATCACATGCTTATCGGTTGCTAAAACTTGATTTTCGACCTTTTTACCAAACAACACTTTGGTTTGTTGTGTTAAAAAATCCATGGCTTGAACCACACCGTCCGCATCTATTCCGGGAGTTGGTAAACTACGTCTTTCAGTAGCGCCACCGCATAATACAACGGCGTCGAATTTTTTCAATTCTTTAACATCGTAATTTACACCAACATTCACATTGGTTTTAAAAGTAATACCTTCCGCTTTTAAAATGACTAAACGACGGTCGATAATTTCTTTTTCCATTTTAAAATTAGGGATACCGTAGCGTAATAACCCACCAATTTCATCATCGCGTTCAAAAACAGTTACAGTATGACCAGCTCTGTTTAATTGCTGTGCAGCTGCTAAACCTGCTGGTCCAGAACCTATTACAGCAACCGTTTTATCCGTTCTAATTTTTGGAGGTTGTGGTTTAATCCAACCTTCTTTAAAAGCACGCTCTACAATATTTTTTTCTATATTTTCTATGGAGATTGGGTCTTCAATAAGTCCTAGAACACAAGCTTTTTCACAAGGTGCAGGACATAATCGGCCAGTAAATTCCGGGAAATTATTGGTAGAATGCAATATCCATGAAGCTTTTTGCCATTCGCCCTGATGTACCATATGGTTGAAATCCGGGATTAAATTCCCCAATGGGCAACCACTATGACAAAAAGGAATGCCGCAGTCCATACATCGAGATCCTTGTTTTGTGATTTCTTCCTCGCTTAAGGGTACTGTAAATTCCTTATAATGTTTTACACGTTCCTCTACGGGAGTGTATTTTTCATCTTGTCTTTCAAACTCTTTAAATCCTGTTACTTTTCCCATGACATTATGCTATTGTTAATTCCTCTACCATTGGTTCTTCGGTTTCTAAACGTTTTAAGGCACGTTTATACTCTGTAGGCATCACTTTTATGAAGTTTCTTAAACTTTCATCCCAATTGTCCAACAATCTAGTAGCGAGTTTACTATCTGTATATAATTTATGTTTTTCAATTAAGGCTTTTAAATCTGAAGCGTCTTCTCCTAAAACCTCTTCAAATTCAATGGTCTCGGTATTACATAATCCATTAACAAATTTATTTTCAGGATCGTAAACATAAGCAATACCACCACTCATACCAGCCGCAAAGTTTCTGCCTGTCTTACCAAGAACCACTACTTTTCCACCTGTCATATATTCACAACAATGGTCTCCTACCCCTTCCACTACGGCAGTAGCTCCTGAGTTTCGTACGGCAAAACGTTCACCTGCTATACCATTTATGAATGCTTGACCATGAACGGCTCCAAATAAACAAACATTACCAACAATGATGTTCTCTTCAGCTACAAAATCTGCTTTCGTTGGTTTTTTTATAATAAGCTTTGCACCAGATAATCCTTTACCCAAATAGTCGTTAGTATTTCCTTCAAGTGTAAAGGTTAAGCCATGTGCCCCAAAAGCACCGAAACTTTGACCCGCCGAGCCATTAAAATTAATATTTAAAGTGTCTTCAGGCAGTCCTAAATGGCCATAAATTTTTGAAATTTCATTACTTACAATAGCTCCAACGGTTCTATTTATATTTCTAATGGGGTATTGCAATGTCATTTTTTCCTTTCTGTATAAGGCTCTATGTGAGTCTTTTAAAATGGTAAAATCCAAAACACCATCTAAATTATGATCTTGTTTTTCGGTATTTTTTACAATCATTTGCTTGTAAGCCGAAGGCCTGTGTAAAATACTCGACAAGTCTAATCCTTTAGCTTTGTAGTGCTTTATAGCTTTATTAGCATTGATTTTATGAGTTTGTCCCACCATCTCTCCAAGAGTTCTGAAGCCTAATTGCGCCATAATACTTCTTAATTCTTCAGCTATATAATAGAAGAAATTGATAACGTGCTCTGGTGTACCTTTAAAGTTTTTACGCAGTTCTTTGTCTTGAGTGGCTACACCTACAGGGCAGGTGTTTAAATGACACTTTCGCATCATAATGCAGCCTGAGGCTACCAGAGGTGCTGTTGCAAAACCAAATTCTTCAGCTCCTAATAATGCTGCGATGGCTACATCACGACCTGTTTTTAATTGTCCGTCGCACTCAACAACGATTCTACTTCTTAAATTGTTTAAAACCAAGGTTTGCTGTGCTTCTGCTAAACCAAGTTCCCATGGTAAACCAGCATGTTTTAATGAGGTTAAGGGAGAAGCTCCTGTACCACCGTCATATCCTGAAATAAGTACCACATCGGCTTTGGCTTTGGCAACACCAGCTGCAATAGTACCAACACCCACCTCAGAAACTAATTTCACATTAATTCTAGCTTCACGATTGGCATTTTTTAAATCAAAAATCAGTTGTGCTAAATCTTCAATAGAATAAATGTCGTGATGTGGCGGAGGCGAAATTAATCCTACAAAAGGCGTAGAGTTTCGAGCAGCAGCAATCCAAGGCAATACTTTGTATCCTGGTAATTGACCACCTTCACCTGGTTTTGCACCTTGTGCCATTTTTATTTGAATTTCCCTAGCATTTGTTAGATAATGTGAAGTAACTCCAAAGCGTCCAGAAGCAACTTGTTTAATAGCCGAGTTTCGACTATCACCGTTGGTGTCTGGATGGAAGCGTCTTCTGTCTTCACCACCTTCACCAGAATTGGATTTTCCACCAATTCGGTTCATGGCTATAGCGAGATTTTCATGTGCTTCACGAGAAATAGAACCGTATGACATGGCTCCCGTTTTGAAACGCTTTACAATTTCTGTCCAAGGTTCTACTTCATCTATTGGAATAGGGTCTAAATTATCAAATTCAAATAATCCACGAATGGTCATTAAATTTTCCGCTTGTTCGTTTATGGCTTTCGAGTAAACATCATAAGCGTTTTGATCACTTAACCTAACAGCCTGTTGAAGTTTTGCAACCGTAGTTGGGTTAAACAGATGTCTTTCACCATTTCGTCGCCATCTATAATCGCCACCAATATTTAAGCCTAATTTCTTGTCAATCTGATTGTCAGGATAAGCTTGCTTATAGCGTTCATTAATTTCTTTTTCTATTTCATAAAGACCTATACCTTCAATTCTTGAAGCAGTGTATGGGAAATATTTTTCTACAAATTGTGAGTTAAAACCAACAATTTCAAAAATTTGGGAACCTCTGTAAGAGTGTAGGGTAGAGATTCCAATTTTATTCATGATTTTTAAGATGCCCTTTCCTATGGCCTTGTTGAAGTTATCAACCGCTTTTTGTTCATCCATATTGGTTATAAAACCTTCTGTAACCTGCATTCTAATAATTTCATTAACCATATACGGGTTGATGGCACTTGCTCCATAACCAAACAATGTTGCAAAATGGTGTGGCTCCCTTGGTTCGGCAGATTCTATAATGATATCAAAATAAGAACGTTTACGTAAACGGTTCATTTGATGATTTACGTAAGAACAGGCTAGTAAAGCAGGAATTGGCGCAAAATCTTGATTAACACCTCTATCTGAAAGGATGATAATGTTAGTTCCGCGCTCCAAAGCCTTTGTGGTTTGAACAATAATATCTTCTAAGGCATCTTCCAGACCATTAAGTCCTTGCGATTTAGGATATAAAATTTGAATAGTTTCTGCTTTGAAACCATCAATATTTATCGTTCGTATCTTTTCTAAATCATCGTTTGATATCACAGGATTTTGAATGCGTAGTTTTCTACATTGTCTTTCGGTAATGCTGAAAATATTTCTGTCTTTTCCTAGATTTAATGCAATATCGGTTACAATTTCTTCACGAATACCGTCCAATGGAGGGTTGGTAACTTGCGCAAATAATTGTTTAAAGTAGTTTGAAATAAGCTGTGGTCTGTCTGATAAAACTGCAAGCGGGGTATCGATTCCCATAGAGCCCAAAGCCTCTTTGCCATCAAGTGCCATTGGGGTTATAACTTCTTGTATGTCTTCAAACGTATAGTTAAATAATCGTTGTCTTGTTTTTATATCAATAGTTTCAATGGGGCATGTAGTGTTGGTGTAAGGTACATCTCTTAAATGCAAACGCGTTTTGTCGAGCCATTCTTTATAAGGTCTTTCCGAAACAATTTTGCTCTTAATTTCTTCATCTTTAATGATTCGTCCTTCATTCATATCTACCAAAAACATCTTTCCAGGTTCTAAACGACCATGGCTTAAAATGTCTTCTGGAGCGATATCGACCACACCAATTTCTGAGGACATAATTAATTTGCCACTTTTGGTTACGGTATATCTAGAAGGTCTTAAACCATTCCTGTCTAATAAAGCACCAATGTAATCTCCATCTGTAAATGGCACTGAAGCCGGGCCATCCCAAGGTTCCATAATGCATGCATTATATTCGTAAAAAGCCTTTCTTTCTGGCGACATGGTAGCGTGTTTTTCCCAGGCTTCAGGAATCATCATCATCATGATTTCAGGTAATGATCTTCCGGTATGTGTTAATAATTCAACCACCATATCCATGGATGCGGAATCAGATTTTCCTGGAAGAATTATTGGGAACAACTTCTCTATTTGAGGCCCAAATACGTCACTTTTCATAATTTCCTCTCGAACACGCATCCTGCTTACATTGCCACGAAGAGTATTTATTTCACCATTTTGACACATAAAACGGAAAGGTTGGGCCAATTCCCATGTTGGCATAGTGTTGGTTGAAAAACGCTGATGTACCAAGGCTAAACGGGTTACCAAATCTATTTGTTGTAAATCAGTATAGTATGGACCTATATCTTCAGGCATAATTATACCCTTATATATGAGGGTTGTAGTCGATAAACTAGGCAAATAAAAATAGCTGCTTTCAGAAATTTTGGAGTTTCTTATTTCATGTTCGGTAATTTTCCGAGCTGCGTAGAGCTTTGCTTTAAAAGTACCTTCATCTATGGTGTCGGTTTTACCCACAAATATTTGCTCTATAATGGGTTCTGATGCTTTAGCAATTTCACCTAGATGTGAAGAATCTACAGGTACTTTTCGCCATCCCAAAACTGTAAGCCCTTGAGTTTTTATTTCTTTTTCAAAGATATTTTTACAAAATTCATATTGGTTTTTGATTTTAGGTAAAAAAACCATACCAACAGCATATTCTCTGGGTTGAGGAATGGTGAAATTACAAACTCTTTGAAAGTATTCGTGAGGGATATCAATTAATAAACCTGCGCCATCACCTGTTTTTCCATCAGCACTTACACCGCCTCGGTGCTCCAATTTTACCAAAATTTCTAGGGCATCATGAATAATTTGGTTTGTTTTCTCTCCTTTAAGGTTACAAATAAAACCAGCACCACAATTTTCATGTTCAAATTCAGGTAAATACAGTCCTTGTTTCTTCAGCATAATCAACAATTATTGGATTAAAATTTAAGTTGAAACGTAAAGATATGTACTAGTATTTGAATAACAATAAGGGCTAATTCATTATTTCGATTTTAGAAGCGAAGTCTTGAAAAAAATATTTAAATATCAATATTAAACACTTTTTTTATTAAATACTCAATTCAAAAAACTATAGTAATATGTATAGATATATGAATAAATAGTATTAAAACATGATTTTTTCAAAAATAATAGCATGAAAATTAAAAAAAAACTGATGATTATTCAAATATTTAATTTGTCGAAAATTCAAAAAAACAATAAATAATACAAATACCCCTAAAAAAATAGGGTAAAAATTAGAATATTGATAAAAGTGATTTAAATAGCCCTATTTTTTATGGGGGTTAAAAGTTTTTCACATAGTTTTACGCCGTTCTTAATGAAAATTAACTAAAAAATTTAATAACTTAAATGAAAACAATTATGAGAAAATTAATTACACTTTCAATGTTCTTTATAGCATGTAGTTTATTTGCACAAGAAGAGGAAACTAAACCTTCATTTACTGTAAGTGGTAGCATTGATGCTTATTACAGAGCTAACTTTACGGCTCCAAACGATGAAAATGCTATTGCTCCTGGATCTTCCTTCGCTAATTTACCTGGCTTTGCTTTGGGTATGGCTAATGTAGTTTTAGGCTATGAAGGAGAAAAAGTAGGTTTTGTTGCTGATTTAGTATTTGGACCAAGAGGTGCAGATGCAGTCTTTAATTCCCCGCAAGCAGATCCTTTTTATGCTTCATCTAATATAGTAAACCAACTTTATGCTTACTGGAATGTAAGTGAGTCTGTAACATTAACCATGGGTAACTTTAATACCTTTTTAGGTTATGAGGTAATTTCTCCAACTGCTAACTTTAACTACAGTACATCTTATTTATTCTCTTACGGACCTTTCAGCCATACAGGTTTAAAAGCTGATATAGCTTTAAGTGATGATTTTAGTTTAATGTTGGCTGTTATGAACGATACTGATTTTACAGAGTTTAACTCAACAGGAGACTACGCCTTTGGGGCTCAACTTGGATATTCAGGTCAGTTTTTAAACTTTTTATTAGATCCTTCTTTCACTGAAATTGATTTTACAGGTGGATTTGATTTATCTGATGATTTCTTCTTAGGTATCAATGCCGCTTATCTAGATATAGAAGATGCTGGCTCATTTGCAGGTGTAGCTTTATATCCTCAATTATCTACTTCTGATTCTTTTACCATTGGATTAAGAGGTGAATATTTTACAGAGACAGAATTTGGAGCAGGAGCTATTGGAGGCTATGATGCCGATGGCGATGGTTCTGTATTTGCATTAACATTAACAGGTAGTTTAGCAATCGACAATTTAACTATTAAACCAGAGATTAGATTGGATAGTGCTTCAGAAGAAGCGTTTATTGACAATGATTTAGCTGGAACAAAAAGCTTAGGGTCTTTTGTTTTAGCCGCAATCTACTCATTCTAAACATATATTATGCCCGTTCGAGAAATTGAACGGGCATTTCTTTCTAAAAAATTAATTAATTACTAACCATTAAAAACTATTTATTATGTCAATATTAAATATGTCACTTTTTATTCAAGATACTGCCGCTGTTGAAGGCGATATGGGAATGATGTGGATGCTTATTTCTGGTATCCTAGTATTCTTTATGCAAGCAGGATTTTTCTTAGTAGAATCTGGTATGACAGATTCTAAAAACGCGGTTAACATCGCTATGAAGAATTTCTTAGACATAGCAGTTGGTTCTTTAGCCTTCTGGTTTGTTGGATATTCTTTAATGTATGGCTCAGATATGGGTGGAGGTTGGTTCCACTGGGGAGGTTTTATCTTCTCACAAGGAGCAGCCGATTTATTCTTTCAAACGGTATTTGCTGCAACGGCTGCAACTATTGTTTCTGGAGCCATAGCTGGAAGAACAAAATATACTACCTATGCTATTTTTAGTATTGTATTAACTGCTATCATTTACCCTATCGCTGGTGGTTGGGAATGGAATGGTGGTTGGTTAAACAACACAGATGGAATTATGCCTGCAGAATTTATAGATTTCGCTGGATCTTCAATTGTTCACTCTGTGGGTGGATGGGCTGCTTTAGTTGCTGCTTGGATGGTAGGTCCAAGAATTGGAAAATACCTTGATGGTAAGCCAGTTGAAATGCATGGTCATAACCAAATGTACGCTACTTTGGGGGTATTTATTCTTTGGTTAGGATGGTTTGGTTTTAACGGTGGTTCTCAACTAGCATGGGGTGGTGATGATGCTACTGCTGCTTCTCAAGTTGTTTTGGTAACTAACTTAGCTGCTGCTGCTGGTGCCTTAGGTGGATTATTATTTACTTGGATTAAGAATGGTAAACCAAATTTAGGAATGACTTTAAATGGTGCGCTTGCTGGTCTTGTAAGTATTACTGCTGGATGTGGTAACATGACTGAAGGAGGTGCTGTATTAGCAGGTTTATTAGGAGGTATCCTTGTTGTACTTTCTATTGGATTCATAGAGAAAACATTAAAAATTGATGATGCTGTAGGGGCTATTTCTGTACATGGCGTTGCTGGTGCTTGGGGAACTTTAGTTATAGGTCTTTGGGGTGTTGACGGTGATACGGGAATTGGTTTATTCAACGGTGGAGGTGCTGCTCAATTAGGTGCACAAGCCATTGGGGTTTTAGCTTATGCTGTTTGGGCACTGTTATTATCATTTATATTCTTATTTATTATTAAGAAAGCTTTCGGAGGATTAAGAGTTACTGAAGAAGAAGAAATAGCAGGTCTTGATATTTCAGAACATGGTACCATCGCGTATCCTGGTAAGAGACAAAGAGAAATGGAATAATTGTAAAACAATATTTCAAATCATAAAATTTTAAATATAAAATTATCTAAAAGATGCCTTAATTTTTAAGGCATCTTTTTAAATTTTCAAAAATTAATAAGAAAAAGGCATAAATAATCTATATGTTTTTCGAACACTGAATTATTTTCTATTTTAACCAACTAAATAATACAATTAAGATAATGAATTATGAAAAAAATTGAAGCAATTATCAGAAAATCAAAGTATCGTGAAGTTAAAGAGGCGTTACATAGCGTGGGCGTTAATTTCTTTTCCTATTGGGATGTAACCGGTTTAGGAAACGAAAAGGAAGGTCATGTTTATCGAGGCGTTTCTTATAGTACGAGCGATATACAGCGACGATATTTATCTATTGTTGTAAATGATGATTTTGAGGAAATTACCATTCAAGCAATTCTTAACTCAGCTGCAACTGGCGATGTCGGGGATGGTAAAATTTTCGTATCGGAAATAAAGGAATGTTACCGAATTAGAACAGGAGAAAAAGGTGGCGACACTTTAAAATAATAACCATCAAAAACTAAATAATTATTATGGAATTATTAACAACAAACAATGTATGGATGATGATCTGTACAGCTCTAGTTTTTTTCATGCACTTAGGTTTTGCATTTTTAGAAATTGGATTAACACGTCAAAAAAACACAATCAATATACTTTTTAAAAACATTTTTATTATTACCATTGGGCTGCTTTTATATTGCTTAGTTGGTTTTAACTTAATGTATCCAGGTGAATTTAATGGTTTTCTTGGTTTTGCAGGTATTGGATTGGATTCGCCACTTACTGCCGAAGGGGCTTTGGATTTAACTTATAATGAAGGCTATACCTATTGGACCGATTTCCTTTTTCAAGGTATGTTTGCTGCTACTGCTGCAACAATTGTGTCTGGTGCGGTAGCTGAACGTATGAAAATTGTACCCTTTATGATTTTTACTATTTTTTATGTTGGATTGGTTTATCCCATAGCGGGTTCTTGGAAATGGGGCGGGGGCTTTTTACAAACTCTAGAAACCCCTTTTTATGATTTTGCAGGTTCTACATTGGTGCATTCAGTTGGCGGATGGGCAGCTATAATAGCGGTTTGGTTATTAGGCTCAAGAATTGGAAAGTTTAAAGATGGAAAACCACAAGCGATTCCAGGTCACAACATTCCTTTGGCAACTGCTGGAGTTTTAGTACTATGGTTAGGTTGGTTTGGTTTTAATGGTGGCTCAGTACTTTCTGCAGATCCAGGATTAACCTCATTGGTTTTGGTAACAACGTGTTTAGCCGCAGCAGCAGGAGGTGTAGTTGCTATGTTGGTATCAACAGCGATGTATAAAAATTTAGATTTAACCATGTTCTTAAATGGTATTTTAGGAGGTTTGGTTGGTATTACCGCTGGAGCAGACCAAATGAGTCCTACGGATGCCATTATTATTGGAGCTGTTGCAGGTGTAATTATTGTGTTAGCTGTAAGATTTATTGATAGTTTAAGGTTAGATGATCCTGTTGGAGCTATTGCAGTTCACCTAGTTTGTGGTATTTGGGGGACCTTAGCTGTTGGGATTTTTGGTGAATTAGCAGGAGTAGATCAATTTATCAGCCAGTTAATTGGTGTAGGTTCTTATGCTGTATTTTGTATAGTAACCGCATTTATTATCATATTTACCTTGAAGAAAACTATTGGAATAAGAGTTTCTGAAAAAGAAGAAATAGAAGGATTAGATGCCCACGAGCATGGTATGGACGCCTATCCAGATTTTAGATTGAATGAACATTAAAATATAATATATTAGTTAGTGTTGAAAAAAAGGATGCCTTAAAACATAAGGCATCCTTTTTATTTTATCAAAACTTTTGAAAGCGCGTTTATCTAATACCTACAATACCATCAGCTGCTTTAAAGAGTTTTTTGGAATCGTATCCAATACCATTTTTAAATGTAATTTCAATAGATCGTATAGCTCTAATATCCTGACTTATATCTTCATTTAAAATAATGATATCTGCTGTTTTTGATGGCTCTAATGTTCCAATGGTTTTATCTTGTTCTAAATATTTGGCCCCATTAAGGGTACATATTTTTATAGCCTCAGGGATGGTAAAACCCATTTCCACAAACAATTCCAATAACCGCATATTGGCGTAACCGGCTACAATTCTGCCATCATAGGTTGGATCAGTGCCAGCAACTAATAATCCACCAGCATCATGGAATGCTTTTTCCCATACTTTTGATTTATTAAACATCACGTAATCAAGTGAGTCTCTGCCTTGTTTGCTGGCCCATCTTTTATAAACCTTTTCTTTAGCATCTGTATATAAGGCATCAATACCACCACCTGGAACAATTTCTCTATTTGTATAAGGTTCAAAAACGTTTATTGTTGATGTTAAAGCCACTTTTTTACTTACCAAATGGTTGATAAGATTAGTCATTTCTTCAGAGTCAACAGGTAATTCCAATAAAGATTTTGATTGTTTGAAGGGTTCACAAGCATCAGGTTCCTTATCAGTAATAAAATCACTGCTGGCATAAAAACCATGCTCTAAATTATCAATGCCGATATCGGCAGCTTCTTCATAAGTAATTGAGCATAAATGTCCAGTAACTTTTAAACCCCTTTTGTGGGCAGCATCGACAATGGCTTTTAAATCTTCTTTTGTAATAAAATTATAGACTTTAAAAGAAGTAGCGCCCATGTCTGCATAAAAATTGACGGCATCTACTGCTTGTTTGGTCGATTTTAGAGGTGTTAATTCAATAAGTCCAGTGCCTTCTCTATCTAAAAAGGGGCTGGTTACATCCATTTTAGGACCAGGAATCATTCCCTTTTCAATAAAATTTTTAAGATTAATATCCGCCTGTGGCATGATACTGCCTGCGGTTCGCATAGTTGTAATGCCCCCTGCCAAATATAATTTTGGAAAAGAGTAGCTCATTTGATTTACACCAAAACCACCGGGTGTAGCTTTTGGGTAGAAAAGATGTTCATGTAACATTACCATTCCTGGAATGGCACTTTTGCCTGCCATGTTTATTACTTTGTAATTTTTAGGAATGGGCAAATCCTTACCTATAGCCTCAATGATATCCCCTTTTATGATAATATCTTGATCAATTTTAGGGAGGTTGCCTTTACCGTCAACAATGGTTAAATTTTGTAAGACATAGTTTCCTCTGGCATGAGAAACATAGGATTGGGTTTCTTTAGAAAGAGAAACTTGTCCAAAGGATAATAATGATACTAAGCAAAGTATTAATAATGGGAATAGATCTTTCATAATATTTTATTCATTAATGCTAGATTATGAAGGTAACAAATATTAATGTAAAATCAGGTAAAAAAAACTAGGCTGAATTTCTACTAGCATTTATATTCCCAAATAGCGATCTGGTTACTATTTTTTCAAAAACTTTAAGTTCATCACTTTCATTAACGCCTTGTTTTTGTAGTTCTTGAATTTTTTTAAGAGCATATTGTTGAATGGTAAGCAATGGCAAAACAATGGATTCCCTTACCTCTATAGAGGCTTTACCAGCCGGTTCATTTTCCATTAATTCTTGGTAGCCTGTAAGTTTTAGTAATAAATTTTTGGTTGTAGTGTATTCTGTAAAAATAATATTCCAGAATTCACCAAATTCTTCATCCTCAGACATATATTTTGTTAGGTCGAAGAAAGATTTCGTTAAAGACATCATACTGTTTTCAAGCAAGGTTTTGAAGAATTTGGAATTCTTGTAAAGCTGTTCTACTTTATAAAAATCACCCCTTTCTTCATATTGCTTTAGTGCTGTACCAACACCAAAAAATCCTGGAACATTTTGTTTTAATTGACTCCAAGAACCCACAAACGGGATGGCTCTTAAATCAGAAAAAACTAATTTATCTGAATTTCCTCGTTTTGATGGTCTGCTCCCGATGTTGGTTTTGGCATAGTATTTTAAAGTACTCATACGCTCTAAATAGGGAATAAACATAGGATGACTTTTGAAGTCTTTATAAACTTGGTAGCTAGTTTCAGCTAAATCATTCATTACAATTCTGTCTTCATCGGACATTTTGTTTTTTTCGCTACCTATTCTGTTTTTAATTCCAGAACTTATCAATTGTTCCAAGTTATATTGAGAGGATTCCAAAGTTCCAAAATTAGAACTAATAGTCTGCCCTTGAATGGTAAGTTGAACTTCTTTGTCTTCTATGGTTGGTCCTAAGGAAGCGTAAAATTGGTGTGTTTTTCCACCACCACGAGCTGGTGGGCCTCCTCGACCATCAAAAAATATGGCGGTAATGTCATATTTTCTAGACATTTCAGTGAGCAATTCCTTAGCTTTGTAAATACCCCAGTTTGCCATTAAATAGCCACCATCTTTAGTGCCATCTGAGAAGCCCAGCATAATAGTTTGTTTGCTGCCTCTTTTTCTTAAATGTGCCATATACTCAGGGTTGGTATATAGCTGTTCCATAACGCTTGGTGCATTTTCCAAATCGGTAATAGTTTCAAATAAAGGCCCAATATCAACCGTTAATTCATCTTTAAATGCCATTATTTTTAACATAGCGAATAATTGCATCACGTTCAGAGCCGTTTGGTTGTTACTAATGATGTAGCGGTTGGCTCCTCGTTCGCCATTACTGGCTTGTATATCCTTTATTATCGATATGGTTTTTAATGTATTGTAAACCATTTCATCTTCAAACACTTCTAAATCAGGAATATTATCATTGGCTTTTGATAGAATTTCTATTTGTTCTGCTTCTGATAAATCATGGTAATTATCTGGGAATGAGGAATTTTTCGTTTTAATTAAGTAATCAATAACGGTTGTGAAAACAGAGTGATGAATCCTGCTATCTTGACGTATATCCAAGGTTGCAAAATAATAACCAAACATATGAACTCTGTTTATAAGGTTATTTATGTCGTTTACATAAAGAGATTGATGTTGTTCAACAACAACATTTCTAATACTTAGTAATTCCCGAATAAGCTCTTTTGAAGAAATGGCCTCAGGATAGTCCAGATTAATACTATAGTTATAAAGAATGGTTTCTAGCCTAATTACACGATCTTCAACGCCTCTAAAAGATAATTTTCGTCTTAAATTCTTCAGATCTGCATAATACTTCTTTAAAATGGCCTGTTTTAATTTGGCAGCTACTTTAAGTGTGGTATCTGGTTTTACAAATGGGTTACCGTCACGGTCTCCACCTGGCCAAAATCCTATATTAATAATTTCGTTATGCTTTTTACCGTCATCATAAATGTTTTGTTGAATGTAATTATATATTTCTCCAAACGATTTATAAAACACATTTTCTAAATACCATATTAAACTTATAGCTTCATCATAAGGTGTGGGTTTTTCTCTTTTGAAAAATGGCGTTTTACCTAATTGCCCAAATAGATTGTTTATTTTTGATAAGTCGTTATCTTTTATAGCTTCTGTTAAATCGGTAATGATGCCTAAAACAGAACCTGGATAAAATTGGGTTGGATGCGCTGTTAAAACAATACGAACTTTAAATTCCTCCAGATAATTTTGTAGTTCTTCAAGTTTATTTTCTGAAGTGGCAGATTCTTTTAGGTTTCTTAATGTACCAATACCTTCCATGTTGTTCACGATTGGGAAAGCGGCATCTTCAATAGCATCAAACAAAACCACTTGTCGTTCTATATATTGAATAAATCTAAAGAGTAAATTTATTTGGCTTTCTTTTGTACGACGAGCTTGGTATTTTTTGAAAAACGTATCAACGATGGTAGTCGGGTTGTCACCATTTGCAAATCCTTTTTTACAAGTTTCATGAAATAAAGGCAATAATACACCAGTTTTAGTAATAGCATCAAAAGGTAATGTCATAAATATACTGTTGTATATTTGGTATTTAGACAAAACATTTTGTTTAAATCGTGTTAATTTTGGCTCTACAGACATAGTGACGTTCTATTGAAAATTAATCATAAATGTAGTAAAGCTTAAATTAAAGAAGGTATTATAAATAAAGTTTTATTGATTTTTTTGCTTTGATGAATTCTAATTGAGAATAATTAAAAAAAACAGATATTAAATAAATTTTTTACAATTACGAACCGCACTATTCATGGACTTAGATTTAGATTTGTTAACAAGCCCATTTTTATTTGATGGATGTGAAATTACGGTAAAGAAAAGGGCGGTTTTAAACCGCCCTTTAAATGAAGTGTTATTTACCCAACATAAGTAGTTCGCTACAGACCACTTCGGTTATGTAGCGCTTGTTTCCGTCTTTATCGTCGTAGCTTCTAGAAGTTAATTTACCCTCAATGGCCACTTCTTTACCTTTAGTGACATATTTTTCAATAATTTGAGCTGTTTTTCCCCAAGCCACTACATTGTGCCACTGAGTGTCTGTTACTTTTTCACCTTTATTATTGGTGTAACTCTCATTGGTGGCAATATTAAATTTTGCTAATGTTTTTCCTGATTCTAAATTGATGATTTCCGGATCGTTTCCTAAGTTACCAATCAACTGTACTTTGTTTCTAAGTGTGTTCATAATTTTAAATTTTTAATCGTTAAACAGTTAATACTATCGAGTTCTTATGTTTCGACACTGCAAAGATGTGGTGGTTTCAAAATTATAATCGGTTAGTAAACATTTGTGTTCGTTTGTAAATATTTGTAGTCGTTTAAATCGTTTTAGTTGTATATTATTATTGAATTTTTTAACTTTGATGAAAATTCAATAATGAGCAAAACTTGTCTAGAATGCGGCGAAAAGCTTATTGGTAGAAGCGATAAAAAATTCTGTAGCGATTATTGCCGAAATGCTTATAACAATACCATTAATAAAGATTCTAAAAATCTTATCAGGAATATCAACAATAGATTGCGGAAAAATTGGCGCATTCTTGAAACGTTGAACCCCAATCAAAAAACCAAAACTACTAGAAGTAAATTGATTCAACATGGGTTTGATTTCAATTTTTATACAAGTACTTATATTACCAAGGCTGGAACTGTTTATTATTTTGTGTATGATCAAGGTTATTTGCCTCTAGAAGATGAATATTATGCCTTGGTTAAAAGAGAGTAATCTGTAATAGTAACATTTTAGGAAAAGTAAATACTCATTGTAAAAGTTTTTTATTGTAGATGTCTCAAAATTTCGAATTTCTTATTCCAATTTTAATAGTTCTAGCTTTTGGTTTATTAATCTTTACCATTACATATTTTAATGATAAAAACATCATACTTAGGAAGCTTTCTAAAATTAAGCATAAGCGCATCACTCAATTTAGAACGGATGAATTAACTAAAGTTTCAGGCAAAGTTTTAAAAGTATCGCAACCTTTTTTGGCACCTCTAAGTAAACGAAAATGCGTTGCTTATATTTTTGAGGTTAAGCAAAGGGTTAGTTCAGGCAAAAGTTCGCATTGGAAAACCCTTGTTAAAAAAGAGGATATGCAAGACTTTTTTCTTGAGCAGAATGGCGAATTGGTTATGATTAAACCCTCAAGAGAAAACCGTAATTATGTGAGTTACATGGTTGAAGATAAAAATATTAAGTCGGGGTCATTTAAGGATCCTTCACCAGAATTTAAAAAGGTTTTGGATGATTTTGGCATTAAAAGTGAAAATTGGCTTGGGTTTAATAAAACCTTAAAATATAGCGAACGAATTATAGAAATAGGCGAAACTATTACAGTTGCGGGGATTGCCAAATGGAAAATTTTGAAAGAGCCGATTGAAGGATATAGTTTTTCTAAAATTGCAGCATTAGAAAGCAACAAAAATCATAAATTGATTATTACAGATTACCCAGGCGCTATGAAACCCCTTGATAGAGGGTGGTGAATTATCTCCAAGTATGGCCTTTTAGTTTCATGGCAGCCTTTAAAATATCTTTTTGACTTATTTGACCAACCAATTTACCATTTTCCACTATAGGAAAGCGTCTTCGTTTCGATTCTAAAAACTTACTAGCGGCATCAAAAATATTCATATTCCCATCAATGGTTTCAACATTTTTCACCATACATTTCTCAACGGTATTATTTTCCATAGGTAAATTATGGTAACGGCTTTCATTAATTTGTTTGATGCAATCACCTTCAGATATGATGCCAATTAATTCATTTTTTTCATTAACCACCGGACCGCCAGAAATTCTATGCTTTATTAAAGAATCGATAACTTTTTCAATTTGTTCTTCAGATTTAAAAGTTATAAGTTTCGTGGTCATATAATCACTAACCTTCAAAGGTACATCTGCAGTAACCTTTTGCTGATTTTTTCTCGAGGCTAAAAAACTTTTAATTCCCATAATTGTTTAGTTTAGTAAACCTAATATACTTATTTTTTTTAATTCTTCCGAAAAATTATTGGTTTATTGCCTTGTTAAAAGGGCGCGGTTTAATCATTGTATGATTAAAATAAAAATAATTAGCATTCTTTTAATAGATTAAATGTCAATTTTTTATAGTTTTGGCGCACTAAAAATAAATTTAAAAACAGATGAAAAAAATATTTGGATTAGCTTTATTGGTATGTGGTTTTATGATGAGTGCACAGACTAACTCAGAATTACTTAAGCATTACGAAGCTTATTACAATCAAATGAAAGTACAAGGTGATATTCAAGGCATTATTAATGCCATGACCCATCTTAATGTGTTAGAACCTTCTCAAGCAAGACAAGATACTTTGGCTTACATTTACATGAGTGAAGGTAAATATGTACAAGCTATTAATACCATTGGTTACGAAAGGGTTCCAACCGACTCAGATATCGCTGTTGAGGTAAAAGCGGTATCGTTAAAGGCGGTTAAACAACCTGAAATGGCCATTGGGCTTTTTGAGGAAATGTTCAAAAGAAATCCCAATGCTTTAATAGCATATGAATTGGCTGAACTTAATTTACAAACTCAAAAAATTGCTGAGGCAGAAAAGCATATTAATTATGGATTAGCCAATGCTAAAGATGATATGAAAAAGGCGTTTTACGAAACGCAACAACCTTATGAAGTGCCTTTGAAATCAGCATTTATGTATTTAAATGCATTGACGGTTTACAATAAAGATAAAAAAGCTAATATTGATGCTGCGGTTGATATATTAGATGCTACTTTAAAATTATCACCCAATTTCAGCTTAATTCAATTGACAAAATCGGAGTTGTTAAGACAAAAACAAGCGGCACAAGCGCAAGCTGCTCAGCCAAAAAATTAAATAATTTTAGTAAATTATAACAATAAGGCTTGGGCAAAACCCAAGCCTTATTTATTTTACGGACATATCTATTCTATGGTTTTTCTATAGTTCTACTATCAAATTCAACTTTTTTGTTCATTTGAAAGTTAACATGAGAAAAGGCCACTAAGAACTCCTTAATCGTGTTTAAAAGTTCTTCTTTGCTTGTGGTTGAGAGGTTAGACAAGCTCTCGAGTTTAAACAATTTGGTTTCCAAAACCAAAAGCCTTGCGAGTATACTTTCAGAATTCAATTCTTCAGGTATGCTTTCTTTTAACTTTTCAGGTATGCTTTTAATATTTTCTTCATTGTTGTTAAAAAAACTTAAATCGGCTTTCTTTACATTATTTATAACATCTTGGAGTTGGTAATATTCTTGCCAATCTTTAATCACCTCTTCCGTTTTACTATCCAATATATAGTCAGTATACTTTAACTTTGCAATATCTTGCTCGGTAATATTTTGATTTTGTAGATATTCTGAATTGTCCATTGAAGTTGAGGTTTCTTGATTTTTTTTACATGAAACCAACAGCATTAATAAACCTACTGCACTTAATATTTTAATAATCATTGAGTTTTTAGTGATACTAACATTCACTTGCAAAGATATGAGTATTACTTCATTTTTTGGATTGAAACATAAAACTATCAAATTGAAAAACATTTGACTTTCAAAATATCATATTATCAATATAATCTTATTATTTTTAAAAAATTTTTATAAAGAAGGATTTTAATGAGCTCTAAAATATTGATAATTGGTGCTTGTGGGCAAATAGGTTCGGAATTAACATTTAAGTTACGAAATATCTATGGAGATAATAATGTTATTGCCAGTGATATTAGTTACAGTAATCCTGATATTGTTAATTCGGGAATTTTTGAAATTGTTGATGCACAAGATTATGCCAGTGTTAAAATTTGTGTTGAAAAGCATGATGTTGACACCGTGTATTTAATGGCCGCTATGTTAAGTGCCACTGGTGAAAAATACCCGATGAAAGCTTGGGATTTGAACATGACATCCTTGTTTCATGTATTGAACTTAGCACGTGCAAAATTCATAAAAAAAGTATTTTGGCCTTCAAGTATTGCGGTTTTTGGCCCCACCACTCCTAAAGATTATACGCCACAATATACCATTATGGAACCTTCAACTGTTTACGGAATAACCAAGCAAGTAGGTGAGCGATGGTGTGAATATTACTTTAATAAATACGACGTGGATGTTCGCAGTTTGCGTTATCCTGGCATCATAAGTTGGAAAACTTTACCTGGTGGTGGCACTACCGATTATGCAGTTGAAATTTACCACGAAGCAATAAAAAACAAATTTTACAATTGTTTTTTAAAGGAAGACACCAAACTCCCTATGATGTTTATGGACGATGCCATTAATGCAACCGTTGATATTATGAGTGCTAACTCTGAAGACATCAAAATAAGATCATCCTACAATTTGGCAGCCATAAGTTTTACGCCTAAAGAAGTTGCAGAGTCCATAAAAAAATACATACCAGATTTTGAAATAAAATATGAACCAGATTACAGGCAAGATATTGCCAATACTTGGCCAAAAAGTATCAATGATTCTTATGCAAGGCAAGATTGGAAATGGAAGCATAAATTCTCATTGGAGGGTATTACTAAAGAAATGCTTTTAGAGTTGGATAAAAAGTACAACCAAATTCTAAAGAAAAACAATTAATTGTATATTTGAAATATACCCTAAATACTAATTACAATGCTTGAAAATTTTTGGTTCAATGTACAATATGGTATCAACCATGTTTTAGATATTAATGCCTACGACCATGTTCTGTTTCTCATCGTTTTAACCGTACCATATGTATTTAAAGATTGGAAGCGAGTTTTGTTGCTAGTTTCCATGTTTACGTTAGGTCATACCTTATCTCTGGTTTTAGCCGCTTACAATGTTATAAGTGTAAATGCTACCATCGTTGAGTTTTTAATACCCATAACCATTATGGTGGTGGCACTTTTTAATGTGTTTACGTCAGGTAAAGGCGCCCAAAAAGAAAAAGTAGGCGTACTGTTTTTGTCAACTTTATTTTTTGGATTGATACACGGTTTAGGTTTTGCACGTGAGTTTCAAATGTTTTTGGGAGATTCTGATAATAAACTGGTATTGTTGTTAGAATTTGCTTTGGGTATAGAATTGGCACAGGTTATTATTGTATTTATAGTATTGTTTTTGGGCTATATCGTACAAACTATCTTCAGGTTTTCAAAACGTGATTGGATTATGGTTATTTCTGCTATCGTCGTAGGTCTTGTGATTCCCATGATACTCAATAGCGATTTCTTATCATGATTTTTTAGCAATCTTATAAAAACTTTAACTTACTTGCGTTGTAATTAAAATACGAACCAAGTATATTCGTTATTATGTTTTTGTGGTAAGGATTGAAACGGTATCCTTTAAAGTGTTTAAAAAGATATGTTATATAGCCTTAAACAAAATTTTTATTTTGGCGAAACCATTATGTAAAGAAAAAATGAATGCTTAAAAACAAACAACTTAAGTACGACAAAGCTTATTTACGAATTGCTGAAGAATGGGGTAAACTCTCATATTGCAAACGCAGGCAGGTTGGTGCGCTTATTGTTAAGGATAGGATGATTATTTCAGATGGTTATAATGGTACACCAACAGGATTTGAAAATTTTTGTGAAGACGAAGCAGGATATACCAAATGGTATGTGTTACATGCCGAGGCCAATGCCATTTTAAAAGTGGCATCGTCTACCCAATCGTGTAAAGGAGCAACCCTCTACATAACCATGTCGCCCTGTAAAGAATGTAGTAAATTAATCCATCAAGCAGGTATAGTAAAAGTGGTTTATAACCAAGCATATAAAGATGATTCCGGACTTAGATTTTTAAAAAAAGCAGGAATTGAGTTAGAACATATTGAAGATTTAACAGCATAATGCCCTACAAAAAAAAATATCTACCATTGGTTTTAGGAGTTGCTATAGCAGCGGGCATATTTATTGGTGGAAAATTGGATTTTACCGATGCTCCAGACCGCTTGTTTTCAACCAATAGCAAAAAAGATAAACTCAATAGGCTTATTGATTATATAGAATACGATTATGTTGATGAGATTAATACCGATAGCATTGTTGATGTCACGGTTAACGGTATTTTGGATAACCTCGATCCGCATTCGGTTTATATTCCCAAAGAAGATATGGCTCGAGTAACTGAAGAAATGAAAGGAGATTTTGTTGGTATTGGTGTTAGTTTTTATACGTATAAAGATACGATTGCAGTAATAAGGGCTATTGAAAATGGACCAAGTGCTAAAGCAGGTATTAAAGGCGGTGATAGAATTATTATGGCCGATGGCGATTCGCTTTTTGGTGATAGGTTGAAAGATGGTGAAATTATTAAAAAACTTAAGGGTGCAAAAAACTCTAAAGTTAAACTGAGAGTTTACAGAAGGGGTGAACCGGAATTGTTAGATTTTACCGTAAAGCGTTCCACCATTCCTATAAAAAGTGTAGACGCTTCTTACATGCTAACCGAAAAATTAGGTTATATAAAAATAAACCGTTTTGCTGAATCTACCTATAAAGAATTTAAAGCAGGTATTGAAAAATTAAAAGCCTTGGGGGCTACTGAAATAACGTTAGATTTGCGAAATAACCCTGGTGGATTTTTGGGGATTGCAGAGCAAATTGTAGATGAATTTTTAGAAGATGATAAACTCATTCTTTTTACAAAAAATAAACGAGGTAATATTGAAAAAAGCTACGCTACTGATAAAGGTGATTTTGAAGATGGCAAAGTATATGTATTGATTGACGAAAATTCAGCTTCGGCAAGCGAAATTGTTGCAGGTGCTTTGCAAGATAATGATAAGGGCACTATCGTTGGCCGTCGTTCTTACGGAAAAGGTTTGGTACAACGCGAAATGGATTTAGGTGATGGTAGTGCGGTGCGCTTAACAGTGTCTAGATATTATACACCTACAGGACGTTCTATTCAGCGACCTTATAAAAATGGTCACAAAGATTATTATGATGAGTACTTCGATAGGTTGGATAGAGGGGAACTTTTAGATCCAGAAAAAATTCAGGTTGAAGATTCTTTGAAATTCATAACGCCTGCAGGAAAGGTAGTTTATGGTGGTGGGGGTATTATTCCTGATATTTTTGTCCCTATAGATACAAGTATGCAAAACGAAACCTTATCCTTTTTAATGCGTCGTGGGTATTTTGGAAATTTTGTTTTTGAACAATTGGAAAAAGACCGTCATGCCTATGATGACCTATCAAGACAGGAGTTTATTGATACATTTGTTGTAAATGATGATTTGGTGTTTGCGTTTCAAGATTATTTAAACCTCAGAGCAGACTCAAAAGTTACTTTTGTGGCCTACCACGAGGAGGTAAAACAATACATTAAAGCAACCCTTGCCGACCAACTTTACGGTGCTGGTGCTTTTGAAGAAATTTACAACCAACGCGACATCATGATTGATGAGGTAATTAAGTTGAGTAAAAAGAATAATTAATTTCCAACCTTATCATGCACTTTAGCATGTTTTCCATCATTCCAAAGCGTTAAAATATCGGTAGCTACATGTGCTCCGCTACCAGAAGCAATAGCAAATTGGCTTCGCCAACCCGCAAGTGTTCCAGCAACATAAAGATTTTCCTCAATTTTATGATCTGTATTTTTTAACCAAATACGCTCTTTTTCAATGGCTGCTCTGGGATGAGGCTCTATATATTTTTCTAAACCTTTTATAGTCATTAAATTGGTGTAACCCACGGCAATCACAACCAATTTTGAAGTATATATATTTTTGTTGGTTTTTACTAAAAACAAATCATTGGTTTTAGTGATTTCCAGAACTTTTTCTTTATCAATTTGTTCAACATGGGGATATAAAGTAGCGAGTTGCTCTTTACCGCTTTGTAAAATAGAAACTCCCGTAGTTCCGGGATGCATTCCTAAAACATTATTAAATAAAGCGGTTTGTAAATGAGATGTTTTTTGGTGAGTAATAATACCTATACGCTTATCTTTTGCAAAAACTTTATCCTTGGCCGACCCTAGAACCAAAGCACAAGACAAACCAGAGGCGCCTCCACCAATAATCAACGCATCAAACATATTACCGGCGTTCTTTTACTTTTTGTTCTATACGTTTCGAAATCCTGAGAATAGACATCATTAAAATCACACAAAGGGATGCTAAAATGGTTATTAAAGCAATAGTGCTATCACCTTCAAAAGGATTGTTAAAATTTACCTTGGTTAAGTTGAAAACAAGAAGTCCTAAGGCAATAATACTGATTATAATAGTTGCTAATTTCATTTGGAAATAGGTTTTATGTCAGCTCAAATAACGCTTTGATGTTGTGTGCGAAAAGTTTAACAGCTATGGCTAACAACACAACACCGAAAACTTTTCTAATAATGTTAATTCCGTTTTGCCCCAAAAAGCGTTCAATTTTAGCTGATGTTTTTAAAACTATAAAAATAACAATAACATTTAGTAAAACCGCAACAATAATGTTTTCTGTTCTAAATTCAGCTCTTAACGAGAGTAATGTTGTTAAACTTCCAGGGCCAGCAATTAAAGGAAAAGCCAAAGGAAAAATAGAAGCTGTCATGGCAGTATGTTCCTCTTGTTTGTAAAGAGTAATGCCTAAAATCATTTCCAAAGCAATAAAAAACAAAATGAACGAACCTGCTACTGCAAATGAATTCACATCAATACCAATAAGATTTAAAATACTTTTACCTAAAAACAGAAAAACAATTAGAATTACACCAGCAATTACGGAAGCCTTTTCACTTTGAATATGCCCCACTTTTTTACGCAAATCAATTACAATGGGGATATTGCCAACAATATCAATGACGGCAAATAATACCATAAAAGCAGTAAATATTTCTTTAAAGTTAAGTTGTATCATTTCAGGTTTAAAATTTTCGGCAAAAGTAGCACAATATCTTAATTTAATTCATTTAAAGTTTAACTATTTTTGCACCTTACAAGATAATTAAAAATTATGTTTCAGTTAGGTAAAACCATTGTATCTGAGGATGTTATAGAGAAAGATTTTTTATGTAACCTTTCCGCTTGTAAAGGGGCTTGTTGTATTGATGGTGATGCTGGTGCGCCTCTGGATGCCGATGAAACAAAAATTCTTGAAGACATCTATCCAAAAGTGAAGCCTTTTCTTCGAAAAGAAGGCATTGATGCCATTGAAAAACAAGGTGTTTTTATTACTACTGAAGAAGGTGATTTTGAAACCCCTTTAATAAACAATGCCGATTGTGCCTATGTTATTTTTGATGAAAAGAAGGTAGCACTTTGTGCTATTGAAGAAGCCTACAACCAAGGAGAAATTTCATGGAAGAAACCGGTTTCCTGTCATTTGTACCCTATTAGGGTTCAAGAATACTCGGAATTTTCAGCAGTAAATTATCATAAATGGCAAATTTGTGATGATGCTTGCACATTAGGTGAAGAGTTAGGAATTCCTGTTTATAAATTCGTAAAAGAAGCTTTAATTAGAAAATTTGGTGAAGATTGGTATATGGAATTGGAAACAGTAGCGGCAAAAATGAAAACCTCAAAATAATCCTTAAAAAACATGAGTAAAACACCTTTAAACAGGGTGTTTTTAGCTTCAAAATTTCAAAAATTTCCAAGTACAAGTTTTTTTAAAGATAAGCATAAATAATTGATTATTAAGTATTTATAAAACAAACTAAGCTTAGAGTGTTTTTTTTGTAAGATTTTATCATTGTTAAAAACTTGTTGACAATGTTTATAACTATACCTTTCATTTTTGGGTTCAATTTTCAATCTTTGTTGTTCCCTAAATCGAAAAAATTTCGTTAAACTTTAATAAAAAACCAAAAACAATGTCGCAAGTAGCAGTTGAACCCATTTTGCAAGAGAATAAAGATCGATTTGTAATTTTCCCTATACAACATCATGATATTTGGGAATGGTACAAAAAATCGGAGGCAAGTTTCTGGACTGCAGAAGAAATTGATTTACACCAAGATTTAACAGATTGGTCTACAAAATTAAATGATGATGAGCGTTATTTTATAAAACACATTTTAGCGTTTTTCGCAGCTAGCGATGGTATTGTAAATGAGAATTTAGCTGAAAATTTCGTTAACGAAGTACAATATAGTGAGGCAAAATTCTTTTATGGATTCCAAATTATGATGGAAAACATTCATAGTGAGACCTACTCGCTTTTAATTGATACCTACGTAAAAGACGAAAAAGAAAAAGACTTGTTGTTTAATGCTATAGAGAATTTTCCTGCTATCAAAAAGAAAGCAGAGTGGGCTTTAAAATGGATTGAGTCTCCAAGTTTTGCGGAAAGATTGATAGCTTTTGCAGCAGTTGAAGGTATTTTCTTTTCAGGGGCTTTTTGTTCTATTTTCTGGTTAAAGAAAAGAGGGCTTATGCCGGGATTAACATTCTCAAATGAGTTGATCTCTCGTGATGAAGGTGTGCATTGTGACTTCGCCGTACACCTACACAACAAACATTTAGTAAATAAAGTGCCTAAATCTCGTATTACCGAGATTTTAATAGACGCTTTAGATATAGAACGCGAATTTATAACGGAATCTTTACCCGCTAGTTTAATTGGTATGAATGCTGTGTTAATGTCGCAATATTTAGAATTTGTGACCGACAGATTGCTATTTGAACTAGGTTGTGATAAAGTTTACAACACTGCAAACCCATTTGATTTTATGGACATGATTTCATTGCAAGGGAAAACCAATTTCTTTGAAAAACGAGTTTCTGAATACCAAAAAGCAGGTGTTTTAAACAAAGAAGAAGAGAAAGACAAATTCAGTTTTGACGCCGATTTTTAATTGAATAACAATTAAAATGATATTTCCACAAAGTGGAAAACTAAACTAAGTACCATTTATTAGAATTAATTAATCTTCTAGATTTAGTTTCTTTCAAAAAAAGGAATTTCAAATTTAGGCTAACTAACTAACCCCAATTTCTGAAGGTGTATCAGAAATATTAAAAAAGTGTAAAACAATGTATGTAGTAAAAAGAGACGGAAGAAAAGAACAGGTGATGTTCGACAAAATCACTGCCAGAGTGAGAAAATTATGTTATGGATTAAACGAATTGGTTGATCCATTAAAAGTAGCCATGCGCGTTATAGAAGGTTTATACGATGGTGTTACCACGAGTGAACTTGATAATTTAGCAGCGGAGGTTGCAGCAACAATGACCACGGCACATCCTGATTATGCAAGGTTGGCAGCACGTATTTCCGTTTCAAACTTACACAAAAACACTAAGAAAACGTTTAGTGAGGTTATGCACGATTTGTATACCTATGTGAACCCAAGAACAGGAAAGGATGCCCCTTTATTATCGGATGAGGTTTATAATGTCATTATGGAGAATAAGGATCGTCTGGACTCTACAATTATATATAATCGTGATTTTGGTTATGATTATTTCGGGTTTAAAACATTAGAACGTTCGTATCTTTTAAAGTTAAATGGGCAAATAGCAGAGCGCCCTCAACACATGTTGATGCGCGTTTCTATAGGCATTCATTTAAATGATATAGAATCGGCTATTGAGACTTATGAACTCATGTCCAAGAAATATTTTACACACGCTACACCAACATTATTTAATTCAGGTACACCAAAGCCACAAATGTCATCTTGTTTCCTTTTAACCATGAAAGATGATAGTATTGAAGGTATTTATGACACCCTAAAACAAACCGCAAAAATCTCACAATCTGCAGGAGGCATTGGGTTGGCTATTCATAATGTTCGTGCTACAGGCAGTTACATAGCAGGTACTAACGGAACTAGTAATGGGATTGTTCCGATGCTTCAAGTGTTTAATGATACAGCACGTTATGTAGATCAAGGTGGTGGAAAGCGTAAGGGTAGTTTTGCTATTTATATTGAAACATGGCACGCTGATATTTTTGATTTCTTGGATTTAAAGAAAAATCATGGTAAGGAAGAAATGCGTGCGCGTGATTTATTTTATGCGATGTGGATTTCAGATTTATTCATGAGACGTGTACAAGAAGATGGTCCTTGGACTTTAATGTGTCCTAATGAATGCCCAGGATTACCAGAAACCCACAGTGAAGAGTTTGAAGCACTTTATTTAAAATACGAAGCAGAAGGCAAAGGACGTAAAACGATTAAGGCACGTGAACTTTGGGAGAAAATATTGGAATCCCAAATTGAAACCGGAACACCTTACATGTTGTACAAAGATGCTGCTAATCGTAAATCTAATCAGAAAAATTTAGGAACCATTCGTTCTTCAAATTTATGTACGGAGATTTTAGAGTACACTTCGCCAGATGAAGTTGCAGTATGTAACTTAGCATCCATAGCTTTGCCCATGTTTGTTAAAAATGGTGAATTTGATCATAAAGAGCTCTTCCGTATCACTAAACGTGTTACCAAAAACCTAAACAAAGTTATTGATAGAAATTACTATCCTGTAAAAGAGGCCGAAAACTCCAATATGCGTCACAGACCAATTGGATTGGGTGTTCAAGGATTAGCGGATACTTTTATTCAATTGCGTTTACCTTTTACGAGTGATGAGGCAAAAAAATTAAACCAAGATATTTTTGAAACCCTTTATTATGCAGCAGTTACAGCTAGTATGGAGGAAGCCAAAGAAGATGGTCCATACCAATCATACAAAGGGTCTCCAATAAGTAAAGGCCAGTTCCAACATAACCTTTGGAATATAAAAGATGAAGAATTAAGTGGTAATTGGGATTGGGATAAATTACGTAAACAAGTGCTAAAACATGGGGTGCGTAACTCGTTATTAGTGGCCCCGATGCCAACGGCTTCAACTTCTCAAATCCTTGGGAACAATGAGTGTTTTGAGCCCTATACTTCAAATATTTACACACGTCGTGTATTGTCAGGCGAGTTTATTGTTGTTAATAAGCATTTACTTGAAGATTTGGTGGAATTAGGCTTGTGGAATGAAAGTTTAAAGCAAGATATTATGAGAGCCAATGGTTCTGTTCAAGGTATAGATGTGATACCTCAAGACATTAAGGAGCTTTATAAGACTGTTTGGGAATTGAGCATGAAAGATATCATAGACATGTCTCGCCAACGAGGATATTTTATTGATCAGTCTCAATCACTAAACTTGTTCTTGGAAGGTGCAACAATGGCAAAATTAACATCTATGCATTTTTACGCTTGGAAAAGTGGTTTAAAAACAGGAATGTATTATTTACGCACCAAGAGTGCCGTAGACGCCATAAAATTCACGCTTCAAACCACAAAAACCGAGGAACCCTCTGCCGAAGTAGTGGAAGTTAACAATGGAGTTACTGCTCAAAAAGAAGATGCTAAAAAAATGAAATTAGCAGCGCAAAACGCTGCAAAGTTTGCTAAACAAAACACCCAAGAAGTAGACGTACAACCTATGACTGCTGAGGAAATGAAGGCCCTTATTGCACAAGCTAAGGCAAGCGAAGGTGATGATTGTCTCATGTGCGGATCTTAAATTTTTCACTTTCAAATGTTTCTCAGTACTAACCTCAAGGTATTTGAGAGGGATTTAATTAAGTGTTTCAAAGCACCTCGAAGGAGGTGCTTTTTTATTGCATTAAAAGATCTGTTCCCAAATATTTATCGTCTTTATTATAATACCAGGTTCTTATTTTGGGCATTTTTATATGATTTATTAAAGCTTCATCTTTTAGTAAAATATACTCACCACTATCTGGTTTAATGTTCCCCTGTTCATCCGTTCTAAAAAACTGATAAATCTCCATAGCATAAGTAGTGGGATTAAAATAAAAACACCATACATCACTACCAACTTCAGAGTCATAATCCACCCTAAATGTTAAATAGTCTTTTCCTTTAAATCGTTTCGTCTCAACTTTATCACTTATGTTGGTTCCAGGGTCCTTAAGTTTCATGGGTAAACCATATAAATAGGTGTAATAGTTTTTATAAAGCTCGGTTGTTTCACAGTGAGAACGATTTGGTTTTGTTGTTTGTTTGGCAATTCTTAAAGAATCACTTTTAGTTATAATACATGCTCCCTTATCTGAAGTATGTGTAGTTATGAGACTATCTCGTTTTGATATCAACTTGAAGTAAGATTCTGGTAAGTTAATAGTTACTTCACTATCTCTTTTACCACTATTTGGCGTTTCCATGGTTATAAAAAGTGTACCATTAAAAGTTTTCCAATTCCCTTCAGGATCGTGATAAGCAATAGCTTTATCTAATAATTGCTCACCTGTTATATCCTGACTGAAACAGCATGAATTAACTAAAAAAAGACAAAAAATTAAAAAATATGTTTTCATAAAATGTAAATTATCGTTCTAAGTTAATCTATCGTAGCAGGGAAAACAAACAAAAGAATAAATTAGTATTCAAAATATAAATGAATAAAATATTTTATTTGATTAGCTTTGAAATCAAAAATATAGCATCATATACAACTAATAAATGTTCCTCAAATTTACACATGAACTCCTTGCAGTTTTTTGCACATTCATCTTTTTTAAAACGCAAGCGCAAATTCAAGGAAAATTGGTTGATGAGCAAAATTCACCACTTGAATATGGGACTGCTGCCCTTTATGAAATTAAAAGTGGAGTCTTAATAGCAGGAGTAGTTTCAAATGAAAGCGGACTTTTTATAATAAACAATGTTGAAAGCGGGATGTATTATTTAGAAGCTTCATTTTTAGGTTACGAAAAAAAAAGAATCGATAATATCATCATTACTCAAAATGCAGAATTACTTGATTTGGGGACGGTTCAATTGGTTTTAGGAACCCAGTTGAATGAGGTTATAGTTACCACAGAGCGCGCAACCGTTCTTAATAAAATAGACCGTCAGGTTTATGAGGTCTCAAAATTTAAAAGTGCTCAAGGGGGCTCTGGGATGGATGTTATTAGAAATTTACCATCGGTTAGCATGGATAGTCAAGGTGAAATTAGCGTTCGTGGAAGTAAAGGCTTTGTATTGCTACTAAACGGGAAACCTATCCAAGGTGATGCGGGTAATTTAATAGCTCAACTGCCAGCCAACGCCATAGAAAGGGTGGTAATTATTACAGCCCCTTCAGCAAAATATGACCCAGAGGGTAAAGCGGGAATCATGAATATTTTAACCAAAAAGGGAGCAACTAATGGAGCTTATGGTCAGTTAAATATCAAAGCAGGGTTACCTTCTATCGAAACTTATGGCAACGATGAGTCTCACAAACGCCACGGAATTGATGCTACCTATAATGTGCGTACTGATTTATGGAATATTTCCTTAGGTGCAAATTACCAAAGAAACGATTTGGGAGGAAGACGAGAAGGCGATGTTTTCACCATTATTAACAACACTAAAACACTATTCCCTTCTACAGGAGAACGCAGTTTTGACGAAACAAATTATAGCGGACGTTTTACAGTCGATTTTACACCTAGTAATAAAGATAGTTATTCGTTAGGCTTTTTTGCGGGAAAGCGCAGTAAAGATCGATTAGCCGATATTGTATATTTTGACAATCATTCATTAACGCCAGCAAATAGTGTTAACAGAGACTATACATTTCAATATTTTAATCATAATTTAAGAGAGCGTAAAGGCGATTTTATTTTAGGAAGTATAGATTGGTTACACAACTTTCAAGATGCTTCGGAATTATCGGTCTCATTTTTATATGAATATACCTTTTTAGGCGGGCCAACAGTAAATCAAAACTTAGGAGAACCAGATAGGTCTATTTTATACCAGGATGAATTTAATACCAATGATAACCCGTTGAATGGTATTCGTTTTCAATTAGATTATAGTTTTAAACCATATGAATTTGGTACGTTAGAAGCAGGATATCAATATCGAGATTTAAAACACACAGGAGATTTTATATATGAAAGACGAACCGATTTTAATGACAATTTTCAATTGGTGCCCGAGTTTTCAAGTGAGGTAGATTTGGAACGAACTATACATTCCGGGTATCTACAATTATCAGGTAAAAAGGGTAAATGGGATTATTCAGCTGGATCTAGATTGGAAGTTATGGATAGAAAGTTTAGACTTAAAGATAAAAGCAATACAGTTGATGAAACCTTATTTTATGATTTTGTAAAATTATACCCATCTGCATCGGTTCAATATTCAGTTAATGATAACACCAATATTAAGGTAGCATATAGCAAACGTGTAGAGCGAAATTCAACTTTTAAAATGAATCCTTTTGCAGAGCGGGAGCATTCTGAAACTCTGGAGCAAGGTGATAAAAATTTGCGGCCAGAATTTATTGATTTGGTTGATTTAGGGATTAATAAGGATATGAAAGGAGGTAACTCCCTTTTTGTAACGACATATTTTAGACATGTTGAAAATGTGGTAAATCGTGTTAATACCGTTTATAATGATACCATTTTGAATAGAATATACTCTAATGCTGGCAACGCTAAGGCTATTGGACTTGAGGTTGGAGCAGAATTAAAACCTACTAAAAACTGGAGTAATTTTATAGGAGCAAATATTTATAATTATAGTATAAATGGTAGTTTTGATAATAGGGTCATAGATACTGATGCCACAATTTATTCATTTAACGTGAATTCTACATGGCGATTTTGGGAAAATGCCTCGTTGCAATTTACTATGAATTATTTGTCAGACACCAATACGGCACAAGGTGAAGATTCTAGGTTTTATTCGCCTAATATCACCTTTCAAAAATCATTTTTAGACTCAAGGATTACGGCAACTTTACAATGGCAAAATATTGATATGGGGCTTTTAAAGACGAATGAACAGCGTATTTCCACCAGGAGGCCAAATGAGTTTTTTACCACAACTAACTATATTTATGAAGTTGATATAGTAATGTTAAATCTCTCATATACCTTTAAAAAAGGAAATAATAAATCTAAATTTATTGATAGTGAATTTGGAAAAAAGGAGTTTTAGTGATGAGGAGATATCTTAAACAAAAAAAGCACCTGTCAAGAGGCGCTTTTTAATTTTTTTTAAAAATATATTATTCCTCTTCTTCAGGATTCGAAACTATTTTTGCAGGTTTTACAGAAGCATCATGAGAGTTGTAATATTCTTCCAAAAGATTCATAGTGGCGTTTAATAAATCTTTAGTTTCTAAAAGTAGGCTGAAATAAAGGGTCGTATTTTTTGGACTCGATTCTTCATTGCGGGTACGATCAACCTGTTTTTGTATTTTACTGGTTACAAGTCCTAAAATTTCTTGTTTTCTGCCTAAAATAGTTCCAATTTCTTCAAAGGAGCGTGAGTCAAAAGCATTTTTAGTATTGTTAAAAAAGGTTTCAAAACGAGCATCAACTTCCTTTAACTCCTTTATTTGGTTAAATTTTAGTTTTTTATGATTATTGCTTACATGTTTATGACTCACTTTACTTATGTATTCAAGCGATTGTGTCATATCCTGTAAATATCCTAAAATATGTATGTAGAAATTACTAGCACCAACACTAGTTTCGTCTAAATTTTTAATAAAATAGAAAATATTGTCTCTGAGTTCATCAACTTCATTGGAGAGTTTCGTGACTTGTTTTTTGTTCTTTTTCAATAAATCCAAATCTTGTTTAGCTAAACCGTTAATGGCATTGGTGTAAATTTTATTGCCACGTTTTACTACATTGGCTATGTTATTAGCACTTTCGTGAATAACACCCTGAATGGAACTGCTCTCAGCCTTCTGTAAACTATCTTCTACTTGTAGTTCTTTTGTCTTTTTTCTGTGGCTCAAATAATTTCTAAAAAGCAACACAATTGCTAAACTCAAGAGTATGGTTAGTGCAATACCTTTACCATAGTATAAAATTAAAGCCATTATTGCGGCTGCGGCAAAGGCACTTATAGCCGTAAAAAACCATCCGCCTATCACGTTTAAAACCCCCGCAACTCTATACACAGCACTTTCACTTCCCCATGCACGGTCTGCTAGTGAGGTTCCCATAGCGACCATAAACGTTACGTAAGTGGTCGATAAAGGTAACTTCATGGAAGTGGCTAAAGATATTAATACACTAGCTACCATAAGGTTTACTGCTGCCCGAACCAAATCAAAAGCAGGTAAATCTTCAGGTTTTATGGCTTTTGAAATAATTGGTTTTTGAAACTGTTTATTTATGTAGGTGTTGAAGGAATTTGGTAAAAGGTTATTTAAACCGTCAGACGTGGCTATGCTATATCTTACAATCGTTCTTGATAGAAAATTGGGTTCAAAACGTTCTTTACCTTCGTCTTGACGAGATAAATCTACCGATGTTTTTACTACTGCAATGGCTTTACTGGAAAACCATAAAGTCAAGACCATAATTAATCCAGCAATAAGCAATAAAATAGGTTTTGTTGCAACGGCTTCAGAAAGACCTGTCATTCTAAAATCGCTAGGAAGAATCCCACTGGTATTCCAATGCAGATAAGAATCGTAAGCAGCTATAGGAACACCTATAAAGTTTACTAAATCATTGCCAGCAAAAGCCACTGCCAGTGCAAACGTACCAACTACTATTATGATTTTATAAATGTTTATTTTAAAGAAAGACATTAGAAGCATCGAAATTATTGTAAATGCAACAAAGCTTATGCTTAATAATGTTATGGGGTTTGATGATACTGAGTTTATAAAAGCATCGTTCATAAAAGAAGCGTTTTTAATGCCCTTTATTAGAATAAAATACATGATAGATGTAACTGCGAAACCACTAAAAATAGCCCCTAAAAGCTTGGGTCTGTCATTAAAATTAAAAGTCAATAAAAGCCTTGAAACAAATTGTATAATAGCCCCTACAGTAAAAGCAATGACCACAGAGAGCAAGATGCCTAATATAATTTCTATGGCTTTTTCATTATTAATGTAATTGCCAACATCCAATAAGGTTTGCGAGTCATCTTGCGCAATTTTTATAAGCGCAACGCATACAGAGGCCCCTAAAAGCTCAAAAACAATCGATACTGTTGTAGATGTTGGAAGTCCAAGTGTGTTAAAAAAATCAAGCAATAATATATCTGTAATCATTACTGCCATAAAAACAATCATGATTTCATCAAACATGAATTCACTGGGATTAAAAATCCCTTTCCGGGCTACTTCCATCATGCCACTAGAAGACAAAGCACCCAATGCTACACCCAAACTAGCAACGATCATAATGGTTTTAAATGAAACTGCTTTAGAGCCAATAGCTGAGTTTAGAAAATTTACAGCGTCGTTACTAACTCCAACAACTAAATCGGCAACGGCTAAAAAAGCTAATGCCACTAGCATATAGATATAAATATCTCCCATTTAAAAAAGTCAAAAAAATATTAAAACAAATGTCGAATTTTAAATTGAACTCAATGTTATGGAAATGTTATGTTCTTTTCATATTAAGCCAAAAAACACCTCTCTAACAAGCTATTTTTTCTCTGTTTTATTTACAAATAGGATATGTTTTTAATTTTTTTTAAAATATAATGCATTGAAAAACAGTAACAAAGAAATTTAATGTTAATTTAATGTTACGTAAACATTGTTTAAATGTAAATTTTTAAATACTTTTGTAAAGTAAACATTAACTTAAACCCCATAGAAAATGAAAAATATACTAGTTTTTGCCATAGCACTTTTTACTACGTTTGCTTTTGCTCAAAAAGAAAGAACCTTAACTCTAAATAAGGAAACGAATTTAATAGAAGTTGTATATTATCATGATAATGGTGAAGTAAGTCAAACTGGAACTTATACAGCTGATGGAAAATTGGAAGGAAAATGGCTGAGTTTTGATAAAAAAGGCAATAAAACCGTAACTGCCTTTTATAAAGAAGGCAAAAAAATAGGTAAATGGGTTTATGTGATTGATGGCAAATTAAAAGAGGTAGATTATAACAATAATGTGGCGTCACTTTAAAATTCTATATACCAAAAACACGAAAGCATCCTAAATTTAGGATGCTTTCGTGTTTTATATTATAAGTTTTTGTAATAATTATTGTCTAGTCCATCCTGCACCCCAAGTAGCATAGTTAGTACCTGTTCCGCTTCCGTCTCCAGAGATGAAATCTGCTTCGGTGAAGCTTACACCAGTATCGTTCTTTAATTTATTAGTGACATCAGTGAAAGTAATGTTATTCACTTGTAATTTATCAGCAATAACGGCAGCACCCGTTGGGTCAGTGGTATCATTACCGTCTAAATCAAAAGCCTCTGCATAACCAGAAATAACTACATTAGTAAAAATAGCTTCAGTACCTCGCCTTAAACGAATAGCTTCATAGGCGCTAGTAGTAGAACCGTCTTGGAAAGTATTAGATGAACCTACACCAATAATTGTTACGTTATTTACGGTAGGGCTTGAAAAGAATACAGGAGATGAGTTATTACCAAAATCATCATTATAACCATCACATTCAAAAGCTTTATCAGAGTTAAATGACTCTGTTGGGTTTTGAATGGGTTGTACGTAAACGTCACTGATAGTTCCAGAATAACCTTCAGTCCAATCAATAGAATCATCTTGTAAATTAATAACTGACACATAACTTACATTAACGGTACCACCAAAAAATTCTACTCCATCATCCTTACCCTCATATATTTGTATATACTCAACAGAAGTACCATTACCAACAGCATAAAAAGATAAACCATTATTTTCAGATTGCCCATCGGCAGAACCACCTGAATATTCAATTCTTACATATCTTAATGAACCAGAATCATCATCAGCGATATTGCCACCGTAAGGTAAACCAGCAATTTCTGAGGTAGAAGTAGCAGTGCCAGTAACTGAGTTTATAGGTGCTTTACCTAGTAAAATTAAACCGCCCCAATCACCAGCTTCTGGAGAAGCAGCATCGGAAGTAAATACAATGGGAGCTGTTGAAGTTCCTTCAGCTACAATTTTAGCCCCCTGAGAAATAGCTACATAAACATCGGATCCAGCAGCTAGCGCTTTTATCGTCATTCCAGCTGGAATTGTAAGGGTAGTACCACTGGCCATTACTAACGAACCATTAATTTTATAGTTTACGCCACTTTCTAAAGTTAAATCATTTGTATAAGTTCCAGAAAGAAATACATCTGCAGAGCCTGATCCACCACCTTCGTTGTTAGTAATGTTGAATATAATATCTGCTGTATCGTCATTTGCACATGACACAAAAAGCATAGTTATTGAAACTAAACTAAGCAATAAATAATTTTTAATTCTCATTGTTTCTAATTTTAAGTTTTTATTGTTTATAAGAGTTTTGTTAAAATTTGTATTTGAATTGAAGTCCAAAAGTGATTCCTCTTTTGAAACTGGATAGTAATACATCGCCATCTCCTGTATTTTCTCTAATCGTTTCAATACTTGGATCTAATAAGTTTTTAGCACTTAGATTGATTTCTGTGTTTTTACCTATTTGATTTTTTAATATGAAATCTAGCTTAGGAACTGCTTTTTCAATAATATTTCCAACATCACCAGAGCCCAATGAAAAGATTCGGTCTGAAGAATAGTTAAAGATTAAATTCGCGGCAGGCTTGAAAGATTCGCTAATTACAGGTTTATAGCTTAGATCGGCATTTATTATAATTGGAGACGCCCCTTCCAATTCATCAGTAGCTCTATTAAACGATGTACCATATGAACCTTCTATACTGCTGTAAAGGTCTTGTTTGGTATGCATGTAAGTAAAGTTTAATCCAGCAGAAAGAACAGTATCATCATTTTCGTCCATCAACACGTTTTTTCTCGCTTCTAACTCTACTCCTAAAACCTCGGCTTTTTCACCAGTTCTAAAGTAACGTTGTGTTCCTGTAGCATCTGCAGCAAGAACCAAGTTGATAGGATCGCTTATTTGTTTTGCAAAAGCACCGATTGATAAAATCTCACCTTTGGTAATAAACCATTCATATTTTAAATCTAAGTTGTAAATATCGGAGTAGGCTTTATCGGTTAAATTAACTCCGGTATTTGTCCCCAATAAATCTTGGTTACCACCTATTCTGTAGCTAATACCTTCGTAAACAAAAGGCGCAATTTCTTTAAACTCAGGGAATGATATGGTTTTACTAACTGCTAAACGTAGATTTTGGTCTTCATTTAAGCTGTATTTAATATTTAAACTTGGTAATACAAAGGATTCTTTGGCCTCAGCAAAGCCAGGATCGTCAGGACGCAAGTTAATGGCATTATACTCGATGCGTTGATCATAGTTTTCAAATCGCACTCCAGGAACAAATAACCAATTATCGCCTGCATTTATTTCAAGAGATAAATATCCAGCATAAATATCCAACATACCTTTATAAGTGTTTTCTAGGTTTCCGGGAAAATTTGTTTGATTAATGCCGTTTTCTGGACTTATAGGATTGAAAACATGCGTTTGGTATAAACCGTCAACAAAGTTTTGAAGATTAAATAAATCGTTCAAATTACGAGTATCGGTAATAGTGTACGTATTGGTATCTATATTTTTGTAACCATATCTGGAGTTATCAAAAAGTCTTTCTCTACTTTTCCCGTCATAACCAACTGTTACCTTAAAGTTATCGGATGCCTTGTAAGTTAAAGACAATCTACTGTTTAGTTCTTCATCCTCTATATTTTGAAAATAACGTTGATTATTAAAGTTGTTATTTTGTGCAAAATTTGGGCTTGTTGTTGGATCGTTATCTAATAAATTGTCATAATTCAACAAAGAAAAACGCTTTCTATCTGGTTCATGTGCAAATACACGGTTGTAACCTATTCCCCAGTCTAAATCAAGTTTACCAAAATTATGCTCACCAACTAATTGATTCACCAAAACAATGTCCTGGTTAAATTGGTAGTTGCTTTGAAAATAACCACTAGGTTCGTCAGAGAAATCATAAAGAATACCTTGTCCACTAACACCATAAAATCCAACTTGATCGTTAGAGCTATTTATAAATAAGGAATTGTATTTCAATCTATTTTCATTATTTATTTTATAAATGGCAGTAGCCATAGCTGTTGAGGTAGTAGAATAGTTATATTCCTCAGAATCTGGAAATAGTTTATTATATCCAGCTGTATAATCTGCTACGATACCATCTCTGTAATTAAAGCTATTGTCAAATGAAGCCGTTAAAAACAAACTCAAACGAGAATCATTTTTAAATGAGAATGATTTTCCACCGGAAAGGCTTATGCCAATATTTATAGGTGTTTCACCTTGTACAGGATCTGGACCATGAGAAAGTATCACCGCAAATGGATTATGTTGATATCTGGCATAATCACCTATATAGCCGGTGCCTTCATTTCTTAAAAAATCTTTACCTACTGCTCTTGTATTAGCTCCAGAACTTAAAGCAACATCAAAGAATCCTTGTCCTGTGTAATCTTTTGAAGTGATATCTATATTACCAGCAGAGAAATCGCCATAAAATTTAGCTGAATAGGCTTTACTTATAGATATGTTTTCAATCACATCCGACGAGAAAAGATTTAAATCTATATTCTTGTTATTGATGTTGTTTGATGGCAAAGATAAACCGTTCATGGTGGTGTTTAAATATCTATCACCTAAACCACGTACGTAAACATTATTGGAGCCTTCTTGCTGAGAAACCCCAGATATTTTGGCAACAGCTCCGGCAGCATCACTAACACCTTTATTAGATAATTCCTCCGAACCAATACTTACTTGAATTTCAGATGCTTTTTTCTGTTCTAATAATAATGCTGTGACGCTTTCTCTTTTGGTAGTGGTTGTGATCACTACCTCATCAAGTGAAGCAGCACTGGCACCCATAGGCACATTTAATTCAGTCACTTTTCCAGCAACAATGGAAACCTCTATTTCTTGAGTTTCATACCCCACAAAACTAAATATCAAAGTAAGGGTTCCTGGTTCTAAATTTTCAAATTGATATAAGCCATCAAAATCTGATGTGGTACCCTTTGTGGTACCTTTTATTAACACATTAGCGAATGCTAAGGGCTCATTATTATATTCTTTATCTGTTAGTTTTCCAACTACGGAACCTGTGTTCTGAGCATATGAAAACGTTGTGATTAACAGTATAAATAATAGTATAAATTTTTTCATTAGTTTTTTTAAATTTCTTGCTGCAAAGAAACCACCACATTGTGAATATAGTGTTACCTCAAGATTAAAGAACAGTAATAAAAGTGTTAGGTTAATGTTATCTTATTGAAGTGATTTTTATGATAGATTACATTTAGTTAACATTGGAAACTAAAATATTGGGGTTTGTGAAGTAACGTTTATTTTGTAAACTAAAAAAGCAACTTTCCTTTAACAGAAAGTTGCTTTTAAAATTAATAGATTTTATAAAATTTAATTGTTTGTAACCGAAGCAGTTTCTTTTTTGTCTTCACTAGCGAAAGCTAACATTAAATCATCCAAAGACAAAGTGCTCGCGCCTAATTGCAATGTAACAGTATTGGTTTTATTTGAGACAACCATAGTTTCTAATGCTTTGGTTTCATAACCAACAAAACTTGATACCAAAGTGTAAGAACCTTCTTTTAAATTTTCAAACTTAAAGTTTCCGTTTTCGTCACTTAATGCTTCAGCACCAGTTTCTTTAAGGATTACTTTAGCTAAGGTTAAAGGCGTATTGTTTTCTTCAACATCCAATACACTACCAACTATCGAACCTGTATTTTGAGCAAATGTGAAAGCCGATATTAAAAAGGCAACTAAAAATATAATTTGTTTCATTATTTGGTAACTTATTTACAATGCAAATTAACCACTCTAATATCATCCAGATGTTACCGAAATATTAAACAACCATGATTAAAATGTTACGTTAATGTTAACTGATTTTTCATTTAAATTTTAACAGGAAATGTTATATTGCCAACACATAAATTTTTACCATGAACTGGGAACAATTACTATCCTTAAAACGCTTTGGCGATACCCATAAACGTATACGAAAAGAACAAGATGAAACTCGTTTAGGTTTTGAAGTGGATTACGATCGTGTTATTTTTTCAACGGAATTTAGAAGCCTACAGGACAAAACCCAAGTGATTCCATTATCACAAACCGATTTTGTCCACACACGTTTAACACATAGTTTAGAAGTTAGTGTTGTTGGCCGTTCTTTGGGTAGACTTGCTGGTAAAAAAATATTAGAAAAGTACCCACATTTACAAAATATTCATGGCTACCAACCTAACGATTTTGGAGCCATTGTTGCGGCGGCAGCTTTGGCCCATGATATTGGTAACCCACCTTTTGGTCATTCGGGTGAAAAGGCAATAGGTGAGTTCTTTAAAACGGGTTTAGGTTTAAAATATAAAGACCAATTAACAGCTAAAGAATATCAAGATTTATGTGATTTTGAAGGAAATGCGAATGGTTTTAAAATTTTAACCGAAAGTAGGGCAGGACGCCATGGCGGTCTCCGGTTAAGTTATGCAACTCTAGGTGCCTTTATGAAATATCCTAAAGAATCGCTACCAAAAAAACCAACAAACCACATTTCTGATAAGAAATATGGATTTTTTCAAAGTGAAAAAGACGCTTTTAAAGAGGTGGCTCATGACTTAGGTTTGTTGAATAGAAGTAGCAAAGATTTAAGTTTTTCACGTCATCCATTGGCCTATTTGGTTGAAGCTGCCGATGATATTTGCTACACGATTATCGATTTTGAAGATGGTATCAATCTGGGACTTATACAGGAAGAATTTGCACTAGAATACTTAATTAATATTGTCCGGGATAAAATAAAAACCAAAAATTACTATGAGCTGACAAACAAACAGGACCGAGTGAGCTATTTACGGGCTTTGGCCATAGGGACTTTAATTGACGAAGCTGTAGATATTTTCATGAAAAATGAAGAAGCCATTTTAAATGGCGAATTCGATTCCGCTTTGTTGGATAAAAGTAAGTATGAAGCCCAAATAAACGATATTATTAAAATAAGCATCGAAAACATTTACCAATCTACCGAGGTTATTGACAAAGAAATTGCTGGCTATGGTGTTTTAAATACGTTATTAAAAACCTATTCTACAGCAATTAACAACTGTTACAACAATACGGCTTCTAATTATGACAAACTTATTTTAAAGGGCTTGCCAAAAACCATTAAAGCTCACGATGATAGTTTATACAATCGGTTATCAAGCATATGTTACCATGTATCCCTGCTGTCCGACAGCAAAGCCATTTTAGAGTACAAAAAGATAAAGGGAATTAGCTTTTAATAATCGCAATCTATTGACTTAGTTAAATTCAATCATACCATTCAACGCCATTAAAGTTTATGACGTGAATTAATAAACTTAATTTTTAACCAATTCCAACTCAATTTGTTCTAATGATTTCCCTTTGGTTTCCGGCAGAATTTTTAGCATTATAAAAAATCCAACTAAAGCAATCATCCCGAAAATAAAAAAGGTAGTTGCATTGCCAAGAACAGATAATTCCCATGGGAAAATAAGTTGAACCATGGCACTAATAAAAGAGTTAATAAAGGCTATAAAACCAATCATTAAGCCTCTAAATTTTATTGGAAATAATTCTGATAATAAAACCCACATAACTGGTCCTAAAGAAAACGCAAAACAAGCAATAAAACCTAAAATACCTATTAAAACTAAGGTAGCATTCATAGTGGTTGCTGCCTCTAAAATGGCCCCGTCATTTTTTAAAAAAACTTGATTGCCCAAAGCCATTTTCATATCGTTTTTAAAGTCCAAATCATTATCATACTCCTTATTAGAAAAGGGCATAAGTTTGCTTGATTCTTCAAATTGAAGTTGCGAAATTTTATCTGATGTCAATTTATAAGTGGCTCCACTAAAACTATATGCACACATTAATAAGCTTATTGCAATTCCTGCAGCACCAAATAATAATAAGGGTCTTCTTCCCATTCTGTCAATTAAATACATCGATACGACAGTGAAAATAACTGAAATAGTACTTAATAATACCCCAGATGAAAATGATGCGTCAGTGCCAATTCCTGTTTGCTTAAAAATAGAGGTAGCATAAAAATAAACCGCGTTAATGCCCGTAATTTGTTGTAATACACCTACAACCAAACCTACAATCAGTATAAAACGTAAAGACTTTTTTAGTAAATCGGTAATAACCACCTTATCTTTATTTTTTTCCGCATTAATGGCGTTTTCTATGGTTTTTATTTCTAATGCACTTCGCTCAGGTCCATGTATTTGGTTTAAAACCATTTTTGCTTCTATAATTTCATTTTTTAAGTATAACCAGCGAGGGCTTTTAGGTACTAAAAATAATGCGCCAAAGTACAATAAAGCAGGAATGAGCTCTACACCCAACATCCAACGCCATACATTTTCGTCTGTTAGAAAAGTGCTGTCCGCTGTGTTGTATTTATTAAAAAGATAGTTACTCAAAAAGGCCGCAAAAAATCCAAAAACAATGTTTAATTGTTGTATAGCTACCAATTTTCCTCGGTTTTCTGCTGGAGAAACTTCAGCAATGTACATAGGTGCCAATACAAGTGCAGCACCAAATGCTAAACCACCAATGATACGTGCAATGTATAGCATTTCGTAAGAGTTAGCAAAAGCTGACATTATAGCAGAAAAAGCATATAAGAAGGCTACAATAATTAGTATTTTTTTTCTACCTAAAATATCGCTTAACCTTCCTGAAATAAGCATGGCTAGCATTGCTGCGAAAGAAGGGGAACTCACAACCCAGCCAGTTTGCCCTTCGGTTAAGTTAAACTCTGGAGAAGCGTAAGACATGACACCTGATATGATACCTGCATCGAAGCCAAATAAGAATCCACCTAAGGATACTACAAAGGCTATAAATATTATTTTTTTAGACATAATAATGAACAAGTTTAGTTAGTTGGTAATTATCAAAAAGATTAAAAACGAATATATTGTTTTCCAGTCAGATACTTTCTCCGAAAGTTAATAAAATTTAGTTTGACTCAATGAAATAAGCTTTTATGGTCTAAAACAAGAATTTAATTTAGAATGGTCTTTAATGTTTACTGGAGAGAGTTAAATACTTTTTTTAAACTTTCAACATCCAAACTAATAGATTGTTGTAATTCATCAACATTTCCATGTTCAATAAACCTATCAGGGATTCCAAGATTTTTTATATGGTTTTTATAATTATTGTCTGAAGCAAACTCTAGAACAGCACTTCCAAAACCGCCTTTAATAGTATTTTCTTCAACCGTCACTAAAGTACTATAATTTTCAAAAATGGTATGTAACAAATTTTCATCCAAAGGCTTTAGAAAACGCATATCGTAATGCGAAATATTTAAACCTGAAATAGCTTCACTAACATTTTTGGCAATTGTTCCTATGGTTAAAATAGCTGTTTTCTTACCTTTTTTTAGTTGAACCCCTTTTCCTATGTCAATAGTTTCAAAAGGTTGTTTCCAGTTTAAAGTCACGCCTCTGCCACGAGGGTAGCGAATGGCAATAGGGTATTCTAAACCTAATTGAGAGGTATACATGATGTTGCGTAATTCTAACTCATTTCGTGGTGCAAAAATGATCATATTTGGAATACATCTTAAATAGCTCAAATCAAAAACACCATGATGAGTCGCTCCGTCTTCACCAACCAAACCTGCTCGATCTAGACAAAAAATAACGGGTAATTTTTGTAAGGCCACATCATGTACAATTTGGTCGTATGCGCGCTGTAAAAACGTGGAATAGATATTGCAAAAGGAGACTAAACCTTGAGTAGCCATTCCTGCAGCTAAAGTAACCGCATGCTGTTCGGCAATCCCAACATCAAAAGCACGTTTGGGTAGCTCATCCATCATGTATTTTAAAGAACTCCCTGTAGGCATTGCAGGTGTGATACCCACTATGTATTTGTTTTTTTTGGCAAGTTCCACTATAGTATGGCCAAAAACATCTTGGTATTTTGGAGGTTCTTTAGTTTTAGATTTTGGCTCTAAATTGCCGGTTCTGGCATCAAATTTTCCTGGTGCATGATATTTAACTTGGTCCGTTTCCGCTTGTTTTAATCCTTTTCCTTTGGTAGTAATAACATGCAAAAACTTAGGTCCTTTAACGGTTTTTAATCGGTTTAATTCGGAAATAATTTTATGAATATCATGACCATCAATAGGTCCAGAATAATTAAAATTTAAAGCTTCAAAAATATTATCTTGTTTTTGAGTACCTTTTTTTACGTTGGTTAAATACATTTTTAAGGCCCCTACACTAGGATCTATACCAATAGCGTTATCATTTAGTATAACGAGTAAATTGGCATCGGTAACCCCCGCGTGATTTAAACCTTCAAAAGCCATTCCGCTTGCAATTGAGGCATCACCAATGACTGCAATATGGTGTTTATCAAAATCACCTTTTAATTGTGATGCAATGGCCATGCCTAAAGCTGCAGAGATTGAAGTTGATGAATGCCCAACACCAAAACTATCATATTCGCTTTCATCACGTTTGGGGAAGCCACTAATTCCATGAAGTTGACGATTGCTATGAAAAATATCTCTCCTACCCGTTAATATTTTGTGGCCATAGGCTTGATGTCCTACATCCCAAATCAATACATCTTCAGGGGTATTAAACACGTAATGAAGCGCAATTGTAAGTTCTACTACACCTAAGCTAGCACCTAAATGACCTTGTTTGGTTGCGACCACATTAATGATGAATTCACGTAATTCTTTTGCAAGTTTAGGCAGGTCTTTTTGGTTTAAAAAACGTAATTCTACAGGTGAATCGATTTTATTTAAAATAGATTTTTGCACAAAGCAAAAGTACGAGATTGAAATTGTATTTTTGCTATTATGATACAACCTTTTGATGATATCTATTTTATGAAGAAGGCTCTGCAAGAAGCTGAGTTAGCCTTTGAAAAGGGGGAAATACCTGTGGGTGCCGTTATTGTAATAGATAATAAAATAATTGCACGCGGGCATAATTTGACTGAAACCTTAACGGATGTTACAGCTCATGCTGAAATGCAGGCTATTACGGCTGCCTCTAATTTTTTAGGGGGTAAATATCTTCAAAAAAGTACCTTGTACGTTACTCTAGAGCCCTGTCAAATGTGTGCTGGTGCTTTATATTGGAGCCAAATTTCCAATATTGTTTTTGCTGCTAGAGATATGGAACGAGGCTGCATCAATTTAAAAACCAAATTACATCCAAAAACAAAAATTAAAGGAGGGATATTAGAGGAAGAAGCCTCGGCCCTTTTAAAACGTTTTTTTATTGAAAAGCGAAACTTGAACTAATATTTTTTTTCTTTTTGGGTTTCACGCATTTTGTCCAAATTTTCTTTGGTAAGCATGTAGTCTTTTAGGTTTTTATCTTTCCAACGATGGTATGAAAACAAAGGAAAAACCACTATAAACAAAACCAATACGCCAAAACCAATAAGTCTTTCTGAAGATTCAATCTCTAAAAAAAAGCCTAAGGCTATACAAGCTATTGCCGCTATAGTTAATATTAAAATGAGGTATTTCATAATTTATATATCCAAACTGGTTTAATATCGAATAAAACTATTTAGTAAAATTAATGAGTTGCTGCCGGTATGCCGTTAGTAATTTTGATTTTGAAATATATCCAAAGTATTTACCTTCTTTGATAACGGGTAAATTCCATGCGCCACTGGTTTTAAATTTGGTCATAATGTCTTGCATCGAATCTTCTTCATAATTTATAATGCCTGCATCAGCATGCATAAGACTGGCTGCATCGACCTTGTCATAGAGGTCAGAATCAAACATAATATGCCTAATATCGTCTAGCCTGATGACGCCCAAAAATTTTTGATCTTCATCTACCACCGGAAAATGATTTCTCGATGATTTTGCAACGGCATTTTTTAAGATTTCCCGAAGTTTCATCTCTGGATTTAAAGTAATAAAATTCGTTTCAATTACCTTATCAACATCTAAAACCATAAGCACATTCTGGTCCTTATCATGTGTCATTAATTCCCCGCGTTCTGCTAGTTTGAGTGTGTAAATAGAATGTGAAATATAGTATTTTGTAATGGCAAATGATACGGCTGAGACGATCATTAACGGCACAAATAGTTCGTAACCGCCTGTTATTTCAGCAATTAAGAAAATAGCAGTTAATGGGGCGTGTAAAACACCAGCCATTAAACCTGTCATACCTATTAAGGTGAAATTGGACTCGGATACCTGAAAATCCAATCCAATGTTATTAATGATTTTTGCAAAGGCATTTCCCAGAGCACTTCCCATAACAAGGGTTGGAATGAAAACACCACCGACTCCACCTGCTCCAAATGTGGTGGTCATGGCGATGGCTTTGAATACCGAAATCCCAAGAAGCAAACCAATAACAATCCAAATATTTGATAAGTCTAAATCAAAAGGAATTATTCCAATGGCTGATAAATGGTCGCCCTTCAATAAATTATTCATGATGCCATAACCTTCACCATAAAGTGGCGGAATAAAATAAAGGATGGTTCCAATGGCTATGGCCCCAATTAAAAGTCTCTTTGCCCTGCTTTCAAACCGTTTAAAAAAGTTTGTAATAGCAAAAAAAACTTTTGAAAAATATACAGATGCAAACCCAGTAACTACTGCCAGTAATGCGTAAAATAAAATATCATTAATTTGGAATTTATCTGTTAACTCAAAACGAAGCAAGACATCTGTCCCTAAGAAAAAATATGAGGTTACCACAGCAGAAACCGAAGCTAGGAGTAAAGGAACCAATGAAGTAAAGGCTATATCTAAACTAAAGATCTCTATAGCAAAAATAATGGCAGCAATAGGTGCTTTAAACATGGATGCCATAGCACCAGCAGCGGCACAACCAATTAAAAGCATTCTTGTTTTTTGATTCATATGGAATAATTGCGCAGCGTTTGAGCCTAGAGCAGCACCAACACTAACCGCTGGACCTTGTAACCCCACAGAACCACCAAAACCTACAGTAAGGGGAGCCGTTATCAAAGCCGCAAAAATATTGTATCTAGGAATAATGCCATTCAGTTTGGATATTGCATATAAAGTCGAGGAAATACCATGCCCTATATGCTTTTTTAACCATAATTGTTTTATGATGTAAACTAGAACCAAGCCGATTATTGGAAAAATAAAGTATAATGAATTTTGATAATTATTAAAAAAATCCAATTCGAAAAGTAACCTAATATAATGCGTTAAGTTTTTAAGGGTAACCGTTCCAATACCAGCTAAAAAGCCTACAAGAATACTTAGTATGTAGATGAATTGTCTTTCGGAAATATGCTTGTATCTCCAAATTAAGAATTTACGCAACAGACTTTTAGAGTTGAAAGACATTCGATAAAGCTAGTAAAAAATAGGTTCCGATAATAAACGGGATAGGATTTAAATATTATGGTTTTAAATTAAGTTTTAAGCTCAATTCTGATAATTGAACATCGTCAATGGGTGCAGGTGCATCAATCATAACATCGCGACCATTGTTGTTTTTTGGAAACGCAATAAAATCTCTTATCGTTTCTTGTCCTCCTAAAATAGCAACAAGTCTGTCTAAACCAAAGGCCAATCCACCATGTGGAGGTGCGCCATATTGAAAGGCATCCATTAAGAATCCAAATTGAGCTTTGGCTTCCTCTGGTGTAAATCCCAAATAATCGAACATTAAAGATTGTGTTTCTTTATCATGAATACGAATGGAACCACCACCTATTTCATTGCCATTCAATACCAAATCATAAGCATTCGCTTTAACCTCACCAGGGTTTGTTTTAAGTAATTCTAATTGACCAGGTTTTGGGGATGTAAATGGGTGATGCATAGCGTGGTAACGTTGGGTATCTTCATCCCATTCTAATAGTGGAAAATCCATTACCCAAAGTGGCGCAAATTCTTTTGGATTTCTAAGCCCTAAGCGTTCTGCTAATTCCATACGCAAGGCACTTAATTGTGGGCGTACTTTATTTTTGTCGCCTGAAAGTACGCAAATTAAATCGCCTGCTTTAGCGCCAGTAACTTCTGCCCATTTTTCTAAATCGGTTTCATCGTAAAATTTATCGACGGAAGATTTGAAGGTACCATCATCATTACAACGCACATATACCATCCCTAAAGCTCCAATTTGTGGGCGCTTAATCCAATCAATTAAATTATCGATCTCTTTCCTAGTATAACTGTTTCCTCCCGGAACAGCGATTCCAACTACCAACTCGGCATTATTAAAAACACCAAAATCTTTATGCTGGGCTATCTCATTCAACTCTCCAAATTGCATCCCAAAACGAATATCGGGCTTATCGTTGCCATATAAACGCATGGCGTCATCGTAAAGCATTCTGGGGAATTTATCGATTTCTACACCAACCACTTCTTTTAATAAGTGACGTGTTAAACCTTCAAAAGCATTTAAAATATCTTCTTGCTCAATAAACGCCATTTCACAATCTATTTGTGTGAATTCTGGTTGCCTATCAGCACGTAAATCTTCGTCTCTAAAACATTTTACAATTTGGAAATATTTATCCATACCACCAACCATAAGCAATTGCTTAAAGGTTTGTGGAGATTGTGGAAGTGCATAAAATTGACCGGCATTCATTCGGGAAGGGACCACAAAATCGCGTGCGCCCTCCGGAGTTGATTTTATCAAATAAGGTGTTTCCACTTCAATAAAACCTTCTTTTGATAAATAGTTCCTTACTTCTTGGGTAACTTTATGCCTAAAAATCAAGCTTTTTTTTACTGGATTTCGACGAATATCAAGATAGCGATATTTCATACGTAACTCCTCACCACCATCGGTTTTATCTTCTATAGTAAAAGGGGGTAATAAGGCTTCATTTAAAACAGTTAATTCTGAAACCAATATTTCAATATCGCCGGTTGGAATATTTGTGTTTTTTGAAGCACGTTCTATAACTGTTCCCTTTACTTGAATTACAAACTCTCTTCCTAAATTTTGGGCTTGCGCTATCAAGGTTTTTGAGGTACGCTCTTCGTCAAAAACCAATTGTGTGATGCCATAACGGTCACGCAAATCTACCCAAACAATAAATCCTTTATCTCTTGATTTTTGAACCCAACCCGCTAAGGTAACCTCAGTATTAATGTGTGATGCTCTTAACTCACCACAGTTATGACTTCTGTACATTGTTGTTTAATTGAGTTGCAAATTTAAGGAAATAGAATATAGCTCAAATTTTTTAATACATTTTTTGCATATGGTTTGAACGTTAAAAATATCAGATCATTATCAAATGTAAAATCTTGGTTGAATTTTTAATTATTTAACAATAAAATTAAATATCTGTTAAATATGAATACTTTTTTTTGAGTATTTGCCATAATAACAAGTGTTTTAACAAAAAAAAATACATATATTAGCTTTAACTAACTCAAAAAAATATAATTATGACTAAACAATTATCTATTCATTTTTTTTCAATTTTGATGTTCTTAGGGTCAATAAATATAATGGCTCAAGAGGTTTCCGGCACGGTAACTGATGAATCTGGGCCATTACCTGGGGTGTCCGTTATTGTGAAAGGCACGACTATAGGAACTACAACAGACTTTGATGGAAAGTACTCTATAAACGCCAACAATGGGGACATTTTAGTGTTTTCATATGTAGGTTATGATACTCAACAAATAACAGTAACAAGTAAAACTATAAATGTTTTATTAAAAGCGGGAGTGGCATTGGATGAGGTGGTCTTAATTGGATCTAGAAATCCAAGTAGAACTGCAATAGACACACCTGTGCCAGTTGATGTTATTGATATTTCAGAATTAACTTCGGCTGGACCGCAGGTAAATTTAAATCAAATTTTAAATTTTGTGGCGCCTTCATTTACTTCAAACACGCAAACCATTTCTGATGGAACCGATCATATTGATCCTGCTTCTTTAAGAGGTTTAGGTCCAGATCAGGTATTGGTCTTGATAAACGGAAAAAGACGGCATAATTCATCTTTGGTTAATGTAAATGGAACCTTTGGTAGAGGTAGTGTTGGAACAGATTTAAACGCGATACCCTCAGGAGCTATTCAACGTTTGGAAGTTTTACGTGATGGGGCAGCTGCTCAATACGGATCTGATGCCATAGCTGGTGTTATTAATATTGTTTTAAATGATAATGTAAACGAATTGACCTTGAACATGACGACAGGAGGACATTTTTCTGAAAATGCCAACGGTCAAACGGGTGGTGTTGATGGAGAAACAGTAAATATTAGCGCTAATTATGGATTAGCTTTGGGAGATAAAGGAGGATATATAAACTTTACGGGTGATTTTGATTTTAGAGAAGATTACAGCAGAATGAAGGAATGGGAAGGCACTGTTTTTAATTTATATAACACTGTTGAGCGCTTTGCGAATGCTGATGGCTATGATTTATCCCAATTACTGGATGATGATGTAACGGATGTGATACAATATGCTAATACTGCTGGGATAGCTTTAGGTGGTGCGAGCACCAAAGCAGATTTACAACCAATATTGAGAGCTGACAATACCGCTGCAGAATTGGCAGCTAGAGGTTTGACCAGAAGCGATTTCAATATGCGTGTTGGCCAATCTCAAGTACGAGGTGGTCGTTTTTTTGCCAACATGTCTATTCCATTAGATGATAATGGTACTGAATTATATTCTTTTGCAGGGGTAAGTTCTAGAAAAGGTAACTCAGCAGGATTTTACAGATTACCGAATCAAGAACGAACTTACACACCGGCATACATTAATGGTTTTTTACCCGAAATTAATTCAACTATTACTGATCAATCTATGGCTGTCGGTATAAAAGGAGTCGTAAATGGGTGGAATATTGATTTAAGCAACACATGGGGTAAAAATGAATTTTTATATACTATCGGAAACACGTTCAACGCGTCCTTACAAAACGCATCTCCAACTACTTTTGATGCAGGTGGATTTAATTTTGCTCAGAATACGGTAAACTTAGATATCAATCAATTTTATGATGATATTTTAAATGGATTAAACGTTGCTTTTGGAGCCGAATACCGTTTAGAAAATTATGAAATTATAGCAGGAGAAGAAGAGTCTTATGGTCAGTATACTCAGGCAGGAGAATTAATCACATTGCCAACTCAAAATCCTTCAGCCGATTTCTTTGGTCGTTCAAGACCAGGAGGTTCTCAAGTATTTCCAGGATTTAGTCCAGCAAATGAGTTGTCAAGAGATCGCAGCAGTATTGCTGGGTACTTCGATTTAGAGGCCGATTTTTCTGAAACCTTCTTAGCCAGTTTTGCTACACGTTTTGAAAACTATTCAGATTTCGGATCAACAATAAATTTCAAATTAGCAACTCGATTAAAAGCCAGTGACAATGTAAACATTAGGGCCGCGTTAAATACAGGGTTTAGAGCACCCTCATTACACCAGTTAAACTTTAATTCTACGTCAACTATTTTTCAAGACGGCATACCAGTTGAAGTAGGAACCTTCTCTAACGATAGTAGAGCAGCAAAACTTCTAGGAATTCCTGAGTTAAAGCAAGAGACTTCTCGAAGTGTTAGTTTAGGTTTTACTGCAAAAATGCCTGACGCTAATTTAACCGTTACGGTTGATGGATTTTTTGTAGCTATTGATGACCGAGTGGTTTATACAGGCCAATTTGCACCAACTCCAGATCCTGGAACAGGAACAGGAGGCGTACCTCCAGTTTATTCAGGAGTTCAATTAGAACTTTTTAATTTACTATCACAAGCTAACGCATCTGCAGCTTCATTTTTTGCAAATGCTATAGATACTGAGTCTAAAGGGTTGGATATTGTATTGACTCATAAAACCAATGTAGGTACTAAAGGGCAATTAAAATCGGATTTAGCAGGAACATTCTCTAAAACAAAACGGGTTGGCGATGTAAAAGCATCAGATTTATTAGAAAGAGCCGGAAAAGTAGGCACCTATTTCCCCGAAGATAGTAGAATCTATTTAGAGCAAGCCGTGCCCAGATCGAAAGTAAATTTGACCAATAATTTCACAACAGGAAATTGGAATGTATTCCTTAGAAATGTTTGGTTTGGAGAAGTCTCTGAGGCTACTCCTACTGTGGCCAATCAACAGACTTACGGGTCGAAATTAGTAACCGACTTATCATTTGGTTATAAAGCGTCAGAAAGTTTAACATTAACTGTAGGAGCCAATAATTTATTGGATGTATATCCAGATAGAACTATTGAAGCAAATCGAAGTGATGGTCGTTTTGATTGGTCTAGACGTTCTCAACAATTTGGTATTGGCGGTAGATTCCTTTTTGCTAGATTAAGCTTTAAACTGAAATAACATAAAATTAATAATCTTTGATATAAAAGCCCCAACAATTGTTGGGGCTTTTAGTTTTCATTTATTTCATAACAAAATAAGTACTTTAGAAACTAATAATTGTTAATCCAGGAAAATTGAGTTTTAATGATATCCTTCTTTTTTGCATCTATAAATTCTAAATATGCCGTTGCAGCAGGCGATAATTTTTTTGATTGAAGCCATACTAAATTCCAAGTAGTTATGATGGGAAGTCCTTTTATAGGTATAATTCGCAGGTCATTATTTTTTAATTCATTTTTTATTCCAATAAGAGGCATAATAGAGCAACCCAAACCTGAAATAACAGCTTGTTTAACGGCCTCATTGGAGGTAAGTTCTATTTTTTTTTGAACCGAAAACTTATTTTTAAAAATAAAACTTTCCATAGCATTCCTAGTGGCCGAGCCTTGTTCACGATAAATTAATGGGTTCTTTTCAAACAAATCTCTTTTATTATTTTTTCTAATATTCTCATTGTTTGCCACATAAAGTAGTCTGTTTTGCATAAGTTCGACATAGTTTACTTTTAATTTTTCTGGCAAAACGGAAACAAGTGCAAAATCCACTTCGTTTTGCTCAAGACTCTCTATGACCCTCGCTTTATTGGTAACATCAATATTGAGCTCTACTCCAGGATTTTCCTTGGTAAATCCAGATAAAAAGTAAGGCATAACATATTTCCCCGTGGAGACTATGGATATTTTTAGTCTACCAGAAAGTTGCCCTTGATATGACAGCGTTTTGTAATTAATGGCATATACTTCAGTTATTATTTTTTCTGCGGCTTGAGCAATTTCTTTACCAAATTCAGTGATATAAAGTTTTCTTCCAATGACTTCAGTTAAAGGAATGGGAAATTGATCTTGAAAGTTTTTTAGTTGAATGGATACTGCTGGCTGGGTCAGATACAACTCTTCAGAAGCCTTCGTAATACTCTGTAATTCGGCTATTTTTAAGAATATTTGAAGCTGATGCAGTGTATAATTCATAAATAATATTTATATATATCATAACAAATATAAATAAAAATTTATGTATTATTTATATAATATTTGCACCAACATTTAAAATTCTAACAATTAAATAAATGCAAATGGAAACCAAAGATTTAGTCAAGCCAGAAAAAATTAAGCAAAAAGTTCAATTAGTTAAAGGGGAATTTTCGCCGTCAGATGCATCCTATGTTATCATGTCTTTAATAGATGAAAAAATTAATTTTCACAAAATCCAAAGACTTCAAAAATGGGAGGGTAATCACCATGCAAGTACTAATGAATTGGATGATCGCATCACAGAGCTTGAAAAAGAGAAAGAAATTGCTCGAGAATTTATAGCAAAATCGAGGAAACTTAATAGTAACTTAAAAATTAATGGCATCCTTGAAATTACGATGTCTGATAATCAATCTCAAATATAAAAAACATGTTTACACAAAAACAAATGGTTTTGCCAATTCTAGGAATGATAATTTTACTGTTATTCATCACATTGGCTTATGTAAGAGAGTCAGTTTTTATGGATAAAATTTTAGTATGTAGTTTCATAATTACAACAGTATTTATTGCTAGAGTTAGAGCCAAATCAAATTAAATTAAGATAATTAGAAAATTAAATACCTTAACAATGATTCAAAATAATTTCAACTCTTATTCCATATCTAAAGTAATAACATATGTACTTTGGTTCATGTTTCTGGGGAATTTAGCTCATCTGGTGTTTAACGCACCAAACATACCTTTATGGGAATATGAGAATATCTTAAAGATTAACGGTTTTACAGTTCTTATCTGGACCGTAGTTACGTTTTTTAGTGCCCTTATAGCTAGCTATGGGAAAAACTATATGAAAGGCTTTCAGCATCATTCCAAATTCTCATTGTTGTGTTTCGGGTTTACACTGTCTATCATGACTTTTGTAATGTCCAATCACATATCACTTTTATTAATAACGTGGTTACTGATGGGAATTTTTATGTCCAAAATAATAGGTGTAGATTCCAATTGGGGAGAAGCGAGAGAAGCATCAAAATTCGCCCTTAAATATTTTGTTTCAGGGAGCTTGCTTCTCAGTGTAGGGGTGTTGATTTTAGCTTTCCAAACAGAGTCTTTCACATTGAGCGCTATCATATCAAATCTAGATGGTTTACCTAGGCACATCACAATAATATCTGGGTTGTGCATCATCACAGCAGCCATCATTCAATCGGCCATTTATCCTTTTCACCGTTGGTTACTTTCAGCAATGACAGCACCAACACCCGCATCAGCACTTATGCATGCAGGGTTTGTAAATGGCTCAGGAATTTTATTGGCTTTATTTTCAACCTTATTGTTTGCATCCAATACCTTAATCATATTGTTTATTATTGGTGGTTTAACAGCAGTGATTGCGCAGTTTACTAAACTTATTCAAGTAAACGTTAAGCAAAAACTTGCCTGCTCTACCATTGCACAAATGGGGTTTATGATTATGCAATGTGGTTTAGGACTTTTTAATGCAGCGGTGGTACATTTAATACTCCATGGTTTTTACAAAGCCTATTTGTTTTTATCTTCTGGAGAAGAAGTACAGCATAACACCCCACAAAAACCTCTGCATCTTACCATTAAACCATTGCAAGCCATAGTTGTATTGTTTTTTGGTGTTTTAGGAGCCTTTTTATTCAACTATTTAACGGGTAAAGGTATGGCGTTAAACAGTGGTATATTTTTAACCCTTATCGTAGCCATAACCGTTGGTCAGGTAACTTATAATATAGTAAAAGAACAAAGTTTAACGGTTTTTCAAAAAGCATTTTTGCCCCCTGTACTATTCATATCAGGTATCATAACTTATGCGTTGATGTATAATGGTGTAACGGCGTTAATGTTCGACATGCCAATGGTAGCAACACCGCTACCGATATCTGCCATTGAAGTAGCTTTTGGAATTGTTTTCTTAATAGGTTTCTTTATAATGAAACTTGGAGTATACCGAAAATTCCCTTGGCTATATGTTAAACTATTAAACATATCACAACCTTACAAAAAAACGGTTTTAATGTATAAATCTAAATAATCATGATAAATCAAACTATAAATAAAAGCATCGAAGAAGCCTCTAAAGTTATAGGCAAAACATGGCCACTTTACTCTTTTGTGACTTCCAATCCTTTATCAGGTTATGAGCAAAAAACGTTTGAAGAAGCTGTTAATCATGCTGAAAAACTTTTGAATGCCCAAGTGTTGCCCGATGCAAACCTTTTTAAGGATGCTTTGAAACAGGGAAGTATTGACAGAGAGATACTTTTAGGAATCCTAAAAGAAAATCAACTTTTAGAATCACCAGAGTTTTATTTACAACAAATGACAACCCAAAAGCGGGTAGAGCACATAAATTCAAATAATGACTTGGATAGAATCCTAGCAAAATGGCTAGCTGCCTTTATGGATGAAGGTTTGGCGGAATGGGATATGCCTAATAAACATGAAGGGTTTTATGGAGCTTGGCGAAAATTGGCTATCTATGATAATGAGTTGCCTAAAACTACAATTTCTGAAATTCCAAAAACAAGTTTGGAAGCTTTAGAAGAAGTTTTGAAAGAGTATTCTAAAGATGATTATACTAAAATATTTACTTATCATTTAGCGGCCTTACCAGGTTGGACTGGTTATATAAATCATAGAACAGAGACCCATACGTCCTGGCAACAAGAATATCCAATAACCTTACAAGATTATTTAGCGGCAAGACTTTGGACTGCAAAAAAAATAGGAGCAGATTTTGTGCCAAAAAAAGAAGACGTATCGGTAATAGATTCAGTTGCTAAATTACAATACATCTGGTTAAAAGCTTGGGAAAAAAGTTGGCAAAACGAATTGGAAAAATTATTGGATAAACAAGCGATAAGTTCAAAATCAACCCAAAAAAGTGATCTAATTCCTGATGCCCAATTGGTTTTTTGTATAGACACCAGATCAGAACTCATTAGAAGACACGTTGAAAACCAAGGGAATTATGAAACCTTTGGTTACGCAGGTTTCTTTGGAATTGCCATGGATTACGAAAGCTTGGAAGATGGCTTAACACGAAAATCATGCCCTCCAATTTTAAATTCAGCTTATCTTGTTTCAGAGACAGCTCAAGAGAATCATTCAAAAGAAGTTCAAACGTTTAAAAGTAAAAATGAAGTTAAAAAGTTCAGAAACTATTTTCTAAAACGAATGAAAAATATGTTGCCTTCAGCATTTGGCTTTGTGGAAGGCTCGGGATTTTTCTATGGTTTGTCGTTAATAGCTAGAACACTTACACCAAGTTATTTTTATAAACTAAGCACAAAGAACAGCAAAGATTTTGAGACCATTTGTGAACTAAAAATCACTCAAGCATGTTCTCATGAACATAACGAATTAGGCATTCCTTTAGCTGACAAAGTTGCCATTGTAAAATCGGGTTTTGATTTGATGGGCTGGGAAAAATTCGCGCCATTGGTAGTTTTTGCAGGCCATGGCAGTCATTCTGCCAATAACCCATTTGGTTCTAGTTTGGATTGTGGTGCTTGTGCTGCAAGCCCAGGAAGACATAATGCCAGAATGTTAGCTAAATTGGCTAATGATTCCGAGGTTAAAAAGGCTTTAAAAGAAGATCATCAAATAGAAATTCCTCTAAGCACTATTTTTATAGGGGCAGAACATAATACAACCACTGATGAAATCGTACTATTTGACTCCGAAGTTCCAAGCTCACACTACGGTGAGCTACAAAAGTTGAAACAAAATTTAAAGAAAGCACAACAAACAGCTACCCAAGAACGATTACATACTGAAAAAAACAGTGTTGCTTTTGCTAATAGAAAAGCAAATGATTGGGGAGAAACTCGACCAGAATGGGGTTTAGCTAAAAACGCGGGATTTGTTGTGGGACCAAGAAATTTAACTAAAAGCCATAACTTGGATGGACGTTGCTTTTTGCACTCTTACAATTGGGAAATGGATGAAACCGGAAAAGCTTTGGAAGGTATCATGCAAGGCCCTATGGTGGTAACACAATGGATAAACAACCATTACTATTTCTCGACGGTTGACAATAAGACCTTTGGTAGTGGCTCAAAAATAACCCACAATGTTACGGGAAAATTTGGAGTGTTACAAGGTAATGGCGGAGATTTAAAAATGGGACTTCCTTTACAATCCCTAATGCAATCAGACTCTGAAATGTACCACCAACCACTAAGATTATCGGTAGTTATACAGGCACCAATATCTAGAGTGAGTGAGATTATTATAAGAAACAAGAATCTTAAAAATTTGTTAGATAATGAATGGATTTATTTGATGGTTATGGATCCAATGGATAAAAACAACATATATCATTACAATAAAGACCTCAATTGGATTTCTAAAAATATTGAAAAACAGAAAAATAAAATCTTTAATAATAAAAAAGAGAAAAATTTTGAAGAAATACTAGCTTAAGTAGTTTGTTTTAGTTAATTAGTTAAGAAGCCTCAACAATTGTTGAGGCTTCTTTTGTTTTATTATTCCAATTGTTTGTTCATATTAAAAGTAGTCACTGGAGAAGGGTCAGGGTATGAAGCAAGACGGTCTTTATACAACCACATTTTAAATCTTGTTACCAAGTAAAATAAAATAGGAACTACAATGAGTGTCAAAAATGTGGCTACAAATAAACCATAAATAACAGTCCAAGCAAGGGGCCCCCAGAAAATAACATTGTCACCACCCATATAGATATTGGGATCAAATTCACTAAACAAGGTGAAGAAATTAATATTTAAGCCAGTAGCTAATGGAATTAAACCTAAAATAGTAGTTATGGCTGTTAATAATACGGGTCGTAAACGCGCTTTACCACCTTTTATAATAGCATCTAACAGTTCACTATTTTCAATATATTGGTCGTCTTCTAAATCATGTTCTACCTTTTTTCTGTCAATTAAAAGTTGCGTATAATCCAAAAGAACCACACCATTATTTACAACAATTCCTGCTAATGAAATAATACCCATCATGGTCATCATAATAACGAACGAAGCACCTGTAATAATCAATCCACCAAACACACCGATTAAACTTAAAAAGATGGCCAACATAATAATACCAGGTTTTGAAACCGAATTAAATTGGAAAATTAGAATGAAGAAAATCAATCCTAATCCAGTAAAAAATGCACCCATCAAGAAAGCCATTTGTTTATTTTGTTCTTCAATTTGTCCGGTATAATCGATTTTAATATCATCAGGCATTTCATTAAAATCCTGCATTTCATTTTTAATTAGAGACACAATAGCGCCAGCATCAGTAAACCCTGGAGCTAAAGCAGAATACAGTGTTACCACGCGGTTAACATCTCTATGTTTTATAGCACTAAATCCAGAATTGTTATTTTGACTGGCAACTGTTGATACAGGAATTTCTTTAATCTGGCCAGTGGCCATATCCCTAAAGGTTATTTTCTGATTGAAAATAGCACTGGTGTTATACCTGTTTTCTTCATTGAAACGCACATATATATCATAGTCTTCCCCATCTTTTTTATAAATACCAGCTTTAGCGCCAAAAATGGAATTACGCAATTGCTGCCCCACTTGACCCGAAGTAACGCCCAATTCTCCAGCTTTTTTTCTGTCAATGTGCACTTGCATAGAGGGTTTTGATTTGTTTACGTCAATTTTCAACTCATCAATACCTTGAATATTTTTGGAATTAATATAATCGCGCATTCTTTCGGCAGTAGTAATTAACTCAGAATAATCCTCACCTTCCAATTCTATATTTATAGGATAACCAGCGGGTGGCCCAACAGCATCTTTTTCAACTGAAATGGCAACTCCAGGATAAATATCTTTTAAAGCAGCCTGTACTTTTTTGAGAAGCTCGTTACTATCGGCTCCTTTTCTAAATTTATATTCGCGCATGGTAGCGGTAATTTTTCCACGATGGGGCATTTCAGCAGCAGAACCTCCATCGGTTTGCGGGTTGCCAGCACCTTCACCTACTTGCGATACAGCACTTTCGGTTAAATAATTGAAATTACCATCCATGTATTCAGGGGCGTTTATAATTTTATAAACCCGCTCTTCAATATCTTTTGTAATAGCATTGGTTTTTTTGATATCGGTACCTTCAGGGTATTCTATATAAACAATAATTTGGTTAGGTGTATTGTCTGGGAAAAATTCCACTTTGGTACGTTGACTTCCAACGGATGCCCCAAAACCCATAAAAGCAATTATCAGTAAGATGAAAGTGCCAATGGCTATAAATGCTGGCTTTTTACCGCTAAGTGCACTGCGCAACGTGTTTTCATAAAAATTTTCTAAACGAGGCAAAGTTTTAGTTTGGAAGTTATTGGCCCATTTTCGAAGAAATAATCGATATATCCAAAGCAAACCTACAGTAACTACCATGAGGGTTCCAAGGCCTCTGTAGCTTCCGCCGAAAGCAAAAATTAAAACACCAATAATACCAAATATAACTGAAATCCTGATGATTTGTTTTAAGGGCATATTTTTATCTTCAAGGGTCATAAATTGTGATACCATAACTGAGTTGAAAAATATAGCAACGAATAAAGAAGACCCTAAAACAACAGATAACGTTATGGGAAAATAAATCATGAATTGCCCCATAATTCCAGGCCATAAACCTAGTGGCACAAATGCTGCCACCGTTGTGGCTGTTGATATGATGATGGGAAATGCGATTTCACCAATGCCCTTTTTGGCAGCTTCAATTCTACTCATGCCTTCATCTTCCATGAGTCGATATACGTTTTCTACCACAACAATACCATTGTCTACTAGCATGCCTAGTCCCATAATCAATCCAAAAAGAATCATGGTGTTCATGGTATAGCCTAAATAATTTAATATCATTAGGGACATAAACATAGACATAGGAATGGCAAACCCAACAAATAAGGCGTTTTTAAATCCTAAAAAGAACATTAAAACGGTCACTACTAGAATAATACCGAAGATAATGTTGTTTACCAAATCATCTACCTGGCCAATGGTTTTTGATGATTGGTCGTTAGCAATGGTTACTTTTAAATCTGGCGGAAATACATTATCAACAGCATCTTTTACAATCGCTTGAATTTGTTCTGCAGCGGCAACCATGTTTTTACCAGCGCGTTTTTTTACATCCAGCATCACCACAGGCTCTCCAAATTCTCTAGCGTATGTAGTTTTATCTTCGTCTTTAAAAGTAACTTTGGCCACATCTCTTAGATAAATAGGATTATCTCGCTCAGATTTTACTACAAAGTTTTCAAGTTCGCCAGGGTCTTCAATTTCTCCTAAAATTCGAATGGTTCGCCTTTGTCCACTAGTTATTAAATTACCAGCAGACATAGTCATATTTTCCCTACTAATAGTATTTATGATGTCATCAAAACTAACCTGGGCAGCCATCATTTTATAAATATCAACAGCTACTTCAACCTCTTTTTCTTGCGCACCCCGAATATCCACTTGCTTGATTTCTATCAAGCCTTCAATTTCATCTTCCAAATATTCGCCATATTCCTTAAGTTTATCTACTGGATAATCGCCTGAAATATTGATGTTTAGTATGGGGATTTCTTCAGACATACTCAAGTCGAAAATATTAGGTTCTACTTTGGCGCCATTAAATGTGGGCCAATCTTCTCCTGAAGTTTCAGAATCCACTTCATCCTTTACTTTTTGTTTTGCTGCTTCAACAGAGATACTTTCGTCAAACTCAACAATAATAATAGAGTAATCTTCTTGTGATGTTGAGGTGATTTCAACAACATTACTAACTGTTTTTAGCTTATCTTCAATAGGATCTGTGATAAGTTTTTCAATATCTTCGGCTGTGTTTCCTGGGTATATAGAACTTATATAGATTTTGGTTTCTTTAATTTCCGGGAAATTTTCGCGGGGCATACTAAAGTATGCACCAGCACCTAGGAAGAGTATCAAAACAATTAACACATACATGGTTGTTTTGTTGTTGATAGCCCATGAGGATAAACCAAACTCTTTGTTTACCTTTTTTTCTTTTAAATCCTTTGTCATCGGTGGAGTCTTTTTTGTTATTTATTTGGTGTCCTCTAACACAAGAATTTTTACTTCTTGACCTTCTTTAACACTGCGTGCACCTTCATCAATGATTTCTTCCCCGTTTTTTATACCTGAAAGCACTTCAATGTAATCACCTTGGGTACGGCCCGTTTCAATGATTTCTCGTTTTACGGTGGCTTTATTTTCAGATTTATCAATAATGGTGTAGACATACTGTTGACCCTCGGCATTTTCAGAAATGATGCTTTGCGGAATTAAAATCGCTTTTTCATTGGTATAATCATTAATTTTTAATTTCGCCGTAAGGTTAGGCTTAATAGAAGCATCTTTATTTGGAATAGCAATTTCTACTTTAAATGTTCTATTTGCTGGATTTATGAAGTTTCCTGCTTGTCGCACTTGGGCATCCATTTCTTTCCCTAGAACAGGGAATTCCACTTTCACTTCTTTACCTTTAATGATATCTGAAACATATCGCTCGGGGACTTCAGTTTCTATATACATGTCATCCAGATTTACAATTCTAAATAATTGAGAAAGGCCTGGTGAAACTACCGAGCCTTGCTCGGTAATAACATCGTCAATAGTGCCAGAGAAGGGGGCGCGCACCAATGTTTTGCCAAGTTGTTGTTCCAGTTGATTAACTGCTTGTTGTTGTGATTCATAGCTAGATTTAGCTTGTAAATATTGAATTTCACTACCTATTTTTTGATCCCAAAGTCGTTTTTGACGTTCGAATGTTGTTTTTGCTAAATCTGACTGAATTTTTAATTGTGCTAATTGTTGATTTAAACCACCGTCATCAATCTTTGCCAAAAGTTGACCTTTGCTAACTCTTTCGCCTTCTTTAACATAAACCCGAGTTAAAACCCCAGAAAATTCTGGTTGAATTACCAAATTTTGCTTAGTGCTTACACTTCCCTGCAGTTCAACAAAATGTGAAAAAACGGCTTCTTTTACTGTAAAAGTGGTTATTAATGGCACCTTTTCTTGAGGATCTAATTCCTTAATTTTTTCTTCCAGTTGCTTTAATTGGGCTGAAAGTTCTTCGGCCGATGCGTCTAATTCAGACTTCTTTTGTCTAATAAGTTCTAAGTTATCTGATGCTATTATTTCTTCAACGGTTTGTTTCTTACTACCATCACAAGAGGTTAAAATAAGGGTTATTAATAATAGAGAATATATATTTTTCATGTTCTTAATTTTGGATGTTTAATAGGTTTTTTAATTCCGCTTTTTTGTTAATTACGTTAATAATAGCTTGCAGATATTCTTGTTGACTTGTGTAAAGTTGTAGTTGGGCTTGTCTCAAATCGAAACTTCCGGCAATACCTTCCTTGTATTTGATGGTATTTTTCTTCTCAATTTTTTCAGCAAGTTCAAGGTTTCTTTGTTTGTTGGCATACGTTTCAATAGCTAAATTGTATTCGTTTTTGGCGTTTTGAAACTCTAATTCCAATTGGCTTTCCTTTAAATTAAGGTTGTTTACAGCTTTATCCCATTCAATTTTAGCTTTTTGGCGTTTAGCTTTACCTCCAAATGAACTAAATATTGGAAATTTAAAACTAACCCCGCCTGTTACGGTAAACAACCAATCTTGTTCATTTGTGAAATAATTTGAGAATTCATCACTGTAACCTAAATAACTCGAGTTGATAAAAGCATTTAATTTAGGTAACTGTTCAGATTTTTCCAGTTTGTACTCTAGACTTTTTGCTTCCACTTCGTTTGAGGCTATTTTATAATCTATATTATTAGAAACAGGATGTTGCTCACTTATTAATTCTAACGATATATTTTGAAGAATCAAGTCTTCTAAACCATCAGTAAGTTCTATAGAGTCCTTTAAATTGATATTCAGCAAAACTTTTAGGTAACCTTCCGAAATATTGTAGAGGGTTTCTAAGTTTTTCAGGTTGATTTCTAAACTGGAAAGGGTTATTTGAAGTTGCTCAACATCTTCTTCTTCAGCTAATCCATTTTCAAAAATCTTTTTGGTTTCGTTTAGGTTTTCCTCTAATACAGCAATATTGTTTTTTGTAATATTGATACTCTCTTTAGTAAGTAAAACATTATTATAAGCACTTACCACAGATGTTTCAATTTGGTTAACAGTTTTGTCTTTGGCGTTTTTCGAAATTTCCAAAAACACTTTATTAGACTGTAAACCTACTAAATAACCTCCATCAAAAAGTAATTGCGAAAGTGAAACACTGGGTGTTAAATTGTGTTTAGGGAATAAAAATCGAAATGGATCATCAGGAGCAAGTGATGAAATGTCAAATGGAGATCTCAGGAAAATTTGATAATCAACAGAGCCGTTTATTTGAGGTAAACCCAATGCGGTAGTTTCCCAAACTTGCTCTTTGGCAGCTAAAATATCCAGATCTGCGCTTTTAATATTTTGGTTGTTTTCTAAGGCGTAATCAATAGCTTCTTTTAAAGAAAAACGTTGTGGATTTTCTTGAGAAAATCCAGATATAGAAATTAACAAACTAAAGTATAAAATGAGTTTATTCTTCATGTTTTATGATTGATGAGTGTTTATGTATTTAGTTAATGTTTCTAACCCTTTTGGTGTGCATATACCTCTAAGGTGATATTCTAAAAAATTCTCCATAAGTGTGTTCATTGAAAAATCTTTTAGTGGGAAAAGCTCTTTATCTTTCAAACATATCATGTTGTTAATGTATAATCTTGAAATGAAATCAATGTTTATTGTGCTTCTGTATAAACCTTTTTCCACCCCTTTTTTAAGGTTTTCCGTTACACATTGTTGCATGACGCAGGTTTGTTTTGATTTTAAAGACTCATATATTTTGGGATAATATTTTTGTAATTGGTACTGCGGTGAAGATTTTTCATCCTTTAAATGCTCCATTACAAATTGCTTTATTTCAAAAATTTCTTCAATAGGGTTTTTGTCCAGGGCACAAATACAATCTATCCCATGTGAGATAATTTCAAACATATGTAATGTAGCGGCTTCAACCAACTTGGTTTTATTATCAAAATGTTGATAAATGGTTTTTTTTGAAATGCCAATTTTGTTAGCAATATCATCCATGGTAATGCTTTTAAAACCAAAGGTTATAAATAGATCAGCAGCGTTTATTAGAATTTTTTCTCTCATAATGGAGTGCAAATATAAATGAGGAAACTTTAAAAACAATAAAAGTTTCCATAGTTTTACAATTATTTAACATTAGAAGTTTTAGATACAGGTTTTTAATTTATTTTTGCCCTATGTTATCCATTGAAAAATACCAACAAATTTTTGTTGAATATTTAGAAAAGTATTCAGCAGTTAAAGAGCCGAAAAACCTTTATGAACCCATTGAATACATATTGAATTTAGGCGGAAAACGTCTCAGACCTGTTTTAACCCTCATGTCTACAAATATTTTTAATGGGGATCATAAAAAAGCCCTGAATGCTGCTTTAAGTATAGAGGTGTTTCATAATTTTTCCTTGGTTCATGACGATATTATGGATGATGCACCACTAAGAAGGGGTAAAGAAACAGTGCATGAAAAGTGGAATATCAATACTGGAATTTTATCAGGAGACGCCATGTTAATTTTGGCGTATCAGCTTTTTGAAAATTATGATGCCAGTACGTTTCAAGCATTGGCGAAACTATTTAGCAAAACAGCTTTAGAGGTTTGTGAAGGCCAACAATACGATGTAGATTTTGAAACCAGACAAGATGTTACCATATCGGAATATTTAAAAATGATAGAATACAAAACGGCCGTTTTGGTGGGTGCTGCTATGAAAATGGGAGCCATTGTTGCTGAAGCTTCTTCAGAAGACCAAAACAGTATTTATAATTTTGGTAAAAATTTAGGTATAGCTTTTCAATTACAAGATGATTATTTAGATGCTTTTGGCGACCCAAAAATGTTTGGAAAACAAGTTGGAGGCGATATTATTGAAAATAAAAAGACATATTTATATTTAAAAGCTTTAGAGTTTTCAAATGAATCGGATAAGTTAATTTTAGAACAACTATTTTCGTCAAATCCTGAGGATATTTCCAATAAAATTACTTTAGCTAAGCAAATTTTTGAATCATCGGGATCTGCTGAAGCTACAAAAAAAGCCATTCAAGACTATACCAATATGGCATTCGAGGTTTTAAATTCTTTAAATATTTCAGATGAAAAAAAGCAACTATTGAAAGATTTTGGAATAGGTTTAATGAACAGAACCATTTAATGAATTTACCAGCTACATTTGATGATTTAATTGAAGAAGCGAATAAACTGGATTTATATAAAAAACTGATTGTTCAAATAAATAAAGATTTTCTTTTAGCTAATATTGATTTAGATTTTCATGAGGATGTTTTACCATCAAGTTTAAAATTGATACTCCATGAAACTATTTACAGACTCATTCAAGAAAAGTTTACGGAATATTTAAACCTACTTTACATTATTGATGTTCCAGAAAAAGCAATAAAAGCTTTGGATGGTGAAGACATACTTAATTTGTCTGAAAACGTATCGTTTTTAATTCTGAAACGCGAATGGCAAAAAGTTTGGTTTAGAAATAAGTATTCTTAGAAATCTTTTTTCTTTGATTTAAAAACAATTCTCCAAACTGGGAGCGTTACCCAAACCAATAATACAGCAAATGATACCATTAATCCAAAACTAGTTCCAAAAAATTGCTTAAATACTGCTCCAGTATAACCTAATAATGCTGAGATATCGAGCTTTAATAAAATAAGCGTTCTTGATAAATCTATCGGATTTAACATGGTACCAACAAGTGACAATTTATCTAGTGGATAGTCTTCAAACAAAATGAGTGTCATTAAAAAGACACCATCATAAATTATTGCCAGTAGCAACCATAAAAGAATAGCATAACCAAATCCTTTTATCTTGTTTTCATTAGATAAGGCGATATTGAATGCTAATGCAGTAAAAATGAGTGTTAGAAAAACACCAGTAATGAGTAATAATGAAAAATCCCAAATAGCTGCACTTTTAAACAATCCATAAAATACAAACGGAATACCTAAGCCTAAAATAAGACTCATTGAAAGTGATAAGGCAACACCTAAATATTGTCCTAAAAATATAGATGAGCGTTTTAAGGGTTGCGCCAATAATAACTCCGTAAATTCTTTAGAATTGTAGTAGTACATCACACCAAAAATTGTACCTATTAATGGCACTAATACTATAATAACATTCATTAAAGTAATGACTGCTTTGGATAAATCGTTATTTAAAAATAAGAGCACGATACCAAGTAATAAGTAAAATGCAAAGTACACATAACTCCAGCGACTGCGCATTAAATCGTAAAAACTGTATTTTAATATTTTAAGCATGATTGTTGGTTAATATAGACGCAATAGCATGCTCAAAATCTGGCTGCTTGGTCTTGGTTTTTAAATCTTGAATGGTGCCTTTAAAGTAAATTTTACCCTCTAATAGGAATACAATTTCATCTGATACTTCTTCAACAAAACTCATAATATGAGAGGTAATTAATATAGTTTTTCCTTTTGCTTTTTCAGCTTGAATTAAGTCTTTTAGTCTTATCAGTGAAATCGGATCTAATCCTGAAGTAGGCTCGTCTAAGATAATGAGGGGACTATCAAACATAAAGGTTAAAACAATATTCACTTTTTGTTTTGTACCTCCAGAAAGATTGCCAAGTTTCTTATCTAAAAAAGGTTCAAGCTTAAACAACTCTATCAAACGTGTTTCTTCCTTTGTAGGCTTACGCAAATCCTTTATCATTTTTATAAGTTCCTTGACTTTTAAGTTACTCGGGAAATTGGCTATTTGTGGTAAATAATCAATTTTATGTCTGTATTCCGAGCTTTTTTTTATGTTTTTACCTTGGACTTCAATAGTACCTTTATCTGGAATTACCATGCCTAAAACAGACTTTATTAAGGTGGTTTTACCTGATCCATTTGGTCCAAGGACTGCAAAAATTCCGCCTTCATTAATACTGAGGTCTACACCTTTTAAGACTTGATTTTTACCAAATTTTTTATGTAAATTTTCAATACTTACCATGTTGCTTTTTTAATTAAAGGGTTATTGTCCAATAAATTATCAGGCGTGAAAACTGGTGATACTTTTTCAGAAAAATCAATGATATCAATAAATAAGCTACGTAAAAGAATAATTGTTTCCGGAGTTCTGTTTACTATATATGAAAATAGCTTAACAGGTCTATAAGGGACATCACCTACTCCATCTTTATCAAGATCGTATCCTGTGTAGTTACTCCAAAAGTTTCTATCAAATACATTGTCGTTTACTTTACTATTGTAGGATATATCAAAAGAATTATACAAAAAATTATTCTCCAAAAAACTATTAGTATAACAAGCTCCTCGAACCTTAACAGCCCAACCATTATTTATAAAATTGTTGTTCTTGTAAACAATTCTGTTAGAACCTTCAATATTTATACCTATGGTGTTTTCCTGAAAAGTATTTCCAATAATTTCGGCATCATTAATCTCTTTTAATAGCATACCATAAGATGCTGTTCCCCAATTTTCTTTAAAGGTGTTATTTATCATCTTTATTTTTTTGGAAAACATCACTGCAACTCCTGCTCCATTATTTTCAAAGGTGTTGTCTTCATAAAGATCATCGTTCGAAAACATAAAATGTAAGCCATAACGTAAATTTTGCTCACTGACGTTGTTTTTAATAATACAGTTATTAGAAAACTCTAAATATATCCCATCACGAACATGTTCAACAAAGTTGTGTTCTATTTCTATATAATTGCTGTACCATAATTGAATGCCATTTCCGGAGTTGTATTCTTCAACAGCATCACCAATTATTTTGTTATGATAAATTTTTCCGTAATTCGATTTTTCAATGTAAATACCAAAAAACAGGTTTTCTAGAACCACATTTTGAATGACAAAGTTTTTGCTCTTTCTAACTCGTATAGCGGCATAATCTTCGGTATAACTCGTTCCTACATTAATCACAAACAAGCCATCAACAGTTACATTGTCTGAAATTATGGTAATTATTTCACCTTTTAGCTCTCCATCAATTACTGGATAGTTTTCACCAATAATTGTTAATGGTTTGTTTATTGTAATGTCATGCTCTTTATAAGTTCCTTTTTTAACAATAATGGTATCAAAATCTTTGGCTTGAGCAATAGCTTCGGATAAGGTTGAAACAGAACAAGAACTGCATACCTCAATGTTTTGAGCATACATTATGTTAGCCATAAAAATGACCGTTAAAAATGTGATTAATTTGTTCATGAAACTAGTTCTTTAAATGTGCTAGTAGTTTTTCCCAAGAATACAGCTCACCTCCTTTTTCTGATTGAATTTTTTCAGCATCAACCTTATTTTTAAAGGCAGATAAGAAAGCTCCCATTGGACTTGGTACATTCTCGCTTATTAAAAAAGTAGCTTTAGTAGCATCGATTAAAACTTCAGGTTCGGTAAAATGATTAGTGAGAAAAATTTTTATTTCTGATGAATCCTCAAACTCATGTAGAAAATTAATCATACATTCTGAAGCATCAAACTTATAGACCTTTCCTTTGTTGGTCACAATTTCTGCTCCGTGAACCTTGTCAACAATGGTCATTTTACAAAAATGACATCCATCATTGCCATAATCAATAGCTTGTGGTGATACATTACAACTAAATAAAAAAAGCAGTAATGCAATAATTGAATAGTGTTTTAGTGTTTGCATTTTTTAGTGTTTTAGTGTTTTGTCTTTTCTTTACATAGCAAAGCTTTTTTATGATTTTTCTTTCCAACTAAATAGGCTACTAATCCCATTGCAATTCCTAATCCTAGAAAGTAAGCTCCTAGTCTCGGATAAGAATGAGCTTTAAAATTTAAAATGTCTTTACTACCAAATAATGGAGGCTGAAAGCCCATTACTGTTCCATCGGGATTGGTAAATTTCATTATAGCCTTTGGATCTAAATTGTGACCATAATCATGCTCCCAAAGGTAAAAGTCATATAGTCCAGCACTACTTAAAACAACCATTAAGATAAACCAATATAAGAACCATTTGTAATTGCCTTTAAAGGCAATTAACAAGCCTATGATGGTGGTAATGATTATTCCTGCAGGAAATATTTTAAATTCTGGGATAGCCTCAGGAATATACTTCATACCAACATAATGATTCATCAAGTTGATGTTTTTAATATCGTGTGGGTTGACATCAGCAAAATCATTAATGTAAATGTACATACCCAACGGCGTTGGATATTGTGGAGCTTCCAGTGTAATTTTCCAAAGTGGAAAAAGAAACAATCCTAGTGGTAAAATTGCTGCAAGCAGCATGATGATATTTGACTTTTTCATCGTTAAGGCTTTTAGTGATTTTTTTAGCGTTTTAAAAAGAAAGGCGAGAGCGAAAAGACTACTCTCGCCTTTGTTAGGAAAATAAACACTAAAACAAAATTCTCCTAAGTTTGTTTTATTCTATATCTTCCCCTAGTGACCACTTCAATGGTGTGTTAGCATTCGCTGCAGATACTCTAACATATCCTTGCATTTCTTGGTGCAAAGCAGAACAGAAATCTGTACAATAGAACGGCCAAACACCTTCTTGTTTAGGCTCCCAAAGGAAGGTCTCCGTTTGTCCTGGCATGATAAGTAACTCAGAGGTGTTTGCACCAATCATACTAATACCATGAGGGACATCATAATCCTGCTCGAGGTTAGTGACATGGAAGTACACTTTATCTCCTACTTTTATACCTTCAATGTTATCTGGAGCAAAGTGACTACGAATGGTTGTCATATAAATATGAACTGTTTTACCATCACGTACAACTTTTGTATCTGCCTCACTTTTTGCAGCGTAAGGATGCTTGTTGTCTTCTAAGTTAAATATCTTTTTAGAACGAGGTTTGATTAAATCTGCAGGACATCCAGCAGCATAATGTGGCTCACCAATAGTTGGAAAATCCAACAACAATTCCATTTTATCGCCAGAAATATCATATAACTGTGCAGATTGTGTAACCTCTGGACCTGTTGGTAAATAACGATCTTTTGTGATCTTATTCATTGCTACCACATATTTACCAAATGGTTTTTGTGAGTTACCTCCAGGAATCATTAGGTGACCAACTGAATAGTAACATGGTTGTCTGTCTAAAACTTCCCAAGTACCAACTTTCCATTTAACCACTTCTGATGAAATAAAGAATGTGGTATATGCATTTCCTTTGTCATCAAACTCAGTATGTAAAGGCCCTAAACCTGGTTGTTCTACAACACCAGCTAATGAAGCTTCAAACTCAATAATTGGAATACCATAAGCATCACCTGCAAAACTTTCATTTTCAATGGCAGCCAACATTTTTGTAAATGAGTGAACTGTTAAGTTAGCAGAAAGCTTTCCACTACCTACAATATATTCACCTGTTGGGTCCACATCACAACCATGTGGTGATTTTGGAGTTGGCATTAAATAAACTGCTCCAGGAACGTCCAACGGATTCACTGTAAGTACTTCTTTTTTCATGGTAGAAGTTGCCATGTGTGTATTTTCATCATTCACATTATGTGCATAATTAGTTGGCATCATTGTTCCTCCTCCATTGTTCACATATTCTTCAATTTTCTTCCAGTTTACAGCAGCAATAAAATCTTTATCATTTTGAGAGGCATTGACTTCCATAAGTGTGCTTGCTTCTTCAGTGTTGTACGTTGAGAAGAAGAACCAACCATGAGATTTTCCACGACCTGGATGTGATAAATCATAATCAAATCCTGGCATGATTAATTGGAATTTAATATCCATATTTCCATGTTCTGGATCGACAGTAATAAAGGTTAATGATCCTTTAAAATTTCCTTTGTAATCCTTAATTGGCATATCTTTTTGAGGAATAGGAACAGAAAAACGTGTTCCAGCTACAACATACTCCGTATTTTCAGTCACAAAAGATGAACTATGGTTACCAGCACTATTAGGAATCTCAATGATTTCTGTAGTTTCAAATGTTGATAAATCAATTTTTGCAATACGCGGCGTATTGTTACCATTAATAAATACCCAACGACCATCAATTACTCCATTTGTTTGTGAAATATCTGGATGGTGAGCGTCGTCCCACGGCACAAAACCATGAGAAGTATTTAACATTGGTTTTGTTTCTTCATTATAACCATAAGCTTTTTCAGCGTCTTGTGAAAACACTGGAATCACTTTAAATAAACGTCCTGATGGTAATCCGTAAACAGATAACTGTCCACTAAATCCACCAGATATAAAAGCATAAAACTCGTCATGCTCTCCTGGTGCTACATATACTTTTTCGGCAACATTATTTGCCAGAGCGCCAGAATTTTTTCCTGATTTTGCTCCATTATTACAACTTGTAAATGCTACAAGAACAGCTACAATTGCAAGAGTTGATTTTAATAAATTCTTCATTGTTAAATTATATTAGATTAGTGTTTTTTATTCTTCAGATGGAGGTAATAATACCTTATCTATGACATGTACAATTCCATTTCCAGCTTTCACACTAGCAATAATATTGGCCCCACCTATTACAGGTTTACCATCAATTACTTCAACATTAACATATTGATTATTTGCTTGACCTAACTTAGGAAGCTTAGTTAAAATGGTGGTGCTTAAATTTCCCGGAGTTACATGATATTTTAAGATATTGGCCAAAACCTCTTTGTTTTCTGGTTTAATGAGATTTTCAACGGTGCCCTCTGGTAAAGCAGCGAAAGCTGCATCTGTTGGAGCAAATACAGTAAGAGGGCCAACATTTACCAACGCATTTTCCACTTGTGCAGCTTGTACGGCAGCTACAAGAGTTTTATGGTCTGGAGACCCAATTGCTATCTGTAAACAATTAGGGGTGGCTTCATCATCCTCAATAAATGCTTGTCCGGTATTTTCATTTGATTGTTCACTCATATTTGTAGACGTATCTACCTGTGGGGCACCTTGGTTCTTGTTCTTACATGAATAAAATAGGCTTATGCTGGCAAAAACAAGAAATAATTTTTTTGTTGTTCTCATTGCTTATTTATTTTAGTGTTCGAAAATATTCTAATACTGCCCTAGCTTCCTCTTGAGTTAAGTTTTGATTTGCCATCGGGGAGCCATTAAATTCTATTAATAATTCTTTAGCTAAAGGGTCATTTTGAACCATGCCTTCAGGATTAAGAATCATATTCATGATCCATTCTGGAGAACGACGTTCCAAAATTCCTGTAGGAGCAGGACCAATAAATTTTTTATCTGGTCTGTGGCAAGCAGAACACATTTTTTTAAAGACTTCGCTTCCGTGTGTTGCCATGACCTGATCAATTTCCGTATTTAAGTTTACTGAAGATATCGGACCAATACCCTTATTGTTTAAATCAATTTTTTTTGAAGCAGGTATTTTTTCTGCGCTTGTATTGGCTTTGTTTTCACTTTTAGTTGGTTTTTCGTAAGAAAAATTTTCTTTCTTTTTGTCTTCTTTACCACCACAGCTTAACAAAATTAGCAATAGTAATGACGATAAAATTTTTAGTGTTGTTCTCATATAGATTTATTTTATAGGGCAAATCTATCATGAAGTGGGTAGAAATAATATGATAAAAATCATATTTAAGACAAAAATATCTTTTTTATATTTGTTTGAAATTTAATACTTAAAAATGCTTTCAAACTCTTCAAAATATGCAATTAAAGCCGTTTTATTTATAGCCGTAAACTCCAAAAGGGGAAAAAAGGTAATGGTTAAGGATATTGCTAATCCTATAAATGTACCCAAGCCTTATATTGCTAAATTATTGCAGAAGTTAGTTAAGGAAAAGATTATATCCTCTACTAGAGGACCTAGAGGAGGATTTTATTTAAATAATGAAAATTTCAAGGTTTCAATAATGAAAATAATTCACGCCATTGATGGGGAAAAAACCCTGAAATCATGCATGCTAAGCTTAGATACCTGTAATGAAGAAAAGCCTTGCCCCTTGCACAATATTCTTAGTATATCCAGAGATAACATCCTAAAACACCTTAACCAAAAGACTATAGAAGATTTATCTAACGATATTAATTTAGGGCAATCATTTCTTCCTTTATGAGTTAAAAATAAAATCTCATAAAAGGTGCCCAAGGATCCAAATAAATACTCCTTTCACGGTCAAACAAAACATCGTATCTAACACCAAAAGTAATATTACCACTTCTATAACCAGCGCCCAAAAACAACGCAGGCGACCAATAGTTGTCATCAGGAATATTCAAATTAACATTATAGCGTCTATTCACGTTGAGTTCTTCAAATTCAGCTGATAACTGTAACTCAGGAATAACATTAAACAAAGAAATTAAACTACCCCCTAAAATAGTCGATTTATAAACACTTTTTTGATTATTAAACGTAGCGTTAAGACCGAGGCCAAGAGCAAAATAATTATTAAATTCATAAATAGCACTTGGTGCCAACGTGGCGCTAAAAAAACCGTCACCAAAGTTGAGTCCTACACCGCCTCCATATCTTACTTGGTTCCAAAAATTACTGCTTTCACTTTGTGCTCTTGAGCACAGAATATAGCATGAAAATGCTATTAAAAGCACAATTGTTTTTCTTACAGAATTAAAAAATGAAATCATAGGAATTTAAGGTAAAATCAAAAATTTAACAGGGATATGCCATCGTTTAATTAAAATAACAATATCCATTATAAATATAGTTAAAGAAACATCTAATTTTAGTAAAAGTTGTATTTTTGCTGAATATTTTGACTAACCCAAACGGGATTATAAGAAACAATGGATAAATTTTCATTCTTAAACGCAGCTCATACAGCTTATTTTGCTGATTTATACGACCAATATTTACAAAATCCGGATACTGTTGAACCTAGTTGGAGAGCCTTTTTTCAAGGTTATGATTTTGGTAGTGAAAACTATGGTTTAAATGGTGAAATTGTTGAAGGTGTTTCAACACAAATACCCGAGTATGTCCAAAAAGAATTCCATGTAGTTAGGCTTATTGATGGTTATAGAATGCGAGGGCATTTGTTTACTAAAACAAACCCCGTTCGTGAAAGAAGAAGTTACACACCCACGCTAGAATTGCACAATTTTGATTTATCAGAAAGCGATTTAGATACGGTTTTCAATGCCGGTGAAATTTTGGGTATTGGAGCGCAAACCTTACGCGAAATTGTTAAACATTTAGAGCGCATTTATTGCGACTCTATTGGGGTTGAGTATATGTATTTGCGCAATCCTGAGGTTATTAAATGGTGGCAAAACCAACTCAATAAAAATGATAACCAACCTAATTTTTCGGTCGACACTAAAAAATATATACTTTCAAAATTAAACCAAGCTGTTAACTTCGAAAACTTTTTGCAAACCAAATATGTAGGTCAAAAACGCTTTTCGTTAGAAGGAGGGGAGTCTTTGATTCCTGCTATAAGTAATGTGCTTTTTTATTCCGTCGAAAAGTACGGTGTAAAAGAGTGTGTTTTAGGAATGGCACATCGTGGCCGATTAAGCACATTGGTTAATATTTTTAGAAAGCCCATGCGCGAACTTTTTAGTGAGTTTGATGGAAAAGATTTTGAAGATGAAAATATTGATGGTGACGTTAAATATCACCTGGGGTTAACCTTAGATAAAACCTATCAAAATGGTAAAAATATTAAGATGAATTTGGTGCCAAATCCATCGCATCTTGAGACTGTTGCATCTGTAGCTCAAGGAATTACTCGAGCAAAAATCGATAGTGATTATGGTGGAGATAATTCTAAAATCATTCCCATCATAGTGCATGGTGATGCAGCTATTGCTGGTCAAGGTATTGCGTATGAAGTAGCACAAATGAGTCAATTAAATGGGTATAAAACAGGTGGAACCATTCATATTGTAGTTAACAATCAAATAGGTTTTACTACAAACTATTTAGATGCACGTTCAAGTACTTATTGTACCGATGTTGCAAAAGTAACCCTTTCACCTGTATTACATGTAAACGCTGATGATGCAGAAGCTGTGGTTCATGCTGTTGAGTTAGCTTTGGAATATAGAATGCGCTACAAAAAGGATGTTTATATTGATTTGTTGGGGTACAGAAAATATGGTCATAATGAAGGAGATGAACCTCGTTTTACACAACCCAAACTATATAAGGAAATAGCAAAACACCCCAATCCGTTTGAAATTTATTCTAAAAAGTTAATATCTGAAAACACTATTGATAAAGCCTATGTTGATAAAATTGTAGATGATTTTAAAGAAACTTTAGAAAATGAATACAATAAGTCCAAAGAAGCTGACGCATCAATAGTTAGGGAGTTTATGCAAGAACGTTGGACAGATTTCAAACGTAAAGGGTCAGAAGCAATGCTTGAAAATGAAGACACTACTTATCCAAAAGATAAATTAGAAAACATTTCTAAAGTGGTTTCAACGGTTCCAAAAGGCGTCAAGTTTTTACGAAAAGCAGAACGAATTCTTGAGGGTCGAGCTAAAATGGTATTTGAAACTGATACTTTAGACTGGGGGATGGCAGAAACCTTGGCTTACGGAAGTTTAATGGAAGAAGGCTTTAATGTCCGTATTTCAGGTCAAGATGTTGAACGCGGTACCTTTAGCCATAGGCACGCTATAATGCGTGATGAAATTTCCGAAGAACGCATCAATCTTTTAAACACCAATCCTAATAATAAAGGTAAAATGGATATTTACAATTCCTTTTTATCAGAGTATGGGGTGTTAGGTTTTGACTATGGTTATGCCATGGCAAACCCTAATACATTAACCATTTGGGAAGCACAGTTTGGAGATTTTAGTAATGGTGCCCAAATAATTTTTGATCAATACTTATCAGCAGCTGAAGATAAATGGAAGTCCCAAAATGGAATTGTTGTTTTATTGCCTCATGGTTACGAAGGCCAAGGTTCAGAACATTCATCGGCTAGAATGGAACGTTTTTTACAACTTTGCGGCGTGGATAATATGACGGTTGCAGATTGTACAACGCCTGCGAATTTTTATCATTTACTTCGGCGTCAAATGAAACGTGATTTCAGAAAACCATTAATTGTCTTTACTCCCAAAAGTTTATTGCGCCATCCAAAAGCTGTATCATCATTAAATGAATTAGCAGCTGGTGAGTTCCAAGAAGTTATAGACGATAATATAAATCCAAAAGACGTAAAAAAATTAGTATTCTGTACAGGTAAGTTCTATTACGATTTGTTAGAAAAAAGGGAAGAATTAGCTACTAAAGAAGTTGCTTTGGTAAGGATAGAACAATTATTTCCTTTGCATATGCAAAAAATACAAGCTGTTATTGATAGATATCCAAATGTTACAAAATACATCTGGGCACAAGAGGAACCAAAAAACATGGGATCATGGACGCACATGGCGCAACGTATTGATTTGGTTAAGCTTGAAGTGAAATCAAGACCCTACAGTTCTGTTCCCGCTCCAGGTTCCAGTACACGTGATAAAAGAAGGCAACAGCGCGTTATTAACGCGGTTTTTGATATAGAAGAATAAAAATTAAAAAACACTATTAAAATTATAAATCAATGATTTTAGAAATGAAAGTACCCTCGCCAGGGGAATCTATAACCGAAGTAGAAATAGCAACATGGCTAGTTGAAGATGGCGATTATGTGGAAAAAGACCAAGCTATTGCTGAGGTTGATAGTGATAAGGCAACTCTTGAATTGCCTGCTGAAGTTAGTGGAATTATTACACTTAAAGCAGAAGAAGGAGATGCTGTTGAGGTAGGAGCTGTTGTTTGCTTAATTGACACTGATGGGAAAAAGCCTGAAGGCAGTCCGTCTTCAAAAGAAGAGAAAAAAGAAGAAACTCCAAAATCAGAAAAACCACAACCTGCAACTACAGAAACTAAAACTTATGCAACTGGTACTGCGAGTCCTGCGGCAAAAAAGATTTTAGATGAAAAAGGGATAGATTCCAAATCGGTTTCTGGAACTGGTAAAGACGGAAGAATCACCAAAGAGGATGCAGTAAAAGCTGTACCTTCAATGGGAACTCCATCGGGAGGAAATAGAAGTACCTCTAGAAGTAAAATGTCTATGTTACGTCGTAAAGTAGCAGAGCGACTTGTGGAAGCCAAAAATACGACAGCCATGTTAACAACCTTTAATGAGGTTGATATGTCACCTATTTTCAATTTACGCAATGAGCACAAAGAAAACTTTAAAGCCAAACATGGTGTAAGTTTAGGTTTTATGAGTTTCTTCACTCTAGCGGTGGTCAGAGCATTAAAAATGTATCCCGCTGTTAACTCTATGATAGATGGTCAAGAGATGATTTCATTCGATTTTTGCGACATCAGTATAGCGGTTTCTGGACCAAAAGGACTCATGGTTCCAGTCATGCGAAATGCAGAAAACTTAAGTTTTAGAGGCGTTGAAAGTGAAGTAAAACGTTTAGCTATTCGTGCACGTGACGGACAAATAACCGTAGATGAAATGACTGGCGGAACATTCACCATTTCTAACGGGGGTGTATTTGGTAGTATGTTATCAACGCCTATAATAAATCCTCCTCAAAGCGGTATTTTAGGGATGCATAACATAGTGGAGCGTCCTGTTGCCGTAAATGGTAAAGTGGAAATTCGACCCATTATGTACGTAGCTTTATCTTATGATCACAGAATTATTGATGGTAAAGAAAGTGTGGGCTTTTTGGTGGCCGTAAAAGAAGCTTTGGAAAATCCTGTTGAATTATTAATGAATAATGATGTAAAAAAAGCTTTGGAGTTATAAGAGATAAAACCAATAAACAAAAATAAAAAAAGGTGTTACATATCTATGCAACACCTTTTTTTTGAAAAATAACTAACTAAATAAAAAGAACAATGATATTGATAGAAATAATCACCACAATTAAAGCCACTAAGCCTATTAAACAATATTTATTGATAAGATTATTTTCTTTTTCCATGGGGTTAAATAAATTTTTTCAAAAGGTTTTTATTAGAAACTCTGTGCTTTTAAAGACACAGAGTTTCCTTTAAAAAATCTCTCAAAAAAGAGTTGACTAATAGCTTTGTAAAAGTAAAAGAGTTCATTGTGAAAACAAATACGTACTTCTACGTATTTTTAAAGAAAGAAACTCTATAAAAGGCGAAAGCTCTAAACCGTTACGGTTTAGAGCTTTCTATAATTCTCCCTAAGAACTAATTAATAGCACTGTAAATGTAGTTTATGTTACGGATAAAAAAAATACGTACTTCTACGTATTTTTATAAATAAGCTTTATTTAACCCTGCCCATATGGTTAGTGAGGTTGGTTTGTCATCTAAGCCTACTTTAGCAACAATATTGCTACGGTGTTTGTCAACCGTTCGAACCGATATAGATAACTCTTTCGCTATATCATGACTAGTTTTGTTTTCTGAAATGAGCTTTACTATTTTTAATTCAGATTTTGTTAGCAAATCTATAGTTTCAGGTTTTTTCTCTATGTTATTAACTTTTAAATAATGGGCTATTTCTTCACTAAAATAAGGTTTGTTGTTTACTACATTTTCAATACAGATTTCAATTTCTTCAATTGCAAATTCTTTTAAAATATATCCGTAAACATTAAACTCTTTAGCTTTATCATAAAGCGCTTCCTCTTTATCAAAAGTAATAAGTATAATTTTAGTTGGTAAGTTGTTTTTTTTACAGGCTTCCGCAATTTCCAAACCTGTTTTATGGGGCATTCTTATGTCAAGAATCGCAATTTTGGGTTTTAATTTTACTATCAAGTTGTAGGCTCTATTCCCATCGGTTGCACTTCCAACAATGTGATAGCCTTTAGAGGTTAAAAAATCGGTTAAACCACGCAACATTAAAGGATGATCATCTGCAATAACAATGGAGGTGTTCATTAATTTTTTAAGCTATTTTTTGCTGTTAATTTATAATTTTAAATATAAATATTTCTTTTCATAATCTATTATGGCTTTCCCTTTTTTTAAAATATCAGCCCCTATTATACCATCTACTGGTTTTGAATTATGGTTCACTAATGCTGTATTTACATGGGTAAGATTAAATAAAACCAATACAACTTTTTTGTTAGACCATTTACCTATTTTAACTTCATTTTTTTTAGACATTTTGGTGTCCATATCAATAGCACCTGCGCCAGCAGCTTTAATTATAGAGTCTTCCGCTTCTAGTTTAAAGTTTTCAATAGCCTCAAAACCCACGCATGAACTTGATGCACCTGTATCTAAAATAAATAAGCCTTCTTTGCCATTGATGGTTGCTTTAATTTCAAAATGATTGGTTTTAGTAAGGTGTAATTTTATTTTAGTATAGCCTTTTTCTAAAAGAAATTCCTTGAGCATCTTATCAAATTAATTTTAAACAAATATAATCATGTAAAAACATTTATTTTTACAAAATGATAATTACTGATACTCATACACATTTATACAGTGAAGCTTTTGATGAAGATAGAAACGAGATGATAAATCGAGCTATTGATAAGGGCATTTCACGATTTTTTATTCCTGCAATAGATTCTACCTACATCCAAGCTATGCTAGAACTTGAAAAAGCTTTCCCTGAAAATATCTTTTTAATGATGGGTTTGCATCCCACACATGTTAAAGGCAACTATGAAGAAGAGTTAAAATTTGTTGAGCAGATGCTGGCATCAAGGAAATTTTATGCCATTGGTGAAATTGGTATCGATTTATATTGGGACAAATCAACATTAAATATCCAAAAAGAAGCTTTTAAATATCAAATCAATCTAGCAAAAAAACATAAGCTCCCGATAGTAATTCACTGTAGAGAGGCTTTTGATGAAATATTTGAGGTTTTAGAAACCGAAAAGGATGATAATTTATTCGGTATTTTCCATTGCTTTACAGGATCTGTAGAGCAAGCCTATAAAGCTATTTCTTATAACATGAAATTAGGTATAGGAGGCGTTACAACCTTTAAAAACGGCAAGATTGATCAATTTTTGCATCAAATTGATTTAGAACATATTGTTTTGGAAACCGATTCGCCCTATTTAGCACCAGTTCCTTATAGAGGAAAGCGCAATGAAAGTGTATATATATTAAAGGTTCTAGAAAAATTATCAGAAATTTATAATATTCCTCAAGAGGAAATAGCAAGAATAACCACAGAAAACTCAAAAGATATTTTTAAAATTTAAAATATGAGCAATTCAAAACCCAAAATATTACTTATTTATACTGGGGGCACTATAGGTATGGTAAAAGATTTTAAAACAGGTGTTTTGAGAGCTTTCGATTTTAAAACACTGCTAGATAAAATACCTGAATTACAACTTTTAGACTGTAATATAGATACAGTTTCATTTGAAAAACCTATAGATTCCAGTAATATGAATCCGAAATACTGGGTTCAAATAGTAGAAATTATTGAAAACCGCTACAATGCTTTTGATGGTTTCGTGATTCTTCACGGAAGCGATACCATGAGTTATTCAGCATCAGCATTAAGTTTTATGTTGGAAAATTTAGCAAAACCAGTAGTGTTTACAGGTTCTCAATTACCTATTGGTGATTTACGTACCGATGCTAAAGAAAATTTAATTACTTCAATTCAAGTGGCCTCAATGCAGGTTAAAGGTAAACCTGCTATAAAGGAAGTATGCTTGTATTTTGAATATAAATTATACCGAGGAAATAGAACAACAAAAATAAATGCAGAGCACTTTCAGGCATTTGCCTCATTAAATTATCCGGATTTAGCTGAATCAGGAGTGTATTTAAAAATTAACCATGAATATTTATTCAAGCCAAATACTAGAAAAAAATTAATTGTTCATAAGAATCTGGATGAAAATATAGCATTGATAAAACTGTTTCCAGGTATTACAAAAGCGGTTTTTGAAAGTGTTTTTAATATTCCAAATCTTAAGGCAGTAATTATTGAAACTTACGGAGCAGGAAACTGTACAACAGAAAAATGGTTTATTGATTTATTGAAAGAAAACATTTTTAAAGGTATTTACATAATAAATATTACACAATGCTCAGGTGGTAGCGTAATGATGGGGCATTACGAAACTAGTAGTCAATTGAAAAAAATAGGAGTTATTTCTGGAAAAGATATTACTACCGAAGCTGCTGTTGGTAAACTTATGTGCCTCTTGGGGCTGAAAACACCTCGTAAAGTATTCAAAACCATGTACGAAACTTCATTACGTGGAGAAATCACTTAAAATTAACGGTTAAAATTTTAGTGTTCAAAGTTTTTTTTGTTATTTGACACGCTAAATTAAAGTAACTAAAAATATAGAGAGGTGGCCGAGTGGTCGAAGGCGCACGCCTGGAAAGTGTGTATACCTCAAAAGGGTATCGAGGGTTCGAATCCCTTCCTCTCTGCTGTTATTTTTATTTTTAATTGCTTTTTTTTTATATCTTTAACACTTTAACTAATAAAATTAAGATCTAGAACATGAAAAGATTATTTTCTATCCTTGCCATTACAGGAATAATGGCATTCGGAACTGCTAATGCAACTACAATTGCTAACACAAGTACAGCTGTAACAACTGTAGCCAGTATGACACAAGATGAAGACGCAGCACCTGCTGAAGAACTTGGATTTCATCAAGAATTAAAAAAGCGCTTTATTGAAGGAGGCCCGGGATTCATGGGTATTGTATTGTTATGTTTGATTTTAGGATTAGCAATTGCTATAGAAAGAATTATCTTTTTAAATCTTTCAACTACCAACACTAAAAAATTAACTCAAGATGTTGAGGATGCTTTAGCTTCTGGCGGAGTTGAAGCTGCAAAAGAAGTTTGTAGAAATACAAAAGGACCCATTGCTTCAATTTACTACCAGGGTTTAGATAGAACAGATGAAGGATTAGATGCTGCTGAGAAAGCGGTTGTGGCTTACGGTGGCGTACAAATGGGACAATTAGAGAAAAATGTATCTTGGATTTCATTATTTATTGCACTAGCACCAATGCTTGGTTTCATGGGTACGGTAATAGGTATGATTCAAGCTTTTGATAAAATTGAAGCTGCTGGAGATATGCAACCGTCACTTGTAGCTGGAGGTATTAAGGTAGCACTTTTAACAACCGTATTTGGTCTTGTGGTGGCTATTATACTTCAAATTTTTTACAATTATATTATTGCTAAAATTGATAGTATTGTTAACGATATGGAAGATGCTTCTATCACGTTAATGGATCTATTGATTAGAAACAAAAAATAATAATATAATTAAATAAAGGAATTATGAATTTACACAAAATAATAAAAATAGTGGCTTTCGCCCTAGCTATTATTGGTGCTATTTTTGCGCTAATGATAATGGCAGGTAGCGATGAGAACGCTGAAAGTATGAGTGGTAATATGCTTTATGTAGCCTATACTGTTTTGGGTATAGTATTATTACTAGTTGTTTTATTTGTAGTTAAAGGTCTATTTGCTGGAAACATTAAGAAAACGCTCATGACTGTTGGTGCCTTTTTAGCAGTTGTTATAATATCATATGTTATTTCTTCTGGTACAGATTTAGATTTGAAGCCATTTAATGATAAAGGGCTCGGAATTACAGAATCTATTTCTAAGAATGTTGGAGCCGGTTTATATGCATTTTATCTTTTAGCTATACTAGCTATAGGTTCTATGTTATATGGAGGAGCTAAAAAACTATTTAATAAATAAATTATGGCAAAAAGAGCAGCACCAGAAGTAAATGCAGGCTCCATGGCCGACATTGCTTTCTTATTATTAATTTTCTTCTTAGTAACAACAACTATAGAAACAGATTCTGGTATTAACAGAAAACTTCCACCTATCGAAGAGTCTGAAGAAGATGTAATTATCAAGCAGAAAAATATCTTTACTGTTTTAGTGAACGGTAAGGACCAGTTGCTCGTGGAAGACGAGTTGATGGAACTTAAAAATTTAAGAAAAGCAGCTGTTGAGTTTTTAGATAACGGTGGAGACGGAACTTGCGATTATTGCAAAGGAAAAAAAGATCCTTCATCTTCTGATAACCCAGATAAAGCAATTATTTCTTTGAAGAACGATCGTGAGACTACTTACAAAACTTATATAGCTGTACAAAACGAATTAGTAGCAGCTTATAATCAGTTGAGAGATTCCAGAGCCCAATCATTATATGGAAAATCCTTTGCAGAAATGGAAGCCAATTATAATGATGTAAACTGGCCAGGAAATAAAACAAAGTTGAAAGAGCAGATAGAACAAATTAAAATTGAATATCCTCAAAAACTTTCAGAAGTACAATAATTTAAAATTTAACATCTATAAATATGTCTAAATTTAAAAAGAAAAAGGGAGGTGAAATTCCAGCAGTAAATACAGCAGCTTTACCAGATATTGTATTCATGCTATTGTTCTTTTTTATGGTTGCCACAGTTATGAGGCAAAACACCTTAATGATAGAGAATAATTTGCCATTTGCAGATCAGGTTGAGAAATTAGATAAGAAAGATTTGGTTATGTATATTTATGCAGGAAAACCAAGCGCTAATTACAAACAATATGGAACTGAGGCTAAAATTCAATTAAATGATAAATTTGCTGATGTAAGAGATATTGCAGCTTTTATTGCAGCTGAGCGGGCTTCCAAACGAGAAGAATTAATCCCGTTTTTAACAACTGCATTGAAAGTAGATAGTGATGCTAATATGGGCTTAATTGGCGATATTAAACAAGAACTACGTAAAGTTAATGCACTAAAAATAAACTACACTACCAAGAAAGGTAGCGTTTTTGGAAGAAATTAATTTTACTTTCTTAATTTTATATAAAGGGCGTTTTGATAATTTCAAAACGCCTTTTAATTTTTATAGCTTTGTAATTTAATATGTCATTAAGATGTTATCATTTAAGAGGAAAATAATAATTACTATTTTAATGAAATATGCTATTATAATTCATATGTTTTTATTAAGCGGAACTTTATGTTTTGCTCAAGAAATTGAAGAAAAAGAAGTTGATTCACTTTATAAAGAAGACCAATTTTATGCAGGAATAACTTATAATTTAATTGGTAAATTACCCAATAACCTTTCTCAAAGCGGGTTCTCATTAGGATTTCATTTAGGGTTTATCAAAGATATTCCCATCAATAAACAAAGAGATATCGCAATTGGGATTGGTCTTGGTTATTCGGCAAATTCATTTAATCAAAATTTACTCATAAATAAAGATGGAAGTGGCAATTTGACCTACGAAATTCTTGATAAAAACAGTTTTATTAAAAACAAGTTTTCGAATCATTTAATTGAATTGCCCATTGAGTTTAGATGGAGAACTTCAACCCCAACGGATTATAATTTTTGGCGTATTTATATGGGTTTTAAACTTGGATATGTCTTTACGAATACAACAAAGTATAAAGGGGATTTAGGAACTATTAAATATAATAACAACAAAGACTTCAATAATTTACAATATGGTTTAACACTAAGTGCGGGTTATAATACCTGGAATTTATATTTGTACTATGGATTAAATCCAATTTTCTCAAAAGAAGCTCAGCTTAACGGAAGAAGAATTGAGATGAATGCGATTAAAGTGGGCCTTATGTTTTATATTTTATAGCCAGTAATTAACTAAGACCAACTGCGGGATAACTCCAATAAAAATACCAAGAACAAGTTCTATAGCAGTATGTGCCTTTACATGCAATCTAGATGTTGCTACGGCACCCATAATAATACTCATTAACGCCAAAGTTCCATTAATATTGATATTAAAATGAATGCTTAATGCTATAAAAAACATAGTTATACCAGATATAGCTATCATATGTATACTTGCTTTAAATTTAAATATTGCTAGTATCAGGCAAGCTAGGTTAGATAGAAGTATGCCTAAAAAGAAATAATAAAGCTCTACAACTTGAGAGGGCGTTACAATACGCTTTAATACCAATATAATAATAACGCTGTTAAGCATTAAAGGATAAATTCTCTCATTCGTTGTTACTAATTTTATTGATTTTACCTTGCCTAAAGTTTTTAAAAGAAAATAGAGCAAAATGGGCAGTATAATCGTGAGTATAAAGAGAGAAATTAATTTGGCTTGAACAACTTCCTCTGGAATAAAACGTGGGGATTTAGAAAAATAAAAAATAACACCTAAAAGTGGCATTATTAATGGATGGAAAATATACGAGACACTTTTTAGAACCTTGTCCATTATATTTTTTTACGCAACCTAGCTACAGGAATATCCAGTTGTTCTCTGTATTTCGCCACTGTTCTACGAGCAATAGGGTAACCTTTATCTTTTAAGATTTTTGCTAAGGTTTCATCAGTTAAAGGTTTTTTCTTGTTTTCTTCTTCAATAACAGTTTCTAAAATCTTTTTTATTTCTCTAGTTGAAACGTCTTCACCTTGGTCGTTTTTCATGGATTCTGAAAAGAACTCCTTAATCAATTTGGTACCGTAAGGTGTATCAACGTATTTACTATTGGCTACTCTAGAAACAGTTGAGACATCCATATTTATTTCATCTGCAATATCTTTAAGAATCATGGGTCTTAGGTTACGCTCATCACCTGTTAAAAAGTACTCGCTTTGGTAGTGCATAATGGCACTCATAGTTATAAATAGGGTTTGCTGACGCTGTTTAATAGCTTCAATAAACCATTTGGCGGCATCCAATTTTTGTTTTATGAAGACTACTGCATCTTTTTGCGATTGCGATTTATCTTTGGAATCTTTATAACCTTTTAACATGTTATTATATTCCCTAGACACGTGAAGCTCGGGAGCATTTCTGCCATTTAGTGTCAATTCAAGTTCACCATCAACAATTCTTATAGCGAAATCTGGCACTACATGCTCAACAATTCTATTGTTACCAGAATAGGAACCACCTGGTTTTGGATTTAAGTGCTCAATTTCTGAAATAGCATCTTTGAGTTGAATTTCCGAAACATCAAATTTCTGCAGTAACTTTTTGTAATGCTTTTTTGTAAACTGGTCGAAGGAATTATCAATAATATCTATAGCTAATTCGGTGTCCGGGGTTTTTTCTTTTCGGTGTAGTTGGATACTTAAACATTCTTGTAAATTTCTAGCACCTACACCTGCGGGATCTAATTGATGAACAATTTTTAAAACTTTTTTAATGTTTTCTTCTGTAGTATAAACATTTTGGGTGAATGCTAAATCATCCATGATATCACTTAAATCCCTCCTTATATAACCACTTTCATCAATACTACCTACTAAAAATTCAGCAATTTCACGTTCCTCGTCATTTAATCGATAAGTGTTTAGCTGACTTATTAAATGTTGGGTAAAAGACGTTCCAGCAGCATAGGGCATCGTTTTTTCTTCATCATCGCTACTATAATTATTTGCTTGGGTACGATAATCTGGTATTTCATCGTCACTTAAATACTCATCTACATTAATGTCATCGTTCCCAATAGATTCACTATCGTTAAAGTCCTCACCAGAATTATCCAAATCAGAATCATAATCACTTTCAATCTCTTCTTTACCACCTTCAAGTGCAGGGTTTTCCTCTAATTCTTGCTTTAAACGTTGCTCAAAAGCCTGTGTAGGCAACTGTATCAATTTCATCAATTGAATTTGTTGAGGCGACAGTTTTTGCGACAGTTTAAATTGTAAATGTTGTTTAAGCATGTTTCGATTTAAGGTGGTTTAATCAAATATAAAAAAAGGAATTAGGTTACCAAAGTTATGTCAAGTTTCAAAACTATTTTAAAATTCTGCATTTTGAGGTGTTCTAGGGTAGGGAATTACATCCCTTATATTACTCATTCCAGTTACAAACATCACCAAGCGCTCAAAACCTAAACCAAAACCTGAATGAACAGCCGTTCCGTATTTACGCAAATCTAAATACCACCAAAGTTCTTCCTCAGGAATATTTATGGCGGCCATTTTTTGTTTTAAAACATCCAATCGTTCCTCACGTTGCGCACCACCCACAATTTCACCAATGCCTGGGAATAGGATGTCCATAGCACGCACGGTCTTTCCGTCATCATTCAATCGCATGTAAAAGGCTTTAATATTGGCTGGATAATCAAATAAGATTACCGGGCAGTTAAAGTGTTTTTCAACTAAATAGCGTTCGTGTTCACTTTGCAAATCGGTGCCCCAATCATCAATTAAATATTTGAATTTCTTTTTCTTGTTGGGTTTACTATCACGAAGAATGTCTATGGCTTCGGTATAACTTACACGTTTAAAATGATTATCAGTTACAAAGTTTAATTTTTCAATTAAATTCATATCACTTCGCTCTAATTGTGGTTTGCCTTTTTCTTCATCTTGTAAGCGTTTGTTCAAAAACTCTAAATCTTCACGATTATTTTTAAGCACATAAGAAATTACATATTTCATAAAATCTTCCGCCAAATCCATATTGCCAGCAAGATCCATAAAAGCCACTTCTGGTTCAATCATCCAAAATTCTGCCAAATGACGCGATGTGTTTGAATTTTCAGCTCTGAAGGTTGGCCCAAAGGTATAAACTTTACCAAGAGACATGGCATAAGTTTCAGCTTCTAACTGACCCGAAACGGTTAAATTGGTTTCCTTGCCAAAGAAATCTTTTGAATAATCTATATTTCCAGTTTCATCTTTTGGCAGATTTTTGATATCAAGACTGGTTACTTGGAACATTTCGCCTGCACCTTCGGCATCACTACCTGTAATAATTGGGGCGTGCATGTAGTAAAATCCGTTATCATTAAAGTATTTATGAATAGCAAAGGATAATGCAGAACGCAAACGCATCACTGCACTAAATGTATTGGTGCGAGTACGTAAATGGGCATTTTCCCGTAAAAACTCAAAGGAGTGTTTTTTTGGTTGAATAGGATAGGTTTCAGGATCGGAATCTCCTAAAACAAATAATTCATTAACTTGTATTTCTACTTTTTGCCCTTGCCCTTGGCTTTCAACTAATTCACCTTTAACATGGATAGCGGCCCCTGTAGTAACACGTTTTAAAAGGGCTTCATCAAACTTTTCAAAATCAACCACACATTGTATATTATTTAAGGTTGAGCCATCATTTAAAGCTATAAATCTATTAGCTCTAAAGGTTCTTACCCATCCTTTAATTTCTACCTCTGGTATAACAATTTCTTGTGACAGTAATTCTGAAACGGTTCTTGTTTGCATATATTAAAATTTATATTGTAAAGATAAAAAAGCACATTGGCTTTTCATTACAACTAGATTAAAAAAGATATCTAAATTTACTCTTCCTCGTCTTCTTCAGGAATAATATTAATAGATGGTTCCCTTAACACCTCTTTGTTGGCGATGCTACGTTCTAAGGATAATAATAAAGATGGCAATAGTAGTAAGTTTGATAACATAGCAAAAAGTAGGGTGGCAGACACTAAGGCTCCTAATGCCACTGTGCCACCAAAACTGGAAATGGTAAATACAGAAAACCCAAAAAACAATACAATAGAAGTATAAAACATGCTAACTCCTGTTTCACGTAAAGCACCATAAACCGATACTTTGATTTTCCAATGATTTGCTTGTAACTCTTGTCTGTATTTAGCCAAAAAGTGAATGGTATCATCAACCGAAATACCAAAGGCTATGCTAAAAACCAGTATAGTGGAAGGTTTTATTGGAACGCCTAAATAACCCATTAAACCTGCTGTAACAAGTAGTGGAAGTAGATTTGGAATCAATGAAACAATAATCATTCTTCCAGACCTAAACATATAGGCCATGAATAACGCGATTAATAAAATGGCCAATGATAATGAAATAGCAAGGTTTTTAACCAAGTATTTTGTTCCTTTTTGGAATACCAAGGCTTTACCCGTCATGGTAACATTATATTGTTCTTTCGGGAATACTTTATCTATTTTAGTTTGTATATTTTCTTCAATCCGTTCCATTTTATCCGTGCCAATATCCTTCATAAAGGTGGTAATGCGAGCGAATTGTCCTGTACTATCTACAAAGTTTTTAAGTAAATCAACATTTGAAGATGAGTTTTTCGCATAGGATAAAATAAAGCTATTTTCTTGTAAGGTTGGTAATTGATAAAATTTGGGGTTACCGTTATAATATGCTTGTTTCGAATATTTAACCAAACCAACCACCGATATAGGTTTTGATAATTCAGGAGTTTCAGCAATCAAATCCTCTAGTTCTTCCATACGTTTTAGGGTAGAAAGTTTCATAACACCTTTCTTACGTTTGGTATCAATCATAAATTCTAAAGGCATTATGCCATTAAACTCTTCTTCAAAAAAGCGAATATCATTGACAAATTTTGAATCTTGAGGCATATCTTCAATTAAGCTACCTGAAATTTTTATTTGATAAATCCCTATAATACTAACTACCAATAGAGCTACTGACGTTATATAAATAGCTATTCTTTTTTGCCTTACCATGTGTTCCATCCAATCAACAAAACCTCCAATCCAACGCTTGTTAAGATGCTCTAAATGCCGATCTTTAGGATAAGGTAAAAACGTGTAAATAATTGGAATAATAAGTAAGCATAAAATGAAAATAGCTAAAATACTTAATGAGGCTACAATGCCAAATTCCTTTAAAAGTTTACTTTCCGTCAGTATAAAGGTTGCAAAACCAGAAGCTGTAGTTACGTTAGTCATTAAAGTGGCATTGCCAATTTTAGTAATAACGCGCTGTAACGATTTTACTTTGTTGCCATGTAATTTAACTTCATGCTGATATTTATTAATCAAAAATATACAGTTGGGAATACCAATTACAATAATGAGAGGTGGAATAAGTGCGGTTAAAACAGTAATTTCATAATTTAATAAACCTATAATACCTAGTGTCCACATCACACCAATACAAACTACGATAAGCGAAATGAAAGTGGCTCTAAAAGATCTAAAAAAGAAGAAGAAAATAAGAGACGTAACTAATAAAGCCGCTATAATAAATTTGCCAATTTCATCCACAATATTTTGAGAATTTAAAGTGCGGATATATGGCATTCCAGATATTCTTACATCTAAATTATGGGTGGTTTCAAAATTATTTATAGTAGGTATTAGAGTATTGATAACAAAGTCTTTTCTTGCCGATGTATTTACGATATCCTTATTAAGGTATATAGCAGTTCTAATGGTTTTTGATTCTTTATTAAAAAGAAAATTGTCATAAAAAGGATACTGTTTAAAAAGTTCGTTTTGTAAAGTTTCAATTTGTGTTGAGGACTTAATAGAATCTTTGATGAAAGGTTCTAAAGTAAACTTTTCATTTTTTGTGTCTTTGATAAGTTTTTGGAGGTCTTTAATGGAAACAACAGTTTCAACAGCATCATGCTTTTTAAAATCGTTTGAAAGTTTATTCCAAGCATTTAGTTTTTCAACAGTGAAAAGTGTGCTGTCTTTAACCCCTAAAACAATCAAATTACCTTCTTCTCCAAAGGTTTTTAAAAAACGGGTATAAGTAACATTAACCTCATGATCATCGGGCAATAAATTAGCCTCGGTATAGGTAAAGCGCATGTTTTCCCATTTCTGGCTAAACAGAAAAGTGGCTAAAAGGATACCTGCAAGAATGATGATTTTGTTACGTAAAATCAATCTTGCGATAACATCCCAAAAGGTGTTAGTAAAAAGTTTAAACATGCTACGGTTAAAAGTTGCGCAAAGGTAGAAAAAACAAGTATATTACCTTATAAAGAGACGTTAAATGTAAACTTAAAAGCAATATTATCGCTAAATTCTGGTAAGTGATAAGCACCATATCTGTAAGTAAAACTTAAACCAAAGCCAAAAAGTAATTTATTGATTTCAAAACCAGATTCTGTGTATCCTTTTTTAAGAGATTCAAAACTTATGTTTTGGTGCCTTTCAGGGTTTTCTATGTCGCCAATAGCATAGCGTGTAATTAGCACCATTTGTGGTTTATAACGTTGAGATATATTGAATGGTTTTAAAAAATGTTTTAGCTGAATAGTAGTAAATTTATCTGAAAAAAATTCATTGAAAAACATGGTTTCAAAACTATTTAATCCAGCAACCGAAAATCTTTGAAGAATGGTTTCTTTTGTAATATTATTAGGGTAGGCATGATATAAATGTGTTAATGGCGTATTTCCATAAGCAATCCCAGAAACTAATGTAATTTCAGAAAACATATTGTTTTCATCACCAAATTTATGGATGGTTCTAAAATCAATTTTTGAAAAATTAAAATCACCACTCATAACATCTTTAAAACTTTTTGTATATTGAAAAGTGAATTTTGGATAACCATCTTTCATGTCTTTTTCTAAACCCTCTACCTCATCAAAAGGGCTCCATTGAAAGGCTATTCTAGTTGTAGCTAAATCAAAATTCTCAAAAGTATTTCCTTCAATATTGAAACCGTATGCATAAGTTGGGTCAATTTTACTCAATGCAAATTCTGTAGAGGTTAATAATTTTAGAGATAGCTCATGTTCCAAATTAACAGCTTTTGTAATGTGCTTGTGAAACAAATCGATGTTTAATAAACGGGGTTCAAAAAACTGGAAGAAGCGTTTATCGGTTAAAAACTTTGTGCTTCCCGTTTCTTGTAAATCATCTGTATAAGAAAGGTTTAACCAGGTATTTGTTTTTTCAGAAAGTCTAAAACCACCTCCAATACTGTATTTAAAACGATGGTCTCTAAATCCATAAACCACATAACTGTTAATTCGGTATTTTTCTGAGAAAGCATCATTCGTTTCAATACCAATACCAGTTCTTATACCTTCGTACTGATTGAATTTTATTAAATAGCGTAAATCAAAATTAAAATATCTAGTTGGGAAAAAGCCGTTACCAAGTTGTTTTAAAAACTCACTTTTTTTAAGGGAATCTTGTTCGGGTTCATATGGTGTTTCTATTAAAGACTGTGTGTGTACTAGTGTCGTACAAAAAACAAATAGAAATAGAACGAGGTATTTATACATTAATTGGGCCAACTAGGGGTTTAAAAAAAGCGACTAAATTGTCGCTTTTGAATATTAAACGGTCATGATTTCCTTTTCTTTGTTTTCGAAAAGGTCATCAACCTTTTTAACGTACTTATCAGTCATTTCTTGCACGTCTATTTCGGCATTCTTTTTTAAATCTTCAGAGATATCATCATTTTTCTTAATCTCGTTATTGGCATCTTTACGAGCTGTTCTAATACTAATTTTTGCTTCTTCAGCTTCTCCCTTTGCTTGCTTTGCCAAGTCTCGTCTGCGTTCTTCTGTTAAAGGTGGAACATTTATTATAATGGTTTCTCCATTATTCATAGGGTTAAACCCTAAGTTTGCATAGGCAATACCACGCTCAATTTCTTGTAGCATACTTTTTTCCCAAGGTTGAACAGTTATGGTTCTTCCATCGGGGGTATTAACATTAGCTACTTGATTTAAAGGTGTTTGCGACCCGTAATAATCTACCATAACACTGCCAAGCATTGCAGGACTTGCTTTTCCTGCTCTAATGTTAACAAATTGTTTTTCCAAGTGCTTTATGGCATTATCCATAGCCTCTTTAGCCGTGTCTAATATAAATTGTATGTCTTCGTTCATTGTTTAAACTTTTTTGTGTATCAAAGTTTCAAAAATTACGCCAAATTAAACATTAACTTCTGTCCCTACTTTTTCTCCAGAAACAACTTTAAGCAAATTACCTTTCTTGTTCATGTCAAATACAATAATAGGAAGCTCATTTTCTTGACTAAGAGTAAAAGCGGTGGTGTCCATTACTTTTAAACCTTTGCGTAAAACTTCATCAAAAGATATAAAATTAAATTTAATTGCTTTTTCATCTTTCTCAGGATCGGTGTTGTAAATTCCATCAACACGTGTTCCTTTTAGGATCACATCTGCTTCAATTTCTATAGCCCTTAAAACCGCAGCTGAATCTGTTGTAAAATAAGGATTTCCTGTACCACCTCCAAAAATTACAACTCGTCCTTTTTCTAAATGGCGCATGGCTCTTCTTCTAATAAAAGGTTCGGCAACCTCATTGATTTTGATAGCTGATTGTAGCCTTGTTGCTATACCAGCATCTTCCAAAGCGCCCTGCAATGCTAATCCATTTATAACAGTAGCTAGCATACCCATATGATCTCCTTGGACTCTATCCATTCCTTTGCTAGCACCGGCAACACCTCTAAAAATATTTCCACCTCCAATAACAATAGCAACTTCCACGCCTTTATCTGTAATCGTTTTAATGTCTTGAGCATATTCTGCTAATCGTTCTGGATCTATGCCATATTGACGCTTTCCCATTAAAGCTTCGCCAGATAATTTTAGGAGTATTCTTTTATATTTCATAAGTAGCATTGAAAGTTTAACAAATATAAACAATATCTTAATTTGCTAAAGTGGTTTTTTTATATAAAAAACCACTACGCTCTTTTAATGAAGTAGTGGCTTGTTATTCTGATTTTCTCTTTGAGAAAAGAGCTTTTGTGTTATCCTACTGATACTCGTTTGAAACCAGTAATTTCAACTTCTCCGTAAGACGACACATATTTAGCAACGTTTATTTTATCATCTTTAATGAAAGTTTGATCTAATAAACATTTTTCTTGATCTAAAGTTGTGTTATCGGAGATGAAACGAGCCATTTTACCTGGTAAAATTTTATCCCAAATTTGCTCTGGTTTACCTTCTGCTTTTAACTCAGCTTTTGCAGTTTCTTCAGCTTTTGCTAAAACCTCAGGAGTTAATTGGGCCATAGAAATATAGCTAGGAACATTTTTTAATGTTTTACCTAAACGAGCCAACTCTTCATTATCTTTTTCAATTATTGCTATTCTTGCTTCCGTTTCTGAGGCGATAAAAGCAGGATCAAAATCTTTATATGATAAGGTGGTTGCTCCCATTGAAGCCACTTGCATAGCTACATCTTTAACTAAGGTCTCAGCATTATTCACTTTTGAAGATAACCCAACTAAAGCAGCAATTTTATTAATGTGAACATAAGAGCCCACATAAGGTGCCTTTAATTTTTCAAAACTAGTGATATCTAGTTTTTCACCAATAACGCCAGTTTGCTCGGTTAACTTATCGGCAACTGTCATACCACCGAAATCCGCCGCTAAAAATTCTTCTTTTGTATTGTAGTTTAAAGCTAATTCAGCCAAATCGTTGGCTAAGGATACAAAATTTTCGTTTTTTCCAACGAAATCAGTTTCACAACCTAGAACAATGGCTACGCCTTCGGTTTCATCAGCATTTATTTTCGCTATAGCAGCGCCTTCAGAAGACTCTCTGTCAGCTCTTTTTTCAGCTACTTTTTGTCCTTTTTTACGCAGAACTTCAATGGCTTTATCAAAATCGCCTTCAGCTTCTACTAAAGCTTTTTTGCAATCCATCATTCCTGCACCAGTGGCTTGTCTTAATTTATTTACTTCAGCTGCTGTAATTTTTACTGTAGTACTCATAATTATTATAATTTAAAAAAAGTCGTTTAATTTAATTTCAAAAAAGAAAAGAACTAAACGACTTTTATATGTTTTGTTAACGTTATTTATTCTTCTTCTTCAGATGTCACAGCTTTTTTAGCTGCTTTTTTAGCTTTTTTAGGCGCTTCATCAGAATCTGAACCTTCTTTTTCGGCTTTGCGTTCTGCTAAACCTTCTGCTATTGCTGATGTTACATGAGATAAAATTTTATCTATTGATTTAGAAGCGTCATCGTTTGCTGGGATAACATAATCAACTTGACGTGGGTCTGAGTTGGTATCTACCATTGCAAAAATTGGAATGTTTAATTTTTGAGCTTCCTTAATCGCGATATGCTCACGTTTAATATCAACAACAAACAAAGCACCTGGTAAACGAGTCATATCACTTATAGAACCTAGGTTTTTCTCTAACTTTGCTCTTAAACGATCAACTTGTAAACGCTCTTTTTTAGATAATGTCATGAAAGTTCCATCTTTTTTCATTCTATCAATGGAAGCCATTTTTTTAACAGCTTTTCTAATAGTAACGAAGTTAGTTAACATTCCACCTGGCCATCTTTCAGTGATGTAAGGCATGTCGATAGCTCCAGCTTTTTCAGCAACAATATCTTTTGCTTGTTTTTTGGTAGCAACAAATAAAATTTTTCTACCGGAAGATGCAATTTTCGCTAATGCATTTCCAGCTTCTTCAATTTTAGCTGCTGTTTTGTATAGGTTTATAATATGGATGCCGTTGCGTTCCATATAAACGTAAGGAGCCATGTTCGGATCCCACTTACGTGTAAGGTGACCAAAGTGTACACCTGCTTCAAGTAATTCTTTTACTTCTACTGCCATTTTTGTAATAGTTTACGTTCTGTTGAATTAGCAATGATTAAGTGGTCATTAAAAAAATTCGCCTTAACCATTTAGATGCTAAACTAAATCCTGTCTTTTGGACTAGGACAACAATAACTAGTTTAATTTTTTTTAATTTGGTATTAACGTTTAGAGAACTGGAATTTCTTACGCGCTTTTTTCTGTCCGAATTTTTTACGCTCTACCATTCTAGGATCTCTTGTTAACAAACCTTCTGGTTTAAGCGTTAATCTGTTTTCAGCGTCTACTTCGCACATTGCGCGAGATAAGGCTAAACGAACAGCTTCAGCTTGTCCAGTAATACCACCTCCATATACATTTACTGTAATATCAAAGTTGCCGTCATTGTTAGTCATAACTAAAGGTTGCTTTACTTTGTACTGTAAGGTAGCTGTAGTAAAGTAATTAGCTAAGTCTTTTTTATTAATTGTAATGTTACCTTTTCCCGGGGCAACATAAGCGCGTGCAACAGCCGTTTTCCTACGGCCAATTTTGTGAATTACGTCCATTAATTGAATTCGTTTAAGTTAATCGCTTTTGGTTTTTGTGCTGCATGAGCATGCTCTGAACCAACAACAACTGTTAGATTACGGAATAAATCGGCACCTAATTTGTTTTTAGGCAGCATTCCTTTAACTGATTTTTCTACTACTCTTGATGGGTCTTTTCCAAACAATTCAGTAGCAGTTAAACTTCTTTGACCTCCTGGATATCCAGTGTGACGAATGTACGTTTTATCGTTCCATTTGTTACCAGATAAACTAATTTTTTCTGCGTTGATAACAATGACGTTATCACCACAATCAACGTGAGGTGTGAAGTTTGGCTTGTGCTTACCTCTTAAAAGTTTTGCAACTTTAGAGGCTAAACGACCAAGCGCCTGACCTTCAGCATCAACCAAAATCCACTCTTTATTTACAGTAGCTTTGTTTGCTGAAATCGTTTTGTAGCTTAATGTGTCCACACTTATAATTTTTTCTAATTAAACATTCCTCTCTCAAAAAGAGTTTGCAAATTTACGATAAACTACGGGATTACCAAATCTAGAATACGTTTTTTTATTGTTGAAAATCAGATAACTACTATCTAAAAAAATTAATGACTAAAAGTAGCACGTTGCAACCGGTCGTTTATGGATTTTCCTAAACCAAAATCCGGTAATTTTTCAGCAATAATAATATCTAAATTTTGATGATCTAACTCATGTAAAGCACTATACAAATTAGAAGCGGCCTCAACTAAATCTCCGTTTTTAGATAACGTAATTACATATTTTATTGAATCATTTTTAATGATGTTATTAAAAACAAGTATACCTATTCTTTTACCTATATATTTATTTAATTCTTCGGGAATATTAGTTGTTAAGATGGTTTTTGTAGTAGGGGCATAGTGACGTGCTAACATGCCAGGCGCATCAGGCTTGAGTTCTTTTTTGTTTTTTATAGATATTTTTCCAACCACAGATTCGATTGCTTCAATGGAAATAGAACCCAAACGATACACTACAGGTATTTCGTTTTCAAAACCAATAATGGTAGATTCAATACCGTTTTTGCATGAACCGCCTTCTAAAACCATTTTAATATCCTCTTTAAAATAGTTTTCCACATGTTTAGCGGTAGTAGGGCTAATGCTTCCAAAAGGGTTGGCGCTAGGAGCTGCGAGCGGAAAATCAAGAGATTGTAATAATTCTAGTGTTACGGGATGATTTGGAACACGAACCGCTACCGTATCTTTTCCTGCTGTTATTAAATCTGGGATACCGGGTTGTTTTTTTAAAACCAACGTTAAAGGTCCAGGCCAAAATGCAGTTGCTAGGTGCATTGCTTTTTCAGGAATGTCCTTCGCAATGTTATTTAAATAATTAATTGAAGGAATGTGAACAATTAAAGGGTTAAAAAAAGGACGTTTTTTAGTTTCAAAAATAGTATTAATAGCTTTTTCACTATAAATATTTCCAGCTAAGCCATAAACTGTTTCTGTAGGAATGGCAACCAATTCTTCATCCTTTAAGATGTTAACTGCTTTGGAAATATCTGATGATATAATACTCATAACTAAACAAAATGCCTGCAAAAATAGTTAAAAAATGAGTTATTAATGTGCTTCCAACCAATTGTTTCCAGATCCTAAATCAACATCCAAGGGAACTTCCAGTTTGTATGCATTTTCCATTTCCATTTTAACTAGCGATTTTATAGTATCCAATTCTGGCTTATAAACATCAAAAACCAATTCATCATGTACTTGCAATAACATTTTTGTTTTGTAATTACCAGCTTCTAGTTTGTTGTAAATATTTATCATGGCAATTTTTATAATGTCGGCAGCACTACCTTGAATGGGCGCATTCACCGCATTACGTTCGGCAGCGCTACGAACCACCGCGTTGCGGGAATTGATGTCCTTTAGATAGCGGCGTCTTCCTAAAACCGTTTGCACATAACCATGATCCCGAGCAAAATCGACTTGCTCACTTATATAACTTTTAAGTTTTGGATAGGTAGCATAATAAGTGTCTATCAATTCTTTGGCTTCACTTCGTGATAAATCGGTTTGATTGCTTAATCCGAATGCAGAAACCCCATAAATAATACCAAAATTGACGGTTTTGGCATTGCTTCGTTGTTCACGAGTCACATTTTCAATGGGCACATTAAATACTTTTGATGCGGTGGAAGCATGAATATCTTCACCGTGCTTAAATGCATTGATCATGGTTTCCTCTTTGCTTAGAGCCGCAATGATGCGCAATTCTATTTGAGAATAATCGGCCGATAGTAAAGTGTAATCATCATTTCTAGGAATAAATGCTTTTCTTACCTGACGACCTCGTTCCGTTCTAATGGGTATGTTTTGTAAGTTCGGGTTATTGCTACTTAAACGTCCCGTGGCGGCCACAGTTTGCATATAATCAGTATGTACGCGTCCTGTGCTGGCTTCAACCTGTGTTGGTAAAGCATCCACATAGGTGCTTTTTAGCTTGGCTAATGTTCTGTACTCTAAAATGTGTTTGATTATCTCATGGTCTTTGGCGAGGTAGCTTAAAATATCTTCGGAAGTGGCATATTGTCCTGTTTTGGTTTTTTTGGGCTTATCCACCAATTTTAATTTATCAAATAGAATATCGCCCAATTGTTTTGGTGAGGCTATATTAAATTCTTCACCAGCTTCTTTGTAGATGTTTGTTTCTAAATTTTTAATATCGTTATCTAACTCTTCAGAAAGCGAGTTCAAGAATTCTTTATCAAGTTTAATGCCTTCTAATTCCATATCGGCTAAAACTCTAAGCAACGGAATTTCAATGTCATCAAACAATTTTTGGGTGTTGGCTTCGCCTAATTCTTTCTCAAAATGCTCTTTAAGTTGAAGGGTGACATCGGCATCTTCGACAGCGTATTCGGTTTGTTTTTCCAAAGGCACATCGCGCATTGATAATTGGTTCTTTCCTTTCTTTCCAATTAATTCTTCAATGGAAATGGGGGTGTAATTCAAATAGGTTTCAGCCAATACATCCATGTTGTGGCGCATATCAGGATTGATGAGGTAATGGGCCAACATGGTATCGAATAATTTGCCTTTTACTTTGATGTTATATTTTCGAAGAACCTTGATATCATATTTTAAATTCTGACCAATTTTTTCAATGGTTTCACTTTCAAAAAATGGGCGTAATTGTTCTATTAATTCTTGAGCATCATCTTTATTTTCTGGAAACGGTAAGTAAAACCCTTTACCAACTTCCCAAGAAAAAGCAATACCCACCAATTCGGCAGTTATGGGATCTATGCCAGTAGTTTCAGTATCAAAACACACACTAGATTGCTTCATTAAATTTTGAATAAATAGCTTGGTCGCCAATCCTGGTGCAATACTTTGGTAAAGGTGTGAAGTTGTTTCAGAAGTGTTTCTGGAACTTTGAGTAGAAACAATAACATCCTCATTGCCTTGGGCATCAAACAAAGAAAATTGACCAGCTCCAGCTGATGGTTTTGAAGTTTTTGGTGTTTTTGAGTTTTCTTTAGAAGGAGTTTCTTCTGTATCGGTTTCGGCAGATGAATCTTCAACAGCAAATGTTTTTTGAAAATTGGATAATAATTGACGAAATTCCAGTTCTTGAAAAATCTTGGTTACTTTTTGGATATCGGGATGATCCAACTCAAAGTCTTTGGCATCAAATTCTACTGGAACATCCAACATAATGGTGGCCAGTTTTTTGGAGAGCATGCCCAATTCTTTGGAAGCCTCAATTTTCTCCTTCATTTTGCCCTTAAGCTCATGCGTATTGGCAAGTAAGTTTTCCATACTTCCATATTCTGCAAGTAGTTTTTTGGCTGTTTTTTCACCCACACCTGGTAGCCCGGGGATATTATCGGAGGAATCGCCCATCATTCCCAAAAAGTCAATGACTTGCAAAGGGTCATCTACCTCAAATTTTTTCTTCACTTCCTCAATGCCCCAAGTTTCATAACCACCTCCAAAAACTGGGCGATACATAAAAATATTGTCACTTACCAACTGCGCAAAATCTTTATCTGGGGTTACCATAAATGTTTTATAACCCTCTTTTTCGGCTTGTTTTGATAAGGTGCCTATAACGTCATCGGCTTCGAACCCTTCCTTTACCATAATAGGGATATGCATGGCTCTTAGGATTTGTTCAATGTAAGGAACCGCTACTTTTATCGCTTCCGGAGTTTCATCTCGGTTGGCTTTGTATGCTTCAAACATTTCAACTCTATCGGCACTTCCACCTTTATCAAAACATACGGCTAAATGGTCTGGGCGTTCCCGCTTTATCACATCCAAAAGCGAGTTCATAAACCCCATAATGGCTGAGGTGTCAACTCCTTTTGAGTTGATTCTTGGGTTTTTTATAAAGGCATAATAACCACGAAAAATAAGGGCATAAGCATCTACTAAAAAAAGGCGTTTTTGATCGGACATGGATTTGATTTTGATAGAAAACCAAAACTACAAAAAGTTAATCGTAAAACAGCGTTTTATGCTATTTGGATTTCTAACTTCAAATAAAACCTTAACAATTAGTTAAATAAAATCTACTTGGGGAGTATAAATTTATAATACCATTATCTTTGAAAAAAAAAGAGGTATGCTACGTTGGATTATTTTTTTAGTTGTTTTTATAATAATAGACTTATATGCTTTTCAGGCATTTAAAACAGTTACAAAAAACAACTGGTTACACGGATTATATTGGCTCATCACTACATTGGTTATTGCTAATTTTGTGTTTCATTATTACGGTTTCAATAGGCGAGATGGATTTTCTCATGCCCATGCATTTGCTTTTGGATTTTTAGTGGCTCTAATAGTACCTAAGATAGTGATGTTGGCCATCATGTTAAGTGAGGATATCTTTAGATTACCTCAAGCTCTATTTAGATATTTTACCGAAGGTGAGACGGCCAAAGGCAACTATTTTGCGTCTAGAAGACAGTTTATAAGCAAGATGGCTTTAGGTATTGCAGCGATACCATTGGCATCCATTATCTATGGTATTTATAAAGGGAAATACAACTACAAGGTTTTTAAATATACCCTACATTTTGAAGATTTACCCGAAGCTTTTGATGGTTATAAAATTACGCAAATTAGTGATATTCACTCAGGTAGTTTTGATAATATAGATAAAGTTAAATACGGCGTTGAATTAATAAATGAACAACAAAGCGACGTCATATTGTTTACTGGTGATATTGTTAATAATATTACCGAGGAATTAGTCCCTTATAAAACGGTTTTTAATAAACTTAAGGCAAAGGATGGTGTTTTTTCAGTTTTAGGCAATCATGATTATGGGGATTATGTGTATTGGGATTCAGATGAAGCTAAACATAAAAATCTAGAGGATTTAAAAACGCTTCAAAAAGAAATGGGTTTTGATTTGTTGTTGAATGAAAGCAGGTATTTAGAAAAAAACGGACAAAAAATTGCTTTGGTTGGTGTTGAAAATTGGGGAGCTGGCGGATTTAAAAAAGCGGGGGATTTAAAGCAAGCTGCTGCTGGGATAAAAAAAGATGATTTCAAAATATTGATGAGTCATGATCCATCACATTGGGAAAAAGAAGTAATTAATGATGATTATCACTATCATTTAACCTTAAGTGGCCATACGCATGGGATGCAATTCGGTATTGAAATTCCGGGTTGGTTTAAGTGGAGTCCTGTAAAATGGCGCTATAAATATTGGGCAGGTATTTACAAAGAAATGGGTAAGTATATAAATGTAAACAGAGGTTTTGGTTATTTGGCATTTCCGGGGCGTGTGGGGATTTGGCCAGAAATCACCGTTATTGAGCTTAAAAAGACTACAAATAACGCATAATTCGGAAGAAATGCTATATTTGTATTAGCACATTTGACTAATAAAAATAAAGTATGTCAAAATTTGGAGAACTTATAGATGTTGACATTCCTGTATTGTTAGATTTCTACACAGAATGGAATGAACAATCGGAAGCTATGCATCTTACTTTAAGAGATGTTGCGGCGGCTCTGGGTGATAAAGCTAAAGTCATTAAAATTGATGTTGAAAAAAACGAAGAATTAGCTGAAGCCTTGCGTGTAAAAACTTTACCAACTCTCATTATTTATAAGGATGGTGAGATGAAATGGAGGCAAAGTGGCGAGCAAGATGCCAACACGCTTATTGGGATTATTCAGAAATATATTTAATATTCCAAAGACTTAAATTGAAATCCTTTACCATTAAAATAATCCAAAACTTTTGGAAGTGCATATTGCATATTTTTTGACGCCTTAATGCTATCGTGAAATACTACAATACTGCCGTTTTTAGCTTTTGAGGTAACATTATTCAAACACAGTTCTGGTGTTATACTCTTATCCCAATCAAAAGATAGTACATCCCACATAATGATTTTGTATCCCAAACTTATTAAAGTTTTGCCTTGTTTTGGGGAAATTTGTCCATAAGGAGGCCTAAAAAGATTGTTGATTGTAGATTGACGATTTGCAATTGAAAATTTTTCTTTATGAGAATCAATTACTTTTTTTGCTTCAGTGATATTATTTAAATAATCTTTTGTTTTGGTTTTCCAACCTTTAATATGATTTTGGGTATGGTTTCCAATAGTATGCCCATCGTTTAAAACATTATAAAAGATATCGGGGTGTTTTTCAATATTATCTCCAATACAAAAAAAAGTAGCTTTGGCCTTATAAGCCTTTAATGTTTTTAGAGTCCAATTGGTTATTTCTGGGGTTGGACCATCATCAAATGTTAAATAAATAACCTTATCATTGGCAGGGATATCCCAAACATAATTTGGGAATAATTTTTTTGCGACAATGGGTGTTTTTATGGGTGTAAAGGTCATACCTTCTTCCTTGTTAATTCGATGTATCGATTGACCTCAAACCACTATCTGTAGGGATATCTTTGTCGGTTCTTATTTCATCTTCGTTTTCATCATCACCATAAAAATGTTTAAAAGCCCTTAAGTAATTATTAAAAACATTACCTTCGGTTTTAGCAAACTCAATATCATATTTTAGCAAGACATCAATAAGTCCTTTATAACGTTGAATATCAGTGTAAATATCTTCAAATAAACGCTCTTGATTATCAATCTTTAAACTACTATAATAAGCTAGGTTTTCTTGATATTTTTTAGCCACATCCTTAAATAAACGTTGCGCTTTCTCTTTGCTGTCTACTTCATAATAGGTGCTAATGAAAGGTTCTAAAAGCGTGTAATATCCAAAGTATTCAACTGGCATGTTTTCCATGGCAATATCTGCGATTTCCTCAGCCTTATTCAGTTTGTCCTCATTAATTAATTGCTCTGCCAAACGCGCTAGGTTACCACGATACGTAATAGAGTTTTTACGAGTTTCAACATCATGATAAATATTAGAACTACCGCTGTTTCCCCAATCCCAATTTTTTACTTTTTCATACATTAAATCACTATCAACGCGGCCCATATCAAAGGGGTTTGCTCTATCAACAGGGGTTCTAATGGGCACCAATTTATAACACATACCGTCTAATTGCAAGTAGTCTTTCATCCAGATATAATCATCATCACCAAAACTGCCTCCAGTAAAATAAATGGGACGTTTCCATTCGTTGTTGGCAACAATATCAAGCATAAGCAATCTGTTTTTATAAAGTGCGCCACCTTTTACTTCAATATCAATATGAGGTACTATTTCGTCTGTGTCTTCAGGTTTAACAATTCCAGATTTTAGAGCGTTTTCCTTGTTTACAGGAATTCGTAGAAAAGGCGTTGGCATATAAGTTGAGTTTAAATCTTGGCTTCGAACTTGTGATAAATCAACACCTTCTTGTTGCAAAATATACTTGTATTTTGTTCTGGGATTATCACTGGCAACAAAATCTAAAAATTGTTTTACTTCTAAGGTGTCTTTAATAACAGGTTGGATAATGATATAATCATTAGTGCCATACTTATATAAATCGTGTGAGAGTTGTGAAGGAATAGGATCACTTTCATAAGCCTTACGTTTCATTTGGTCAATATACCAATCTGTTTGAAATAAACTGGTATTAACCACGCGAACATCAGTTCTATAGCCTTCAATTTCTTGAGCATACCATAAAGCAAAAGTGTCATTATCACCAATGGTAAATAAAATAGCATTTTCAGCACAAGAGTCTAAATACATTTTAGCCATGGCTTTGGCCGTGTATTTGCCAGAACGATCGTGGTCATCCCAATTGTTGGCCGCTAAAATACCAGGAACTAAAATTAGGCAAATTATAGCTGTTACTGGAGCTAGTAATTTTTTAGAGATTTTATTTTTTAAAGCATCATAAATACCATAAACACCAAAACCTATCCAAAGGGCAAAAACATAAAAGGAACCCACTACCGAGTAATCACGTTCGCGTGGTTCAAAAGGGCGCACGTTGGTGTACACTTGAATGGCAATTCCCGTAAATAGGAAAAAAACCAGCATGACCCAAAATAGTTTTTTGTCTTTATTAAATAAGAAAAAGAAGCCTATAAGACCTAAAATAAGAGGTAATAAATAATAAGTGTTTAGTGCTTTATTGTTTTTAACATCACTTGGTAAATTATCTTGCGAAAATCCTAAATGCCATTCATCTATAAATTTAATTCCTGTAATCCAATTTCCGTGATTATCATATTTTCCTTGAATATCATCTTGTCTTCCAGAAAAATTCCACATAAAATAACGCCAATACATATAGCCCAATTGATATTCAAAAAGATAAGCAATATTGCTAGCTAAGGATGGCTTTTCAATTTCTATGTAACTTTTAAAACGCTTTAAGAAATTATTGTAATCTTCATAATCTACATTGCCTTGCGCGACTTCTTTTTTAAATTGGGAAATAGCAGAACGCAATTCGTTTTCCATTTGATATTCTGGTTTCAGTTTAAAATCCAAAAAACCAGAAAACATCATGTAGTTTTCAGCATGCTCTGCACTCCACATACGAGGTAAAATGGAAGCGTGTTTGTGATTGTAATTTTGTTTAGCGTTTTTATAATCGTTAACTACTACGTATTTGCCTTTTTCGTAATCTTTTTCATATTTAGGCTTATCATCTACATACGGATTGTTTTCATCCAAATATGCATATTGATCGGTAAACTGGGGGCCATAAAACAGATGTGTTTCAGGGTATTGCTCTAGGTTGTAATAAGCCAGCAATTCTCTCGCACTTGACGGATTATTTTCATTAATCACCACATTGGCATTTGCCCTTATAGGTAACATCAACCAAGTAGAAAATCCAATAATCACAAACGTTACACAAAGAATTCCTGTGTTTAAATGAACAAAACCTTTTTTTCTAGTAAACCGTAAGGCATAGTTAATTAAAGCCACTAAAACGATACCGGCTATGATAGAACCTGAATTGAATGGTAAACCAATGCTATTCACAAAAAAGATTTCAGAAATACTGAATATTTTAAGAATATTTGGTGCTAACAATTTGAATATAAATAGTAAAACAGCTACAGAAACCACATTGGCTACAATAAAGTTTTTAATGGTAATGGTTTTGTAATTTTTAAAGTAGTAAATAAGTCCAATAGCTGGTATGGTTAATAACCCCATAAAGTGCACTCCAAAAGATAAACCAATAATGAAAGCAATTAAAACCAGCCAACGATTACCGCGGGGTGTATCCATGTCTTGTTCCCAGCGTAAACCTAGCCAGAATAATATGGACATAATTAAAGTTGCCATTGCGTAAACCTCCGTTTCAACGGCATTAAACCAAAACGAATCGGTAAAAGCAAACGCTAAACTGCCTACTAAACCACTACCTAAAATAGCCATGGCTTTAGGTTGGGAAAGTTCTTTATGGCCAGTTAATTTTTTCAACAATAAAGTAATAGTCCAGAACATAAACAATATGGTAAAAGCACTGGAAACAGCACTCATCATATTCATCATCCATCCAATAAGTTCATTATTGCCAAAAGTAAAAATGGAGAAAAATGCACCTATCATTTGGAATAATGGGGCTCCTGGTGGATGGCCTACTTGAAGTTTAGAAGATGTTAAAATATATTCACCGGCATCCCAAAAGCTAACGGTAGGTTCAACGGTTAAGGTATATGTAATAAGCGCTATTAAAAAAGAGAACCAGCCTAAAATAGTGTTCCATTTTTTATAGTTGAAATGTGCCATGTATGTCTATGTTTGTTTGCTTTGGCGAATTTAGCAATAAATCTGTTAACGCAAATGTTTTTAAGTAAACGTTAAGTTTTGATGATTATTTTTCAAAAAAATACTTGTGAAAATAAAACTTTGTACTAAATTTGCACCCTCAATTACACATTGGCCCATGGTGTAACTGGCAACACGTCTGGTTTTGGTCCAGAAGAGTCTAGGTTCGAGCCCTAGTGGGCCAACAATAATTGTAAATCCTAATCATTAATTTGATTGGGATTTTTTATGAAATGTTGGCCTGTAAGTTTTTCCCCAGCGCAGTTAAACGAAGAATATTTGGTTAATAAAACTTTTTTATATTTTAAAGGTAATTACAGGTCTTTTGGCGTGATTAACCAAATCCTCACTAATACTACCATTAAAGAAATGAGATATACCTTGTCTGCCATGGGTGCTCATACCTATTAAATCTGCATTTAAGGTTTTCGAAAAATTCATAATACCTTTTTCAATACTTATATCATTGTAAATATTCATGGTGTAATTTGAAAAATCGAAAGAGTTAGCGAAATTCTCAATTCTATTTTGGGCATCGTTGGTTGTTATAAATTTTGCAGGTGTTATAACCATTAGCAAATGTATTTTTGCACCCAATGTTTTGGCAAATTTCAAAGCTTTTTCATAAGTTTTTTTGCTCTCATCTTTGAAGTCTGATGCAAAAACAAAATCATTTACATTAAAAGTTTTATGCTCATTTTTAATAACCAAAACCGGTGTTTCTGAGGTGCGAACCACTTTTTCGGTATTGCTTCCTATAAGCATTTCCCTTAATCCGCTTACACCGTTGGATCCCATAATTATTAAGTCTATATGATGTTTTTTACAAGTTTGAAAAATACCTTTGAATATTTCATGAAAATCTACAATTTCGTGAATAATTAAGCCATCTAAGTATTTTTTGTCCTTAAGTTTTTCAAACTTTTGATGTGCCAATTTCATAAAAAATACAGCTTCAGGTAAACTACTGTAGGAACTTATGGGGTCTACCTCTTGTAAAGGTATTTCAAGGATGTGCAACAAATAAATTTCACAATCGTGTTTTTTTGCCAATTGTGCTGCTACTTTTAGGGCATTTTCTGCTTGTTCAGAAAAATCGGTTGGGACTAGAATTCTTTTCATATGTTCATTTAGTTTAGAACTTTGTAAAGATGTTATTCACAAAACATTTTTTTACTTATGCGGTTTTTCAGGTTTTGTGCAATTCAAATTTCATAAGCAAGTTACATCTAAATTTATAAAATATTCCTTTAAAAATCAATAAAATGTTATATCTTTGCACCGTTGAAAGGCAAAATTAAGGATTCGAGGGGACACAAAGTCCCCTCTTTTTATACTGAAAATGTTTAAAACCAAAGTTACAAACTTACTGGAAGCAGCACTAGAAGAAAGATCAGATTTATTTCTTATTGATTTCTCTATAAAAGGCGACAACCATATTATGGTGGTTATTGATGGAGATAATGGGGTTTTAGTTGAAGATTGCATGTTTATAAGCAGAGCCATTGAGCATAATTTAGATAGAGAAGAAGAAGACTTTTCTTTAGAAGTTATGTCAGCTGGAGCCACCGCACCATTGGTTCATAAAAGACAGTATATAAAGAATTTAAAAAGAACACTGGAAGTAAAAACAACTTCAGACAAAATGGAAGGAACCCTTGCAAAGGCTACCGACAACGATATTACATTAGAATGGAAAGTTAGGGAGCCTAAACCCGTTGGTAAAGGTAAAATAACTGTAAAAAAGGAGGCGAAAATCGCTTACCCAGATATTGTAGAAGCAAAAGTTATGATTAAATTTTAATTCAAAAAGAGTTATGGAAAATATCGCGTTAATTGAATCTTTTTCTGAATTCAAAGACGATAAGCTCATTGACAGAGTAACGTTAATGGCCATTTTAGAGGACGTTTTTAGAAGTGCCCTAAAGAAGAAGTATGGTGATGATGATAATTTTGACATTATTGTAAACCCTGATAAAGGAGATTTAGAAATATGGAGGAATAGAGTGGTAGTTGCTGATGGAGAAGTGGAAGAACCAAACCAAGAAATATCATTATCGGAAGCTCGCAAAATAGAACCAGATTTTGAAGTGGGCGAAGATGTGTCTGAAGAAGTGAAGCTTGTGGATTTGGGAAGACGTGCTATTTTGGCTTTACGCCAAAACCTAATTTCTAAAATTCATGAGCATGATAACACCATAATCTATAAGCAATTTAAGGATTTAGTCGGGGAGATTTACACAGCCGAGGTTCACCATATTCGCCATAGAGCCGTAATTTTGTTGGATGATGAAGGCAATGAAATCGTGCTTCCAAAGGACAAACAAATCCCTTCTGATTTTTTCAGAAAAGGGGACAACGTAAGAGGTGTTATTGATAGTGTGGAGCTTAAAGGTGCAAAACCAACCATTATCATGTCAAGGACCTCACCTTTATTTTTAGAAAAATTATTTGAACAAGAAATTCCAGAAGTTTTTGATGGTTTAATCACTATTAAAAATGTTGTTAGAATACCGGGTGAAAAAGCTAAAGTGGCTGTAGATTCTTATGATGACAGAATAGACCCAGTTGGGGCCTGTGTTGGTATGAAAGGATCAAGAATTCACGGTATCGTTCGTGAATTAGGGAATGAAAATATCGATGTTATCAATTATACCAACAATTTACAATTATACATAACCCGATCATTAAGTCCGGCAAGGGTAACTTCCATAAAAATTGATGAAGAGACCAAGCGTGCAGAGGTTATTTTAAAACCTGAAGAAGTAAGTAAGGCTATTGGTAGAGGTGGTCATAACATTCGTCTGGCTGGACAATTAACGGGTTATGAGATAGATGTATTTAGAGAAGGAGCTGAAGAAGATGTTGAGTTACGAGAGTTTTCTGATGAAATAGAAGGCTGGATTATTGATGAATTCAGTAAAGCTGGCTTAGACACTGCTAAAAGTATTTTAGAACAAGAGGTCGAAGATTTGGTGAAAAGGACAGATTTAGAAGAAGAAACAATTAAAGACGTTATTAGAATTTTAAGGGAAGAATTCGAAGAATAACATATATTTGAGTATTTTAAGGGCAATTTATGGCTGAAACAATAAGATTAAATAAAGTATTACGCGAGCTTAACATCTCTCTGGACCGTGCTGTAGAATTTTTAGATTCTAAGGGTGTCGAGATAGAAAAGCGTCCCACAACAAAAATTTCTGAGGAAACTTACAAAATTCTTTCAGATGAATTTGAGACGGATGCTAACAAAAAAGTGAAGTCGCAAGCAGTAAGTGAAGCAAAGCTAAAAGAAAAGGAAGATTTACGTATCAAGCGTGAGCAAGAAATAGAAGCTAGGCAAAAGGCACAAGAAGCTGTTGAAAAGGCCCAAAAACAAGACATAGTTAAAGCTTCAAAAATACTTACAGGCCCTAAGCAAGTTGGAAAAATTGATTTAGAACCGAAAAAAGCGGAAGAAAAATCAATTGATTCAAAACTAGAACCTGTAAAGCCCCAAGAACAAGCTCCCAAAGTTGAGATTAAGAAAGCTGAGGAAAAACCAGAGTTGGAAAAACCAAAACCAAAGCAAATTATTGTAGATGGGGAATTGGTGACACCAGAAGAGAAAGTTGAAACTCAATATAAAAAACTCAGTGGACCAACCATTGCAGGCGATAAAATTGATTTAACTCAATTCAATAAACCCAAGAAGAAAAAAGAAGAAAAGAAGCAAGAAGCAAAATCTGGTGATCCATCTTCTGCAAATAAAAGAAAACGTCGTCGTATCAGTAAAGCAGGGGGTCCGCAAGACAGTAAAAGGGAAACGACAAATAAAACTAGCGGGAATGATAGGTTTAAAGGTAAACCAGGTCAAGGTCGTAGGAATATCGTTAAAGAAGAGCCTAGTGAAGAGGATGTGAAAAAACAAGTGAGAGAAACACTTGAAAAACTCCAGGGAAAATCCACTAAAGGTAAAGGTGCCAAATACAGAAGGGATAAAAGAGATCAACACAGGGAACAAACTGAAATTGATCAACAACTAGAAGCAGCTGAAAGCAAAATACTAAAAGTAACTGAATTTGTTACAGCGAGTGAAGTAGCGACTATGATGGATGTTAGCGTTACTGAAATTATTTCCGCATGTATGTCCTTAGGTATGATGGTTACGATGAACCAACGTTTGGATGCAGAAACACTTTCTATTGTAGCCGAAGAATTTGGATACCAAGTGCAATTTGTAACTGCCGATATTGAAGAATCTATTGAAGTTGTTGAAGATAAACCAGAAGATTTAAAACCACGTGCACCTATTGTAACTGTTATGGGTCACGTAGATCATGGTAAAACATCTCTTTTGGATTATATTCGTGAAGAAAATGTAATTGCTGGTGAATCAGGTGGTATTACTCAACATATCGGTGCTTATGGTGTTGAATTGGAAAATGGTCAAAAAATAGCATTTTTAGATACACCAGGTCACGAGGCCTTTACAGCGATGCGTGCTCGTGGAGCGCAAGTAACAGATATTGCTATTATAGTTGCGGCTGCAGATGATGATATTATGCCACAAACTAAAGAAGCTATTTCGCACGCACAAGCAGCAGGAGTACCTATCGTTTTTGCCATAAACAAAATTGATAAGCCCGATGCGAATCCTGATAAGATCAAAGAAGGATTGGCTCAAATGAATTTGTTGGTTGAAGATTGGGGAGGTAAAATACAATCGCATGATATATCAGCTAAATTTGGAACTGGCGTAAAAGAATTATTGGAAAAAGTGTTGCTTGAAGCTGAACTATTAGAGCTTAAAGCAAACCCGGATAAACCAGCAACAGGAACGGTTGTTGAGGCATTTCTAGACAAAGGACGAGGTTATGTGTCTACTATCTTAGTACAGGCAGGAACGTTACGTGTTGGCGATTATGTTCTAGCCGGGCAGCATAGTGGTAAAGTAAAAGCGATGCATGACGAACGCGGCAATGATGTTCATGAAGCCGGTCCGTCTACACCTGTATCTATTTTAGGTTTGGATGGTGCGCCTCAAGCAGGTGACAAGTTCAACGTATTTGCAGATGAACGTGAAGCGAAACAAATTGCGGCTAAAAGAGCCCAATTACAGCGCGAGCAGTCTGTAAGAACACAGCGACATATTACACTTGATGAAATTGGTCGACGTATAGCCCTTGGAGATTTCCAAGAGTTGAATATCATTCTTAAAGGCGATGTGGATGGTTCCGTTGAAGCATTGACCGATTCATTCCAAAAATTATCTACTGAAGAAATCCAAGTGAATATTTTACATAAAGGGGTTGGAGCCATCACTGAAAGCGATGTATTGTTAGCTTCAGCATCCGATGCTATTATTGTTGGATTTAACGTGAGACCAGTTGGAAATGCAAGAGCTATTGCAGATAAAGAAGAAATTGATATTAGAACTTACTCAATCATTTATGATGCTATAAACGATCTTAAAGATGCTATGGAAGGCATGTTATCTCCGGAACTTAAAGAAGAGATTACAGGTACAGCTGAAATTAGGGAAATCTTTAAAGTATCTAAAATTGGAAGCATTGCTGGATGTATGGTTACAAATGGTAAAATTTTCAGAACATCTAATATTAGATTGATTCGTGATGGGGTTGTTGTATTTACAGGCGAATTGGCTTCCTTAAAACGATTTAAAGACGACGTAAAAGAAGTTGCCAAAGGTTATGACTGTGGTATGCAAATTAAAAACTATAACGATATTAAGGAAGGTGATGTCATTGAAGCCTTCCATGAAGTTGAGGTAAAAAAGAAATTAAAATAGTACCCTAGTGACATAAAAAAAGCGCCCATAATAGGCGCTTTTTTTATGAGTATTATTTTACATTATTTTTTTTGGCTTGAAAATGAATGCGCTAGGAAACTTTTTTTTGATTTTATCTAAAGCCCTATCAGCTTCTAATCGCGTTCTAAAATTTCCAGCCCAAATTTTAAAGTTTGGGGTTTCATATTCCATGGTTGGTTTCCAATCTCCAAAAGATTGTGAAAATTCTTTTTCGACATTTTGTGCACCAACACGATTACCTGAATAAACTTGAATTTTATATCTCTCCGAGTCATTCTCGTTTTTGTTCATCTCTTTTTTAAGTTCCAGTAAATCATCTATTTTTTTATCTTGCCGAATAACAACAGAACCTTGTTGTTGAGCATAACTTTCAGTGATACTTAAAATGATACAAAAAACGGTTAAAATGCTAATTTTCAAATTCATTGATTTCATATTCAAAATATATTTACACAAATGTATACGATATAAACTTAATTGTGGTCTTTTTTATTATTTAGAATCCCTCTAAATTAGCAATTAACACTTCTCTAACATTTCTAAAATCGACTTTTAATATTACTTTTGCGAGAGATTTTTTTAACTGTATTTTTTTCAATTATTATATGAAAAAATCATACCAAAGTATAGAAGTTAATTTAACCAACAATATGAAACAGGTGATTCACCGTAAATTAAGTAAAAACTTTCTTCGTTTAAATTTAATTATTTTACTAGCTTTCACATCAGTTCTTTCTGCTCAAGAAGGGGATTCAGCTAAAGGAAAATCATTATTCAATGCTAATTGTGCCGCGTGTCATCAACTAGATAAAAAAATGACAGGCCCTGCTTTACGTAATGTGGAAGCGCGTTTAGCAGAGACAGAAGGTTTAGACAGAGCATGGCTTTATGCTTGGATTCGTAACAGTGCTGGTGTTATAAAATCAGGTGACGCTTATGCCAATAAAATATACAATGAGTACGGTGGTGCTGCCATGACAGCTTTCCCTCAATTTTCAGATGAGGATATTGATAATATTTTGGCGTACACCGCTGAAGAAAAAGCAGCTCCTGCGGAAGCCGGAGGCGCTAGCATTGAAGGAGGTGGAGTAACTTCTCAACCGGCTGCAGGTGTTTCAAACGATATTATTTTAGGAGCCTTAGCCATTCTGTTTGTGTTATTGGCAACGGGTTTATATTTAGTTAATAAAACCTTACGTCGTTTTGCTACGGCTCAAAATATAGAATTACCTGAAGAAACCAAAAGAACACCACTTTGGAAAGCTTTCGTACAGAATCAATTTTTAATGTTGGTAGTAGCAATTTTCTTTTTGTTATCCAGTGCCTATTTTGTTTACGGATATTTTATGCAGATAGGAATTGACCAAGGGTATCAACCAGTGCAACCTATACATTATTCCCATAAAATTCATGCAGGAGATAATGGGATTGACTGTAAATATTGTCACTCTTCAGCAAGAGTAAGTAAACATTCTGGAATTCCTTCATTGAATATTTGTATGAACTGTCATAAATCTATTTATGAGTACAATGGTGAAACAACACCTGAATACTCAAAAGAATTTTATGATGGTGAAATCAAGAAATTATACAAAGCTGTTGGCTGGGATGATGCTGAACAAAGATACACTGGTGAAACACAGCCTGTAAAATGGGTCCGTATTCACAATTTACCAGACTTTGTGTATTTCAACCACTCACAACACGTTACAGTTGCTGGTGTTGAGTGTCAAACATGTCACGGTCCTGTTGAAGAAATGGAAATTATGTACCAACACGCGCCATTAACCATGGGTTGGTGTATAAACTGTCACAGAGAAACCAATGTCAATGTAAAAGACAACGCTTACTACACTAAAATACATGAAGAATTGTCTAAAAAATATGGTGTAGAAGAATTAACAGCTGCTCAAATGGGTGGATTAGAATGTGGTAAGTGTCACTATTAATAAATTAATAAAGAAGTAATTCAATTATATAATATGTCATCAAACAAGAAATACTGGAAAAGTGTTGAAGAGCTAAACGAGAATAGCTCTATTGTTGAGACGCTAAAACAAAACGAGTTTGTAGCAGAAATACCTACTGATGAATTTTTAGGTGATAAAAAAACATTAGAGGCAACTTCTACAACACGACGCGATTTCTTAAAATACGTTGGTTTTAGCACTGCTGCTGCATCTTTAGCGGCTTGTGAAGGACCAGTAAAAAAATCAATTCCTTATGTAGTGCAACCAACGGAGATTATTCCTGGGGTTGCCAACTATTATGCAACTACTATTGCTGATGGTTTTGACTTTGCTAGTGTTTTAGTTAAAACGCGTGAAGGTCGTCCAATCAAGATTGAAAACAATACGATGGCCGCTACCAAAGGTGGTGCCAATGCCAGAGTGAACGCTTCTGTTCTTGGGTTGTATGACAGCTTAAGAGTGCAAAGTCCTAAAAAAGATGGAGAATCCATTTCTTGGGATACATTTGATGTTGAGACAACTAAAAAGTTAAATGAATTAAAAGATGCTGGTAAACAAATTGTCTTATTAACACAAACCTTTGCAAGCCCATCAACCAGTAAATTAATTGCTGAATTTTCTGAAAAATATGGTAATGTGCGTCATGTAATTTATGATGCCATTTCAGAATCTGCTGCATTGGATGCTTACCAAGCTAAATATGGTGAGCGCGCTTTAGCTAATTACGATTTTGCAAAAGCGATGACGATTGTATCTATTGGGGCAGATTTCTTAGGAGATTGGCAAGGTGGCGGATTTGATTCTGGATATTCTAAAAACAGAATTCCAGACCATGGCAAAATGTCTCGCCATATTCAATTTGAATCCAATATGTCGTTAACCGGTGCGAATGCTGACAAGCGTGTACCATTAACACCTAGCGAGCAAAAATTAGCTTTAGCTAAATTATATAGTTATGTAGTTGGTGGTTCTGTTTCTGGAAGTTTACCAGAACATATTGATAGTGCTATACTAAAGGCAGCTTCAGAATTAAAGAAAGCAGGAAGCAATGGTGTTGTAGTTACTGGTATTCAAGATGTCAATGCTCAAACGGTAGTTTTAGAGATAAACGAAGCTTTAGCAAGTAAAGCTTTCGACCCGAAAACTCCAATAAAAACAAGACAAGGTAGTGATAAAGCAGTTGCACAATTAGTAACCGATATGAAAGCTGGTAAAGTGGGTGCTATCATCATGAGTGGTGTGAATCCATTATATACCTTACCAAATGCCTCAGATTTTGCTGAAGGCTTAAAAAAAGTAGAATTATCTGTGTCGTTTTCAATGAAAGTTGATGAAACGTCTTCAGAAACTGATTATATAGCTGCGGCACCTCATTACTTAGAATCTTGGGGAGATGTAGAATTAAAGAAGGGACATTATGCATTAACACAGCCAGCTATTCGTCCGTTGTTTAATACTAGACAATTTCAAGAAGTGTTGTTAAAATGGACAGGAAACGATAGTTCTTACCATGATTATATAAAAGAGGCATGGGGAACAAGCATTTTAGGAGGAAGTTCTTTCAATAAAGCGCTACATGATGGTGTTTTTGTTGGAACAATTGCTACTGAAGTTGAGGATACTACAGAGGCCAAGGAAACTGTAGAAACACCGTCTGGAAATGCTGCAAGAGCTCTAGCTGCATCAGTAAAAGCAAGTGATGGTTTAGAGTTAACCTTATATACCAAAGTTGGTATGGGTGATGGTCAACAAGCCAACAACCCATGGTTACAAGAATTCCCAGATCCTATTACAAGAACATCTTGGGATAATTACTTAACGGTTTCTAAAGCTGATGCCGAAAAACTTGGTTTAACCAATATCAATGTTGCAAACGGAGCTTTAAATAGTAATTATGCTAAAGTTACTGTAAATGGAGTTTCAGTAACAGCTCCTGTAATTATTCAACCAGGACAAGCTAAAGGTTCGGTCGGATTAGCATTTGGTTATGGAAAAACAAAAGGTTTAAAAACCGAAATGCAAACAGGTGTAAATGCCTATCCATTATATCAAAACTTCAATAACGTTCAAAATGTAACTGTTGAAGCTGTTGGAGGCGAGCATGAATTTGCTTGTGTTCAATTACATAATACGTTAATGGGTCGTGGTGATATCATCAAAGAAACTACTTTAGAGATATTTAATACTTATGATAGAGAAGACCATGAACATGGTTGGAACAAAGTGCCTAAAGTGTCTTTAAATCATGAAGAAACTCCAGTAACGTCTCCAGAAGTAGATTTATGGGATTCGTTTGATCGTTCCATCGGGCACCATTTCAATTTATCGATTGATTTGAATGCTTGTACAGGATGTGGTGCTTGTGTGATTGCTTGTCATGCAGAAAACAACGTTCCTGTAGTTGGAAAAACGGAAGTACGCCGTAGCCGTGATATGCACTGGTTACGTATCGATAGATATTATTCATCACAAGAGTCTTTCGAAGGTGATAACGAAAAGAAAGATAACATTTCAGGTTTAGGAAGTTCATTGAGTGAATTTGGAGAAATGGAAAACCCATCCGAAAACCCTCAGGTAGCTTTTCAACCCGTTATGTGTCAGCACTGTAATCACGCACCATGTGAAACAGTGTGTCCAGTAGCTGCAACGGCTCACGGCCGTCAAGGTCAAAACCATATGGCTTACAACCGTTGTGTAGGTACCAGATACTGTGCTAATAACTGTCCTTATAAAGTACGTCGTTTCAACTGGTTCTTGTATAATGGTAATGATGAGTTTGATTATCATATGAATGATGACCTAGGGCGTATGGTATTAAACCCAGATGTGGTGGTGCGTTCAAGAGGTGTAATGGAGAAATGTTCTATGTGTATTCAAAAAACACAAAAAACCATTTTGGATGCGAAGCGTGATGGACGTGAGATTAAAGATGGTGAATTCCATACAGCTTGTTCAGCAGCTTGTAACAATGGTGCTATGGTTTTTGGAGACATTAATGATAAAGAAAGTAAAGTTGCAAAACTTAAAGAAGATAATCGTATGTATCACTTATTGGAGCACGTTGGAACAAAACCAAACGTGATGTACCAAACAAAAGTGAGAAATATAACAGAAGCATAAATCTAATTAAAGAATCAATTATATAATTATGGCGTCTCATTACGAAGCACCTATTAGAAGACCTTTAGTTACAGGGGAAAAATCATACCACGATGTAACCGTGGATGTTGCAAAACCTGTAGAAGGAAAAGCCAATAAGCAATGGTGGATAGTTTTTGGTATTGCACTAGCAGCTTTTCTTTGGGGAATTGGATGTATTATTTATACCATTTCTACCGGTATTGGAACTTGGGGTCTTAACAGAACAGTAAACTGGGCTTGGGATATTACTAATTTCGTTTGGTGGGTTGGTATTGGTCACGCAGGAACATTAATTTCTGCCGTACTTTTACTATTCCGTCAAAAATGGAGAATGGCAATTAACCGTTCAGCGGAAGCCATGACCATTTTCTCGGTAGTTCAAGCAGGTTTATTTCCTATTATACACATGGGTCGTCCATGGTTAGCGTATTGGGTACTACCAATTCCAAATCAATTCGGATCGCTGTGGGTGAATTTTAACTCACCTTTACTTTGGGACGTATTTGCGATATCAACTTATTTATCAGTATCCTTAGTGTTCTGGTGGACAGGTTTGTTACCTGATTTTGCTATGATTCGAGACAGAGCAGTTAAACCGTTTCAAAAGAAAATATATTCATTACTAAGTTTTGGATGGTCTGGAAGGGCTAAAGATTGGCAACGTTTTGAAGAAGTATCTTTAGTACTTGCTGGTTTAGCTACACCTTTGGTACTTTCTGTACATACCATTGTATCTTTTGACTTCGCAACGTCGGTAATTCCAGGTTGGCATACTACCATTTTCCCACCTTACTTCGTTGCAGGTGCGGTATTCTCTGGTTTTGCCATGGTAAATACACTTCTTATAATCATGAGAAAAGTGTGTAATTTAGAAGATTATATTACTGTACAACACATAGAATTGATGAATATTGTAATAATGATAACAGGTTCTATTGTAGGCGTAGCCTATATTACTGAGTTGTTTATTGCATGGTATTCGGGTGTTGAATACGAGCAATATGCCTTCTTAAACAGAGCAACGGGTCCTTACTGGTGGGCTTATTGGGCGATGATGACCTGTAACGTATTCTCTCCACAATTCATGTGGTTTAAGAAATTAAGAACCAGTATCATGTTCTCTTTCTTTATCTCCATTGTGGTAAATATAGGTATGTGGTTTGAGCGTTTTGTAATTATTGTAACCTCCTTGCATAGAGATTACTTACCATCTTCATGGACTATGTTTTCGCCAACATTTGTTGACATAGGGATCTTTATTGGAACCATAGGTTTCTTCTTTGTTTTATTCTTATTATACTCTAGAACATTCCCAGTGATTGCTCAAGCAGAGGTGAAAACCATTTTAAAATCATCAGGAGAGAAGTATAAAAACTTAAGAGAAGCTGGAAAAAGTTTAGTTGGTGCTGGTGCTGATGAAAGAACTTCTGGAATTGTTAAAGCTAATGTAACTTCAAATACAGAATTAACTCAAGGAGATAAATCTGAAATGACCAATTCCTTATTGAGTAGCATAGGAACATTCGATCCATCAACTCAAAAAGCAGATGATTTAAAGAAAATAAGTGGTGTTGGTCCGAAAATGGAAGAAGTATTAAACAGTATTGGTATATTTTCCTTCCTTCAAGTGAGTAAGATGACCAAAAAAGAATACGATTTGTTAGACAGTATTACGGGTTCTTTTCCAGGAAGAGCGGAGCGTGATGATTGGTCAGGACAAGCTAAAAAATTAATAAACTAGAATAGAGTCAATGGAAGCTTCAAAAGTTATTCACGCTATTTATACGGATGATGATGTATTAATGTCGGCTGTTAAAAAGGTCAAGGCAGAAAAACATCATATCGAAGAAATATATACACCGTTTCCGGTTCATGGCCTAGACAAAGCTATGGGATTAGCACCAACCCGTATTGCCATTACCTCATTTATGTACGGTTTGGTTGGATTAACAGTAGCCATTGTGATGATGAATTTTATCATGATAGAAGATTGGCCTCAAGATATTGGAGGAAAGCCAAGCTTTAGTTACTTAGAAAATATGCCAGCCTTTGTGCCTATTATGTTTGAGTTAACCGTATTTTTTGCGGCGCATTTAATGGTTATTACTTTTTATTTAAGAAGTAGAATGTGGCCATTCAAAAAGGCTGAAAATCCAGATCCAAGAACAACGGATGACCATTTCTTGATGGAAATTGCAGTTCATGGAAACGAAAACGAACTTACCAGCCTTTTAAAAGAAACTGGTGCAGTAGAAGTAAATATTATTGATAAAGAAGATGAGCATTAATATGAGAAGCTTAGTAAAAATATTAGTAATAGCATTTGTATTTGTAGCCGTATCATGTAAAAAAGATTCAGCCCCAAATTATCAATATATGCCTAACATGTACGAACCTGTTGGTTATGAAACTTATGCAGAATCCAATGCATTTGCAAATGGAGTTGAAGCACAGATACCAGCACAAGGTTCTATTCCTCGAGGATTTGTTCCTTTTGATATAGAGAACACTACAGAAGGTTACAATTTAGCTAAAGAAACTTTAAAAAGCCCTTTAGATTCTACTCAAGTAGATTTAGAAAGAGGTAAAGTTCTATATGAGATTTATTGTGGTATTTGTCATGGGAACAAAGGTAATGGACAAGGTAAGTTGGTACAACGTGAAAAAATCCTTGGTATACCAAGTTATGATGATGCTGTTAGAGCTATCAATGAAGGAAGCACTTACCACGTTATCTATTATGGGAAAAATGCCATGGGCTCGTATGCTAACCAACTTAACGAAGAAGAGCGTTGGCAAGTGGTATCCTATGTGATGAAGTTAAAAGCAGATTTAGAAAAGTAAGATTAGATAAGATATGTACACATTTTCAAATAAGTTAAGAACATTTTCTGTCATTCTGATAATATTAGGATTATTAGGTGTTGGATATGGTTTTATGACATCTCATAAATCTTTTGAAGAGGTTGAAACCTTACTTGCAGAAGAATCACATCATGGTGGTGGTCATGGTGAAGAAGCCTCACATGCTGCGCCAACTCATGATGCCCATGATGCTGCTGAATCTCATGGAGAATCTGCTCATGCCCAAGTTGATGAACATAAAAAACATGTTGAGCATGTTCAGCATCAAATAGCAAATCGTCCATGGTCTGCTTTGTATGTGGCAGCGTTTTTCTTTATGATGATAGCTTTAGGTGTTTTAGCTTTTTATGCCATTCAAATAGCATCTCAAGCGGGATGGTCTCCTGTGCTTTTTAGAGTGATGGAAGGCATTACATCTTACTTATTACCAGGCGCATTAATAGTATTAGCTATTGCAGTGGCATCTGGAACTTTAGGCCATTATAATTTATTTATTTGGATGGACCCTGAAGTAGTTGCACACGATAAATTAATTCAAGGAAAATCAGGATTTTTAAATTTACCTTGGTTTGTTATACGTGGTTTAATATTTATTGCAGGTTGGAGTTTATATCGTCATTTTTCACGTAAATTCTCTATAGCTCAAGATACTGCAGACGATAAAAGTAACTTCAAAAAGTCGTTCCGAATTTCTGCTGGTTTTCTAGTGTTTTTTATTTACACCGAATCCATGATGTCATGGGATTGGATAATGAGTGTCGATCCTCATTGGTTTTCAACATTATTTGGATGGTATGTATTTGCAAGTATGTTTGTAAGTGGTATTACAGTAATAGCTTTGATAACTATCTATTTAAAATCTAGAAATTATTTAGAATTTGTAAATGAAAATCATTTGCATGATGTGGCTAAATTTATGTTTGCATTCAGTATTTTCTGGACATACTTGTGGTTCTCACAATTTATGTTGATTTGGTATTCAAACATCCCAGAAGAAGTAACGTATTTTGTAACACGTTTCAATGATTACAAGTTGCCATTCTTAGGTATGGTGGTTATGAATTTCGTATTCCCAATATTAATGTTAATGAATGCCGATTATAAGCGTATACCTTGGTTTGTTGTTATGACGGGCTTGGTTATTTTATTTGGTCATTATATAGATATATTCAACATGATTATGCCTGCAACCGTTGGTGATAGATGGTTTATTGGAATTCCTGAAATCAGTTCCATATTACTTTTTGCTGGGTTATTCATATTTGTTGTATTTACAGCGTTAACAAAAGCTCCTTTACTAGTAAAAGGATATCCTTTTAGAAAGGAAAGTGAAGATTTTCATTATTAATTAAGATATAAATAAAGACGAACGATAACAATGACTGCTTTATTAACAATTATAATTTTAGTATTTATTTTGGTTGCCATCTGGCAAATGGTAAAGATTTTCGATTTAGCCCAAGCTAAAAGCGATAATTCTCAGGTTGCTAGTGATAAAGATAATGCCGTAAACGGATATCTAATGATGGGCTTTTTAGCATTCATTTATGTTATCACCATTATCTGTTTTGTAAAATGGGGTGATTTGCCTTTGATGTCAAACTCGGCATCAGAACATGGACCCACCATAGATAATCTGATGATTATTTCTATGATTATCATCTTTTTTGTGCAAACTGTTACACAATTTTTATTACACTATTTTGCTTATAAATATAAGGGTGAGAAAGGTAGAAAGGCCTTGTTTTTTGCTGATAACAACAAACTAGAAGCTATCTGGACCATCATTCCTGTGATTGTTTTGGCAGGTTTAATTATATACGGATTGAATACTTGGATTAGCATTATGGGTGTTGACGAAAGTGATGACCCTTTAGTTGTTGAATTATACGCGCAACAATTTAACTGGAAAGCAAGATATGGTGGAGCGGATAACACTTTAGGTAAGGCCAATGTCCGCTTAATAGATATTGATCGTGCAAACATTTTAGGATTAGATGAAGCTGACCCTAATGCTCAAGATGATGTAATTACTACAGAGTTGCATTTACCGGTGGGAAGACCTGTTTTATTCAAAATGCGTTCACAAGATGTTTTACACTCTGCTTACATGCCACATTTTAGGGCGCAAATGAATTGTGTTCCTGGTATGATTACCCAATTTGGATTTACGCCAACGGTAACCACTGCTGAAATGAGACAAAACCCAGATATTGTTGAAAAAGTAGAAAATATCAATAAAATAAGGATCGGAAAGAAAGAAGCCGTGGAAGCAAAAGGCCAAGAATTAAGATATGAGTTTGATTACTTATTGTTATGCAATAAGATTTGTGGTAAATCTCATTATAATATGCAGATGAAGATAGTAGTAGAAACTCAAGAAGAATTTGATGCTTGGATGAAAGAGCAAAAAGAATTTAAAAACTCTCTAATTAACTAATTAAAAAGATAAAAACGATATAAGATTATGTCAGCACACGCAGATACTCACGCTCACGAAGACGACCACGGACATCATCATAAAGAAACGTTTATAACTAAATACATATTTAGTCAGGACCATAAAATGATTGCTAAACAGTACCTGATCACTGCAACGATTATGGGTGTGATAGCGGTTGTCCTTTCTATGATGATGCGTATGCAACTCGCATGGCCAGAAGAACCTAATGTAATTTTTGAAGCTTTATTAGGAAAATGGGCTCCAGATGGTGTAATGGATGCTGATATTTATTTAGCATTGGTTACTATTCATGGTACGCTTATGGTATTTTTTGTTTTAACAGCTGGATTGAGTGGAACATTCAGTAACCTTTTGATTCCATTACAAATTGGTGCACGCGATATGGCTTCAGGTTTTTTAAACATGATTTCCTATTGGTTATTCTTTTTATCAAGTGTCATAATGATTATCTCATTATTTGTTGAAGCTGGACCTGCAGCAGCCGGTTGGACGATATATCCACCATTAAGTGCTTTACCAATGGCCCAAGGAGGCTCTGGTATGGGTATGACCTTATGGTTAGTCTCGATGGCTATATTTATTGCTTCATCACTTTTAGGATCGCTTAATTACATTGTAACAGTTATTAACCTGCGAACAAAGGGGATGTCTATGACAAGATTACCTTTAACTATTTGGGCATTTTTTATAACAGCCGTCATAGGTGTAATTTCTTTCCCAGTATTATTATCTGCGGCCTTGTTGCTAATCATGGATAGAAGTTTTGGAACCTCTTTTTTCTTGTCAGACATATTTATTCAAGGTGAGGTACTGCATTATCAAGGTGGTTCACCTGTATTGTTTGAACACTTATTTTGGTTCCTTGGTCATCCTGAAGTATACATTGTACTTCTACCTGCATTAGGTATAACCTCCGAGATTATTGCTACAAATTCTCGTAAACCTATTTTTGGTTACAGAGCCATGGTTGCTTCCATTTTAGCTATAGCATTTTTGTCAACCATAGTTTGGGGTCATCACATGTTTATTTCAGGTATGAATCCATTTCTAGGATCTGTGTTCACATTCACTACCTTATTAATTGCAATTCCATCAGCTGTAAAAGCCTTTAACTATATCACAACGCTTTGGAAAGGTAATCTACAAATGAACCCTGCCATGTTATTTTCCATTGGTTTGGTATCAACTTTCATTACAGGTGGTTTAACGGGTATTATTCTTGGAGATAGTGCTTTGGATATTAATGTTCATGATACCTATTTTGTGGTAGCTCACTTTCATTTAGTAATGGGTATATCTGCACTTTATGGAATGTTCGCTGGAATCTACCACTGGTTCCCTAGAATGTTTGGAAGAATGTTAAATAAGAATTTAGGATATATACATTTTTGGGTGACAGCCATAAGTGCTTATGGTGTATTTTTCCCTATGCATTTTATAGGAATGGCTGGTTTACCACGTCGTTATTATACTAATAGTAATTTTCCTTTATTTGATGATTTAGCTGATGTGAACGTTGTGATTACTATTTTTGCCGTTATTGGTGGAGTATTTCAAATAGTATTTCTTTGGAATTTCTTTTACAGTATTTTTTATGGTAAAAAAGCCGAGCAAAATCCATGGAAATCTAATACGCTTGAATGGACCGCACCGGTTAAACATATCCATGGTAACTGGCCAGGTGAAATCCCTCATGTACACCGTTGGGCTTACGATTATAGTAAACCGGGACATGACAATGATTTCGTGCCTCAGAACATTCCATTAAAGGATGGAGAAGAAGAACTGCAGCATTAATTTTATAGACATACACTAAAAAAGCCCACCTGAAAAGGTGGGCTTTTCTGTTTAAAAGCATATTTTTTCGATAAAATGTAAAAAAATTACATAAAAATCGATGAAATACAAAAAAATCAGTTAAATTGCACCTATAAATAATTTAGTCTATAAGGTTTCCCTTAATCTTATATTTAAATTTAGTTATAAGTAAATGCTATTAAACAATAATAAATTAACCAAATCTATGAAAACAAAACCCCTTTTTGGGGTAACAAAATCTTTTGTTACCCTTATGACGGTTTTTCTATTGGCAATTTTTTCAATGCATGCGCAATGTCCGATAGTAACCAACTCTTCGCCGCCACCTATATGTGATGCCTCTGGTTATACTTTTGCCGATTTAAGTTCAGATTATGCAACTGATGGTGGTAATGGTATAGTATGGTATAGTTTGGCAAGTGGAGGTGTTCCCTTTAATAACTCCCAATTGGTGCGTGATGGTCTTACTTATTATGCGGATGACAATTCTGGATCTTGTGGAGTTAGACAATCTATAACAATAGATTTTCAAGTTAATCCTTCGGGAGATAATTTAGACAAAATTTATTGTAGTAATGAAAACAGAACAATTCAAGATTATATCGACGAGGTACTTTTACCAAGTTTTCCATTAGGGGTAACATCAGTTGAAATATTCTACGATTTAAGTTTAACTATTCAAGCGAATACTACAGATACTTTATCTGTTGGAGGAACTAACCTATATATTGTTTTTATAGATGGTTCTAATTGCAGAAGTCAAATAGAACTTGCTCAGGTTGGTGTTTTTAGCTCACCTGCTGATCCAACACCTGCTAACCCTCAAGCTTTTTGTTCGGATACCAACCCCACAATTGCTGATTTAAATCCTGGAACCACAGCAACCAATTACAGTTGGTACAATAATGTTGATGTTTTTGGAGACCCAATTCCTCCTGTTCTTGCATCTACCACCCCGTTAGTAAATGGAAATACTTATTACATTCAAATCAATGATGTTTTTTGTACAAGCAATGCAGTTCCAGTGATGGTTGAAGTAGATGATCCAGTTGATGCGGGTAACTCAGAAGCCTTAGAATATTGTAATGATAATTTACCAGCACCATTAAATTTGTTTGACGAATTAACGGGTACTCCAGATATCACAGGAACTTGGAAAGGTCCTGTTCCAACTTCAAATGGTCACTTAGGAACAGTTGATATTTCATCATTAACCACTGCTGGAACATATACTTTTACATATACTGTATTAAGTAATAATGCATGTCCAAATGCTACTTCTAATATTACAATAACTGTTTTTGAAACATTAACATCGGGAACTCCGTCCCTGATAAATCCAGAATCGTTTTGTGAAGCTAGTTTACCAGTTTCTTTTGATTTGTTTACATTGATCGAAAATTATGATACTGGTGGACAATGGACACAAGGGACATTAAGTACAGACCCCGTAGTTACAAGTCCTTTAGATTTAACGGGTTTTATACCTGGAACTTATAATTTTACTTATTTTCAAAATTTGTTACCGAATCCTTGTCCTGAAGAATCAACTACAGTTCAAGTTATTGTGTTGGCAGATCCTAATGCAGGAGTTGCCATAAACCAAGTATTTTGTGAAAATGAATTGGCTGCAAATTCACCTTTTGATTTGTTTAATGCTTTAGATGGTTCTCAAGATGACAACAGTGGAACTTGGACAGATTCAAGTAACAATGTTATTTCAAATTCTTTAGATTTAACTACGCTTACAATTTCAGGCAGTCCATATACCTATAATTATACCATTGATAATGGCATATGTTCTGATACAGAAGCCATAACAATAACTATTGAACCTGCCCCTGAATCGGGTATTGCTAATCCACCAGTAGAATTTTGTGAAGGAGCTGCACCATCAAATTTTAATTTATTTGATTTACTAACAGGTGAAGATCAAACAGGCACATGGAATGATGACAATGCTTCAGGAGCTTTAACAGGCAACACTGTTGATTTATCAGGATTAGCCGCAGCTACTTATAGCTTTACTTACGACGTAACAGCTATTGGAAGTTGCGACGATGTAAACGTAACGGTAAGTATTATAATCAATCCGTTACCAAATACAGGTACGCCAACTAATGCGACATTTTGTGAAAATGATTTAGTAGCCAATTCACCATTAGATTTGTTCGGACAATTATCTGGAACCGTTGATGCAGGTGGTATTTGGAATGACGATAACACATCAGGAGCTTTATCAGGAAGCAATTTAGATTTAACCATATTAACTATTGGTTCATATAATTACACATATAGCATTACAGATGCCAATGGATGTACAAACAGCAGTACTGTGACTGTTACTATTGAAGATGCCCCTGAATCGGGTATTGCTAATCCACCAGTAGAATTTTGTGAAGGAGCTGCACCATCAAGTTTTAATTTATTTGATTTACTAACAGGTGAAGACCAAACAGGCACATGGAATGATGACAATGCTTCAGGAGCTTTAACCGGCAACACTGTTGATTTATCAGGATTATCCGCAGCTACTTATAACTTTACTTACGATGTAACAGCTATTGGAAGTTGTGACGATGTAAACGTAACGGTAAGTATTATAATCAATCCGTTACCAAATACAGGTACGCCAACTAATGCGACATTTTGTGAAAATGATTTAGTAGCCAATTCACCATTAGATTTGTTCGGACAATTATCTGGAACCGTTGATGCAGGTGGTCTTTGGAATGACGATAACATATCAGGAGCTTTATCAGGAAGCAATGTAGATTTAACCATATTAACTATTGGTTCATATAATTACACATATAGCATAACAGATGCCAATGGATGTTCAAACAGCAGTACTGTGACTGTTACTATTGAAGATGCACCAGAATCTGGTACTCCTAATTCACCTGCCGAATTTTGTTTGGCCGATATAACAACGGGTCAAACTTATAATTTATTCGACTTGTTAACAGGTGAAGACCAAACAGGAATTTGGAACGATGATAATGCTTCAGGAGCATTAACGGGAAATACGTTAGCACTTGATGTGCTAACCCAAGGAACATTCAATTTCACATTTGATGTTACTGCTATTGGTAGTTGCGATGATGTTAATGTGACGGTGAGTATTGTTATTAATGATACTCCAGCTCCAACAGTATCATCAACTCAAGAATTTTGTGATACCGCAACGGTAGCGGATTTGGTAGCCACAGGAACAGCTATCCAATGGTATGATGCTGCGACGGGCGGAGCAACATTAGCTGGCTCGACAGTTTTAATAGACGGCCAAACCTATTATGCGACACAAACCGATGCCACAACAGGTTGCGAATCCTCAGTAAGAACCCCAGTTTTAGCAACTATATATATTTCTCCTAATGCTGGAGCTCAAAATATAACACCCATTGTGGCCTGTAATAATGATAATAATATTGATTTATTTACAGGTTTGGATGGCACACAAGATGCCGGAGGAATTTGGAACAATGATAACGCTATAGGATCGTTATCCGGGAATATTTTTGATTCTACAGGAGTTTCAGCGGGAACTTACAGTTTTACTTATACAGTCGTGGCCTCTGCGCCATGTCTTGACGATAGCGAAACGATAACTATCACCATTGAAGAACCTTTAAGTGCAGGAACAGATGGTGCTCCATTAGATTTATGTAGCAACAATGGAACGGTAGATTTATTTACGCAATTAGGTGGAACTCCAGATGTTGGAGGAACATGGTCACCTGCATTAGCAAGCGGAACGGGAGTTTTTGATCCCTTGGTAGATGCAGATGGTACTTATTCCTATACAGTAGCCAACGCTTGCGGAACCAATACTAGTAATGTAGTTGTTACAGTTACTTTAGCTCCAAATGCAGGTACAGATAATTCAGTAGCATTATGTAGGATTGATGCACCAATAGATTTATTTCTGTCGTTAGGAGCTGCTGCTCAAAGTGGCGGAACATGGTCACCAGCATTAGCTAGTGGCACGGGTATTTTCGATCCTGCCATTGATGCACCAGGAGTATATACTTATACGGTAAATGCAGTTACACCCTGTGCTCCAGATTCAACAGCAGATATCATAGTTATTGTTGATGATACACCAACACCTCCAGTTACAAATAGCAATCCAGAATTTTGTGCTGCCGATGTACCAATTGTGTCGGATTTAAATAGCCTAATAAGTTCAACAGGGACGATAAACTGGTACCAAGATGCTGCTTTAACCTTACCACTAAATGGCTCAGAGGCTCTTGTTGATGGAGAAGATTATTTTGCAACACAAACGAATAGTACAGGTTGCGAATCATCGTCATCTGCTCAAATAAACGCTATTGTAAATGATTCCCCAACACCAATTTTATTGAATCCAGCACAGGAATATTGTATTAATGATGACCCAACAATCAATGATTTGACATCTAATTTAAATTACAATTCAGCCCAATATAACGTGGTTTGGTATGATTCCGATATTGGTGGTGCAACCGTATCTGGAAGCATGACGTTAACAAATACAACGTATTATGCTGCTTTGATTGATATTACTACAGGGTGTGAAAGTAGCATTCGATTATCGGTTACACCAAATGTGACAGCATGTGGTCAACTACAATTACCAGATGGGTTCTCGCCAAATGGTGATGGTGTTAATGACACATTTGATGTTGATAATCTAGCCATAATATATCCAAATTTTGAAATTGAAATTTACAATCGTAATGGAAATATTGTTTACAAAGGAAATGCCAACACCCCTAGGTTTGATGGGACATCCAATCAATCTAGAGTCGTTGCTAAAGGCAATTTACCAGTAGGGGTATATTTCTACATTTTCAGATTTAATGATGGTGTAAACAACCCAGAGCAAGGACGCTTATACTTAAGCAGATAATTTATAGATAAAGCAAAATTTAGAAACGATGAAAGATTTAAATATATATCATAAAATAGCTGCTTTGTTAAGTTTGACGCTCTTGTCATTACAAAGTTTTGGGCAGCAAGATCCTCAGTTTACACAATACATGTATAACATGAGTATCATAAACCCAGCTTATGCAACGGCTGAAGAAGGCATTTTGAACTTAGGTGGCCTATACAGAAGTCAATGGGTAGGTATTGAAGGTGCGCCAAAAACAGGAACCTTTTTTGCCCATACACCAATAAACGAAAAGATTGAGATGGGAATCTCTTTTACTAACGACAATATTGGTGATGTTGTGAACGAAAATAATATATATGCAGATTTTGCCTATGTATTGCCAGTAGGTATAGAAAGTAAAATATCATTTGGTTTAAAAGCCGGCGTAACCTTATTTGATACCAATTTTGATGGCTTTATTTTACAATCAGGAGGGACCAATACTGATGTTGCTTTTGATGAAAACATTAGTAGAGCTTTTCCAAACCTTGGTATAGGCGCATTCTTCTTTGCTAATAATTATTACTTAGGGTTATCGGCTCCAAATATGCTTTCAACAAAACATTTAGAAGACCAAAATGGCATTAAAGCAACTGGTGTCGAAAATGTCCATTACTTTTTAACTGGAGGTTATGTTTTCGATATTAATCAAAATTTAAAACTCAAGCCTGCTTTTATGGCTAGAGGTGTAAAAGGTGCCCCATTAGCTTTAGATGTTACAGCTAATGTACTGATTGATGAAAGGATTGAAGCTGGTTTGGGCTATCGTTTGGGAGATGCCATGAGTGCTTTAATTAATTTTAGAGTTACTCCAGAGCTTCGAATAGGTTATGCATACGATTATACAACTACTAACTTAGGGGATTTTAATTCAGGGTCTCATGAGATATTTATTTTGTTTGATGTTGATTTATTCGGATTTAAGAACGGATACGATCGTTCACCAAGATTCTTCTAAAATTTAATAATAGGGAAAGATGAAAAAAAATATATACATACTAGCGAGCCTTTTATTAGTTAGTGGAATGGCTTTAGCGCAAAAAAGTAATACAAAACGAGCGGATAAGCTTTTCGAAATAAAGGCATATACCAATGCTGCCGAAATTTATGAAACTAAAGAACGCAACCAAGAAGTGCTCCAAAATTTGGCAGATAGTTATTACTACAACACGAGTCTTCAAAAGGCTGTTAAAACCTACAGGGAATTATTTGTAGAATATGGTGATTCAATCGATATTGAGTATCATTTTAGATATGCACAAGCATTAAAGGGCGTGAAAGACTATAAAGAAGCTGATAAGCATTTAAGTCTATATTACAATAAACCAGTCAATACCCAAGCTTTTATAGAGGAAACAGATAAAACTACACCACACTCGTTTAAGCTTGAGCAAGTTGTAAATGAAGGCTCCAGTAGTGATTTTGGATTGTCATTTTTTGGTGATGATAAAGTAACTTTTGCTTCGGCAAGAAACACTGAAAACCCATCATATTTATGGAATAATCTGCCATATTTAGATTTATATAATGCTACTTTAACAAATTTAAACACCTTAGAGAATGTGCAACCATTTTCTGATGCCATCAATACAGATTCCCATGAAAGCAATGCGGTTTTTACCAAAGATGGCAAAACCATGTATTTTAATAGAACGAACTCCACTCGAAGCAAAACAGACCAAGAGCGAATTGCTCATATTAAAATTTATAAAGCGGAATTAGTGGATGGTGTTTGGGCAAATGTTTCTGCATTGCCATTTACATCAGATAGTTACAGCACAGAGCACCCTGCATTAAGTAAAGATGAAAAAACATTATATTTTGCTAGTGATATGCCTGGAACTTTCGGAAGTTTTGATATTTACCGAGTGGACATAAATGATGATGGTACATATGGAGAACCAGAAAATTTAGGAGAAGTCATTAACACAAAACACCGCGAACAATTTCCGTTTTTAAGTGAATATAACGTATTATATTTTTCATCTATTGGTCATGAAGGATATGGTGGTTTGGATGTGTTTAGAAGTAATATGGTAAATGGGGGTTTTGACAAACCCGTGAATTTAGGAAGCTCTATAAACAGTAATTTGGATGATTTTGCGTTTGTGATAAGAGAAAAAAATAACCAAGGGTATATGTCATCTAACCGCACTGGCTATGACCGAATATTTGGTTTTTCACGTGGAATAAATCCATTAACTGTCTATCAAGTGGAAGGTATTGTTCAAGATAAAAACAGTAAAGAATTGTTAGGGGGCTCTTTGGTAACCTTATTTGATGAATCCAATACCGTCATTCAAGATACTTTAGTGGGTGATAATGCCTATTATATTTTCAAAATCGAACCCAATAAAAAATACAAAGTTAGGGGTACTAGAAAAGCCTATATTCCTCAAGATGTTGAGTTTTCAACAGATAGTAAAGGTAAAGTTCAACACAATATTTATTTAAATTTAGAGTCTTTTGCTGACGCCGAGGAACGTGTTAAAGAAAACGAAAAAGGTGATGTACAAATTGAACTGGAAAAAATATATTTCGATTTTGATAAATCGGATATCCGGGAGGATGCTGCCACTACTTTAAATGTTTTGGTAGATTTAATGAAGAAATACCCAACTATGGAAGTTGAAGTGTCTGCCCATACCGATGCACGTGGTCCTGATCAATATAATTTAGAGTTGTCAAAACGTCGAGCGGCCTCTACATTGGATTATTTGGTAAGCCAAGGTGTTGAGAGAAACCGATTAAAAAGCATCGGCTATGGCGAAATGCAACCACTTAATGATTGTGTCAAAGAAGGTATTTGCAATGACGAGGAATACGACATTAACCGACGTTGCGAATTCACCATTTTAAATTAAATGAAAACCTAAATATCCTACCATAAATTTAACCAATAATTATTTGAAAGCCTTTCCAATTTGGAAAGGCTTTTTGTTAATATTTATTTTTTTAACTGTAAATTGTAACGAATTAGCATACAAACCGTCATATTGTTTTAACTGTATAAATATTTCTTCATGAATAAATTAACTATTACCAACCTATCAAAAACCTATCCTAATGGTGTTAAAGCGCTGGATGATGTGACTATAGAAATTGAAAATGGAATATTTGGTTTGTTAGGACCTAACGGAGCTGGCAAATCTTCATTAATGAGAACCTTGGCAACTTTACAGGAGGCCGATTCAGGTTCAGCATCCTTGGGAGACATAGATATAATAAACCAACCCAGTGAACTCCGAAAAGTTTTAGGGTACTTGCCACAAGAGTTTGGTGTTTACCCGCGTATTACGGCAAAGCAATTACTGGATCATATGGCCATATTAAAAGGAATTGTAAAGGCTTCAGAGAGAAAAGAAGTAGTAAATTATTTACTGGATAAAGTAAACTTATTTGATAAACGAAACAAAAGTGTTAAAAGTTTTTCAGGAGGGATGAAACAACGAGTTGGTATTGCTCAAGCTCTTATAGGAGAGCCAAAGCTAATTATTGTAGATGAACCAACCGCCGGACTAGACCCTGGAGAACGCAACAGATTTTATAATTTATTGGCAGATGTAGGCAAGGAGGTTGTAGTAATTCTCTCTACGCATATAGTTGATGATGTTAGAGAACTATGTACTAAAATGGCCATTATGAATTTTGGTAGAATTGTATATCAAGGATCTCCACAAAGTGCAATTGAAGAGCTAGATGGCAGAGTTTATAGAAAGCTAGTTGAAAGGGAAGAGTTGGAAATGTATGCGAATAAATACGATATTATTTCAAATAAAATGTCTGGGGGTAAACCATTGATTCACATCCTTAAGGAGTCAAATCCTGGCGATGGTTTTGAATTAGTAACTCCAAATTTAGAGGACGTATTCTTCTCCAAAATTAATACTACAAACATTCTTGTTTAATAAACCAGCTTTAATATTATGTTTAAAACATTCTTTACATCAGAATTAAAATATACATTAAAGCAACCCATGATTTATATTTTCTTGGGGGTAATAAGTTTGCTTGTGTTTTTTGCTATAGTTAGTGACAATGTGGTAATTGGTGGCTCTATTGGTAACGTTTATAAAAATGCACCTCATATCATAACTGTTTACATTAGCACAATGACTATTTTTGGGTTGCTCATTGCTACTGCATTTTATAATAACGCTGCTTTAAGAGACTTTAATAGTAATTTTAACGAAATAATTTTTAGTACGCCCCTTAGTAAATCAGGATATTTTTTCGGCAAATTTTTTGCAGCTTTAATTTTAGCAACCATACCATTACTTGGAGTTTATATAGGAGTTCTTGTTGGCTCATTCATGGCGCCTGTTTTCGGTTGGGTCGATCCTGAACGATTTGGAAGTTTTTACATTAAAACTTTTATAAATAACTATTTTATTTTCGTGCTTCCAAATATGTTTTTTGTAGGAACTGTTATTTATGCGATTTCTAATAAATGGCGAAGTACTGTTATTTCTTTTGCAGGCACATTAATAATAATTGTTGCTTATATTATCTCAGGTAATTTGATGTCTGATATTGATAATGAAACTTTAGCAGCTCTAACAGATATTTTTGGAAATCGTACCTATTCAATTCAATCTCAGTACTACACTCCCATGGAGAAAAATACACTGAGTCCAACATTTTCAGGTCTGGTTATGTGGAACAGAATGATTTGGATTTCTTTAGGTGTTATAATTTTACTTCTTTCCTATTTCACATTTTCATTTCAAGAAAAAAATAAAAAAGCTAAAAAGGAAACAAAACAACGCATTGGAGATAATACCATTTATACTTTACCCAAACTCAATTTTCAGTTTGATGGTAAAACCAATTGGCTTCAGTTTAAAAGCTTTTTCTATATAAATTTGATAAGTATAATTAAAAGTGTCACATTCAAAATCTTATTTATTTTTAGTGCCATTATACTTATCACTAATTTAGCTGGAGGTTTTGAGTATTTTGGTTTACAATCTTATCCATTAACCTACAAACTCATAGATGAGATAAATGGTGCTTCTGGAATTTTTGTAGTTATTATTTTAGTGTTTTTTAGTGGCGAATTAATTTGGCGAGATCGAGATAGCAAAATTAATGAAGTAATTGATTCAACGCCCCATCAATCATTAATATCCTTATCGGCAAAGGCACTTTCTTTGGTAAGTATTACTTTAATTTTACATGTGTTTTTTGTGCTTTGTGGGGTTGTTTACCAATTACTTAACGGTTATACCAGAATAGAACTAGATGTTTATTTTCTGGATTTTTTCTATTCAAATTTCATTACTTACATTATTTGGAGTAGCGTAATGATTATGATACAAGTAGTAATGAACAACAAATATTTAGGATATTTTGTTTCAATTGCGGTCATTTTCATTTGGGAAATTATCCTAGCTATTTTAGATATTCAAAGTAATATGCTAGAAATAGGAGCTAGACCTTCATTGGCTTATTCAGATATGAATGGATTTGGACCAGGATTGAAGGGAGCCATGTGGTTTAATCTATATTGGATCCTTTTTTCAATAGTTTGTTTATTAATTGCAGGAGCTTTATGGAATAGAGGGGTTATAAGTTCTTTAAAAGATAAAATTCAAACGGCTAGAAAAGATTTATCCAAGGGATACAAAATTTTAATTTATGGGTTTTTTGTGGTTTGGATTTTAGTAGCGGTATTTGTCTATTATAATACCCAAGTTTTAAACACTTATAGAACTTCAGATGAACAAGAAGTTTTCCTCTCCAATTTTGAAAAGAAATATAAAAAGTATGAAAAAGTTAAACTTCCAAAGGTAACAGGCGCCAAATATTTTATAGACATTTTTCCTTACAAAAGAGATGTATTGGTGAAAGCTAAAGTTAAGCTTACAAATAAAACAAATGTAGCCATTGATTCCATTCATTTTGTTATCGATAAAAGGTGGGAACCAGAGATTAAAATACCAAACGCAAGTTTAGTTTTAAATGACGAAGAGTTTGGATATTTAATCTATCAATTAAGCCAACCGCTGCAACCAGAAAAAGAGATAGAAGTAGAAATCAATACACAATTTATTACCAGGGGTTTTGAAAACGAACGTGGAAATACCAGTATAATAAATAATGGAACATTCTTAAATAATTTTGAAATATTACCAAGTTTGGGCTATAACTCCAGTAATGAATTAAGTGATAAAAATAAACGCAGAAAATATGGATTAGGTCCAAAAGACAGAATGCCTGAACTAGAGGAAAACTGTTCTGAAAACTGTATGGCGAATTACATAAGCGATGGTCGTTCTGATTTTATAAACGTTGAAACGATAATCTCCACCTCTAGCGATCAAATTGCCATAGCACCTGGTTCTTTGATTAACGAGTGGCAAGAGAAAGGTAGGAATTATTATCATTACAAATCAGATCATCCATCTCTCAATTTCTATTCGTTTATTTCGGCTAAGTACAAAGTGGCTAAGAGACGATGGAATGGAATAAACATCGAAGTATATTATGACGAAAAGCATTCATGGAATGTTAACATGATGTTGGATGCGGTTGAACGTTCCTTAAAATATTATACTGAAAATTTCGGCCCATATTATCATAAGCAATGCAGAATAGTAGAATTTCCTCGTTATGCTTCCTTTGCACAAGCATTTCCTGGAACGATGCCTTATTCTGAAGCGATTGGGTTTATTATTAACCTTGAAGATGAGGAAGAAAACAATGTTGTAGACGCCGTAATAGCTCATGAAATGGCACATCAATGGTGGGCACATCAAGTAATAGGTGCCAATATGCAAGGAAGTACTTTAATGAGCGAAAGTTTTTCGGAATATTCGTCATTAATGACTATGAAGGGGATTTCTAAAACACCAATGAAAATGAGAGAATTTCTCAAATACGACCACGACAGATATTTAAGAGGTAGAAGTAGAGAGGTAGATAATGAATTGCCACTCTATAAAGTAGAAAATCAAGGGCATATACATTATGGAAAAGGAAGTGTTATTCTGTATGCCCTGCAAGACTATATAGGTGAAGAAAAGGTAAATGAAGCAATGCAAGAGTTTCTTAATGAGTATAAATATAAAGAACCACCTTATCCCACATCATTAGATTTTTTAAAATATCTTGAGCCTAAAGTACCAGACTCTTTAAACTATTTAATTCAAGATTGGTTTAAAGACATAACGCTATATGATAATAGATTAAAAGAAGCTAGCTATAAAAAGTTAGATAATGGGAAATATGAAGTTTCGATGGATATTGAATCTTATAAAATAAAGGCAGATTCTATTGGCAACGAAACAAAAGTTGATATAAATGATTGGATTGATATTGGTGTCTTTTCTGATTCTGAAGAAAAAAAGTTGTTATTTGAAAAGCGCATTAAAATCAACAAACCTACAATGTCATTTAATTTTATTGTCGACTCCATACCAAAAAAGGCAGCGATAGATCCTCGGCACTTGTTAATAGATAGGGTTTATGAGGATAATATAAAGAACCTTTCTTTACAATAATATTAAAAAGCCTTTCCAATTCTGAAAGGCTTTTTGTTTATATTTGAACATATTTAAATTAGTTTATATATTTAGAATAAATAATCCAGAAAACATGACTGAGTTTTGGCTTTTTGCCATAGGCATATTTCTTATTGTCATTTACACTTTGCACAAATTGGGCAACAATTATTTTGGTAAAAAAAATAGAAAGGACAAGCATCTGTTTAATATTTATCATTGGGAAATTTTGGTTGCCTTAAGTTCAGGGCTAACATATCTGGTTTTACTTATTTTAAAATCAACAAGTATTTTGCCTTTTTAATCGTTATAAAATAAATTGTCATTTTTGTAATGTCCGAAATGCATCTTGAAGAGCTCATAAAGTAATTAATAAAATTCCTTTTTTCGCAAGAAGTTGTTATGAACGAAAACCTAGACCCGACAGATCACCATTTTTCTCCAGAAGAATTAGACGTAGAAAAAAAGTTAAGACCTTTAGCTTTCAACGATTTTACAGGTCAAGAACAAGTTTTGGAAAACCTTCAAATTTTTGTTCAAGCTGCCAATTTGCGAACGGAAGCCTTAGATCATACTTTATTTCATGGCCCTCCAGGATTAGGTAAAACAACTTTGGCCCATATTCTCGCGAATGAACTCAATGTGGGCATAAAAGTAACTTCAGGACCTGTTTTGGATAAACCTGGAGACTTAGCTGGCTTACTAACCAATCTAGAAGAACGCGATGTATTGTTTATTGATGAAATACATCGGTTAAGTCCTATTGTTGAAGAGTATTTATACTCTGCTATGGAAGACTACAAGATTGATATTATGATTGAAACTGGGCCAAACGCCAGAACCGTTCAAATCAATTTAAACCCTTTTACATTAGTTGGAGCGACTACTCGTTCAGGGTTGTTAACAGCGCCCATGCGTGCCCGTTTCGGTATTCAAAGTAGATTGCAATATTATAACACCGAATTGTTAACCACCATCGTACAACGCAGTGCCACTATTTTGGATGTGCCAATTTCTATGGAAGCAGCGGTAGAAATTGCAGGTCGTAGCCGTGGTACACCCCGTATAGCAAATGCTTTGTTACGTCGTGTTCGCGATTTTGCTCAAATAAAAGGCAATGGTAAAATAGACATTAAAATAGCAAAATTTGCACTAGAAGCACTTAATGTAGACACCCATGGTTTAGATGAAATGGACAATAAAATCTTATCAACCATCATTGAAAAATTTAAAGGCGGTCCAGTTGGTATTTCAACTATTGCCACAGCAGTTAGCGAAAGCCCCGAAACCATAGAAGAGGTTTATGAGCCATTTTTAATCCAACAAGGCTTTATTATGCGAACCCCACGTGGGCGTGAAGTCACTGAACAGGCCTATAAACATTTAGGCAAAATAAAAGGACCCACGCAAGGTGGATTGTTTTGAAGTTAACCAGTATTCTGAATTTGTTTCGGAATCTCATAAAATGATAAACAATAAATTAAAACATACAAAACTCATAAAAACCGAAGCTAAACGCCTCGGTTTTTTGTCTTGTGGAATTAGTAAAGCACAATTTTTAGAAGAAGAAGCACCACGATTAGAAAAATGGTTGAAAAAAAACATGCATGGAGAGATGCGTTATATGGAAAACCATTTTGACAAGCGTTTAGACCCGACAAAACTGATTGAAGGCTCCAAAAGTGTGATCTCTTTATTGCTTAATTATTTTCCATCCGAGATTCAAAATTCAGAAAGCTACAAACTATCCAAATATGCTTATGGAACCGATTATCATTTTGTAATAAAAGACAAACTCAAATTACTTTTAAGCTTTATCAAAGATGAAATAGGAGATGTGCAAGGGCGTGCTTTTGTAGATTCTGCCCCTGTTTTAGATAAAGCTTGGGCTGCAAGAAGCGGTTTAGGCTGGGTTGGTAAACATAGTAATTTATTAACCCAACAAGTGGGTTCGTTCTATTTTATTGCCGAATTAATTGTAGATTTAGAATTGGAGTACGATTCCCCAACAACCGACCATTGTGGAACTTGTACTGCTTGTATGGATGCTTGCCCTACTCAAGCTATCACTGAGCCGTATGTGGTAGATGGCAGTAAATGCATATCCTATTTCACTATTGAATTAAAAGAAAATATTCCTACTGAATTTAAAGGGCAACTAGACGATTGGATGTTTGGTTGTGATGTTTGTCAAGACGTATGCCCTTGGAATCGATTTTCAAAAGCGCACGCAGAGCCATTGTTTAACCCACATCCAGAACTACTCTCCATGACCAAAAAAGATTGGGAGGAGATTACAAATGATACTTTCGTAAAGGTTTTTAAAAATTCTGCAGTAAAGCGAACTAAGTTTTCTGGTTTAAAAAGAAATATTAATTTTCTAAAATAATTAATGTCCTTAATATTGGATTATTATCTTTGTTAGTTAAGTTAATTACCTATTCTTATGAGCGAAGAAAGCAAACGAAGAGAAGCCCTGATATACCACGCTAAACCAACCCCAGGAAAAATTAAAGTAGTCCCAACTAAAAAGTATGCAAGCCAAAGAGATTTGTCATTAGCTTATTCTCCTGGAGTAGCTGCGCCTTGTTTGGAAATTGAAAAAAATAAAGAACACGTTTATAAGTACACTGCTAAAGGAAACTTAGTGGCTGTGATTTCTAATGGAACAGCAGTTTTAGGACTAGGTAATATTGGTCCAGAGGCTTCAAAACCTGTTATGGAAGGTAAGGGATTGTTGTTTAAAATATTTGCCGATATTGATGTTTTCGACATTGAGGTAGACACAGAAAATATTGAAGAGTTTATTCAAACCGTTAAAAATATAGCACCAACGTTTGGAGGCATTAATCTTGAGGATATCAAAGCACCTGAAGCCTTTGAAATTGAAAGACGTTTAAAAGAAGAATTAGATATCCCAGTCATGCATGATGATCAACATGGGACTGCCATTATTTCAGCAGCAGCTTTACTAAATGCCGTTGAGCTTGCTAAAAAGAAATTGGAGGATGTAAAAATTGTAATTAGTGGAGCTGGTGCTGCAGCTATTTCCTGTTCCCGTTTATATCAAGCCTTTGGTGCCAAACGGGAAAATATGGTTATGCTCGATAGTAAAGGCGTTATAAGAGATGATAGAGAAAACCTTTCACCAGAGAAGGCAGAATTTGCAACTTATAGAAAGATTGACACCTTAGATGAGGCCATGAAAGATGCCGATGTATTTATAGGGTTGTCCATGGCAAATATTGTCTCACCTGAAATGTTGCTATCCATGGCTAAAAACCCTATAGTTTTTGCTATGGCCAATCCTGATCCAGAAATAAAATATGATATCGCCATCAAAACACGAAAGGACATTATTATGGCAACGGGCAGGAGTGATCATCCTAATCAAGTCAATAATGTACTAGGTTTTCCATTTATTTTTCGTGGTGCTTTAGATGTTCGCGCTACAAAAATTAATGAAGCTATGAAAATGGCCGCTGTAAAAGCCTTGGCTAAATTAGCAAAAGAACCAGTGCCTGAGCAAGTAAATATTGCTTATGGTGAAACGCGATTAACTTTTGGTAAAGATTATATTATTCCAAAACCTTTTGATCCTCGTTTAATCGCTGAAGTACCACCAGCAGTTGCCAAAGCTGCTATTGAAAGTGGTGTGGCAAAGCTAAAAATAACAGATTGGGAGCGTTACAAAGACTCCTTGTTGGAACGTTTAGGTTCTGACAATAAACTAGTAAGGTTGTTGCTCAATAGAGCAAAACTTAATCCAAAACGCATCGTTTTTGCTGAAGCAGATCAATTGGATGTTTTAAAAGCTGCTCAAATTGTTTATGAAGAGGGTATTGCTACTCCAATTCTTTTGGGACGTAAAGAAACCATTGAATCCCTTATGGCAGAAATTGAGTTTGAAGGAGACATTCTAATAATCGATCCAAAAACAGAAGAAGAAAACGAACGCAAAAACAAATATGCCAAAGTTTATTGGGAGCAACGTAAACGAAGAGGAGTAACCTACTATTCTGCCCAAAGATTAATGCGCGAACGTAATTATTTTGCCGCTATGATGGTAAATGAGGGTGATGCAGATGGATTAATTTCTGGCTATTCGCGAAATTATCCTACAGTTGTAAAACCTATGTTAGAACTTATTGGCATGATGCCCGGTATAAGTAGAGTGGCTACCACAAACCTAATGATGACAAAAAGAGGCCCCATGTTTTTAAGTGACACCTCTATCAATATTGACCCCGATGCAAAAACATTGGCCAAAATTACGCAAATGACCTCTAGGGTTATTAAGATGTTTGGTTTAAGTCCTGTGATGGCTATGGTATCCTATTCGAATTTTGGTTCGTCGACCAACGAGCGTGCTTCCAAGGTTAGAGAGGCCGTTTCTATCTTACATCGTAATTATCCTGATATGGTGGTTGATGGTGAATTGCAAACGGATTTTGCTTTAAATGATACGATGCTTCGTGAAAGATTTCCATTCTCAAAATTGGTTGGGAAAAAAGTAAATGCACTAATTTTTCCAAATTTGGATTCTGCCAATATCACCTATAAATTATTGAAAGAATTAAATGAAGCTGATTCTATAGGTCCTATCATGATGGGCATGCGAAAACCAGTACATATTCTGCAATTAGGAGCTAGCGTTGATGAAATCGTAAACATGACAGCCATTGCTGTTATAGATGCACAAAACAAAGAAAAGTGGGAACAGGAACACCCTGACAAGTAAGAACTCTTAATGTAAATAATTTTATTACATTTGGTCGGATAACCAACACAATTCATGATAACTCATATTCAAGGAAAACTTATTGAGAAAAATCCAACACACGTTGTTATTGAATGCAATGGCCTGGGTTATATGCTTAACATCTCGTTGCACACATATTCTCAAATTCCAGATAAAGAAAATTTAAAATTATTCACACATCTTCAAGTAAAAGAAGATTCGCATACCTTATATGGGTTTTCATCACTTGTAGAAAGAGAAATTTTTAGATTACTAATATCTGTAAGTGGTATTGGGGCTAGTATAGCTCGCACCATGTTATCTTCTCTTACGCCACAACAAATTAAAGAAGGTATAGCTAATAATGATGTTGCTTTAATTCAATCAATAAAAGGAGTTGGAGCTAAAACTTCGCAACGTGTTATTATAGATTTAAAAGATAAAATATTAAAGATTTATGATATAGATGAAGTTTCTGTTTCTAAAGACAATACCAATAAAAATGAAGCGTTATCTGCTTTAGAAGTTCTGGGTTTTGTAAGGAAACAGGCAGAACGAGTTGTGGACAAAATTTTAGTGACTCAACCCGAAGCCAATGTTGAAACTATTATCAAGCAAGCGCTCAAAAATTTATAATTTATTTTGAATAGAACTAAACTAACTCTCTATAAGTCGCTTAAACATTACATTTTGTTTGTTGTTGCTCTGTTTTTAACAGTTGCAGCATGGTCACAGCAACCCGTTCAAGATTCCGTAAAAACTGGTTTTAGTTTAGGGCAAATAAAGCTTCCTAACCCCAATAGTGTTGAATCTAAATACACCTATGACCCTTTAACCAATCGTTATATTTACACCGAAACAATTGGAAGTTATAATATTAAATACCCTATTATTTTAACTCCAAAGGAATATTATGATTTAGTTGCAAGAGAAAATTTGCGAAGCTACTACAAAGAAAAAATTGATGCATTTGATGGGAAAAAAGATGGTGCTGAAGATGGACAGAAAAATTTACTACCAGAGTTTTATGTAAAATCAGATTTTTTTGAAACCATTTTTGGTAGTGATGCCATATCAGTAGTTCCAACAGGATCTGTTGAAATGGATTTAGGTATTCTGTTTTCAAGGCAAGACAATCCATCTTTTTCACCAAGAAACAGAAGTAATTTTACCTTCGATTTTGACCAACGGATTAGCTTGAGTTTATTGGGTAAAGTGGGAACCAGATTACAGGTTACAGCTAATTATGATACCCAATCTACCTTCGATTTTCAACAACTTATAAAGTTAGAATACACACCTACAGAAGATGATATCATTCAAAAAATTGAAGTAGGTAACGTAAATATGCCTTTAAATAGTTCATTAATCACGGGTGCGCAAGCTTTATTTGGTGTGAAGGCACAATTACAGTTTGGAAGAACCACTGTTACTGGTGTGTTTTCAGAGCAGAAATCTCAATCTAATACCGTTGTGGCTCAAGGTGGCGGAACACTTGAGGAATTTGAATTGTTCATTAGAGATTATGACGAAAATAGGCATTTCTTTTTGGCGCAATATTTTAGGGATACTTATGATGATGCATTAAAGAATTATCCCTTTTTAAACAATAAAGGTTTACAAATAACACGGATTGAAGTATGGATGACCAACCGAAGCAACCGAACCGAGAACGTCAGAAATATCGTAGCACTTCAAGATTTAGGGGAAACCGATAAAATTGGTTCAACTGTCAATGTTTTTGCTGCTCCAGGGGCATTTCCGGATAATGCTAACAATGCTTTTAACCCAACCAATATTGGAGGTGGTGGGTCTCAAATTACTGAGGCTATTAGAGATATTGCCACCGTACAATCGGGTATATTAGTTTCCGGGGTTAATGAGGGGTTTGATTATGCTAGTTTAGAAAACGCCAGAAAATTAACGAATGGTCAAGAATATACGTTAAATAAAGATTTGGGTTATATATCATTAAACCAACGACTGAATAACGATGAGGTTTTGGCAGTGGCATTTCAATATACGTTGGGCGGAAAAGTGTATCAAGTAGGTGAATTCGCTAACGATGGTATTGATGCAACCGATGTTACAACCAACAATCAAGGGCAAGTAACTCAAGTAATAAATTCAAACTTGGTATTGAAAATGCTGAAAAGTAGTATTACCAATGTAAATCAGCCTATTTGGGATCTGATGATGAAAAATATTTATGACACAGGAGCATATAATTTAAATCAAGATGATTTTAAGCTAAATATTTTTTACAATGAAGCATCGCCATTAAACTTCATTACACCAGTTGGAGCTAGTTTCAATGTTGATATAAATGGGACTCCAGTTACAGGAAGTACTGATGACAATGATTTAATTGAAAATGTACCCCTATTAAGGGTTTTTAATTTAGATAAACTTAACTTTAATAACGACCCTCAAAGTAGAGGTGATGGTTTTTTTGATTTTGTACCAGGGATAACCGTGATTCCTCAAAACGGAAAAATAGTATTTACTAGTGCAGAACCCTTTGGTGAATATTTATTTAATGTTTTAGGGGGTGGTGATTATGAAAATGAAGCATCCTTTAATGCAGATCAACAAAAATATGTTTACGATTTGCTTTATAAAAGTACTAAAACAGCGGCCTTGGAAGAAGTTGAAAAGAATAAGTTCAAATTAAAAGGGCGATATAAATCCAGTGGAGGTGATGGTATCCCTATTGGATCGTTCAATGTACCAAGAGGTTCGGTTAGAGTAACAGCCGGTGGTAGGGTTTTAGTGGAAGGTATTGATTACACAGTCAATTATCAATTGGGACGTGTACAAATTTTAGACGAGGCTTTAAAAGCGTCTAACACACCCATTGAAGTTTCCACTGAGAATAATGCGGTATTTGGGCAGCAAACCAGACGTTTCACAGGTATAAATATTGAGCATAAATTCAATGAAAATTTTGTTTTGGGTGGAACTCTTTTAAACCTTAATGAAAGACCCATCACTCAAAAAGCTAATTATGGTACAGAACCCATTAATAATACCATTTTTGGAATAAATGGTAATTATGCTACCAAAGTGCCTTTTTTAACACGTTTGGCCAATAAGTTGCCAAATATTGATACGGATGTAGAATCCAATCTTTCAATTCGAGGAGAGTTTGCATATTTAGCACCTGGCGCTCCAAAGGGTACAGATTTTAATGGAGAAGCTACCTCTTATGTAGATGATTTTGAAGGGTCACAAAACGGAATCGATTTAAAATCGCAACAATCTTGGTTTTTATCGAGCAGACCTGCTGATTTGGATGGTGATGGGCAAACAGATCCTGAGTATGTCAATGGTATTGAAAGTGGATATGATAGGGCCCTACTAAACTGGTATAGCATCGACCCCATATTTTATAGCAGTCAGCGTCCCAGCGGCATTACAGATGAGGACGTATCAAGTTTATATACTAGTAGGGTATTTATAAATGAGCTTTTTCCAGACAGGGATATTGTGCAAGGACAAAACTCAGTATTGTTCACCTTGGATTTGGCATATTATCCTCAAGAACGTGGGCCTTATAATTTTGAACCCCTTGCTGATTCCGATATTAATAATGATAAAATTTTAGATTTCCCAGAACAAAGTTGGGCAGGTATTACACGGCAACTAACATCAACGGATTTTGAACAACAGAATGTGGAATATATTGATTTCTGGCTACAAGATCCTTTTCAGGATAATCCTTCTAATCCAGGAGGAAAGTTAGTTTTTAACTTAGGAAATATTTCCGAGGATATTATCAAGGATGGCCGGAAATTGTACGAAAACGGTTTGCCTAAAGATGGCGATGTAAGTCTATTACAACCAACTGCATGGGGTACTGTGGTGCCTCAAAATCAATCCTTAATTTATGCATTTGATACAACCGGACAAGAACGAACCAACCAAGATGTAGGTTATGATGGATATGATGATAATGAAGAAGCAGCCATTTTTGGAAATGTTTTTGGCGAAGACCCTTCAAATGACAACTATGCTTATTTTTTAAATGCTGATGGAAATATTTTTGATCGATATAAAAAATTCAATGGGGTTGACGGGAATACACCTGACGTATTTTCGGACACAAACAGAGGTGCTAACACACAGCCCGACGTAGAAGACATCAACCGTGATAACACCATGAACACGATTGATAGTTACTATGAATATGAGTTAGATGTAACCAGACAGAATTTGCCCATTTCGCAAGCGGAATTTAATAATATACCCAATAGTAACCCGCTGAAAGACTATTTACGTGATTTTAAAGAACAACCCAGAGCACTGCCAAATGGCGATAACGTGAACGTAAGATGGTATCAATTTAGAATACCGGTACAAGGCGCACTTGCAAGACCAGTTGGCGGTATTACTGATTTGAGGTCTATTAGGTTTACTAGAATATATTTAAAAGAGTTTAGACAACCAACGGTATTTCGTTTTGGGACTTTAGATTTAGTTAGAAGTGATTGGAGACGTTATACACAGTCTTTAGAATTTGATAAAGATGACCCAAACGATGATGGCACCGAATTTTCTGTTGGGGTCATTGGAACACTTGAAAATGAAGGGAGTTACGATAGGCCTCCAGGAATTGAACCAGAGCAACTGTTCAATAATAATACCGTTGTTAGACAAAACGAACAATCATTGGTTGTAAAAGTATGTGGTTTAGAGCCTGAAGATTCTAGGGCAGTTTTTAAGAACATTAGTGTAGATATGCGTCAATATAAACGTATTAGGATGTTTATGCATGCCGAAGACGATGAATCGGGAGTTGGTTCTTTAACTGATGATGATTTGGTTGGTTTTATAAGGATGGGTAACGACCTTAATGAAAACTATTATCAAATTGAAATACCACTATTACTTTCAACTTCAACAACCAGAGAAGGATTGTGGCCCATAGAAAACGAAATTAATCTACCCATAGAAATTCTAGGAAGAGTAAAGGCCCAAGGTATCTCTGACATGACATTGGCGAACGATGACCCTACGTTTTATGATGTAGTTAACGGCGATATTGTTTTAGCTACTGATCCTTTTAGCGGTTATCAAATAGGACAACACCGAGTAGGTATAAAAGGGAATCCAAATTTTGGGGATATAAGAACCCTTATGGTTGGTGTAAAAAGTAGGTCTAACAATGATGTTTGTGCAGAACTTTGGTTTAACGAATTACGTTTATCCGATTTAGATAACGAAGGTGGTTGGGCCGCTGTGGTAAGCATGGATACCAATATTGCCGACTTTATGAATATAAGTGCTACAGGTAGACAAAGTACCTCCGGGTTTGGTTCTTTAGAACAAGGTCCAAGTCAGCGTAGTTTGGAGGATGTGAAGCAATATGATGTCGTAACCAATATTAATGTTGGACAATTATTGCCAAAAAAATGGGGCATTCAAGTTCCCTTTAATTATGCACAAAGTGAAGAATTAATTACGCCTAAATACGATCAGTTTTATAAAGATTTAACACTAGATTCTAGATTGGAGGCTGCCAACAGCAATGCGGAAAGAGAACAAATAAAACAACAATCAGAAGATTACACAAAACGTCAAAGTATTAATTTTATAGGTGTTAGAAAAACAAGAACTGGTGATGCAAAGCCACGTTTTTATGACGTTGAAAACGTGACTTTAAATTATTCTTATAACAAAGTTGAACATCGAGACTTTGAAATTGAAAATGCTGTAAACCAAACGGTGCGATTAGGTGCTAATTACGCCCATAATTTTAATCCTATTACTATCGAACCTTTCAAAAAAAATGATTCCCTTTTTACTGGAAAATATTGGAAATTTTTAAAAGAATTTAATTTTAATTTATTACCTACAAATTTTACTGTTAACACTAATATCAATAGGCAATTTAACAGGCAAAAATTTAGAGAGATAGATTTAACGGGTTCTAATATTGGTATTGAAGAATTGTTCAGAAGAAACTATACCTTTGATTTTGAATATGGTATTAATTACAATGTATCAAAATCGTTACAGTTTAACTTCACAGCGGCCAACAATAACATTGTTAGAAATTATTTTAAGGATAATGATCTAATTGCCGGAGAACAGGACGAAAACCTAGACGTTTGGGACGGCTTATTTGATGTTGGCGACCCTAATCGGCAAACACAAAACCTTGGGATTACGTACCAATTGCCATTGAATAAGATTCCGACGTTTAATTTTATTGATGCCACTTACCAATATACAGGTAGCTTTTTGTGGCAAAAAGGATCAGATTTATATGGCGATTTAGATCTTTCGTATACAGACCCAAATGATCCAAATAATCAGCTTACTGGAAACTTCGACTTGGGAAATACCATTCAAAATTCTAATTTACACAATATAAACGCAACGTTAGACATGAACCGTTTATACAAATATATTGGTTTGGTAAAAAAACCAATTAGAACCGTTAGAGCAAGAACCACACCCGCTGGTGGGCCTCCAGGACCGGCACAAAACAGAACAACACCAAAAGCAAAAAATCAATCGGTTACAAAACTATTAAACGCTGGAGTTGATATTTTAACAACTATTAAAAGAATTCAACTAAATTATTCAGAAAACAACGGAACTTTTTTACCAGGTTATACTCAAACGCCAGGGTTTTTAGGCACCCTAAAACCCACCACAGGTTTTACCTTTGGCAGCCAAAGTGATGTGCGCTTTTTAGCCGCACGTCGTGGTTGGTTAACGTTGTTTCCAGAGTTCAATCAGCAATATGCTACAACTAACACCAAGCAAATGGATATCTCAGCCACTTTAGAGCCGGTAAGGGATTTAAAAATTGATATTGTTGGCAATCGAACCTATTATGAAAATTATACTGAAAACTTTAGGGTAAATAATATTGGAGGAAATTATGAGTACGAATCTTTAACTCCTAATACATTCGGTAACTTTAATATTTCAACCATTTTAATAAAAACAGCATTTAGTAAAAGTGATGAAAATATAAGTGAGGCGTTTAATGATTTTAGGGCAAATCGATTAAAAATTGCTGATAGGCTTGCTGAAGATTTTTATGGGAACTCTACTTATGCCAGAGATGCAGAAGGCTATCCATTAGGCTTCGGTAAAAACAACCAAAAGGTTTTATTACCAGCATTTTTAGCTGCTTACACTGGGCAAGATGCCAACAAAGTTAGAACCAGTGCGTTTAGAGATGTGCCCATACCAAATTGGGATTTAAAGTACACAGGTTTTATGAAGTTTGCTTGGTTTAAAAAGAATTTCAAGCGCTTTTCGTTAACACATGGGTACCGTTCCACATATACCATTAATCAATTCACAACCAATCTAAACTTAAATACTGATGAAAATGCCAATCAACAACCTATCCCAGGGACGCCATATTCAGGCCAACCACAAGAAGCTTTAGACCAATCAGGGAATTATAAAAACGGACGTTTATTCAGTAACATCAATTTAACAGAAATGTTTAGTCCTTTGGTAAGATTGGATTTTGAAATGAACAATTCGGTTAAAATTTTAGCCGAAATCCAAAAGGACAGGTTGCTATCACTAAGTTTTGATAATAATTTAATGACAGAAGTTTTAGGGAATGAATACATTATTGGGTTAGGATACAGAATTAAAGACTTACGTATTCGTTCTAATCTTGCAGGGCCTCAAAAACGTATTGTAAGTGATTTAAATATGAAGGCCGATATTTCAGTAAGAGATAACAAAACTATTATTAGATACCTTGATTTAGAGAATAACCAAATCACTTCGGGGCAAACCATTTGGGGTTTAAAATATTCAGCAGATTATGCCTTCAGTAAAAATCTAACAGGAATCTTTTATTTCGATTACACGTTTTCAGATTATGCTATTTCAACAGCTTTCCCACAAACTACCATACGCTCTGGTATTACCATCCGATATAATTTTGGGAATTAGTAAATAACAGTTTGAATTTATAGTTTGAATAAATACATTTGCTAAATAAATAAACTTAAAGAAAAAGTATGAATATTCCATCCAATTTAAAATATACCAAAGACCACGAATGGGTTAAAATAGAAGGCGATATTGCAACTATTGGTATCACAGATTTTGCCCAAGGGGAGCTAGGTGATATTGTTTACGTTGAAGTTGAAACAGTTGATGAGACCCTAAGTGCTGAAGAAGTTTTTGGAACCGTTGAAGCAGTTAAGACCGTATCCGATTTATTTTTACCGCTGTCAGGCGAAATCATTGAGTTTAATGAAACTTTGGAAGACGAGCCTGAAAAAGTAAACACTGATCCTTATGGAGATGGGTGGATGATAAAATTAAAATGTTCAGATGTCTCTGAAGTTGATGCTTTAATGTCTGCTGAAGATTATAAAGCCCTTATTGGTGCTTAAAAAAATAGCTTTAATAATAACCTTAATATACACCATAGCATTGGCTATAATAAGTTTAATAAGGTTAAATAATTTGCCAGATATAGGGGTTTCCTTTGGAGATAAAATTTTTCATTTTCTAGCATATGGCTTGCTTACCTTTTTGTGGTATCAGGCTTTTTTGCAATCATTTAAATTTAAAATAAAGAGAGCCATTTATTCCGCAGTTATCCTATCAGTAATATTTGGTATAATTATTGAAGTGTTACAAGGTACAATAACAGTTGTTAGAGCAATGGATGTTTATGATGCAGTGGCCAATACTCTAGGAGCTTTATTGGTATCAATTTTCTTGTGTTTTAAAAATAGTTTACACATTAAAAACTCTTAAACACTTGCTTTTTTGATAAATAAATAGTTATTTTAGCAATCTTGATAAACGATTAAATTATGGAACCTAAAAAAAATCCTAAAGCAAATGTTGGACGTAACAGTTCACTTTACTTTGCCATTGGTTTAGCTTTAATGTTATTTTTAACAAACTATGCCATCAATTACAAAACGTACGACAAATCTAATATAGACATCGGGCAATTAAATCTTGATGAAGAGTTAGAAGAAGAAATTCCAATCACTGAACAAATACAAACACCACCTCCTCCTCCTCCCCCTCCTGCAGCGCCGGAAGTTATAGAGATTGTGGAAGACGAAGAAGAAGTAGAGGAAACTGTAATCGAATCTACAGAATCAGATCAAAATACCGAAATTGTTGAGGTTGAAGAAGTAGAAGTTGAAGAAGTAGAGGAAGATATTGATGTACCATTTTCTGTAATTGAAAATGTACCCGTTTTTCCGGGTTGTGAAGGAGAGCCAAACAACAATGCTAAAAGAGATTGTATGTCAAAAAAAATATCGGACTTTGTAAACAAAAAGTTTAATACCGATTTGGCAAGCGATTTGGGCTTATCAGGAAGACAACGTATCAACGTAATCTTTAAAATTGATAAAACTGGAAGTATTACTGGTGTTCGTGCCAGAGCACCACACCCTGGATTAGAAAAAGAAGCAGCTCGTGTTATTGGCTTGCTGCCAAAAATGAAACCTGGTAAACAACGTGGTAAACCAGTAAACGTTCCATATTCGTTACCAATCATTTTCCAAGTTCAAGACTAAGTAAAAGCTAAATTTCTATAGAAATAAAAACCCGTTACTATTATGTAACGGGTTTTCTTTTTGGTATGCTTATTGTGACTTTATCATAATATTAACATTTAAACTATAATCATTATGAGAAATCTAAAGAATTCTCACGTACCCATTCGGCAAAATGGGCAAAACGTGAAAAAATCACAAAAGCATGAAACAAATTTACAAAAAAACTCAACCCTTTATTTTCAAATTGGGTTAATTGTGTGTTTACTGGCAGCCTTTGGTTTGCTTGAAATGAAGTTTGAAACAACTACTAAAAATTATGGGTCTTTACCTCCATTAGATGATCCAATTTATTTAGATGTTCCTCTTATTAAGCCTGAAGTTTCAACAAAAAATGAACCTGTAAAGCAAGAGCGAGTAAAACAACCTCAAAATTATAAACAAGTTGAAAATGATACTCCAGATCTTCCCTTTTTAGATGAGCCAAAAGAACCAGTTATTGACGCCCCTGATATTAATCCTGATGATTTGCCTCCAATAGACGAGCCAGATGAAGAGGTAAATATTCCTGTAAATTTTATCCAAAATGTACCCATTTATCCTGGTTGTGAAAAAGAGAAAAACAATACGGACAGAAAAAAGTGCATGTCCGATAAAATTTCAAAACTCATCCAAAGAAAGTTTGATGGAAGTAATATCGCTTCAGAATATGGTTTATCCGGAAAACAAAAAATTGATGTACAATTCACTATTGATAAAACAGGAAAAGTGACTAGTGTAAAAACCAGAGCTCCACATCCTAAATTACAGGATGAAGCTAAGCGTGTTATTAATATGATTCCAGAAATGACACCTGGTAAGCAAAACAACAAAAATGTTGGGGTTATTTATACATTGCCTATTATATTTCAAGTACAGTAAAAGAATTATAATTTCAAACTTTTAAAACCGTTATCAATAGAGATAGCGGTTTTTTTAATGCCCATTATTAAAAATATACTATCTTTCAGTGTTAAATAAATTCCCATATAAAAATGAAGCAATTCATTGTAGCCCTACTACTTTTGATTCAATTTAAGACGTATTCCCAAGATGTTTTTTTAGCTGAAATGCCACCTGTTTTTCCAAACTGTGAAGGCGTTTCTTTGGATTCACTACAAACCTGTTTTGATAAACAGGTGTTTCAACACATTTACAATAATTTTAAAGTTCCAGAGGTTGCATTAAAAGAGAATTTTAAAGGCCAAGTTAGTGTCCTTTTTGAAGTGGACACACTTGGGCAGTTCAAGACTATTTATATTGATGCTATATACAATGAGTTAAAAGACGAGGCAAAACGCGTTTTTTCCAATTTCCCAAAGGTGAAACCTGCAACCTACAATGGCAGAAAAACCTTTAAGCAATATAGTGTCCCCATTAGAATTCCATTGTTAGATCCGAATGCTATTCAAAAAGAAGCGGAAAAAACAAAAGAAATACAAACCATAGAAAACGCAGTAAAAGGGGAATATGATGCGTTAAATAATAGTATAAGTGCCTATGAAGATAATAGGCTTTCAAGTCAGTTAAATATTCAGTTCACGCATAGCGATTATGCCAGATTTGATAGGAATTTGAACTTGGTAGGAACAAACAGTCATACCGCTTCAAAACCTTTCCTGTATGAAGATGTTTCAAACTACTATGATTTTAAGGCAGAAAAGGAAAAATTAAACAAGGAAACCGAAACTTGGGCAGGTAAAAAATTGTGGAACGAACATTTGGTGCAATTACAAAGTGATGATTATTGGTTTACCATAGACCCTATTTTCGATTTGCAAGTGGGAAAAGATACCGAAGCGGATTTTAGTTCAACTTATAATAACACTAGAGGATTTTTGGTTCAAGGTGGTTTGGGTAAAAAATTTAATTTTTACGCTTCGGTGTTTGAAAGTCAGGGGCGGTTTGCGCAATATGTAAACGATTATGGTGAAAGTTTAAGAGCCTTTGGTCCAGATCCAGCGATTATTCCTGGACGAGGTATAGCCAAAAGATTTAAGACAGATTCCTACGATTATCCAGTTGCAGAGGCCTATTTATCATACTCACCTGCAAAGTTTTTAAATATTCAATTTGGTCATGGTAAAAATTTTATCGGAGATGGATATCGTTCCTTGTTATTGAGCGATGTGGCGAGTCCGCACCCGTTTTTAAAATTGAACACCAAATTCTGGAAAATAAAATACACCAACACCTGGATGTGGTTAAAAGATGTAAGACCAGAAGTAACCCAAGATGGTGCGTTTTTAACCAAGTATATGGCAAACCATTATTTAAGTTGGAACGTATCTAAACGTTTTAACTTAGGTTTATTTGAATCGGTCATTTGGACAAATACTAACAATCGTGGGTTTGATGTCAATTATTTAAACCCCATTATTTTTTATCGGGCCATTGAATTTGAAACAGGTCAAGCATCGGGCAATGCGATTTTGGGAGCTTCGGGAAAATATAAGTTTTCTGATGATATAAATATGTATAGCCAATTTATTCTGGATGAGTTTTCTTTAAGTGATGTAAAAGCAGGTGAAAAAAGTTGGAAGAACAAGTTTGGTTATCAACTGGGAGTTAAATATTACAATGCATTTAAGGTTGATAATTTGTTATTGCAATTGGAGTATAACAGAATTCGTCCTTATACCTATTCACACAATACGATAGCTACTAACTATGGGCACAACAACCAACCTATGGCGCATTTATGGGGAGCTAATTTAAGTGAATTGATTCTAATTGGGCGCTACCGTTACAAACGTTGGTTTGCCGATGCGAAAGTCATTTTAGGAACTCGCGGACTTGATTTTAACGATGGCACCGATAATTTTAGTTATGGTGGCGATGTGTATAAAAATTACAACGATAGGCCTTTTGATGTTGGGGTTGAAGTTGGTCAGGGTATCCAAACCAATGTATTTAATGGCAATTTACAAGCTGGCTATTTAATAAATCCCGCATCTAACCTAAAGATTTTCACAGATATTACCGTTAGAAATTTTAATCCAGATGCGATAACAGCTAATACCTTTAAAAGCAACACCGTTTGGTTTAATTTTGGTTTAAGAACCGATTTGTTTAATTGGTATTTTGATTTTTAATTTCTAGGAGCACTAAAATCATTTTACTTGTAAAAACCATTGCTCAAGATGCAATTATAAAGTATCTTTGCACTCGCAAAACAAAGGCGAATAAGGTAAACACACATTGAGCAACGCAAAATCTTCATTAGCAATACCTTCGGTGATTTCAGATTTCAAAGAAATCACCAAAATGCGATTAGCATTAAGTGTGGTTTTTTCATCGCTTGCGGGCTATTTATTGGGTGTAGATGCGGTCGATTTTAAAACTTTAATTCTTTTAGCTTTTGGCGGCTATTTTATGGTAGGAGCATCCAATGCTTTCAATCAAATTATTGAAAAAGATTTAGACGCCTTAATGGATAGAACCAAAAATAGGCCTATTCCCGCAGGGCGTATGTCAGTCTCAACAGCATTTATTATTGCCTCTATATTTACGCTTTTAGGAATTATTATTTTATATACCATCAATAAGCAAACGGCTATGTTTGGTGCCATTTCCATATTTTTATATACCTGTGTTTACACACCTTTAAAAACTAAAACACCCTTGGCGGTTTTTGTTGGGGCCATTCCAGGAGCTATTCCATTCATGTTGGGTTGGGTGGCAGCTACCGATGATTTTGGTATTGAACCAGGTACTCTGTTTGCATTACAGTTCTTTTGGCAATTTCCTCACTTTTGGGCCATAGGTTGGTTTTTGTTTGATGATTACAAAAAAGGAGGATTTTATATGCTACCAACAGGAAAACAAGATAGAGGGACCGCTGTACAAACCATCATGTATACTATCTGGACAATAATTATTTCCATCATACCAGTTTTTGGTTTTACAGGAAGATTACAATTATCAATATTTGCTGCAATTATGGTGTTTGGTATTGGGTTGTGGATGTTGTATTATGCTATAAGATTGTTTAAGAAAATGACTGAAAATGCAGCCAAACAATTAATGTTGGTAAGTGTATCGTACATTACACTGGTTCAAATTGTTTACGTTATAGATAAATTTATCAGATAATCATGGATTTAACACAAGGTACATTAGAAGAAAAAAATGGTAGAGCCAAAAAAATGATGCTTTGGTTTGGTATCATCTCGCTTATTATGTCTTTTGCAGGGTGGACAAGTGCTTTTGTAGTAAGTAGCTCAAGACCCGATTGGTTAAAGGATTTTGTTTTACCAAATGCTTTTATAATTAGCACCTTAGTTATTATAATAAGCAGTTTTACATTTATTTTAGCAAAAAATTCTTTAAAAAGAGGGAATAACTCGTTAACTACTTTATGGTTACTTGCCACCTTAATTCTAGGATTGGTTTTTATTTTCAACCAATTTTCAGGCTTTCAACAAATCATAGATTTAGGTTATAATTTTACTGGACCAACTAGTAATGTGACCATGTCTTATATTTATTTAATAGCTATGGTGCATATTTTGCACGTTGTTGTTGGGTTAATTTGTTTAATAGTAGTAATTTATAATCATTTTAAACAAAAGTATAATCCAACTAAAATGCTTGGTTTTGAACTTGCAGTAACTTTTTGGCACTTCATAGATATACTATGGGTGTATCTCTTTTTGTTTTTATATTTTATTAGATAAATAAATTGATTATTTTTGTGCAACTTTATAAATAACAACCTTTATATATGAGTACAGTAGTAGCAGAAGGTAAAACTTGGGGTGGCGGAAACAAACCACTAAATGCTAGTTATGGTAAAATGATGATGTGGTTTTTCATCGTTTCAGATGCTTTAACATTCTCAGGGTTTTTAGCAGCCTACGGATTTTCAAGATTCAAATTTATTGATGCATGGCCAATTGCCGATGAGGTATTTACCCACGTACCTTTTTTACACGGGCAAGAACTTCCTATGATTTATGTGGCTTTCATGACATTTATCCTTATCATGTCTTCGGTCACCATGGTTTTGGCGGTAGATGCTGGCCATCACATGAACAAAGCCAAAGTAACCATTTACATGTTTTTAACCATCATAGGTGGTTTAATATTCGTTGGTTCACAAGCTTGGGAATGGGCAACCTTTATCAAAGGTGATTATGGTGCTATCCAAACAAAAGGCGGAAATATTTTACAATTTGTAAATACTGATGGAGAGCGTGTAGCTCTAAATGACTTTGTGGTTGCTGAACATAAAGAAAGAACAGCTCATAAGCGCAAAAACGGATTATGGTTTGTTAGTGAAGGGACACTACCAACCTACACCGTTGAGGAAGTAATTCATGGTTTGGAGTCTCATGAAAATGTTTTGGTAAGAACCCAATTACTTGATGAGCATGGTCATAAAACTGTGCTTTCAAGAGAAGAATCATTAAAGCAAGTTAAAACAAATGGGAAAGCGGTTGTTGAAGGTGCAAACCTGCGTGTAAACGAATATGGTTCGCCATTGTTTGCAGACTTCTTTTTCTTTATAACAGGATTCCACGGATTTCACGTATTTTCAGGAGTTGTTATCAATATCATCATTTTCTTTAATGTGATTTTAGGAACTTATGAAAGACGCAAGAGTTACGAAATGGTCGAAAAAGTTGGTTTATATTGGCACTTTGTAGATTTAGTTTGGGTATTTGTATTCACATTCTTCTACCTAGTTTAATTTTATTACATAAAAAATGGCACACGCACATAAATTAGAAATATTTAGAGGGTTAATAAAATTCAAATCAAACACCCAGAAAATTTGGGGTGTTTTAATCTTCTTAAGTATCGTTACCGCAATAGAGGTTGTTTTGGGTATTTATAAACCAGAATCTTTAATGACTAAGTTTTTAGGAATGAAAATTTTGAACTGGATTTTCATCATTTTAACCATTGTTAAAGCCTATTACATTACTTGGGATTTCATGCACATGCGCGACGAATTAAGCAGTTTAAAGCGCATGGTGGTATGGACTGCTGTATTTTTGATTATATATTTAATCTTTATATTGCTACAAGAAGGAGGCTATGTTTTTGAGGTTTATAAAGATGGATTTATCAAAAGAGATTTTTAATAATATTAAGTTAAATAGATACAATTAAGGCGGTTTTTAAACCGCCTTTTTTTATTTTTGCACTGTGAAAAATCACTCCCAATTACATGGATAAAAAGAAAGTTAGCAGATATGTTGTTTTAGGAATTTTATTCTTTCTTCCGGTAATATTTTTATTGTTTCTATATCCAGCCACTCACAATTACACGCCATTGGATATTGTAGGTGAAAATGTTTCAGATTTAGATGATTTCACTTCCCTTTCAGAAGAAAAAATTATTTTAAAGGATCACATAACAGTTTTAGGTTTTTTGGGACAAACCCCTCTAAAAAAAATTATAACAGCATCCAACTTAAAAGAATTGGTGTATGATAAATTCAAAGGGTTTAAAAAATTTCAAATAGTTATTGTAATGCCTAAAGGTACCGAGCAGGAAGTTGAAAAACTCAAAGCAGAAATCAGTTCCTACGAAGATTTAAGGTTTTGGCATTTTGTTTTTGGTGAACCTAATAGAATTCAAAATGTTTTCAATAGTTTAAAAAGCAACACAAAAATTAGTGAGGATTTATCCACTAATCATGTTTTTATCGTTGATAAAGATTTAAACCAACGAGGTCGTTTAGATGATAGAGAAGAAAGAGAGATTGAGAATAATAAACCATTGCATCGTTTATACACCTACGATTGTATTGAAGTAGCTGAGATTAAAAATAAAATGAGCGACGACTTGCGTGTGCTATTTACCGAATACCGCCAAAAGCGAAAAGGGGAATTTAACTCTGATACCCGAAGAGCCGACGATTTAAAACCTGAAAATAATGAATAAAAAAACTAATTATTCTTACATAGGCATTGCTTTCATTATTCTCGTTTTTGGAATTCTTTTCATTCCTAAAATTGTTGATAGGATTTCAAACGGCGATGTTATTCGAAACGAAAGTAGAAGCGATTATGCCAACGATAAAAAGGCAACAGTTTCAGATTTGGTTTTTATTGAAAACAATGGTGAAAACAGAAAAGTACCTAATTTTAGTTTTACCAATCAAGATGGGAATACCATCACAAACAACGATTATTTAGGGAAGGTTTACATAGTCGAATTCTTTTTTACAACCTGTCCGACTATATGCCCAAGGATGAATTTGAATTTAGTTCAAATTCAAGATACCTTTAAGAATTTTGAAAATTTTGGAGTTGCCTCTTTTACCATAAACCCAGAATATGATACGCCAGAAGTGCTTAAAGAATATGCTGAAAAATATGGGATAACAAACCCCAATTGGCATTTACTCACTGGAGATAAAAGAACTATTTATGATTTAGCGAACGCAGGTTTTTATATTTACGCTGCAGAAAACGAAGATGTTTTAGGAGGTTTTGAACATTCAGGAAACTTTGCATTAATAGACAAAAACGGATTTATACGCTCCAGAAAAGATGAATTTGGCAATCCAATTATTTATTATAAAGGGATTATAACCGAAGATGAAAAAGTAAACGACGAAGGGGAAACACAAGAAATAAGCATATTAAAAGAAGATATAGCAAAACTTTTAAAAGAATAAACCATTAATTTTCCCTTTTAAATTTAGGGTTAAATAGAATATGAATAACGAACAAAATATTTTAAACGAGAAAAAGTATAATAAGCTAATTGTAGCATTATCTATAGTAATTCCCATTGTAGTTGCAGTTCTGTTTGGAGTTAAAATTGATTTAGAGCTCCCTGTTTTTTTGCCCCCAATTTACGCTACCATAAATGCTATTACGGCATTGGTTTTAATACTTGCTGTTTTTCAAATTAAAAAAGGAAACAGAAAAGCCCATGAGCGGCTTATGAAATTGGCAATTCTACTCTCTGTATTGTTCTTGGTTATGTATGTACTGTATCATATGACAAGTGTCTCCACAAAATTTGGGGGCGAAGGGCCAATAAAATATTTGTACTATTTCATTTTATTAAGCCATATTCTATTGTCTATAGCAGTTATTCCCTTTGTTTTAATCACCTATGTTCGGGCCATAACCAATAATATAGAAAAACATAAAAAAATTGCAAAAATAACATTTCCTTTATGGCTTTATGTTGCAATAACTGGAGTAATTGTTTATATTATGATTTCGCCATATTACAGTTAGAAATGAAACGAAAAATAATCTTTTTTCTCCTTTATTTTCTCTTTTTTATACAGAGTAATGCCCAATGCGCTATGTGTCGGGCGGTTTTAGAAAGTGAAGAGGGGCAATCTGCTGCTGAAGGTATAAACGATGGTATCGTTTATTTAATGGCTATTCCTTACCTACTAATAGGTGGGTTAGGAATCTTTATGTACAGAAAATATAGTCACTTAAAAAAGTGATGTAACCATTAATTTATTTTGTAACATTCGTTTGTTATGTTAGTCTAATTGTAAGGCTTTTAGTCTTGCTAAAAAATATAAAAATGCTTAAAATAAATAAGCTTCATAAATCCTATCCGATAGGAGATTCCAGTTTGCATGTGTTGAAAGGCATTGACCTTTCAGTTGAAGAAGGAGAAATGGTAGCTATTATGGGGTCTTCAGGTTCGGGGAAATCTACATTACTTAATATAATTGGGATGTTGGATGAAGCCGATTCAGGTGATTATATTTTAGATGGGTTGCTTATTAAGAATTTAACTGAAAAAAAAGCAGCAGTTTATAGAAATAAATTTTTAGGGTTCATTTTTCAATCTTTTAATCTCATTAATTATAAAACAGCTCTTGAAAATGTGGCGCTTCCATTGTATTATCAAGGGATGAAACGTAAAGAAAGACAAGAATTAGCGTTATTTCATTTAGAAAAAGTTGGTTTAAGAGATTGGGCTAAACATTTACCTAAAGAACTTTCGGGAGGTCAAAACCAACGCGTTGCCATAGCAAGAGCTCTGGCAGCAAATCCAAAATTATTGTTAGCCGATGAGCCAACAGGAGCGTTAGATACCACTACATCCTACGAAATAATGGCTTTTATTCAGCAATTGAATGACGAAGGGAAAACTATTTTGATGGTAACACATGAGGAAGATATTGCCAATATGTGTAAGCGTATTGTAAGATTACGCGATGGAATCATCTTAGAAGATACCAAGATAAACCAAGTAAGGGCAGAACAATATGTTTGATTTAGACCTTTGGAGAGAGATATTCCAAAGTATTAATAAAAATAAAACAAGAGCATTGCTCTCTGGTTTTACCGTGGCATTTGCTATCATGTTGTTTACTATTCTTTTTGGTATCGCCAACGGTCTAGAGAACACATTTGAGAAGTTCTTTATTAGAACAGCCGAAAATGCGATTACTGTAAGATTCGGTACCACATCAAAGCCTTATAAAGGGCTTAAAATTGGAAGACAAGTAAGACCTTCAAATAAGGATTTAGATTATTTAGAAAAAGAATTTGGTGAGGATATACAATATATGTCGCCAAAAATATCAAGAAACTATCAAGTTAGTTACAAAAAACAAAAAGGAGGTTATACAGTTACTGGTGTGGCTCCAGACTATCAATATATTGAAAAAGCAGAGATTAAAAATGGTCGCTTTCTAAGCTTAAAAGATGTAAATAATAAGGAAAAAATTTGTGTTATTGGTCGTCTTGTTGAGGAAGACTTATACTTAAAAGAATCAGCAGTAGGCAAATATATTGATTTAGAAGGTGTTCAGTATAAGGTGGTAGGGGTTTACTCAGATGGAGGGGGAGATAGTCAAGAACGTGTTATATATTTACCATATACAACAATTCAAAGGCTTTATCTAGGAAAAGATGATATTGGAGATATTTCTTTAACCTATAACCCTAATTTAACTGTAGATCAAGCTTTAGCTTTGGTAGAGGAAATGACTATTAAATTGAAAAATAGATTTGATGTAGCGCCGAATGATCAACGCGGTGTAAGAATTGGCAATCAGGTTCTTACGGCAAAGAAAAGGCTTGATAATATATCGTCTGGTTTAGGGGCACTTATACCTATTATAGGCTTTGGTACACTAATCGCTGGTATTTTAGGGATAAGTAATATTATGATTTTTATTGTAAAAGAGCGCACTAAAGAAATAGGGATTCGAAAAGCATTAGGAGCATCACCTAAATCTATAGTTTCTATTATATTATTGGAATCTATTTTGATAACCACCATTACTGGATATTTGGGGCTATTGATTGGTGTTGGTATTTTAGAAAGTATAGGTTCAAGTTTAGAACGATATTTTATAACTGATCCCAGTGTTAGTTCCTCACTTTTATTTTCGGCTACCATAGTACTTATAATAGCTGGTACTATTGCTGGGTTTGTTCCAGCAAAAAAAGCATCAAAAATAAAGCCTATAATAGCTTTAAGAAATGGTTAAATGATAAAATTTTTATTTGAAAAAGATACCTGGCAAGAAGTGTTTGATAGCCTTAGCAAAAATAAGCTTAGGTCTATTTTAACTATGGTTGGAGTGTGGTGGGGTATACTCTTATTAATAGCTTTACTAGGCTCCGCTAAAGGTGTTGAAAATAATTTTAACGTACAATTCCAAAACTATGCTACAAACAGTTTATTTATTTTTACAGGAACAACCACTATTCCTTTTAAAGGCTATCAAGAGGGCAGACGGGTAAAACTTAACCTTAATGATGTTGAAAAAATTAAGGATAACGTGAAAGGGGTTGAGTATGTTTTGCCCAGCCTTCGAGGTCAAATAACATTAAGCAGGAAAACTTTATCGGGAAGTTTTGGTATAAATGGAGAATTTCCATTTCGAGATAAGTTGGCTAAAAAGAATCTTTTATGGGGACGTTACATTAACCAAAGTGATATTGACGAGCGTAAAAAAGTTGTAGTTATATCAGAGGATGTTTACAAGCAATTATTCGAAAAGGGGGAATATCCCATAGGTAAAATGATTAAAGGGGATAATGTAAATTTTACAGTTATTGGTGTATTTGAAGTAGTTAATTTAGGGGGGCCACCAATAGAAGTAGACACCCCTTTTACAACTTTCCAGCAAGTTTATAATCGAGGAAATGAAGTTGATGTTTTAACTATTACAGGAGCTCCAGATTTTGATATCAATCAATTGGATGCCGATGTTAAGTTATTACTAAAAAACATACACGAGATACACCCTGATGATAATAGAGCCATGAACGGTTTTAATCTGGGAGATCGTTTTGAGCAATTTACAGGATTTTTAACGGGTATGCAGTTTTTAACTTGGTTTGTGGGTATAGCAACCTTGATTGCTGGCGTATTTGCCATTGGAGGAATTTTACTAATCTCTGTAAAAGAACGTACTAAAGAAATTGGAATTAGGCGTGCTTTGGGAGCAACACCATACTTGGTTAAAAGGCAAATTATTGTAGAAGCTGTGGCAATTTCATTAATATCTGGTTTTTTAGGAATTATAAGTGGCGGATTCATATTAATATTAGTTAATAATTTTTTAGCACAAGGAGAGAGTGCTTTTATGAGAAATCCTTCAGTATCTATTGGTATGGTTTTTTTAGCCTTGCTCATAGTAATAATACTAGGCACCTTAATTGGTTTAATACCTGCATTTAAAGCAACCAGTATCAAGCCAATAGACGCATTAAGAGAAGAATAATTTAAATATATAAAATGAAAAAAAGTATTAGAATCGTTTTTATTATAGTAGCTATAATATTGTTTATATGGGTACTAATGTATTTTTATAAAGCCAACAACAGAGCTCCGGAATCATTTAGTACGGAAACTCCTTTTTATACGTCTATTAGCACCAAAATAGTCGCAACAGGAAGCCTTAATCCTGAAGAAGAAATTGAATTAAAACCTCAAATTTCAGGTATCGTAGATGCTATTTTGGTGGAAGAAGGCGACATCGTAGAAAAAGGGGATCTCATAGCCAAAATTAGAGTTGTACCGAATGAACAATCATTGGTAAGTGCTAATAGTAGATTGAATGCTGCCAGATTTTCATTTGAGAATGCTAATACACTCTACAAAAGGAATAAATTACTTTTTGATAAAGGGGTGATATCAAAACAAGATTTTGAAAACAGTGAGTTGTCATTTAATCAAGCCCAAGAGTCTCTGGCTCAAGCTCAAAATGATTATCAAATTATAAAAAAGGGATCAATTTCAGGGGGCAGTTCTGCAAATACTAATATTATTGCACAAATAGCTGGTACTGTTTTAGAAATTCCTATTCGAGTTGGTGATCAAGTAATCCAAAGTAACAACTTTAATGCTGGTACAACCATTGCTACCATTGCGAATATGGGAAATATGATTTTTGAGGGAACGGTTGATGAATCTGAGGTGGGTAAACTAAAGGAAGGCGAACCTATAGGAGTGGTTATTGGGGCCTTGGAAGAGAGAACCCTTCCTGCAAAATTAACATTTATTGCTCCTAAGGGAGTTTCTGATAATGCTGGGGCAGTTCAATTTACAATAAAAGCCGATGTGGAAGTTGAGTTAAATGCCAATATTAGAGCAGGTTACAGTGCTAATGCCGAAATTAATATTGCTAGTAAAGATAGCATTTTCAGTATTAAGGAATCACTAATCAGATTTGATAGGATTACTGAAAAGCCTTATGTTGAAATTCAGCAAGAAGATAATACTTTTAAAAGACAAGATATAAAATTAGGTTTATCGGATGGTATTAATGTCGAAATTATTGATGGTGTTAAAGAAGGCGATAAGATCAAAGTCTGGAATAAAGTATTAAAAGAAAATTAAGACAGTATGATTAATTCAAAGAGTGAACGGATGAAACAAAATCTTTTGCTAACATTACTTTTATTTTCAATTTTATCATTTTCACAACAAAAAAAATGGTCTCTACAAGAATGTGTTAACTATGCTTTAGATAACAATATTACGGTATCCCAATCAGAAAATAATATTTTATTAAACGAGCAGGATGTTATTGGGGCTAGAGGACAATTTCTACCCTCACTAAATGCAAACCTTGGCCATAGTTTAGGCATTGGTACCCAGAGGATAGATATTGGTAATACGCAAGTTGTTGTAGATAGAACTACAAATGTTACCAATTTAGGCTTAGGTGTTAACCAAACGATATTCAATGGATTTAGGTTAACAAATCTTTATAAACAATCACAATTAAATTTAGAGACTAGTAAACTGGAATTGGAACGTATTAAGGATGATATTTCCTTAAATGTTGTTAATGCCTACTTAAATGTCTTATTCAATAAAGAACGATTAGAAACAGCCATCGCTCAATTAGAATTTTCAAATAAACAATTGGAACAAGTACAGGAATTGGTAGATGCTGGTGTGCAACCCCAAGTGAATATTTATGATGCAGAGGCTACATTGAGTTTGGATGAGCAAAACGTTACGATTGCTGAAAACAACTTTAATTTGGCCTTGCTAAGTTTATCCCAGTTACTTCAATTGCCTTATGAAGGTTTTGATGTTGACATTATAGACGTTGGTACACCATCGGAAGCTCTTTTATACAATGACATCTCACCCATATTGGATTATGCTTTTCAAAACAGAAATGAGATCAAAGTTGCCCAAAAGAATATAGAAAACGCTGAGTTAAGAACAGAAATATCAAAATCAGGGTTCTTACCTACAGTAAATTTTAATTATGGTTTTGGTACTAATGCCTTTTTTACCAACATTACCGATTTGGAAGATTCATTTTTTAACCAATTTGATGATCAAAAATCCCATAGTTTTAGTTTAAATGTAGGAATCCCTATTTTTTCAAGATTCCAAAATAAGACAGCCGTTGCCAAATCTAGGATTCAAGAAGAAAACAGTAAACTCAATTTAGCCCAAGCAAAATTGGATTTAGAGTCTAACATACAACGTGCGTTTACCGATGCCCAAGCTGCTCTAAAAGGCTATGAGGCGGCAAAAAAATCGTTGGCATCTCAAGAATTAGCTTTTAATAATACCAAAGAACGTTTTGATATTGGAAATATGGCTTCTTTTGAATTAGAACAAGCGAGAGTTAGACTTATAAATGCAGAATCTTCATTAATAAATGCCAAGTATGATTTCGTATTTAAAACAAAAGTTTTAGATTTTTATATGGGTAAACCTTTAACAAACTAAATTGAGCATATTTACACTAAATATAGAAACTGCAACCACTAATTGCTCGGTATCATTGTCAAAAGATGGTAAAACCATTGCATTAAAGGAGGATAACGATAAAAATTACTCGCATGCCGAAAGACTGCATGTCTATATAGATGCTGTTTTAAATGAAGCAGGAGTATATTCAAAAGAATTAGATGCAATTTCTGTAAGTAAAGGCCCAGGTTCTTATACGGGTTTACGTATTGGGGTTTCGGCTGCTAAAGGACTTTGTTATGCTTTAAATAAACCTTTGATTTCCGTTTCTACTTTAAAAGCTTTGTCGCATCAAGTTGCATGTGAAGAAGGCGTTATTGTAGCAATGTTGGACGCTCGACGTTTAGAAGTATACTCAGCAATTTACGACTCAAATTGCAAACAAATACGAGACACCCAGGCACAAATTTTAGATGGTAACGCTTTTGCTGATTATTTAAATCAAGGTAAAGTGTATTTTATTGGAAATGGTGTTGAAAAAACAAAAACTATAATCAACCATCCAAATGCTATTTTTATTGAAGATAAGTTACCATCTGCCAATGAAATGAGCTTGTTGGCATATCAAAAATACAAAATAAGCGACTTTGAGGATGTCGCTTATTTTGAACCTTATTATTTAAAAGATTTTGTGGCTTTAAAACCAAAATCTTAGTCATTTTTACGTATATGAACTTGATGTGGGTATGGTATTTCAATCCCAGCTTCATCTAATGCTTCTTTAGTTTGTTCGGTCACATCAAAATAAACCGTCCAATAATCCGCGGTGTCGCACCACGGTCTTACAGCAAAATTTATAGAACTATCTGCCAACTCTAAAACGGTTACAGCAGGGGCAGGGTCTTTTAAAACTTTAGGGTGAGACGTTAAAACGGACAATAAAACCTCTTTTGTTTTCTTGATGTCAGAATCGTAACCCACTCCAAAAACCAAATCTACACGTCGGGTACCTTCTGTGGTGTAATTAACAATGTTTCCGTTGGAAAGTGAACCGTTTGGAATTATAATTTCTTTGTTTGAGAGTCCAGTTAACTTGGTTGTGAAAATCTCAATTTGTTTTACAGTACCCATTTCACCTTGAGCTTCAATTAAATCGCCAATTTTAAAAGGTTTAAAAATCATAATTAAAACACCACCTGCAAAATTACCCAAAGAGCCTTGTAATGCTAAACCAATGGCTAGACCTGCTGCGGCTATTATGGCTGCAAATGAAGTGGTTTCCACTCCAACAGTACCTAAAACAACAATAATTAAAATTATTTTTAAAACCCATTTAATTAAGTTTAATAAGAATTTTTGAAGACTTTCATCATAATTACCTTTAGTCATAACTTTTTTTATGCCTTTAAGTAATTTTTTAATAATCCATGAGCCAATAATCCATATAGCAATAGCAGCTATTACTTTAGGGCCAAAATCCATTATTAACGCATAACCTTTCTCAATCCATTTTTCTAAATCCATAATTATTTTTATTTGATATTATACTTAATATACAAAGTTAAAATTATTCTAAGGTTTTGAGGTAAACAAATAATTAAACTTCTACAACAAACAACAAATCAAAGCCACAATTGCAGGAATACTTTGAACATAAAATAATTTGATTTGTTTTGTAGAATAAGCCCCATAAATACCTGCAATAATTACACAAGCAAGAAAAAAAATTGCAACTTTGATATCATTCAGGATGATTGAAAATAGTAGTCCGGCGGCTAAAAAACCGTTATACAAGCCTTGGTTGGCGGCAAGTACTTTAGTTTCCTCAGCGAATTCTTTTGATTTTAATCCGAAGGTTTTTATTCCTTTTGGCATGGTCCATAAAAACATTTCCAAAACTAAAAAGTAGAAATGTTCTAAGGCTACAAGCAACAATAATAGTATAGTTATAAAAGTCATTCTTTCAAGAGTTTGATGGCATCTTTTGTATCGGTTAAGGGAAGTTTACAAGCTTGGTTTACACACACATAAATCAATGTATTATCAGGGACGAACCTGTTTTCCAATAAAGGCATGTTGTTTTCAACAGTGCTACCAGCTATCAGTCTATTGGGGATGTAAGTTTGGTTCAGCTCGGTTATCTTTTGTTTGGCATCTTTGCCAACTATAGCCACTTCATAATAAGGGTAAGTGTAATTTAGCATTAAATCAAACCAATTGGAGAAGCCCGAGGGGTATTTTTGCATTTCAGGTTTTACATTATTAAGCATGGTTACAGCTGTATTTCTAAAATGTTCATTATCAAAATAATGTGATAGTTTAAAGAGGTTTTTTGCCATAATAGAGTTACTAGCAGGAATCACATTATCACGATATTCAATACTCCTTGAAACCAAAGCGGGGTCATCATTGGAGGTAAAATAGAACATTTTACTATTTTCATCAAAGAAATGGTCTAGTGTATAATTGGCCCAATCTCTAGCTGATTTTAGCCAAATTTCATTTAAGGTGTTTTCATATAAAGCTATAAAAGCATCAATTGTAGAAGCATAATCTTCTAAATAACCATTAATAGAACTGATACCATTTTTATAATTATGAAATAAACCACCATCTTCTTTTAATTGATTATTTATGATGAAATTGGCATTTTTTTCAGCAGAATTTAAATAATCCAATTCACCAAAAACCCTGTAAGCGTCTACATAACCCTTTAACATAATAGCATTCCAAGAGGTTAGGGTTTTATCATCCAATCTTGGTTTCTCACGTTTGTTTCTGGCTTCAAGAAGTGTGTTTTTCCAATCCGCTTTTTTTTCTATTAATTGCTCTTTAGTAAGGTTGTATTTTTTTGTTAGGGTTTCATCATTATCTTTTCTAATAAGCACATAATTATCATTCTCCCAATGGCCATAACTATTCATATTATAGTAATCTGAAAATAACTCAAAATCGTGTTTCAATAGTGTTTTAAGTTCATCTTTAGTCCAAACATAAAAGGCACCTTCTTCAAGTTTACCTTCAGAATTTAAACTATCGGCATCAAGTGATGAATAAAAAGCGCCGTTTTGGGTAGTCATATCACGTTTAATATATTCCAAAGTTTCAGTAACCACATTTTTATACAACCCATTTTTTGTTAGGAGGTAAGCATCGGAATACAAACTTACCAATTGCCCATTATCATAAAGCATTTTTTCAAAGTGGGGAACGTGCCATTTGGCATCTACGGAATATCTTGAAAAGCCACCCCCAATTTGGTCAAACACGCCACCATAGGCCATTTTTGTAAGTGTTGTATTTACAAAGTTTAGCAATTCCTTATCATCAGTTTGATATGCATATCGCAATAAAAAATGATAGTTATTGGGCATCATAAACTTAGGGGCACGATTCATGCCTCCAAGATTTTTATCAAATTGATTAGACCAATTTTGAACAGCTATTTTAATGAAATTTTTCTCAAAAATAGGTTCATCACTGTTCAGTTCCACAACATCCAATGCTTTGATGCCTTGCTCCAATTTATCGGCATATTCATAAAGCTTTGATGGGCTTTCTTTATATAATTTAGAAATTTGTTCCAAGGCACTTATCCATTGTTCTTTTCTAAAATAGGTACCTCCCCAAATAGGTCTTCCGTCTGGTAATGCAATCACATTTAAAGGCCAACCACCATGACCAGTCATTAACTGAACGGCGTTCATATAAACTTGGTCTACATCTGGACGTTCTTCTCTATCAACTTTAATGTTAATGTAGTTATTGTTCATCACTTGTGCTACCAAACTATCTTCAAAACTTTCATGTTCCATAACATGGCACCAATGGCAAGCAGCATATCCAACACTGATAAGCATCAATTTATTTTCTGCTTTTACTTTGTTCAAGGTGTTTTCATTCCATGGATTCCAATCTACAGGATTATGGGCATGTTGCAATAAATAGGGGCTAGTTTCATTAATAAGTTCGTTAGTATATTGATGTTCCATAGGTTTTGAGTTCTGCCCTTTACAGCCAATTATTAAAATGCTAAAGAGAAATGTTACCAAGTGCTTCACATTCAAAGTTAGCGAAATTTAAGCACAAAAAAAGCACTCATAAGTAGAACGCTTTATTTATAATATTGGTTTTATATCGATTTTTAGCCATTAATGGCCTCAACCATATCTACTTTTCCAGGAAGCATTTGTTTTAGCATATTTTCTATACCACTTTTTAAAGTATAAGTAGATGATGGACAACCACTACAAGCACCTTGAAGAAGGACGCTTACGTTTTTATTACTAGCATCATATGATATAAACTGAATATTACCACCATCACTGGCTACGGCAGGTTTTACATATTCCTCCAGAATATTAATAATTTCTTTTGAGGTATCATCCAAACTTTCAAAGTGTGTATCTAATTGCTCCGTTGATTTTTGTAAACTCTCAGCGGCATTTGGTAATACAACCTCTTTGCCACTTTCAATGTAATTTCTAATGAATTCTCTAAGTTCTAGCGTAATATCTTGCCATTCAGCGATATCGTATTTTGTAATGGATACATAATTTTCATCCATAAAAACACTCTTAACAAATGGAAAATGAAACAACTCCGTAGCTAGTGGCGAAAGTTTTGAATCATCAATTGAAATAAACTCAAATAAAGTAGTCACTATTTTTTTATTGGCCACAAATTTCATCACAGATGGGTTAGGAGTACTCTCGGCGTATACGGTTACAGCTATTTTTTTGTTTGCTATTGCTGAATCTTCAATAATAACGCCACCATCATTTAAGTAGGCCTCAATTTGTTCGGCTACTTCATCCTGCACATCGTTCCATTCAACAATATTATAGCGTTCAACTGCAATAAAATTTCCAGAAATATAAACCTTTTTAACAAAAGGTAAATAAAACAACTGTTGCGCTAAAGGCGACGGTTTAGCATCATCAATGTTGTTGAATTCATAACTTTGATGTTGGGTTATAAATTGATTGATTTCAAATTTTACAATAGCGTTGTTTGTTGTTTCTTGCACAGAAACCTTGAAAGTGTTCATTTCAACTAATTTTTTGCAAAAATACTAAAAGAAACGCTTTCTTGTTCATATATTTGAGTTTTGTTGCCTGTTTTTAAAGGCTTTTAAGATAAAGTCATTCTTTTATCATTTAAGAGTAATTTTTTGGGAAAACAAAACGTTTTATTATACCAAATCTACTTTGTAATAAAGTTTATGAAATTGAAAAACATCATTTTAGCAGTTATTTTTGCGTTAGTATCCTATATGGGAACTTCTCAAGAGGGTTTACCAATATATACAGATTATCTTACCGATAATTATTACTTAATTCACCCATCCATGGCTGGTATTGCGAATTGTGCTAAAGTTAGATTAACAGCTCGTCAACAATGGTTTGGGCAAGATGATGCGCCTAAACTTTTAACTTTAAGTATGAATGGAAGACTTGGCGATTCCCCTTCTGCTATAGGAGGTATTTTGTATGCTGATAAAAATGGGTACCATTCCCAAAAAGGAGCTTACTTTACTTATGCGCATCACCTGATGTTTTCTAGAAGTGAGGTAGATTTGAATATGCTATCTTTCGGTTTAAGCGCGGGGTTTATTCAATACCAGTTGGACGAAACGACTTTTTTGTTTGATGGTGGAGATCCTGCAATTTCCGGTACGGTACAAAGTGCTACTAATTTTAATGTTGATTTTGGTTTTTCCTATCATTTTTTAGATTTTTATTTGCATGGTACAGTAAAAAATATGCTTAAAAATAATGGCGTCAATACAGGTATAGGTGCACAAAATGGCATAGCTGTAACGGATAATTTAAGACGTTATTTGTTTTCTGTAGGGAATGTATTTAGTAAATATGGGAGTGAATGGAGTTATGAGCCTTCTATCATGTTTCAATATAGAGATGGCACTAAGGAGGCCACCATAGATATTAATGCAAAGGTTTATAAACAAATGGAATTTGGGAAACTTTGGGGTGGTTTATCATACAGAAATAGTTTTGATGGGGCAGAATATTTTACTGGCACCAATACTGTTAGTAGTCAAAAGCTACAACAAATCACACCTATTTTAGGGGTGAATTATAATGAATTTATGTTTGCTTACAATTACACTTACCAAACGAATTCTATAGTATTCACAAACGGGGGTTTTCATCAATTAACTTTAGGTTATAACTTTAACTGTAGAAGAGAACGTTACGATTGTGAATGTCCTGCTGTTAACTAACCAAAAAAGTATTCTTTTAACATATTCTTAAACAGCTTTTAAAAGTATATTTTCAACGTACTTAAACTTTAAAGTATTTTGAAGAGCCTTTAAATAGTTCTAATTTTGTAATTGAATATAAATCTTATTTGGTTAATATCAAATAGGCAAAGGGCTAGGCAAGTGGCGTTTCCATGCTTATGGATAGGAAATTATTACGGATCTCAAATTCCCAATAGCTATCTTAATTTACATGAATCATCATAATCGACTGATGAAGGAATGAAGTAATTTTTTAATGTATGTTTCAAAATAAAAATTTAGTTAAATAATATTCAGATTCCTTAATTTTATAAGAAATGAAAACTAATAAATAAATTGCTAAACAAATCTATCTTAAAAAATGTCAATTATAAAACCAGTAAATGGAAAATCACCGAGTATCCCAGAAGATTGTTACATTGCCGAAAACGCCACCATTGTAGGTGAAGTGACCATGGGTAACCAATGTAGTGTTTGGTTTAATGCCGTTATTCGAGGGGATGTGCATTATATAAAAATGGGCAATAAAGTCAATGTACAGGACGGGGCTGTCATACATGCTACGTACCAAACCTCACCTACAAACATCGGAAATAATGTCTCAATAGGGCATAATGCCATTGTACACGGATGTACTATTCAAGATAATGTTTTGGTGGGTATGGGAAGTATTATCATGGACGATTGTGTGGTTGAGAGTAATAGTATTATTGCAGCAGGTGCCGTTGTTACGAAAAACACACGGGTGGAAGCAGGGAGCATTTACGCTGGCGTTCCTGCAAAAAAAGTAAAGGATATTAGCCAGGAGCTCATCTCGGGCGAAATAAATCGTATTGCCAATAATTATATTAAATATTCCAGTTGGTTTAAAGAGTAGCTTATCATCCTGAATTTGTTTCAGAATCTCATATTTGTATCAAGAAATTGGGTGTTACCATTTGGGTTGCGCTTTCCATTTTATCTTTTGCAGGAAAAAGGATATCATTCCAATCGCTAACGCAGACAGGTTCAGTCATAGCGAATAATCCGTGTCAATCTAATGTATTTTAGTTCCGAATCAAGCGTTTACGTCCTCATTCATTCTAATTATGACTAACAACTAAAAATCTTGATATCCGACATCAAATTTATCGCCTAAAAGTGACTTCATAACTTCTGGATTTCTGTTGGTAAAAAATTCATTTTTTGGATTTAAAAAGGAGGAGTTTAGCAAACCATGTTTTTCCAGAACCACTTTGGTTTGTTTTGCAACTGCTTCACCAGAATCTATAATTTTCACATGCTTAGGAAGTAATTCCAATAAAATGGGCATTAAATAGGGATAATGGGTACAGCCTAAAACCAAATAATCAATATTAGCATCCATCATTGGTTGTAAGTATTGTTTTAAAAGCGCAGTCATTTCATCAGAAAACAAGTAACCGCTTTCAATGAGTTCTACAATGCCATCGCCATGTTGTTCAACGACATTAATATTACTCGCAAACAAACCCGAAGTTTTAGAAAATAATGCACTGCTCAAGGTGCCTCTTGTAGCTAAAATACCCACTGCGCATGTTTTTGTTTGTAAAGCAGCTGGTTTTATGGCGGGTTCTATTCCAATAAAAGGAATATCGTAAGTATTTCTTAAGTAATCTATGGCATTGGTGGTAGCAGTATTACAAGCTACCACAATAAGTTTACAATTTTTATTCAGCAAAAACTCGGTATTTTTTATGCTTAAATTTATAATGGTTTTTTTCCCTTTTGGTCCATAAGGCGCATTAGCGCTATCGGCCAAATACAAGGTATTTTCATTTGGTAAAAGAGCATGTATTTCTCTCCAAATAGATGTGCCGCCAACACCAGAATCAAAAATACCAATAGGCTGTGTGCTCATAGTTTAACAAAAATAAAAAAGCTGCCTTACAAAGACAGCTTTAAATATATTTATTTCTAAATTTGAATTAGATGCCTAATTTCTTTTTTACGTCAGCTAAAATATCTTTACCTTCTGCAACAATTAAAGAAGCTCTATCAAAAACGTATTGGTAACCTTGCTCTTTTGCTACTTCATTTATGGCTTTCATAGCCGCTTCCTGAATAGGTTTAAATAATTCAGCTTCTTTTTCAGCTAAATCTTTTTGTGCATCTGATCTAAACTGCTGAATACGTTGTTGCTTTTCTTGTAATTCCAACCCTCTCTTTTGGTTCTCTTCATCGGTTTTGGTAGCGGCTTCAGCTTCGTATTGCTTTACTGTATTTTGATATTCAGTAATAGATGCTTGGATATCTGTTTGATACGTTTTTCCTAAAGTTTCAAGTTCAGTTTGTGCTGCTTTGGCTGCAGGCATGGCTGCAATTAATTCTTGAGTATTTATATGAGCAATTTTGCTTTGTGCTTGAGTAAAACTTAAAGTTCCAATGCATAATGCAGTTGCTAATAAAAGAGTTTTTAATTGTTTCATTTTTAAATAGTATTAATTGTGTTATAAATTTTTAATTGTTGTTCGTACTGTCTTTTGCCTTTTGGCGTTCTTCTAAAATCTTTCTCTTTTTTTCTTCTAGAGCTTTTTTTCTAGCTTCTCTTTCGGCTAATTTTTTTTGTCTGTTTTCTTCTATAAGTTGAGCTTGAGTTTTGGTCTCCCCAGCTTCTTTCGTTGTTGTGCTTTTTGATGCAGTGGAATCATTTTCTATTTTTCCAGATTCGGGCTGGCTTCTTGCATCCAATTTTTCTTGTCTGGCTTTTTCCCGTTCTTCCAATATTTTTTGACGTCTTTCTTCGGCGGCTTTTACTTTGGCTTCTCGAGCTGCTAATTTTTCCTGTCTAGCCTTTTCAATGGCACTTTCACGTTCAGCCTTCTTTTCTTCTAAGGCTTTTTCTCTAGCCTCCAATTCATAATTAATTTCTGGAATTAATTCTTCTTCCTCAGCAGCTTTTCGTTCAGCTTTAGATTCAGCTTGGGTACGCTTTGATGCTCGAGTTATGGTTCTTAGTATTTGCTCAGTTAAATCGAGTTGGTTAACCGAATATAGCATAATACCAGTGGTTGATTTATCAAGTATAATATCATAATTTCTTGCTTTTCCAATATCTTGAACAGCTGCAAATATTTGATCTTGAATGGGTTGCATCAACTGTTTTTTTTGTATGAATAAATCACCATTTGGACCAAAACGTTTTTGTTGATAATCTAATATTTCCTGTTCTTCAAAATTAATATCCTCTTCACGTTCGGCAATAAGTTCCTTTGTTAAAAGCGCTTTTTCATTACTTAAATCTTTTCTTTTTTGCTCAATTACAGCTAATTTTTCTTGAATTTCATTTTTCCATTTTTCGGCTTTGTCATTCAATTGTGCGGTAGCTTCTTGATATTCTGGAACATTCTCTAATATATATTCAGTATCTATATAAGCAATTCTAACACCACGCTGGGCAAATGTTGAAAGACTTATTGTAAAAACCAATGTCAGTAAAAAAAGAACGTTATTTTTCATCTGTTTAAATATTTTCTAATTTATCAAATTATAAATTCTAAAATGACAGGTGATTTTTTTCTGCCTTTTTGAATTGCGTCTTCAAAATTAACGAATTTTAATCTTAAAAATTTTAATTCTCATGCAAATCATTATACTCCTATTAGAAAATATCGTGCCAAAATAAATTTCTTATTAAAATTGTTGTCCAATAATGAAGTGGGTTTCCCAACCATTTTTAACTGTTTCTCCAGGTAACGGGTCAAAACCATGTCCAAAATCGATACCCAATAAGCCAAATGCTGGCATAAATATGCGAATACCTAAACCTGCAGAGCGCTTGATGTTAAATGGATTATAATCTCTAAATTTTTCATAGGATACCCCGCCTTCCATAAATCCTAAGGCATAAATTTTTGCCGACGCTTTTAATGTTATTGGATAACGAAGTTCAAGTGAAAACTTATTGTAAATACTTGATCCATCATTTGAAGCTCTACCTGTTGCCTCATCTAAATGGGTAAGAGATTGGTTAGGGTATCCACGTAATTGGATGACCTCTCTTCCATCTAGGGCAAAATTTCCTAAACCATCTCCACCAAGAAAAAATCGTTCAAAAGGAATAACACCACGAGCATTGTTGTAGGCACCTAAAAAGCCAAATTCGATTTTAGGTCTTAAAACCAAATCTTTAGCTAATTGTGTATACCATTCTCCAGAAAATTTCACTTTGTAGAATTCTAGCCATTTATAACGCTCTTGGTCTATTTCAGTTATTTCCCTGTTGGCTTCGATAAATTGCAAGTCACTTGTGCTTTCAGCATTTGCACGTCTTTGTAAAGCATCATCATAATCTTCAGATAATTTTTCATAATCCACACCATTAAACAAGGAATATGGTAGAGATAATTTTGCTGATACGGCAAAATTAGATCCTCCAGTTGGGTAAATAGGATCAACACTGGTGTTATTTCTACTTAAACCTACGGTGTATGATAGGTTATTTGAATATCCGTCGCCAAAAGTGAACAATCCTGTGTTATAGTTATTTAAATCATAACGTTGAAAGCTAATGGCCTGAGAAAGTGTAAAATAATCATCAGGCACCGATAGTCGTTTTGCTAAACCAAAAGTGATACCGGTAATATTAAAACTTCTACTTTTATCAGCATCTCTTGTTAAAGGATTGAACAAGAACTGTTTGGTATGAGACAGCGATGTTGAAAACTGCACAGGACGTTTACCACCCAACCAAGGTTCTGAAAATGAAAAACTGTAGGTCTGGAAAAATCTACTGGCTTGTAAGCGTAACGCTAGTTTTTGACCATCACCCATCGGTATTGGTTTATAGGCATCTTTTTTCAGGATATCCTTTATGGCGAAATTATTAAAAGATAAGCCTAATGTACCAATAAAACCACCGCCACCGTAGCCACCTTGAAGTTCAATTTGGCTAGATCCTGTTTCCTTAACTGAGTATTCCATATCGATGGTGCCTTCATTTGGGTTTGGGTTATTGAAATTTGGTGATATTTCTTGGGCATCAAAAAAGCCCATTTGGCCAAGTTCCCTCACTGTTCTAACAACATTGGCTTTACTATATAATTGTCCTGGACGAGTGCGTATTTCTCTGTAAACAACATGGTCATTGGTTTTATCATTTCCAACTACCGATACATTATTAAAATAAGCTGGTTTACCCTCTGAAATTCTTACTTCTATATCAATAATATTATTATCAGCGCTAACTTCTACTGGATTTATTTGGGAAAATAAATAACCATAATTTTGATACCAATTTGTGATATCATCTGCATCAGGTTTTGAGTTATCTGCAATACGCTTTTGTAATTCAACCCCATTATAAGTGTCTCCCTTTCTAATGCGCAAAACTCTGCTTAAAAACTCATTTGTGTAAACTGTATTACCAATAAATGTGATGTCACCAAAAGTGTATAATTCTCCTTCGTTCACATCGATGTTGATAGAAATGGTTTTATCATCATTCACAATGATACTGTCTTTTACTATTCTAGCATCTCGATATCCATTTTCCTTATATTTATCTACAACATGGCTCAAATCTGCTTGATATGCCGAGTCAATAAATTTTGAACGTTTTAAAAGGCGCAAACGGTTAATTTGTTTTGTGCTTTTCATAGCTTTTCTAAGCTTTTTGTCACTTAAAATATCATTGCCATTAAAAACGATGTCTTTTATTTTTACCTTTTCACCTTTATCAACATTGAGTACCATATTAACTCTTGCTGTTTCAATAGAATCTTTAACTTCAAGGGTGTTGATATAAATTTTGGTATTTAAAAAGCCTTCTTTTTTGTATTTTTTTTCAAGAAAGTTTTTTGTTGTAGTAAGGAGGTTTTCGGTTACTTTAACTCCTTTATTTAGTTTTGCTTCTTTTATAATACTTTCTTGTTTTCCTTTTTTTATACCATTAATTTTTAACTCGTTAAGTTGAGGTAAATCAGATAATCGAATTTCTAAATAGGCTGTGTCCCCCTCAATTTTAGTTATATAAACTTCTATGTCGCTAAATAACTTAGTGCCCCAAAGTTTTTTAATGGCATTAGCTATGTCTTCTCCAGGAATGGACATTTCTTTTCCTTTCCTTAAGCCAGAATAGGTAATAATAGTTTGTTCGCTAAAAGTGGAATTTCCCGCTACAGTGATATCTCCAAGGGTGTATTTTTTACCATCACTGTAATTTATTTCTTGTGCTTGTATGCTAAAGCTAATTATAACAAATAATATGGCTAAACAGTACTTTAAATATGTAGTTATCGGTAAAGTATTAACTAAGTTGCTCACTTGTTTTCCCAAATCGTCGTTCTCTTTTTTGATATTCAATAATAGCTTCATACAAATGTTGCTTGGTAAAATCGGGCCATAATATATTCGTAAAATATAATTCGGCATATGCGATTTGCCACAACAAAAAATTACTTATACGTTGCTCGCCACTGGTTCTAATAAGCAAATCCACGTCTGGTAAATTTTGCGTGTAAAGATGCTCATTTATAATTGATTCTTCAATATTTTCGGGCGAAATTATATTATTTTTAACTTTAATACTAATTTCTTTAACAGTGTTTATGATTTCTTCTCTAGAGCCATAGCTTAAGGCCAGAGTTAAAGTCATTCTAGTATTATTTTTAGTATTATTTATTACTTCAAATAGCTCCTTGTGTACTCTTTTTGGCAAAGATGTTAAATTACCGATGGCTGAAAGTTTAATGTTATTATCTTGAAGTGTGGCTATTTCTTTTTTTAATGAAGACACCAAAAGCTTCATAAGGGTTTGCACTTCTAACTTTGGCCGTTTCCAATTTTCAGTTGAAAAAGCGTAAAGGGTTAAATTTTCTATACCCAATTCTGCTGAAGCTTCTACAACTTCCCTTACTGCCTTTGTGCCATTTTCATGGCCAAATGCACGCATCATACCCTTTTGTTTTGCCCAACGACCATTTCCATCCATAATAATAGCGATGTGTTTGGGTAAAGATTTGATATGTATGCTGTCTTTTAAATCCATATTATTCTGGGCAGTAACAAGGGTTTTCTCCAAAAGTATAGGTTAGGGTAATGCCCGAAAACACATACCAATCGTTATTGTTTATATTTCCAAAGCGGAATTGTTGCCTAAATTCGGCATCAGGAATACTGCCATCAATTTCATCAGAGAATGTGTAGCGTGCTCCCACTTCAATTCCTAAAATCAAGCTTCCAATAAAATTAGTCTTAAAGCCAATTGCCATAGGAATACCATAAGCCCAACTAGAAGTGTTCTCAGATGTTTGTAAACCGTTTAAAAAATAATGATTATCGTGATTAGCAACACTAATTCCTGCAAATAAATAAGGGGTTCCTAGTTTTTCTCCGGAATGTAAGTCGAAATCCATAAAGGTAAATTCCAACCCAACGGACGCTTCTAAAATTTTACTTGAAAATTCATAACCTCTTTGAATACGCCTTGGATCATCAGAATTATTATCAATACCTTGCAATTCACTAAAAATTAAAGATGCTCTATAGGAATGTCTTTTACTTCTGTTCCATTTATAGATACCTCCAAAGGCTAATTGGTTAGGCGAAATAAAATTGGTTGCTCCCACGTCGCCTATAAAATTACTTCCACCAACAAAAACACCAATTTCATTAATTTGAGAGTGGCCTAAATTTATGGTTATAACGCTTATTATCAATATGATTAAATGCCTCATAAATATTCAAAAGTTTGCAAATATAATAAATATGATGAGTTCACAATAATATGAACCCAATAGTATGAGTTTAAAACAGAATTTCTTTTGAATTATTGTTTAATTACGCCTGTCTTCGCCCCAAAGTAGTTTTTTGCGTAAGGTATCCAAAAAGCTTTCTCCGAAAAGGTCAATCATTTTAATTTTAAAATTGGCCTTTTTTATTGTGATGATAGTACCATTATCCAGAGTGGCAATTCTAGAGTCTAATGATACCAAATGCTGTTCTTCGCGTCCATCGACTCTTAACCGAATTTCGGTTGAATCTGGAATAACCAAGGGGCGTGCACTTAAATTGTGCGGTGCAATGGGCGTTAAAACTAAACTATTGGCTCCAGGAGTGATTACAGGGCCGCCGCAGCTTAAGGAATAGCCCGTTGACCCCGTTGGTGTTGAAATAATTAAGCCGTCGCTCCAGTAGGATGTTAAATATTCACCATCCAAATAGGTTTCAACAGTAATCATAGATGTGGTATTTTTTCTGCTAACAGTAATTTCGTTCAAAGCAAAATTCATTTCAGTGATATCACTATTTTCTGGAGTGGTTTCTATCGAAAGTAAACTGCGTTTAGATATTTTATATTTTCCGTCTATGATATTTTGAATGGCTTGCTCAATGGCATCTACTTGTATGGTCGCCAAAAACCCGAGTCTACCAGTATTGATTCCTACAATAGGGATATCAATATCTTTAACAAATGTAATGGCTCTTAAAATAGTGCCATCACCTCCAACACTTATAAGTAAATCAAAAGAAGTGTCTAAAGTGTCAAATATTTTGAAGGATTCGAAATCCTTTATAATAGATGAGTTGTTCTTTATAAGATTATAGAATTCGGTTTCAATGTAAGCGTCTACATCTTTTTTAAGTAAGTAATTAAAGAGTGTCAGAACCGAAGCACTTGTAGTTTTATTATAAAATCGACCAAAAACAGCAACTCTCATAGCTTAAATGCTTAAATATCGTTTTAAATAATCCGAACGTTCTTTCAAACTTTCAATATAGCTATCTTCCTCGTGTCCTGATACAATATTATAACTATATCTCCGAAAGGTTTGTATGATTTCGTTAAGCCCGGTACTACTAATTTTCAAGGTTATTTGAACCAAATCACTATTCATTTTAGAAATAAAAGCTCCCAAAAGTTTACCGCCATTAGACTCCACTATTTGGCTCAATTCACTAAACGAATAATCATTAATGCCCTTTTCAACTACTAAAACACCTCCTGGTTCTGCAAAAAATGGTGAGTCTCCAAATAAGCTAATGATGTCATTGAGTTCATAATACCCTAGGTATTCGTTTCGCTCATTCAAAACAGGCATAATATTGGCAGAGTTAACTGCAAACGCTTCCAAAACATCGAGCATTAAAGTGTTGTCGCGCACAAAAAAATCTTCAATAGCATATTTGTATTCATCCAGTGTTTTGTCGCTTTCAAAACAATGCGCATCGGTTTCCGAAAAACTACCTAAATACGTATTATTGTCATCTTTAACAGGAATATGAGAAAAAGTTAACTGATTAAACAACTCTTGCAAGTCACTAATTTTGTTCTTGCTGTTCAATGGTTTTACATCGTTAATAATATATTCTGAAAGTTTCATTAAAGCCTTTTAAGATATGCAAATTAATCAAAAAAAAGCTATGTAAGCCTTTTCTAGTTTGTATTTTTGTGTTTTAAAATTTATGGAATGACTAAGTTAAGTGTTAATATTAACAAGATTGCAACATTAAGAAATTCTAGAGGAGGTGATGTGCCAAATGTAGTGCAGTTTGCTCAAGATGTCCAACGTTTTGGTGCAGAAGGGGTAACCATTCACCCTAGACCTGATGAACGTCATATTCGCTACCAGGATGCTCGCGATTTAAAACCACAGGTTTATACTGAGTATAATATAGAAGGGAATCCAATCGATTCCTTTATCAACTTAGTTTTAGAGGTAAAACCAACACAAGTAACCTTGGTTCCCGATGCTGTTGATGCCATTACCAGTAATGCTGGTTGGGATACCATAAAACACAAAGATTTTTTGATTGATGTGATTAAGGAATTTCAACAAAATGGGATAAGAACCTCCATTTTTGTGGATCCTGTTTTAAAACAAATTGAAGGTGCTAAAGCCACTGGAACTGATAGGATTGAGTTATACACCGAAGCCTTTGCTCATCAATTTAGTTTAGGAAATAAGGAAGCTGTAAAACCTTACTTTGAAAGTGCAGAGTTGGCAAATAATTTAGGGTTGGGAATCAATGCTGGTCATGACTTATCATTGGACAACATTAAGTTTTTTAAGGACAATGTTCCTAATTTGTTGGAAGTCTCCATAGGACATGCTTTAATTACAGAAAGTTTATACTTGGGAGTGGAAAATGTTATTCAGATGTATTTACAAAAACTGAAGTAATGCTTTTAAGTTCAAACATACTAGGCGAAGGAAAACCATTTGTTATTTTACATGGCTTTTTAGGCATGAGTGATAACTGGAAAACACTCGGCACACAATTTAGCGAAGTAGGTTTTCAGGTGCATTTAATTGACCAACGAAACCACGGGCGTAGTTTTTGGAGTAATACATTTAATTATGAGGTCCTTGCTGAAGACTTAAAAAATTATTGTGAAGAACATCAATTACTGGATGTTATCCTTTTGGGTCATTCTATGGGTGGAAAAACCGCTATGCTATTTGCCACAGAACATCCAGAAATGGTTTCAAAATTGCTGGTTGCCGACATTTCACCACGTTTTTATCCTGTACATCATGATGGTATTTTAAATGGCTTAAGTGCTTTAAATTTTGATAATATTAAAAGTAGGGGTGAAGCCGATGATGTTTTAAGTCATTATGTTAGCGATTTTGGCACACGCCAATTTTTGTTAAAAAACCTGTATTGGAAAGAAAAAGGCACCTTGGCACTTCGCATGAATTTAGAAGTGTTAAAAAATGAAGTGGCCGAAGTTGGTGAAGCATTACCAACTTATGCTGTTTTTGAAAAAGACACCTTGTTTTTACGAGGAGACCGATCAGAATATATTGGTATTGATGATGAAAATATTATAAAAAACCATTTTCCAAAGGCCAAAATAGAAACCATTTCCAATGCAGGCCATTGGTTACATGCCGAGAATCCAGATGAGTTTTTTGAAGCGGTTATGGATTTTGTTTCTTAGTTTTTGTACATTTAGTAAAATTCAAAAAACATGAAGCTCATAATCAAACTTTTATTAAACGCCGTCGCCGTATTTATTATATCCTATTTGTTAAGGAATAACGGAGTTACTTTAGATTCTTACATCACAGCAATAATAGTAGCTGTTGTTTTATCCGTATTGAATCTGTTTGTAAAACCTATTTTAGTAATTCTAACCTTACCTATAACTATTGTAACATTAGGTCTGTTTTTATTGATAATTAACGCTTTAATTATTTTGTTGGCTGATAAATTAATCGATGGTTTTTCGGTTAGTAGTATTTGGATTGCTGTGTTATTTAGTATTTTACTTTCGGTCCTACAATCGATACTTCATTCGCTTTTAAAAGAAGACAAAAAATAGCTTCAAAATCAAGCAATTAAAAACTTTGTTGGGATGCAAAAATGTACTATTTTTGCATCCCAATTTTGGTTTAAAAAGAATCGATTTTTAAAATGAATATTACAAGAGAAAACGTAGATGCATTAAATGCTGTCGTAAAAGTAGATATCGCTAAAGAAGATTATAGTGATAAAGTAGAGAAAATCTTAACAGATTATCGTAAAACAGCTAACATTCCTGGTTTTAGAAAAGGGCATGTACCAATGGGTATGGTTAAAAAGCAATACGGAAAAGCAGTGTTGGTAGATGAAGTAAACAAACTTTTACAAGATGCTTTAAATAAATATTTAACCGAAGAAAAGTTAGATGTATTGGGGCAACCCTTGCCTAAACCTCAAGATGAAATAAACTGGGATGCCGATGGTTTTTCCTTTGAATTTGAATTAGGTTTAGCTCCAGAATTTAATGTAGATTTAAAAAGCAAAAAGTCCATTACACAATATCATATAGTAGCCGATAAAAAAATGATTGATGAGCAAGTGGAGCGTATTCAAAAACAATACGGCAAACTGGTTTCTCAAAATGTGGTTGAAAAGGATAGTGAAATAAGAGGAACTTTCACTAACGAAGAAAAGGAAATAGACAACACGGTTGCTATTACTTTAGATAAGTTTAAAGGAAAATCTACCGAAAAACAATTTATTGGCGCCAAAGTTGGCGATGTTATCACCTTAAAAACTAAAGGGCTCTATGATGATGACCATGAATTAATGCATGCGTTAAAACTTGGTCATGATGACATACATGGCTTAGATATTGAAGTTAATTTTGAAATTAAAGAAATTAACAAACGGGAATTGGCCGATTTAGATCAAGAATTATTTGACAAACTTTTTGGAAAAGGAATTGTAACATCTGTTACTGAGTTGAAGAACAAAATAAAAGAAGACGCTGAAAAGCAATTCAAGCAGCAAGCCGATCAAAAATTATTAAATGATGTTACTGAATATTTGGTTGAAAATACCAAGTTTGATTTACCAGCACAATTTTTAACCAAATGGATGCAAACTGCTGGTGAAAAGGAAATGGATTTAGACCAAGCAAAAGAAGAATATCAAAAGTCTGAGAAAAGCTTACGCTATCAATTAATAGAAGGCAAGTTGATTGAAGAAAACGATATTAAGGTAACTATGGACGATATTAAAAACCATGCCAGGGATATGATTAAGGCTCAAATGGCACAGTTTGGTCAAATGAATCCTTCCGATAAAGAATTAGACGATATTGCGGCGCGCGTATTGTCAAATCAAGATGAAGCACGTAGGATTTCTGAGCAACTTATAAGTCAAAAATTACTAAATCTTTACAAAGAAAAAGCAAATCTTAAAGTAAAGGAATTAACTTATGAAAACTTTGTTAAAGAAGTTTATGGCGATAAGTAAATAAAGAATAAATGCTTATATTTAAGCGCTTAAATCGCTAGATTTAGGCGCTTTTTTATTGAAAAATTAATCTTAAACAAAATAGATTGACACAAAATACTAACAGTCAATGTGTTAATAAAAAATATAGAATCAATTATGGATTACGCAAAAGAATTTGAAAAATTCGCGATTAAAGATCAAGGGATAAGCAGTACTTATTACAACAAAATAATAAGTAGTATGTACCCAACTAATTTAACCCCAAATATTATTGAAGAGCGCCAAATGAACATTGCTATTTTTGATGTGTTTTCGCGCTTAATGATGGACAGAATTATTTTTTTAGGAACCGCTATAAACGATCAAGTGGCTAATATAATTCAAGCTCAATTATTGTTCTTAGAAAGTACCGATTCCTCAAAAGATATTCAAATTTATATTAATTCTCCAGGTGGTAGTGTTTACGCAGGTTTGGGTATTTATGATACCATGCAATTTATAAAGCCTGATGTAGCAACCATTTGCACAGGAATGGCAGCTTCCATGGGGGCTGTGTTATTGTGTGCTGGAAAAAAGGGAAAACGAAGTGGTCTTACGCATTCGAGAGTTATGATTCACCAACCTTTGGGTGGTGCTCAAGGTCAAGCGAGTGACATTGAAATTACCGCAAGAGAGATATTGATTTTGAAAGAAGAACTCTATAAAATCATTAGTAAGCATTCAGGCCAAGATTACGACAAAGTGTATGAGGATAGTGATAGAGATTACTGGATGAAAGCCGATAAAGCTAAGGAGTATGGCATGATTGACGAGATTTTAGCTCGTAATTAAATAAAAATTAGTAATTTTAAAGAATTGTTACAGAGGTAATTAAAGAAATTATCTCAAAAGACTGAATTTAGATTAATGGCAAAAGAAGAATTGGAATGTTCGTTTTGTGGTCGTAAAAAACCTGAAACTAACTTATTAATAGCAGGATTAGATGCTCATATATGTGATAGATGTATTGAGCAAGCCCACGGTATTGTACTTGAAGAATCCAAACAAAGTGATAGTAGTGATTTATCAGCCGAATTAAAACTTCGTAAACCTCAACAAATAAAAGCTTTTTTAGATGAGTATATCATAGGTCAAAATATGACCAAAAAGGTCATGTCTGTTGCGGTATATAATCATTACAAACGTTTGCTTCAACCAACCACAAAAGATGATATTGATATCCAAAAGAGTAATATCATCATGGTAGGCCAAACAGGTACAGGTAAAACTTTAATGGCAAAAACCATTGCAAAAATGCTTAATGTGCCTTTAGCTATTGTAGATGCTACCGTTTTAACGGAAGCAGGCTATGTTGGAGAAGATGTAGAAAGTATTTTAACCCGATTATTGCAAGCAGCCGATTATAATTTGGAGAAAGCTGAAAAGGGTATTGTGTTTATTGATGAAATTGATAAAATAGCTCGTAAGAGTGACAATCCTTCAATAACACGTGATGTGTCTGGAGAAGGTGTGCAACAAGCCCTGTTAAAATTATTGGAAGGAACGATTGTTAATGTACCACCCAAAGGAGGTAGAAAACACCCAGATCAAAAATTCATTGAAGTTAATACTGAAAATATTTTATTCATTGCAGGAGGTGCTTTTGATGGCATTGAACGTCATATTTCAAAGCGCCTAAATATGCAGGCTGTAGGTTACAGTGCATCCATTTCTGATAATGTAGTAGACCAAAACCACTTATTGCAATACATCATTCCAAAAGATTTAAAAGATTTTGGATTGATTCCAGAAATTATTGGAAGACTTCCAGTACTAACTTATATGGATCCTTTGGATGCTGATACCTTAAGAGCCATTCTTACAGAGCCTAAAAATGCCATTATAAAACAGTATAAGAAATTGTTTTCTATGGATGATATCGACTTTAGTATATCAGATGGTGCCTTAGATTTTATTGTAAATAAAGCCATTGAGTATAAACTTGGAGCAAGAGGCTTGCGTTCACTTTGTGAAGAAATTTTAACAGATGCCATGTTTGAACTCCCAAGTAGCGACGAGAAAAAATTAAATGTCACGAAGTCTTACGCAGAGGATAAATTAACCAAAACAACATTGAAGAAACTTAAAGCAGTTTCTTAAAAAAATTACGTTTTCATTATAAAAAAACCACGCTATTAGCGTGGTTTTTTATTTTTTATGGATTTTAATTAATAATGGACATTATGGAAAATTTTCATTTTATTACTAAAACTTTCCCAAAAGTATTATTAAACCTAATATTTGGCAATAGTATTATTTTCCTTTTAGATAATAAGACAAAATACTCGTTTAAAAACTTTTGGCTGAGCACTTCATCGGTTTTAAAACAGTTTGCCGATAATTTTTACTCTTCCAAAATCACAAACTCTACACGGCGGTTAGCTTGTAAATCCTCTTCAGAGCAATTATTTTTACAATCTATTAATGGTTTACTTTCACCATAGCCTTTGGATTGTAACCTATCTTTGCTAATACCATTTTTAATTAGGTATTTTACGGCAGATGCAGCACGTTTGTTAGATAGGTTTAAGTTATAAGAATCCTTGCCCTTATTATCAGTATGAGCATTAATTGCTAAAGTCATTTCAGGGTTGTCTTTAAGTACTTTTACAACTTTGTTTAGCGATATGGTTGATTCTTCTTTAACGGAATATTTATTAAAGTCAAAATAAATATTTTCTAAAACAATGCGCATTTCATCTTCAACTTTAGCAATTACAGGTTCTGTTGTTAGTAATTCTAAGTTTTTATTGTAAGTGGTTTTTACGCCTCTATTCGCTAAAAAATCTACTGATGCATCTTTAAATCCATCTTTATGAGTTGAAAGAATATAGTTTTCAAAAGGCACAACATTAAATTTGTAAGTAGCATCCTCACCGGTAGTTATTTTTGCAAGTTCCTCACCATCTTCGTCTTTTAAAATTACAACCGTGTTAGGAAGTTTTATTTTTGTCTCTAAGTCTAAAATTTTACCTTCTAAAGTTTGAATTACTTCATCGTTTACAGCTGTGTAAATATCATAACGTCCTTTACCGTTTGGTCTGTTGGAAGAAACATAACCTTTGTCTTTGGCAGCCAAAAAGTAAGCGATTTCATCATAAGATGTATTGATAGTGTTACCTAAATTTCTGGGAGTTTTGTACCCGTTTTTTGAAATTTTACTAACAAAAAGATCATAACCCCCTAAGTTTTCATGCCCTTTAGAAGAAAAATATAAGTATTTGTCATCCATTGATAATGATGGGTATTTATCATCTGAAGAGGTGTTAACAGAACTTCCTAAGTTCACAGGGGTACCTAAAGAGCCATCAGCATAAATATCAGAAACATATAAATCAAAACCACCAATAGCATCAGGAAAGTTAGCTGAAAAATATAATTTATCTCCTGCATGGTTTACATATGGCGTTTCGATAGAAACATGATCTTTATTAATACTCAAAAGTTCATTATTTATCCAATTACCGTGAGAGTTTTCTTCAAGTATACCTTTGTAAAGCTTAAATTCAAGAGAGTTTTCTGCCTTGCTTCTGGTGTAATAGACCGTTTTTTGATCAGGAGAAAATGTTAATTGGTCTTCACTATCATTGGTGTTAAGTATTCTACTGAACAACATAGGTGAACTTAAAGCACCATTTCTATCAATATCTAAACAAAACAATTCTTTAAAAGCTTCTCCAGTATTCCGATCAATTTTTGCAAATCCACCTATTTTTTTTGAAGATACCATAATAAGCTTATTTCTAAAAAAGCCAGAACCGATTTCTGAGAATTCAGAATTTACCCCAGCATCTAAAAGTTCAAAATCAAAGCCGTTGGCTTCTATTAAGGGCTTAGCAGAAGGTTTAAAAAATGTATTGGTTTTATTTTCAGAATAGTTTGAAGCTATCAAATTTGAAGGACCTTGACTAATAACAATATTAGACACAAGGAAAATGAAAAAACATAATTTCGTTTTCATTGAACTAGAGGGTTAGGATTAATTAGGCCTAAATATAAAGGTAGTTCTTAGATTATTAAAAATTTCCTAGACCAATAGCCATTTAATTCGTTAAGTATTTGTTTTAGAGCCGATTCTGATTAATCTAACTGTTGCGTATTTAATTGCATCAGTTCTTCCATATAATCTCTAGTATTGGAAAGTCTGGGGATTTTATGTTGCCCACCCAATTTGTTATTTTGTTTTAACCAATCGTAAAACAAGTTTTCGCGAGCTACGTTTATTTTTGGTTTATTAAGTGTGATATTATTATAGCGTTTTGCTTCATAATCAGAGTTTAAAGCCTTTAAAGCATTGTCAAATAATTCATTAAAATAATCAATGTCTTTCGGAGGAGTTTTAAACTCTATCAGCCACTCATGGGCACCTTTTTCTTTACCATCCATAAAAATAGGGGCTGCAGTAAAATCCTTTATTTCAGATTTCGTGCGTTTGCAAACTTTTTTTAAAGCTTCTTCAGCATTTTCAATTATTAGTTCTTCTCCAAAAACATTAATATGGTGTTTTGTTCTTCCCGAAATTTTTATTCTGTAAGGACTTAACGAGGTAAATCGAACTGTATCTCCAATTTTGTAGCGCCATAAACCAGCATTAGTGGTAATAATAATGGCATAATTGATACCTAATTTGACCTCACTTAATGGAATTGCTTTTTCTTCTGATGTAGCATAGACATTCATCGGGATAAACTCATAGAAAATCCCGTAATCAAGCATTAACAATAATTCATTGGAATTGTTTTGATCCTGAATGGCAAAAAATCCTTCAGAAGCATTATAGATTTCATAGTACTTAAAATTTTTTTTAGGTAAGATTTTTTTATACTGATCTTTATACGGAGTAAAACTCACACCTCCGTGAAAATAGACTTCAAGATTTGGCCAAATATCATGTAAATTATTTTTTCCGGTGGTTTCCAAAACATTATTAAGTAGCACTAACATCCATGATGGTACACCTGCTAAACTGGTAACATTTTCATTAATAGTTTCATCAACAATAGCTTGCATTTTATATTCCCAATCACTCATTAATGATACTTTATTGCTTGGGGTACTGCTAAATTCTGCCCAAAACGGCATATTGTCAATCAAAATAGCCGATAAATCGCCAAAAGCAGTACCGTTTTCTTTGTAGAGTTCTTTACTTCCTCCAAGACGTAAACTTTTACCTGTAAATAATTGAGAGTTTTCATTATTATTAAAGTACATACAAAGCAAATCTTTGCTTGCGGCGTAATGGCAATCTTCTAACGATTCTTGACTAACGGGTATGAACTTGCTTTTTGAACGCGTAGTACCACTAGATTTCGCAAACCATTTTATAGGTGTTGGCCAAAACAAATTGCTTTCTCCTTGACGAGAACGTTGGATAATATCTTGCCAACCGTCATAATTTTTAATGGGAATGCGTTCTGCAAAAGTTTGATAGTTTTTTATGGAAGCAAAATCGAATTCTTTACCTATTTCGGTATTTTTAGCCATATCAACAAGACTCAATAGCAATTCATTTTGTACTTCATTGGGATATTTTAAAAACAATTCTATTTGATGGAATCGTTTTTTCAAAAACCAAGAAGCAATGGAATTCACTATTGGTATTGGCATATTTAGTTTATCTTTAGGTTTTCTAAAAATAAGATTTTTTTTTATGAACTACCAAGGGGTTTTAACAAAAATGGAAACCGAGTTTTCCCAACCCATACAATACTATTTGGTTTTTGAAAATGATTTCATAAACATGAACCAATTGCTGGATAAAACCATCAGCATGCAATTTGTTCAATATCAATGTTTAAATTGCGGTTTGGACAAACCTATTTACAGACAAGGGTTTTGTAAAAGCTGTTTTTTTGATATTCCACAAGCAGCCGATTGGATTATGAGACCCGAGTTAAGTACAGCACATTTAGATAAAGAAGACCGCAATTTGGAATATGAAAAGAAAGTACAATTGCAACCCCATGTTGTGTATTTGGCCAACTCAAGCGATGTGAAGGTGGGGGTTACCAGAAAAAGCCAAATACCTACCAGATGGATAGACCAAGGTGCCCACGAAGCCATTGAAATAGTTGAAGTACCAAACAGATATTTAGCAGGCATAACCGAAGTAGCGTTAAAAGATCACGTAAGTGATAAAACCAATTGGCGCACGATGCTTAAAAACGATATTGTGGATGAAAATTTAGTGGAATGGCGTGAACGCTTAAAACCATATATTCCTGATGAAGCTAAAGAATATTTCATTGAAAACAATACTGAAACTAATTTAGAATTTCCCGTGCATCACTATCCAGAAAAACCTAAAAGTTTAAATATTTTAAAAGAACAAAGCTATACCGGAAAATTAGTAGGCATTAAAGGACAATATCTCATTTTTGATGATGATACCGTGTTTAATGTTCGAGCTAATGAAGGGTTGGTAGTGCAAATTAGTCTTTAAAACTTTAAACTATTTTTAACAACCATAGCAGGTTTTAAAATTCTGGAATTTAGTATCTTGTAAATAAAAAATGAAAATTCCAGTCATGTTTTATGTAGCATTTACCACAATTTTATTGGTAATGCTAACGATTATGGTTTCAATGGATATGCCTTTTAATTGGGTATTTTATGTGATGTGTTTGGGGCAACTTTTTGTTGCCATAATGGTTTACAAGGTTTTGAAAGACAATTATACAACAGATAAGACTTTTGATAACTTTTATGAGGATAAACCCATTAATTATAATGGTTAAAATAAAAAACCACTGAACTAGCTAGTACAATGGTTTAATATCTTTTACGATAAGAAGATTAAATATCCTCTTGGTCTCTTAAATTTTGAATATATTCTGCTTTTTGAATTTCACGACGCCTTTTAACTGAGGGCTTTGTAAAAAACTGATTGTCCCTTAAGTTTTGCATCACTTTAATATTTCGATGTTTTCGTTTGTAACGTTTTAATGCACGTTCTATATTTTCTCCTTCTTTAATAATAATTTTTAACATGTATATTTTTTAGTTATTTCATTTTCCTTTTAGGACTATCCTAAATAGGTTTTTAATACTTTGCTTTTTGATGTGTGCCTCAATCTTCTGATGCCTTTTTCCTTAATTTGTCTTACTCGTTCGCGCGTTAACCCAAAATAATCCCCAATTTCTTGTAGGCTCATAGGCTGTTTCTTACTAATGCCGTAATAATGCCGTAATACATCCGCTTCTTTTTCTGAAAGTGTATTCAATGCACGATTAACTTCAATATTTAAAGAATCTTGCATTAAATTAGCATCAGCACGCGGAGATTCATCCGATTGAACCACATCATATAAATTGGATGTTTCGCCTTCTTTAAATGGCGCATCCATAGACATATGACGTCCAGAAATTTTCATAGATTGTTTTACATCACTAACCGTTAAATCCAATCTTTTGGCTATTTCGTCAGCACTCGGGGCTCTTTCGTGTTCTTGTTCTAAAAACGAATAAGCTTTGTTTATTTTATTAATAGAGCCTATTTTGTTTAAAGGTAACCTAACGATTCTAGATTGTTCTGCTAAAGCTTGAAGAATGGCTTGTCTTATCCACCAAACGGCATAGGATATAAATTTAAAACCTCGAGTTTCATCAAATCTTTTGGCCGCTTTTACCAATCCAGCATTGCCTTCATTGATTAAATCGGGTAAGGTTAAACCTTGGTTTTGATATTGTTTTGAGACTGAAACTACAAAACGTAAGTTAGCAGTGGTGAGTTTATCTAAAGCTTTTTGGTCACCCTTTCTTATGCGTTGTGCCAATTCTACTTCTTCTTCGGCAGTTATTAATGGGATTTTACTAATGTCTTGTAGGTACTTATCTAGTGATTTAGATTCTCGATTGGTAACTTGTTTCGTAATTTTAAGTTGTCTCATATATTATATTGAAAGTTAAAAAAGTTATACTTTCTACAACATAATCGAAAAAACAAGAAAACCTAATTTTTGTCTATTTTTATTTAAAAAATAGGCCAATTTGGATAAAATTTAGCTTTTTTTTAAGATTTTTATTTGAATTTGAATGTTTTTTGAATTTTTAGTTCACAGAATCTTGTGTTTTTTTCTTTTTACCCAACAAGCCACCTAAAACGTTTTTAACGGCATCTTTAGTAGTATTTGTTTTGGTGGTATCGGTTGTTTTGTTGCCAATAATTCCTCCCAAAACTTCTTTCACCGAATTATCCTGTTCTTTTTTAATGGAATCCGTTTTGGTTTTGTTACCTCCAATTAAATCCCCCAACATACCTTTAACCTTATCTTTTCCTTGATTAAGCAGTTTTTGTTTTTCAATTTCTATAAGTTGTTTTGTTAAATTTGAAATACCGCTGGTTAAATCGGTTTTCACATTGGGGCTTGTAAATGTACCACCAATATTGGCTGTAACAGGGATGGTGATATTTTTAGCTTCTTCTGAATCAATTTTACCAATCAATCGGTTTACTTCACTACCCAAATACTTTGCTGGCACATTAAAAACAGCATTATATTCTAAAGTTTTATCAAACCCATGGGCACCAGAAACCGTTATAGAAATATCCTCATATTTTAAGTCGAAAGGCTTTACACTCACTTTACCATTTGCAAACTCTAATTTGGTTTTTAAGTCCTTTAAATTCAATTTATTAAAATCTATAAAACCTAAAGAGCCTTCAAGTTTGTTGAATAATTCACTTTGGTTAGCATTGATTTGAGTAGATAAAAGTTGGGCTAATGCGTTTCCGGAAACCGTGTTAAGCTTCGGTGAGAATTCATTATCTAAATCCCCTGAAAGATTTAGTGTTGTGTTTAACTTTCCTTGTAACAATTTGGCAACGGGCGCTAAGTTTTGAAGCAACTCCAAGTCTTTAAACGATTTTGCAATATCAAAACCATCGGCACCTAAATTTAAGTTAAAAGTGGGGGTCTCATTTTTTGTGGAAATGTCGCCTGAAACTGTTAAAGCACCGTCAAAAATACTCGATTTCATATTTTGAAGAGATGCTTGTTGATCTTTAATGTAAAGCTCACCAGTAACGTTTTTTAAATTCAAATTATCGTAAACTACCGTGTTGGCGTTGGCATTAATGGCACATTCTAGAAAGGCAGGTATTTTTAACGATTCTTTATTGGTAGTGGTTTTGTTTTCAACTGTTTTGTCATCCTCCTCAGTCATAAAATCACTAACCTTAAACAAGTTTGAATCCACATTAAACTCGCCTTTTAAGGTATTGTTGCTCAATAAAAAGCCCATAAAATTTTTAATGGTTCCTGTTACGTTGATGTCGCTATCGCCCGTTTTGGCTTTAAAATTATTTAAAGAAACAGTGCCGGGATTAAAAGTCATATTGGCTTGCGTAATATGAATGGGATTTACAATAGCTTCCGAAGAAAATACAAAATCAGTAATGCTCGCTGAACCATTATTTTTTATGCGCTCGTAAGCATTTGTTTCAATCGCTTCCATATCAAAAGCGGTGTTTAATTTCGCTTTTAATATACCTGTTAAGGCGTTTTCCAACTCTATTGGGTAGGCTTTAGTGATGTTTGCTAAATTTAAAACACCATCAATCTGGGCATTCACCAACATATTTTTTGTGATGTTTTTTAAAGTTGCCGAAGATTTAAAAACATCTTCATCAATTTTAAAATCGAGTCTGTTAATGGCAATGTAGGTATCATCCGTTTTACCAGTTGTGTTTTTAATTTCGGTATCAATATTTATGTTACTAACTCGTTTGGGTAAATCAGGATATTTAAAAGATGCGTTATTGGAAGTGATTCGGATATCTAGATTAGGTATGGTTTCATCTGTAGACATACCTTTGATAACACCTTTTACTTTAAAATCGCCCGTGGTTTGAACATTTTCTATATTTTTTGAATACTCCTTTGGAATAACCGCTAGGAAATTTTTAAAATCCGATTCTGGATTTTCAAAAGTAATGTCAATATCTTGTCCGTTTTCAAGTAATTGCACCGAACCTTGGAATTCCAAAGGTAAATCATTTATAAAGCCTTTATTTTCCTTGAATGTGTATATACTGTTATTCAAGTCCATGCCAATTAACGCGTCCAGTCTTACGGGATTATTGCTTAAATAGGTGGTGCTATCCATGGAAATACTAAGGTTAGCATCACTTTTGGTATCTAATTCAGAAGCTTCTGCTGAAAAAATACCATGGCCTGAATGGTTGAGTTCAGTAACATAAATAGCTATATTGGAAGCTTCATCAAGATAAGTTAAAGCACTTTTGTTGATACTGTAATCTTCGATATCAAAAGTAAAACCGCTGTTTTTATCTCCTTCTACTTGATTTTCGGTTTCCTTGGTGATGTCATAATTATTGTTTCCAAACTTATCGGTTTTTAGGGTTAAAAGGGCTTCATTAACTGTTATTGAATTTACCACAATAGGGTCCTCACTAGCTTTTTTCAATAATTCTTTAACCGACATAGTAAACGCCATATTTTTTACGGTAGCCAAAGTTTCGTCTTTAAAAGGCTCAAAATTCGTAATAACCAAATCGGTAACCTTCACATGTGCTTGCGGAAAACTTCTAATGAAACTTAAACTTACATCGCTAAACTCAACTTTAGCGTTGAGGTTTTGGTTAATAAAGCGCTTAACCATATCTTTTATTTGTCCTTGAAAAGCAAAGGGAATAGCTATGAGAAGTGCTATAATTATAAGTATGATAATGCTAACAATTTTTAAAGCTTTCTTCATATAGGGTGTTTTGATTTTAAAATAAACTCAATATAATATACGCAAAAATGCTACTAAAAGTTGAGTAGATATCTTATCATTTTGTTAAGATTTAAGCTTTACAATAAGTCAATCTCTTCATTTACCTTCAAATTGAAGCGTTTTTTGAATAGAAAAACACCTAAGTATAAAAATGGCGTATCTAAAATGGCAATAATCAATTTAAAAAGAAATCCACTTATCAATAACCCATTGAAGTTTTCCCATTTTATTATTCCGAACGAGCATAGTAGAAATACTATGGTAAAGGTATCAACAAACTGAGAAAACCAAGTAGAAAAATTATTGCGTAACCACAGGTGTTTTCCTTTGGTTAAGCGTTTCCAGAAATGATAAATTTGAATATCCACAAACTGCGCAAACAAATACGTAAGCATACTTGCAAAAACGGCAATCATGGAGTTTCCAAATACCTTGCGAAAAGTACTATCATCAACATACGACCAGGATGTTGCTGGTACACTGCCAGCCATAAATATGATTAAAAGCGAAAATAAAGAAGCAAAAATCCCAACTACCACCACATCATTGGCGCGTTTTTTACCATAAATTTCACTGATTAAATCGGTTATTAAAAAGGTAATAGGATATGGCAAAATACCCACCGAAATTTCAAAAAGCTTACTTCCAAAAACCTCGACATCTAGAGGATACCAATAAAAAAACTTTTGAAAAATAAGGTTTGAAACAACTAATGATGTAATGAATAAGGCTCCTAAAAGGATATATATACGTTGGCCGGCAAGTTTATCTTTTAATGTCATTTATAATTGTGAATATAAAGTTTTGTCAGTTCGAGTGATGCTACGCAGTAGCATTGTATCGAGAACTAGTTATTAAATTTCTTTTTTGCTAAGTTAGGAAGCTTATTATATTCATTGTTAATTAAAGCTTCTTTTTTGGCTTTTGACCATTTTTTAATCTGTTTTTCGGTACTTATTGCCAAATCTACGTTTGTAAATTCAGCAAAATAAACTAGTTTAATAGGTCTTCTTTTGTAAGTATAGCTATCGATATGTTTACCTGATTCATGCTCCATGATTCGTTTCTCTAAATTTGAAGTAATCCCAGTATAATAAGTATTATCGGCACATTTCAAAATGTAAACAAAATAAATTTTCATAATGTTAAAAATTTAAAACTTCTTGATACAATTCCTTCGGAATCACTCGAAGTGACAAGCGCCTTTTATGTCAGTTCGAGTATTTTACAAAACATTATATATCGATAACAAATTGTGAACAAATCGTTCAGTTAAATATAAAATATTAAAAATTGTTTTAGTTATTTTGCCAAGGCTTATGTACAAATCAACCACATATCACATTGCATTAGGCAGTAATAAAGGCGATAAATTTAAAAATTTACAAGCTGCTGTGGATGCCATTCATGAACGTATTGGAAATATTAAGTTAATTTCTAGAGTTTATAAATCGGCCGCATTGGGGTTTGAAGGAGACGATTTTTTAAACTGCTGTTTGGTTTTGGAAAGCGATTTAGAGCCCCAAAAAGTACTTAAAACGTTATTGAATATTGAAAAAGATTTAGGACGTGTACGAACCAAAAAAGACACCTATGAAGCCCGAACCATAGATTTGGATATCGTGTTTGCTGAAGAGCACATTGTAGATACCAAAACCTTACAATTACCACACCCCGAGATGCAAAAACGCAGGTTTGTATTGCAACCTTTAAATGATATAGCTTCTAAAATGAGGCATCCAAAACTCGATAAAGACGTATCGTTATTATTACAGGAATGTGAAGATTCATCCATTTTAGAACCTATTAATATTTGGCTTAAAAACCCGAGTAAAGCATTTAATTTCTCAAAGTACAATTACATGGCTATTGAAGGCAATATTGGTGCGGGAAAAACCAGTTTAGCAACCAAAATAGCGCACGATTTTAATGCAAAACTCATTTTGGAGCGCTTTCAGGACAATCCGTTCTTACCCAAGTTTTACGAGGATGCCTCACGTTACGCCTTTCCTTTGGAAATGTCTTTTCTGGCAGATAGATACCAACAAATAAGTGATGATTTATCGCAACTAGATTTGTTCAAGGATTTTATTGTGAGCGATTACGATGTGTTTAAATCGTTGATTTTTTCAAAAATCACCTTGCAGGAAGATGAGTTCAAACTCTACCGAAAGCTTTTCCATTTGATGCACAAAGATTTAAAAAAGCCCGATTTATACCTTTATTTATATCAAAATACCGAACGTTTGCAAGAGAACATCAAAAAACGAGGGCGCGATTACGAACAAAATATCGATAACGCCTATTTAGAAAAAATCAATGCAGGATATTTAGAGTTTTTAAAAACCCAAACGGACTTTAATGTAAAAATTATTGATATCTCTGAACGGGATTTTATAGATAATAGAACCGATTATTTATGGATTTTGGGTGAAATTTGTGAGGATTGATTTTGGGATTGCGCTTATCGGTTCGGCTATGAGTAGTTGCGTGGTTTAGCACTTAACTTTGCAAGTACACACCAAACTGAAAATCCGCGAGGATTTTCAGAAGTAGGCGAGAACAAGCAATTACTTATAGCCATTGTTAGCAAACGTTATTTTATTTTCATTATAAATTCTGAAATTCCCATTTTAAAAATTAATCAATCATTTATTTAGTATAATTTTTTTTGAAATCATCAAATTATTCATTGAGATTCTAACAAAGTATAAGCCATTCTGCAAGGTTGGATTAAGAGTAATAATTTTACTCTTTGCTAAGTTTAGATTTATAGACTGAACTACCTTTCCGTGTAAATTAATTATTTTTATGGACGATGAAGTTTGTGGAAAACTTGTAGATACTTCTATTTTACCACTTGTAATTGTTGGATATATTAATATTTTATTACTTATAGAATTCTCATTTATAGATAAATTTTCGCTAACTTTTTTCAGCACTACAGATTGTGTCCCAACGGCATATATTGAGTTTTCAATCATTTGAACTGAATATAATATATTATTAGTACCACTTGATTCAACTTCCCAATTAAGTCCTCCATCAGTTGTTTTTCGAATTGTACCTAAATGCCCCGTGACGTAACCGTTATTTTTATCGATAAAACTTACAGAATGTAAATCCCAACCTGTATTGCTATTCTGTGGTTGCCAATTGTTCCCACCATCGGTTGTTCGAGATAATCTACCTAATGGACCTATAATAATACCATTATCTACATCAGTAAAGTGAACAGCAGGAGATGGGTTATCGATATTTGTTTGCAATGACACCCAATTTTGACCTCCATCAGTAGATTTTCTAAGGCTATCGCTCCCAAGACTGCTATCAGTAGCGAGATAAATAATGTCAGAATCAATAATGTGAACATAATTTATATGTTTGTCAAAGCTTAAATTCGTAAGGTTCACCCAATTCGCTCCTCCATCATTAGTTTTTAATATTGTGCCATTCCGACCGACAGCAAACCCTAAATTTTGATTCAAAAACCTTACACACCTTAAGCTTTCATCTGTTCCTATTTCTTGGTCTATCCAGCTTAAACCTCCGTCTACAGTTTTTTTTAACATACCTTGACTTCCAGCAATAAAACCTGTATCTGCATCTGTAAAATGGACAGAGAAAATATAAGTAGGCGTAGTAAGTGATATATCATTCCACGTCTCACCATCTGTGGTTTTTAATATTTTACCATTTTCACCTGCAGCATAGCCAATATTTTCAGATACCATAGAAATTGACCTTAATCGATTTCCACCAGGCTCTTCGTGTTGAATATTCCATTCTTGTGCAAGGGCAGAAATACTAATTAAAATAAGAAGGATAAATAGTTTTGTTTTTTTCATAGTTATTTTTTTATAATGTTTGCTAACGTTTAGGATATGAATTCGTTTTAATGATTTATATCCACCGATAAGCGAAGTTATATTTTTAAAAATTAAGAATCAAACTAAATTGTAGGGTATTTTTGTCAAAAGGCTTAACTGAAAAACTTTTTACATGATGTACAAATTCGTTACAATTTGCCCTTTATGGTTTTCCAAAATATAGGTGTCCAAACATATGTTCTCCTTAATTTTTAAATTAAAAGGAGCTTGTAATAAATCGACACCACTATTTATTTTGGTTCTATTACCTTGTCCTGAGATAATATCTAAATTAGGTTTAAAAAGACCTTTTGGGATATGTTCTGTGAGGACAACATACTTAAAATCGATAAGCTTTTCGTTAATTTTTTGGATTTCAGCGTTAGATAAATGTTGTAATACTTGTCGCAGAATAACACAATCTGCTGCTGGTAGTTCGTCTTTTGTAATATCTAAACAGAAAAACTCTAAGTTATCTTTTTTGAATATTGTTTTGTTTCGTTCAATAAGGTTTTCAACAATATCCACAGCGATATATTTTTTAGTGTGTTTGGTAAGCTGTATTCCTATGTTGAAATCGCCACAGCCCAAATCGCAAACTACCAAGGGTGTTTCGTGAGATTTTAAAAAATCGGTTACCGATTCTAGATACGGATCAATAATTTTTGGATCGTGAGATCCTTCACCAGAGTAAAAGTCAAAGTCGTTTCCACCCCAAAGATGGTGGTTATATATTTGCTCCATAACGGCTTTGGTAGGCCAGGGTTTCTTTGGAGTTTTCATTGTTTTATTGTTTATCAAAGGTAGTAAATCCTTCAAATAGTCAATAAGATGTTTTCATTTCGCATCAAGTGCGGAATCCAATTATAACTACAACTTGGGTTTAGATTCCTGCCTTCGCAGGAATGACAAGATAGTAGACTTTTAACTTTTAGCTATTCACTTTTAACTTTGAAAAAATATCCCAAACCACCACGCCACAACTCACGGAAATATTCAAGGAGTGTTTCGTGCCGAATTGCGGAATTTCAATCACATAATCGCTGGTATTTACCACCTCTTGCGAAACGCCTTTTACTTCATTGCCAAAAACCAAAGCATATTTTGTATCTGGTTCAATTTTAAAATCATGCAACATGGTGGCATTTTCAGCTTGTTCGATGGAGCAGATTTTTACACCTTCTAACTTCAGTTTTTCAATAACATCTAAAGTCTTTTTAGTATATTCCCAATCAACCGTTTCGGTACTTCCCAAAGCAGTTTTATGAATATCTTTATGCGGAGGCGTTGCGGTGATGCCACATAGATAAATTTTTTCAATTAAAAATGCGTCACTGGTTCTAAAGACAGAACCAATATTATTCAAGCTTCTAATATTATCAAGCACAATAATGATGGGCGTTTTTGCTGCTTCTTTAAAAGCATCAACACTCAAACGATCCAGTTCGCTATTTTTTAGTTTACGCATGTTAAAATCTTGTAACTTTTGTAGATAACTTGTGTAGTTTCCATTTCAAAAACCCTTAAATTAATACTACATTAGCAATCCTACAATTTTGTCAAAAATAACATTTAAAAATCACTTTACCATTGGCTAAAAAAGTAAAAAAGGAAACCCCATTAATGAAACAATACAATGCCATTAAGGCAAAGTATCCAGATGCTTTGCTATTGTTTCGTGTGGGTGATTTTTACGAAACTTTTGGTGAAGATGCGGTGAGAGCTGCTGGTATTTTAGGAATTATTTTAACCAAACGAGGTGCTGGTAGCGAAAGTGAAACCGAGTTGGCAGGTTTTCCACATCACTCTTTAAACACTTATTTACCCAAGTTGGTAAAAGCTGGAGAGCGTGTTGCCATTTGCGACCAATTGGAAGATCCCAAACAAACCAAAACGATTGTAAAGCGAGGTGTTACCGAATTAGTAACTCCAGGGGTGGCTTTAAACGATGAGGTTCTGGTGTCTAAATCCAATAACTTTTTATGCTCGGTGTATTTTGATAAAAACTATATTGGGGTTTCATTTTTAGATATATCAACTGGGGAGTTTTTAACTTCACAAGGCAATGCCGAATATATTGATAAACTACTTCAAAATTTCAACCCCAGTGAGGTTTTGGTATCCAAACAAAAACGAAGTCTTTTTAAAGAAACTTTTGGTGATGATTTTCATACCTTTTATATGGAAGATTGGGTATACCAAACCGATTATGCCTATGAAACTCTTATAAAGCACTTTAATACAAAAACGCTTAAAGGCTTTGGTATTGAAGATTTGTATGAAGGCATTATTGCTTCAGGTTCTATACTTCATTATTTATGTGAGACGCAACATCATAAACTGCAACATATTACTTCTATTTCCAGAATTGCTGAAGATGAATATGTGTGGATGGATAGATTTACAATTAGAAATTTAGAGCTTTACAACTCAACAAATAATAACGCGGTTACCCTTTTAAACGTGATTGACAAAACCATTTCGCCTATGGGCGGACGCCTGTTAAAACGTTGGTTGGCTTTACCGCTTAAAAGTTTAGATAAAATAAAACAACGCCATGAGGTGGTGAGCTTTTTAGCTAAGGAAAACAACACCCTTCAAAAAATTCAAAATCACATCAAACATATAGGAGATTTAGAACGCTTAATTTCCAAAACGGCTACAGGTAAGGTAAATCCACGTGAAGTTATTCAGCTAAAAAACTCCTTGGAATCCATTGTCCCCATAAAATCTATAGCTTCAAATTGTGATAACGAATCGTTGAAAATTATTGGAGAGACTCTTCAAAGTTGTGAAGTGCTTCGAGAAAAAATCAAACAAACGTTGAATGAAGATGCACCGGTAAATGTATTGAAAGGAAACACGATTTCTGCTGGGTTTTCTCCAGAATTGGATGAGTTAAGAGGGTTGTCAAAATCAGGTAAGAATTACCTAGACCAAATGCTTGAAAGAGAAACCGAGCGCACGGGGATTACCTCATTGAAAATAGACTCTAACAACGTTTTTGGTTATTATATTGAAGTTAGAAATACTCATAAAGATAAGGTTCCAGTCGAATGGATTCGTAAACAAACTCTAGTGAGTGCCGAACGTTACATAACAGAAGAGCTAAAAGAATATGAAGCTAAAATTTTAGGTGCCGAGGAACGTATTTTGGCCATTGAGCAGCAGTTATTTGCGGATTTAGTGAGTTGGATGAATCAATTTATAAAAGCGGTTCAGCAAAATGCCTACTTAATTGGTCAGTTGGATTGTTTGTGCGGGTTTGCTCAACTGGCAAAAGATAATCATTACGTGTATCCAACTATGGATGATTCGTTTGATTTAGAAATTAAAGATGGTCGCCACCCTGTTATTGAGAAGCAATTACCTTTAGGTGAAGCCTATATAGCCAACGATGTCTTTTTAGATAGGATTTCACAACAAATCATCATGATTACCGGGCCTAATATGTCCGGTAAATCGGCAATTTTACGTCAAACGGCATTAATCGTTTTATTGGCTCAAATAGGAAGTTTTGTGCCTGCAGAATCTGCTCGGATTGGTCTGGTAGATAAGATATTTACTAGAGTAGGAGCTAGTGATAATATCTCAATGGGCGAATCCACTTTTATGGTTGAAATGAATGAAACGGCTTCTATTTTGAACAACATTTCCAACAGAAGTTTAGTATTACTAGATGAAATTGGTCGTGGAACTAGTACTTATGATGGAATTTCCATTGCTTGGGCTATTAGTGAATATTTACATGAGCACCCTGCAAAACCTAAAACACTTTTTGCTACCCATTATCATGAGCTAAATGAAATGACTGAAACGTTTGAGCGCATTAAAAACTATAACGTTTCAGTAAAAGAATTAAAAGATAATGTACTTTTTTTAAGAAAATTGGTTAAGGGTGGTAGTGCCCATAGTTTTGGTATTCATGTAGCTAAAATGGCCGGTATGCCGCAACAAGTGTTGCATCGCGCCAATAAAATACTGAAAAAGCTGGAACAATCACATTCCAGTGAGGAACTTACCGACAAGGTTAAATCCATGCAAAATGACATGCAGTTGAGTTTTTTTAATTTAGACGACCCACTACTTGAGAATATAAAAGACGAAATATTGCATATTGATATTGATACTCTTACTCCCGTTGAGGCGCTTATGAAATTGAATGAGATTAAGCGTATGTTAGTCAAGAAAAAACAAGCTTAAAATAAATTTTATTTATTTTATAAAAAGCCTTTGGTTTTAGTAGAAATATTTTAAATTTGCATCCGCAATCGAAGGATTGAGCGTTCATTATAAAAACTGCGAAAGTAGCTCAGGGGTAGAGCATCACCTTGCCAAGGTGAGGGTCGCGGGTTCAAATCCCGTCTTTCGCTCTGAAACTTTCTTAAAATACCAAAGTTGCTGAAGTGGTGGAATTGGTAGACACGTTGGACTTAAAATCCAATGAACATTAGTTCGTGCGGGTTCAAGTCCCGCCTTCAGTACTGTTTAAAACCGTAATTGATTTATTTATAAAGCTTTACGGTTTTTTTATTTCTCATTTGGTTTTACCATGATTAGCTATAACAAAAAGTTATATTCTTAAGTCTTTATTTTACTTATCATGTTTATGGCCTAGTTTAATACTTCTTACCTACGTTATGGTGTTTCTTGGTATCATGAAAACTTTAACAAAGAACTTATCTATTGAATAACAGTTGAGAAGGAAGGTATTTGGGAATGAAGTTTTTTATGGGTGCTATCAATATTTTTTAATTACAAAGGCTACCATCACTTTTAGTTATCTTAAGGAAGCTCTCAAGGTCTTTTATATACCCTATCTTTATTGGTCCTCCATTTTTTGGGGTTATAGTAACAAAAACGCACAGTACAGGTAATGCATTGCTTACTAAATTAAAAAGGCGTTCATATTCTTCGGAAGTTAGATAAACAGTGCCATTGGTGAAATCATTACAATTATTTGTGCTATGATATTTAACACTATACTCATCACATTCAATTATTTCCTCAACAATATTTTTAGCCAGTTGAACTTCATCACATCTTAAAAATAATAGAGTTAAAACAAAAATTAAGAGTATTTTTTTCAAAATTGGTTTAAATTACTTTTAGTATAGGCTATTTAATCCATGATTAGTTGAAACTTATTAAAATTAGCAGCATACCTCTCAAAACTTATTATGGGTATTAAGGTGTTTAACTACTTATTCTTAAGTATATACCATCTGTATCCGAAATTCAAAATCGCTTTTGATTGAAATGATAATGATGCATCGGAATTAAGTGGGTTAAATTCAATGGAGGTAATCCAATATCCTTTTTTCCCTTTTGTAAAACTAGATTGCAAGTACAGATTAAATGGGAATGGTCTTACTCCGACGATCACTTTAGTATTATTAAACTTTTTACCTATTCCCAATTTACCGGTAACAAGTGATGGAAGTGCAAATCCCGCTTCATATTCAAAAATTAAATTATTTTCATTGATATATGTTCCCCCCCAAAGAACTGAAGTTCCCGGAAAAATGAAATCATCTTCAGTCATATAAGCAACACCAAAATTCCATTCCACGAAAGAATTCTTTGATTTTTCCCTAGATATTTCTTGTGCGTCAATGTTATTAAAGAAAAAAAATGTTAAAAGAGAAATTAAAAGTAGTTTTTTCAAAATAGGTAGGTTTTAATTTCTTTCAATGTAGCCTATTTTTTGTAATTAAAGGTTTTTAAATATTAAAACTTTACGACTTACCTATCGGCTATAACATATTTAAATTTCTTAATTCAGTTATGGGGTTATGTTTAGCATATTAAATAACAACAAGAAAGAGCTCATATATTACATAAAGGTTGCATTCTTCTTTTTCTGAAATATTAATATCTAAAAATGTATGTATTGCCTTACTGCTTTCATAGGACCATTTTTAGGTTAGTATATTAGTTTCACACCAAACCGATTTCTACTAATATAAAAGGTTAGCTTGTACTAATTTAGGATTCAATCATTCGGAATGGACAGATTTTCAAAATACAGCTGATACATTGCCCTTTTGGAATTATAAGGTAAATTGCAATTTTGTCTTTCCCGACTAAGTAAGGGGTATAGATGTTTCGATGCAAGTAGGAGTACGTGAACGGGTTCTTTATGATTGATGAAAATATATTAATTTGTTAAATGCGTGCGTCATTAACGATGACAAAATTATTAAATCTAAAATACTCGTTTAATATCTCATAAGAATAAAATAAACCTTAAGAATCTCATTATAGGTTATACTAATTCCTTGAAATAAAGTTAAAATTTGGTAGGAAATAGGATATTGTGGTGCACAAAGCCCTATATTTTTAGATAGTGCTTTTTTTATTCAACACATTTTAATTTATCCATAAAAAATTCTTTATACTGAATGTTCAAGATACTTACGGAAGCTTTAGTACCTTTTAATACGATTGATTTTATTGGTGAATTTTTTAAAAGATCTATTTTAGATTCAGATAATATGGCCTTTAAACTAAAATAATCGCAATCTAGGCTTCCTGAATGATAAAATACAATTTCTTTATTGTTTTCAAGCGTAATTGAGACACTAGACCTTGTGCTGGGTACGTAACTTGCACAACCTAAATTTTCGGAATAATTGAAATGAATTTTAGAAATATTGCCTTGTCGTAATAGTTCAATATTCAGACTTTCATTAACAAAATATTTATCAGTAATTATAATTTGTTGCTTTTTAAAAATATCGTATTCATTTATTAAATAATGGCATGTGTTACGAAATTTTAATTCCTCTGATGATAGTTCAATGGCATTATTGGTATTCACCGCTTTTTCAATAGAGTCTTTTCTTCTTTGTTGGTTCATGAGCTCTACCTGTTTCCTTTCAGCTTCAAGGGCTTCTCGTTGTTTTTGCTGCTCAACTTTAAAGATGGAATCACGTTTTCTTTTTGCTATTTCCTGGGCCATCCTTTGTTTTTCTTCTTGAACGGCTTTTGCGATGGAGTCTTTTCTTCTCTGTTGGTTAGTGAGCTCTAGTTGTATTCTTTCAGCTTCAAGTGCTTCTTGTTTTTTTTGCTGCTCAACTTTAAAGATGGAATCACGTTTTCTTTTTGCTGTTTCCTGGGCCATCCGAAGCTTTTCCTCTTGAACGGCTTTTGCGATGGAGTCCTGCTTTCTCTTCAGGGTGATTTGTTCTTGTCTTTTTTTCTCGGCTTCCAAGATTTCTAACTGCTTTTGATCTTCAACTTTTTTAATGGAATCTTCTTTTGCATGAGCAATTTCTTCTATTCTTTTTTGTCTTTGTGCTCTTTCTTGAATGGCTTTTTGTCGTTGTTCTTCTTCATGGTCAAAATATAAATCCATCACACGTTCTGTAATAACCAAGAATTGATCTTTTACAAAACCTTCCCATTCTTTATACTTTATTTTATAAGTATACTTGCCTAAATAAGCGACTACGATACATTTTTCTCCTTCTTTAAACTGAGCTAATGGTTCTGATGAATCATTCATCGTTTTATACAAACTACCGCTTTGAATAAATTGAGTAGTTATATCTTCTTCCTGGGAAAAAGACATAAGATTTGTAATAAAAAACAGCAGAAAAAGAACTACTGCTTTGGAGGTTAAAAACATAATTTTTTGTGATAATCTATTGGGGTTTATCTAGCAAATTTAATAAAAAAAACCGCCATTGGCGGTTTTAAGTTTTCTGTATCAGTAAACGCTTGCTTGTTTACTTAATCAACTTTTTTTTCAACGGCTTCAGCAGCTTTTTTAACAGCATCACCAGTTGCTTTGGCCGCATCGTTTACTGCATCTTTGGTTGCTTTTGCAGCACTGTCAATGGCTTCTCCTGTAGCATCAAAAGCATCATCAATCGCTTTATCAGCTTCACTTAATGCATTATTTGTAGCCTCTTCGACTGCGTCAGAAGCTTTTTCAATTGCTTCTTCCGCAGAATCAGCTTTTTTTGTATCTCTACAAGATGCAAAACTTAAGCATAGAGCTAAGAATAAAAAAGTACTTAATAATTTTTTCATTAGTTTGTTTATTATTGTTAATTAAAAATATAAAGTTGATGTTGAATTTCTTTACTAAACAATTTATATACGAAGATAATTAACTATTTGGACGACAGCACCTTTATTATTTTTGATGTAACCACTATTTCTGTAACCTGCAGAAAATCTTTTCTCCTTATTGTGGATGAGTTCTTTTAAAATAGTATTAAACTCATTTTGATTTGAAATGGAAAACATGCCACCGTTATCAATCATGGTTTGTGCCTCTGGGAATTTTTGATGATGGCTTCCAATAATTATAGGAACTCCAAATACGGCGGGCTCTAAAGTGTTATGTAAGCCAGTTTTACCAATAGCTCCACCAACATAAGCGATGTCTGAATAACTATAAATTTTAGATAGAATACCAATGGTATCTATTATGAAAACTTGGGCACTCTCAAGATTTTTGGTGTCTTTTTCAGAAAACAAAATACTTTCAACAGTTAATTTCTCTTGAATGGTTTTTATCTGGGCTTTTTTAATATTGTGTGGAGCAATAATAAACTTCACATCTTTTGAAGCTTTCAAATTTATAAAATCAATAAGTAATGTTTCGTCTTCTGGCCACGTGCTTCCCGCAACGACACACAATTTATTAGATTTAAATGCTTCAACAAAACTTAAAGTATTATTCAAGCTTAATTGATTGGAAACACGATCAAACCTAGTATCGCCAGAAACGGTTACATGATTGTAATTTAAGGTTTGTAATAAGGTTTTGGAAGCTTCATTTTGGGTAAAAATGTGTTCAAAAGCGAATAAAGATTGCCTTAATGGTTTTCCATAGAATTTAAAATAGGTTTGATTTTTTCTGAAAACCGCTGAAATTAAAATGGCCCTCAAGTTTCTTTTTTTTAGTTCATTTAAAAAATGGGGCCAAATATCATATTTCACAAAAATGGTGAGTTCAGGATTTACAATATTTAAAAACTTTTTTGCATTTTTTTTTGTGTCTATTGGGAGGTAAACAATCGCATCGGCAATGGGTGCGTTTTTTCTAATTTCGTAACCCGATGGCGAAAAAAAGCTAAGTACTATTTTATGGGCTTTATAGTGTTTTTTCAGTTCTTCAAAAACCGGCAAACCTTGCTCGTATTCACCTAACGAAGCACAATGGAACCACAAGGTTTTATCGGTTTTCTCCAAACATTCTGTTAAGATTTTGAAAGTATTTTTTCTGCCAATAACTCCCTTTTTTAATTTGTCATTAAAAAGAGCGCCACATTTTAAAATAAAATGGGTAATATGGATTATTATGTTGTAAATTAAATTCAACGATTTTGTTTGTGCTAAAATACATCTCTTTATAATAAATTCATTGGTTAGCGTGTATGAATTTTGTAATTTCGTGAACTGCAACCCACAATGGGGATTCTTTAAAGATGGTCTTTATTTTTTGATAGACTACGTAATTTTTTATAGATGAAGAAAATTCAAATGGTAGACCTAAAAGGTCAGTATAGCGATATAAAACATATTGTCGACCCTTCTATTCAGGAAGTGATAGAAACCACCGCATTTATTAATGGCCCAAAAGTACACGAATTCCAAAAGCATTTAGAAGAGTATTTAGGTGTAAAACACGTGATTCCATGCGCTAATGGAACGGATGCGTTACAAATTGCCATGATGGGTTTAGGACTGAAGCCTGGAGATGAAGTTATTACTGCCGATTTTACTTTTGCTGCCACTGTTGAGGTAATTGCATTGTTGCAATTAACCCCAGTTTTAGTAGATGTTAATGAAGATGATTTTAACATCAACATTGAAGCTGTTAAAAAAGCAATTACCCCAAAAACGAAGGCTATAGTACCTGTGCATTTATTTGGGCAATGTGCGAATATGGAAGCTATTATGGACATAGCTAAAGCACACAATTTGTTTGTTATTGAAGATAATGCACAAGCCATAGGAGCCAACTATAGATACAAAAGCGGAAAAAAAGTTAAAGCAGGAACCATTGGCAATGTTGGAGCAACCTCGTTTTTTCCTTCTAAAAATTTAGGATGTTATGGAGATGGAGGTGCCATTTTTACAAATGATGATGATTTAGCACATACGATAAGGGGGATTGTGAACCACGGGATGTACGAACGTTATCATCATGATGTTGTTGGTGTAAATTCACGATTGGATAGTATTCAAGCTGCCGTTTTAGATGCCAAACTACCTTATTTAGATGCTTATAATAAATCTAGAAGAAACGCTGCTAGAAAATACAATGAAGCTTTTAAATCTGTCAAAAATATCCTGACACCAAAAACTGTAAACGGGTGTGACGGTATTTGCGATACTTGCGATTGCCATGTGTTTCATCAGTATACATTAAGAATAAAAGACGCTAACCGGGATGCTTTAGTAAAGCATTTAAGTGAACAAGGTATTCCTTGTGGGGTATATTACCCCATCCCACTTCATAAGCAAAAGGCATATTTAGATGAAAGATATAATGAGGCTGATTTTGAAGTTACCAATCAACTGGTAAAAGAGGTTATTTCATTACCTATGCATACAGAGTTAGATGACGAACAAATAGAATTTATTACTTCAACAATTATCAATTATATCAATGGATAAAATATTAGTAACAGGCGGATTAGGATTTATAGGATCTCACACAGTTGTTGAATTACAAAATGAAGGTTTCGAAGTTATTATAATTGATGACTTATCAAACTCCTCAATTAATGTATTAGATGGGATTACTGCCATAACAGGAAAAACCCCAATCTTTGAAAAATTGGATTTAAAAGACAAAGCGAGAGTTGAATCTTTTTTTGCAAAACATGATGATATAAAAGGCGTTATTCATTTCGCTGCTAGTAAAGCGGTTGGAGAAAGTGTGCAAGAGCCCCTGCTTTATTATGAAAATAATATAGCAACTTTAGTTTATATTCTTAAAGAATTAAAAAAAATGCCTGAAGCTAATTTTATTTTTAGTTCATCTTGTACCGTTTATGGTCAAGCCGATGAGCTACCTATAACAGAAAATGCACCGGTTAAAAAAGCAGAATCGCCTTATGGAAACACGAAACAAATTGGTGAAGAAATAATAAAAGATACCTGTAAAATAGCTCCAAAATTAAAGGCTATTTCTCTGCGCTATTTTAATCCTGTTGGTGCCCACGAATCTGTAAATATTGGAGAATTACCAATAGGGGTTCCACAAAACTTAGTACCATTTATTACACAAACTGCTATTGGTTTAAGAGAGCAATTATCAGTTTTTGGGGATGACTATCCTACTCAAGATGGTACCTGTGTAAGAGATTATATTCACGTTGTTGATGTTGCAAAAGCGCACGTGGTAGCCTTGGAACGCTTATTAAAAAACGAAAACAAAAGTAACTATGAAACGTTTAATCTAGGAACTGGGAAAGGTAGTTCGGTTTTAGAAGTGATTCAATCTTTTGAAAAAGTTTCGGGTAAAAAATTGAATTATAAAATTGTGGGTAGGAGAGAAGGTGATGTGATTTCAGCTTATGCAGATACTACAAAAGCCAACAAAGAGTTGGGTTGGAAAACAAAATTATCTTTAGATGATGCTATGCTATCTGCATGGAAATGGGAACAAAAGGTAAGATATTCCACAGAATAAGTTTTAAAAATCAAGAATTCTTAAAATTATTTTAGCTTATTTTTTGTTCAATATTTTTTTTCTTTTTGAAGCTGCTAATAAAAAGTATAATCATTCCAGTGGTTACAAATACATCAGCCATATTAAAGATACCGGTTTTAAAAACACCTCCTAAATCAATAAAAAAGAAATCGGTAACCGAACCATAAACTATTCTGTCAAATACATTCGCAATTCCCCCGCCAATAATACTTGCAAAAGCAAAGAGCGACCAATTATCTAAGGATTTATCTTTTAAAATATGATATAAAACAAACCCTAAAACTAAAATAGGGAGTATAAGTAATAAAATGGTTCGTAAAGGTTCTCCAAGGTCGCTTCCCATCCCCAGAAAAGCACCTTCGTTTTCAACATTCATCATAATAAAGGCATCGCCAATCAATGGGATACGTTCACTAGCTCTAGTCTCTGTTTGTCCTATAACACAGGCTCTAACAATCACTTTTGAGATTTGATCAATAGCTATTGTTAAAATAATAACTAGTGTTATAAAAACGCAGCGTTTAGATAGCTTCATTTAACTATTTGCATTTAAAGTTGCTGAAGCTGTTTGCGCTTCTCTATTAATTTTCTTAATAAGGCCTTGCAATACATTTCCTGGACCAACTTCAGTAAATAAACTAGCACCATCTTTAATCATTTGTTGTACGGACTGTGTCCATTTTACAGGTGCAGTTAATTGTAAAATTAAATTTGATTTTATTGCCATTTCATCAATGACTGCATTTGCCGTAACATTTTGATAAATAGGGCAATTTGGTTTGCTAAATATTGTATTTTCAATAGCTGCTGCCAATTCTTCGCGGGCCGGTTCCATCAATGGGGAATGAAAAGCACCACCTACGGGTAATACCAAAGCACGACGAGCCCCTTCTTCTTTCAATGTCTCACAAGCTTTATTAATGGCCTCAACTTCACCCGATATAACCAATTGTCCTGGGCAATTATAATTTGCTGCTACCACAATCCCTTCGGTCATAGCACATATTTTTTCAACGATATCATCATCCAAACCCAAAACAGCAGCCATAGTACTGGGTTGTAATTCGCAGGCTTTTTGCATGGCTAAAGCACGTTGAGATACTAATTTTAAACCATCTTCAAAATTTAAAACTCCATTGGCAACTAAAGCAGAAAATTCACCAAGTGAATGTCCTGCTACCATATCTGGTTTAAAACTATTTCCTAAGGTTTTAGCTAATATGACAGAATGTAAAAAGATAGCTGGCTGTGTTACCTTGGTTTCCTTTAAGTCCTCAGCAGACCCTTCAAACATAATATCCGTAATGGTAAACCCCAGAATATCGTTGGCTTGTTCAAATAATTCTTGTGCTAGGGGCGAGTTTTCATAGAGGTCTAAACCCATTCCTGAGAATTGAGCACCTTGACCCGGAAAAATATATGCGTGCATGTTATTTAGTTTTTGATGCTGCAAAAATAGTTATTTTATAAGAATAAATATTGCTTCACTTTAGAAACAAAATAAAGATTACAAATTACCTGTAGCGGCTTCAGCACAACGTTCCCCATCCATAGCTGCTGAAACAATACCTCCTGCATAGCCACCACCCTCGCCACTAGGATATAAGTTTGAAATTTGTGGGTGTTCTAAAGTGTTTGTTCTAGGAATACAAACTGGTGATGAGGTTCTGGATTCTACGCCTACAATATTTGCTTCTTCGGTGTAATATCCTTTCATTTTTTGTCCGAATGCTTGAAAACCCTTTCGCAATCTGCTTCCTATAAGTTTTGGTAAAAGTGAATGAAGTGGTGCCGAATTCAAACCAGGTTGATAAGAAGTTGGATTCAAAACAATAGATAATTTGCCTTCAACAAAATCGGTTAAACGCTGTGCTGGGGCTGTTTGATTTCTTCCACCCGAAGTGAATGCCAATTTTTCTAAATCTTTTTGATATTCCAATGCTTTTAAAACTCCAAAATGCTCATACTTTGGTAAATCTTTATGAACATCAATTTCTACAACAATGCCAGAATTGGCATAAAAATTATTACGCTTTGATGGCGACATACCGTTAACCACTACCTCGCCATTGGCTGTTGCCGCAGGCACTATGAAACCACCAGGGCACATACAAAAGGAGTAAACACCTCTATCATTTACCTGTTGCACCAAACTGTAAGATGCTGCTGGTAATAAGTCGTTTCGATTGCCAGTACAATGATATTGTATGGAATCTATGATGTGCTGAGGATGTTCCACTCGTACACCCATAGCGAACGATTTTGCTTCCAAAGTAATTTGTTTTTTGTAAAGCAAGTAAAAAATATCACGAGCTGAATGGCCAGTAGCTAAAATGACTTTTTCTACTGATATTTCATTTTCATTATTAAGTTGAATAGCTTTAATTTTATTATTTTTTATAATAAAATCGGTGACCCTGGTTTCAAAATAGACGTCGCCACCATATTTTAAAATAGTCTCACGAATATTTTGCACCACCTTCGGTAGTTTATTTGTACCAATATGTGGATGTGCATCAATTAAAATTTGTTCGGTAGCACCATGAAACACAAGGTTTTCAAAAATTCGACGAACATCACCACGTTTTAAACTTCGTGTGTAAAGTTTTCCATCACTATAAGTGCCAGCACCTCCTTCTCCAAAACAATAATTGGAATCTTCGTTAACTATATGGTCTTGATTGATGGCTTTTAAATCCCGTCGGCGGTCTTGTACATTTTTACCGCGCTCCAAGACTATAGGTTTAAACCCGAGTTCAATACATCGTAAAGCAGCAAACATGCCTGCAGGTCCAAATCCAACAATATGGATAGGTTTAGCTTTGGAAACATCTTTGTAATCAAATGTGTATTCGGAAGTTTTTGGAATCGGTTCTTTTATAAAAACGGCAACTTTGTAATTTAAAATAATGTTTGGTTTACGAGCATCAATAGATTTTCTAAGAACTTTAACTCCAGTAATATCTTTTTGGTCAATAGCTAATTTTAAGGCTGATTTTAAAACCAGAATATCACCGATTTCTTCCTCCTTAAGTGTAATACGAAGTTGTATTTCTTTTACCATTTGGCAAAATTAGGAAATTTAACAATAGAAATTGTTGAGTCTTTATTTTAGGGGTATGGACAAACCAATAGCAAATGCACCAGCATATTGTTCAATTGTCGGTTGGAAATAATAAGTTAATCCAACTTCAAAGTTATGATCCCGGCCTAGTTCTAATCCTAAAGAGAACGGAATGTGATAAATTATTCCACTTTTAGTAATATTGGAAAGCTCTGATAATGTCTCAAAATTTCCTATGGAGGAACCTATTCCTATTTCGGCAAAAGGCGCTATCCATGGAATGGGTGCTTTTATTCGAGCTTTTCCTCCAATTAAAAAAGCTCTTGAAGTCGCCTTGTAAGGTGTTGGGTTCTGGTTGATGTCTTTTCCGTTTGATTTCGTTAAAATCAATCCGCTGTAAGGTCTTAGGTCAAGCCAAGTTGCAATAACGAGTACAAACTCTCCTTGAAGATAAAGGCCAGAATCAATTACGTCAATACCGCCATAATAAGGGGTGCTCAATCCGTAACCAATATTAGCACTAATTGATTTTTTCTTTACGAATTGAGCTTCAATTTGAAAAGATGTTAACCATAAAATTATAAAAACTAAAATTTTCTTCATTATTGTTTTCTCTCGTAGGTAATAAACGAAAATTCATAATCATGATGTTCGTCTTTTTTATGAAATGCGTTGGCAGTTTCTGTCCAAACTTTGGTATCAATTTCAGGGAAAAAAGTATCGGCTTCAAAATTATGGTGAACACGTGTTAATTCAATTTTATCTGCAACGTCCATGGCTTGTTTATATATTTCACCACCGCCAATAATGAAGGGTTGCGTATCATTTTTTGAGGCATCAATGGCATCTGCAAGGGTGTTGACAACAACCACACCATCTGGTACTTTATAATGTTTCTGTCTTGTGATTACAATATGGGTTCTATTTGGTAGTGGTTTAGGGAAACTTTCAAATGTTTTACGTCCCATGATAATATGATGTCCATTCGTTAAGTTTTTAAAGCGTTTTAAATCGTCACTTAAATGCCAGATGAGTTGGTTGCCTTTTCCAATCGCATGGTTTTCTGCTGCAGCCACAATAATAGTAAGTTCACTTTTATTCTTTTCGCTTTTTGCTTTATTGTAAGCTTGGGTTTGTGCTAAAAGTTTTTCTTCTCTTACAAACCCATCCTTAAGTTTTTCAATGCGTTCTTGTTGTTTTGAAACCAGTTTTTCCAATTGTTGTTTTTCCCAAGCTTTTCCCATGAATTTATGAGTGATAAACACATTAAAAACATGATATACTAGTAAAAAAAGCCATATAAGAACTGCGAATAAAAACCAATCATAACCAAAAAATTTAAAATCTTCTCCAATACCCAAAAGCGTATTGGCTATTATTAAAAAAATGGCTCCAATTAAAAATATCACAAAATGTATATACAAACGTTTTTTTTGTTTAATACGTTTTTGCGCATTTTGAATGAGCTCTAATTGATCTTTATCTATTTGTGGCGTTGATTTCTTTTTTCCAAACATAGGTGTAAAATAACGGGTATAAAGTTAAGGCTTTTATTATGATAATTTAACATTAGGTTTTGGGATTATTATACTCCATTCACGCAATCGATTTCGTTTAAAACTAATTGATTATCAGATATAAACGTAATAATTTGTGTTGATAATATAATAAATATTATGCTAAAATTTTTATCAACTATAAATAATTGTTTATGGAAATTATGAAATTGATAATTTTTTTAAAGTATAGGTCATTTTTATGGGTACATGCAAATTACTTTATAAATTTGTAACGAAAAACAACACTTAAAATTAAAAATTATGTCTATTAAAAAACAATATTTAAAAAGTAAACCAGTGTGTAAAGTAACCTTTTCTTTACCCGCTGAAGACGCAAAAAAAGTATCTGTTGTAGGAAGTTTTAATGAATGGAATGCAAAAAAAGCACCACTTAAAAAACTGAAGAATGGAACTTTTAAAGGAACTTTTGATCTAGAAACAGGAAGCTCTTACGAGTTTAAGTATCTTGTAGATGGTGTTTATGTTAATGATGATGCTGCCGATGGTTATGCATGGAATGATTTTGCAGGAGCTGAAAATAGCGTAGTAAACGTATAATTAAGACTCAAAAAAATTGAAAAAGCACTTTCTTATAAGAAAGTGCTTTTTTTATATGGCCACTACGCCTTTAATATGTGGATGAGGGTTATAATCTAATAGAGTGAAATCATCGAAAGTGAAATCAAAAATATCTTTTACATCAGGATTTAATAGCATTTTAGGAAGCGGCCTAATGTCTCTGGATAGTTGAAGTTCCAATTGCTCATAATGATTGCTGTAAATATGAGCATCACCAAAAGTATGAATAAATTCACCTGCTTCGTATCCACAAACTTGGGCCATCATCATGGTAAATAAAGCATAAGAAGCAATATTAAAAGGCACTCCTAAAAATATATCGGCACTTCGTTGGTATAATTGGCAAGACAATTTTCCATTAGCTACATAAAACTGAAAAAAAGCATGGCAAGGTGGAAGCGCCGCTTTTCCATTTGCTACGTTTTCACTAAAAGATTTTGAAGTATCTGGTAAAACCGATGGATTCCAAGCCGACACCAACATTCTGCGACTATCTGGATTGTTTTTTAAAGTATGAATAACTTCTTTAATTTGGTCAATATCGTCGCTGTTCCAATTACGCCATTGGTGTCCATAAACGGGGCCTAAATCACCATTTTTATCAGCCCATTCATTCCAAATACGTACACCATTTTCAGTTAAGTATTTTATATTGGTATCGCCTTTTAAAAACCAAAGGAGTTCATAAATTATAGATTTTAGATGAAGCTTTTTTGTGGTTACCATGGGGAAACCTTCACTTAAATCAAATCGCATTTGATATCCAAAAACACTTTTTGTCCCTGTTCCTGTTCTATCGCTTTTTTCGTTACCGTATTCTAAAACGTGTTTTACTAAATCGTGATATTGTTGCATTTCATATTCAATTTCAATCAGCTAAAAATAAAAAATAAGGGTTGAATGTTAACAATTCAACCCTATATTTATTTAAAAGTTATTAACGGTTTTTAACCTATAATCATACCAGCTATTGTAGCAGATATCAAAGATGAAATGGTACCACCAATTAAGGCTTTGATTCCAAACTTTGATAAGGTTTTACGTTGTCCAGGAGCTAATGAACCAATACCACCAATTTGAATACCAATGGATGCAAAATTAGCAAATCCACAAAGCATATAGGTAGCCATTATTACAGATTTTTCGTACGTTAAGTGAATAGAGCTCCCTACATTTTTTAAGTCTGCCAATTGTATGTAGCCTATAAATTCGCTAGCTGCCAATTTAATGCCTAAAAGTTGTCCCATAAGTGCCATATCTTCTTTGGCAATACCAATAAGCCACATAAGAGGTGCAAAAGAATAACCCAATATAAGCTCTAATGATAAACTTTTATAGGTTGTATTATTGGCTATCCATGTATTTAGATTTGATACATCTCCAACCCAACCTAAAATACCATTAAACATGGCTATAAAGGCCACAAAAACCAACAACATGGCGCCAACATTTACGGCAAGTCTTAAACCTTCCGTTGTCCCATTTGCTATGGCATCTAAAAAGTTTGATCCAATTTTTTCTTGGGATACAGTCACATCTGTATTGATGGATTCTGTTTGTGGATATAATATTTTGGAAATCACAATAGCACCAGGAGCTGCCATTACAGATGCTGCTAAAAGGTGTTTTGCATAAAACAATCTTAAAACAGGATCGTCTCCACCAAGAAATCCTATATAAGCAGCTAAAACAGCACCGGCTACGGTAGCCATACCACCAATCATTACCAACAACATTTCGGACTTATTCATTTTCTCTAAATAAGCCTTTATTAATAGCGGAGCTTCGGTTTGTCCTAAAAAGATATTTCCTGCAACACTTAAACTTTCTGCTCCAGAAATTTTTAAAGCTTTGGATAATAACCAAGCCATGGCTTTTACTACTTTTTGAATAATACCTAGGTAAAATAAAACAGAAGTTAAGGCCGAAAAGAAAATAATTGTTGGTAATACTTGAAAAGCAAATATGTAGCCAAAGGTATCCATATCAACTACCAACCCTTCAAATAAAAATTTACTTCCAGCTCTAGTAAATTCTAGAACTTGAATAAATAAATTCCCAACAAATTCAAAAATATTTTTTATAAAATCCACTTTTAAAACACCAATAGCTATTATTAATTGGAATGCTAATCCAATACCCACTATTTTCCAATTAATGGCTTTTTTATTACCGCTGAAAAGAAATGCTATAAATACAAGGGAGATCATTCCTAAAACGCCTCGCCATAAACTGTCTATTGAAAACCCTTGGCTAGGAATGATGGTATTTTCTGTTGGTGTTTCTGTATGGATTGTAAATGTTTCTTGAATTAAAACATTGGGGTTATCTATCTTAATTGAATCGACTATTTCTGCTTCAAGTACTGAATTTTTTTGAACTGTATTTAATGGACTTGAATTGTCTAAATTTTGTGCTGATGTTATGGATGTGAAAAGGAAAAATAGTGCAGCACAAGACAAAAACAGTTTTCTCATAGTATATAATAGGTATTATTCTCTTTTGGAGATTTCATCTCGAATACGTGCTGCTTTTTCATAGTTTTCATTAGCAACTGCTTCATCCAGAAGGGTATGAAGTTCATCTAAGGTTTTTCCTTTAAAATTTTCGGCTGGTTTATTGGGTTCAAGCTCGTTGGCTACCAACTCATCCATCAAAATACTGTCTTGCGTTTCTTCATCTTCTTCTTTCTTTTTCGGATTTACTTTTAAATAAATACCTGCTTTGTCAAGAATATTTTTGTAAGTGAAAATGGGTGCTTGAAAACGCAGTGCTAAGGCGATGGCATCACTGGTTCTAGCATCAATAATTTCTTCAATTTTATCGCGCTCACAAATTAAACTGGAATAGAAAACACCATCAACCAACTTATGAATGATAACTTGCTTTACTACGATGTCAAATCTATCTGCAAAATTTTTAAATAAATCATGGGTTAGCGGTCTTGGCGGACTAATTTCTTTTTCTAAAGCTATTGCTATGGACTGTGCTTCGAAAGCACCTATAACTATGGGAAGTTTTCTATCGCCGTCAACCTCGTTCAAAATCAAGGCATAAGCACCATTTTGGGTTTGGCTGTAGGATATTCCTTTTATATTTAATCTTACTAAACTCATAAATTTATAAAACGCAAAGAACTGTTTAAATTAGGACTTTACCAACTGCATGATACAGTTTTAAGATAAAATGCTAATTTAAGCAGTTCAACACTACGATACAATTTATAAAAAATAATTTTATTGTTGTGCTTTAAACACTTTTAATTTTTCAATAAGTTTTGGTACCACTTCAAAAGCATCGCCAACCACACCATAATCGGCCGCTTTAAAGAAAGGAGCCTCAGGATCTGTATTGATTACTACTTTTACTTTGGATGCGTTAATACCAGCTAAATGTTGAATAGCACCGGAAATACCTACAGCTATATAAAGGTTTGATGCAACAGGTTTTCCTGTTTGCCCAACATGTTCGCTATGGGGTCTCCAACCTAAATCAGACACCGGTTTTGAACATGCGGTAGCTGCTCCTAAAACATTTGCTAATTCTTCTATCATGCCCCAGTTTTCTGGTCCTTTCAATCCACGACCTGCTGAAACCACAATTTCAGCATCGGCAATGGTAACAGTATTTGCTGCTTTATCAACTGAATCTACAGTAACCCCTAATTCCGGAATTGAAGGTGAAAAGTCTTCGGTTGACACACTACTCGTACTTTCAACTAATCCGAAAGAATTATTAGAAACACCAATAATTTTAATGTCAGTATTAATTTGTGTGTTTTCAAAAGCCTTATTTGTAAATGCTGAGCGTTTTACAATAAATGGGCTAGTACTTGAAGGTTGCGCAACCACATTCGAAGCGTAACCTGCGTTTAAGCCTATTGCTATAAATGGAGCTAAATATTTACAGTTGGCACTAGAGCTAATAACCACCACTTTAGAGCCTTCACTTTCTGCAGCTTGATTTATTACAGCTGCATAAGCATTAGCATTAAATTTATCTAACTGGGTGTTTTTTACGTTTAGAACTTTATCAACACCGTAATTCCCTAGAGCAGAAGTATCATTGGTATTTATTGCAATAGCTGTTACGGTTGTTCCTAACTGGTTGGCAACCGCTTTGGCGTATGATGCCACTTCAAAAGCAACTTTTTTAAAGGTTCCTTGTTCCGATTCTGTATATACTAAAACTGACATATATAATTATTTAAATCACTTTAGCTTCGTTATGAAGCAAATTTATTAATTCATCTAAATTCTCTGGTGACACTAAGGTTACTGCGCCTTTTGGTGCAGGTTTTTCAAATGAAACGGAAGTTGTTTCTGCATTGGTAACAATAGGCTCAACAACTGTTAGAGGTTTTTGGCGAGCCATCATAATGCCTCTCATGTTCGGGATGCGTAAATCGCTTTCCTCAACCAAACCTTTTTGTCCACCAATAACTAATGGTAAAGATGTAGAAACGGTTTCTTTACCGCCATCAATTTCTCGAATTGCTTTTGCGGAAGTACCTTCAACTTCAAGGCTTATACAGTTATTGACGAAATTTGCACCTACTAAAGCGGCAACCATTCCAGGAACCATGCCACCGTTATAATCGATAGATTCACGACCTGCAATTATCAAATCATATCCACCATCTTTTACAATATTTGCCAGTTGTTTAGCAACTGAAAAACCATCGGTTGCTGGAGTATTCACTCGGATAGCAGCATCAGCACCTATGGCCAATGCTTTACGTAAGGTAGGTTCTGTTTCAGAGCCACCAACATTTACAACCGTTACATGAGCACCTTGTTTTTCCTTAAACCACATTGCTCTTGTTAAGCCAAATTCATCATTAGGATTGATAACAAATTGGACCCCATTAGTATCAAACTTGGTGTCATTATCAGAAAAATTGATTTTTGATGTAGTGTCTGGAACATGACTAATACACACTAATATTTTCATTTTAATAGGTTTTTGAGTGTCAATTTTTTTTGTGGCTACGAAGTTAATTATTTTATTTCTAAAAATACTATGCACGCATAATAAATTTTAAAAAAATCTTTTCCAAGTGTATACCATTTATTGTTATTTTTGCTACTCGAAATAAAATAACATAAATGAAGACAATTCAATTTAGAGAAGCTATTTGCGAAGCGATGAGTGAAGAAATGCGCAGAGATGAAAGCATTTATTTGATGGGAGAGGAGGTAGCTGAATATAACGGTGCCTACAAAGCATCTAAAGGAATGTTAGATGAATTTGGACCTAAACGTGTCATTGATACCCCCATTGCTGAACTTGGTTTTGCTGGAATTGCAATTGGTTCGACTATGACCGGTAACAGGCCAATTGTAGAATACATGACTTTTAACTTTTCTCTTGTTGGAATTGATCAAATTATTAACAATGCTGCAAAAATCAGGCAGATGTCTGGTGGGCAGTTTAATTGTCCTATTGTCTTCCGAGGTCCAACAGCATCTGCTGGTCAGTTGGGTGCAACCCACTCACAAGCTTTTGAAAACTGGTTTGCTAATACACCGGGTTTAAAAGTGGTTGTTCCTTCAAATCCTTATGATGCAAAAGGGTTATTAAAAGCAGCTATTCGTGACAACGATCCAGTTATTTTTATGGAAAGTGAGCAAATGTATGGAGATAAAGGCGAAGTCCCCGAAGGTGAATATATCTTACCATTAGGTGTTGCCGATATTAAGCGTGAGGGAACAGATGTAACCATTGTTTCCTTTGGAAAAATAATTAAAGAAGCCTATAAAGCAGCTGATGAATTGGAGAAAGAAGGTATTTCTTGCGAAATCATTGATTTACGCACTGTTCGCCCCATGGATAAAAAAGCAATCTTGGAATCGGTTAAAAAAACAAATCGATTAGTGGTGTTGGAAGAAGCTTGGCCTTTTGGAAATGTTGCAACAGAGATTACTTATATTGTTCAAAACGAAGCATTTGATTATCTAGATGCACCCATCATAAAAATAAATACCGCCGATACCCCAGCACCATATTCCCCCGTTTTATTGGAAGAATGGTTGCCAAATAGCAACGATGTTATCAAGGCTGTTAAGAAAGTGATGTATAAATAATTCGTAATTAATTACGTTATATAAACTTCATTAGCTCAATTGTTGATGAAGTTTTTTTGTATTATGAACAAAACACTACTTATTGCCCTTTTTTTACTCGGAATTTCCCCCACATTCTCACAAACCAAAGTAAGTGGGTATGTTTTTGATGAATTTGATGAGCCTGTTTCATTCGCTAATGTTATTTTTAAAGGTTCAACCCAAGGCACTATTACCGATGAAAATGGACGATTTTACTTGGAATCTAACGAAACTTGGGATGCACTTACTGTATCCTTTATCGGGTATGAAACTTTAAATATTCATTTAGATAAAAAAGTAAACTATAACTTAAAATTTATTCTAAAAGAAGAAGCGTCTCAACTCGATCAGGTTTTTATTGTATCTGGTAAACAGCCAAAAAAAAATAATCCCGCTATCGATTTATTGAGGAAAATTTGGGCTAATAAGCGTAGTAATGGGTTGAAACAGTTCAAACAATATGAATATGATAAATATGAAAAAGTAGAATTCGATATCAACACCATCGATAGTGCCCTTATAAAAAGCAAACTTTTTAGAGGTATGGAGTTTGTTTTTAATCAAGTGGATACCTCGCGCGTTACAGGCAAAACCTATTTACCCATGTTTATTAATGAAGCAGTTTCCAAAGTTTACGGCGATAATATTCTAAACAAAGAAAAGGAAGATTTAAAAGGAAATAAAAATTCAGGGTTTAGCGACAATCAAGTGATTATTGATTTTGTTGACGATTTGTATTCCGATTTTAATGTTTATGATAACTATTTAAAATTCTTCGATAAAAGTTTCGTTAGCCCACTTTCCAGAACCGGTATAAACACCTATAACTATGTTTTAAAGGACAGCGCCTTTATTGATAAAAAATGGTGCTATAATATCATTTATTACCCAAGGAGAAAAAACGAGCTTACTTTTAAAGGCGATTTTTGGGTGGCCGACACCACCTACGCCATCAAAGAAATTAATATGCAAGCCTCTAAAAGTGCCAATATAAACTGGGTAAAGGAAATATACATAGAACAAGAATTTGAAGTGCTTAACGATTCCTTATTTCTTGTAAAAAGAGATTACATGATGAGTGATTTTGCTTTTAGTAAAAAAGAACAATCCAGGGGTATTTATGGAAAACGAACTACACTTTACAACAATTATAAATTTGATATTGAAAAGGACAAAAAGTTTTATGAAACTGAAGTCTATGCCTATAACAAAGATGTTTATGATCGAGACGAAAACTTTTGGGCAGAAAACCGCTTAGAAGAACTTAATAAAGATGAACAAGGTGTTTATAAAATGCTAGATACCTTAAAAACGGTTAAAAAATTTAAGCGGCTTTACAACTTGGGCAGTATTCTGTCATCAGGATATATCGAATTTAACACCTTGCCACTTGATTATGGACCCATTTTTTCAACATTTGGTTTCAATGAAGTAGAGGGTTTACGTTTACGAACCGGAGGAAGAACATATTTTGGAAGAAATGACCTTTGGCGATTAGAAGGGTTTTTGGCCTATGGGTTTAGAGACGATAAATTTAAATATGGGATTTCAGGTAAATGGTTACTCGATAAAAAAAGCCGATTGATTATTTCTGGAGGGAATAGGCGTGACGTGGAGCAAATAGGCGCAAGTTTAACAACCTCTACAGATGTTTTAGGGAGAAGTTTAGCTTCTTCTGCAGTTGTTGGCACAGGAGCAAATGACAAGTTAACATCCATAAATTTAACAAGTTTGTCTATTGAAGCAGAACCATGGCGAAATGTTATTTTCAGATTAGGTGGAAATTATAGAACGTTGGAATCTGCATCGCCTACTTTTAGTTTGGATTATAATACACCAACTGGAACCGAGTCTGAAATCAAGCAATTTGAAACGTCATTATCAGTTTCATATTTTCCAAAACGTAAAATGACGGGTTTTGGAGTAGAGCGTTTGAATGCCAATGATGATTTTGCACGATTATTTGCACAAGTATCAAAAGGAGATAAAAACCTTTTTGAAAGTGATTTTGATTACACTAAAGTTCAGTTTTCTTATATCCAGCCTTGGCAAGTTGGAGGTTTTGGTAGATTAACTACAACCGTTGAAGCTGGTAAAACCTTTGGTGAAGTGCCGCTTGGCTTGTTAAGTGTTATCCCAGGAAACCAAACCTATTTTTCAATTTACAACACGTTTTCTCAATTGGATTTTTATGAATTTGTATCTGATACTTATACGTCATTTCATATGGAACATAATTTTAATGGGCGCTTTTTCTCAAGAATTCCGTTTTTAAGAAAATTAAATCTAAGGGAAATTGTTAGTATCCGTGGAGTTTGGGGAGATATTTCACAGGAAAACATCAATCTTAGCAATACAGGTCTCCCTAATGCGATTCCGTTGATAGCGCCTTCAAATAAACCTTACTACGAATACAGTTTTGGTGTGGGCAATATTTTTAAGGTATTAAGATTAGATTTCAATTTTAGAGGAAATTATAAAGATGCTATACTTTATCCTAACGCAAGAAAATTTGGAATTACAGGAAGTTTTGGTTTTTATTTTTAAGAATTTCACAAAAAATAAAAAGGGCTTTTTAAAAAGCCCTTTTTTGTGATTTTAATACAAATCATTTGATTTGTATTATTTCTTTTCTCGTAATTTTTTTACACCAAAAGCAGTAGCCCCTAACAATAAAGCTGAAAGACCACCATCTAACGGTACAGAATCATTATTTCTGTTCCCATTGGCTCTTCCGTTGTTTGTAGTGTTGCCTTGATTTCCATATGGGTTATTCCCATATCCATTACCTTGATTGCCACCGCCAGCATTACCATTGTTATTGTTATTTACTGGTGCAGAATTGTTTCGGTGAACATGACTGTTCCCTTGCAAAGCATTTACGTTTAAGCTAAACGTAAATACTAAAATTGTAGCTAATAAGCTAAATTGTTTATAATTGTTTTTACTTCTTTTTTTCATCTTAGATGCATTATTAAGTTAAGCAAAATTATTGTGGTTACATATGATTATTTTTTATTTTCGATGTAATACATTTTAAAACTTTGAAGTGATTTTAAACCAATTTATTTGGATTTAGTATTGTCCATTATTTCTTGTTGCCTCATGGGCATGACATCTATAATGTTAAACAGGTCTATACAAGAAAGGAATCTTTTTTGCTTTAATTTAATGCCACCGTCTAATCCAATTAACACAATTGAAAAAGTGCTGTTTTTATCTTTAAAATTAACGAAAGAATTGGGTGTTTTTTCCCATTTCAGGTTTGTAAATCCGGTTCTAAAACTATCTTTTGCAATTTGGTAAATAATTAATTTTCTATTCTTTAGCCCTTTTTCATTTTTCTTTAATTCATCAATTTGTTTTTTGAAATTAGGGGCGTTAATATCTTGAGTAAAAACCAATAAAACCCTGTTTTTCCAGCGGTGGTCTGTTATTTCTTGAGACATCATAATACCTGTTTTTAAAGCTAAAAGTATTAAAGCTATTATTTTAATTCTTTTTATTCTTGAAAGCATCGAATTCACTTGGGGTGTCTTCTTTAGGGAAACTGTTATTGTTCATATTGGTATCAGCAAACTCAAAATTAGGGTCTAAATTTACTTTACTAACTTCTTTTTCTTTTATAAAAGTATGAGTGATTTCATATTCATTTCGTCTCCAAACCTCTGCTGGTAAAGTATCAATTTCTGTTGAACCATCTGTAAACACCCATTCTACAGTCACAGGCATTACTAAACCTCCAAGATTTTTTACGGTGATTTCATATATATTTTTACCCGATAATTGTTTTCTAATCTCAGGTTCATCAATTCTTGATAAAAACTGACCATAGGCAGCATCTGGGGTTGAGGTCATGGTGATTACCTCAGGACCATTGGAAAAATCTTTTGCCTCAGCATTTGTATTATTGCTATTAGCCGTTATTTTTATTTTTGAGGATTTATTTTGGTCTTCAATATTAGTGTTCTCTTCAAATACCTTAAACCATTTTACATTACTAAGTTCCATATCTACATTATCGGTTGTAAAAAACCAGCCTCTAATAAACCAATCCAAATCGGTGGCTGTGGCGTCTTCTAACGTTCTAAACAAATCGGCAGGATTAGGGTGCTTATATTTCCATCGGTTGGCATATTCTTTAAAAGCTTCATCAAAAAGTTCTTTGCCAATTATCGAATTTCGAAGCATTTGCAAACCAACAGTCGGTTTCATATAAAAATTAGCGCCAAATTGATTTAATAATTCATTATCTGAAGTCGTCATTATAGGACGTAAAATATTTTTATCACCACTCATGAACGGCACAATGCTTTTTGGTGTCGTATAATTAAAATTGGGGTAGCGTTCTTCTACGGTACGTTGGTGTAAAAAAGTATTCAAGCCTTCATCCATCCACATCCATTTCCGTTCATCGGAGCTTACAATCATAGGAAACCAATTGTGACCTACTTCATGTATAATAGTTCCTATCATGCCTGCTTTTGCACCATCACTTATTTTGCCGTCTTTATTAGGGCGTCCTCCATTAAAACTAATCATTGGGAATTCCATACCAATATTGGAAGTATTTACGGAAATAGCCACTGGATAGGGGTAATCAAATGTGGCATCGGAGTAAACTTCTAAAGCGTGCATAATGGCTTTTGTGGATTCTTCTTTCCAAACAGGAAGTCCTTCCTTAGGGTAAAAAGACATGGCCATGACTGTATTGGTTGGAAGTTTTACCGCTTGGGCGTCCCACATAAATTTTCTGGATGAGGCAAATGCAAAATCACGAACATTGGTGGCGCTAAACTTCCAGGTTTTTGGTTTGGTTGCTTTTTGCTTTTCGTTGGCTTGAGCTTCTTCTTTTGTAATAATCATTACAGGTTTGTCAAATGATTTTTTTGCTTCAGTTAATCGTTTGCGTTGTGTTTTTGCTAAAACGGATTCTTCATTTTGGAGCGTTCCAGTAGATGCTATAATATGGTCTTCGGGAACAGTAATTTCAACTTCGTAATCACCAAATTCCAGTGCAAATTCTCCCAATTTTTGAAATTGCTGATTTTGCCAACCCTCCGTATCATTATAAACGGCCATTCTTGGAAACCAATGCGCAATAAGGTAAACGGTGTTTTTATCTTCAGGAAAATATTCGTAACCTTCTCTCGATAATAAAAACATACTTCTATCAGTTATGGCATAAGACCATGAAATGGACAATGAAGTTGTTTCTCCTGATTTTAAAACGGAATTCAATTTTACTTTCATCATGGTGTTATTAACCAAGGTTTTTAGGTTATTTCCATTGCCATCTTTCACATATTTAATAGTATAACCAGCGGGGAAATTGATGGCTCTGGTTAAAAATTGCATTTGGCGGGTGGTTATGGAATCTTTTATCGCATTATTAATAGCACCAAAATCTTCATTTCCTTTTTTATTTACATTTTGTTCGAGTTGTATCCAAACATAATTTAAATCATCTGGCGAATTATTAAAATAGATTATGGTTTCTTCTCCTAAAAGGATGTTGTTTTTTTCATCAAGTGTCGCTTTTATTTTATAATTGGCACGTTGCTGCCAATAATCCCTTCCTGGAGCGCCGCTGGCTGTTCGGTAGGTGTTAGGAGGCGCAATCATATTGTCGATGGGTTCAAATTTACCTTGCCAAGGTTTAGTTTGAGAGTAGGTGGAAAAGTATGTAAAAAGACCTATTATTACTAATATATGAAAACGCATATTTTAATTATTTATTTGAGTTAGTCATGCACAATATAATAAATAATCGAGGCATTTTTTGTTAAATTCTTAATAATGCTTTTACCGTGTTTAAACTTTCTTGGAATACTTTAAAAAAAGTTGTTTTTGTTGCTTTAAGGATAAGCGTTCAGTACATTTGCACAATAAATATCATAGCAATATCCTTGATGAATAGGCTAAAAATAATTGATAATGAGCGAAAAGAAAATTAAGAAAGTAACTTTTGATGTGTTGATTGAAATACCCAAAGGGAGCAGAAATAAATATGAATATGATTTTACCTTACATAAAATCCGTTTTGATAGAACCTTATTTTCATCCATGATGTATCCAGGGGACTATGGTTTTATTCCTGAAACTTTAGCATTAGACCACGATCCTTTAGATGTTTTAGTGCTTTCAACAGAGCCCTCTTATCCCATGGTCGTTATGGAAGTGAGACCCATAGGGGTTTTCCACATGACTGATGAAAAAGGGCCTGATGAAAAAATTATTTGTGTTCCTGTTTCAGACCCTGTATGGAGTAAAAGAAGTGATATTTCAGATTTAAATCCACATCGACTGAAAGAAATTGAACACTTCTTTCAAGTTTATAAAGATTTGGAAAAGAAAAAAGTTGATGTTGGTGGTTGGGGAAATGCTCAAGAAGCTATTGATATTTATCATAAATGTGTGCAACGCTACGATGAGAGCGAACATAAGAAAAAGAGAACCTTTACAATCTAAATTATTGGATTGATAATTATTAGGCAAAAAAATGAACCATCTTTAACCAAAGGTGGTTTTTTTTATCACTTTAATTTTCCTATTTTTAGCCCCGTTAAAAAAATAATTAATTTAAACTAACTAATTTAATATGGAATTAATCGTAAAGTTTTTGCCTGCCTTTGGTGTTTTGGCGCTATTGTATGTTTTTATAAAAAGCGGCTGGGTAGCAAAGCAAGAAGTAGGGGATGCTAAAATGGCAAGAATTGCTAAAAATATTGCCGATGGAGCAATGTCTTTTTTAAAAGCAGAGTATAAAATTTTATCTGTTTTTGTTATAGCTGTTGCTATTTTGTTGTATTTCAAAGGAAGCAATGAAGTTGGCTCAAACGGCATGGTAGCGCTATCATTTATAGTAGGGGCTATTTGTTCGGCTTTAGCAGGTTTTATCGGTATGCGAGTAGCTACAAAAGCAAACGTAAGAACCACGCAAGCTGCCAAAACATCCTTAGGAAAAGCTTTAGAAGTAGCTTTTGCTGGTGGGGCCGTAATGGGTCTTGGTGTTGTAGGTTTAGGTGTTTTAGGCTTAAGTGGCCTATTTGCCATATATCAAAATATTTGGCCTGGTGCAGATAATTTAGGATTGGTTCTAAACGTGCTTTCAGGGTTTTCATTAGGAGCTTCTTCAATTGCACTTTTCGCTCGTGTTGGGGGTGGTATTTATACCAAAGCGGCTGATGTTGGAGCTGATTTAGTTGGTAAAGTAGAGGCCGGTATTCCTGAAGACCATCCTTTAAATCCTGCAACTATTGCAGATAATGTTGGTGATAATGTTGGAGATGTTGCTGGTATGGGTGCCGATTTATTTGAATCGTACGTAGGTTCTATAATTGGTACTATGGTATTAGGAGCTTTTATTATAACTCCAGATTTTGCTGGTTTAGGAGCTGTTTATTTACCTTTGGTTTTAGCGGCAGTTGGTATCATAATGTCTATAGTTGGAACCTTTTTTGTTAGAGTAAAAGATGGAGGAAATCCACAAACAGCTTTAAACATTGGTGAATTCGGTTCTGCAGGATTAATGGTAATTGCATCTTATTTTATTATAAATGCCTTGATTCCTGAAAGCGTAGAAGGATTGCCTAGTGGTGCTATGGGGATTTTCTGGGCTACTTTAGCTGGTCTAATTGCTGGTTTAGGTGTTGGTAAAATTACGGAATATTATACAGGTACTGGCACAAAACCGGTTAGCTCCATAGTACGTCAATCTGAAACAGGAGCAGCTACGAATATCATTGCAGGGTTAGGTGTTGGTATGATGTCTACAATGATTCCAATTCTATTAATAGCGGCCGCTATTTTAGTTTCTCACCATTTTGCTGGCTTATATGGTATTGCCATAGCTGCTGTGGGAATGTTGGCTAATACTGGTATTCAGTTAGCTGTTGATGCTTACGGTCCTATTTCAGACAATGCGGGTGGTATTGCTGAAATGGCTGAGTGTGATCCAGAAGTACGAGAACGTACTGATAAATTAGATGCTGTAGGTAATACAACTGCCGCTATTGGAAAAGGATTTGCAATAGCTTCAGCTGCTTTAACGGCTTTAGCATTATTTTCAGCTTTTATGAAAGTTGCTAATGTTTCTTCTATTGATGTTTCAAAACCAACGGTTATGGCTGGTTTACTAGTAGGTGGGATGTTACCATTTGTGTTTTCAGCATTATCTATGAATGCTGTTGGTAGAGCTGCGATGGCAATGATTGAAGAAGTACGTCGTCAATTTAAAGACATTCCACAATTAAAGGCTGCTTTAGAGGTTATGCGCAAGTATAATTCTGATATGAGTAAAGCTTCAAAGGAAGATAGAGCTATATTTGATGCTGCAGATGGTTATGCAGAATATGGTAAATGTGTAGATATTTCAACAAAAGCATCCATTAAAGAAATGGTATTGCCTGGTTTATTAGCCATTGCTGTTCCTGTTGCTGTGGGATTTATAGGAGGTGCTGAAATGTTAGGAGGTTTACTAGCAGGAGTAACTACTTGTGGTGTGCTTATGGCTATTTTTCAGTCTAATGCTGGAGGTGCTTGGGATAATGCTAAAAAAATGATAGAGGCCGATGGTCGTAAGGGAACAGATGCTCATAAAGCCGCAGTGGTTGGTGATACCGTTGGTGATCCTTTTAAAGATACATCAGGACCCTCATTGAATATTTTATTAAAATTAATGTCGGTTGTTGCATTGGTTATTGCGCCAAGTATTGCGCTATCATCTGATGCTGTTACTGCTTATGTTTCTGAAGGACTTAATAACGAAGTTGTAAACAATATTTCAAAAGAGGTAAAGGTGGAAATGACCAAAAATGAAGATGGTACGGTTAAGGCTATTGTTACAATCTTATCTAATGAAAATGGTGAGAAATTTACTAGTTACAAAACTTTTGAAGGTTCTGAAGAAGAGGTTAAAGCTAGAGTTCAGGCTTTAGAAAACGAAACAAAAGACTCTAGTATAACGGGACAAAGAGTCGTTGAAGAGGAGTTGTAAACTAACGTATGCAATCTTTATAAATATAAAAAACCACGTTTATAAACGTGGTTTTTTTGTACTTTTAATTCAAGTTTAAAAACATTTTATGTTTAAAAAGGATCCTCTTCAAATAATTACATTTCAAACCTATGGAACTTCTAATCATTTATACTTAAGAGGAAGAGCCATTGAAGACGAGAGTATTGATTTAGAACAAAAAGGAGCTTTTAAATTACTTTTTAATGCGTGGAAACGTTTTGAAACCGATGAGATTAAGCATACAAGAATTAAAGTTAAAGTAGGAAAGGATAAGTTTTTTTATACCCATACCGATAATAGAGGGTATTTCATTTTTGACGATAAAGTAAATAATCTTCAAAATTATTCAAATAATGAAGGTTGGATACCTTTAGAATTCTCATTCGATATTGATAATTTAAAAAGCCCTATTCAATCTGGAAATATATTTGAAGGAGAAATGCTTATTCCTTCACATAATGCAAGATTTGGAGTTATAAGTGATATTGATGACACTATTTTGCATACAGGACTGGTATCCATACTAAAATGGCGTGTAGTATTTAATACTCTTTTAACTTCAGCAGGCAAAAGAATTCCTTTAGATGGGGCGCCTCAATTTTATAATTTACTGCATAAAGGTAAAGGCGGTAATGAATCTAATCCTATTTTTTACGTAAGCCATAGTCCTTGGAATTTATATCGTTATCTCAAGTATTTTTTAAAAAAAAATAATTTTCCGAAAGGGCCAATTATTTTAAGGAGTTTTCCTATTCCTTTTTCAAAAAAACCTAATGGCCACTTACCGCAAAAGCAAAAAGAAATCATAAATCTTTTAAATACCTATCCTAAATTGAATTTTATATTGATTGGCGATAGTGGTGAATACGACCCTTATATTTACATGAATGTAGCTATGGATTATCCTGGAAGAATCATGGCTATTTACTTGATAAACGTAAATCACAAAAGGAAAATGCGTCGTGTAAAAATGTTATATGAAAATTATAAAACAACTCCAGTTTTATTGGTGGATAATAGCAAAGAGGCCATAAACCACGCAAAAGAATATGGCTTTATAGCTAAAATAGACCATTAATTTCGGCATCAATAGTATTTATAATATTCCCTAAATCTTCTGGATTATCAACAAAATCAAGTTTATCAACATCAATAATCAACAATTTTCCTTTGTTGTAACCATGTATCCAAGCTTCATATCGCTCGTTCAACCTGCTTAAATAATCAATACTGATGGAGTTTTCATACTCCCTACCACGTTTGTGAATTTGGGATACTAAATTAGGAATGGAACTTCGTAAATAAATCAAAACATCAGGACCTTGTACTAAGGATTCCATCAAATCGAACAGCGATTTATAATTTTCATAGTCTCGATTGGTCATTAAACCCATGGCATGCAGGTTAGGTGCAAAAATATGGGCATCTTCGTATATGGTTCGGTCTTGGATGATGTCTTTACCACTTTCACGTATTTGCAGAACTTGACGAAACCTACTGTTTAAGAAATAAACTTGCAGATTAAAACTCCAACGTTCCATTTGATTGTAAAAATCATCTAAATAAGGATTGTCAACAACATCTTCAAGTTGGGCTTCCCATTTATAATGTTTTGCCAATAATTTGGTGAGAGTTGTTTTTCCAGCGCCAATGTTTCCGGCAATAGCAATATGCATAGTTTATTTGATTTTTAATTGGAGTTGTTGCAAGATTTCTTGGTTGTAAATATACAAGGTTTCATTGGTTACAAAAAACTGATTTATCAACAAATTTGGCATTTTAATTGGTACTGGGACCGCGCTACTTCTTTTTAAATAAAGTAAGTTATTATCCCTTTTCAGGATGATATTTTCATTACTTTCAACCAATGTAGAATAGCCTTCGTTTTTTATTTTCAATACCAAACTGCCAAAGTAATTATACATGTACAAATACTTTTCGGTAAGCAACCAACAATAATTGTAATTACTTTTTAAATCTAAAACGGGGCTTTGCACAGGTACAGTTAGTGCGCGTGTAGTTTGCGTTTTATAATCAAAAAGTTCTAGTTTTTGTAAATCTTGATTAAAAACCCATAATGTGTTGTCAAAACCTGTTGAAATATGGGTGATGTTTTTATAGGGTGTTATGGCGTTGAAATCGATTTTAAAAATTTCAGCAAGTCTATTATCAAGAATAATAACAGTATTGAAATCTTTATAAAACAAGTTGATTTTAAGTGGATTGAATGCATTCGCTGAATGAAGCCTTCCTAGTTGAATATTGTTATAAGTAATGGTTCTGTCCAACGTTTTTTTGTTAAAAACATCATTTTCAATGTAGTAAATCGTACCGAAATTATCTATGTTTACAACGGTTTCAACTTTTAAAGGAGTTTCTTTAACAAAAGAAGTTTCAATGGTTTCTTGACCAAATATAGAACAGGATAATGCTAAAAACAGATAAAAAGTATGTTTCATTGTATTTTGAAAAATACAAAAATCAAACCAATTTCAACAAATTAGTTTGTATCCAAAACCTCTTACGTTAATAATTTCAATATTTGGGTCTTGTTTAAGTTTTTTTCTAAGCTTGGTAATAAACACATCCATACTTCTGGCATTGAAAAAGTCATCGCTACCCCAAAGTTTATTTAGAATTAACGATCTATCTAAAACCTTATTTTTGTTTTTTATTAGATGGAATAACAAATGTGCTTCACGATGGGTTAATGGCATACCATCACTATTTTTAAATTGAAGTATTTGTTTTGGAAAATTAAAGGTATATTCTCCAATTTTCATGACGCTGGAATGTTTTTGTTCAATAGTTCGGTTTAATAAATTGTTGATTCTAACAATCAATTCCTCCATGCTAAAGGGTTTTTTCAAATAGTCATTTCCGCCTACTGTAAAGCCTTCAACAACATCTTGGGTTTGCGATTTTGCAGTTAAAAAAATGATGGGAATGGTGTCATCTATGTTTCGAATTTCTTTTGCTAAAGTAAAACCGTCTTTTTTAGGCATCATCACATCTAGCACCAATAATTCTGGGTTTTCCAATTGATAGTTTTTTAATGCGATATCGCCATTTTCACAAAGTGTGACCTTAAAGTTTCTGGTTTCCAAACTTTCTTTAATAATTTGCCCCAAAGCAGGCTCGTCTTCTGCCAATAATATTTTAGTAGGATTAGTCATTAGGAAGTGAAATTTTAAAGGTTGTGAGTTTGGTTTTTAAGTCAAGTGCTATGTTGCCACCATGTTTTTCAATAATAGATTTGGTGTAATACAGCCCAATGCCAAAACCTTTTACATCATGGGTGTTACCTTTTGGGATGCGATAAAACTTTTGAAAAATACGGTTTTTATTGGTTTTGTTCAAAGAGTTTCCATTATCAGAAATTAATATTTCAACGGTGTTTCCTTTTAAAAAAAACTCCAATGAAATTTGATCGCCACCATATTTTACGGCGTTATCTAAAACATTGTTTATGGCATTTTCAAAATGGAAAACATCAATATGCAACGAAACATTTTCTAAATCAATATTTGATGTGAAAGTCTTTTCTCGATGTTGCATTTTATATCTATTTACCATAGATTCGAGGAACTCAACTATATTTATGGCTTCCTTATTCAATTCCAAAGCTTCACTATCCAATGTAGCAGTTTCCAACAATTTTTCAACCATAATATTTAATTTAGAAAGCTGGTTAGAAGACATCTCGATATATTTTTTTGTCTTTTCCTTATCGTCTATCACGTTAAAATCGCTTATACTCTCCATAGCAACGCCAATTGTAGCAATAGGAGTTTTAAATTCGTGTGTGATATTGCTTATTAAATCGTTTTTTAATTCGCCCAGTTGTTTTTGTTTTTGAATGATTTTTAAAAGATAAAACAAACAACCTATAACGGCTAAAACCAGTAAAGAGGAAATGAATATCCCAAAGAAAATACGTTTAAATACAGCAGTACTTATATTTTTAAAATAAATTTGTAGAGAACTGTTTTTGGGTAGAAAAGTTGACTTTGATGTGGCGCTAAGTAAATTGTATTTTTTATCCTCAATGGTGTCATTATTTTTAGTTTTACTCCTAAGTGATTCTGGAAATTTTTGTTTTGGTTTTTTGTAATCTAAAAAGTAATCTATCATTAAATTTTTTCGGGACAAATCAATTTTCAGTAAGCTATCAATTTGATTCACATTTAATGAATCATTGTTAATGGAAAAAACCACTTTAGTAGTTAATAATTTTATATCGTTAAAATAAGTACTATCTGGCTTGTCAATAAATTTTAGGTTATTATTTGAATCTTTTTTGGGAAGCCACCCATGAGCTTCGTTGTTTTCTAATAATAATGAATCGGCTTTTTTACCCCTAAAAATTTTTAAACCTTTTATTTTGGAGGGTTTTATTGAATCTAAGGTTTTAAATTTTTTATTGGACTCATCAATAGATTTTGATATGTTTTCCAAAAAGCCATCTTCTCCTAAAATATTATTTTTTGCTGAACCTTCAAATGTAAAACCCAAGGTGGTTTTTTCGGCTAATCCAGCATAATAATCATCTACAACTTTATCTAAACTTATTTGTACATCTTTGACCAATTGTTGTTTGTTGAAAATGTAATTCTTATAATTCCAGTAAATTTGAATGCCAATGGTACAGAGGATGACAAAGAGGATAAGATATAATATGTATTTGAATTTCAAGTCATTCATATTTCAAAAGTAAATGTTAGAATAATACAAAACTAATTGGTTAACACACGTTAACACTAGTTAACCTAAATCTTTCAAAGGGCCTTTTATATTTGTAGTATTATAACAACAAAAATTATATAAAAATGAAAAATGTATTTACAATTTTAGGTCTTTTAATAGCCACAGTTAGCTTTGGGCAATCGGCAAAGTCAACTGAAGACATGTCTGTAAGTGATATCAAAATTAATAGTTTGAAAATTTCTGTTGAAGTTGATTCTGCTGAAGATTTAGAATCTTCTTTTCTTGTTGAAGACATCGAGAAACTTCTTGATAATATGAATGAGGACGAGCCCGTTGAATTTGAAATTAAGTGTAATGGAGCACAGATGTCAAACGGGGTAAAAAGTTCGTTATCTTACAAGTTTAAAGGAAATAGTAAAGACAAAAAGAACTTTTTACAGCGTGTTATAAAAATTAAAAAATCTGCTATTAACTACTATAAAAATAAAAAACAATGAATTTCTTTTTAAAAACAATCGGGTTGTTAACGGTTTTAATAATCTCGAACGGCCTTTTCGCGCAAGATTTCCAAGGTATTGCTACCTATAAATCTCATCGCAAGGTAGATTTGAAAATGGATGATAAAAATACTAACTCTGAAATGCAAAAGCAAATTCAGGAACAGTTAAAAAAACAATTTCAACAAGAATACACTTTAGAGTTTAATAAAAACGAATCCATTTATAAGCGTGTTGAAAAGTTGGATAAACCCTCAATACCTAATTCTTCTGGTATAACAATTAAAATATCACAGAGCTCGGATATTATGTACAAGAATATACAAGACCATCGATATACTAATAAAACAGAAATATCGGGTAAAATATTCTTAGTAAAGGATTCTCTAAAAAACAAAAAATGGCAACTTTTAAATGAAACAAAATATATTGGTGAATATGCCTGTTTTAAAGCTGTTTTTGAAGAAGAGTATACAACAAAGACAATTACTTCGGATGGCAAATTTGAAGATGTAACCAAAGAAAAAACCACAACTGTTTGGTACACGCCACAAATTCCTGTGAGTCATGGGCCAGAAGATTATTTTGGATTACCAGGTTTGATATTAGAAGTTAACGACGGCGAATTAACCTTAATATGTAGTAAAATTGTTATTAACCCTAAGGAAACGTTTGAGATTAAAGAACCTGAAAAAGGAAAAGAAGTATCTCAAAAAGAATTTAATGATATACAGGAGAGGAAAAATAAAGAAATGATGGAACAATTCCAATCCAGAAGAGGAAGTCGAGAAGGCGAAACGTTTATGATAAGAGTTGGAAGTTAATATTTAAGAATTATTTAACGTTTAAATCGTTAAACGAAATAGAGTATTAAAAGTCTAATGGTATTTAAGACATGCATTGGTGTCCTTTTGTTAAATATTCTATGAAAAATCCTTTTATTAAATTCTATAGCGTTTGTATTCTGGTTTTAATTTCCATTTTTTCATTTGCCCAAAATGACTTTCAAGGAAAAGCTTATTATTCATCCAAAACGATCATGGACATGAGCCGTTTTAATAGAACAGGAGGCCAAATGAGTGAGCAACGAAGAAAGGAAATAGAAGAAAGAATGAAACCGTTTTTAGAAAAATCTTATATTTTATTATTTAATAAGGAAGAGTCTGTATTTAAGGAAGAGGAAAAACTAAGCGCACCAATGGTGGGAAGTAGAGGACGTGGCTTTGGATTTGTAAATAGTTTTTCAAGCGGACCACAGTACAAAAATATTAAGTCTAAAACCTTTATTCAAGATCAAGAATTTTTTGGAAAACAATTTTTAATAAAGGAAGAATTGCAATCGTATAACTGGAAAATGGAAAGCGAGTCCAAGCAAATTGGAAATTATACAGCATTTAAGGCTACGGTTATGATTCCTATTAAACAATTAAACTGGATGCGCGTTAATCCTCCCTTAAGAAATGATAACGGAAATAAAAATACAGATGAAACTTTAACAAAAGAGGAGTTAATTGAGGAGCCTCAAATAGCTGAGGTAGTGGCTTGGTATACTCCTATGATTCCAATAAATTAGGGGCCTAGTGAGTATTGGGGATTACCTGGTCTGATTTTAGAATTAAATGCAGGGGATACTGTTATGCTTTGTACAAAAATAATCATGAATCCTAATGATAAGCAAGAAATAAAGACTCCAGAAAAGGGTAAGGTAGTATCAAAAGAAGAATACAACCTTCTTATTTCTGAGAAAATGGAAGAATATAGAAATAATAGGGTTAGAAATGGAATTAATCCAAGATAAACACTATTTTGTTTAATTTTTATATATATTTGTTAAACAAAACAAATTAAATCAAACTTATGAAAACTTTAATTCCAAATGTAACTACCATATTATTTCTTTGGTTTCTTTCGCTGTCAATTTCTGCACAAGACTTTCAAGGAAAAGCCTATTACTTTTCTAAAACACCTATGGACCTTGGTTCATGGGGAGCTAGAATGAGTGAAGCGCAAAAAAAGCAGATTGAAGCACGTTTAAAAAACAGATTGGAAAAGACCTATATTTTAACATTCAACAAAGAAGAGTCTCTTTACAAAGAAGATGAGAAGTTGGATGCTATTTCTGGTGCAACTGATTCTTGGGGTAAAAATTTTACCCCTGGAGAGCTTTATAAAAATATCAAGTCTAATGAGTTTGCTCAAAATCAAGAATTTTACGGAAAACAATTTTTAATCAAAGAAAGTTTATCACCTCTCGATTGGAAAATGGGAACCGAGTCAAAACAAATTGGGCAATATACTTGTTTTAAAGCAACATGTAAAAGACCTGTTACGGACACGTCTTGGTGGAATTTTTCTTGGGGAGAATTATCAAATAATAATGCGGAGAAAAAAGTTGATACTACGGAATCTAGCGATTCAACTAGCACAAAATTGGCATCTACAGAGGAAGAAGTTGAAATGATTGAAGTAGAAGCATGGTATACGCCAATGGTTCCTATTAGTCAAGGACCTAGCGATTATTGGGGGCTACCGGGTTTAATCCTAGAGGTAAGTGTTGGTAACACCACATTGCTATGTTCTAAAATTGTTTTAAATCCAGAGGAAAAAAACAAAATAGAAGCTCCAGACAAGGGTAAATTAGTTACAAAGAAAGAATACAAAGCAATAATTACTGGTAAAATGCAAGAAATGAGAGATAATAGAGGTAGAAGATCAAACAGGTCTTAACCATATAATCTCTTCCATCACCAAACTATATCCAAACTAAAAAAATGAAAAAATTAATTTTTGTCTTACTACTTTTTGTAGTTAATATCGCTCTTGCCCAGATAAAATTACAAGGAGTCGTAAAAGATAGTATTGGAGAACCTTTGGAGTTGGCAAATGTAATCGCCATAAATAAAGTAACTAGTGCTCTTGAATCATATGGTATAACAAATGATAAAGGAAAATATATTTTATCGTTAGGAAAAAATACCGAATACAAATTACAAGTAAGTTATATTGGTATGAAAACTTTTGAAGAGTTTATTACCACTAGTGAAGATAACATAGATAAAGATATTACCCTCAAAGCAGACAATGCATTGGATGCCGTAGAGTTAGTTTATGAAATGCCTGTAACAGTAAAAGGGGACACTTTAATTTACAATGCAGATTCTTTTAAAAACGGATCTGAACGTAAGTTAGAAGATATTATTGAAAAACTTCCAGGTGTTGAGATTAATGAAAATGGACAAATAGAAGTGGAAGGAAAAGTGGTAAATAAATTAATGGTTAATGGTAAGGACTTTTTTGATGGAGATACAAAGCTGGCAACCAAAAATATTCCATCCAGCGCCGTAGATAAAATACAAGTATTACGAAATTATTCAGAGGTGGGCCAATTAAGTGCTGTAACTAATAACCAAGATAATGTAGCAATGAATATTAAACTAAAAGAAGGGAAAGAAAGCTTCTGGTTTGGAAATGTTACAGTTGGTGCTGGTTCATCCCCCGATGAAGAACTCTATTTAGCCCAACCCAAGCTCTTTTATTACAGCCCAAAATTCAGTTTAAATTTTATTGGAGATTTAAACAACACAGGAGAAGTAGCCTTGTCAAGAAGAGATATTCGAGGTTTTGGTGGTGGTTTTAGAGTACCTAGTAATAATAGTGGTACGAGTATCGATTTAGGAGATAATAGTTTAGGGTTTTTAACCAGTCAAAATAATGCCATAAATGTAGAGAATAAGTTGGGAGCAACCAACTTTAGTTATTCGCCAAGTAAAGCTTTGGATATTAGTGGATTTTTAATATATAATAGCAGTCGTATAGACTCAAGACAAAGATCTTTCAAGCAATTTACTGATTCAGATTTAGGTATTCCAGATGAAACTACCGAGCGTACAAGTAATGAAGCCTCCAATCAAGGATTAATAAAATTAAGCGCTGTATATAAGCCAAACTTGAATAATCAATTAGATTATGATGTTTTAGGGAGAATTTCAAATGATTCACAAGATCAAAACTTTTTATCTTCAGTTTTAGGAAGTACCAATCAATTTGATGAAGTGAAGCCTTTTAGTATCAATCAAAATATAAATTATTATTATACCCTGAATGAAAATAATATTTTTGCTTTTGAAGCTCAGCATTTAATAAAAGACGAAGATCCATTTTATAATGCTTTACTCTTTAATGATCCAAATAACAATGATGAACTAGATCCCGATGATAGGGATGCTTACGATACCACTGCTGAAGCTTTAGGTTTTAATACATCTTTAAATAATTATGATTTAGTACAAAACAGACGGATTAAATCGAATCAATTAGATGCTAAGTTTGATTATTACAACATTCTTAACGATAAAAGTAATATCAATTTTACTTTAGGAACCATTTTAAGTAGTCAAGAATTTAACTCAAATATTTTTCAATTTCTTGAGGATGGCTCACAATTTAACCCAAACCCAACATTCAATAATGGGCGCGCTACTAATGACACCAAGTACAATTTTAGCGACTTCTATTTAGGTGTTCACTACACGTTAAAGCTTGGAAAATTTACCTTTAGGCCTGGATTTTCGGCACATGCTTATGGTAATAAAAATGCCCAATTTAATGAAGAATTTGTTGATAATTTTATAAGAATTTTGCCAGATTTTGAAACTCGAATCCAATTCAAAAAGAGCGAAAGTTTAACACTTAGGTATAATATGCGTAATCAATTTACCGATGTAACGCGACTGGCACAAGGCTTGGTTTTAAACAATTTTAATAGCATTCAGTTTGGTGAACCAGAATTACAAAACGCTTTATCTCACAACGTAAGTTTATTTTATAATAGTTTTAATTTGTTTAATTATACTAACGTATTTGCCAGACTCGCTTATGCAAAAAATATTGACCAAATTAGAGGTTTAACTAACTTTGAAAATGTTATTACTACAAGTACTTTTTTTAATTCAAATTTTGCTGATGAGAGTGTATCAGCAAATGGGCGCGTTCAACGCACGTTTGGTAAACTAAGAGCCAGCTTAAGTACTAATTATAATTACAGTAAAAACAACCAATTTATTCAAGGAAGGCAATCGGTAAATGAAAGATTTGTTCAAAATTATGTCCCAGGTTTAAGAACTAATTTTAAAGTTGCTCCAAATGTTAGTGTAAGGTATAATTACAGTATTAGTACGAATAACCAAGGAACCCGAAAAACCGTATTTTATACCAATGCACCATCTATTGATTTTGATGCTTACATTTGGAATTCTGTTACTTTTAGAACAGACTATGCCTACAATCGTCAAAAAGAAAAAGGAGGTGAAGTTCAATCTTTTGAGACATGGAATGCTTCATTGTCTTACAGAAAAGATAGAGATGCAAAATGGGAATACGAAATTTTGGCTACCAATTTGTTAGATATAGATTCGAGAATTAATAACAGTGCCAATAATCTTTCAGTTTCAACATCAGAAACTTTTATTCAACCTCGTTTTGTTACCTTCAGAGTTAGGTATGAGCTATAATTTTTTTATGTTTCATTTAACGTTAATAGCGTAAGAAATCGATTTAAAGTTTTATTTCTAAGGTTAAACGATAATAAATCAAAAAGACCGCAATTAAGCGGTCTTTTTTTATCATGAAAATTTTGGTTTTATAAGCCAAAAGCATCTTTTACGGTTTCAACATAATCCAATTTTTCCCAAGTAAACAGCTCTACGTCAAGGGTTGTAGTTTCGCCATTTGGTTGAGTAAATGTTTTGGTAACCGTTTCGTTTTTTCGCCCCATATGACCGTAAGCAGCAGTTTCACTATACATAGGCGAACGCAATTTTAAACGCTCTTCAATGGCAAATGGTCGCATGTCAAAAATCTCCGAAACCTTTTGAGCAATTTCACCATCGGTCATATTAAAAGGGCAAGTACCATAGGTATCAACAAAAATCCCCATGGGCTCCACTACACCAATAGCATAACTTACTTGTACCAAAATTTCATCAGCAACACCTGCAGCTACTAAATTTTTGGCAATATGGCGTGTGGCATATGCCGCACTTCTGTCTACCTTACTTGGGTCTTTTCCCGAGAAAGCACCACCACCATGGGCACCTTTGCCACCATATGTGTCTACAATTATTTTACGACCAGTTAACCCAGTATCGCCATGTGGACCACCAATAACAAACTTACCAGTTGGGTTAATGTGGTATTTAATTTCGTTATTGAAAAGTTTTTGAATATTTTCAGGAAGTTTAGAAACCACTCGAGGTATTAAAATTTCTTTCACATCCTTTCTTATTTTTTCCAACATCGTCATATCATCTGCGAATTCATCATGTTGAGTTGATACTACAATGGCATCAATACGCTGAGGAATATTATCATCACTATATTCAATGGTTACCTGACTTTTACTATCTGGTCTTAAATAGGTGATGTCCTTATTTTCTCTACGTAAATGGGCGAGTTCAATTAAAATTCTATGCGATAAATCAAGTGCTAAAGGCATAAAATTTTCAGTTTCGTTCGTGGCATAGCCAAACATCATACCTTGGTCTCCAGCACCTTGTTCTTCTTTATTCCCTCGGTCTACACCTTGATTGATATCTTCAGATTGTTCATGTATTGCAGAAAGCACACCACAAGAATTGCCATCAAACATATATTCACCCTTCGTATAACCAATCTTGTTTATGGTATCCCTAGCAATTTTTTGAACGTCCAAATAAGTATGCGATTTCACCTCGCCAGCAAGCACTACTTGGCCAGTGGTAACTAGTGTTTCGCAGGCTACTTTCGATTCTTTGTCAAAAGCTAAAAAGTTATCAATTAAAGCATCACTAATCTGGTCTGCTACTTTGTCTGGATGTCCTTCCGAAACACTTTCCGAAGTAAATAAATAAGCCATTTTTTTTAATTTATTGTAGATTTGATGGATTAACGTCGAAGGAAGTTTTCACTGCCTTTAGCATTTTTTTTAATACTAGGCTTGTTTCAGTATCTTTTATTTGTAAGATAATTTACCCAATATTAAGAGGTTGCAATCAGTCAAATCTTTCCTCTGTTATTTGTGTCGACAAAAATAAAAAAATAAAAGAAAATGATAGTTTATTTTTGTGTTTTTATAAAAAGTAATGGCTGTTAATATTTATTTCGAAATCATATTTAATGAAAAAATTGAAAATAAATAATTAATATCTTTCCTTTAATCGTCATTGTGCTTATTTCACGGTAGCATCTTATGGTTTATTAGGATCTAAATAATTTTTAACTTACCCAAAACTTAAGTTTTTTTATGTATTATTTTTTGTTTTTGAACATCATATAAAAAATGGTTTAAAATACTGATTAACAGATTTTTGTATAAAAATTTGTTACTATGAATTTAACCTTAATAAATTTAGCATTGTTATTATAAAAGTCTAATAATTTAATTTCGAAAATTGTTTGGGTCTGTTTTTATAAAAATTTAATAAAAACCACAAAAAATCTAAAATATTAATATAAACGAAATAAAGTACTGAATTATTTGCATTAAAAATGAAGGAACTTAACAAATACAGTAAAAGATTAACACAAGATCAATCACAGCCAGCTTCACAAGCCATGTTATATGCAGCGGGATTTTCCGATGAGGATATGAAAAAGGCTCAAGTAGGTATAGCCAGTACAGGATTTGATGGTAATCCTTGTAACATGCACTTAAATAGATTAAAGGATGAGGTTAAAATTGAATGTAATATTGCTGGTCTAGTTGGTTTGGGTTTTAATACTATAGGTGTATCAGACGGGATTTCTATGGGAACTTCCGGAATGAATTATTCTTTAGCATCTCGAGATATTATTGCAGACTCTATTGAAACAGTCATGAATGCTCAAAGTTATGATGCTCTCATAGCGGTAGTTGGCTGTGATAAAAATATGCCAGGAGCTGTTATGGCTATGTTACGTTTAAACCGTCCTTCCATTATGATGTATGGTGGTGCAACGGCTTCAGGAAATTATAAAGGTAGAAAATTAAACATTGTTTCAGCTTTTGAAGCATTAGGGCAAAAAGTGGCTGGTGAGATTGATGAAGAGGAATATAAAGAAATCATAAAAAGAGCCATTCCTGGCGCAGGAGCCTGTGGCGGTATGTATACGGCGAATACCATGGCTTCAGCTATTGAATGTATGGGTTTTGCATTGCCTTATAATTCATCAATTCCTGCCGAAAATCCAAATAAATTATCCGAAAGCGAAAGAACAGCCATAGCGATTAAAAATTTATTGGAACTAGATTTAAAGCCTTTAGATATCATTTCAAAAAAATCAATTGAAAATGCTATTGCCATTGTAAATGCCTTAGGGGGCTCAACCAATGCAGTATTGCATTTCTTAGCTATTGCTCATGCTGCAGATATTGAGTTTACTTTAGAGGATTTTCAAAGGGTTAGTGACAGAACGCCTTTAATTGCAGATTTAAAACCTAGTGGAAAATACCTTATGGAAGATGTTCATTGTATCGGCGGAACACCTGCCGTTATGAAATACTTATTGGATAATGGCTATTTACATGGAGATTGCATGACCGTTACCGGTAAAACACTAGCTGAAAATTTAAAAGAGGTAGAGCCACTAAAGTTTGATAATGATCAAGAGATAATTTATCCAAAGGATAAAGCATTAAAATCATCAGGAAACTTACAAATTCTTTACGGGAACTTAGCAACTGAAGGCGCTGTAGCAAAAATATCAGGAAATGAAGGTCTGGTTTTTGAGGGTAAGGCAGTTGTTTATGATGGCGAGCAAGCTGCCAATACAGGGATTTCAAATGGAGAAGTAGAAAAAGGAGATGTAGTTGTCATTCGTTATGTGGGTCCAAAAGGAGGACCAGGTATGCCAGAAATGTTAAAACCAACCTCTTTAATTATGGGTGCAGGTTTGGGTAAATCAGTGGCATTAATAACAGATGGGCGTTTTTCAGGAGGAACACATGGATTTGTTGTTGGCCATATTACGCCCGAGGCACAAACGGGTGGTAATATAGCCCTTTTAAAAACCGGTGATAAAATTAGAATTAGCGCAGAGGATAATTCCATTAACGTTTTAATTTCAGATGAAGAATTAAAGGAAAGAAAAGCCAAATGGGTTGAGCCCGAATTAAAACATAAAAAAGGCATTCTTTATAAATATGCAAAATCAGTAGCATCGGCCTCCAAAGGTTGTGTTACGGATGCATTCTAGATAAATACAATATTACCCAAATCAAAGGGTCTGAATAGGAATACGCATGAATACACAAACAGCAAATAAAACCAAAGAAATGGTTAACAAAACAGAACGCATTACAGGTAGTGAAGCTATTATAAGATGTTTGATAGAAGAAGGCGTGGATATTCTTTATGGATATCCAGGAGGGGCAATAATGCCAGTTTATGATGAACTTTACAAGTATCAAGATAGAATACATCATGTCTTAACACGTCATGAGCAAGGTGCAACACATGCAGCTCAAGGATATGCTCGTATTTCTGGAAAAGTAGGTGTGGCCATGGCAACTTCTGGTCCAGGGGCTACCAATTTAATAACAGGAATAGCTGATGCGCAAATAGACTCTACACCTATGGTATGTATTACTGGACAAGTATTTTCACATTTGTTGGGAAGTGATGCATTTCAAGAAACCGATATTGTAGGCATATCTACACCAGTCACAAAATGGAACCATCAAGTCACTAAAGCTTCAGAAATCCCTGAGGTTTTGGCTAAAGCATTCTACATTGCTAAAAGTGGACGACCAGGACCTGTTTTAGTTGATATTACCAAAGATGCCCAAGTATCTGAACTAGATTTTAAATATGAAAAATGTAAGGGCATCCGTAGTTATATTCCTGTACCAAAAACCAAACCTGAAAAGGTAAAAGCAGCCGCCGATTTGATTAATTCTGCTAAAAAACCTATGATTGTTTGGGGTCAAGGCGTTATTCTTGGCGAAGCTGAAAACGAATTGAAAGCGGTTATTGAAAAAGCGGGTATTCCATCTGCGTGGACCATCCTTGGGGCTTCAGCTTTACCAACCTCACATCCATTAAATATTGGTATGGTTGGTATGCATGGTAATTATGCACCTAATAAATTAACAAATGAATGTGATGTTCTAATTGCTATTGGTATGCGTTTTGATGACCGAGTAACTGGTAATTTAGCTACCTATGCAAAACAAGCTAAAATCATTCATTTTGATATAGATCCTGCAGAGATTGATAAAAATGTAAAAACGGATATTGCGGTTATAGGAGATGCCAAAGATAGCTTGGCGCAACTATTACCATTACTTAATAAAAATTCACACGAATCTTGGTTACAGGAGTTTAGGGATTTGTATACTATTGAATTTGAAAAAGTCATTAAAAATGATATTTCTCCAACCAAAGAAGGGTTGACCATGGGAGAGGTTTTAAAACAAATTAATATTGAAACTAAAGGAGATGCGGCTATTGTGTCCGATGTAGGACAGCATCAAATGATTGCTTGCCGTTATGCCGATTTTAATATTACCAAAAGTAATATTACATCGGGTGGTTTGGGTACGATGGGTTTTGCACTTCCTGCGGCTATTGGTGCTAAAATGGCAGCTCCAGACCGAGAAGTGGTGGCTATTATTGGCGATGGCGGTTATCAAATGACCATTCAAGAACTCGGAACCATATTTCAGCAAAAAGTACCGGTTAAAATTGTGGTTTTAAACAATGAGTTTTTAGGAATGGTACGCCAGTGGCAACAATTGTTTTTTGATAAGCGCTACGCATCCACTGAAATGACAAATCCAAACTTTGTTGCTATTGCAGAGGGCTATTACATAAAAGCTAGAAAAGTTACTAAACGTGAGGAATTAGCGGAGGCTGTAAAAGAAATGATAGCATCTAAAGAATCCTATTTCTTAGAAGTTTGTGTTGAAAAAGAGGATAATGTATTCCCAATGATTCCAGCTGGGGCATCAGTTTCAGATATAAGATTAAGTTAAGAAAAACAGAAATGAACGAAGATATAAAAACATTTACCATATCTATTTACACTGAGAACAATATCGGTTTGCTAAATAGAGTATCTGCTATTTTTCAGCGCAGACACATTAATATTGAAAGCTTGACAACCTCGCAATCTGAAATTGAAGGAGTAAACAGGTTTGTAATTGTGGTAAACATTACCGAGTCCCAAGCTAAGAAAATTGTAGGGCAGTTTGAAAAGCAGGTAGAGGTCATCAAAGCTTATTATCATACAGATGATGAAACCATTTATACCGAATCTTGCATGTTCAAAATAAAATCATCTTTACTTTTTGAGGAACCTCAAATTCAAAATATAATTAAAGAAAGCAATACCAGAATTGTAACTGTAAACAAAGAGTTTTTTGTACTTGAAAAGTCAGGTAGACGAAACGAAATAGAATCATTAAGAAGAGATTTAAACGTTTTCGGTATCATGCAATTTGTGCGTGCCGGTCGTATTGCAGTAACCAAAGATGAAATGAAAATAACCGAAATGCTAGTAGCATTTAATAACCAATAATAACTAAAAATTAAAAATGGGAAATTATTTTAACACACTATCGTTAAGAGATAAATTAAACCAATTATCGAAGTGTAGATTTATGGACGCTTCAGAATTTGAAGATGGAGTCAATGCTTTAAAAGGAAAGAAAATTGTCATAGTAGGATGTGGTGCTCAAGGCCTAAACCAAGGCTTAAATATGAGAGATTCTGGATTAGATATCTCTTACACCTTACGCGCAGAGGCTATTGCAGAAAAGCGCAAATCTTATATAAATGCTACAGAAAACGGATTTAATGTAGGGACTTATGAAGCATTGATTCCAACTGCGGATTTAGTTTTAAACTTAACCCCAGATAAACAACATACTAGTGTTATCAATGCGGTTATGCCCTTAATGAAAAAAGGAGCCACATTAAGTTATTCACATGGTTTTAATATTGTTGAGGAAGGCATGCAAATCCGTAAAGATTTAACCGTTATTATGGTGGCTCCAAAATGTCCAGGAACTGAAGTTAGAGAAGAATATAAAAGAGGTTTTGGTGTACCAACATTAATAGCGGTGCATGAAGAAAACGATCCTGAAGGAAAAGGTTGGGCACAAGCAAAAGCATATGCAGCAGCCACTGGAGGTGATAGAGCGGGCGTTTTAGCATCGTCTTTCGTAGCTGAGGTAAAGTCTGATTTAATGGGAGAGCAAACTATATTGTGTGGGTTGTTACAAACAGGATCTATCCTATGTTTTGATAAAATGATTGAAAAAGGTATCGACCCAGGCTATGCTTCAAAATTAATTCAATATGGTTGGGAAACCGTTACAGAAGGTCTTAAATACGGTGGTATAACCAATATGATGGACAGACTTTCAAATCCAGCAAAAATCAAAGCTTTCGAATTGTCTGAAGAATTAAAAGATATCATGCGTCCACTATTCCAAAAACATATGGATGACATTATGGAAGGAAACTTTTCCAAAGGGATGATGGAAGATTGGGCTAACGATGATAAAAAGTTATTGACTTGGAGAGCAGCAACTGCCGAAACTGCTTTTGAAAAAACTCCAGCCGGTAATGTTGATATCTCTGAACAAGAGTATTACGATAATGGTGTGTTAATGGTAGCCATGGTTAGAGCAGGGGTTGAGTTGGCTTTTGAAGCTATGACCGAATCTGGAATTATTGATGCTTCAGCGTATTACGAGTCCTTACACGAAACACCTCTTATTGCAAATACCATTGCCAGACGTAAATTGTATGAGATGAACAGTGTGATCTCTGATACTGCTGAATATGGTTGTTATTTATTCGACCATGCTTGTAAGCCTCTATTAGCAGATTTCATGAAGAAAATCGATACCGATGTTATTGGTAAAGCCTATGCGAAAGATAACGGTAAAGGTGTTGATAACGCAAAACTTATTGAAGTTAATAAAGCCTTAAGAGAACACCCTGTTGAAAAAATAGGAACTTTTTTAAGAGCTTCTATGACTGCCATGAAACCCATAGTTTAAAAAAACTTTTTTATGAATAAGGAAAAAGAAATATATTTTCCTAAACTAGATAAAATTAGAGTAGCTGCCGATACCATTAAAAAAGTATCGGCAGTTACGCCTTTAAGTTTAAGTCCTAGATATTCAAAACAATTTGGGTCTAATATTTTGTTTAAACGAGAAGATCTTCAGCAAGTAAGGTCTTACAAAATTAGAGGGGCATACAATAAAATAAGTTCCTTATCCAAAGAAGAAGCATCAAAAGGAGTGGTTTGTTCAAGTGCTGGTAACCATGCACAGGGAGTCGCTTTATCTTGTAATTTATTAAAGATTAAAGGCACCATCTTCATGCCAGCTCCCACACCAAACCAAAAAATTGAACAAGTAAAAATGTTTGGTGAAGATTATATTGATATTAAATTGGTTGGTGATACCTATGATGATGCCTACCATGCGGCTATGTTAGCATGTGAACAACAAAATCAGGTATTTATACACCCTTTTAATGATAAAAAAGTTATTGAAGGACAAGGAACTATTGGTCTCGAAATATTGGAACAAACCAATCATCCTATTGATTATGTTTTTTTAGCTGTGGGTGGTGGTGGTTTAGCCGCTGGATTATCAACTCTTTTTAAAAGTCTGTCCCCGAATACAAAAATTATAGGTGTGGAACCGGAGGGAGCACCATCCATGTCTGTTTCCATTAGAAATAATAAAAATACTGAGTTAGAGCATATCGAAAAATTTATTGATGGCGCTGCTGTAAAGCGTGTTGGGGATTTAACTTTCCCAATTTGTAAAGCAAACCTACATGATATGATTACAGTTCCTGAAGGTAAGGTATGTGAAACTATTTTAGAGCTTTACAATAAAGACGCCATTGTGGTAGAGCCAGCAGGGGCATTGAGTATATCTGCGCTAGACTTTTATGCTGAAGAAATAAAAGATAAAAACGTTGTTTGTATTGTAAGTGGAAGTAACAATGATATCACCCGTACACCAGAAATTAAAGAACGTGCTTTATTGTACGCTAATTTAAAGCATTATTTTATTGTGAATTTCCCACAGCGTGCCGGTGCTTTAAAGGAATTTGTAGTTGATATTTTAGGAAAAAATGATGATATCACTTATTTTCAATATGCTAAAAAAACAAACCGTGAAAATGGGTCAGCGGTGGTTGGAATTCAATTAAAATCTGCGAATGATTTACAACCACTCATTACAAAAATGAAAACCCATAATTTTTATGGAGATTACCTCAATAATAAACCCGATTTGTTTCAATTTTTGGTGTAAAATGCCCAATAATCAAATTTTATTTCTTTTGTTTTTTTTCGAAAACGTTTGAGTTTTCCACAATTTATTCTCCTTTTATAGTATTGTTAAGGATATGGCATTTTTTTATTCTCAGCTTACTGTTTGCTTCAATTTTAACTAAATAATAAGTATCTTAGCTTTAGTTACATACAACATCCAAACATATGAATTCCACAATAGTAGAAATCCCTCAACAGTATAAAATCACATCCCTTTTACATCAAAAAACCTATTTGGTTGATGGTGAATTAAAAACTTGGAATGGAGAAACCACCGAGGTTTACTCAACCATTTCCTCAACAGAAAATTATCAACCAACATTACTTGGAACCATTCCTAATTTGGGTGAAAATGAAGCCATGGAAACATTAAATTCTGCTTTAAATGCTTATGATAAAGGACAAGGCTTATGGCCAACCATGAAAGTTGAAGCCCGTATTAAATGCATGGAAAAGTTTGTTAAGCAAATGAAAACCAAGCGTGAGGAGGTTGTCAAGCTTTTAATGTGGGAAATTGGTAAAAACCTTCCAGATTCTGAGAAGGAATTTGATAGAACCGTTGATTATATTTATGATACCATAGAAGATTATAAACAGCTGGATAGAAATTCTGCAAAGTTTGAAAAGAATGATGGCGTATATGCCCACATTCGTAGAGGTCCACTGGGAACCGTATTGTGTTTAGGTCCATACAATTACCCACTGAATGAAACCTTTACGCTTTTAATTCCTGCTTTAATTATGGGCAATACGGTTGTTTTTAAACCGGCCAAACATGGAGTTTTATTAATTTCACCTTTAATGGAAGCGTTTCAAAGTAGCTTCCCAAAAGGTGTGGTAAATATCATTTATGGACGTGGCCGAGTTTTGGCCACACCCATTATGCAATCTGGCAAAATTGATGTTTTGGCTCTGATTGGTAATAGTAAGTCTGCGAACACTTTACAATCGGTTCATCCCAAAGGAAATAGATTGCGTATGGTTTTAGGGTTGGAAGCAAAAAACCCAGCCATTGTTTTACCAGATGCGGATTTAGATTTGGCTGTAAGCGAGTGTATTGCAGGAACCTTATCTTTTAACGGACAACGTTGTACAGCTTTAAAAGTGCTATATGTTCATGATTCTCTAGTCGACGAATTTAATAAGCGCTTTTCAGCTAAAGTAGATGCTCTTAAATTTGGAAATCCATGGGAAGAAGGCGTGAAATTAACACCACTTCCTGAATCAGATAAACCTGCATATATTCAAGAGTTGATTGACGATGCTAAAGAAAAAGGAGCTAATATTCTAAATGAAAAAGGAGGTAAAACATCAGAAAACTTTATTTTTCCAGCAGTATTGTATCCCGTAAGTAAGGATATGAGAGTTTATCAAGAAGAACAATTTGGGCCTGTCGTTCCAATTATATCTTTTAAAAATATAGATGAACCTTTAGATGATATGGCAGAATCTAACTATGGGCAACAAGTAAGTTTGTTTGGCAAAAATGTAAACACATTAGCGCCTTTAATTGATACATTAGTTAACTTAGTTTGTAGAGTAAATTTAAACAGTTCTTGTCAACGTGGTCCCGATGTATACCCTTTCACAGGAAGGAAAGATTCTGCTTATGGCACATTAAGTGTGCATGATGCTTTAAGATCATTTTCAATAAGAACATTTGTGGCTTCTAAAGATAATGAGTACAATAAAGCCATATTAAATGAACTTCTTGACAAAAAAATATCTAACTTTATAAGCACTGATTATATATTATAACATTAAAACATTTTAACATGAAAATTATTAGAACTCAATTACTATACCTTTTATTAGCAACGTTAATTTTTAATTGTGGTGGTAAAAAAGAGGAAAAGAAAGAGGGGTTTACTTATGAAAAAAGCAATGAACCTGAAAAGGCAGATGTAGATGAGGATGTTAATGTTGCTAACATTGTTATTACGGGTAATGATTTAATGCAATTTAATATCAAAGAAATTAAAGTTAAAGCAGGTCAAAACGTAAAATTAACTTTAAGACATATTGGAAAACTTGATGTAAACGTTATGGGGCATAATGTAGTTATTTTAAAACAAGGTGTAAATCTTACTGAATTTGCTGCCAAAGCTGCTGTTGAAAGAGATAATAAATACATACCAAAAGCAACTCAAGATGTTATTGCTCATACAGATCTTATTGGTGGAGGACAAGTAACATCTATTGAGTTTGATGCTCCAGAACCAGGAGTATATGATTTTTTATGTAGTTTTCCAGGTCATTCAGGTTTAATGAAAGGAAAATTTATTGTGGAATAAACTTAAAAAATTTATTTAAAGAGCCTCAAAAGCATTATGTTTTTGAGGCTTTTATTTTTTTAGATCTTGTAATTCAGTTTTAATAAAGTACCTCTCGGGAGCACTGGAACCACAACAAAGCTAGCATCCGGGTTGGCCTGAATAAACTCTGGGGTAGCACCATTGGCATTAGCGCCAAAACTGTTTTCCCCAAAAAAATTAGCTAAGCCTTCAGAGTTAAAAAGATTGTTGACTAATAAATTTGCCGATAATTTTTCATTTATTTCATATCCAAGACCTAAATTAAAAATGCTATATGCTGGAAGTTTAAATCCGTTAGCAACATTTCCCTCACGTTTTCCCATAAATTGCCATTTAAAAAACGCACTTATTTTATTTTTTTGATATTCATTACTGAAGTTAAACATTAATCTAGGATTAAAAGGTAGTGTGTTTCCTGAGAAATCTTCAATAGTATCATCACTGATATCAACAGATTCTGCGGCATTATAAATTTTCCATTCTGTTGCTTTTGGTTTTTGTATAATACCATTAAAACGAAAAGCAAAATTTTCGATTGGTGTAAAAACACTTTCCCATTCTAGGCCAATTGTTCTGGAAGTGTTAAATTGAATAGGAGTGTAAAAAACACTATTATTGTCAGAATCAAATTCAAAATTAGCGATTCCGATATTATTTAATTCACTCCAAAAAGCGGTTGTTGTAAATGAAAAATCTTTAAGGTTATATTTAGAGCCTATTTCCAATTGAGTTATTTTTTGAACAGCTCCTTCTTGATTTATTGGAACATTTGAAAAATTATTAAAATAATAGTTTAGTTCAGGAGCCTTATTTCCTTGTGAAAACCTAGTGAAAATTGCAGCTTCTTCATTTATCTTATAGTTTATACCTCCTGAAAAAGATACATAGTTGTAGGTGTAGTTAAAGTTGTCTTTTTGCCCAGTTGAAGCTAAAATACCATTATCATATGCGGTATTATTATTTCCATCGAAACCTCCATTTTGTGCAAACGGTGCGAAACGATCTTTACTTCCTTTATGTTTAATGGACTCATATCGAACACCTAAATCCAGGTGGATATTATCAGAAATTTTCCATCTGTCATTAATAAAAGTAGCAAGTTGACTTACTTTTGCTTCAGCATTAACAAAAAACAATCCCCCATAATTACTCAAACCGTTTGCATCAGACAAAGCAATTACAGGGTCTCCAGGATTCTCAAGGGTAACTTGTAACATTCTGGGGTTGGGTTCATAAGTTACATAAGCAAAAGTGCCTTGAGTGAACATAGATGTATCTGACAAGCCTAAAGAAAAGCCAGTTGTTATATCGTGGTTTTTGTACTCTTTTCTTAAGGTAAATTGGTTCATTAATTCATCGGCCGTATTGTCTTTATACCAAGCTGAGGTTCCCATTATGGCATCATTTGGTAAGGTTCCTTGTCCTAGGTATTGTATAGATTGGCCTGATAAAATGCCTGAATTATTTATTCTAGCCAATTCTTCACCAGATTGTGTGTCTCGAAAAACAACCTGTCCTATTGGAAAATCTGCGCCACTAATAAAATAAGCCAAGGGATTATTAAGAGAAACAAACGCATTACTTATTGAGGTTTGCCAGTTGGCATTTTTAGCTGAAACTTTTATGTTATTTTTTATAGACCAGTTGTTTCCTAAATCTTGGGAAACATCAAAACCAAAGGCAAGGTCTCTTGCATAGACACCTTGAGAGGGATCAAAACTATTTGTGCTTCCATTGTTTAAGGATCTTCCATCAGGAATATTTCCCGAAAAACCAGGCATTAATAAAGATGTCGAATTAAAATCTTGACCAAAAGCAGGAGTAGGGTTATCCCAATTAGTAGCGGCAACACCCGTCCATCTATTGGTATAATCATCTAAAATTTTGCCATAAAACTTTAGGTAGCCTCTTTCATTTTTTTTAATAACATTAAATCTAAATTGCCCACCTTTACTAAAAGTGAAATTTGTATTTCTTGCACCTTCATCATGTCTGTAATGTCCACCAGCATTTATATACCAATTATTTCCTAATGAACCGCCAAAATTAGCATCAACTTTAAATAGTGCGTTTTCCTCACCTTGTAATCCACCAGATATTTGAACTTCTCCTCCAAAATCATCACGAATACCATGAGATATAAAGTTAAAAATCCCACCAGGTGCATTAAGTGCTGTAATTGATGAACTTCCACCCCTTATGGCTTCAACGGTTTTAGTTGTTAAATCCACGCGATGGAATAGATCTGGACTATAATAGGAATGTTGAACTAAACTCACAGGAAGTCCATCCTCTTGAAGTGATACATAGTACCAACCCATATCATCCTCAGCAGATGCTGAAATACCTCTATTATAAACTTTTGTAAAAACTTCTCCTGCAGAGGCATCTATAAAAGTACCCGGAATATTTTGTAACAAACTTGCGGTTCCTTGAGGAAACGTTTGCTGAATAGTTTTTGAGTTTAGTACGCTAACTGATGTGGTTGATTCTAATTGTATTCTAGGGTCGAACGTACCAGTAACAACCACGCTTTGCAGGTTTAATAAATCTTCCTCTAGTATAAATGTATATGTTTCATTTATTTCTTTAACATCTATACTTTCATTTATTGTTTTATATCCTAAGTAGGTTATTTCTATGATATAATTTCCCTTAGGTAAATTTTGTATTTTAAAATCTCCATCAGAATTTGAAATGCTATAAAAACTTGTAGAAATTAAAGAAATTGCAGCTCCTTCAAGAGGTTGGTTCTTCATATTTTTCACATTTCCAGTCAAGGAAGATTGAGCTGATAAAAATAATGATGAAAACACAAAAATTAGAAATAGTAGTTTAACTTTATTCATAATAAAAATGGGGTAATAAACTGTTAAAATTATTTACAAGTGGCAAATTTATAAAATATTATTAAGAAGTTAGCCATGCATCATTGACTCAAAAAATAAGTACTAAATCATAAATATCTTAGATTTATCAAAGTATTATTCTTAAAAGTGATAGTAGATTTATTAAATTTGGATATAAAACAAACTAAGATGAAGAAGTTTATAAATATTTTACTATTTGTATTATTTGCCTTGTTTGCAGTATTTCAATTAAATGACCCAGACCCTTTGCATTGGTTTTTGATTTATGGATGTGTAGCTTTGATTTCTTTTATTGCCATTTTCAAGAAATTACCAAAGCCTTTAATTTTAGTTGTAGTTTTAGGGATATTAATCTATTCTGAATTTTATGTTCAATATTTTTTTGAATGGTTACAAATTGAAAATAAATCAGAGGTTTTTGGTGAAATGATTTATGAAAAACCATACCTAGAGGGAACAAGAGAATTTTTGGGCTTAGTTCTAGCAGCCATAGCCTTAATGTTTCAATTAAAAAATTAAAAACGAGGCTAAGATTAAATTCCCAATGTCCAACCCTCTCGATATTTTCGCCTTACAAATTGATTAGCCGCTTCAAAATTTGTTATTTTCATATTGGCACCATCCCACAGTAATTTTTTTCGTCCAGGGTACACAAATCTATTATTATTAGTTTCTTCTCTAAGGTTATAACTTCTAATAGCGAGATTACCCATTAAAATAGATTCGGTTAAAGGTCCAGCAAAATCGAAAGAAGAGGTTAGTGCTTTATGAGCTTCACTTCCAAATCCTGCTTTACAGGCTTCCACCCATTGCATGTGGTGACCGTTTTCTGGTAATTTATTATCTTCTTTTGTTTCTTTATTTTCAGCAAGAATAAGTTCGCCAGAATTCAAATAAATTTTCGGTTTTCTGCCATAAGTGCCGCAAGTCATTATGCCTTTTTCGCCTATCATAATAACACCATTTGAACTGTCGTCATCACCAATAGGATGATCTGCTGGAATTAGGTCTGGATGAAATGGACGCAATCCGCCGTCAGTCCAATTTAGTTTCACGAAAGAAAGATTTTTTTCTGTAGCTTCAAATTTTAATTGTGTTCTTGATGATGGAGGACATGATTCAGGATAATAATCTGGTGTCCAATCTTGAGTGAATATGGAGCCTACACTACTTTCAACTTCAGTAGGGTAACCCAATCCTAAAACTCTGTAAGGGGGATCCATTAAATGACAGCCCATGTCACCAAGAGCACCAGTTCCAAAATTCCACCATCCACGCCATTTAAAAGGATGGTATAATGGATGATAATCTACCCACTTTGCAGGTCCTACCCATGTGTCCCAATCTAAATTATCTAAAATGCTGGGTTTGTCAGTGGGAGTTTTTATGCCTTGAGGCCAAACAGGTCTATTAGTCCAAACATCTACTTGGTTTACAGTACCAATAATTCCAGAATCAAACCAATCAATCATAGTCTGTACGCCCTTTCCTGAAGCACCTTGATTTCCCATTTGGGTAACAATTTGGTATTTATTCGCAGCCTCGGTAAGGACTCTGGCCTCATGAATATTATGTGTTAATGGTTTTTGTACATAAACATCTTTATTTAATTGCATAGCGGCTAGAGTTATTACCGCGTGGGTATGATCTGGTGTTGATACAGTAACAGCATCAATCTCATTCATATCTTCTAATAGTTTTCTGTAGTCTTTAAATTGTTTGGCTTTTGGAAATTGTGTAAAAGCATTAGCCGCTCTATTCCAGTCTACATCACAAATGGCTGCAATATTTGATGTACCGTTGTTCCAAACATTCATCATATCTGAATAGCCTTTCCCTCCCGCACCTATAACTGCAATGTTTAATTTATCACTAGGAGCTATAAACCCTTTTCCCATAACATGGCGCGGGATGATTGAAATCCCTATGGTTGCTAATGAAGTTTTTCTAATAAAGGATCGTCTGCCATTAGGATTGCTATTTTTTATCATGATTTATTTTTAAAAATTATCGGAAATTTTATAGGCTTCAATCACATTTAATTCACCTTTTATACCATTTATGGAGTTACCATGCTCCATTCCTAATAGACCTTTATATCCCCTGGAGTGAATAAATTTAAAAATATTATTGTAATTTATTTCGCCTGTTGTAGGTTCTTTACGACCAGGATTGTCGCCAATTTGGAAATAAGCAATTTCATCCCAACAACTATCGATATTTGGGATTAAGTTTCCTTCTTGTATTTGCTGGTGGTATATGTCGAATAGTATTTTGCACGAGGGCGAATTAACGGCTTTACATATTTGGAATGCTTGTGGGGAACGACTAAGAAACAAACCAGGATGGTTATGGAAGTTTAAGGGTTCTAATACCATGGTTAGTTCGTGCGGTTCTAAAATAGCAGAGGCTTGTTTTAATGTTTCGATAACATTTTGGGTTTGAAAGTCCATATTTAAACTTAAGTCAACAAACCCAGGAACAACAGTCATCCATTTGGCATTGATACGTTTTGCAACCTCTACTGATTCTTCAATCTCTTTTAAAAAAGCTTCGCGGATATCTATTTTACCAGTAGTAAGGGTAGGTTCTTTCCAATAAATGGTGTGTGCCACAAAAACACCCATTTTCATGCCTCTATCATGGATAGTTTTTGCAATTTCTTCTTGTGTTTTAATAGAACGATTCTTCATGTTGTTGTCTTCAAACGCTCTAAAACCTTGATCGGCCATGAAGTTTAATTGATTGATGGGGTCATCACCAGCATGATTTTTAAACATACCTAAATGAGGGGCGTAATTTAATTTGAAGCTGTAAGGGTTTAATGATTTTGGTTTTTTTATTAAAGATAATGCTTGTACAGACATACCTAAACCCATTATAGAGGCGGCGGTTCCTTTTTTTATGAATGATCGTCTTTGCATATTTAAAGAATCAAGTTTATAATTCCAAAATCTCAATATTTCTAAATTCAACAGGATGGCTTTCACTTTGTAATGAAATATAGCCACTAGTTAGTGATTGTCCTGCTTTAGCTTGAATATCTTCTGAAGAATCATCCAAAAACAGACCACCAATGGTTGGGTTAGAATATGAAATTACAGGTATTCCTTCAATATAATGTGTTATAGAACCATTATTAACAACTGCTTCTGCCATTATCCATTCTTCACCATAATAGGTTTTACAATTTGCAGTAATACAATGTTCTGTAATTAATTCTCCATTTATTTCAACATGAGTTCCTGGTGTGCAAATGTTTCCTGTTGGTCTTGGCTCATTTTCATTGAGGCCACCAAGCAGTTGAAATTCTAATGAAAGTGGAAATCCTTGATTTTTTAACATACTTTCTGGTGATTGACAATGTAACATGATACCACTATTTTTTGTTGCCCAAGCTTTCCCTCCTTTAACTTGATTGCCAACAAACCTATATTGCAGTCTTAATTTGTAATTGGAAAAAGGGGTTTTGTAAAAAATATGCCCATACTCATTAGTGAAGTTTTCATAATTATCGTAAGATACTTTTAGGACACCATTTTCAGCCCTAAAGGTTTCATTATAATTATCATTCAATTCAAAGCCATTGATTTTAACAAGCCAACCCTCCAAATTTTCCCCATTGAATAAAGATTGCCAATTTTCGGTAATTTTTTCTTGAGTAGTTTCGGTTTCAATATTTTTTTTCGAATTATTTTTACAACTAAAGCCTGTGGCTAAAGCTACTGCGATAATTATAATTGAATAATTTTTCATTTTACAGAGAATAAGATTTTCCACCCGTCAATTCTTGTAAATCTCCACAATAGTACTGCGAAGGAACAGGGTCATAAACCAATACGTTTTCTCCTATTTGCTCGGTTGTTAAGTAAGCATTGATGGTCATCCACTTTAAACCGTTTAAAAACTCAGATTTAGTCAATTCCAAGGATTCAAGATTAGCTTCTCTTTCCTCATCAATTTCGTCTTTAACTAGCATATGTTTGTCTAATAAAACTTTATAGTCTTCAATAGTAACTTTTTCAATGCTTTCCTCTGAATTTGGTTTTAACATTGTTATCAAATTAGAAAAGGCATTTTTATATTTAGCTTGATCTTCAGCATCAAGAACTTCATTCATATACTTATCAATAAATTGAGGTACGTTTAATTCTGTTGCTGATGGTAATCCTTCAGTTTTGGGTAAAATAATATCCGCTATTTTGGTTAAGGCTATGCCTTGGTCTTGGCTTAAAAACTCTGGAACCCAAGTTTTAACATCGCTTGTGCAACTTTGTAATAAACTAACTATGGTTGGGGTTGCAACAAAAAAGCCAGTTGCTAAACCTAAATTTTTTAATGCATCTCTTCTTTTCATCTGTTTATATTTAATGCTATTAGGTGTTATTTTTTTTAAGTTGTTCTGCGGCATGGTTTGCTGCTCTAGCTGTAAAAGCCATATAGCCCAAAGATGGGTTGTGGCAAGCGGCTGATGTCATAAAAGCACCATCGGTAACATATACATTGGTACAAGCATGTATTTGATTGTATTTATTTAAAACAGATGTTTTTGGATCATGTCCCATCCTAGCCGTTCCCATTTCATGTATACCGAGCCCCATTGCTCTTTTTTCGGCCAAATCATAACCTTCAACATCTTTAAATCCAGCCGCTTCTAGCATTTTAACGGCTTGCTCTCTCATGTCTTTACGCATTGCTAATTCATTTTCACCAAAATCGGCATCAAAGGTTACGGTTGGTAAACCCCATTCATCAAGCTTGTTATAATCTAAATACATTCTATTTTTATGGTCGGGTAAGGTCTCTCCAAAACCTAGTAGGTTTACATTCCATTCTCCAGGTTTTAAGATTTCTTCTTTTAACTTTGGACCATATTTTAATTCTGCAACCAATTCGGATATGTCTGATCTTGTTGCACCTCCCTGATACCCATAACCTCTCTTGAATTCTTTCACATCTGTTATTCCACCTAGATTTCTAAATCTTGGGATATACAAACCATTGGCCCTTCTTCCTTTATTGATTTTATCTTCAAACCCTTCAGCTTTAGCTCTAGCTCCAACATGAAAATGATGATCCATAATATTATGTCCCAATTCACCGCTGTCATTGCCTAAGCCATTGGGAAAACGTTCAGATTTTGATTGTAATAATATAGCGGCCGAGGCTATAGCAGATGCACATAAGAAAATTACTTTTGCTTTAAATTCAAAAACTTCTTTAGTTTCTGCATCAATTACTTTGACTCCAGTTGCTTTTTTTGTAGTGTCATCATAAATGATTTCATGGACAATGGAATTGGGTCTCAAGGTCATATTACCTGTGGCTTCAGCAACGGGCAGTGTAGATGAATTACTACTAAAGTAGGCACCAAAAGGGCAGCCTCTCGCACATCGGTTTCTATACTGGCAAGTGCTTCTTCCTAATCCTGGTTTTGAGCCTTCTGTTATATGAGCCGTCCTTCCAATGGTTAATAATCTACCGTCATCAAAACTTTCAGCTATTTTTGTTTTTAATTCTTCCTCTACGCAATTTAAATTCATTGGTTTGAGAAGTTTTTGATCTGGCAATTGTTTTAGACCTAAATTTTCTCCACTAACACCAATAAATTCTTCAACTTTATCATACCAAGGTTCAATATCTTTATATCGCACAGGCCAATCTACAGCAATACCTTCTTTAAGGTTAGCCTCAAAATCAATATCACTTAATCTATAACTTTGTCTACCCCACATCAATGAGCGACCACCAACATGATAACCTCTAATCCAGTCAAAACGTCTGTCTTCATTATATGGATGTTTCATATCGTCTACAAAAAAGTGTTCAGTTTCAGGTCTGGTCACATATCCTGTTCGGTGCTGTTTAGGCTTACGTTCTTTAACCTCTTTGGTGGCAACGTTACCATTAGGAAAATCCCAAGGATCCATATTGGCAGTTGGATAATCTTCAATATGTTTTACCATTCTTCCTCTTTCCAGAACAAGGGTTTTTAATCCATTTTCACAAAGTTCTTTGGCAGCCCATCCACCTGAGATACCCGTTCCAACAACAATGGCATCATATTCATTCAAAAGTTCAGATTTGTTATCCATTTTTTAAAAAGAAGTTAAATTTAGATGTTAGATTTAATTGTCTTAAAAAAGTTAAGTGCGACAAAATAGTAAAAGAAATTCATAACCTTTTTTTTCAATCTTGATATTATTGTTTAACAACAGCGAAAACGTTTTAGACAATCATTAATTGCTTTTTTTTATTAAGATGTTTAAATACGAGGTTAAAAATTAATACTTTTCAATAAATTTATATAATATTTTAAGAATATCGTTATGGCTTATCCAAAATTTCTAAAAATAGGTACTTTTGTTTTTATACTAAGTTCCGTGTTTATCTTTATTTCTTGTAAAAATGAATCAAAAAAGGAAAAAATGAATGAAGATAAAGCTTTGAAGATGGAATCTAATCCATTTTTTAAACTCTCATTAGCTCAATGGTCACTACACAGAACCTTTAATGATAAAGGTGTTAGCCCTTTTAAATTTGCTGAAATGGCCAAAGACATGGGCTTTGAGGGTATAGAGTATGTGAGTCAGATTTATTTAGATCAAATTAAGGAATTAGGTTTTGATAAAGTTATAGACTCTTTAAAAGTAATGAGTGACATAAACAGTATTACTAACGTTTTGATAATGGTCGACAATGAGGGAGATATAGCTAACCCCGATGAAGAAGCACGTAATAAAGCTGTTGAAAACCATATGAAGTGGGTTAATGCTGCTCAAAAGCTGGGTTGCCATTCTATTCGTGTAAATACATTTGGAACAAACGATTATGATGTATGGAAAGTTACAGTTGTTGATGGTTTGAAAAAATTATCAGAATATGCGACTACTAAAAATATTAATATTTTATGTGAAAATCATGGTTGGTTATCATCGGATGCCCCAAAATTAATGGAGGCCATTAAAGAAGTGAATATGAGTAATTGTGGCACATTGCCAGATTTTGGGAATTGGTGTATTAAACGTAAAGAAGGTGCTCAATGGGGAGAATGTGAAGAAGAATTCTCGGATAAATATAAAGGGATTCAAATGATGCTAACTAATGCGAAGGCTGTAAGTGCCAAATCTTACGATTTTGATGATATAGGAAATGAAACTACTTTAGATTATCCAAGAATTATAAGTATGGTTAAAGATTCCGGTTATGAAAGTTTTATTGGTGTGGAGTATGAAGGTAAGCGTTTAAATGAAAAAGATGGTATATTGGCTACGAAAGCCCTTTTATTAAACTCGGTAAAAGGTTTAAATTAAATAAATTCAGTAAAGATGAAAAAGTCAACACAATTTCAATTATCATTTATGATGTTCCTTGAATTTTTTATTTGGGGAGGCTGGTTTGTAACCCTTGGCTCTTTCATGGGTAACAATCTCAGTGCTACAGGTGCAGAAACAGGAATGGCATATTCCACACAATGTTGGGGAGCCATCATTGCACCTTTTATTATTGGCCTAATTGCTGACCGTTTTTTCAATGCTGAAAAAATTCTTGGAGTATTGCATTTAGCAGGTGCATTTTTAATGTATCAAATGTCGCAATCTACTGAGTTTGCAGTTTTTTATCCTTATGTTTTAAGTTATATGATTGTGTATATGCCAACATTGGCTTTGGTGAATTCAGTATCCTTCAATCAAATGAATGATCCATCAAAACAATTTCCAATGGTAAGAGTTTGGGGAACAATAGGCTGGATTTTGGCAGGATTGGTTATTAGTTTAGTTTTTAAATGGGATTCTATAGAAAATATTGGACAAGGGATGTTATCCAACACATTTACAATGGTTGCGATTGCTTCTGGTATTTTAGGAGTTTTTAGTTTTTTTTTACCAAAAACGCCACCAAAGGTTAATAAAGATGAAAAAGTTACAATAAGCGATATATTAGGTTTGGAGGCTTTGAAATTACTCAAGAATCGAAATTTTTTGGTATTTTTTGTGTCTTCTGTCTTAATATGCATTCCTTTGGCATTTTATTATCAAAATATAAGTCCCTTTTTAACTGAGTACAAAGTTGAAAACTCTACAGCTTGGGCATCATTGGGTCAAATGTCTGAAGTTGGTTTTATGTTGCTATTACCATTTTTCTTTAAAAAGTATGGTTTTAAAAGAACTATAATTTTTGGGATGTTAGCTTGGGGTATTCGGTATCTTTTGTTTGCATATGGAAATGCAGGGGATTTATTTTTTATGATAGTAATTGGAATCGCTTTGCATGGAATTTGTTATGATTTCTTCTTTGTTTCTGGTCAAATTTATACCGATTCTAAAGCAGGTGATAAAGCAAAAAGTGCTGCCCAAGGTTTAATTACTTTGGCAACTTATGGAATTGGTATGTTGGTGGGCTTTTGGGTTGCAGGACAAATTGTAGATAAAAATATTTTAGTTGATGGTTTACATAGCTGGCAAGATGTCTGGTTGTTCCCCGCATTATTTGCAGTTGGGGTATTAATTTTCTTTGCTTTTTTATTTAAGAATGAGAAAGTGGAATATAAAGACGCATAGAATAAATGAATAAGAAAATTAGATTAGGAATTTTAGGTGGAGGTGGAGATTCTCTTATAGGTGTATTGCATCGGGTGGCTTCTACAATGTATGATAAGTATCAAATTGTTGGAGGCGTTTTTAATCCAAATTGGGAAGATAATATTGGATTTGCCAATCAAATAGGATTACCAACAAATCGCATTTATAAAGATTTTGAATCTTTGGTTAATGAAGAATTAAAGCTTCCTGATACCGAGCGAATTCAAGTGATATCTATCTTAACACCCAATTTTTTGCATTTCCCCATGGCCAAAAAATTATTGGAGAACGGATTCCATGTCATTTGTGAGAAACCTATGACTACAACCTACGAGGAAGCTAAAATATTAAGTATTGCTTTAAAGAAGGCAAAAACCATTTTTGCGATTACTTATACATATACGGGTTATCCAATGATTCGGCAAATGAGAGAAATGATATTAAACGGGGAGTTAGGTAAAATTCAAAAGGTTGATGCACAATATTATCAAGGTTGGATAAACCCAATAATTCATGATAAAGAAAAACGCTCCACAACTTGGCGGTTAAATCCTGAAAAATCTGGCATTAGCTGTTGCATTGGAGATATTGGCACACATGCTTTTGATATGTTAGAATATGTGTCTGGACATAAAATTGAATCTGTTTTAGCGGATTTAAATTACTTATATTCTGATAATAAAATGGATATCGACGGTACGGTGTTATTACGTTGCAATAACAAAGTAAAAGGAGTTATCTGTACTAGTCAAATAGCAACAGGAGAAGAAAATAGTTTTATAATAAAAGTTTATGGCGATAAGGCAGGATTGAAATGGGAGCAAGAAAACCCCAACTACTTATATTTAATGGAAGAAGGTAAACCCTTACAAGTGCTTAAACCGGGTCACGCTTACAATTCTGAACTATCATTAGACGGTACTAAACTTCCTCCAGGACACCCTGAAGGGATTTTTGATTCGATGGGAAATATTTATAAAGGTGTAGCTAAAGCAATTAATAAAGAACCATATAACCATGGGGAATTCCCTACAATTATTGATGGTGTCAGGGGAATGAGTTTTATTGAAAAAGTAGTTGAATCTCACCAAAAAGGAAATATTTGGGTTAATATTTAAATTTTAGATTTATGAAAACTATAAAAGGACCAGCTGTATTTTTAGCACAATTCATGGATGATAAGGAGCCTTTTAATTCATTAGATGGATTATGTAAATGGGCCTCAGAATTAGGGTATAAAGGTATACAAATCCCAACTTTAGATAAATCAATTTTAGATTTAGATATTGCAGCTGATAGTCAAACATATTGTGATGAATTTAAAGGGAAAGTTAACAGTTACGGATTAGAAATTACAGAGCTATCCACCCATATTCAAGGGCAATTAGTAGCAGTTCATCCAGCACACGATATAATGTTTGATGTTTTTGCGCCAAACCACTTAAAAGGAAACTATGAAGCTCGAACTACTTGGGCAGTAGACCAAATGCATAAAGCCGGAAAAACAAGCAATCGCTTGGGTTTAAAAGCCCATGCTACGTTTTCAGGCTCTTTACTATGGCCTTATATGCACCCATGGCCACAGCAGCCTAAAGGATTGGTAGAGTTAGGTTTTAAAGAATTGGCTGAACGTTGGAAACCTATTTTAAATACCTTTGAAGAAGCAGGTGTTGCAGTTTGTTATGAGGTGCATCCGGTAGAAGATATTCATGATGGTGATACTTTTGAGCGTTTTCTTGAGGCAACTGGTAACCACAAAGCGGTAAACATTTTATACGATCCATCACATTTTGTTTTACAGCAGTTAGATTACATAAAGTATATAGACCATTATCACGAATTTATAAAAGCTTTTCATGTAAAGGATTCAGAATTTAATCCTACGGGCAAAAAAGGAACATTTGGTGGCTATAATGATTGGAAAGATAGAGCAGGGCGATATCGTTCTCCTGGAGATGGACAAGTGGATTTCAAGAAAGTATTTTCAAAATTAACCGAATACGGATGCGATGTATGGGCCGTTTTGGAGTGGGAATGTGTTATAAAAAGTCCTGAGCAGGGAGCACGAGAAGGAGTTAATTTTATTAATAACCATATTATTGAAGCGACCAATAAGCGATTTGATGATTTTGCTGGAGGGAGTGATACTGATGATAAGCACTTGAGAAGAATTTTAGGCATATAAACTATTTTAAAATGAAAAAAATATTAATATTCGTATTACTTGGTGTCACAATTTTTACATGTAAGGAAAATTCAAAACAAACGGAAGGTACTTTAGAGGAAATTGAAAAAGAAGTGAATTCTAAGGTGGAGTGGATAACCCTTTTTGATGGAACTTCACTCGAGAAATGGCGTGGTTATTTAACTGATGAGATGCATCCGGAGTGGACTATTGAAGATGGAACATTGGTTTTTAATCCTGGTGAAAATGGAGGAAAAAATATCATTACCAAAGACACCTTTACAAATTTTGAATTATCCATTGAATGGAAAATATCTGAGGGAGGAAATAGTGGAATTTTTTTCGGTGTATTTGAAGATCCAAGTTTAAATGAAGCCTACCAATCTGGTCCGGAAATCCAAGTATTGGATAATGAACGACATCCAGATGCCAAAGCTAATCCCAAATACCACCAAGCTGGCGCTTTGTATGATTTAGTTCAGCCTGAAAAAGATGTATGTCATCCAGCAGGTGAATGGAACTTATGTGTTTTAAAAGTCAACCATAAGACCAATGAAGGTGAAGTAAAACTTAATGGAACTAAAATTGTAAGTTTTCCTCTTCATGGGGAAGCTTGGGACACGATGGTTGAAAATTCCAAATTTAAAGGTTGGGAGCATTTCGGTAAACATCATACGGGACATATTGGCCTTCAGGACCATGGAGACAAAGTATGGTTTAGAAATATAAAAATTAAAAAGCTTTAAAAATTTTCGGCTCATATAGTTAAGTAAAAAAGGGGTTCAGCTATTGAGCTCCTTTTTTTATTCTAAATACCTTGCTAATTATTAGCATTATTTATAAAAAATATCTCCATTTTGTTAAATATTAATAATTTTTTAAAAAAAATATTGGTTTTTATCACATGTATAAAATAAAATTATAGCTTTACATTATGAAAAATTTAAATAAAATACGTTATGTGTTTCGCAGGTTGCCCGCTAGCAACCCCCGTAGCCGCTTTTAATCTTCTAAAGAAAGCATCAATAAACGTAATTTTAATTTTTCAAAGTGCCTAGAATTTTTTTCATATCATTTCAAAATTTAGTTAATTTAAATAATAGCCATAATCTCATGCGTCATAAATTTTCTCTTCGTCCTTAGTGGTGTGTTAACATTTATTGAATTAGGTGAGTCCAGTTCAGCCATCAAAAAAAATAATTATTACTTATAAAATTATGAAATGAAGGTAGTAATAGCCGATAAATCACATATAAAATACGCAGAAATTATTTGCGAAACCATTGCAGAATCTGCAGCGGTTAGAGGTACAGGAATTGCAAGAAGAACTCCAGAGTATATAGCTACAAAAATGGAAAATGGTAACGCTGTTATCGCTTTAGATGGCGATAAATTTGCTGGATTTTGTTATATAGAAAAATGGGGTCATGGTAAATTTGTAGCTAATTCAGGATTAATTGTTCACCCAGATTATAGAGGTGGTGGATTAGCTAGACAAATTAAACACAAAGTATTTGAGCATTCTAGAACCAAATTTCCAGATGCTAAAGTATTCAGTATCACCACTGGTTTAGCAGTAATGAAAATGAATACAGAATTAGGCTATAAACCAGTGCCATTCTCCGAATTAACAGATGATCCTACTTTTTGGGATGGTTGTCAAACCTGCAGAAACTATGATGTTTTAACACGAACAAACAGAAAAATGTGCCTTTGTACAGGTATGTTGTACGACCCAGAAAAGCAGGATAAAAAAGATACAAAAAAAGTAAAAGAGAAGGTTTTCAATAGGTTGAAACACATCAAAGAAGCCATGTTTTTAAAAAAAGATAAAAAGTAAAAAATGAAAAAATTAGTTATAGCTTATAGTGGCGGATTAGACACCTCGTATTGTGCAGTTAGCTTATCAAAAAAATATGAGGTACATGCTGTTAGTGTTAATACTGGGGGTTTTACGAAAGCTGAAATTGATAAAATTGAAACGAATGCTTATAAAATGGGTGTTTCAACCTATAAGAATATTGATGCAGTGGCAACTTTTTACAATAAAGTAGTTAAGTATTTAATATTTGGAAATGTACTTAAAAACAATACGTATCCTTTATCGGTAAGTGCAGAGCGTATCATTCAAGCTATTGAAATTATCGAATATGCAAAAAGTATTGATGCCGAATATATAGCTCACGGTAGTACGGGTGCCGGAAATGACCAAGTACGTTTTGATATGATTTTCCAAACATTGGCACCAAATATTAAAATTATCACACCCATTAGAGACGAAAAATTAACTAGGCAACAAGAGATAGATTACCTGAAAACAAATGGTATCGATATGTCTTGGGAAAAAGCTAAATATTCTGTCAATAAAGGGTTGTGGGGCACGAGTGTTGGAGGCTCTGAAACATTAACTTCGGATAAACCTTTACCAGAAGAAGCTTACCCTTCTCAGGTTAAGCATGCTGAAGAGGAAAAAGTTAAATTAACTTTTAAAAAAGGTGAACTAGTTGCAGTAAATGGTGTTGAAAATGAACCAGAAATCAATATTGAGACCCTAAATAATTTAGCTTCAGCATATGCCATAGGTAGAGATATTCATGTGGGCGACACCATTGTAGGCATAAAAGGTCGTGTTGGTTTTGAGGCACCGGCGGCATTAATCACCATTAAAGCACATCATCTTTTAGAGAAACATACCCTAACCAAATGGCAATTACAACATAAGGAATACATAGCCAGTTTTTACGGTATGCATTTGCATGAAGGGCAGTATTTGGATCCTGTAATGCGAAACATGGAAGCCTTTTTGCAAAGTAGCCAAGATAAAGTTTCTGGAGATGTAACAGTCACTTTAAAACCTTACCACTTTAGTTTGGATGGTATTTCATCAAAACACGATTTAATGAGTGCGAAGTTTGGAAGCTATGGTGAAGAAAATAAAGGTTGGACTGCAGATGAAGCAAAAGGGTTTATTAAAATTTTCGGAAACCAAAATAAAATATACCAACAAGTAAATTCAAATAGCGATGATTAAAGTTGGCATTATAGGTGGTGCAGGTTACACAGCAGGCGAATTGATAAGACTTTTGATTAACCACCCTGAAGCTAAAATAGATTTTGTTTACAGTACCAGTAACGCTGGGAACAAAATTAGTAAGGTGCATCAAGACTTGATAGGTAGTTTGGATTTAAAGTTTACCAATAAAGTAAATCAAGATGTTGATGTGCTGTTTTTGTGTTTAGGACATGGTAACTCGATTAAATTTTTGTCTGGTAATACCTTTTCAGATAACACCAATATCATTGATTTAGGGAACGACTTTAGACTAGAAAAAGATAAAGTTTTTAATGGGAAAACCTTTACCTACGGATTACCGGAATTGCATAAGGAATCCATAAAAAAAGCTAATTATATAGCTAATCCAGGTTGTTTTGCAACAGCTATTCAGTTGGCCTTGTTACCATTGGCTCATTCAAATTTATTGAAAAAAGATGTACATGTAAATGCCGTAACGGGGGCAACTGGGGCAGGAACTTCATTGTCTGAAACCTCTCATTTTCCTTGGCGTGATAATAATTTTTCATATTACAAACCTTTCACGCATCAGCATTTAGGGGAAATCAATCAATCGGTTAAGCATTTGCAAAAAAGCTATTCCTCAGAAATCCTTTTTATGCCCAATCGAGGTAATTTTTCAAGAGGTATTTTTGCAACGCTTTATACTGATTTTGATGGTTCTTTGGACCAAGCCAATTCTATTTACAAGGCATTTTACAAAGACGCTAAATTCACATTTGTTTCAGATGAAGTACTGCATTTAAAGCAAGTGGTAAACACCAATAATTGTTTAATTCATTTACATAAGCATCATGGTAAATTACTAATAACCAGTATTATTGATAATTTATTAAAAGGAGCGTCTGGTCAGGCTATTCAAAATATGAATTTAATGTTTGGTCTAGATGAAACAACAGGATTGCAATTAAAGGCAACATATTTTTAAAAACAAGGGAAATGAAAATAGCCATCATAGGAACCGGCAACTTAGGAAGTTCTATCGCCAAAGGACTCATAAAAAACAAGACATTTACATCATTGTATCTAACCGATAAAAATACATCGGCACTCAGTATGTTTAATGATGAAGAGTATGTCACCATCACTAACGATAATGTTTTGGCAGTTAAAGAATCTGATATTTTAATTTTTGCTTTACAGCCTAGGCATATTGAAAAGGTTTTAGAAACGGTTTCTCCAAGTATTATAGATCAACATGTTGTTATGTCGGTAGCAGCAGGTTTTGAGATCTCTAAAATTGAAAGCATCATTGGAAGTGATAAAAACATAATACGCGTTATGCCCAATACAGCCATTTCCATTGGAAAATCCATGACCTGTTTAGCAGCCAATACCAAGGGAGAGAGTAAGATGGATTTAGCCAAAAAAATATTTAATCAGTTGGGAACTACCATGGTAATTCCGGAAGAACACATCCAAGCGGCTACCGTAATTTGCGCTAGTGGTATTGCCTTTTGGATGCGCCTTGTACGTGCAACAACTCAAGGGGCTATCCAATTAGGTTTTGAAGCCCATGAAGCTCATCAATTGGCTACTCAAACGTGTTTTGGTGCTGCCAGTTTATTGATAGAATCTGGAAGACATCCAGAACAGGAAATAGACCGTGTAACCACGCCAAGTGGATGCACCATTGAAGGATTAAATGCTATGGAACATCAAGGTTTAAGCTCTGCTTTGATTCAAGGATTAGTGGCTTCTTTCGAGAAAATAAATCAAATTAAAAAAACTTAAAATGCCATTATTTGACGTTTATCCATTATATAATGTAACTCCAGTTTCTGGTAAAGATGTTCATGTTTACGACGAACTAGGTACAGAATATTTAGACCTTTATGGAGGTCATGCTGTAATTTCCATTGGGCATGCACATCCAAACTACGTAGAGGCGGTTACAAGTCAAGTTAAAGCTTTGGGTTTTTATTCCAATGCTATTCAAAACCCTTTACAGGTTGAGTTAGCTGATAAAATTGAATCGCTTTCTGGATGTCATGGTTTTGAATTATTCTTGTGCAATTCAGGTGCTGAAGCAAATGAAAATGCATTGAAATTAGCATCGTTTAAAACGGGAAAAGCGCGGGTTGTAGCTTTTAAAAATAGTTTTCATGGACGTACTTCGGCGGCGGTTGCTGTTACCGATAATCCTAATATTGTGGCACCCATCAATGCTCAACAAAAAGTTACTATTTTAGAGCTTAATGATATTTTAGGCGTAAAAGCAGAATTGGAGAAAGGCGATGTTTGTGCTGTAATTGTAGAGTTTATTCAAGGTGTTGGTGGGCTGGACCAAGGTACAAAGGACTTTTTTGAACAAGTATATGCGCTGTGTAAAGCAAACAACACCATGTTTGTTGCCGATGAGGTGCAAGCAGGCTACGGGCGTTCGGGCAAATTCTTTGCGTTTCAGCATTACAACGTAACCCCTGATATTATTTCCATTGCCAAAGGAATGGGTAATGGTTTTCCTATTGGCGGCATTTTAATTCATCCTGACATTGAAGCAAAACATGGTATGTTGGGGACTACATTCGGTGGTAATCATTTGGCCTGCGCTGCGGGTTTAGCGGTTTTAAATACCATTGAAGAAGAAAAATTAATGGATAACGTCAATGAAATGTCTGAATATTTCATTTCAAAAGCTAAAACCATTCCACAGATAAAAAATATCAAGGGTAGAGGTTTAATGCTAGGCTTGGAATTCGATTTTGAAGTGGGAGACCTCAGAAAAAAACTCATTTACGAGCATCATATTTTTACAGGTGGTGCTTCAAATAAGAAACTCATAAGGATTTTACCGCCATTAACCTTAAAAAAAGAACATATCGATCAGTTTTTTGATGCTTTAAAACAAGTACTCTAAAAGTTTAGGATAAAATTATAAATTCATAATCGGGTATGAACTTAATAGTTTGTTGAGTAACCATTATGTATATAACAACAAGAAAAATGAACACTTTACTATCTATTGAAAAACGAAATGCCGTGTTACTAAAAATGGCATCACTTTTACAAAAAGAAAGGAAAGCCATTATTGAAATTAATAAAAAGGATTTAGAAGCTTACAAAGGCGATGACATATCTATGTACGACCGATTGAAAGTTGATAATTCCAAAGTGGATGAGATGATAAAGTCTGTGACACATCTAGCATCACAAAACGATCCTATTGGTGTAGAACTTTTTAGTTTTAAACACGACAATGGTTTACAGGTTTACAACAAAACCTCTTCCTTTGGAACGGTATTAATCATTTATGAATCAAGACCCGATGTAACGGTAGAAGCTGCTGGAATTGCTTTTAAATCTGGTAATAAAATTTTGTTGAAGGGCGGTAAGGAATCTTTGTGCTCCAACTTAAAAATTGTGGAGTTATGGCACCAAGCTTTAAAAGAAGAAAATGCCTCAACTAGTTGGGTGGAATATTTGCAGTTTAACCGAACCGAAACCCAAGAATTTTTGGAAAACCCAACCCAAAAAGTAGATTTAATAGTGCCTCGTGGTGGTGAACAATTAATTGCTTTTGTAAAGCAGCATGCCAATTGCCCCGTAATAGTCAGTGGTCGTGGTAATAACTTTGTGTTTATTGAAAAAGAAGCCGATTTAGAGATGGCCTTGAAAGTGATTATCAATGCCAAAACAGCGAAAATTTCAGCGTGTAATGCCTTGGATAAAGTGTTGATTGATAAAAATCTTCCTAACAAAGAAGATTTTATAAACACGTTGATTTCAAATTTAAAAGCACATAATGTAGAAATTTTAGGAGATGAAACCATCTCTAAGAACTATTATATTGAAGCCATCAAATCCGATGACATTTGGTATGAAGAGTTTTTAGACTACAAAATTGTAGTTGGTGAAGTTGATTCAACTCAAGATGCCATCACAAAAATCAATAAATATTCAGGAGGGCATTCGGCATCCATCATTACAAAAAATGATACGGAGGCAAAATCCTTTATGGAAAATGTTGATTCTGCCGCAGTTTACCAAAATGCATCCACGCGATTTACCGACGGAAGTCAACTAGGTTTGGGTGGCGAATTGGCCATTAGTACTGATAAATTGCATCAACGGGGACCTATTGGGTTACAACATTTGGTAACCAATAAATGGTATGTTTATGGTAACGGACAAATAAGATAACATGCAAAGAAAAAAACGCATATTACTAAAAGTTGGCTCCAATACACTTACCAAGGAAACTGATAATATTTCCAGAGGTAAAATTGAAGATATTGCCAACCAAATAGCAAAACTTAAAGACACTTGCGAGTTTATTATTGTAAGTTCTGGTGCTATTGCGGTGGCAAAACAGTTTGTAAAGTTGGAAAGCAAGCAAGAAGATGTATTTGTTAAACAAGCCCTGGCTTCTATAGGTCAACCACACTTAATACGTATCTATCAAGAAATTTTTAGGGAGTACGGTTTATTGACTTCGCAGTGTTTATTGTCTTATTCCGATTTTGAAAAAGAGGAAAGTAAAACCAATATTGTAAATACCATTAATGTTTTGGTAAACAACAATTACATTCCTATAATTAATGAAAACGATACGGTGGCTACCGATGAAATAAAATTTGGTGATAATGATAAACTTGGAGCACTTACAGCATCACTTCTAAAAGCCGATTTATTCATTATTGCAACCAACACAAATGGTATTTATACCAAAGAATCTATGGAGAATGGTTTTCCAAGAACCATTGAAATTGTTGAAGATTTCAATACATTGAAAGAGCAAATAGTCAATTCTAAATCATCACATGGTAGCGGTGGTATGCAATCAAAAATAGAAGCAGCATCATTAGCAAAAAACGCCCATATTGAAACTTGGATTGTGAACGGTTTGGAAGATCATTTCATTTTAAATGCTTTTGAAAACAAACAACCCTACACTAGAATAAAATAGAAATAAATGGATCATTATATTTCAATAAACGATATAGATAATATTAATTCTTGGATTGAAGAAGCTAAGGAATTAAAGAAAAATCCACTGAAATATATTGAATTAGGAAGAAATAAAACCCTAGGGTTGTTATTTTTTAATTCAAGCTTACGTACCCGTTTGAGTACTCAAAAAGCCGCATTGAATTTAGGTATGAATCCTATTGTGATGAATGTTTCAGGAGATGCTTGGGGCATCGAGTTTGGTGATGGTACGGTTATGAACGGGAATACTGCAGAACATATTAAAGAAGCCGCCGCAGTGGTTTCGCAATATTGTGATATTATAGCGGTTAGGGCATTTCCAACCTTAAACGATAAAGCTAAAGACGAAAGTGAACAGGTATTGATGTCGTTCAAAAAATATGCTTCGGTGCCTATTGTTAATATGGAAAGTGCCACTGGTCACCCATTACAGGGGCTAACCGATGCGATTACCATTTCAGAACATGCAAAAACCAGAAAACCAAAAGTGGTTTTAAGTTGGGCACCACACATCAAGGCTTTACCGCATGCAGTTGCCAATAGTTTTACCCAAGCCATGCAAAAAATGGATGTTGAGTTTGTGATTACCAACCCTGAATGCTATAATTTGAACCCGGAGATAACCGGAAAAACGTCAATAATACACAATCAAGAAGAAGCATTTAAAAATGCCGATTTTGTTTATGTAAAAAACTGGAGCTCTTATGAAAGCTACGGGCAAATATTAAATACCGACCCCAATTGGATGATTACCAAAGAAAAATTGGGGAATGCCAAGTTTATGCATTGTTTACCTGTAAGACGTAATGTAATTGTTGAAGATGCGGTTCTAGACAGTGATAGTTCGATAGTTATTCAACAGGCCAATAATAGAACATTCGCAGCGCAATTGGTGTTGAAAAAAATATTAGAAAATGCTTAAAGAAAAACTTTCCATAGTAAAAATTGGAGGAAACATCATCGAAGATGATACCGCGTTGGATGATTTTCTTAAGTTGTTTTCAAATTTAGATGGCAAGAAAATTTTGGTGCATGGAGGTGGAAAGCGAGCTACTGCCATAGCTTCAAAATTGGGCATAGAATCCCATATGGTGAATGGCAGACGCATTACCGATGCCGAAACCTTAGAGGTAATAACGATGGTTTATGGTGGCTTGGTAAATAAAAATATAGTGGCAAAACTGCAAGCATTACACATTGATGCCATTGGTTTAACGGGTGCAGATGCCAATAGTATCCTTTCTGATAAACGACCAGTAAAAGATATCGATTTCGGTTTTGTGGGTGATGTAAAAGAAGTAGCTAACAAATCAATCAACAAATTGCTTGATGCTAATTTTATCCCTGTATTTTGTGCAATAACACATGATGGTAAAGGACAATTGTTAAACACTAACGCAGATACGGTTACTTCGCAATTAGCTATAGGGATGAGTGAAATTTACGAAACGTCCATTTATTATTGCTTTGAATTACATGGGGTTTTAAAAGATATTAAAAACAAAAATTCAGTTGTAAAGCACATCAATTCAAAACTATACAAGGAATTATTGGACGAGGGCATCATAGCTGATGGTATGTTGCCTAAATTAGAAAACTGTTTTGATGCGCTGAAAAATGGAGTAAAAACAATTAATATGGGAAATATATCCATGTTGACCCAAGAAAATGATAATTTTACCAGAATTACACTCTAAAATGACGCTAGAACAACTAACAAACGATGCTATTTCTCTATTAAAAAAATTAATAGAAACTCCCTCTTTTTCATCAGAAGAAGATAAAACAGCATCTATTATTGAAGCTTGGATGAAGCGTTATCTTATTGATTATAAACGCACTAAAAACAATGTATGGGCAGTAAATAAGCATTTTGATGAAAACAACCCCACATTACTTTTGAACTCCCATCACGATACCGTAAAACCAAATAGCGCTTATTCGAAAGACCCTTTTAAAGCAATTATTGAAGATGGTAAATTATATGGTTTAGGTAGTAATGATGCAGGAGGTTGTTTAGTATCATTAATAGCAACTTTCACATACTTTTATAATCAAGAAAACTTGAAATATAATCTGGTTTTGGTCGCTTCCGCAGAAGAGGAAAGTAGTGGCCCCAATGGTTTAAATAGCATGCTATCCATCATTCCCAAAATAGATGTTGCTATTGTGGGTGAGCCAACACTAATGAATTTAGCAGTTGCCGAAAAAGGGTTGGTGGTTTTTGATGCCAAAGTTGTAGGCACTCCAAGTCATGCGGCGCATCCTAACGATAATAATTGTATTTACAATACAATAAAAGTACTGCAATGGTTTAAGGATTTTAAGTTTGAAAAAACATCCGATGTTTTAGGCGATGTCAAGTTAACGGTTACACAGATTAAAGCTGGTACACAACACAATGCAGTTCCCGCCGATGTGGATTTGGTTATTGATGTTCGGGTGAATGATGCTTATACCAATGCTGAAATCGCAAAAATTTTACAAGAAAAATCGCCTTGCGACAGTATTACACCAAGAAGTTTACGTTTAAATTCATCGTCAATTCCTTTAAATCACGATTTGGTAAAAGCAGGAATAGCTATGGGAAGAGAAACCTATGGCTCGCCAACATTATCTGATCAAGCGGTTTTAACATGCTCTAGTTTAAAATTAGGACCTGGCAATAGCACACGTTCGCATTCAGCAGATGAATTTATATATCTCAATGAAATTGAAGAAGGCATAAAAATTTATGTTGAATTGTTAAACAGAGTCATTGTGTAAACGACTCTAAGCATAAACATTAAAGAAATGAAACTCTGGGACAAAGGTTTATCAATTGATAAAAAAATAGAACATTTTACCGTTGGAAACGATAGGGAAATTGATATTCACATAGCAAAATATGATATAATTGCTTCTAAAGCGCATGCTAAAATGCTTCAAAAAATTGGCATTTTGAGTACCAATGAATTGGTTGAGCTCTTAGGAGGATTAAAAGTTTTAGAAAAACAAATTGAAAATGGAACTTTTAGCATTGAAGAGCAATTTGAAGATGTACACTCTAAAATTGAATTTGAACTCATAAAATCCTTAGGAGAGGTAGGTAAAAAAATCCATACAGCCCGTTCTAGAAATGATCAAGTTTTAGTAGCACTTCACCTTTATTACAAAGACAATTTAAACATAGTAAAGTATAAAACAAGGACGTTATTCGATACGCTTTTAAATTTAGCAGAAACTCATAAAAATAAAGTTTTACCTGGTTATACACATTTACAAGTAGCCATGCCGTCATCATTTGGCCTATGGTTTTCAGCTTATGCAGAACTCATGATTGATGATGTTTATTTATTACATGCTGCATTAAAAACTGTCGACCAAAACCCGTTGGGATCGGCTGCAGGTTATGGTAGCTCGTTTCCAATCGACAGAGAATTGACAACTAAAGAAATGGGCTTTACAACATTAAAGTATAATGTGGTAGCTGCCCAAATGGGACGCGGTAAAAATGAACGAACTATAGCGGCAGCATTAGGTGGATTGAGTAATACTTTGGCTCGGTTTGCAATGGATGTGTGTTTATATATGAGCCAGAATTTTGGGTTCATTTCCTTCCCTGATGCGCTAACTACAGGAAGTAGCATCATGCCGCATAAAAAAAACCCAGATGTTTTTGAGTTAATTAGGGGGAAATCAAATAAAATTCAAGCCTTACAAACAGAAATGATTTTAATAACCAATAATTTGCCAAGTGGTTATCACCGAGATTTTCAATTGCTAAAAGAAAATATGGTTAGTGCCTTTGAAGATATGAAGGATATTTTGGATATTTTTAATTATTCTATTCAACAAATTATTGTCAATGATATCGACGTCCAAGACGATAAATATAAATATCTATTCACAGTTGATAATATAAACACCTTGGTTGAAAAAGGCATAAGTTTTAGAGAAGCTTATCAAAAAATTGGTGGTCAGGTTCAAGAAGGCTCCTATAAACCAGATACTTCAAAAAAACATACACATGTAGGCAGTATTCATAATTTGTGTTTGGATAAGATTCGATTAAAGTTTCCTGAATAAAAAAAGCACATTTCATAAATGCGCTTTTTTGCAAATCCGTTGTTCAATTTGTATTGGTGACTAACTCAAAAATAATTAAATAATAGTGGATTGTCCTAAATGTATGTTGGTAAAATTTAAGTTGGTTTCATCTGGATGATTTATAAAATCTTCAATGAAATCACCAACTTTAGTGGTGCTTATATTATCGTATTTATTGTTTAAATCAGGGGTGGTAATATGCAGTTTTAATGATTTGTCAACCCCCTCTCTAATTAAGGCAGCTTCATCGTCTAAGCCAAAATGATCTAGTAACATAGCTGCAGATAAAATAGACGCAATGGGATTAGCAATGCCCTTGTTAGTGGCTCGGGTATAAGCACCATGAATGGGTTCGAACATGGCGTGGTTTTTTCCTATTGATGCAGATGCCAATAAACCTATAGACCCAACAATAACACTGGCTTCTTCAGATAGGATATCACCAAACATATTTTCTGTTAAAATAACATCAAACTGTTTTGGGTTTATAATCAATTCCATGGCGGCCTTATCAACGTACATGTAATTAGTTTTTACATCTGGATATTGTGGTTCCATCTTTTGGATAACTCTGCGCCAAAGTCTTGAACTTTCCAAAACATTGGCCTTGTCAACTAGGGTGAGTTTTCGCTTTCTTGAATGGGCCGCTTTAAAAGCTAAGTGTGCAATGCGCTCAATTTCGTCTTGGGTGTACTCGCAAATATCAGATGCTTTTTTACCGTCATCACTTAATTTCTTTTCACCAAAATAAATGCCACTTGTAAGTTCTCTATAAATAAGAATATTGGTGTCTTTTATTTGACTTTTCTTTAAAGAAGACTTGTTAAGTATTTCTTCATAGGCAATTACTGGACGTATATTAGCAAATAAATCTAAAGTTTTACGTAACCCTAAAAGCCCCTGCTCAGGTCGAATTTTTGCGTCTGGGTTTAAATCGTAAGAAGTGTTGCCAATGGCTCCAAATAAAATAGCATCTGCTTTTTTGCAAATGCTAATGGTTTCTTCAGGTAAAGGATTTCCAGTTTTTTCAATGGCCGAAGCACCCACAAGCCCATAATTAAAAGTAAAAATATGGTTAAACTCCATAGCTATCGCTTTCAAGACCTTAACGGCTTGGGCTGTAACTTCAGGACCTATACCATCGCCTGGTAAAACGGCAATATTTAATTTCATTTTACTTTATTTAAGCAGAAGTAATTTCCTTATATACTTTACTGTTTTCTATTATTTGATGGATATCATTATCATCCACTTCTTTTTTATTATCGGCAAAATCTAAAAAGTTTGTGTAGATTTCATCCAATTGAAGTTTAGTCAATTCATATCCAATATTTTTTGCTCTGTAAGCCAATGCTGCACGGCCGCTTCTTGCTGTTAATACAATGGCAGATTCAGTAACACCAACATCTTTAGGGTCTATAATTTCGTATGTTTCACGGTTTTTAATCACACCATCTTGGTGGATTCCAGAACTATGGGCAAAAGCATTGGCCCCTACTATGGCTTTGTTAGGTTGCGTGTAAATACCCATGCTATCTGATACTAATTGACTCATACCATAAAGCATCTCAGATTTAATATTGGTATCTAAATTCAAATAAGGATGTTGTCTTAAAATCATGACCACTTCTTCTAAAGCTGTATTACCAGCACGTTCACCAATACCATTTATGGTACATTCAATTTGGCGAGCACCGTTTATAACACCTTCAATGGAGTTGGCAGTTGCCAGACCTAAATCGTTATGGCAATGGCATGATAAAATGGCTTTTTCTATACCTTTTACATTTTCTTTAAGGTATTTAATTTTGGCACCATATTCATGTGGTAAACAGTAACCAGTGGTATCTGGGATATTCAAAACGGTAGCACCAGCTTTAATAACCGCTTCACAAACTCTGGCTAAATAGTCATTGTCCGTTCTTCCAGCATCTTCAGCATAAAACTCAACATCCTCTACGAAAGATTTAGCATAAGTAACCGCTTTCACAGCGCGTTCAATAATAGCCTCTCTGTTAGATTTAAATTTGTGTTTTATGTGAGAATCTGAAGTTCCAATGCCTGTATGTATTCGTGCAGTTTTAGCATATTTTAATGCCTCTGCCGCTACTTTTATATCGTTTTCTACAGAGCGCGTTAAACCACAAACCGTTGCATGCTTCACGATTTTTGAAATTTCCTCAACCGATTTAAAATCTCCGGGACTTGATACCGGGAAACCGGCTTCTATAATATCAACGCCTAGATTATCGAGCTGTTCTGCAATAATTAATTTCTGTTCAGTATTCAACTTACAACCAGGTACTTGCTCGCCATCTCTCAGCGTTGTATCAAAAATTTGAACTTTATTATCAGACATTTATTAAAATATATTTTCTTATTGTATTACGAATGTATATTTTGGTTTCTTAAAAACAGAATTGAACACCAAATTATTACGATGTTTAACTCTAAAATAAGTGTATTAAATAACTGAAAATCAATATTTTAATATTGTTTTTGTAACTATGACGAAAGAACAAAAAGATAATTTGTTTGTGTTAGTAAAGTCATTGTCTAAATCTGAAAAGCGACAATTTAAGCTTTACGTAGGGAGATTAGGGGTAAATGAAGACTCCAAATTTCTCACATTGTTTAATATTCTTGATAAACTTTCAGTTTATGATGAAAGTGCTATCTTAAAAAAAGGTATTGTAAAGAAGCAACAATTATCAAATCTGAAAGCGCATTTATACAAACAAATTCTAATAAGCTTACGTTTAAACCCATCCCACCAAAACATCCGTATTCAAATTCGTGAACAATTAGATTTTGCTACTATTTTGTATCACAAAGGATTATACAAGCAAAGTTTGAAAATTCTGGATAAAGCTAAAAGTTTAGCTATTGCCAATGAAGAAAAAAATATTGCTTATGAAATTGTTGAATTGGAAAAGGTTATTGAATCTCAATACATTACAAGAAGCTTAAGTAATCGTGCAGACGAACTAACCATTCAAGCTAAAGAGTTGAGTTTACAAAACGTTTTAGCTAGTAAATTATCTAATTTATCGCTTCAATTGTATGGGTTATTTTTAAAGACTGGTTATGTAAAAAATGATGAAGAACATCAAGTAATAACAAAATATTTTAACGACAGGCTACCAAAATATGACATCAACAAATTAGGTTTTCGGGAAAAACTTTGGCTATACAAATCCTATTTGTGGTACAGTTTTTTAACGGTAGACTTTTTGTCTTGTTACAAATATGCATCAAAATGGGTTAGCTTATTTTACGAAAATAAAGATCAAATTATTTTAAATCCAGTTTTCTTTTTAAGAGGCAATCATTATCTGCTAGAAACACTATTCTACTTAAGGCAATATGAAAAATTTAAAGAAACATTGCTGCAACTGGAATCAATAACCAAAGAAAAATGGTTTCCTTTGGATGACAATAACGAAAGTCTAGCCTTTTTATACATTTTTAACAATAAGTTCAACCTTCACTTTATGGAAGGTAGCTTTAAAAAGGGGTTGCCGTTGATTGATGAAGTTTTGGAGCGCTTAAAAGACTATAAAGATCGTATTGACGAGCATCACATTATGGTATTCTATTACAAGATTGCCAGTATGTATTTTGGGGCTGGTGAGAATAAAAAATGTATCAAATATTTAGAAAAAATAATTAGTAACAAATCCCTTCAAATGCGAGAAGATTTGTTGTGTTTTTCCAGAATATTGAATCTGGTGGCTCACTATGAAGCGGGGCTTGATTACAACTTAGATGTCTTGATTAAGAGCACCTATAAGTTCTTGATTAAAATGGAAGATTTGTATGAAGTACAAAAAGAGTTTATCAAATTTTTAAGAGGTTTAGGCGAAATTTATCCACATGAAGTCAGGGACGAATTTATCAAACTTCACAAAAAATTAAAGGAATTTGAAGATGACCCTTACCAAAGCCGTGCTTTTTTATATTTAGATATTATCTCTTGGTTGGAGTCTAAAATTCAAAACAAACCCATAGATGTCATAATAAGACAAAAGTTTGAAGAAACCCAGGAAGGAAAATAGTTTTTTTAAAAATTTACAGCCAAAAATTTGGATTTTAACTTTTTCTAAACGAATATTTGCAATCACAAAGTTCAAAAACTTACTGAAATGTTATCAAGAAAGGTGGAGGGATTAGACCCTGTGAAGCCTTAGCAACCCTTTACCCGTAAAGAAGGTGCTAAATTCTACCCTGTTTCGAATTTATATTTGAAAAATTATGGATAGATAACCCAAAAATTACAAAATGTAATTTTAATAATTTCTTTTTAACATTTTTCTATTAAGTATGTCTTTTACAGGACATTTGACTTTTGATTTAATCAATTTATTAACTCAAAAAATTAGAAAAATGAGTACACATCAATTAGCAACTAACGCATTACATGCCGGACATGATTTTAAGGCCAATGGAGGAACACGCGCCGTTCCAATTTATCAAACCACATCCTATGTATTTAATAACTCGGATCATGCAGCCAATTTATTTTCATTACAAGAATTAGGTTTTATTTACACACGTTTAAACAATCCAACCAATCAAATTTTACAAGAACGTTTAGCAGCCATTGAAGGCGGTATTGGAGCTGTGGTTTTTGCATCGGGTACATCTGCTATTTCAACAGGATTGCTTACTTTATTGAAAGCAGGCGACCACATTGTAGCATCAAGTAGTTTGTATGGAGGAACATACAATTTATTAAAAGTCACATTACCAAGATTAGGTATAACAACTACCTTTGTAGATGCCGATAACCCAGATAATTTCGCCAAGGCAGTTCAAGATAATACCCGAGCATTTTTTGTGGAATCTCTTGGAAACCCAAAATTGGATGTTTTAGATTTAGAAGCCATTTCAGAACATTCAAAAGCTGCAGGCGTCCCTTTTATAGTGGACAACACAGTGGCAACCCCAGCTTTGTTGAACCCTATAAATCATGGGGCAAATATAGTCATCCATTCGTTGACAAAATATATTGGCGGACAAGGAAACTCATTAGGAGGTGCCATTATTGATGCCGGTACTTTTGATTGGTCAAATGGGAAATTTCCAGAATTTACAGAGCCTTCTGCAGGTTACCACGGATTGAAATATCACGAAACTTTAGGTGCCGCATCTTATACGTTTAAATTAATTTTAGAAGGTTTGCGCGATTTTGGAGGTGCTTTGAGTCCAACCAATGCTTTTAATATTATACAAGGCTTGGAAACTTTACCAGTTAGAATCCAGCAACATAGCAAAAACGCATTAGCTTTGGCAACATGGTTAGAGCAGCAAGATGAGGTAGCATGGGTAAATTATCCTGGTTTGGAAAGCAGTAAATATAAAGCATTAGCGAAAAAGTATTTACCTAACGGACAAAGCGGTATTGTTACCTTTGGGGCAAAAGGAGGTTTTGAAGCCGCCAAAGCGATTGCAGATAACACCAAATTATTTTCGTTGTTAGCCAATATTGGTGATACCAAATCATTAATTATTCATCCTGCAAGTACTACCCATCAACAATTAAATGAAGCTGAACAAGCATCTGCAGGTGTATCAAGGGATTTAATTCGTTTATCCGTTGGTATTGAGGATCTAGAGGATTTAAAAAATGATTTGAAAGAGGCTTTCAAAACCATAAAATAATTAGAAATTTTTCCATTGAAAGATAACTTGCAACATATCATCATTTACAATTTTAAAACCGAGGGTCAAGTTTTGATTCCTGAGATAAAACTCAGCTATCAAACCTTTGGTAAAGCATTGGGTTCAGCACCTATTGTGTTAGTGAATCACGCTTTAACAGGAAATAGCAACGTATCTGGTAAAGATGGTTGGTGGAAAGATTTAGTGGATGATGATAAAGTTATCGACACCAAACTTTACACTGTTTTGGCATTCAATATACCAGGGAATGGGTTTGATGGTTTCGTCATAGAAAATTATAAAGATTTTGTTGCCAGAGACATAGCCAAACTGTTTTTAATAGGGCTCAAAGAACTAAAAACAAGCAAATTGTATGCAGCAATTGGGGGTTCTTTAGGAGGTGGAATTTTATGGGAAATGGCGGTTTTAGAGCCCAATTTTACCCAGCATTTGATACCTGTCGCTACCGATTGGAAATCGACTGATTGGTTGATTGCCAATTGCCAAATTCAAGAACAGTTTCTATTAAATTCTAAAAATCCTGTGCATGATGCTCGTATGCATGCTATGTTGTGCTATCGCACACCAGAATCTTTTAAAGAGCGTTTTCAGCGCTCCAAAAATGAGGATTTAGAGATTTTTAACGTAGAGAGTTGGCTATTACACCATGGTAAAAAATTACAAGAAAGGTTTCAGTTGTCAGCCTATAAGTTGATGAATCAATTGTTAAAAACCATTGATGTTACCAAAGGACGTCCCGAAGCCTTTAAGGTGTTGGATAATATTGAGGCCAATATTCACATTATTGGTGTGGATTCCGATTTATTTTTTACCGCTGAGGAAAATAGGCAAACACATAAACAGTTAGCTTTGACCCATGCCAATGTAACATATAATGAAATCCAATCGGTACATGGGCACGATGCCTTTTTAATGGAGTATGAGCAATTAGAAAAAATTATAGAAGGCATTTTTGTGCCAAATTCTAAAAGAAAAAGAATGAAAGTATTAAAGTTTGGAGGAAAGTCTCTAGCGAATGGTGAAGGATTGGAAAAAGTCATTTCCATTATTGAAAACAAGGTAAAAACGGATGAAAAAATAACCGTAGTAGTTTCGGCACGGGGTAATGCTACAGACGAACTTGAGGATATTTTAAATAAAGCCCACAAAGGGAAAGATTATAAACAAGATTTTGAAGCTTTTAAAAATTATCAAGGTGAACCATTGCAGAATATTGATTTTTCGCAAGAATTTTCAACCCTAGAAAAACTGTTTGAAGGCGTTAGTTTGTTGCGCGATTATAGCAAAAAAACAAAAGACGAGATTTTAGCCCAAGGAGAATTGTTATCGGTGAAATTAATTTCAGAATTATTGAATCAAAGAAGCATCAAGGCTAAAGCAACAGATGCCAGACAACTCATTAAAACTGATGACAATTTTGGGAATGCAAAACCTATTTCGCAAATTTCAAAAGATAACATTAAAAAGTATTTCAAACAACATAACGCTGATACGGTTCATATTGTTACTGGGTTCATAGCCTCCAATTCTAATAATGAAACCACTACTTTAGGGCGCAATGGCAGTAACTACACAGCAGCTTTATTAGCTAATTATTTAGATGCTGAAGAGTTGCAAAACTATACGCATGTTAGTGGTCTTTATACTGCAAACCCAGATTTGGTGGAGGATGCTCAAAAAATTAGGGAACTCTCATTTAGTGAGGCCAACGAATTGGCCAATTTTGGCACCACGGTATTACACGCCAAAACCATCATTCCGTTAGTTGAGAAAAATATCAACTTACGTATTTTAAATACGTTCAATGCTGATGATGAGGGCACTTTGATTACAGCAAAACCAAACTCCAAAGAAGTAACCTCACTATCGGTTTTAGATAATGTAGCGTTGTTGAATTTAGAAGGTCGTGGTTTGCTTGGAAAAAGCGGGGTGGATGCTAGAATTTTTGGCGCGTTGGCCAATAAAGATATCAGTGTGAGTATCATTTCCCAAGGCTCATCAGAGCGAGGCATCGGGCTAATCATTGATGCCGACCAAGCCACCCAAGCGGTTATCGCTCTGGAACGTGAATTCGAAAAAGATTTCTATGCTCAGGATGTTAATAAAATTGATGTGGTTGATGATGTATCGGTCATTTCCATTATTGGGATAGAATTAAGTTCGTTCCATAAACCGTTTAACGCCCTCATTAAAAACCAAATTACACCGTTGTTATTCAATAATACGGTTACCGGAAGAAACGTGAGTTTGGTAGTTAAAAAGAGCCAATTACATAAAGCGATGAATGTGATTCATGGGGAGATTTTTGGAATTTCCAAAAAGATAAACATCGCTATTTTTGGTCATGGAGGTGTTGGTGGGGCATTAATCAATCAAATTTTAAAATCTAAAGATGAGATCGAAAAACGAAAAGGTATCAATTTGAATGTGTTTGCTATTGCCAATTCTAAACGCCTGCTTTTAAATAAAAAAGGCGTAACAACTAATTGGGCAACAGAGATAAAATCATCTGACTTTAAAAGTTCGGTGGAGGATATCATCATTTACGCCAAAACCCTTCATTTAGAAAATTTGATAGCGGTTGATAATACTTCAAGTAGTAATTTTCATGAAAATTACATCTCGTTGGTTGAAGCTGGTTTCGATTTGGTGTCATCCAATAAAATCGCCAATACCATTTCGCATGAGTTTTATAAATCGTTACGTATTCACCTAAAAGAACACAACAAGCAATATCTTTATGAAACAACGGTTGGCGCAGGTTTGCCGTTAATTGACACCATTAAATTATTGCATGAATCGGGAGAAAATATTACTCGAATTCGTGGCGTGTTTTCTGGAACGCTGAGTTATTTGTTCAACAATTTTTCGGTTCAGGATAAACCTTTCAGTACCATTGTTCAAGAAACCATTGATAAAGGATTTACCGAACCCGACCCAAGAGAGGATTTTTCAGGAAATGATGTGGCTAGAAAGTTGTTAATTTTAGCAAGAGAGTTAGATTTGCAAAATGAATTTGAGAATGTTTCCGTGCAAAATTTAATTCCTGAAGCCTATCAAAATATTTCTGTTGAAGAATTTTTAAGTCAATTAGATGTTTTAGATGCGAAATATCAACAAATTAAAGACAATCAAAAACCAGGTCATGTGTTGCGATATGTGGGAGATTTATCAGGCGATTTATCAAAAGACAAAGGAAATTTGGAAGTAAAATTGGTATCTATCCCAGAAGATAGTACTTTAGGTCATGTAAAAGGTAGTGATGCTATTTTTGAAATATTTACCGAGAGTTACGGCGAGCAACCTATCGTCATTCAAGGTGCTGGAGCGGGAGCAGAAGTTACCGCACGAGGTGTTTTTGGGGATATTTTAAGATTGTCAAAACATATAAATTAAAAAACTGTCATTCCTCCAAAGCAGGAATCCATTATTAAAATTAAATTGCCACCAATACACGAATTAAAATGAAGATAATGAGTGAATTCATGGCCAAATATAAATGTCAGGTTGAGCGCTGTCGAAACCTAAAAAATATAAAATGAGTAACAAAAAACAGTTTGAAACCGAAGCCATACGCACACAACTAGAACGTACTGATTTTTTAGAACACAGCACTCCGTTGTATTTAACCTCAAGTTTTGTGTTTGAAGATGCCGAGGACATGCGCGCCTCGTTTTCCGAAGAAAAAGAGCGTAATATTTACAGCCGTTTTACTAACCCCAATACCAGCGAGTTTGTAGAGAAAATTTGCAAAATGGAAGGAGGCGAAAGTGGTTATGCTTTCGCAACAGGAATGGCAGCGGTTTTTTCAACGTTTGCAGCCTTATTAAATAGTGGTGACCATATCGTTTCTGCCCGTTCGGTATTTGGCTCTACACATAGTATGTTCACCAAGTTTTTGCCCAAATGGAATATCACTACGAGTTATTTCGATATTAACAAACCTGAGAACATTGAAAGCTTTATAAAACCTGAAACCAAAATTTTATATGCCGAATCGCCCACCAACCCAGGTATTGACATCATCGATTTGCAATTGTTGGGAGACATTGCCAAAAAACATCATCTTATTTTAATTATTGATAACTGTTTTGCAACGCCTTATATACAGCAACCTATAAAATATGGTGCCCATTTGGTTATTCATTCGGCAACGAAACTTATCGACGGACAGGGGCGTGTTTTGGGTGGTGTAACCGTTGGGAATGCCGATTTAATACGTGAGATTTATTTGTTTTCACGCAATACAGGTCCTGCGATGTCGCCATTTAATGCTTGGGTACTTTCGAAAAGTTTGGAAACACTGGCGGTTCGGGTTGAAAAACATTGTGAAAACGCTCTAAAAGTAGCCGAGTTTTTAGAAAATCATCCGAAAGTAAATTGGGTAAAATACCCTTTTTTAAAATCGCATCCCCAGTACGAAGTTGCCAAAAAGCAAATGAAATTGGGTGGCAATATTGTTGCTTTTGAGGTTAAGGGAGGTATTGATGAAGGACGAAAATTTATCAATGCTATTAAGATGTGTTCGCTATCTGCTAACTTAGGCGATACCCGAACCATTGTAACGCATCCAGCATCCTCCACGCATCATAGTTTAGGCGAGGAAGCCCGATTGGAAGTTAACATTACCGATGGTTTAGTGCGCGTGTCTGTTGGTTTGGAACATGTAGATGATATTATTTCGGATTTGGAGCAGGCGTTGGGGTAGGCTATTTAGGATTTTTTTATTTGATTTCTTTAATAATTAACTCCTTAATATTCTTTTTGTTATATATAATTATCATTTTAATATTGGAATATTTATCCTTCTACTAAAATCCCTATCTTAGCAATATGCTATCCAAAAAAACTAAATACGGCTTAAAAGCGCTAACCTATATTGCCAGAAGCGAAAGCGATATACCGGTACAAGTAGGTGCAATTGCAAAACACGAGCAAATACCCCAAAAGTTTTTGGAAAGCATTTTACTCACGTTACGTAAATCGGGGTTTTTGGGTTCCAAAAAGGGAAAACACGGGGGCTATTATTTACGAAAAGACCCTAAAGATATTTTAATGACCGAAGTGATGCGCGTTTTAGAGGGCCCCATTGCCATGGTGCCTTGTGTGAGTTTAAACTTTTACGAAAAGTGCGACGACTGCCCTGATGAAGACGCGTGTAGCGTTCATAAACTTATGATTCAGGTTCGAGATAGCACTCTAAATGTGTTTAGAAATACAACGCTTGCCGATTTATCGAGTAAATAACTTTGAGAATTTATTAAAATAATCGCTAATTCTTGATTATTTTCTTTGTTTCAACTTAATAATTTTTCATTATTCTAAAAAATAGGTGATTGCCTTTTTTGTTTCATGATATGTTTTATATTTGTAATTCCTATTAAATCGATAGGATTAATATAAAATTTAATTAAAATGATTATTGATAGCGTTTTAAGCAGAAATACCAAAGAGGAAAAAGTTGTAGAAGTTAACAGTGGCACTGCGGATAATTCAACCGAAAAAGTAAAGCGCAGTCTTGCTAAAACAATCAGTTGGAGAATAGTAGGTACGTTAGACACCGTTTTAATTTCATGGCTAATTACAGGCACATTGTCTTTGGCATTTTCAATAGGGTTGGTTGAATTAGTTACCAAAATGGTGCTGTATTTCTTTCACGAACGCGCTTGGAACAATATAAAATGGGGAAGATAGAAACTGAATTATGATACCACAAAAGCAAGTAGACCAACTCAATAACCAATTTAAAGACAAAACGCCTTACGAAATCATCAAAAAGGCATTTGAACTAAGTAATAAAGCGGTTATAACAACTAATTTTCGCCCATATGAAGCAGCTATTTTACAAGCTGTAAGTTCGGTTAATGCAAACATTCCTGTTATTTGGTGCGATACGGGCTACAATACCCCGCAAACCTATCGTCATGCAGAACAGGTAATTAAAGATTTAAACTTGAATATTTTTTTATATGTGCCGAATCAAACCACCGCACATCGCGATGTGGTTTTAGGCATACCTAGTATAGATGCACCTGAACATGCATTATTTACCGAACAAGTAAAATTGGAACCTTTTAGAAGGGCCATGGAAGAGCACCAACCTAAAGTTTGGTTTACCAACTTACGTCAAGGTCAAACGGCTTTTAGAGACAGTATTGGGATTTTTAGCGTTAGTAAAGATGGTGTCTTAAAAGTGAGCCCTTTTTACTATTGGTCTGATTCTGATTTGGATAATTACCTAATTGAAAACAACCTGCCCAACGAATTTAAATATTTCGATCCAACAAAAGCATTAGAAAATAGAGAGTGTGGTTTACACGCTTAAAAAAATGATTATGAACAAAGATACATCACATATCAATTCACTAGAAAACGAAGCCATATATATTATCAGGGAAGTAGCAGCACAATTTGAAAAACCGGTGTTGTTATTTTCAGGAGGAAAAGATTCCATCACGTTGGTACGATTGGCAGTAAAGGCCTTTTATCCCGCAAAAGTACCATTTCCTTTAATGCATATTGATACAGGGCATAATTTCCCTGAAACTATAGAATTTAGAGATCGTTTGGTAAAGGAACTCGGTTTGGAATTAATTGTTAGAAACGTACAAGATTCCATTGACGAAGGCAAAGTAAAGGAAGAATCGGGTAGGTATGCTAGCAGGAATATGCTGCAAACCACTACGCTTTTAGACGCTATTGAAGAATTTAAATTCGATGCTTGTATAGGAGGTGCACGTCGTGATGAAGAAAAAGCCAGAGCCAAGGAACGTATTTTCTCTGTTCGAGATGATTTTGGACAATGGGATGAAAAAAACCAACGTCCGGAATTGTTCGATATGTTAAACGGACAAATTGAACATGGTCAAAACGTACGTGTTTTCCCAATTTCAAACTGGACAGAACTGGATGTGTGGTCTTACATAGAAAGAGAAAACATCGAAATTCCTTCCATTTATTTTGCGCATACCAGAGCTACTTTCTTACGCGATGGTTTGATTTGGTCTGCAGATGATGAGGTGGTTTATAGAGACGAACATGAAGCCGTTGAAGAACGTTTAGTGCGTTTTAGAACCGTTGGCGATATGAGTTGTACAGCAGCAGTTTTGTCTGATGCCACAACCATTTCCAAAGTGGTAGAGGAAATTAGGGAAAGTACTATTTCTGAGCGTGGTGCCAGAATAGACGACAAACGCTCAGAAGCAGCCATGGAGAAACGGAAACAACAAGGTTATTTCTAGAATCATTTATTAATTAAAAAAAACCTCTCAAAAGAGGTCATTATATAAAATGGAAGTATTAAAAATTGCAACAGCAGGAAGTGTAGATGATGGTAAAAGCACCTTAATAGGGCGCATTCTTTATGATACTAAATCATTAACTACCGATAAATTGGAAGCTATTGAAAAAACCAGTAAACAACGTGGTTACGACTATTTGGATTTTTCATTGGCAACCGATGGATTGGTAGCCGAAAGAGAACAAGGTATTACTATTGATGTGGCCCATATTTACTTTTCAACCCAAAAGAAAAGTTACATTATTGCCGACACACCTGGTCATATAGAATATACAAGAAACATGGTTACAGGTGCTTCAACATCGCAAGCAGCCATTATTTTAATTGATGCCAGAAAAGGAGTTATTGAGCAAACCAATCGTCATTTTTTCATCAATAATTTATTGAGAATTAAAGACATCGTAGTAGCTATCAATAAAATGGATTTGGTTAATTATTCCGAAGAGACTTATAACAAAATCAAAGCTGATTTTTCAGAATTGATGAGTAAAAGAGATTATCAAGATCAAAAAATAACCTTTATACCTGTTAGTGCCTTAAAAGGCGATAATGTCGTGAATAGGTCGAAAAATATGCCTTGGTACACAGGTGAATCTTTGCTAGAACATCTAGAACAATTGGATAAAAAGGATATTTATAATATTGGAACACCGCGTTTCCCAGTGCAGTATGTAATTCGTCCAAAAACAGAAGACTTCCATGATTTTAGAGGCTATGCAGGAAAAGTGTATGGAGGTGAGTTAAGTGTGGGTGATGACATTATGGTATTACCCTCAAAAACAAAATCTAAAATTAAAGAGATTTATTTCTACGACCAGAAATATCAAACGGCTTCCAGAAGGTCGTCAGTAACCATAACATTGGAGGATGATATTAACGTGAGTCGTGGTGATATGATTGTAAAGGAAAACGATTTACCAACCATAGATAAACAATTTACGGCTAATATATGTTGGATGGATTCAGATGAATTGAAACCTGGAGGTAAATATGTGGTCCAGCACGGTATCAATAAGGTGTTGGCAAAAGTGGATAAAATCCATTATAAAATTCATCCAGATTATTCGGGTACCGATACCAATGTTACAGGATTGGGGATGAATGATATTGCTTCTGTAACCTTCAAGTTAAATAAACCAATCTTCTATGATCAATTTAAAAACCATAGAACCAATGGATCATTCATTTTAATAGACACACAAAACAATAACACGGTAGGAGCTGGTTTTATTCAATAAAAAAAGATGCAGAGTTTTAGAACAGAAATAGAAAACCCAATTGTTGAAAGAGATATTATTGAATTAGCCAATAAAATTGAACTGTTCAATAATGGGAAAATAGATGAGGAAAAATTTCGAAGCTTACGTTTAGCACGCGGTGTTTACGGCCAGCGTCAAGAGGGCGTGCAAATGATACGTATCAAATTGCCTTACGGAAAAGTAAAAAGCAATCAGTTACGAAGAATTGCTGAGGTTTCCGATGAATATTCCAGAGGAAGATTACACATAACCACACGTCAAGATATACAAATTCATTACGTCGATTTAAACAGAACTCCAGAACTTTGGGCGGAATTGGAACGTGATGACGTCACGCTTCGTGAAGCTTGTGGTAATACTGTGCGCAACATCACAGCATCAGAGCTTGCAGGAATTGATGTTAACGAACCATTTGATGTGTCGCCCTATGCCGATGCGATGTTTCGTTTTTTCTTGAGAAATCCTATATGCCAAGAGATGGGACGAAAATTTAAAGTGTCATTTTCTTCTTCAGATGATGATACAGGCTTATCATATATGCATGATTTAGGGTTTATAGCTAAAATTAAAAATGGTGTTCGTGGTTTCAAAGTGATGATTGGTGGTGGATTGGGCTCGCAACCTCGACATGCTGATGTGTTATATGAGTTTTTGCCTTCAGATAAAATTATTCCAGTCATGGAAGGCGTTTTAAGAATTTTCGATCGCCATGGTGAGCGCAAAAGTCGTGCTAAAGCACGTATGAAATTTCTAATTAAAGACATCGGTTTAGAGGCTTTCAAAGAATTAGTCACTTCTGAACAAAATGCTATAGAATTTAAATCTGTTCCCATTGATGCTCAAGCTTATGAAGCCTCTAAACCGATAACTATCACGGCTATTCCAAAAGTTGAAATAAAAGACCAAAAAGCTTTTGAAACTTGGAAATCAACTAACCTAATTCCCCAAAAACAAGAAGGTTATGTGGCGATTGGGATTAAAGTATTGTTGGGCGATTTTTACACTGATAAAGCTCGTTTGTTAGCTGATTTAGTTGAAAATTATGCAGCGGGCGAGTTGCGTTTAACCCTGCGTCAAAACATCGTGATTCCTTTTGTAAAGCATGATTTAATACCTTTTTTCTACCAAGAATTAGAAAAGTTAGGGTTTGTGGAGGCGGGCTATAATAAGGCAGTCGATATTACAGCTTGTCCAGGAACTGACACCTGTAACTTAGGTATTGCAAGTAGCACAGGAATTGCCGCTGAGTTGGAACGCGTTATTAAAGCCGAATATCCACAGTACTTAAATAACCAAGATTTAGTTATAAAAATAAGTGGTTGTATGAATGCCTGCGGTCAACATAATATGGCAAATATTGGCTTTCAAGGAATGACGGTTCGTACCCCAGATAAATTGGTGGCACCAGCATTACAAGTTTTGTTGGGTGGTGGAAACTTAGGTGATGGTAATGGGTTGTTTGCTGATAAAGTAGCCAAAGTACCCAGTAAAAGAGGCCCTGAAGCATTGCGTAGAATTTTAGACGATTATGAGGCTAATGCCAATGGAAAAAAATTCGTCGACTATTACAAAGTAACAGGCGAACGTTATTTCTATGATTTGTTAAATGATTTACAAGATGTTACCAATTTAACACAAAACGATTTTATCGATTGGGGTAACGATCAGGAATATGTAAAGGAAATAGGTATTGGTGAATGTGCAGGCGTCGTGATTGATTTAATCTCAACGTTGTTTTTAGAGAGTGAAGAAAAAATTGAGAATGCCAAAGAAGCATTTAACCATAAAGTCTATTCAAGTGCTATTTATCATGCGTATAGTTCTATGGTGAATTCTGCAAAAGCATTATTACTTGCTGAAGATAAAAAAACCAACATACACGCCGGTATCATAAGCCAGTTTGATGAATTTTTTGTAGAAAACGGATTGATAAATTTAGGAGTTTCATTTTCAGAATTGATTTATCAAATTAATAAACAGTCGCCATCCAAGGAGTTTGCGTCCAAGTACATAGAAAACGCTACCGATTTTTTACAAAAAGTAAGAACTTACAGGGAAGCTGAAACGCTTTCAGGAAAAGCAGTTTAAAAACCTGAAAAATGAGTTTGATAATTCCAAAATTAACAGTGGTTGGAGCAGGACCAGGTGATGTAGATTTAATTACACTCAAAGCTATTAAAGCCATTAAATCTGCTGATGTTATTCTTTATGATGCTCTAATAAACGAAGAATTACTTGAATACACCTCACCAAAAACCGAATGCATTTTTGTTGGCAAGCGTAAAGGATGTTATGCATATCAACAAGAGCAAATCAATGAGCTTATAGTTATTAAGGCCAAAGAAAAGGGGCATGTGGTGCGTCTAAAAGGTGGCGACCCGTTTATTTTTGGACGAGGTGCTGAAGAAATCGATTATGTGCGCCCATTTGGATTGGAAACTTATGTGGTTCCAGGTATTTCATCGGCTAGTGCGGTACCAGCATATCAAGGTATTCCGTTAACTAAGCGAGGTGCTTCAGAGAGTTTTTGGGTAGTAACAGCAACCACGAAAAATCATCAATTATCAACCGATATTGCCTTGGCAGCAAAATCAACGGCAACGGTTGTTATTTTAATGGGTATGCATAAATTAGATGAGATTGTAAAGGTGTTTTCAGAGGAAAATAAGCAGGATACTTCAGTAGCAATCATACAAAATGGAACAACAACAAATGAAAATGTAGGTATTGGCACCATAAGTAACATACAGCGAATTGTTGAAGAAAAGCAGTTGTCATCTCCAGCTATCATCATCATTGGTGAAGTTGTTAAACAAAGAGCTGAATTAGGGCCTATTGTTAAAGCGGTAGCTACAGCATAAGTTATGGAGCGAAACAATTTATACCCCATTTTTTTAAAGGTTAAAAGCCTGAATATTCTTATAGTTGGAGGAGGTTTTGTGGCAGAAGAGAAATTAAGGTTTCTTTTAAAATCAAGTCCAGATGCTTCTGTGACCATGGTATCGCCTATGTTTAGAGAAGATACTTTATCTTTGTCAAAAAAAGGGAATGTTACTTTAATTAATGACGTTTACAAAAAAGAATATTTACAAGGCAAGCATATGGTTGTTGCAACGACTGATGTCCCAGAAGTAAATATTCAAGTGTGGAAGGATTGTAGAGCCGAATCAAAATTGGTTAATGTAGCTGATAACCCACCGTATTGCGATTTTTATATGGGCGGTATAGTAACTAAGGGTAACGTAAAATTGGCTATTTCAACGAATGGAAAATCACCTACCACAGCCAAACGTTTGCGACAGTTTTTTGAGGACGTTATTCCTGAAAATATTGACGATTTGGTTAATAATTTAAATGAATATAGAAAAACAATAAAAGGTAATTTTGAAGAAAAAGTGGAAACACTTAATGAATTTACTAAAGGATTAATTGCAAAGAAAGAATCTTAACATGATTAAAACCGATATACTTATTATAGGCGCAGGACCAACTGGATTATTCACTGTTTTTGAAGCAGGATTATTGAAATTGAAATGCCATTTAATTGATGCATTGCCGCAACCAGGGGGACAATGTTCAGAGATATATCCAAAAAAACCTATTTATGATATTCCTGGATTCCCTGAAATTTTAGCAGGCGATTTAACTAAAAACCTTTTGGAACAAGGTAAACAATTTGAACCTGGTTTCACTTTGGGAGAACGTGCAGAAACTATTGAAAAGCAAGAAGATGGCTCCTTTATAGTAACCACGAACAAAGGCACCAAACATCAAGCCCCAGTAGTTGCCATTGCAGGAGGGTTAGGATCTTTCGAACCTAGAAAACCAGCTATTGATGGTATTGAGGATTATGAGGACAAAGGGTTGGAATATTTTATTAAAGACCCTGAGGTTTACAGAAATAAAAAAGTAGTTATTTCAGGAGGAGGTGATTCTGCTTTAGATTGGAGTATTTTTCTAGCCGATGTAGCCTCGTCCGTAACCTTAATTCATAGAAGAAATGAGTTTAGAGGTGCCCTTGATTCCGTTGAAAAAGTTAGAGAATTAACCCTTCTGAACAAGATAAAATTAATTACACCCGCCGAGGTTACAGGGATTCAAGGTAATGGGAAAGTGGAAAGTGTTACCGTTGTAAAAGATGGCGAAGAATCCATTCTTGAAACCGATCATTTTATTCCTTTATTTGGCTTATCGCCTAAACTTGGGCCCATTGGAAACTGGGGATTGGAGATTGAAAAAAATGCCATAAAAGTGGATAATTCTTTAAACTACCAAACCAATATACCCGGTATTTTTGCGATTGGTGATGTGAATACCTATCCTGAAAAATTAAAATTGATACTTTGTGGATTTCATGAAGCGACGTTAATGTGTCAAGCGGCTTACAGAATTATCAATCCTGGAAAAAAGTATGTATTGAAATACACGACAGTAAGTGGTATTGATGGATTTGACGGCACGCGTAAAGAAGCTCCCAAAGCAGTTATTCAATCTATTAATTAGAATTTTTTTTATGTAAATTGCGCAAATATTTGCGACCAATTGCCCATGAAAAGTTACAACGTTTGCCTAAAAGATACCGTAAAAACGTTTACCAAAAAGTTATTTTATTCCTTATTTGATTGTGAACATGAAGAAAATAACAAACTGTATCTAGAAAAAACATTTCTCAAAATACTGTCAAAATTAGAGATTGAAAATGGTAAGGATATTTGGGTAGATTTCAAATCGCAATTACCTGAAATTAGAAGAAAGTTAGATTTAGATGCGGTAGCATTTGAAAGTAACGACCCAGCATCTTACAATTTAGATGAAATTTATATGGCATATCCTGGGTTTCACGCCATTTCAATTTACAGGTTGAGTCATTCGCTCCATAAATTAAGCGTGCCTATTTTACCCAGAATGATGAGCGAGTATATTCACGGTATAACAGGTATCGATATTCATCCAGGAGCAACCATTGGTGAATCGTTTTATATCGATCATGGTACGGGAATTGTAATCGGCGAAACATCCATCATTAAGAATAATGTTAAAATTTATCAAGGTGTCACTTTGGGAGGTATTCAGGTTTCAAAAGATTTAGCAAAAGTAAAAAGACATCCAACTATTGAGGATAATGTTTGTATTTATGCTAATGCAACCATTTTAGGTGGCGATATCGTGATTGGCGCTAACACTACCATAGGTGCCAATGTATGGATTACACAATCGGTACCAGAAAACTCACTGGTAACCTATCAAACAGAAATAAAAATAAGACCAAAAAAGAATGGAATTTAACAATAGCATCATTGGTCAAATAGGCAATACACCTTTGGTTGAGGCAACACATCTGATATCAAAAAAAGGGGTACGTTTGTTTTTAAAATTGGAAGGTAATAACCCAGGTGGAAGTGTCAAAGATCGCCCTGCTTTTAATATGATTAATGAAGCCTTAAAACGGGGTGATATCAAAAAAGGCGGTACTTTAGTAGAGGCAACTAGCGGAAACACAGGAATTGCCCTCGCATTTATTTCCAAATTATTAGGACTAAATATGGTATTAATCATGCCCGAAAATTCTACTGAAGAACGGGTTAAAACGATGCGTGCTTATGGAGCTGAAGTTATTTTAACAGCAGCAGATATTGGTATTGAAGGCTCTCGAGATTTAGCTTTTAAATTACGGGATGAAAAAGGTTATACCCTATTAAACCAATTTGAAAACGATGATAACTGGAAGGCACATTATAAAACCACAGGCCCTGAAATTTGGAGAGATACCCAAGGAAAAATCACTCACTTTGTAGCTACCATGGGAACAACCGGAACCATAATGGGAAGTTCTACGTATTTAAAGGAAAAAAATAAAGACATTACCATTGTTGGTGCCCAACCAGCAGATGGTGCTAGAATACCTGGGATTAGAAAATGGTCGCCAGATTATGTGCCTAAGTTTTTCAATCCCAATAAAGTAGATATTGTTATCGATGTTACAGAGGAAAACGCTAAAACAACCACCCAAAAACTCGCTAAAGAAGAAGGTGTTTTTGCAGGCATGAGTAGCGGTGGTTCGGTATATTGTGCATTAAAAGTAGCAGAACAAATTCAAGAAGGTGTAATTGTAGCCATTATTTGTGATAGAGGCGATAGATATTTATCTTCCACTTTGTTTGAATAACAAAAATATAGTTCTATTTTTGTTCACTAGTTCATAAACGTATTACAAGTTATCAAGAAAGGTAGAGGGACTAGACCCGCTGAAGCCTTGGCAACCCTTTAACTTTAAAGAAGGTGCTAAATTCTACTAATAATTTAAAAATTATTAGAAAGATAACGAAAAGTGTTTCCCTACTTTTCTTGATGACATACAGATAAATAAACATCGAATGTCAAACATAAAACAAGCTTTACAAAAACGTATTTTGGTGCTAGATGGTGCTATGGGTACCATGTTACAGGCTTATAAATTTACCGAAGCAGATTTTAGAGGAGAGCGCTTCAAAGATTACCCAACCTCTTTACAGGGCAATAACGATTTATTATCTATTACACAGCCCCAAGCCATCAAAGAAATACATGCAAAATATTTTGAAGCGGGAGCAGACATTGTAGAAACCAATACATTTTCGGGAACAACCATAGCGATGGCAGATTATCAAATGGAAAATTTGGTATATGAGTTGAATTACCAATCCGCTAAAATCGCCAAAGAAGTTGCGAATGAGTTTACGTTAAAAGAACCACATAAACCACGTTTTGTAGCAGGTTCCATTGGTCCAACAAACCGAACAGCTAGCATGTCGCCTGATGTTAATGATCCGGGATATAGAGCGGTTACATTTGATGAGTTACGTATCGCCTACAAACAACAAGTAGAAGCTTTAATTGATGGTGGTGTGGATATATTATTGGTTGAAACGGTTTTTGATACGTTGAATGCTAAAGCAGCTTTATTCGCGATTGAAGAAGTTAAAGAAGAACGCAATATAGATGTTCCTATTATGTTGAGTGGCACTATTACAGATGCTTCAGGTAGAACACTTTCTGGTCAAACAGCCGAGGCTTTTTTAATTTCAGTATCTCATATTCCTTTGCTGTCTATTGGGTTTAATTGTGCTTTAGGGGCCAATTTATTACAGCCACATCTAGAGGCTATTTCCAGTAAAACGAATTTTGCAATTTCAGCACACCCCAATGCAGGATTGCCAAATGCTTTTGGTGCTTATGATGAATCTCCAGAGGACATGGGAGAGCAAATTGAGGAATATTTTAAAAAGAATTTAATAAATATTATAGGCGGCTGTTGTGGTACCACACCCGAACATATCAAAGTAATAGCCCATATAGCTGCAAAATATAAACCAAGAAAAGCTTTAGAATTAGTAGATTAATGAAAGTGAAGCAGACAAAATACATGCGCTTATCTGGTTTGGAGCCTTTGGTTTTGAACGAAAATAGCAATTTTATCAATGTAGGAGAGCGCACCAATGTGGCGGGTTCTCGTAAATTTTTGAGACTCATTAAAGAAGAAAAATTTGATGAAGCCTTAGATATAGCAAGACATCAAGTAGATGGTGGTGCGCAAATTATCGATATCAATATGGACGACGGATTGATTGATGGTAAGGAAGCTATGGTTCGTTTTTTAAACCTCATTGCTGCCGAACCAGATATTTGTCGCGTACCTATTATGATTGATAGCTCTAAATGGGAAATTATTGAAGCTGGTCTGCAAGTCGTTCAAGGGAAATGTGTAGTGAATTCCATTTCATTAAAAGAAGGTAAAGAGAAATTTATCTGGGAAGCGAAACAAATAAAACGTTATGGAGCCGCTGTGATTGTGATGGCTTTTGATGAGGTTGGGCAAGCTGATAATTATGACCGTCGTATTGAAATTGCCAAACGTTCTTACGATATTTTAGTTAACAAAGTAAACTTTCCTTCAGAGGATATCATTTTTGATTTAAACATATTTCCTGTTGCTACAGGAATGGAAGAACATCGAAGAAATGCTGTCGATTTTATTGAAGCCACCCGTTGGGTACGGCAAAACTTGCCAAATGTAAGCGTAAGTGGTGGTGTAAGTAATGTGTCGTTTTCTTTTCGAGGAAATGATGGGGTTCGAGAAGCGATGCATTCGGTTTTTTTATATCATGCCATCCAGGCAGGTATGAATATGGGTATTGTGAATCCTGCACTTTTGGAAGTGTATGATGATATTCCAAAAGATTTATTGGAACATGTTGAAGATGTTATTTTAGATAGACGAGACGATGCTACTGAACGACTTCTAGATTTTGCTGAAACGGTGAAAGGTTCAAAAATTGAAAAAGGGGTCGATTTGTCATGGCGAGAAAATTCCATCCAAGAGCGAATTACGCATGCGCTAGTAAAAGGTATTGATGCCTTCATTATTGAAGATGTGGAAGCAGCCAGATTGCAAGCCGAAAAGCCCATTGATGTTATTGAAGGCCATTTAATGATCGGGATGAATGTGGTAGGCGATTTATTTGGTTCCGGTAAAATGTTTTTGCCACAAGTGGTTAAATCGGCGCGTGTTATGAAAAAAGCAGTGGCCTATTTAAACCCTTTTATTGAAGCAGAAAAAACAGATAAGCAAGAACCTGTTGGTAAAATTTTAATGGCAACAGTAAAAGGTGATGTTCATGATATCGGTAAAAATATTGTAAGTGTTGTATTAGCCTGTAACAACTACGAAATAGTCGATTTAGGGGTTATGGTACCACCAGAAAAAATAATTGAAACGGCTATCAAAGAGCGTGTGGATGCTATTGGTTTATCTGGTTTAATAACGCCATCCCTTGATGAAATGGTGTATTTGGCTAAAGAAATGCAGCGTCAAAATTTTGAAATTCCATTGCTCATTGGTGGGGCTACAACCTCCAAGGCGCATACTGCTGTTAAGATAGATACACAATATAAAAACGCTGTAGTTCATGTAAATGATGCCTCTAGGGCGGTAACAGTTGTTGGCGATTTGCTTAATAAAAAAACAACCCATGAATATACGGCTAAATTAAAAGCTGATTATGATGATTTTAGAACCAAGTTTTTAAAACGAGGAAAGGAAAAATCGTATATATCTATTATTGAAGCCCGTAAACGTAAATATAAAATTGATTGGAATACATCAGAAATAATAAAGCCTAAAGAACTAGGTATTCAGGTTTTAAAACAATTAAGTTTAAAAGAATTAGAACCTTTTATCGATTGGAGTCCGTTTTTTAGAAGTTGGGATTTACATGGCAAATACCCAGAGATTTTGAACGATGAGGTTGTTGGTGAACAGGCAACTCAACTTTTTGAGGATGCCCAAGCAATGATAAAACACATCATTGCTAAACAATTATTAAAACCCAAAGGTATATTTGGTTTGTTTGAAGCAAATACAATTAATCATGATGACATTTCTGTTCAGAAAAAAGGTGAAGAAATATTTGTTTTTAGAACCCTACGCCAACAATTAAAAAAGCGTGATAGTATTCCAAATATAGCGTTATCAGATTTTGTTGCCCCAAAGCAAACAGGTAAAATCGATTATATTGGAGCATTTTGCGTTGCTATTTTTGGAGCCCAGGAATTAGCCGATAGTTACAGAAAAAAGGAGGATGACTACAATGGTATTATGGCGCAGGCTATAGCTGATAGATTTGCTGAAGCTTTTGCTGAATATTTGCACAAGCAAGTGAGAATCAAGCATTGGGGTTATGTTGAGAATGAAAATTTAAGTAACGATGATTTAATTAAAGAAAGTTACAAAGGAATCCGTCCAGCACCAGGTTATCCTGCGTGTCCAGATCATTTAGAAAAAGAAACCATTTGGGAATTATTGGAAGTTGAAAAAAACATAGGCGTTAAATTAACCGAAAGTTTAGCAATGTGGCCAGCAGCAGCAGTATCGGGGTATTATTTTGCTAATCCTGAAGCCAAGTATTTTGGATTGGGTAAAATTACCGACGACCAAGTGGTTGATTATGCCAATAGAAAAGGCATCTCTAAAGAAAAAGCTAGAAAATGGTTGCACCCAAATATAGCAGAAGAGTAAAAAGGCCCCAACTAACCTCTCCAAATGGGAGGAATCAGTATTGGCAGAAAATAAATAACTACAAAAACATTTAACTTGCCCAAGTAAGTGTTCCCCTTTTGGGGGTTTAATGGGCTTTAGTAATGAAAGTAACAGACCATATTAAAAAAGCGAACGGAAAAACCTTGTTTTCGTTTGAAATTATACCACCACAAAAAGGGAGAAATATTCAGGAACTCTATGATAACATAGACCCGTTAATGGAATTTAATCCGCCATTTATTGATGTAACTACATCGCGTGAAGAGTATGTGTACATTGATAAGGGCGACGGGCTTTTAGACAGAAAAATTACCCGTATGCGCCCCGGAACGGTTGGTATTTGTGCTTCTATTCAACATAAATACAATGTGGATGCCATACCACACGTATTGTGTGGAGGGTTTACAAAAGAGGAAACCGAATATTTGTTGGTAGATTGTCATTACCTTGGTATTCAAAATGTGATGGCCTTACGAGGTGATGCGATGAGTCATCAAAAATATTTTGAACCTTCAAAAGGAGGTCATCAATTTGCAAGCGATTTGGTGGCTCAAATCCAAAATTTAAATACCGGTAAATATTTACACGATGTTATTGAATCTGAACATAAATCAGACTTTTGTATTGGTGTTGCAGGTTACCCAGAAAAGCACATGGAAGCACCATCGTTGCAATCGGATTTAAAACGCCTTAAAGAAAAAGTAGATGCAGGCGCCGATTATGTGGTAACACAGATGTTTTTCGATAATGAAAAATTCTTTGATTTTGTTGATAAAGTAAAGGAAGCGGGTATTAATGTGCCTATTATTCCGGGTATAAAACCCATAGCAGTTAAACGTCATTTACAATTGTTGCCACAGGTTTTTAAAATAGACTTACCGGAAGCTTTGATAAATGAAGTTGAAAAATGTAAGGACAATGCCCAAGTGCGGGAAGTCGGTATTGAGTGGGCAATCAAACAATCGGAAGAACTCAAAAGAGCTGGTGTCCCTGTGTTACATTACTATTCTATGGGTAAAAGCGATAATATAAAAGCCATCGCATCTAAGTTGTTTTAAATATTACGTTATTTTTGCTCCGTAATTCTTATTATGAGGCATTTTCTTTTGTGCATTTTTTACTTGTATAGTTGTTTTTCTTTTTCACAAGACAAAACGCAAACCTCTTATATGGAGGTTAATTATTTTAAAGGGAATATAGCACTTCACAACAACGATATTTTGCATTTAATAAATGGACATCCCGAAGGTATTATTCTAGCTTGGAATAAAAAAACCTACGGATTTAATGACTGGGAACAGCGTTTTAATTACCCAGATTATGGGGTTTCTTTTATTTACCAAAACCTTAAAAATGAAGTTTTAGGTAACAATGCGGCCCTTTATGCACATTATAATTTTTATTTTTTTAAACGGAATTTAATGTTCCGTATTGGTCAAGGTTTAGGTTACAATGCAAATCCCTATGACAAAGAAAAGAACTTTAAAAATATTGCATTTGGGACTCATTTATTAAGTAGCACTTATATGATGCTCAATTATAAAAAAGAACGCATTTTTCATCATTTTGGGTTACAGGCAGGGCTATCTTTTATCCATTATTCAAACGCCAATATAAAAGCACCTAATGCTAGTATAAATTCCATAACGTTTAATTTGGGAATAATATATAATTTAGACGATGAGGAGCTGGAATTCCAAAATACTTTGGGTGAAAGGGACAAAGTTTTTTCAGAGCCTTTGAAGTATAATTTGGTTTTTAGAACAGGCATTAATGAAAGTGATATCGTGGCAAGTGGTCAATTTCCTTTTTACATCTTTTCGGGGTATGTTGATAAGCGAATCAACAGAAAAAGTGCTTTACAATTGGGAACCGATGTGTTTTTTTCAAACTTTTTAAAAGAATTGATTTTTTATAAAAGTGTCTCATTTCCTGAAGAGGATGTTAGAGGTGATGAAGACTATAAGCGTGTTGGAGTTTTTGCCGGACATGAACTGTTTATAAATAAAACCTCATTGGAAACTCAAGTAGGATATTATGTATATTATCCTTATGATTTTGAAGGGCGAACCTATTTTAGGATTGGGTTAAAACGTTATTTTTCTAAGAAATGGTTTGGAGCCCTAACATTAAAATCACACCTTGCAAAAGCGGAAGCAGTCGAATTTGGTTTAGGTGTAAGATTATGAAAAACGTAATTTACATAGTTTGTTTATTTCTAATAATAGCCTGTGATAGTGAAAGTGCTGTTGATTGTTTTCAAAAATCAGGACCTATTATTCGAAAGGAAATCACCGTTGGAACTTTTAACAAAATTCTGGTCAATCGAGATATCGAATTAATAGTTGAAGAAGGTTTAGAACAAAAGATAATTATTGAAACGGGTAAAAACCTGATGAATGACGTAACTGCCACGGTTATAGATGAGAGATTAACGTTAACCGATCAAAACACCTGTAATTATGTTCGGGATTATGGTATTACCAAAGTGTATATAACCTCACCAAACATTACGGAGATTAGGAGTTCTACCCAGTACACTGTAAGCTCTAAAGGGGTTTTAACGTATCCGAGTTTGCGTATTTTGTCTGAAGATTTTAGCTTACCAAATTCCTTTATTAGTGGTGATTTCAACTTAAAAATTAATAACAATAGTTTTAGTTTGGTGTTTAACGGAATTTCAAATTGTTTTATCTCTGGACAAACCAATAACATGGATATAACCTTCGCAGCAGGCACAAGTCGCTTTGAAGGACGAGATTTAATTGCTCAAAATGTAACGATTTGGAATAGAAGTTCTAATGATATGATAGTAAATCCACAACAATCCATTACGGGTAAAATTTTAGGAACCGGAAATGTCATAGCTGTAAACCAACCACCTCAAGTGAATGTTGAAGAACTATATAAAGGGCGATTAATATTCGAATAGCTTAACGGATTGTTTTGCGATTTCTAATTCTTCGTTTGTAGGAATTACTAATATTTTAACTTTTGACTTTTCCGTATTTACAACCTTAATATTCTCCGATTTTTCCTGATTTTTCTCCTCATCAAGTTCAATTCCTAAATAATTTAAATCGTTACAAACCATTTGTCTCATTAAACTTGAATTTTCTCCAATACCAGCAGTAAAAATTATGGCATCTAATCCATTTAAAACGGCGGTATAACTTCCAATATATTTTTTAATACGGTAAGCATTCATCTGCAGGGCCAGTTGGCATGCTTTATTGCCTTTTTCAGCTTCTTTTTGAATATCTCTTAAATCACTAAATCCTGTTAAACCTAACATTCCACTTTTCTTTTGTAAAATATTGCTTATGTCGTTTAAGCTGTAACCAAGTTTATCGACTAAATAAAAAATTATGGACGAGTCAATATCACCAGAACGTGTTCCCATAATTAATCCATTATTTGGCGAAAACCCTAATGAATGATCCATACTTTTCCCATTCTTAATGGCTGTCATGCTACAACCATTTCCTAAATGGATACTAATTAATTTTGAGCTTTTTAAGGATAAAAATTCAATGGCTTTTTCAGAAACGAATTTGTGGCTTGTACCGTGAAATCCATATAAACGAATGTGATGTTTGTTCGTTAAATCAACAGGGATAGCATAATTATAGGCATATTCTGGAATAGACTGATGAAATGCTGTATCAAAAACAGCTACTTGTTTTGCTTTGGTAAAAATGGCTTCAGCAACTTCAATGCCTTCCAGGTTTGCAGAATTATGTAGCGGTGCTAAACTAGAAAGGGCTTCAATTTTTTCTTTAACCTCTTTTGTGACCTCCGTAGTTTTACTAAAGTAATTTCCACCATGAACCACCCGATGCCCAACAATATCAATAGCATCAGAGGATTTAATTAAGTTATTTTTACTATTTAATAGTTGCTCAGAAACAAGCTCTAGACCTATTTTATGATTTGGAATGGCAGTTACTATTTCAATGGAATTGTTCTTAGATTTAAATGTAAATTTTGCGTCCTCAAAACCAATTCGTTCAATTAAACCAGAACATAAAACAAGTGCTTCTGGCATCGAAAATAATTGAAATTTTAACGACGAACTTCCAGAGTTTAAAACAAGTACTTTCATCTGTTAATATTTAATTGTTTTTAATTGGTCAGATGCCATACCTAGATTATCATATAACTGGGTTAGCAATTTTGTTAATGAGCATTTCATAGTTTAAACGTCTTGGGCTTGAATAGCTGTAATGATAACCGTACTGTAAATATCATCTACGGTACAGCCCCTGCTTAAATCATTAACTGGTTTGTTTAATCCCTGTAAAACAGGGCCAATAGCTAAAGCTCCAGTTTCTCGTTGCACCGCTTTGTAGGTGTTGTTCCCTGTATTTAAATCGGGAAAAATAAGCACACTAGCATGCCCAGCAACTTCAGAATCTGGTAATTTGCTTTTCCCAATGCGCATATCAACTGCCGCATCATACTGAATGGGGCCTTCAATTTTAATATGGGGTGCTTGTTTTTTAACAATTTCAGTAGCTTCTCTAACTTTTTCAACGTCGGCTCCTTTTCCAGAAGCACCAGAGGAATATGAAAGCATGGCTACTTTAGGTTCGATTCCAAAATCCTTAGCGGTTTTAGCTGAGGATATGGCAATTTCTGCTAACTCTACAGCATTTGGATTAGGGTTAATAGCACAGTCTCCAAAAACGGATATTCTATCTTCTAAGCACATAAAGAAAATAGAGGACACTATATTTACACCTGGTTTGGTTTTAATGAATTGAAGTGCAGGTCGAAGCGTGTGTTGCGTGGTATGCACAGCACCAGAAACCATGCCGTCAGCATGTCCTTTATGTATCATCATGGTGCCAAAATACGACACATCTGATATCATATCTCGAGCCATTTCCATGTTTACATTTTTATGTTTTCTTAGCTCATAAAGAGTTTTTACGTAATCATCAAAATGTGGCGATTTTGTTGGTGATACAATGTTTACTTTATTTATGTTAAGTGGAATATCTAGTTTTTCTAAAAGCTCTTTAATTTGGTCTTTTTCACCTAACAATGTGAGTTCTACAACATGTGCATCAATTAATCTGGCGGCTGCTCTTAAAACACGTTCATCATAACCTTCAGGTAAAACAATGTGTTTTTTGTTTTTTAAAGCACGTTGTAACAAATTATATTGGAACATTCTTGGAGTAAAAATATCCGATTCAAAAGTTATTAAATCATTGGAAAGCTTATCCGTATCTACATGTTTTTCAAAGGTTGTTATGGAAGTATTTATTTTTTCTATGTTTTCAGCATATATTTTAGGCTTAATAGTGCCTATACTATTGGTTACAGAATAAGTGCCACCAGCTACGCTTATAATTGGAACAACACTTGAGAGCCCTTCTATTAATTTTAAAATAGGTTCTTCTGGTATAAGACCACCAGTTAAAATAATCCCTGAAATTTTAGGATAGTTCTTCGAGATATTGGCTTGTAGTGCTCCTAATATAATATCAGCTCTATCTCCAGGAGTAATTACTAAAGCATTTTCTTTTAAATAGGTTAAGTAGTTGCGAAGTTGCATAGCGCCAACACTAAAATTTTCTGAGAGATTATTTAGCATATCTTTCCCAAAAAGCACTCTCCCATCTAATGATTTTACAATCTCTTTTATGGTTGGGCTTGATAAACTATGAATAATTGGAATAACAGTAATATCTGTATTTTTAATGCGTTCTTTTAATAAACTTTTTAGGTCTTTTAGGTTTTCTTTATTTACTTTATTGGTCATTATAGAAAGCACATCTACCTCTTGTTTAAAAGTATCAAAAGCTAATTGCACATTATCAACAATGGTTTTAAGATCTCCTTTATCTCCTCTTGTAACAATGATAACAGGAAGCCCTAAGTTTTTTGAAATTAAGAGATTTAAATCTAATTCTATACTAGAATTTTCATGAGAGAAATCTGTACCTTCAACCAAGACAATGTCAAATTGACCTTCTAAGTATTTGTATTTTTTAATAATTTCATCAATAACTTCTCCTGATTTACCCTGGTTGTATAAATTGAGAACTTCATTTCTGGTATAAGCAAAAGACTTTTTATAATTGATATTTATTTCAAAATGTGAAAGTACGGTGCTAATATGATTATCTAATTCACCGTCATCAAGATCATCTATAATAGGTCTGAAATACCCAACCTTTGCCGTTTTGCCCAAAAGCATGCGCATTAAACCAAGAACTACAATAGATTTTCCGCTATTAGGCTCAATGGTTGCTACATAAATTCCTTTACTCATTGCTATTTTTTTGGTTTAATACAAAGATACTTTGTTAACTTTTTTTATTGTTTTAAATGAGAATAATTTTTGAAATAACTTATGGCAAATTTAAGGTCTTCTATTTCTTGTAAAGATGATATTTGTCATGGTTAATATGAAAATGTAAAAACCAAATAAAAATGAAAAATATCTAGGGGTTTTATGAAGTTAGTTCTCTAAAAAGAGATTCTAAACTCGCATTTTTTTGATTAAGTTGAAGAATTTTTAATTGATTGTCATGTGCAAAATCAAATACATGAGAACGCATGTCTTCAGAAGTCTTAAAGGTAATTTCATAAACAAAATCATAAGTATTTACAACGCTTTTTACTTTAGGCAACTTCAATAAGAAAGTATCTTCAACACGATAATCAAACTCAACAATAACGGTTTGTTCTTTTTCATCACGTAAATCTTTCAGTTTTTTATCGGCAACAATTTCTCCTTTATTAATAATAATAACGCGTTCACACATAGCTTCAACTTCCTGCATAATGTGAGTTGAAAGAAATACCGTTTTGGTTTTTCCAATGGTTTTTATCAAATTTCTAATATCTACTAATTGGTTGGGGTCTAATCCCGTGGTAGGTTCATCTAAAATCAAAACATCAGGATCGTGCAACAAGGCATTTGCTAAGCCAACACGTTGGCGATAGCCTTTAGAGAGTTGACCAATTTTTTTATGAGCCTCAGGGGTTAAACCTGTTATTTCAATAACTTCATCGACTCTATTTTTATCAGCCTTATAAATATGGGCATTAAATGAAAGATATTCTTTTACAAACATATCTAAATACAAGGGGTTATGCTCTGGTAAATAACCTACACTTTGTTGAACTTTCTGGGTGTTTTCATTTACATCAAATCCATTTACTTTGGCAATCCCGTCATTGGCACTTAAATACGTAGTTAAAATTTTCATCATGGTTGATTTTCCAGCCCCATTGGGTCCTAAAAAACCAACAATTTCAGGTTTTTCAACCTTGAATGACACATTATTCAATGCTTTTTGATGACCGTAAAGTTTTGAAATTCCTGTTACCTCAATAGACATATTTGAAATTATTTGTTCAAAAATAATTGATTATACAATGTAAAGGAAGTTTTGCTATAAAATCTTTAAAACTTTTAAATAAAGAAAAAAAAAGATTTTATTGTATTTTGATTTCTTAAATAATTAACTACTTTAGCGACATAATTAAGACAATGACAGTACATTATACATATTTTAACAATTGGTTTTATTTCTTTTTTAGTAAAAGGAACGAGACCTTGTATGTATAATTTATAACAATAAATTTAATATGAGTCTCGATGAAAATCGAGACTTTTTTTTGTTCAACAATTGATTGAGTGTATAAAAAATGAATTTGAATTTTGATTAACACAGTAGCCATACAGGGAGTAAAAGGGTCTTTTCATCATATTGTGTCACAGCAATTTTTTGATAAACCCGTTGATGTTATCGAATGTTTAACATTCGATATCGTGGTTGATTCCTTAATTTCAGAATCTTGTGATGCCGCTATTATGGCTTTAGAGAATTCTATTGCAGGTTCCATCATTCCCAATTATGCTTTAATTGATAAATATAAACTGCACATTGTTGGCGAGCATTATTTGGATATTCAGCATAATTTAATGGCGTTGCCAAATCAAAATATATCCGATATTGAAGAAGTCTATTCGCATCCTATGGCACTATTGCAGTGTAAAGAGTTTTTCAAGCTGTACCCTCATATTAAGTTAATTGAAGATAAAGACACTGCTGAAGTGGCCCAACGTATCCACGAAAAGAAATTAAAAGGAATAGGAGCTATTGCCAGTATTATGGCTGCTGAAATTTTTGAATTGGATATTTTGGCACATAGTATTCAAACGATAAAACACAACGAAACCCGTTTCGCCATCGTAAAACGCACTAATTCTGAAGTTCCAGAAAATGAAATCAATAAGGCTTCGGTTAAGTTTGAAACCGACCATAAGCGTGGTAGCTTAGCGGCTATTTTGAATGTTATGAGCGATTGTAAATTGAATTTAACTAAAATTCAATCGTTACCAATAGTGGAAACGCCTTGGAAATATGCCTTTTTTGTGGATGTGACTTTTGAAAAATACATCGATTTTAAAAAAGCAAAATCTATTATTGACATTATGGGTGAAGGCTTTAAAGTATTAGGTGAATATAAAAACGCAAAGCTATGATAGAAGTAGCAAACCGATTGCATACTGTTGAAGAATACTACTTCTCGAAAAAATTACGAGAAGTTAATGTCATGATTGCCAATGGCAAACCTGTCATTAATTTGGGTATAGGAAGTCCTGATTTACAACCACCACAAAAAGTGGTTGATGCCATTGCTGAAAGCTTTAAAAACCCCAATGCACACAAATACCAAAGTTACCAAGGGTTGCCTGAGTTAAGGGATGCTATGGCTAAATTTTACAAGGAGCATTTTTCAGTAAATCTAAGTTCATCAACAGAAATTTTACCCCTCATGGGCAGTAAGGAAGGTATTATGCATATTTCGATGGCATTTCTGAATGAAGGCGATGAAGTTTTGATACCAAATCCTGGTTATCCAACCTATCAGTCGGTTACAAATTTAGTTGGAGCGAAAGGTGTTTTGTATGATTTAAATGAAGCAAATAACTGGCTGCCAGATTTTGATGCTTTAGAAAAATCAGATTTAAGCAAAGTGAAACTCATGTGGGTAAATTACCCGCATATGCCAACTGGAGCCCAGCCAACCAAGTATGTGTTTGAAAAGTTGGTCGCCTTTGCAAAACGCCACAATATTTTAGTGGTTAATGATAATCCATATAGTTTTATTTTAAATGATAACCCCAAAAGCATATTAAGTGTAAAAGGTGCTAAAGAAGTTTGTTTGGAGCTCAATTCGTTGAGTAAAACCTTCAATATGGCAGGCTGGCGGGTTGGTATGGTAGTTGGCGATAGCGAGCTTTTAAACAGTATTTTAAAGGTAAAAAGCAATATGGATTCTGGAATGTTTTTTGGTATTCAAAAAGGGGCTATTGAAGCTTTAAAATGTTCAAAAATGTGGTTTGCAACATTAAACAATGTATACCGGGAACGTAGAAACTTGGTTTGGCAATTGGCCGATGCCTTAAATTGTACTTATGATAAAGAAGCGACAGGATTATTTGTATGGGCAAAATTACCAGCAAATGTAAAATCTGAGGAGTTTATCGATATAATATTGAATGAAAAATATGTTTTCATTACACCGGGAACTATTTTTGGAACCCAAGGAGAGGGTTATATACGCTTTTCTTTATGTGCATCAACCGAAGTTTTAGAAGAGGCAATTACTAGAGTTCAATAACATGAAAAATATATACATCATAGGCGTTGGTTTAATAGGAGGTAGTTTGGCTATCGATATCAAAAAGAATGATCCTGAGACAGTTATTTATGGTATCAGCAGGAAAGAAACCACGCTTGATGAAGCTTTGTCGCTTAAATTAATTGACAAAAAGGCTACAATGGATGATATTGAAAATGCCGATTTAGTTATCATTGCTATTCCTGTAGATGCAACGGTGAAATTGCTACCCAATATTTTAGACAAAATTCCGGAATCTGGTTTGGTAGTCGATGCAGGTTCCACCAAAGTAGACATCTGTAAAGTGGTTGAAAACCACCCAAAACGCAGAAATTTTCTAGCAATGCATCCTATAGCAGGCACCGAATACTCAGGGCCAAGTGCTGCCATTCCAGGTTTGTTTCAAGGAAAAACCAATATTGTTTGTGAAGTGGAAAAAACAACATTCAAACTTCAAGAGAAAGCATTAAAACTGTTTACAGATATCGGCATGCGCATTCGTTATATGAATCCTGAAGCTCATGACAAGCATATTGCATATATGTCGCATTTGTCGCATATCAGTTCGTTTATGTTGGGAAAAACAGTGATTGAAAAAGAAAAAAACGAACGCGACATTTTTGATATGGCGGGAAGTGGTTTCGCATCAACGGTGCGTTTGGCAAAAAGTTCACCAGCTATGTGGACGCCTATTTTCAAACAAAATAAAATTAATGTTATAGAAACTTTGGAAGAGTATATTTCAAACCTTACGCATTTTAAGGAGCTGATGAAACAAGACGATTTTGATGCCATTTTTAACGAAATGGAAAACACCAATCATATAAAAGATATTTTAAAAGGAATTAGTTAAGAGTAAAATTATGGAAAACAAGAAAGAAATGAGAACCTGGTTAGATGATTTAAAATTAGATCATCCTTTGGTAATAGCAGGGCCATGTAGTGCAGAAACTGAAGAACAAGTATTAAAAATTGCACATGACCTAAAAGATACAGATGTTAACTTTTTTAGAGCTGGTATCTGGAAACCAAGAACCCGACCAGGCATGTTTGAAGGCGTAGGTGCGTTGGGTTTAAAATGGTTACAAAAAGTTAAGGCTGAAACCGGTATGAAAATTACTACCGAAGTAGCTAATGCTACCCATGTAAAACTAGCTTTAGAACATGATGTGGATATGTTATGGATTGGAGCGCGCTCTACGGTGAGTCCTTTTATCATGCAAGAAATAGCCGATGCATTGGAAGGTACAGATAAACCAGTTCTGGTAAAGAATCCTGTAAACCCAGATTTAGCTTTATGGTTGGGTGGTATTGAACGGATTTACGCATCGGGCGTTAAAAATATTGGGGCTATTCATAGAGGATTTTCAACCTATGAAAAAACAAAGTACAGAAACAATCCAGAATGGCAATTAGCCATCGAGTTTCAAAATAAATATCCAGATATTCCTTTAATTAATGATCCCTCACATATTACAGGTAAGCGTGATATGATTTTTGATGTATCGCAAACTGCTTTGGATTTGAATTTTGACGGTTTAATGATTGAAACCCATTTTGATCCGGACAATGCATGGAGTGATGCTGCACAGCAAGTAACACCAAAAGCCTTGGTACAAATCATGAAAGATTTAAAAATTAGAAAAGAAACTGATTTAGAAGCAGATTACAACAAATCATTGGATAATTTAAGAGCACAAATAGATGTTGTAGATAATCAAATAATTGAGTTGTTAGGAAAACGCATGAAAGCTGCTGACGGTATTGGAGCACTAAAAAAGTCTAAAAATGTTGCGGTTTTACAATCTAAACGGTGGAACGAAATTTTAGGAAAAATGGTACTGGAAGGCGAACAGAAAGGCTTAAGTGAAGAGTTTATTTTAAAAATGTTTAAAGCCATTCATCAGGAATCCATCAATCATCAGGAGAAGATTATTAATGGATAAAAAAAAGCCTCGCATTGCGAGGCTTTTTTTGTGGAGTAAATTATTGTTTGTTTCTTTTAAAGATAAATCGTGTAATAAAAATGCCCTGTCCATCGCCTTTACCAGCCTCACTTTCTACGGCACTCGTTACAAAAGCCAGTTCCCAACCTTCCTCAATCATAGTATTGATTTTTGATTCAATTAAGGCATCATTGGCAGCAATGTTTTGAAAACGTATACCACCTAAATTATAGAAGTTTAGTAATTTAGTTTCATCAAATTCTTTAACTCTAATTTCGCTTCTGTCAGATTTGTTTCTCGTATTATCTTCCTCTGTTTGAGTACTTGTAAAATCTTTGTAATTTTTTTGTTCATTGGCACTAATCATTCTGGAACGTCCTAATCCGTTTGGCACAATGGACTCTACGGTAGTAACAACTTTATACTCTACTTGGGCCTGAGTTTCAATAAAAGCAAATAATGAAATGCTCAATACAATTAAAATTTTTTTCATGTTGTTGTTGGTTTTTTATATTAAGCTTCTAATATAGCCTTTTTCTTAAAATGAAAAGTTGTTAATTTGCATATAATTATTATTGATGACAGGAAGCGTTTATAAATCTACAGGAAGTTGGTATACTGTAAAAACCGATTTAGGGCATACCTACGAATGTCGCATTAAAGGGAAATTCCGTATTAAAGGCATTAAAAGTACCAACCCCATTGCGGTTGGTGATGTTGTGGATTTTGAATTGGAAACTGATAATGATTTAGAAACTGGGGTCATTTACAACATACATGATCGAACCAATTACATCGTACGCAAATCGGTAAATCTATCGAAACAAACCCACATTATTGCTGCCAATTTAGATCAGGTATTTTTAATGATTACCATTAACAATCCACCAACATTAACCAGTTTCATAGATCGATTTTTAGTAACAGCCGAAGCCTATTCCATAAAAACAGTATTGTTATTCAATAAAATAGATACTTATGATGAGGAGACCTTAAATGAGGTAAAATATTTAGCACATGTTTACAGAAAAATAGGTTATGAGTGCATTGGAGTTTCGGCAAAAACAAGCAAAAATATTGAGAAGGTAAAGGTACTCATGTATGAAAAAACAAGTATGTTTTCAGGGCATTCAGGTGTTGGTAAATCCACTTTGGTTAATGCTATTGAGCCTTCACTAAACTTAAAAACCAAGGAAATTTCAACTTTGCACATGCAAGGGCAGCATACCACCACTTTTGCAGAAATGTTCGATTTAAGTTTTGGTGCCAAAATTATTGACACTCCAGGTATAAAGGGTTTTGGTGTGGTAGATATGGATAAAGAAGAAGTAGGTGATTATTTTCCTGAAATCTTTAAATTGAAACAAAATTGTAAGTTTAATAATTGTTTGCATATTCAAGAACCTAATTGTGCTGTAAAAATGGCATTGGATAATGATGATATTGCTTTTTCGCGTTACCGCAGTTATTTGCAAATTGTAGAAGGTGAAGATGAGCATTACAGAACCGATAACTGGGATAAAGAATGAAAGTAGTTATCCAAAGGGTATCTAAAGCAAGTGTTACTATTGAAGGCACAAAAGTGGCTTCCATTGCAAACGGACTCTTAATCTTTTTAGGAATTGTAAATGATGATGCTCCAAAAGATATTGATTGGCTTTCAAATAAAATAATTAATCTTCGCATTTTTGGAGATGAAAATGGCGTAATGAATCAATCCCTTTTGGAAGTTGAAGGAGACGCTCTTGTGGTTAGTCAGTTTACCTTGCATGCTTTAACCAAAAAGGGAAATCGCCCAAGCTATATTAAAGCAGCAAAACCCGAGGTGGCCATTCCTTTATATGATGCTTTTGTAAAAAAAATGGAAATGGATTTAGGTAAACCCATCCAAACTGGCCAGTTTGGAGCCGATATGAAAGTGGAATTGCTTAATGATGGACCTGTAACTATAATTATTGATACTAAAAATAGAGAATAATGAATATTCAAAACGCCCAAAAAATAGTTGATGATTGGATTAACGAACATGGTGTTCGTTATTTCAACGAGCTTACCAATATGGCACAACTTACCGAGGAAGTTGGTGAAGTGGCTCGTATTATAGCGCGTCGGTATGGCGAACAGAGTGAAAAAGAAAGTGATAAAGATAAAGATTTAGGTGAGGAACTCGCCGATGTACTTTTTGTGATACTGTGTTTGGCAAACCAAACAGGGGTTGATTTGCAAAAAGCATTTGATAAAAGAATGGAAAAGAAAGCAAAGCGCGACCACGATAGGCACCATAATAACCAGAAATTAAAATAATTTATAAGTATATTTGAGCGCTTCTTTTCAGAAGCGTTTTTTAATACTTAATAATGAATATTACTCTTCAAAAATCTAAAATAGCTAAACAATCTTCAGTTCAAATAACGGGCTCTAAAAGTGAATCTAACCGTTTGTTATTACTACAAGCATTATATCCTGAATTCGAACTTAAGAATGTTTCTAATTCTGATGACAGTCATTTAATGACCAAGGCATTAAATTCAACATCCAACATCATTGACATCCATCATGCAGGAACAGCTATGCGATTTTTAACGGCTTATTTCTCTATTCAAGAAGGGCGCGAAGTTATTCTTACGGGCTCCCAACGAATGAAAGAACGCCCCATTAAAATACTTGTTGAGGCGCTTCAAGATTTGGGAGCAGACATTACTTACCAAGCGAATGAAGGATTTCCGCCTATTAGAATTAAAGGAAAAAAACTAACCAAACACCAAGTTTCCTTAAAGGCCAATGTGAGCAGTCAGTATATTTCAGCATTATTATTAATCGCCTCAAAGTTGGAAAATGGTTTAGAGTTAACACTAGAGGGCAACATAACATCCGTTCCCTACATAAACATGACCTTGAGTTTATTGAATGAAACTGGGCTTGAAACCTCATTTGTTGAAAATACAATCACCGTTAAACCACATGTAAAAAGCCTCGAACCAAAAACCTTGGTTGTAGAGTCTGATTGGTCTTCGGCTTCCTATTACTTTAGCATAGTGGCTTTAAGTGATATTGGAACTGAAATTACCTTGACTTCTTACAAAGAAAACTCTTTACAAGGCGATTCGGTTTTAGTTGAAATTTATAAACATTTTGGCGTTGCCACAAAGTTTGAATCCAATACTATAGTATTAACCAAAAAAAACCAAAACCTCGAGCCCAAAGCCTTTAATCTGGTAAATGCACCAGATATTGCACAAACCATAGCAGTTACTTGTTTTGCTCTAGGAATTTCATGTGATTTAACGGGCCTTCACACCCTTAAAATCAAAGAAACCGATAGATTGGTAGCCTTAAAAACCGAAATTGAAAAGTTAGGTGGAGAGGTTAACATCACTGATGAATCACTGCATTTGTCTGCTTCCAAGATAATTAAAGAATCAGTTTCAATTGCAACTTATAACGACCATAGAATGGCTATGGCGTTTGCACCTTTAGCACTTAAAGTCCCTGTTATTATCGAAGATTCTGGAGTGGTTTCAAAATCGTATCCAACCTTTTGGGATGATTTAAAATCTATTGGGTTTGAAATAACCCAATAATAATTAGTCATTTACTTGACAACCCCTATTCTCAGATTGTATATTTGCAGCCTTGTTGTAAAAATTTTAAAAAACTTAATAATACATGAAATTATCACACTTCGGTTTTAATTTACCAGACGAACTATTAGCAGAATACCCAGCAGAGAACAGAGATGAATCTCGCTTAATGGTGTTAGATAGAAAAAAACAAACTATCGAGCATAAAATGTTTAAGGATATTATCAATTATTTTGATGAAGATGATGTTTTAATTTTAAATAACACAAAGGTTTTTCCCGCAAGATTATATGGTAATAAAGAAAAAACTGGTGCAAGAATTGAAGTATTTTTATTAAGAGAATTAAATCAAGAACAACGCCTGTGGGATGTTTTAGTAGATCCAGCTCGTAAAATAAGAATTGGTAACAAACTATATTTTGGTGACGACGATACGTTGGTAGCAGAAGTTATTGATAATACAACCTCTAGAGGCCGTACCCTACGTTTCTTATACGATGGATCCTATAGAGAATTTCGTTTAAAATTAAACGAGTTAGGAGAAACACCACTTCCTAAGTATATAAAAAGAACAGTAGAGCCAGAAGATGAAGAGCGTTATCAAACTATTTACGCTAAAAAAGAAGGTGCTGTAGCGGCTCCAACTGCAGGGCTTCACTTCTCTAAACACCTATTAAAACGTTTAGAAATTAAGGGTATTAATTTTGCAGAAGTAACCTTACACGTTGGTTTAGGTACTTTTAATCCTGTAGAGGTTGAAGACCTATCTAAACATAAAATGGATAGTGAAGAGCTTACTATTGATGAGAAAGCTGTAGAAATAGTAAATAAAGGTATTAAAAACAAAAAACGTGTTTGTGCCGTTGGTACCACCGTAATGCGCGCTATAGAAAGCTCTGTATCTTCAAATGGGATGTTAAATGAAATTGATGGATGGACCAATAAATTCATCTTCCCTCCATATGACTTTAGTATAGCAAATTGTATGATTACCAATTTCCATACACCTAAATCAACCCTTTTAATGATGGTTTCGGCGTTTGCAGGACATGATTTTATAAAACGCGCTTATGATGAAGCTGTGAAAGAAGGTTATAAATTTTACAGTTATGGCGATGCCATGTTAATATTATAAATTTCAAAGCCTCTTTTTTTAGAGGCTTTTTTTATTGTTTAAATTTAAGCTTTGGGCATTTCATTTTGTTCCAAAATGTCGGGCTTTCGGCAGTCGCTTCCCAATTTATAATTGGGAGAGCTTCAACAAATGCCTCAATCCCTAATGCAAATTCAAACGTAATCTCATTATTCCTGAATCAAAATCGTAAATCGGAAATCCTTTCACTATTTTTGCATCACTTATGGCAACAGTTAAAAAAGACATTCGCGCATTAACCAAAGAGCAATTACGAGATTTCTTTGTAAAACAAGGCGATAAAGCTTTTAGAGGTAATCAAGTTTACGAATGGCTTTGGCAAAAATCTGCACACACTTTTGAAGATATGACCAATATTTCAAAAGAAACACGGCAAATGCTAGAAGATAATTTTGTTATCAATCATATAAAGGTTGATACTATGCAACGCAGCAATGACGGTACCATAAAAAATGCGGTAAGGTTACACGACGGTTTAATAGTAGAATCTGTTTTAATACCAACCGCTACCAGAAGTACCGCTTGTGTTTCAAGTCAAGTAGGTTGCAGTTTAGATTGTAAATTCTGTGCCACAGCACGTTTAAAGCGCATGCGAAATCTAAACCCCGATGAAATTTATGATCAAGTGGTAGCTATTGATAATGAAAGTAGGCTTTATTTTAACAGACCGCTAAGTAATATTGTTTTTATGGGTATGGGCGAGCCACTTATGAATTACAATAACGTTTTAAAAGCCATTGATAAGATTACCTCTGACGAGGGTTTAGGGATGTCACCAAAGCGAATAACCGTTTCAACATCAGGGGTTCCAAAAATGATTAAGAAAATGGCTGATGATGCTGTTAAATTTAATTTAGCAGTATCACTACACTCGGCCATCGATGAAGTTCGAACTTCCATAATGCCATTTAATGACAACTTTCCTTTAGATGATTTAAGAGAATCACTTGAATATTGGTACCAAAAAACAAAACGAAAAATAAGTTACGAATATGTGGTTTGGAAAGGTATAAATGATAGCCAAAAAGACATTGATGCCCTAGTTAACTTTTGTAAATATGTTCCTTGTAAAGTAAATATTATAGAGTATAACCCTATTGATGATGGTGAGTTTCAGCAAGCAAATAATGAAGCTTTAGAGCATTATATTAATACATTAGAGAAAAATAGAATTGTAGTTAATGTTCGTAGAAGTAGAGGCAAAGATATTGATGCTGCTTGTGGGCAATTGGCTAATAAAAGCTAACTTTAATTAGTGAAAATAGTAGAACAAATAAAGCAACCTATAGCATACGAAATGGATCTTTTCGAACAAAAGTTCCAGCTTTCTATGTCCAGCAAAGTCGCTTTACTTAATAGAATTACGCACTATATAGTAAACCGCAAGGGCAAACAAATGCGACCAATGTTTGTGTTTTTAGTGGCTAAAATGGTTTCAAATGGCGAGGTGAGTGAGCGCACCTATAGAGGCGCCTCAGTTATTGAACTCATTCATACAGCAACTTTAGTTCACGACGACGTTGTTGATGATAGTAACCGAAGACGTGGATTCTTTTCTATAAATGCGCTTTGGAAAAATAAAATAGCCGTTCTCATTGGCGATTTTTTACTCTCAAAAGGACTTTTGTTATCTATTGACAATAATGATTTTGATTTGCTAAAAATAATTTCAATTGCTGTTAGGGAGATGAGTGAGGGCGAGTTACTTCAAATTGAAAAAGCCCGTAAACTTGATATCACGGAAGCGGTATATTACGAAATTATCAGGCAAAAAACGGCCACTTTAATTGCTGCTTGTTGCAGTCTAGGGGCCGCATCTGTAAAACCAGAATCCCAACATGTGGAAATCATGCGAAAATTTGGAGAACTTATAGGTATGGCGTTTCAAATTAAAGACGATTTATTTGATTATACCGATGACCAAATTGGAAAACCAACTGGTATCGATATCAAAGAGCAAAAAATGACCTTACCTTTGATTTATGTCTTAAATCAAGCTTCAAAAAATGATAAAAGTTGGTTGATTAATTCAATTAAAAACCATAACAAAGATTCTAAGCGTGTAAAGGAAGTGATTGCATATGTAAAAAATCATGGTGGTTTAGAGTATGCCATTAAAAAAATGAAAGAATTTCAAGAAGAAGCTATCGAAATTCTTAAAACTTATCCAGAATCAGACTTTAAAAAATCACTCATACTTATGGTAAATTATGTGATTGATAGGAAGAAGTAGTTTTCTTAGTGCCAGTGAAAAATTATTTTTTGTAATATAATTAAACCTATTTTTGTCATTTAATTTTAAATAAATGCAACAAACTACAAATACCATTTTGATGGTTCGTCCGGTGAGTTTTAGGATGAATGAGCAAACCGCTGTGAACAATTATTTCCAAGAGGATTTAGATATAAAAAATAAAGAAATTAATCTTCTTGCACAGAAAGAATTTGATGTGTTTGTAGAAAAACTGAGAGCTATTGGCGTTCATGTGATTGTTGTGAATGATATTAAAGAAACGGATACACCGGATTCAATTTTTCCAAATAATTGGGTGTCTTTTCATGAAAATGGCAATGTAGGGCTATACCCTATGTTTGCTAAAAATAGACGTTTAGAACGCAGGGAAGATATTCTTGAAACCATTGAGGAAGAGGGCTTTTTGATTAATAATATAATTGATTATACTAGTGCTGAGGAAGAAGGTTTTTTTCTTGAAGGAACAGGGAGTATAATTTTAGATAGAATCCATAGAAAAGCATATTGTGCTTTATCGGCAAGAGCAGATGAAGATTTATTTATTGAATTTTGTGAAGATTTTGAATTTACGCCTGTAATTTTTGGAGCTTACCAAACGGTGGATGGTTTACGGAAACCTATTTACCATACCAATGTCATGATGTGCTTAGGCAAGTCTTTTGTAGTCATTTGTTTAAGTTCTATTGATGATAAAAAAGAACGTAAAAATGTGGTGTCACATTTAAAAGAGGATGGTAAAGAAATCATCGATATTACAGAAGCGCAAATGAATCATTTCGCTGGTAATATGTTGGAAGTTAAAGGAGCTGATAATACGAGTTATTTGATAATGAGTCAAGCGGCATATGACTCTTTAACAGATAAGCAAATAAAATCTTTAGAGAAGCATGCAAAAATAGTATTTAGCTCTCTGGAGACCATCGAAACCTGTGGTGGTGGAAGTGCACGTTGTATGATGGCTGAAATATTTTTACCAAAACGGGAATTTTAAATTTAACGCTTTCAACTAATTCATGGCACAGACAATCATTTTTTGTAGCAATACACCTGAAGTGAAAGGTAAGGCCCTATTTAAATACTAGGATGGTCTGGATTTTGGCAACTGTACATAAAATGTACTGCCCACACCTTGGGTACTTTCTACCCAAATTTTACCTTTGTTAAGTTCTACCAATTCTTTACAAATAGAGAGGCCCAAGCCAGTACCCTTTTCATTGTTAGTACCCATGGTAGTAAAAGAAATGTTTTTGAAAAGTTTTTCAATATTTGGTTTGGAAATACCTATACCTGTATCTGCTACAGTGATAATACAACTGCCGTTGCTAATATGGTTTGATATGGTTATTTTATCCCCAGATTTACTGAATTTTAAGGCATTGGCTAGTAAATTTTGTATAACAATTTCGATCATACTCCTATCTGCATAGGCAAAGTCTCTTAATGTGTGATCTACTATTTTAATATTTTTACTTTGTGCTCGTTGTTCAATGAGCTTTAATTTTTCTTCAAAAACCTCTTGAATATCAAATAATGTAGGGTTGGCTTCTAAAGATTGCATTTGGGATTTCGACCAATTAAGCAAATTGAACAATAATAGTGAAGCGTTATTCGCATTCTCACTTAATTCAGGAATTAAATTATCAAACTCCTCTCTAGATAAAGACCCATCTTTTAATAAATCTATAAAGCCATTAATAGAGGAAAGAGAGTCTTTTAAATCGTGTGAAACTATAGAGAAGAGTTTGTCTTTTACATTGTTTACATTTTCAAGATGCTTGGTTTGCTCTAAAAATGCTTTATTTTGTAATTCTATTTTTATGTTTTTCTCCTCAAGTTCTTGCACGTATTTAATATTGCTATTACGCTTTAAATACACTAAAATTAAAAACGTAGAAACCATGGCTAGAGCACCAAGGAGGCCATAAAAAATAAGCTTGAATTTATTAAGTCTATCATTAGCATCTGAAAGGTCAGTAAGCGTTTCCAGTTCGTTATTTGAAGGGCTATTGACTTTGTCAAAGCTAGTGTCTATATCAAGTTGGTTTTGGTAATTAGGATTGGTATTAACAGAGACTTGATTTTTATTTAGGCTTTCGTTAAGTTGATAATATTCTCGTTGCCAGATAAAAGCTCGATCATAGCGATTTCTGGTAGAGTCTAGTGTCTTCATTAAATCGTAGTGCCTTAATAACTCTTTTTTGTCGTTTAAGCTTTTGGCTATTTCTCCAGCTTCCAATAATTGCTTTTCAGCAATAACCAATCGGTTTTGTTGTATGTTTAAATCTCCCAGATTATTTAAGACAATTAATAAATCTGCCTTATCATCTTTGCGAATATTGATATTGTAACCTTGAATTAGATATTTTGATGCTTTATCATAATCACGAAACTTTAAATACTCACCTCCTAGTTTTGGATATATTTTTCCGCGAACAGAATCGTTTTTTGATTCATTACTTACTAAAACTTTTTCATAATAATCAATAGCTTTTCTATGTTCTTTTTTTCTAGAATAAAGTTCAGCAAGTTTGACGCTAGATTCATTAATTCCGGCAACATCATTTAATTTATCCTGAATTTCTAATGCTTTTGAATAAAATTCGATGGCTTTTTCTTCGGCATTAATATTAAAATAGGCTTTGGCCAGGGTACTGTAAGCCAATTCCAGTTCGTTTATTAAATTTCTATTTTCTAATACGTTAATAGCCGAAAGGGAATATTGAAGTCCTCTGGTGTAATTTCCTCTTTGTATTTCAATTAAACCAATACTGCTATTCACTTTTGCAACATTAAGTGTGTCTTTAAGCGATTGGAATAATGCTTTAGATTTTTTATAACCACTTATGGCATTTATGTAATCGCCTTTTTGGGCATAAATTAAGGCTTTGTAGAAAGTGATTTCTGCGATACCTTTTTTATATTTTATAGTGTTTGAAAGCTTTTCACTTTCAATAATATATTTCAAGGCTCTATCGTATTCCTTAACTTTAAAAAGTGATTTAATAAGTTCTAAGGAGGTTTCTATTTTTAGACTATCCTGATTTTCAAAAGCAAGTTCTAGGGTGAGGCTATCTATCTCATTGGTTTGGGAAAAACCAGTGAAAATCGATAAATTCATAAATAATAAAATAATTATTCTCCTCATATAACATTTAAATTACAAGCACATAATAAAGCATTTACCAATGGTATCTTCTAGTTGAGGGAAACTAAGATGCTTTATTAGATTGTAATTATTTGTTAGTGTTACTTTTATCCAAGTGAATGGATTTATTAATAGCTTTACCAAGCAAATGTTGGAAAAAGCAACTTCAAAATCTAATTTCTGCGTCTTAATACCAATAAATTAGATAAAATGACTCATGAAAAATCTCTTAAAAATCGACGAATAGACAAACGGTAAAAATCATAGAAAAACAGCGTTTTTATCGATGAAATGTGTCTTCTTTTTAATCTTAGTTTATATTATTAAAACTCCTTACTTGCCATAAATTAAACAATCAAGCTTTTGCTAATTAATGGTAATACATAAAAAACTTGTTATCTTTGCAAGCCTATAAAAACCTGGAAAATGAATCTTGAGGATATATTATCAAATTACGTTAAACAAGCAGTAAAATCAAGTTTTAATGTAGAATTAGAAGCAGTGGAATTTCAAGCGACCAGAAAAGAGTTTCCAGGAGATATTACAGTGGTTATTTTCCCAATGTTGCGCTTCATTAAAGGCAATCCAGTTATAGTTGGTGAAACTATAGGAAATTATTTAGTTGAAAAAGTAACGAGTGTTCAGGCATTTAATGTTGTTAAAGGCTTTTTGAATATTGAAATAAGCGATTCTCATTACCTGGATTTTTTCAATAAAAACAAAAACAACAAAACTTTTGGTCTGAATTCTCCCAAGGATGATGAAAAGGCCGTTATGGTTGAGTATTCCTCACCTAATACCAATAAACCATTGCATTTGGGTCACATAAGAAACAATCTTTTAGGGTATAGTGTTGCCGAAATATTAAAGGCTTCAGGCAAAAAGGTTTACAAAACCCAAATTATAAACGACAGAGGCATTCATATTTGTAAAAGTATGTTGGCCTGGAAACGTTATGGAAATGGGGAAACACCAAATGGCACAGGTTTAAAAGGTGATAAATTGGTTGGTAATTACTATGTAAAGTTTGACCAAGAGTATAAAAAAGAAATCCAAGATTTGATAGCTGAAGGTAATGCAGAGGAAGAAGCTAAAAAAAATGCACCTATTCTGTTGGAGGCTCAAAGAATGCTACAAAAATGGGAATCAGGAGATGAAGAAACCGTCGCGCTTTGGAAGATGATGAATGGTTGGGTTTATGAAGGGTTTAACGAGACTTATAAAAATTTGGGAGTTGATTTCGATACACTTTATTATGAAAGTGATACCTATTTATTAGGAAAAGAATTTGTTTCCGAAGGTTTAAAATCTGGTGTTTTTATAAAGGAAGAAGATGGCTCGGTTTGGTGTGATTTAACCGAAGATGGACTCGATAAAAAAATAGTACAGCGTGCCGATGGTACTGCGGTATATATGACGCAAGATATTGGCACAGCCATTCAACGTATCAAGGACTTTCCAGATGTAGGCGGTATGGTTTATACCGTAGGTAACGAGCAAGATTATCACTTTCAAGTATTGTTTTTAATTTTGAAGAAATTAGGCTTTGATTGGGCAAAAAATCTTTACCATTTAAGTTATGGTATGGTTGATTTACCTAGTGGGAAAATGAAGAGTAGAGAAGGAACCGTTGTAGATGCCGATGATTTAATTGCGGATATGGCATCAACAGCCGAAGAAATATCGAATGAATTAGGGAAATTGGATGGTTACTCAGATGGTGAGAAGAAAGAGCTTTACAAAATCATTGGTTTAGGTGCTTTAAAATATTACATCTTAAAAGTAGATCCCAAAAAGAGAATCTTATTCGACCCAAAAGAATCTATTGATTTTCAAGGGAATACAGGTCCTTTCATACAATATACTTATGCTAGAATTCAAGCGATTTTACGAAAAACAGATTTAGATGCCATTTCTTCCAAAATTATTACTGAAATGTCTCTGCATCCAAAGGAAAAAGAATTGATAAAACAAATTCAATTGTTTCCGGACGTGGTTCAAAATGCTGCGGAAAACCACAGTCCAGCATTAATAGCAAATTATACTTATGACTTGGTTAAAGAATTTAATTCGTTCTACCAGAATGTATCTATTCTTGGAGCTGATAATGAAGAAGATAAGACCTTAAGAGTGCAACTTTCAAATATGGTAGCAAATACCATAAAAAATAGTTTTAGCCTATTGGGAATTAATGTTCCTGAGCGTATGTAATTGAGTGATTTATATTTTAATTACTTTGTGAATTTCCTTTTTATTTGGAGTGTTAATTTGAAAAATGTATAGGCCGCTTGAGAGGCGTTTTAAATTAAGTTCTAATTTTCCATCTTTTAGATTTTCAGTGTTATCAATCAACATGACGCCAGAAGAATTAAACAGTCTGTAAGAAATAGAGGTTGTGTGCTCTATAGCAGTTGAAAAAGTAATTAAATCTGTAAAAGGATTAGGGTGGATTGCCCATTTTTTAGATTTTTCTTCTGGGTTTTCACCAGAAAGACTAGTGCAATTTGTTGCTATAGAATACTGATCTTTCAAAATCTCACCAATTTTTAAATTATTAAAACTATCGTTTATGGTATGGTTAAAAAAAGTCGCGTCAATAATGGTATTATCGGCTCCTAAAAAGTCTTGTAATAAAGTGGCAAAGGTTTGGCGGTAATCGTATTGAACGGTTTGGATTTGAAAATTATTATTATTTGTTGCTTCAGTTAAATCAGGATTGGTGCCAGAAACGCCACCAGCTACAGGTTTTCCAAAAACAAACATGGGAGCAATTTCTCCATGATCTGTTCCAAAACTACCATTTTCTTTAGCCTTTCTGCCAAATTCGGAAAACGTTAAACCAACAACATCTTCATCTAAATTCTGACTTTTTAAATCAGCCATAAAGGCTTTTATGGCTTCAGATAGTTCTGTTAATAATTCATGATGCCTTCCCGTTACATCACCAATGCCTTGGACTTGTGCGTTATGGGTATCAAAACCAGAAATGCGAACCATAAATACTTTGGATCTTAAATCACCACTAATTAATCTTGCGACTGTTTTTAGTTGGTTAGATAAGTCAGAATCTGGATAGCTTACATCATTTTTGCCTCCATTAAATGCAGTGGAAATGGCATTGGCATAAGTATTTGATAAAGCATCTGTATTGTTTATAAACTGTAATTGTTTACCATAATCTGAATTGGGTATATTAGCTGGCGGAACACCTCCTAAACCATTTAAAACAGAATAGAAACCAGCAGGGTCTTGCCCAGTTATATTTAACGATAACCCGTGGGCTTCTTCAGCATGAAAGCCTAATGAAGTTTTGTTAGAACCTATTTCTACAGCTAAAGGAAAAGTCTCCAATAGTAAATCGGCATAATAGAGTTCCATAAACCGCCCTATCCACCCGGTATCTGATCCGTTTAATAAACTATTCCCATCGTTTCCAGTTAAATACAAATCGGTAGATTTAAAGTGGCTTTTATTTTGCGATGGATAGCCCACCGATTGTATGATTCTAAAAACACCTTCATCATATAACGATTTAAAACCAATTAATGCAGGGTTTAAACCTAATTGTTGGTTGTTAGGCAAAGAAGCATCAAGTGTAATATATTTATTTACTCCTGTTTCTGGAACTTTTATTGTTGGTCTTAAGTTGCTATATGTATCGTATTGATTTAGTGGTATAATAGTGTTTAAACCATCATTGGCGCCCGCTAAATTTATAAGTATTAATTTTCGGTTAGAAATATCTGGACAGTTCGCAAATGGTAAAAATGATTTTAAGGCTGCCTGTAATTCAAAAGGGGTAAGAGCAACTGCAGAAGCAGCAGACGATAATTTAATAAATTGTCTCCTTCTCATAATTAAGGTTATTTACATTAATTGAAATTCTGCAGCATTAACCATGGCTATAATTAATGCATTTAAACGCGTTCTTACTGTGGTGTCATCACCATCATTTAAATACTGAGACCAAGTTCCAGACCAATAATAATCAGGAAAACCTTCATCAACTAAAAAACTTTTAAAATAATTTATTCGATCACTATCAATACTTTCTGGATATAATAAATCGGCAATTTCAGAAACTAAAAGGTTAGGATCTGTTGGATTGTCAATTTTATTTTTCACAAACTGTACCGCGTCTAACTTAGCGTAAATATTCCCACCAGTAATCGTGTTTTTACCTTCAATCAAACTTTCAATAAGTTTATACCTTCCTATGAGTGTATTTGATGAAAACCAGTTTCTATCAAAGCTAGGTTCTTGATAATACGCAGGGTAACCAGCTACAGAATCAGGATTGTGTAATTCCATACCTGCAGCTTTGAAATAGGAATTATGTATAAAATTAAAAAAGAAATTGCTGTAAAATCTCAGTGGGTCTGAATTAGGATTTGGATATGTTACACTAAAAATTGAACATATTTCTGAAAGTAGTTGTAACGGGCTTTTTATTATACTACCAATAATATTATCAGTAGCATCGCCATCATCAGCATCATAAAAATGTTCACTGGAAAGTAAGGTTTTTATAACTGGTAATAGTTCGTAATTATTATCCATAAGTATTTGTGCTAGCGGTGTAATGATATCTGTTTCCACCTCTTGATCCCATTCACTTTTCACAAAGTAGCGATATAATTTTCTACAATAAGCTTTGGCAGTTTCTGGTTGAGCAAAAACCATTTCAACAAAGTCGTCAAGCTCTTCAAAAGCTCCAGTTTCAGTTGTTTTTCCAGTTATTACTTGATTGTTAAAGGCATTACTAAAGGTTTTATAGTTTAAATCATGTTGATTAATATTAATATATCCCATAGGGATATTCGTATCAGGGTCAATATCACTTCTGTCATTTCTTTTTTTAAACCCAGAAAACACTTTGGCAGCCTGTTGTATGTCTATTTCGGTATAGTTTGTATAATTACCCTCACCTACTTGTTGACCTTTTAGAATTGTAAACAATTCTAAAAATTCTCTTGCATAATTTTCGTTTGGGTTATTTTTATTATTCTGGGTATTGTCCAAATAATCTAACATCCCATTATCTAAAGTGATTTTTTTAGCTAGGGTCTTTATATTTCCTAAAGCGTAAAAATCCAATAAATTTAAATGGTCGAAAAAATAGGTTGCAGCCCCAACACCAGAATCCTTACCAACTGTAAAGCTTGTATGTAAAAAAAAAGATAATTTGTGTTTTAAGGTTAGCGATTGCATAGCATTATACCACCACCAAGCCGAAACGAAGCCTCGTTTTCTTCCTTGGCCAAGGAATGAGTTAGGTAGTTCGGTAGAGGAAGTCCAAAACCCATCAGGATTGCTGGTAGGTAGTGGGTCGTAAGGTTCAACAAGAACATTGGTTGTATCTTTAATTAAAAGGTTCACAGCTTCACTTGCAGCTATCCCAACAAAAGTATTTAATTGCTCTCTAGTTAAACTAAAAGAAGCACGCCGGAGAAGGTGTTTAGCCTTTCTTAAATCTAGATTTGGACCTAACGGATTTAGAGATGCCATTCATTTTTTTTTGATTAAAGTATAAAAATTTATGATTGCTTAATTAAAATTCTTTTTTTTTCGTTAAAAATCAATCAATGATGATGAATTGATGTATTTCGTCTAGAATTTTAATCTAAAACTAACATTTGGCGTAATACCTAGAGATTCATTTTCGATTTTATTAATGGCATTATCACTATCTAATGTGTAGTAGGCATTTATAATATTTCTTTTATTTAAAATATTCCAAACAGAAGTTCCAATAGTAGCTTTTACATTATCAGACACATTAAAGTCATAGTTAGTAGAAAAATCCAATCGTAAATAGTCATTTAGGTTGCTGCCATTAGGGCTAGCATAAGTGATCACTTCGTCATTAGGAACGTCGTTTATACTTGGTTCCGTATTGGGAATACCCGAATGCCAATTCAATCCAACAGCCAATTTAATATTGTTTTTTGTGTAAGTACTGGCGAAGGTTACTGCATGCTGGATATCAGCATTATTAGGAAAAGGTTCACCATTATTGAGTTCATCAAAAGTGTAATTATTTGTGCTGTATGAGTATGAAACCCATGTGCTAATAATATCATTGAATTGCTTATTTAGTAAAAAATCTATGCCTTTAATTTGATAGCTTCCAATGGCATTAACAAACTGATATTGGTTTTGAAAACCTTGACTTCTTGTTGTAATGCCGTTAACATTTTTTATATAGGCTTCTGCACTTATTAAAAATTTATTTTTATTGAAATGTATACCGCCAGATAGTTGTTTGCTTTTTACGACAGGTATAGTACTGTTGTTTGATAGTATCCATCTTCTATTTTCAATACCTAAAAAATCGTTTTGTAAATCAATAATTTGCGAGGTGGTTTGACTTTTAAACTCTCCTAAAATTTCAAATCTAAAATGATTTAAAAATCGCTGACTAAAACTTAATCTCGGTTCTGCAAAAAGCATATCAAACTTTTTTATGTAGTTTAATCTGCCTCCTAAATTTAATCTGGTTTTGGCATTATTAGATAAAAAATTTATTTCGCCATAAACGGCATGACTTCTAACAACTTCTTTAATATAACTTCTAAAATCTGGATTATTAACATCTTCTAAATTACTAATACCAACCTCGGTAAATTGATAACCACCATTGATTTTAAGTTGTTGATTAGGGTTGTAAATAGCGTCGATTTTAGCTGAGCCATCAAATACTTCATTCTCTTGAATTAAACGTTGATTATTCAAAACATCAAAATTGATGGCATCTAAGTCATAGTTTGAAACATAAATTTGAGAGGTTGTTGAGAACTTACTGGTCCAATCTCGAATATAAGTTACTCCAATAGCAGTATTTCGCTGGGTTAGTTTGCTATTTAAAGCTTCATTTCTATCATTGATAGTAGATTGCTCATCATAGTTTAATTCATTACTCACATGGTAAAAGTGAACTCTAAGCTTATCTTTTTTTGTTATATCATATAAAAACTTAGCAGTTACATCATAAAAATAAAACGATTCGTTTTGAGAAATCGAGTTGTCACTACTTTTTGATTTGGTAAAATCTGAATCTTGAAAAATCCTTTTAAAATATTGGTTGTAAGTTGATGTGTTTATTAAATCTGTTATGGATCGCCGTGTGGAAATTTGCAATTCGGTCTTTTTAGAAAGCGGTATTTTAGCAAACCCATCAGCATTTATTAAATTAAAACCTAAACCAGCTTTAAATTCGTTATCAATAGTATCAGGTAACTGCATTTCTATGACGCTTGAAATACCATCGCCATACTTTGCATGCGTGCCATTTTTATAAAGATTTACACGTTTAGTGGTATAAGGATTAAATGCTGAAATTAAGCCAAAAAAGTGACCAGATTGATACATTTTTATACCATCCCAAAGGATTAAATTTTGGTCGTGTGTGCCTCCGCGAACATTAATGTTTGATACAGTTTCATCAACACTTAAAACACCAGGTAGTGCTTGTATGGTTTGTAAAACGTCGGGTTCTATTAATCCAGGTAAAATACCAAAGGTTTCAGGTTTAATGGTTAAAGAGCCGTCATTAAGTTTAGTAATACCAGAGGTTAAATAATTATTAATTACAACTTCTTCAAGCCTCTGAGTATTAAATAGTCCATCGCTTTTTTGAGCTTTTTTTATGGCTACAAAACGGTTGTTTAATAACTCAAAATCTAAATTGGTTTCAAGTTTTAAAAACTCCAGAGCTTGTTCTAAAGTTAAATCGTCGGTTATTGGTGTTGCTTTTTTATTTTTGATGCTTTCATCGGCATAAGAAAAACTAATATTATATTTTTCTTCGAGTGCTTTTAAAATGGTAATAAGAAGTTGCTTATCCTTTTGAATGGTTTGCGCTTTGAGATTTGCAACATTCAAAAAAAGTGGTAAAAAAAAGATAGAAAGTAGGCTAGCTTTACTCACCTCTTAATGTTATAGTATTTTTAGTTTTACTATAGGTTACATGTAAAGGTAGGGTAATTGATTTTAATGCCACATCTAAATTATTGTGTGTAAAATTACCTGTAAATAATTGAGTGGAATCAATTCCAAGTAAGGTAATATCAACATTGTATTGTCTTTCAAATTCAGCAATAACAGTTTTGTAAGGCATGCTTTTAAAAGTACTTTCGTTATTTAGCCACGAAGGTGTTGAGCGGTTTTCTTTTTCTTTAGCAATAGTTTTCCCATCGATAATTAAAAAACTGTCTCCAGGTTTTAATTTAGTTTCTATGGAATTGTAAGTAACCCCAACTAATCCTTCGTAGCAAATAACCTCAAAATAATTGTCCCGTTGTTTTACATTAAATTGAGTACCATAAACCGTTACGGTTCCTGATGTTGTTTCAACGTTGAATGAAGATCCTTTTGCGACTATAAAAAAGGCTTCACCATCCAATCGTACACTTCGATTCTTTTTCCAACTGTTTTTATTAAATTCTAATATAGATTTAGCGTTGAGGGAAACCCTAGATTCGTCTGGTAACTCCACAGTGGTTTTTTGTGCAAACTCGGTTGTAATAGTAGTATCTAAAGTAGTTGTATAATAATATAGACTAAAACAAACGGCAAGTATCGCAGCAACGCGCATGAGTGGTTTAAACCAATGTGTATTTGGTTGCACCTTTTTAGTTTTTATTGCAGATAAAACGGTTTCCAGCTCTTTGGAAGTATCGTAATCATCAGCTTTAAAAGCCTGTAAGTTGGTGTTTAACTTTACCAAATCATCATAATCTTCAAGCCTTTTAAAGGCTTCAAGTTCTTGTGGATTTAGGTTGTTATCTAACCATTTTGATATGAGTTCTTCTCTGTTCATTTTATGCGTATTCAATTATATAACAGTTAAGTTTTATTTTTTCCTACCCTAATATTTAATTTTTTTCAAAAACTTAAATTTCAGTATTCAGTATTCAGTATTCAGTATTCAGTATTCAGTATTCAGTATCAGGATTGCTTTTTTTATACGAGCTTCCATATTCCAACTTAAATTTACAACTCCTTAATATCCTGTCTCAATTTTTCCAATGCGCCATAAATACGTTTTTCAACCGCTTTAGTTGAGATATCCAAAATTTCGGCAATTTCTTTAAAACGTTTCCCTTCCACACGGTTCATCATAAAAGCCTCCCGTTGTGCATCGGTTAAATTACTCAACGCTTTTTGCAGTTTTTCGTTATACTCAGCTTCCTGCATTAAAAACTCTGGGCTTTCATTGGTACTCATTTTCGGTTTGGTTTGTTGGTGCTTTAAAACAACTTTCTGGTGTGCCGCTTCATTCAACATTAAATTATTAGCGGTGGTAAACACAAAACTCTTTGCTTTATCGGGAGATACTTTGGCGCAGTTTTCCCAAAGCTTAATAAAAGCTTCCTGAACTTTGTCTTTTGGGTTTAGCAACTCGCCAAACTTGTAGTATAAAAAGTTATGTAAATCTTTGGCGTGTTTATTAAAAATGGATGAAAAAAGATGCTCTTCGCAAATATTATCATGTAATTGTTTCCCCATTATTATTGGTAGTTTAGCCACTAAAATAAAAAAAAAGGGAACACAGGGTAGGAATTTTTAAAGTTATCCTGTTTTATAATTAAAAAGCTATGTGTAACCTAAAATCAATTACCATGAAAACTAAAATGAAATTACTATTATTATTGCCTTTTTTTGCCCTTTTAATGTTTACGTCTTGTCAGGATGAAGTGTTAGATATAACCCCTATAGATGAGACGCAGACTCTAGTAGCCGAATCTCAATTAACCAGTTTAATTAGTGCCACATCAAAAAATGATGGCTCTAAAGACAATATTATTGACGGTACAACTTGTATATCTGTTAAACTGCCTGTTATTGTAAAAGTTCGTGGCATAGAGATTAGAATTGACTCTGAAGCAGACTACATTAAGATCAAAAGACTTTACGACGAGTTTGAAGATGATATAGACCGTTTAGATATTATTTTTCCTATAACCATTATAACTGGAAATCATGAGGAAATTACCATCGAAAATGCTGAACAATTATCAGAAATAATTGCTGCGTGTAATGATGATGATGATGAAGATGAAGAGGAAAGAGAAATAAGATGTATCGATTTTCAATTTCCTATCGCATTTTCTGTGTACAATAGAGATTTCTCGGTAATAGATGTTGTAAATATTGAAAACAGAAGACAACTTTACCTTTTTATGAAGCGTGTTAAAAATTCTGAAGTTATTGCCAGCTTAAATTTCCCAGTAACTATGGTGCTAAAAAACGGTACGACCTTAACAGCTGAAAATAATGAACAGTTAAGACGTATTATTGAAGCGGCAAAAGATAATTGCGAGGTAGAAGATTTCTCAAAAGAGCGTTTAGAAAATTACTTAAAAAAATGCCCTTGGGTTGTCTATGAATTCAAAAGAGATAATCAAGATAATACCTCAGAATTTGAGCAATATGCAATCAATTTCAAAGAAGATGGTGTTGTTATAATGCGCTCTAGAAATGGTGATATGTTAACTGGAACTTGGGGATTAAGACCAACAAGACGAGGCGTACTTTTAAAAATGGAGTTTGATAATTTAGCAGATTTTACTTTAGAATGGTTATTGTATGATTATGAAGACGGAAAAATTAAAGTTTACGAAGAAGGTGGCAACAAAATAGTACTCAAAAGAAACTGTGAGGTAGTTGTGAATATAACAAAAGAACGGGTAGAAAATTTCTTGAAAGAATGTTTGTGGCGAGTAGTAGAATTAGATATTGAAGGTGTTGATGATGTAGAGGATAATTATATCGGTACACCATTAAAATTTTTCGAAAATAATGTGGTTAAAATTAGAGTAAATGGTGAATTAATCGAAGGAACTTATCAAGTTTTGGTAAGAAATGCTGGAATTGGTTTGGAAATAACTCTAGATGGAAGACCTGAATTAAAGTTACAATGGGTAATAAACTTCTTAGGGGAAAATAAGATAGAACTAAAGAATGAAAATAATGAAATGGTTTTAAGAAGACATTGTCCAGATAATGATGGAGACTTAAACTACATTCTAGATGTTCTAGTAAGTAGCTCATGGGAAGTATCGCTTTATAAAGATGACGGAATTGATGAAACTCAGGATTATTTCATGTACACTTTAGACTTTATAGAAACAGGTAGGGTTAAAGTTACAGATCCAAACAACGGTATCTTTGGGGGTTCTTGGTTAGCCTTTAGAAATGACGGTTATTTAAAATTAGCACTTAATTTTGGAACCCAAATACCTTTTGATGAGTTTAACGATAGATGGAAAATAGTAAGCATAACACCAAACCGAATAGAACTTTTAGATATAAGCGGTAGTGATGGTACAGAAGATATTTTAGTCTTGGAAAAGAAAAGTTAGTTAAAATAAACCTCGGGACTTGTCTCGAGGTTTCCATTCAAATTTCATTCCTTGAAACAGGGAATCCAATACTAAATTTTTTAAATAATAATTATGTTTTTGGTTAAAAGGAAACCCCCATTTTCGATTGGTTAGGTTAATTATCAAGTTAAGTTTCCTTTATAAAGGCTGTCAAAAAAAGTTTGACGGCCTTTTTTTTATTCACTTTGTGACATCTAGCTTCATTAATACACATCAAATCATTAAATTTGCATTTCTTAAAATTTCAATAAAAATTATGTTCAATAATTTAAGCGATAAGTTAGATAAAGCTTTACATGTATTAAAAGGTCATGGTAGTATCACCGAGGTAAATGTTGCGGAAACTTTAAAAGAAGTACGTCGTGCACTGCTTGATGCCGATGTTAACTTCAAAATAGCCAAGGATTTTACAACCAAAGTAAAGGAAAAGGCACTGGGGCAAAATGTTTTGACAACGTTACAACCTGGCCAATTAATGGTTAAAATAGTTAAAGATGAGTTGACCGAACTCATGGGTGGTGATGCCGAAGGTATTAATTTATCAGGAAATCCCAGCGTCATATTAATGTCTGGATTACAAGGTTCTGGTAAAACAACTTTTTCTGGTAAATTGGCCAATTATCTTAAAAATAAAAAAACCAAAAAACCGCTCTTAGTAGCCTGCGACGTGTATCGTCCTGCTGCGATAGACCAATTACATGTGGTTGGAGATCAAATAGGTGTTGAGGTTTTTAGTGATAGAGGAAATAACGATCCGGTGGCTATTTCAAAAGCAGGAATAGCGCATGCAAAAGCAAACGGTTTTAATGTAGTTATCATAGATACCGCTGGTCGTTTAGCGGTTGATGAGGTTATGATGAATGAAATTTCTAATATTCATAGAGCCATTCAACCACAAGAAACGTTGTTTGTTGTAGATTCTATGACAGGACAAGATGCTGTGAACACCGCAAAAGCTTTCAACGATGTATTGAATTTTGATGGCGTAATCTTAACAAAATTAGATGGTGATACACGTGGTGGTGCAGCCATATCCATTAAATCGGTAGTCAATAAACCTATCAAGTTTATAGGTACAGGAGAGAAAATGGAGGCTATTGATGTATTCTATCCTGCTCGTATGGCAGATCGTATTTTAGGGATGGGAGATGTCGTGTCTTTAGTGGAGCGAGCCCAAGAGCAATTTGATGAAGAAGAAGCTAGAAAACTCCAAAAGAAAATAGCCAAAAACCAATTTGGGTTTGATGATTTCTTAAAGCAAATTCAGCAAATTAAAAAAATGGGAAACATGAAAGACCTCATGGGGATGATTCCTGGGGCAGGAAAAATGTTAAAAGATGTTGATATTGATGATGATGCTTTTAAAGGGATTGAAGCCATAATTCATTCGATGACTCCCCATGAGCGCAGCAATCCATCCATATTAAATTCAAGTAGAAAAATAAGAATAGGAAAAGGGTCAGGCACTTCTGTTCAACAAGTAAATCAGCTTTTAAAACAGTTCAACCAAATGAGTAAAATGATGAAGATGATGCAAGGAGGTGGCGGTAAAAAGATGATGCAAATGATGAAAGGCATGCGTTGATTTATTTTTAATTAAAAGTAAAATTTCACCAATAACCATTATGACCATTTTAGACGGTAAAAAAGTAAGTAACGATATAAAAGAAGAAATTGCTGAACATGTAAAAGCAATAATTTCTAAAGGAGAGAAAGTACCTCATCTTGCAGCTATTTTAGTTGGTTCAGACGGTGCCAGTATGACCTATGTGAATGCTAAAGTAAAAGCCTGTGAACGTATTGGTTTTAAATCCACTCTTATTGAATTACCCGAATATACTTCTGAAGAAGAATTACTTAATAAAATCCATGAATTAAATACAAATGATGATATTGATGGTTTTATTGTGCAATTGCCTTTGCCTAAACAAATAGATGAGCAGAAGGTTTTAATGGCTGTTGACCCCAATAAGGATGTAGATGGTTTTCATCCAACAAATGTTGGGAAAATGGCTTTAGACTTACCTACCTTTTTACCGGCAACACCTTATGGTATCATAGAACTTCTGGAAAGATATCAGATTGAAACATCGGGAAAAAATGTGGTTGTTATGGGCAGAAGCCATATCGTTGGTCGTCCTATAAGTATTTTAATGAGCCAAAAACGTAAAGCAGGAGATGCTACTGTAACCTTGGTTCATAGTCGTTCTAAAAATTTATTAGATATTACCAAAAATGCAGATATAATTGTGGCTGCCATAGGGATTTCAGAATTTTTAACAGGTGATATGGTAAAAGAAGATGTGGTTATTATTGATGTTGGTATCACTCGTGTTCCTGATGCCACTAAAAAGAATGGATACCGACTTGCAGGTGATGTACACTTTGAAAGTGTTAGCAAAAAAGCTAGCTTTATAACACCTGTTCCTGGTGGAGTAGGCCCAATGACTATCGCTATGTTGTTAAAAAACACTTTATTAGCAAGAGACAGGCATAACTCGTAATTTATACCTATCGTTATCTTAAATTCAATATTGTAAAGTTTAAGGCCTTTTTAAATAGCTTTTAACCAATTTAATTATTCCTCTATATTCTGTTTTAGTAATTTTCTATTTAGCAGGACGTATCTTACTATTTAGCAGGGAGAAACTTAAAAGCTTTCATCAATATTAAAATAGCACTTGTCACACCCGTTTTTTTAAAGAATTTCATATCTTTTAAGAATAATTTAGTTATGAAATCATTTAAATACCTAACTGTTCTTTTTTTAATATTTTTATTTAATTGTAATTCAGAATCAAAAAAAGCAGATAATAAAATTGCCATCAATATATCTTATTTAGAATCTCTTTCTAAGAAAAATTTAGATGGCAGACTTCTTTTAATTTTTGCAGATAATAATCAATCTGAACCGCGGTTTCAAGTGAGTGAAGGCTTAAATGCACAACCCATTTTTGGAGTAAATATTGAAGGGTTTAATCCAAATCAGATAGTTACTTTTACTGAGGATGTTTTTGGGTTCCCTTATGAAAGTTTAGCGGATTTAAAACCCGGAGATTATTATGTTCAAGCAGTTTTGCATATCTATGAAACCTTTAACCTTTCAACAGGGCAAACCGTTAAACTGCCTATGGATGATGGTGAAGGGCAACACTGGAATACCTCACCGGGAAATCCCTATAGTTTCCCTTTAAAAATCCATGTTCCTGAACATGGTATTGAGAAATTAGATATTGTCTTAGACCAAGTTATACCAGAAATTAAGGAACCCGAAGATACCGATTGGATTAAACATGTAAAAATGAAATCTGACTTGCTATCTAAATTTTGGGGCAGAGATATATATCTTGGTGCTCATGTACTTTTGCCAAAAGGCTTTGATGAGCATCCAGAAGCTAAGTACCCTTTGATGGTTTTTCAAGGTCATTTCCCTTCAGATTTTGGTGGTTTTAGAACCACACCACCAGATGGAAACCTAGAACCAGATTATTCTGACAGATTTGATGTTAAAGGTTACAATATCATTCAACAACAAGAAGCGTATAATTTTTATAAACGCTGGAATGAACCAGATTTTCCTAGATTTTTAATTATTGAGATTCAGCATCCAACTCCTTATTATGACGATTCCTATGCTGTTAATTCTGCCAACCAAGGGCCTTATGGGGATGCTATAACCTATGAATTGATTCCGTACATTGAAAAGATGTTCAGAGGTCAAGGCGAAGGTTGGTCACGTTTTTTATATGGTGGCTCTACAGGTGGTTGGGAAGCTTTAGCGGTACAGGTAAAATATCCTGATGAGTATAATGGTTGTTTTGCTGCTTGCCCAGACCCTATTGATTTTAGAGCGTATTGTTTAACCAATATCTATGAGGATGAAAATGCCTATTATGCGAAGAGTAACCATAAAACAATAGAAGTTCCTGCGCACAGAGATTATTTAGGAAATGTAAGTTCCACAGTGAGGGAATCCAATTATTTGGAATTAGTTTTAGGTGATAAATCTAGGTCTGGTGGACAATTTGATATTTGGGAAGCTACGTATTCTCCACAAGGAGATGATGGCTATCCTGTTAGGTTATGGGATAAAAAATCAGGAGTCATAAATCATGATGTTGCTCAATATTGGAAAGAAAACTATGATTTGAGATATATTTTGGAACGCGATTGGGATAAGTTAGGTGAGAAGTTAAGAGGAAAAATTCACATTTATTGTGGGGATATGGATAATTATTATTTAAATAACGCGGTTTATTTAATGGAAGATTTTCTAGAAAGTACTACGGATCCCTACTATGAGGGTGAAGTCGATTATGGAGATAGAGCTGAACATTGCTGGAATGGCGACCAAGAAAACCCAAACCATATTTCAAGGTTGCGCTACAACAGTATGTATGTGCCTAAAATAATGAAACGCATCATGGAGTCTGCACCTAAAGATGCCGATTTAACAAGTTGGAGATATAAATAGCATCATTTAGCAAACAGTTGCCCCATATCTTTAAAAGCTTTAAACTCTAAAGCATTACCAGAAGGGTCGTAAAAAAACATGGTAGCCTGTTCGCCTACCAAACCTTCAAATCGGATATATGGTTCAATAACAAATTTGATATTTTTTTGTTTTAAATCCTCAGCAAAAGCATGAAAAACGTCCCAAGGCAAAACCACTCCAAAATGAGGAACTGGGACATCTTTTCCATCAACGGGATTGGTGTGCAACACTTCATCCGATTTTGGCTTGTAATGAATTACCAATTGATGTCCAAAAAAGTTAAAGTCTACCCAATGATCACTGCTTCGGCCTTCTTCACATCCTAAAACATCGCGATAAAAAGTTCTACATTCATTTAGATTAAAAACAGGAATGGCTAAATGGAAAGGGGATACGTTTATGCTCATAATATTATTTTTTTTGTCTTTTAATAGGTTTATGTTCTTTAGAAGACTTACTTATTAAAGTATTCAATTCTTTAAACTCTTCTTGGGTTAATTCACGATACTCACCAACTGGAATATCTAATTTTATATTCATAATCCTTACACGTTTCAAGGTTTGTACCTCGTAGTTTAAATAATCGCACATTCTGCGAATTTGCCTATTCAAACCTTGTGTTAAAATTATTTTGAATGCATAAGTGCTTAACTTTTCTACTTGACATTTTTTGGTAGTTTGTTTTAAATCTTCCAAATAAATACCGCCTGCCATGCGTTCAACAAAAGTTTGCGAAATCGGTTTATCAACCGTTACAATATATTCTTTTTCGTGATTGTTACTGGCACGAAGAATTTTATTTACAATATCACCATCATCTGTTAAAAGGATAAGACCTTCACTCGGTTTGTCTAATCTACCAATAGGAAAAATGCGTTTAGGATAGTTTATAAAATCTATGATGTTGTCTTTTTCAACCGATGTATCTGTAGTGCAAACAATGCCAATGGGCTTGTTAAAAGCGAGGTAAACAAAAGTTTCTTTGGTGTTTTTTATGTTTTTTCCATCAACAGCAACTACATCATTAGCAGTAATTTTTGTACCCATTTCAGGCACCATACCATTTATGGTAACCCTACCAGCTTCAATAAGTTTATCGGCTTCTCTGCGAGAGCAATAGCCAACTTCACTTAAATATTTATTGATGCGTTTTAACTCTTCTGCCATAATTCAAAAGTACAATAAACTTAAGTGTTTAAAAATTCTATCATATGATTATATATTTCATCAGATTTTAACCCATGGCCAAAACCTTCAGTAGTAATTAGTTCTGCGTTAGAGTAGTGTTTTTCATAATCAAGCGCATCATTATAAGGTATAATACTATCCTTTTTGTCGTGGATGATAAGTCCTTTTGAAGTAATTTCTCCTGAAAATTTTGCTGCTGAAAAATACTCAGGTAAATGGTCGAATTTTTTTAAAACATATTGATTCATCGCTTCAACCACTTTTTTATTGTATTTCATCATTTTTGAATACCTATCAAAAACACCTTCGAAGTTTGAAGGCGCACCTAAAAGAACTAATTTTTTTACGGAAGGCAATTGATATTTGTGTTGAAAAAACACTGAGGCCATACCTCCAACGGAGTGGCCTATAACTGCGTTTACATTAAACGCTTTGGCTACCACATGAATGCATTCTGAAAACAATAAGGCATTAAATATTTTGCCAGATGTACGGCCATGGGCAGGGGCATCTAATGCGATAACTTTATAATCTAAGCGGGTTAATATTTTAATGAACTCCTTCCATCTGTTAGAGTTGCTTTCCCAGCCATGCGCTAATAAAAGTGTATCTTTTTTGCCTTCCCAATGATAAGTCATGATGGCTATATTCTCATAATTCAACGTTTGCTTTTTGGCTGATTTTAAAAATTTGGAGTCCAGGTCCTTTAGCTTTCCTTTTTGAGGTGTTGAGAATAAGTAAATGGCAATTTTTGCAGCCAATTTTGGTGAAATAAGACTCATAAAATTTAAAATAGAGCCTATGGCCTTAATAAGGTTTTGCTTCATTTTAACTTTCCCTGTTTACTAAATCCATTGAAAAAGCTGGTGTGCAAATAGCAAGATATTCACAGACTTCTGTAAACGGATTGGAATATTGTACTCTGGTGTTTTTTTGAATTTTAATGGATTGTCCTGCTTCTAGAACAATGGTTTCACCCTCAATGATAAATTGTTTTTTACCTTTAATGATGAAAGTGAACTCATCAAACGTTGGTGTTTGGAAAGGTTCACTCCAACCAGCTGGAGCTTTCATGTGGGCAATACTTATTTGTGAATTTCCATCGGAAGCTAAACCAAAGTGTTCTTTAATTGTTTTTCCATCATTTGTTGGTACAACGAATGGATTATCTTGTATTGTGTATTTCTTTTTACTCATTTTAAGCGATAGTTTAATGCTTATCTTTAAGTGGTTTTTTCTTAATCATCCCGCCCTTTAGATCTTTTACAACCCCCATTATGATAAAAGCGTTTCTATCAATTTTATCTATTTCGGTTTGTAATTTAGCCAGTTCCAAACGGGTAATTACAGTGTAAATAATATCCTTATCGTAACTTTCTCCGGTAGAACCATAACCTCCTTTTCCAGCATAAATAGTACAGGCCCGTCGTAATTTTTTAGTGAGCATGATTCTCAATTTTTCATGTTGGTTAGAAATGATGGTTACACCCACATATTCTTCAACACCATCAACTATGAAATCAACTGTTTTTGCCGCAGCTAAATAAGTTAATATGGCATATAAAGCGGTTTCAATAGATAAAATATAAGCGCCAACCGAGAAGATCAAAATATTAATAAGCAATAAAACATCACCAATGGTAAGCGATAATTTTCTGCTCAAGAAAATGGCCAAAACTTCCGTGCCATCAATAACACTACCCCCTCGCATAGACATACCAATACCTAATCCTAAAAAGAAACCGCCAAAAACGGCAATTAACAGTTTGTCTTCCGTAATGGTGGGATATTCTATAAAATGTACCACGAAGGCTAAAAGCGTAATGGCTGCTATACTACGAAGTGCAAATTTAACACCTATGGTTCTAGAGGCCAATACTAAAAATGGTATGTTTATTAAAACGAGCAATAGCCCTAAATTTAGAGATGTTGTGTATTCTAGCAATAAAGAAATACCGGTGGCGCCACCATCAATAAAATCATTGGGTAATAAAAAGCCTTTTAATCCAAAACCAGCAGAAAATACCCCAACAATTATAAAAACATATTCCTTTATGGCATGGGCTATTTCAACTTGAAAATTTCTAACCAAGGGTACAATTTCCTTTTTGCTTACAGGACCTGAGCCGTCTTGTTTTGCTCTTAACCTTTTTCTTGCAATATCAATTAGTACTTTGGCTAAAAATGGATTCATGGTTTAAAGTTATTGGTCCCAGTGTATAAAAAAGTATTTTATCTTGGCATTGTCTGGTATATGGGTTTCCTCAATTTTTAATTTCATATCAAAACGCAGGTTTGCGGGTAATTCTTTTTTGTCGATTGCAAAACTGGCATTTAATTCGTTTACAGTGATTAAAACGGAATTAATCAAGTTGCTGATTTTCGATATTTTATAAGTTGATGCGATATCCTTAAATGTGCTTAATGTGGATATGTTTTTAGATGTTTTATAGCGAGGGTCTATTATTTGAATACTTTCAATAACCGATGTAGAATCCAGTGCTTGTTTTGGCGTTAAACTTAAGAGCTTTTTACCACCTTTTTCAAAAATATCAATATTGTTTTTACTTCCTGCAAACTCATCTCCAGCAATAAACTGTGCAATGGAATCAGTTGCAAAAATGGTTTCTAGGTCTTTAACCTGGGTGGAGTCAGTTAAAAAACCGATGTGCTGTTTACCAATTTCAAAAGGGTCTTGGTCTTTTTTACAGCTAACAAACAATATAGCGGAGGCAAGTAAGCCTAAAAATGTATTTCGCATTAATAAAAATGTATTTATAAATTAGTTATTTTTTTTCGAGACTTACTTCTTCATCACTTTTGTTAAAATACCAAAAACACTACGTATAAAGGTGGCACTGGTAAGTACTTTTACAACAGGATTCATTCTGGTGCTTCGGCTTCTTGATGAACTAGTCCTGTTTTTGGCTTCTGCCTTTTTAAGGGCTTCACGCTCTTGTCGTGCTTTTTCCTTGGCTTCTTCCGCTTCGGCTTTTTCTATTTTTTCGTTCAGCATTTCATAAGCGCTTTCCCTATCAATAGTTTCATTGTATTTTTTAACCATTTTCGATTTAGAAAGTAGTGAACTTAATTCTGTCTCAGTTAGTACATCCATTCTACTCATAGGAGCTCGCATCATGGTGGCCGCTAAGGGTGTTGGGCGACCTTTTTCGTCTAAAGCCGAAACTAAGGCTTCACCAATCCCTAATGATGTTAACACTTCGGTAGTATCGTAATAATCAGAATCTGGATAGTTTTGTGCGGTTAACTTTATGGCTTTTCTATCATTTGCCGTAAAAGCTCTTAAAGCATGCTGTATTTTTAAACCCAATTGCCCTAAAACAGCTTCGGGCACATCGGTTGGGTTTTGGGTCACAAAATATAAACCAACCCCTTTGCTGCGAATGAGTTTTACTATGCTTTCAATTTGATTTAAAAGGGCTTTGGAAGCTTCATTAAAAATTAAATGGGCTTCATCAATAAACATAACCAGTTCAGGTCTGTCGCTATCGCCTTGTTCTGGGAATGTGGAATATATTTCGGCCAATAAACTCAACATAAACGTTGAAAACAATTTAGGTCTGTCTTGAATATCGGTTAACCGGATAATGTTGATGTAACCACGCCCGTCATCATCCACTCGCAATAAATCTTGTACATCAAACGATTCTTCACCAAAAAATAAATCGGCTCCTTGCTGCACCAGTTCAACCACTTTACGTAAAATCGCACCTGTAGAGGCAGTAGATATTCTCCCATAAGCATCATCAAATTCAGCTTTTCCCTCTTGGGTAGCGTATTGTAAAATCTTTTTAAAATCTTTTAAATCCAATAAAGGTAATTTATTATCGTCGCAGTATTGAAAAATAACAGCCACCACGCCCGATTGTGCTTCAGATAAATCTAAAATCCTGGATAATAATACAGGTCCAAACTCGCTAACAGTGGCCCTAAGACGCACGCCATCTTGTTCAGAAAGGGTTAAAATTTCAACAGGAAATGATTTGGCTTCAAAGGGTAGCCCTATTTTTTCATGGCGTTCATCAATTTTTGGGTGACCGGGACTTGATTTTGCCAAACCACTTAAATCACCTTTAATATCCATTAGTAAAACTGGGATGCCTTTATCACTTAAATTTTCAGCTAAAACCTGTAATGATTTTGTTTTCCCAGTACCTGTAGCTCCTGCAATTAATCCATGGCGATTTAAGGTTTTTAGGGGTATTTTTACATGGGCTCCGGTTATGGTTTCACCATCTAACATGGCAGCTCCAACAGGAATAAAATCGCCTTTGGTTGTATTGCCCTCTACGATATAATTTAAAAAGGTTTCCTTCCTATCCATTTGCTTTTATTTCGGATAAAAATACAGGAAAAATAAAGAAGAAAAAAATATGACTTTATAGTAATTTACTTTTATATTTTCTCAATATAAATATTTGAAGAACCAACAGTTCTTAAGGTAACTACTCCGGCATTGGCGGTTCTTACAATGGCTACTGAAACAATATCACCCGAGTTTAGATTGAATACCTCGGTAATATGCAGTGAACTTTCTTCATGGTTATTATTAATTCTAATATAACCAGTAGATCCAAATGTGCCTCGTTGAGTTCCATTGATTTCCAACCACATTTCCGGAGTAAAACGAGCCCCGTTTACAGTAGTAATAAGAGAAACATTTACAGTTATTCTATAACGTCCCGTTTGGTTTATTGTAATCGTATTATTAACGGTGTCTACATTATAAATAGAAATGTCATCATTCCAATTAAGGGAACCCATAATTGGGGCATTAATAGCTGCATTATTGTTAACATCAGTTGTAGTGTCTGTATTGCTGCATTTTACTGATAATTTTCGAGATGTTCTCAGCCAATTAGGAGTAACTGTAGAACCGTAATTAAATTGAAAAATGTTCAAATCGGTGTTGTAAACCAATAATCCGTTGGCTGGATTCGGAATAGAAGCAATTTGAGTAGAGGATAATCTAGGTATGAGTAAGCCTCCATTGTTTGATTCGATATCTAAGATAGAAGAGGGGTCGGGTGAGGTAGTGCCAATACCAACTTGAGAGTAGCAATGATAATTTATGCCAAACAGCAAAATTACCATACATAAAATGTATTTCATTTATTGAGAGATTGAGAGAGAAAAGCAATTTACAATTAATTAATCCAATGCGAATTTAGCCAAATTGAATTGAAATTCAAAATTGGTTAGTCTGAATGCCGAAAACATGTATCTTTGCCATCTATGAAAAATGAGCTGAAAATATTAGTCGATAAAGGTGAAATGCTACCTTTAATGGAGGAATTTTATACCATTCAGGGCGAAGGTTACCACAAAGGAACGGCAGCATATTTTATACGTATTGGTGGGTGTGATGTGGGATGCCATTGGTGTGATGTAAAAGAGAGTTGGAATGCCAATTTGCATCCACCAACCGAAGTGTCTAAAATAGTAGAAAACGCAAAAAAATATAGTGATACTATTGTAATTACTGGCGGCGAGCCTTTAATGTGGGATATGATGCCGATAACCTCACTGTTGAAGAAGGAAGGTTTGCAAATTCACATTGAAACCTCGGGAGCCTATAAATTAACTGGTATTTGGGATTGGATTTGTTTATCACCCAAAAAAATGAAATTGCCTACTAAAGACGTTTATTTAAAAGCAAACGAATTAAAAGTGATTGTTTACAACAAAGACGATTTTCGTTTTGCCGAAGAACAAGCGGCCCAGGTAAATAATAATTGTATTTTATATATGCAACCCGAGTGGAGCAAACGCGATAAGGTTATTCCGGAAATTGTGGATTATGTAATGAAAAACCCCAAGTGGAAAGTCTCTTTACAAACACATAAATATTTAAATATACCATAAAAAAAGCCTTGAGATATCAAGGCTTTTTTTATGAGATCGATTATATTTTTTATTTAACGGAAACAGCCACTCTAGTAGTATCCCAAGCTAAATACATATTTCCATTATCAAAAGCAATAGAAAACGCTTCAACAGCTTCCCCAGAACTAACAGGTGCTTTTACTCGTAAAACATCTTTGTCTTCCTTGTAACCGTAAGCTCCCCAAACATCCAAAACGGTATTCAGTATAATGGTCCATTCGGTTTTACCCGGGATAGTGAATAATGAATAAGTGCCAGCCTTTACTGGTTTACCTCCAAATGTCATGTCTTGAAAAAACTGAATCTCGGTAGCTTCATTGGCCCCAGTACGCCATACCTTTCCTTCAGGGGCTAAAGTACTCATAGAACGACCGTTTAATTGAGGTCTGCTATAAATTACTTTTACCATAGGTGGTGCATATCTATCGGTTTTGTAGTAGGCTATATCAAGCGGGCTCTTGTCAAGTCCTGCAAATTTTTGGGCATTAACGTTGGTTGATAAAAGCAATACAAAAGCAAAGGCAATAGTCGCAAAAATGGTTGATTTTTTCATGTTGAAATTTTTAAGTTTTTGAATTTTTAAAGTTAAGTTTTAATACTCTTAAAGTTTTTATAAAAGTCGGAAGTTAATGTTAAAGTTTACAACAAGCCAAGTGTCTGGAATTTTAACAGTCTTGAATATGGTGCGTTTGGCATTTCAACAACCCAACTTTTCGAGATATTACTATATTTATTAATTACTGCCATTTTCATTTTTAACACTATGTGGCAAACACACTATATTTTTTGTCATCGGTTGCCATTCTAATTCAATTGAATCCTAATAACCTTTGGAGTGTAAATTTTCGGATTTGCATTTATTTTGGAAAAATCCGGATTGTTGATATCGTATGTAAGAAGCATTACATGCTTTTTCGAATCGTAGTTTTGGATACATTCTCTGGGCAGATAACAAAAATTTGATTCAGTATAAGAAGAATTACCTGTTGTTACTTCAGGTATTTCATAGATATCAATTTCATCCGACCATGGACCAGTCAATGCCGACGCTGTGCGCATTTTTATTTTATTGTCCAAGAATTTAATATCACAAATCATTACCCATTGTTTCATTTCAGGATGATAGTTAACCGTGGTGTTTCTAAATCCATTTACAATGGTATCCATATCATTGGTGTCTAACCCTTCTTTCCATGTTTTATTCAGGGCAAAATATTCGAATGGTTTTTCAGAAATATCAATAAAATCAAGTTGTTTTCTTACAAGAACTTGTGCTTTATCATGTCGGCTAATAAAGAAATAAATATAATTTTCCAGCTTTACATGGGCACCTATTCCCAAAGATGGATTTCCAAAGTCAGGTATGGGAATGTATTCAATGTTCCATCTATCTGGGACAACAGCAGGATTGCTGATTTTGGCTAGCGTATATCCTAAAAGTGAAAAATTAAAAATTTCAGTTGGAGAAGCACCAAGCTTAGTTCCAACTTTTTCCAGTAGCACATATAAATTATCATTTATCATAAATGCACCAGACACCCAATATTTATATCGCTTGGTAAAGCTTTTAAAAATTGGTTCTGGATTCTCAGAATGCATATTATTCCAGAAGTATTTTACATCGGTTTCTCCACTTGGCAAACAAGTTTCAACAGCAACAGAGTTAGAGACCATTTTCATGCCTGGCTCCATTCTACTTTGCTGGTTTTTAGTACCAACCCAGGTATCACTAAAAATAAATAAGGTGGTAGTTGCATTTATCGGAACTGACACATCACCATCCCCGCCAAACCAGCCGTCCTTTAAAGGAAATTGAGGACTACATGTTTGTGAAATAACGGTTGAGGATTTAGCCTCTGAAGCATGATTAATCAATTTTGATTTTTCCGTTACATCAAGATGATTACTAATTAATGTTAAAGGATTTTCAAAAATTCCTGGCTCGTTATTGTGTTTAGCAATAAATGATTGTAATTCATCTGTATTGTAAGTCAACAGCATAGCATTTTTAACCCATTCGTATTTGAAAAGCATGATATTTTTTATTGCATAATTGAAAAACCATGAGTAATTGGTTTCATAAAGTTGTAAAGTGTCTTTGTTCAAGCGGATTTTGTATAGTGAATGAGTCGTAAGGAATGTATTTCTGTAATCTTCATCACCTATTGAATGAGACATTACACCGTTAAGATCAAGATATAGTTCATTCTTAATCTTTACAAAGACGGCTTCAAATGTAGATGGATTTTTTTCACTACCATATTTCAATATATAGAAATTGTCTCCTTTCTTAAGAAATGAAATGGTCATATTAAAAGCAGGAATATTCCACTTACCTTCCAGATTAGGAATCAACACAGCATCCTTTTCGGTAAAGAGTGGGTGAAGCGATAATACTTTTTGAGAATATGCTATTGAAAAAATACAAAATAAACAAATGCAAAGTAAAAATTTAATATTCATGCTTTTAATTTTATTATTTGCATGGTGTGACGCACATGGTTGCCGATAACTCGTTAAATACCAATTTTTTTCCTTTTATCCCTTAATTATAATGTTATATAAAAAGTTTTGGTTTCAATGATTCCTATAAATATAGTCATATTTGTTAAAAAAAATCCTAACAAATTTTGTCAGGATTTTTATTGAGTTCTAGATACGATTTCAGTACAAATCGAAACCACTCGAATGATATCTTATTAGGAGCTATTATTTTCTCATTACTTTCACGTTCATCTCTTCCACTTTTTTGTCCGATAACATGGAAGGTGCACCAAATAATAAATCTTCGCTCGTGCCTGTTTTTGGGAATGCCATAACCTCACGAATAGAGTTTTTCTTTTCTAAAATCATCATCAGTCTATCCACACCCCAAGCAATACCACCATGCGGTGGCGCACCGTAATGGAACGCTTTATACATAGTACCCACACTCTTCAGCATCTCTTCTTTATTGTAACCCATATTTCGGTAAGTAGCTTCTAAAATTTCAGGTTTGTGAGCACGCACTGAGCCGCCTCCAATTTCATAACCATTCAATATTAAATCGTATTGTTGGGCAATGATACTTCCAATTTCTTCCTCTTTTCCGTTCATGTGCTTTTCAATATCATATACGGCAGGCATGGAAAATGGGTTGTGTGTAAAGGTCCAATGGCCGTCATCGGTTTTTTCAAACATTGGAAAATCAATCACCCAAGCTGGACGTAATTCTTTGGGGTTTATTAAACGTAACATACTACCCAACTCTTGGCGCACAGCATCCAATGCTTTATTGGCAGTAGCATAATCTGACGCTGAAAAAAATACAATATCTCCAACTTGCGCCTGGGTTGTTTTTATAATATTTTCTGCAATATCTTCACCTAAAAACTTAATAATGGGCGATTGTAAATCGTTTTCATTAACAATAATGTAAGCTAAACCACCCAAACCTAATTGTTGGGCAATCTCGGTTAGCTTTTCAATTTGACCTTTCGATAAACGCTTTTTTCCTTGTTCCTCAGCCGAAACCTTGATGCATTTTACAATACCGCCCTCATCAATAGGCTTGCTAAAAACTTGAAAGGTTGTTTCCTTAACAATATCGGTGATATCCTGAAGTTGTAAACCGAATCGTAAATCGGGCCGGTCGCAGCCGTATTTATCCATGGCGTCTTGATAGGTAATCACTTCAAAAGGATGTAAAATCCATTTGTTACCGTAAATTTTTGTAACCACTTCATTAAACATTTTGGTGTTTAAATCCATAATTTGTTGCATACTGGCGTATGCCATTTCTAAATCCAATTGCGTAAATTCTGGTTGGCGATCACCCCGGGAATCTTCATCCCTAAAGCAACGCGCAATCTGGAAATATTTCTCGTAACCACTCACCATCAACATTTGCTTAAATTGCTGCGGCGCTTGTGGTAAGGTATAAAACGCACCGGCTTGTTTTCGCGATGGTACAATAAATTCGCGCGCGCCCTCATCGGTTCCGGCACTTAAAATAGGGGTTTCAATTTCAAGGAAATTTTGTTCATCCAAAATATCGCGAAGCAGTTTAATCACTTTATGGCGATTTATAATTACACGACGCACATCATCATTCCTATGGTCCAGAAATTTATATTGAAAACGAGTGTTTTCATTAGTTTTTGTGGCACGTTTTATTTCAAAAGGTAAGGTTCGGGATAGGTTTAAAATATCCAATTCTTTAGCTTCTAATTCGATTTTTCCAGTTCGTAAACTTGGATTGTAATCGTCTTCTTTACGTTGAACAATGGTTCCAGAAACCGAAATAACCGATTCTGGTTTCAGTTTTACCAATTCATCCAGATTCGGGAATGATTCCCTGCTTAAACGTACTTGGAACACTTCGGCACTGGAGTCGCGCAAATCAATAAAAATCAATTCACCATGGTCGCGCACACTGGCAACCCAACCTGCAAAAGTTACCAGTATTGAAATATCGCTATCTGAAATATCAGTTATTAAATGTGTTCTGTATTTCTCTTTTATAATAAGGGGTATTGCAGGAAGTTTTTCTTCTTCTTTGGCTTCTACCTTTTGGTTTTTTGTTTTTTGTTTTTCATTGCTTCCTGTTTCTGTTTTTTGTTTTACAACCTCCCCGGCCAACGACGCCAAAATCCCTTCACGAATGACTTTTCCCGAAGCACCTTTGCCAATTAAAGCGATTACTTTTCCAACTAAAATCCCAGCTTTTCCTTGATTTCCTGCTTTAATGTCATTGGCCACAGCTTCATTTTCAGAGATGACTTTAGCAATGGCATCGTTTATTTTTTCTTCGGAAATAGTATGGTTTTCAAAATAGGTTTTGTAGTCGAATTTTGCATTTTCCAACACCGATTTTATGGCATTTTGGGCCAAAACTGGTGTTGCTTTTTCAGCTTTTAGGAATTTGAAAATTTCAATAATATCTGAGACATTCTTAATGTTTATATAGTCTTCAGGTTTGATGTTGTTGGTTAATGTTTTAGCAACAAAAGAAGGATCATTAAGCTCATTATTTATAGCTATAAAGGTTTCAGAACGCAAAGAATCTGCGGTAAAAAACTTAGCGTCTTGAGGTAATACGCCACCTTTTATAAGAATAGATTCTACGGCAAAGGGTAGCGAACTCACATCTACATCAATGGACTCCACAACATCTTTAATGCAAACAAAAGGTAAATCGGGTTCAGAAATAAAGCGGTAATCGGCTTCATACTCCTTTTTACGCATGGTTTTGGTTTGCTTTAAATCGGCATCAAAAAGTACGGTGGTTTGGTCTGGCCTAAATTCCTTATGTTCCAGATAGTAGTTGAGCTGTTTTTCAACTTCTTCCTTTAAAGCTTCCACCATAAACTTAAACGAGTTTAGGTTTTTTATTTCTGTACGTGGATTTAAATTATAACTATGTTTTTTTCGTAACGATACCGAAACATCCGATTTAAACTCACCCTTTTCGAGATTGGCTTCAGAGATTTTTAAATTCTGAACAATGCGCTGTATGTATTGTGCATAAGTTGAAGCATCTTCAATATGACGAATGCATGGCGTGGTAACAATTTCAATAAGAGGGACACCGGCTTTGTTAAAATCTACTAAAGACACATTTTTTTCGTGCATCAATTTTGCTGCATCCTCTTCTATATGTACCTGGGACAAGTTTACAGTGAACTGGCTTCCATCATTTCTAAAACACGATACTTGCCCATCGGGAATTATGGGGTTGTGAAACTGCGTAATTTGTATGTTTTTAGGGTTGTCTGGGTATTCATAATGTTTTCTATCCCATGAAATAACTTCATTTTCAAAAGTAGATTTTACTGCTTTTCCAAAGTAAATAGCCTTTTTAATAGCCTCTTTGTTTATAGCAGGAAGTACGCCCATTTGTCCCGTGCAAACCGAACATATGTTGTGGTTTGGGGTGTCAATTTCTTCATTTGGGCAAGAACAAAACAATTTGGTTTTGGTGTTTAACCGAACGTGAGTTTCCAAACCGATAACCAATTCTAACTCATGTGCTTTTAATGCTGCGTCTAGCTCTTTTAATTCCATTATATCAAATCTTTTAAGAAGTTAGCAAACTGTAAAACAAGTCCGTCATTGTTTTTGGCGGCTGTAATTTGCAAGCCAGTTTCTGTCCCTTGAGGTATGGTTAAAGTAGGGAGTTGTCCTAAGCTAAAGCCCACGGTGTAGGCGTCACTTAAATACATGGCGTGTGGGTCTTTTAAACTATCGCCAATTTTTGGTGGCGCACTTGGAGTTACTGGCGAAATAATGATGTCCACTTCCTTAAAATCGTTTTCAAAATTCTCTGAAATGGCATCACGCAAGGCCAGTCCTTTTAAATAAATTTCATCTGAAAATCCTTGAGAGAGTACTTGATTGCCTCCAACTATGCGTCGTTTGGTCTCTTCTGAAAAATTCTCTGAACGGGTTATGGCATAGGATTCCTTTAAGTTTTTGTCTTCGATGCGATTGCCGTAGTTGGAGCCATCCAATCGAGATAGGTTAGAGGCCGTTTCGGCCATGGCCAACGTATAATATGTGGAAACCAGAATATCAGATTTAAAGAAATCCAGTTCTTTTATTTCAATACCTTTTGCTTTTATTTTTTCAATGGATGCTAAAAAATCATTTTTGATTTTTGGGTTAATGGCATCACTTTCCATAAAATTTTTAAAGTAACCTATGGTTTTGATGCCGATAACTTTTGAAATGCTTTCTTCGCTTATTTCTTTGGAAACATAAGTAGTTTGATCTTTTATGTCTTTACCACTCATCACATTTAATAGGATGCGAATATCTTCAATGGTATTAGCTATAGGCCCTACACAATCTGTTGATGAGGCATAAGCCATCAAGCCAAAGCGAGATATACGGCCATAAGTTGGTTTAAAGCCATAAACATGGTTATAGCCCGCGGGTTGGCGCACCGAACCCCCAGTATCACCACCAATGGAGAAAACCGTATAATCTAAAGCTACATTAACAGCAGAACCACCACTTGAACCTCCAGCAACTAAATTTTGATTCACAGCATTTTTAACGGCACCAAAAATCGTGTTTTCACTAGAAGATCCATGGCCAAAACTGTCGCAGTTTTCTTTCACGATTGGAATAGCCCCTGCATCGAGAAGTTTTTGAATAGCGGAAGCTGTGTATGCCGATTTATAATTTTTTAACAAGTTAGAACTTGCTGTCGTAACAGTACCTTGAAGCATAAATACGTCTTTAATTCCAAACGGAATACCTTCCAATACCCCAATGGTTTCTCCATTTTCAATCTTAGCATCCACTTTAGCGGCTAAATCCAAGGCTAATGAATCCAATAAAGTGTTAACCGTTTGATGGGTGTTTGGTTTTAGTAAATCTAATTTCCCTTTCACCAAATCGGTACAAGATATTTCCTTGTTCATCAATTGCTGATGAATTTTAAGTATTTGCGATTCCATCACTATTCTTCTATTATTTTCGAAACTACCAAATACCCGTTTTTCTCTTTTGGAAAATTTTCAATAATGATTTGTTTTTCCAAAGTAGAACTTTCAATCACCACATCGTCCCTTAAGGAGTCTAAAGACAAACAATTATTATAATCCATATTAAAGGAGTTATTATTTGTTGGTTGTGCATTTTTAATCACATCAAACAATTTGTTCACGGCCTCACTGGGCTGTGCACCTTTAATGCTCGACAAGATGTCGACAGTCATAATTTTACTCATGTCTAAAATTTTAAATTAAAAAAAGCCTTCCGGTACAGGAAGGCTTCACATATTTTTAAACAATAACCTTCCTGTCCTAAAAATTAGGATTATTGAAATTGTTATTGTTATTATTTTTTCTCATAAATCTTTTACGTGTTCAAATATATGTAGATTTACTGTACTAAGCACTATTTTTTTACATAACCTGTTTCGTATTATTGAATTATTAAAAAAGTAGGGGTTAATTTGATGCTTTTGTAAATTAATTGAAGTTATGGTTAAATTAGTTCTCTTTGAAGTTCCAAAAGTGTTTTTGAAATCTAAAATCAGTTTTTTAATGTATTTGTTAAAAAATAAAATCACCAAAATTTTAGATTTAAGCAACTTTGGGGTTTTTGGTCAAATTCTAAACACTAAAATATCTTAAAAATCAATTTTAAGGTGCTTTTTAGACGATTTAAGCCACTTTTAAATAATTAACAAATGTTGATAATTTTATAAATGAGTCGATAAAATGCTTTTTAAAAGGGTGGTAATTTCGTATATTTGTTTGTATTCACAAGGATGCTTTAAGGCATCTTTTTTTGTGATAATAGCGAAACTAAAATTTAAGATAAAATAGAACATGAGCGAACCAAAAGAAGAATTTAACAAGCACAATTATTCTGCAGACAGTATTCAGGCTTTAGAAGGCATGGAGCATGTGCGTATGCGTCCATCTATGTATATCGGTGATGTTGGAACAAGAGGGTTACATCATCTTGTGTATGAGGTGGTGGATAATTCCATTGATGAAGCATTGGCAGGACATTGTAATAATATTTCGGTTATCATAAATGAAGACAACTCTATAACTACCGAGGATGATGGCCGTGGAATTCCAGTAGATTTACATAAAAAAGAAGGGGTTTCAGCACTACAAGTAGTAATGACTAAAATAGGTGCCGGAGGAAAGTTTGATAAAGATTCTTATAAAGTATCAGGAGGCTTACATGGGGTAGGTGTGAGTTGTGTAAATGCTTTATCAGAGCATTTAAGAGCTACTGTTTACAGAGACGGTAAAATATACGAGCAAGAATATGAGCGTGGTAAAGCTATGTACCCAGTTAAGCAAATTGGCGAAACCGATAAAAGAGGAACGACTGTAACCTTTAAGCCAGATTCAACCATTTTCACACAAACAGTAGAATATAGTTACGATACTTTAGCAAGCAGATTACGAGAACTATCCTATTTAAACAAGGGAATTACTATCCATTTAGTAGATAGAAGAACTAGAAAAACGGATGGTACTTTTGAAGGCGAAACATTCCATTCTGATGAAGGATTGAAAGAGTTTATCAAGTTTTTAGATGGTAACCGGGAGCCTTTGATGAAAGATGTGATTGCTTTTGAAGGTGAAAAAAATGGTGTGCCAGTGGAGGTAGCTATGGTTTATAATACCTCTTATGCTGAAAATTTGCATTCTTACGTAAACAATATCAATACCCATGAAGGAGGTACGCATTTATCGGGTTTTAGACGTGGTTTAACACATACTCTTAAAAAGTATGCCGATGAATCTGGTTTGCTTAAAAACCTTAAGTTTGAAATAGCAGGTGATGATTTCCGTGAAGGCTTAACAGCTATTATATCGGTAAAAGTTCAAGAACCACAATTTGAGGGTCAAACCAAAACCAAATTAGGAAACCGCGAAGTTTCTGCATCGGTAAGTCAAGCAGTTTCAGAAATGTTAACCGATTATTTGGAAGAACATCCAGATGATGCCAAAACCATAGTTCAAAAGGTAATATTGGCAGCACAAGCGCGTCATGCAGCCCAAAAAGCTCGTGAAATGGTGCAGCGTAAAACTGTTATGAGTATTGGTGGTTTACCTGGAAAATTAAGTGATTGTTCTGAACAAGACCCATCAAAATGCGAAGTGTTTTTGGTTGAGGGAGATTCGGCAGGTGGAACGGCTAAACAAGGTCGCGATAGAGCATTTCAAGCGATACTTCCACTTCGTGGTAAAATATTGAATGTTGAAAAAGCAATGACCCATAAGGTTTTTGAAAACGAAGAGATAAAAAATATTTTTACTGCCTTAGGTGTTACCATTGGTACCGAAGAAGATAGTAAAGCGCTAAATCTTTCAAAATTACGTTATCACAAAATAGTTATCATGTGTGATGCCGATATTGATGGATCTCACATTGCCACTTTAATACTAACATTTTTCTTCAGATATATGAAGGAACTTATTGAAGAAGGGCATGTGTATATTGCAACACCACCTTTGTATTTAGTTAAAAAGGGTAATAAAAAACAATATGCGTGGAATGATAAAGAACGTGATATTATTGCAGAAGAATTTGGAGGAAGTGTCAGTATACAACGTTACAAAGGTCTGGGAGAAATGAATGCAGAACAACTTTGGGATACTACCATGAACCCTGAGTTTAGAACCTTAAGACTCGTGCAAATTGATAATGGCACTGAGGCCGATAGAATTTTCTCAATGTTAATGGGTGATGAAGTACCACCCCGTAGAGATTTTATTGAAAAGAACGCTATTTACGCCAATATAGACGCATAAAACAGCTTTTAATAATATTTTAAATGGTCTTAACTTTTTTGTTAAGACTATTTTTTTGATAAAAATTACGATGAAATGCATTTTTTTACGATAAAGTGTTGTTTATTGTATTTTTTTTCCTATGTTTGTCAAACCAAATTGAAATTAACTACTTATGAAAAAGATAATTTTGTTGATGTTGCTGGCCTTATCGGCAACTGTTTTGAAAGCCCAAAGTGATATAGATGCCCTTCTTGCGGCGGGTGTAGATGATGCACAACGTTTTGCCAATGATTATTTAGCACCAGGCACCAATGGCTTAATGCACAGCATGAATGCCAACTGGTTTAATACCGCGGATGCAAAGCCTCTTGGAGGTTTTGAAATTTCTGTTGTGGTTAATGCTGCTCAAGTTAAGAACGATAGTAAAATGTTCAATTTGAATACTGCAGACTACAATAACGTGCAATTTGTTCAAGGTCCAAGTTCACAAATGGTCTCAACTGTCTTAGGTGAAAACAATCCAATAATTTTCGTTGAGCTAGAATATGAAGATCCTATTTTCGGGAATCAAACAGAACAAATAGAATTGCCAGATGGTATAGGTTCAGAAAATATTAATCTTTTGCCAACGGCTTTTATTCAAGGAGCATTAGGGTTAAGCAAAGGAATAGAATTAAAAGCACGATTTGTCCCTAAAATTGATACTGATGAAGTGTCCTTAAGTATGTTTGGAGCTGGTTTGCAGGTAGAATTTACCAAATGGTTACCAGCAGATAAATTATTACCAGTGGCCATATCAGGCTTGGTAGCTTACACAAGTTTGGATGGTTCTTATGATTTATCAGGTTCCTCAACCGTAAGCGGGGAAAATCAAAGGGTGGAATCGGATGTAAACACTTGGTTATTTCAATTAATTGCTTCTACAAAACTACCTGTAATTAATTTTTATGGTGGTTTGGGTTATATCCAAGGAACATCAGAATCTGATTTATTGGGAACCTATCGAGTAACCAATGGAGTTTTGACTTCTCAAGATATTGTGGATCCATTTTCAGTAAAAAGTGAAATATCATCCGTAAGAGGAACTTTAGGTTTCAAATTAAAATTAGGTTTTTTCAGACTTAACGGAGAATATCATCTATCGGAATTTAATGCATATTCCTTAGGTATCAATTTTGGATTTAGATAATAAAATATAATTGTTTAGTTTTAGTTAGTTTATATTTAATTTTTGTTTAAAAAGCACTGGATAAAATCCAGTGCTTTTTTCGTTTACAGTATTTTAATTCGTAATTTCGCATGACTAAAATCATACAAATTATGCTTTTAATGTATGATTTTTGTATTGTGTAACATAATTATTAAAAAATATAAAAAAATGAAAATAACAGTTGTAGGAGCAGGAGCGGTTGGTGCCAGTTGTGCAGAATATATCGCCATCAAAAATTTCGCTTCGGAAGTTGTATTGTTAGATATCAAAGAAGGTTATGCTGAAGGAAAAGCGATGGATTTAATGCAATGTGCATCATTAAACGGGTTTGATACCAAAATAACTGGAATCACCAATGATTACAGTAAAACAGCAAATAGTAATATATGCGTCATTACCTCAGGAATTCCTAGAAAACCAGGAATGACCCGAGAAGAGTTGATCGGCATCAATGCAGGTATAGTAAAAGCAGTATCTTCAAGTTTAATTGAATATTCTCCAAACACGGTTCTTATTGTTGTGAGTAATCCTATGGATACTATGACGTATTTGGCACACAAATCAACCAACTTACCAAAAAACAGAATCATCGGTATGGGTGGTGCTTTGGATTCTGCACGTTTTAAATATCGTTTAGCAGAAGCTTTAGAAGCGCCTATAAGTGATGTTGATGGTATGGTAATTGGAGGACATAGCGATACTGGTATGGTACCATTAATTTCCCATGCTACGAGAAATAGCGTAAAGGTATCCGAGTTTTTAAGTGAAGAACGTTTACAACAAGTGGCTGAAGACACCAAAGTTGGAGGCGCTACGCTAACCAAATTATTGGGCACTTCTGCGTGGTATGCACCTGGGGCCGCTGTTAGTGCCTTGGTTCAAGCGATAGCTTGCGACCAAAAGAAAATGTTCCCATGTTCAACGATGTTGGATGGAGAATATGGTTTAAGTGATATTTGTATAGGCGTGCCTGTTATTTTAGGCAAAAATGGTATCGAACGCATTGTGGATATTGAATTAACTGATGCTGAAAAAGCACATATGAAAGCAAGTGCAGAAGGCGTTAGAAAAACGAATGATTTACTAGAGGTTTAGTAACCTAAACACTAATCACATAATTTTAGAAAGACTGTAGAAATACAGTCTTTATTTTTTATATTTGGCGCATGTTAAAAAAATGGTACATAAGTACTTTAGTTATTGTATTAGCTTTGTTTGGGATTTTCTCCCAACAACAAGTTGTTCTTCCTAATCAGGAAATTGTAATACAATTTACAAACGCAGAAGTAACTACGGAAGACGTTCAAAATACCACAGACAATATAAAAAAGCAGCTGCAAGACTTAGGTGTAGACAATATACAGGTCAAGCAATTTGAAAACGGCAACTTAAAAATAACCTATTTCAGTGATGCTAATGTTGCTAGTATCAAAGAGATGTTTTCAAAGGAAGAAAATCTTGCTTTAGATTTTAATACGCCCCATCAAAATTCAAATGAATTCCCATCGAATGAAGATACGATTGCATATAATCTTGATGTTTATGAAATTCAAGATGGGAATGATGTTGATTGGAATTTAAACGGCATCAACATTGTTAAAATTGACACTAAAAGTGATCGTTTTTTTGAACCAAATTCTTATTTACACATAAGTAATATAGAATATACAAATGATGATATTTTGAGAAAACAAGCTTATGAAGCTTACAAAAATATTGCCTTTACCTTAAACCATACCTCTAAAAGTATTCCCGAAGTTAGAGCTGGACCTATCTGTTAATTGGGTTTTGTAATCAGCTTAAAATCCAAAGAACTTCATCAATAGAAAAACATAAAAATTTAATTCAACTTAAAAATTGTCAGATTCTAAGGTAAATTCTATATTTGCCCGTTTTAAAAATTTGACTTAAAAAAAAACATAAAAATGCAAAATAAAGGACTAGTTAAGTTATTTGCGCTTTTGTTTGGTTTGGTAAGTATTTATCAACTTTCATTCACATTCAAGGCAAATCAAATAGAAAAACAGGCTGAGGAAATAGCCATGAGTAAAATAGCCGATACTGAAGATGATTATCGTGCGAAACGCAGCCAGGAAGAGGCTAACTATTTACAATCTATTGCTACCGATACAGTTTTTAATATTGGTATTGCAAAATTCACTTACAACGAAGTGAAAGCTAAAGCGATGAATTTAGGTTTGGATCTTAAAGGAGGTATAAACGTAATTCTTCAGGTAAGTGTAAAGGACATTTTAAAAGGACTGGCTAATAACACTAAAGATCCTGTTTTTAATAAAGCTTTGGAAGATGCTACGGAACTTCAAAAAAATAGCCAGAATACCTATTTAGAAGATTTTTTTATTGCTTTTGATAAAATTAAAGGGGATACCAAATTGGCATCACCTGATATATTTTACACGAAAGAATTAGATGGCGAAATTGATGGCAGCATGAGTGATGATGAGGTAAAAAGCATCATTTCAACAAAAATTGATGAGTCAATTGTTTCAGCTTTTGAAGTATTACGTAAGCGTATTGATGAGTTTGGTGTAACCTCACCAAACATTCAACGTTTAGGGACCTCTGGTCGTATTTTGGTAGAATTACCAGGTGTTAAAGACGTTGAAAGAGCAACAGGATTGCTGCAAAGTACAGCGCAATTAGAGTTTTGGGATGCTTACAAAGGTGAGCAATTCTTCCCGTTTTTATCTCAAGCAAATGAAGTTTTAAAAGACATTGTTGATACCAAACCAGAAGTAGAAGAAGTCGAATCTCAAGATGAGGAAAATGCTACAGATTCTCAAATTGACGATTTATTAGGAGATGCTGAAACAGACTCTACAGCTGTTGCAACTGTAAATCCAATTTTCGATTTGATAAGAGGTCAAGGCTATCCTGGTGGACCAGTTATTGCCAAATTTGAAATTAAAGATAAACAAACAGTACTTGATTATTTAAACATGCCCGAAGTAAGGTCATTACTTCCAGCTGAACAACGTTATACCAAGTTTGTTTTTGGTAAACCTGAAAGAGATAGTGAATTAGTTGATTTGTATGCTTTAGTAGGAAATAGAGATAATACACCTCAATTAAGTGGCGCAGTAGTAACCGATGCTCGTAATCAATTTGGGCCAACAGGAAAATCGGAAGTATCGATGCAAATGAATGCCAAAGGCGCTAAGATTTGGGAAGAAATGACTGGCAAAGCTTTCACTCAGGGTAGTCAGATAGCGATTGTATTAGATGATGTGGTGTATTCAGCACCTGGTGTAACAACAGGGCCAATTGCTGGTGGAAGTTCATCTATCTCAGGAGATTTCACGTTAAATGAGGCGATAGATTTAGCAAACGTCTTACGTGCAGGTAAATTGCCCGCATCAGCCGACATTATTCAAAGTGAAGTTGTTGGACCATCGTTAGGTCAAGAAGCCATTGATAGTGGAACCATGTCCTTTATGATAGCTTTAGTATTGGTATTATTTTGGATGATTTTTTATTACGGAAAAGCAGGTGGTTTTGCTGATATAGCAATGGTATTGAATATCCTGTTAATCTTTGGTATTTTATCAGGATTGGGAGCGGTGTTAACCTTACCCGGAATTGCAGGTATTGTTTTAACCATTGGTATGTCGGTAGATGCTAACGTCATCATTTTTGAACGTATACGAGAAGAGATAGCCAAAGGCAAGGGGCAAAAGGAAGCCATTCAAGATGGATTTAGTAATGCTTTGTCTTCCATTTTAGATGCTAATATTACAACTGGTTTAACAGCCTTAATATTATTCATTTTTGGTACAGGACCCATCAAAGGATTTGCAACAACCTTGTTAATAGGTATTGGCACATCGTTGTTCACTGCTATTTTCATAACCAGATTATTAATTGATTGGTATGTAAACAGAGGTGGTAAATTAGATTTTTCAACAGCTATTACTAAAAATCTATTTAGAAATATCAACATACAATTTTTAAGAAAACGTAAAGCAGCTTATATCATTTCTGGAACGTTAATTTTGATAAGTTTAATATCCTTGTTCACAAATAGTTTAGATCAAGGTGTTGATTTTGTTGGAGGAAGAACGTATCAAGTACGTTTTACACAAGATGTTAGTGCTGCGGAAATTACGAATGTATTATCCCAGCCAGATGTTTTTGGAAGCGCCGATGCTAAAACATTTGGAGATGCCAATCAATTGAAGATTACAACCAAGTTTAGAGTAAACGAAACAGGTGCAGAGGTTGATGAAGATATTAGAAAACAACTTTACACAGCTTTACAATCTCATTTAGATGGTGTTTCTTACGAAGATTTTATTAGTGATGCCGACACCAAAACAGTTGGTTTAATGAAGTATTATAAAGTGAGTCCAACAATTGCTGATGATATTAAGCAAGCATCATTTTGGGCTATATTAGGATCGTTGATTGTGGTCTTCTTGTACATCTTATTTCGTTTCAAAAAATGGCAATTCTCATTGGGTGCTGTGGCTGCCGTGTTCCATGACGTATTAATTGTATTGGGTGTATTCTCATTAACATATAAGTTCATGCCATTTAGTATGGAAATAGATCAAGCATTTATTGCAGCCATATTAACAGTAATTGGTTACTCATTAAACGATACCGTAATTGTTTTTGATAGAATTAGAGAATACTTAAACGAGCATACTAGTTGGAATTTTGAACGTGTAGTGGATGTATCATTAAGTAGTACTTTAGGGCGTACTTTGAACACTTCTTCAACCACATTGGTTGTGTTATTAGCCATATTTATTTTTGGTGGAGAATCTATCAGAGGTTTTATGTTTGCTTTAATCGTAGGTATTATAGTAGGTACTTATTCATCGTTATTTATTGCAACCCCCTTAATGTATGATTCCATACAAAAACTAGAAGATAAAAAGAAGAGAAAAGACTAACTCAAATTTTTTATTTTTAAAAAGCCTGTCATTTTTGACAGGCTTTTTTTTTAAAGATCAAATACAAACGATATGATTAAACGAATCGTTTTTGGTTTAAGGATTAATTTCAAAAAATCAATAGTTTGTGTTACATTTACATTGAATAAAGTTCGACATTGATATCACCAGTAACTATAGACCAAGTTTTTGAAACCGCCCGAGTTGAGGAGGTTATTGGCGATTTTGTTCAACTTAAAAAATCGGGCAGTAATTTTAAAGGTTTAAGCCCCTTTACCGATGAGCGCTCCCCAAGTTTTATGGTGTCGCCAGTAAAACAAATCTGGAAAGATTTTAGTAGTGGGAAAGGAGGTAATGTGGTTGCTTTTTTAATGGAACACGAACATTTTACGTATCCAGAAGCTATAAAATACCTTGCCAAAAAATACAACATAGAAGTTGAAGAAACCGAGCAAAGTAATGAGCAAAAAGAACAAGCTAACGAGCGTGAAAGCTTGTATTTAGTCAGTGAATTTGCGAACAAATATTTTCAAAAAATACTTCATCACACCGACCAAGGTAAATCCATCGGTTTAGGCTATTTCAAAGAACGAGGTTTTACTGAAGAAACTATTAAATCTTTTGATTTGGGTTATTCGCTTAATGAGTGGCAAGCCTTTACTGATGAAGCCTTAAAACAAGGTTATAACCTCGATTATCTAGAGAAAACAGGTTTGACTATAGTTAAGGAAGACAAACGCTTTGATAGGTTTAAAGGGCGTGTGATGTTTCCCATAAAAAGTATGAGTGGTCGCGTTTTGGGTTTTGGCGGACGTATTTTAATTAACGACAAAAAAGCTGCTAAGTATGTAAACTCGCCTGAGAGTGACATTTACCATAAAAGCAAGGTGCTTTACGGCATCTATCATGCCAAGCAAAGCATCGCCAAGGAGGATAATTGTTATTTAGTTGAAGGGTATACCGATGTGATTCAATTTCATCAAACCGGTATTAAAAATGTGGTATCCTCATCAGGTACGGCCCTGACCTCTGAGCAAATAAGACTTATTAATCGACTTACTAAAAACATTACGGTACTTTTCGATGGAGATGCAGCCGGTATGCGTGCTTCATTACGAGGAATCGATTTAATTTTGGAGCAAGGTATGAATGTAAAGGTTTGTACGTTTCCAGAAGGTGAAGATCCTGATAGTTTTGCAAAACAGAATACCCTTGAAGAATTGTCTATGTATTTAGAGGAAAATGCTAAAGATTTCATTCAGTTTAAAGCTTCGGTGTTATTTGAAGAGTCAAAAAATGACCCCATTAAAAAAGCTGAAACTGTACGTGATATTGTAAACAGTATATCTAAAATTCCAGATAGAATTAAAAAGGAAATCTATGTACAGGAATGTGCTAGAATTATGGATATTAGTGAGGAAGTTCTATTCAGTACTTTGGCACAAATCAATAAAAAAGAATTTCAAGAAGAAAATAAAAAGTATCAAACAGAGCAAAAAGCCTTTGAGGTAATTAAACACCAAAAGCCTATAACGAAGGTAGATGTTCAATATGTTTTAGAACGAAAAATCATTGAAGTATTGCTCCTTTATGGAAATAAAACTGAGGATTTCGAAGATTTGGTTTTAAAGGAAAACGAAAAAGGCGAATTGGTTTTAGAGCCTGTTATTCATCAAGCCAAAGTTTTTGAAAAGGTATTTTTGGATTTACAAGATGATGAAATGGAATTTTCAAACCCACATTTCAAGACTTTGTACTACACTATTATTGATACTTTAAACCAGAATCCGGATTTTGAACTAAAAAACTTTATAAATATTGTAAGCAGTGAAATGGCAACAGAGATTACAACCATTTTGATGGAAGACGAACGCTATGCTTTAGATAACTGGAATAGAATGAATATTTTTCCAAAAGAAAAATCACACAACATAGCACAGTTAGTAAGCGAAACAATTTTAAGCTTACGATGTTTTTTAATAGATCAAAAAGTTAAGGAATTTCAAGAAGAAACTTTAAAAAATAAAATAGATACGAATAAAAATATACTAGAAGAAGTAAAAGATTATTCGGGTCTAAAAATGTTGTTATCCAGAAAATTAAACAGAGTGTTATAACTCTTGGTTAAGTTTAGCTTGGTTTACTAAGTCCACTAAGTTAGTAACTTTAAGCTTTCGCATTAAACGTGCTTTGTAAGTACTAACGGTTTTTTCGTTAATATCCAATTCTTGGGAAATTTCTTTGTTTTTTTTACCAATAGTTAAAAGTTTTAAAACTTCAGATTCCCTGGTAGATAATTTTTTGTAGTAAGCACCATTTTTGTTGGCTCTGACACCAAAGGCTAATTGTTCAGTAAGTTTATTACTTAGATAAGTTCCTCCATCATTTACTTTTAGAACAGCTTCATTAATGGTAATAACATTTACCGATTTATGCATGTAACCAGCAGCTCCAGCTTTTAGTGCATTAATGGCGTAAACATCCTCTGGTTGAGCACTAAAAATAATAGTTTTAATATCAGGAAAATCATTTTTTAAGTGGCGTAAAACAGTCAAACCATTCAATTTAGGAAAATCGATTTCTGTTAAAACAATATCCACAGGATTTTTTTTAACAAACTCCAAGATATCTTCCCCATCATCAACACTGCCAACAATTTTTATGTCTGCTGAGGCTGAAAAAAGCACTTCTAACCCTTTTCTTGTAATAGGGTGATTGTCGGCTATTAGTAATTTTATCATAATTGATTACGCTTTAGTTATTAATTACTTTTATAGTAATTATTTTGAGAGATTAAGCTAATAGTAAAAGTAATACTTTTTTGAGTATTTTACAATATTTACATTAAATTCTTAGGAATTTCGCAAATTGGAATAGGAATCATTTTGTGTTTGTTTGAATTATTAAAACGCTTATATATTTTAAAAACCTCCAATTCCCTTCCAGAAAAATCATTAATTGTTTTCCCTTCATCATCCATTTTCATAGCCCATTCAAGTTCGGGATATGAGGCTCCAATTTGGTCTTCATCGGTTCTGTCATCACCCCAAAGGCCATCGGTAGGGGCAGCGTCAATAATTTCTTGATTAATACCTAAATATTTAGCTACCGTATAAACTTCGGTTTTCAATAAATCGGCAATAGGGCTTAAATCAACACCACCATCGCCATATTTGGTGTAAAAGCCAACTCCAAAATCTTCAACTTTGTTGCCAGTACCTGCGACTAAATATTTTTCAAGAGCAGCAAAATAGTATAACGCTGTCATGCGCAACCTGGCACGGGTGTTGGCTAATGACATAAATCGGTTTTCTTCATCATCAACAGCAGGTAAAGCTTCTATGAGGCTATCAAAAACAGGAGTTAAATTAACCTGAGTCATACTAACTTGACTAAATTTGGATTTTAACCATTTAATATGATTAAGTGCTCTGCTCACTTGAGAAGGCGATTGATGTATAGGCATTTCTAAACATAAAAGAGGTAAACCAGTCTTAGCACAAAGTGTTGAGGTAACTGCAGAATCAATACCACCAGAGACACCAATTACAAAACCTTTCATTCCTGCATTAGTGGCATAATCTTTTAACCAATCAACTATATGATCTACTACTTTTTCTGTTTGCATTTTAAATAAATTTAAATCTAAGAATAGTACCTTTGCAAACAAAAATAAGCTATACACTCAATTTATAAAAATTTATGTCGTTTAAGTTTTGTATGAAATCTAAAATACTATTGTTCATTTTAATAGTGGTCGTTTCTTGTAAAAAAGAAAACACTTTAGAAAAAGATATAGCAAATATAAATGCCGATATTAAGGTTGAACGTTTTGAAAAATTATTTGCTAACGTTACTCCTGAAAACTTACCAAAATTGAAAACGGCGTATCCTTTTATGTTTCCAGAGAAGTATACAGATTCTTTTTGGTTGGCTAAAAAGGAGGATACTCTACAAATACTTTTATTTAATGAAGTAGATAAAACATTTGAAGATTTTAAAGAAACAGAAGCAGAAATTGAGTCTTTGTTCAATCATTTAAAGTATTATTTTTCTGAGTTCCATCCACCAAGGGTTATTACCACAACTAATGATGTTGATTATAGGAATAAAGTGGTAGTAACAGATACTATTGATGTTATTGCTTTAGATAATTACTTGGGAAGTGAGCATGAATTTTACATTAATATTCCAAAATACTTAGCAGCAAATTTTAAAAAAGAACAATTGGTAGTAGATGTGGCTAAGGCTTATGCTGAAAAATATATTTATCATCCTCAACGTAAAACTTTATTGGATGAGATGATTTATTATGGAAAGCAGTTGTATTTTGAAGATGTTGTTATTCCCTTTAAAACGGAAGCGCAGCGAATTGGTTATACAGAGGCTCAATTGGATTGGGCTAACAGAAATGAGGCTTACATTTGGAGATATTTTGTTGAGCGTGAATTATTATACAGTACAGATTCAAAATTACTAGGTAGGTTCATCATTGATGCCCCTTTTTCAAAATTTTATCTTGAGGATATTGATACTGATTCCCCTGGCCGTTTAGGACAATACATAGGTTGGCAAATTGTGCGAGCTTATATGAAAGAAAATGAGGTTTCCTTAAAAGATATGCTCATAAAAAGCACCGAAGATATTTTTAATAATTCAAAATTTAAACCCAGAAAATAATGTCAAAAACAATTAGCTCTAAAATAGAATTAAATGTCGAGTTGGATGAAAACCGTGTGCCCGAAAAATTACATTGGACAGCTCTTGATGGAGGCATAACCAATGAAGAGGCAAAGGCCATGATGCTTGCTGTTTGGGACTCTAAAGCTAAGGAAACCTTGCGAATAGATTTGTGGACTAAAGATATGCCTGTTGACGAGATGAAAGTTTTTTTTCATCAAACCCTAGTAGCCATGAGTGATACTTTTAACAGAGCCACCCAAGATGAAAAAATGACTGCTACCATGAAAGATTTCTGCGATTATTTTGCTGAAAAACTGGAGATTAACAAATAGTTCTTTAAACTTTATCTTCTATACAGAAAGTAATTATTAACCAAATTGATATAAGCACGTTTAGCTTCATCTTCGCTTATATCTTTAGCCTGAAACAAGGCGTTAGTTTTGAAGGCGTTAATAATGGCTTTTTTACTACTAGGCCTACTATAATTGTTAGTAGCTTTTTTGTAATAAGCATATAGCTTTAATAAGGTGTCAGCAGGAAATGGATCGGTATGTTCATTTACCCGAGCCACTGCTTGCTGAAACTCTATGTCTAAATCATCATCTTTCATTAAGTTCTGCGATAATAGTTTCGCCGCCTTTAACTTTTTGGTTGAGTTGAACCTTTATTTTTGTATTTAAAGGTAGAAATAAATCTACCCTTGAACCAAATTTTATAAAACCAGATTCTCCTCCTTGTAAAACTTTATCATTCAATTTGGCATAATTCACAATACGTTTAGCCAGCGCTCCAGCAATTTGTCTGTGTAGTACTTTTCCGTAAGTTTCGTTTTCTACAACGACCGTTGTGCGCTCATTTTCCTCACTTGCTTTAGGATGCCAAGCCACTAAATATTTTCCAGGATGGTATTTACTAAAGATTACATTACCGCCAATAGGGTAACGCGTTACATGAACATTTATTGGAGACATAAAAACACTTACTTGCAGGCGTTTGTCTTTAAAGTATTCGTTCTCAAAAACTTCTTCAATAACAACTACTTTGCCATCAACAGGAGATATCACCTGTTTATCGTTTAACAATGTTTTCCGTTTTGGATTTCTGAAAAATTGAAGTATCAATATTAAAAAGCCCAATAAAACAATCATGATAATGGTTCTTAACCACTGTGTATCAATAAGGCTGTCTACCAGTAAAAAACAGGCAACAATAAAAACAAATGTTAGGAATATAATTTTATGACCTTCTCTATGAAACATAATTTAAAATTCTTAAGAACAAATATATAAAAGGTGCGGCAAAAATGATACTATCTAAACGATCTAATAATCCACCATGCCCAGGCATAATACCACCACTATCCTTTACGCTTGCCTGTCTTTTGAATTTAGACTCTATTAAATCTCCTAATGTACCAAAAACACTTACTATAATACTTAAAATTAGCCAGCTATTAAAATCTAACGTGTTTGTATAGGTAGCAATAAAATAGCTCGCAATACATGAAAAAAACAAACCACCCAAAAAGCCTTCTACTGTTTTTTTTGGGGAAATTTTTTCGAATAGTTTTTGTTTGCCAAAGTTTTTGCCAATTAAGTACGCAAAAGAATCATTCACCCATACCAAAATGAAAGAGCCTAGTAATATGCTTGGATTGTAATTTTGATGGTAATTAGTAATCAATATTAAAAACACAAAGGCACTTGATAGATAAAATGTAGTAAGTATAAAGCGTTTACTTGCAAATAGTGGAATAGTTTTTCCTGAGAACAAATCTTTAATTAAAAATAATTCAACAAATATGGAGAGTACTATAAGTATTTGTGTAGCTTCGTTTAAACCAGTATTAGTATTTAAAACTATTTGCCAATAACCAAAAACAGCATAAAGTAGAATGAAAATGATGTAGGGAATTTTACTCTTAAGTTGGATAAGTTTTTTGAATTCACCCATGCAAATCAAACCAAAAACAAAAAAAAGAGCTATCAATAATTGTTCAAATTTTAAACAAATAATTAATAACGACACATATAGTAAACCCGAAAGTGACCTAATAAGTATTTCTTTCATACTATAAATCTTCTAAAAGTAGTAGGTACAAATTTTTAGCACTACTACCATAACTTAGAAAATCTTTTTCATCACCAGATTTAAAGTGTTTTATGGTTGTAATATTTGTGGGGATTTTTTGTCTGTTTTTAGACTTTATACCTCTTAAGCCTTCGCCAATATTTTCCACAATTTGACTAGTTGTTGCAAAAACAATAAAATTAATAGGCAATTCTGGAAGTTTTTTTTCGAAAATTTGTTTAGATGAGATGAGCAAAGACCCATCATTGGCAATTAAATTCTCGCAGGTTGTTAAAAAAAAAGTAGAATCACTTACTTTTCTTGTTGGTTTAAGGTTAGAATTACCAAACTTATTTTCTAAATTTTCATCAAGTAGTAAAACCTTTTTGTCTTCCCACTTGTTCTCGGAAATAATATTATCTATGTTTTTGAATATTTCATCTAAATTTTCGCAATATAAAAACTTGCCTCCATTAGCCTTAAAGTTTATGGTAAACCTTTCATCTATCGGTAGTTTAATTTCAGGCATATATTTGCCCCTGTCATCGGATTTTAATTCTTCAGCCGAACGCTCAGATTTATTACCAAAAATTTTTCTAAAAAGACTCATTTAGTATATAGCTATTAACAGAATTCTTTTGAGGTTTACCAAATATAAAAAATCTTAAATTAACCGTACGGTTAATTTAAGATTTTTAATAAAGCTTAGCAAAATTAACAGCTTCACTAGTCTTTAATTTCTTGTTCTTTTCTGGTTATCTGCTCCTCTTTTTCAAAAGCTCGTTTACCAAATATTTTTTCAAGGTTATCTTTAAAAATAACTTCTTTTTCAAGAAGTACTTCTGCGAGTTCAGTCAATTTATCTTTATGGTCTTCAAGTAGTTTAATAGCTCGTTTATATTGAGTTTCGATAATATCTGAAATTTCCTTGTCTATTAATTCGGCAGTTTGCTCACTGTAAGGTTTGGTAAAACCGTATTCGTTTTGACCCGATGAATCATAATAGGTTAAGTTTCCTATTTTATCGCTTAATCCATAAACGGTAACCATGGCTCTGGCCTGTTTGGTAACTTTTTCCAGGTCGCTTAAAGCTCCAGTAGATATTTTATTGAAAATAACTTTTTCTGCAGCACGACCACCAAGAGCGGCACACATTTCATCAAGCATTTGCTCTGGACGCACAATTAATCGCTCTTCTGGTAAATACCATGCGGCCCCTAAGGAACGGCCACGAGGTACTATTGTTACCTTAACTAATGGTGCAGCATGCTCAAGCATCCAACTTACGGTGGCATGCCCAGCTTCATGGTAAGCCACAGCTTTTTTCTCACTTGGCGTAATAATTTTATTTTTCTTCTCTAAACCACCAATGATTCTATCCACTGCATCCAAGAAATCTTGTTTATCCACTTCTTTTTTACCGTTTCTGGCTGCAATTAAAGCTGATTCATTACAAACATTGGCAATATCGGCACCGGAAAAACCTGGGGTTTGTTTAGATAGAAAATCCAAATCTAAATCTTTGGCCTTTTTAAGAGGTCGCAAGTGAACTTCAAAAATTTCTTTACGCTCGCGAACATCAGGTAAATCAACAAAAATTTGTCTATCAAAACGCCCTGCTCGCATTAAAGCCTTATCTAATATATCGGCTCTATTGGTTGCAGCAATTACGATAACGTTCGTATTGCTACCGAAACCATCCATTTCCGTTAATAACTGGTTAAGCGTATTTTCACGCTCATCATTGCTTCCGGACATGGCATTTTTTCCTCTGGCACGACCAATGGCATCAATTTCATCAATGAAAATAATTGAAGGTGATTTTTCTTTAGCTTGTTTGAACAAATCCCTAACCCTGGAAGCTCCTACACCCACGAACATTTCAACAAAGTCTGAACCAGAGAGAGAGAAGAAAGGCACTTTAGCTTCTCCTGCCACAGCTTTTGCTAACAATGTTTTTCCTGTTCCTGGAGGCCCTACTAATAAAGCTCCTTTTGGTATTTTACCACCAAGGGAGGTGTACTTTTCAGGGAATTTAAGGAAATCAACAATTTCTTGAACTTCTTCTTTAGCACCTTCTAAACCAGCAACATCTTTAAAGGTTGTTTTAACCTCTGTATTTTGGTCAAATAATTTTGCTTTAGATTTTCCTATGTTGAAAATCTGACCACCAGCACCACCTCCAGCACCACCAGACATGCGTCGCATAATAAATATCCAAACTCCAATTAAAAGGATAAAGGGAAGAATACTCATAAGTAGGTTTCCCCAGACATTATCATCGGTTTTTAAACTGTATATATCGTACTTGCCTATGGCTTTTAAATCATTTTCAAAATTTTGCAGGTCCCCAATTTCAAATTTATAGTTGGGTAATTTAGTAGCACTAGGAATGAAAGTTTGTGGTATCGATTTTTTATGGATTTCTTTATTTTCAGCCTCATTTGTTAGATAAACATTGGCTATACGCCTGTTTATAACAACTACTTTTTCAACATCATTGTCTTTTGCATACTCAAAAAACTCGGATGTGGTTATGTTTTTAGCGTTTTCAAATTCACTAGAGCTGAATAATTGAAAGCCTAAGAAAACGGCTATCAATATACCATAAATCCAATATGGACTAAATTTCGGTTTATTTTCTTTTATGTTTTTTTTATCGTTTGCCATTTTGTTTTTTTAGTAACTAGTTTCTATAAGTGTTGTTTTCGCATCTCCCCAAAGGCTTTCTATATCATAATATTCCCTTATTTGTTTTTGGAAAACATGCACAACTACATTAACATAATCCATTAAAACCCATTCTGCATTATCAACCCCTTCTATATGCCAAGGATGGTCTTTTAAAGTTTTGCTTACTTTTTTTTGAACGGAATTAACTATGGCGTTTACTTGTGTATTTGAAGTGCCCTCGCAGATTATAAAGTAATCGCAAACAGTGTTTTCAATATCTCTTAAATCTAGAATATTTATTTCTTTTCCTTTAACGTCTTCAATGCCACTTATTATTACTGATATGAGTTGATCTGCGCTTATATTTTCTTTCGCCATTAATTTTATTTAATTTGTGCAAAGTTATTATTTTTTTAGTTCTTTATAGTTTAAAATAATCATAAGATTTTTAAGTATTTAAATAACTCCTTAATGCAATTAATCAAACTTGATGCCATCGACTCCACAAATTCATTTTTAAGAGAAATGATTTATAATGGTATGGTTACTGATTATACGGTTGTTGTTACAAAACATCAAACAAACGGACGGGGACAAATGGGTACGGTATGGAATTCTGAACAGGGTAAAAACCTTATGTTTAGTATGTTTAAGGATTTAAGTATACATGATGTTGAGTTTCCTTTTTATATCAGTATGGCCATGTCTTTGGCAATTTTAAAAACTTTAAAAACTTTAAATATCCCATATTTAAGTATTAAATGGCCTAACGACATTTTGTCAGAAGACAAGAAGGTTTGTGGGATTTTAATTGAGAATGTCATAAAAAACAGACTAAACTCTACCATTATTGGCGTTGGGCTTAATGTAAATCAAACTCGTTTTATAGATCTTCCCAAAGCATCCTCCTTGAAAAATATTACTGGAATTCACTACGATTTAGATGAAATTTTACATAGTATTGTCGCTAATGCAAGGATGTATTCTAAACTTTTACAACAAGGATACTACGACAAGGTTAAAAAAGAATATGAGGCTAATTTGTTCAGAATAGATAAACCTTCAACTTTTGAAAATGCTAAAGGAGAATTATTTTCTGGATTTATAAAAGGGGTCACCAAATACGGAAAACTAATGGTACATCTTGAAGATAGGATGGTTAAAAAATTTGATCTTAAAGAAATTACACTAAGGTATTAAATGGCATTTGGAATATTGGTGGCCAGAGTTTCAATGAATTTATTGATAGGACCTTTTATCATCATAGACATCATAGGATTAAAATCACCAGTAAATTCTAATTGTACTTCACTTGAATTTTCATCAACTTGAATGATATTTCCAGTTAACGAAAAATCGATTTTTCCCCCGGCTGCACCTAGAACAATTTTATTAGGAGGCGTAACTTCTTTTTTCTTAAGAATAATTTCTGGCATACCTTTAAGAGCAAAAAGGAATTTATCTTCATCTAAAACTTCAAATTTACTAATGTTTTCAGGCATTAAAGACTCGAAATTTTTGATGTCTGATAAAAAATTAAAAACCTCTTCAGGAGTTTTTTCAACGCTAATTTTTGGGGATTCTAAATTCATATTTGTTTTATTGATTTATATCAATTAACATCCCATTCACTTGGGTTGTTGTTCCACTCAGATAATGTTTTTAATTCTTTTTCAGTAATGTATTTGGTTTCCAGAGCCTTTTCCAATAAATTTTCATAACTGCTCAAAGTGTGCAAAAGGATGTTTTCTTTTTTAAAATTTTCAACAGCAACATCAAAACCATAAGTAAAAATAGCTACCATGCCTTTAACATTGACGCCAGCTTCTCTTAAAGCTTTAACCGCATTCAAACTGCTTTTGCCGGTACTTATTAAATCCTCAACCACCACAACATTTTGTCCGCCTTCAACAAAACCTTCTATTTGGTTTTTGCGTCCGTGCCCTTTAGCATCTGGTCTTACATAGATGAAGGGTAAACCCAAATATTCAGCAACCAACATGCCAATACCTATAGCACCAGTGGCAACGCCGGCTATAACGTCAGGTTTTCCGTATTGTCTTTCTATATGCTTACCCATTGTTTCACGAATGTAATTTCGAATGGTAGGGAAAGACAGGATTATACGGTTGTCGCAGTATATTGGGGATTTCCATCCAGAAGCCCAGGTAAAAGGTTCTTTAGGGCTAAGCTTTATGGCGTTTACTTGCAATAAAACCTCGGCAGTTTTTTTAGCGGTTTCTTTATTAAAAATCATAATGGTAAAATTACAATAAATTTAATTTTATGTTATACTCATTCATGAATAAAAATATTTTTTTTCAGAATGCCTGCATTCTTACTAAAAATGATATTTTTACCACATAAAAAATATCTATTATAGTTTAGTATGTACAAAGTTTTTGTTGGTGATAAGCCAATAATTTTAACTACGGAAGTAGAAAAAGAAACTAACTTTAAAAATTATTTGCTCAATTCAGTGAATATTAAAAAAGTTATAAGAAAACTTGGTACAAATAATTTAAATGAAGTTAGGCTAATCCATAAAAAGCAAGACAAACTTTTAAAAAAATTTCTCAAAAAACTTCCTAATGTTATAGCGGGTGGTGGTAAAGTTTATAATGATAAAGGTGATATTTTATTTATTTACCGAAATGATAAATGGGACTTACCAAAAGGGAAAGTTGAAGGCAAAGAAACCATCGAAAATACTGCTTTAAGAGAAGTGGCCGAAGAAACTGGGGTTGCTGGGTTAGAAATTACTAAACCTTTGGAAACCACATATCACATATTCAAACGAAACGGACGATATAAAATAAAAATAACGTATTGGTTTGAAATGAAAACTAGTTTTAAAGGAAATTTATATGCACAAGAGGACGAGGGGATTACCAAAGTGGAATGGTTAAATAGTAACCAAGTAAAAGAAGCTCTCGATAATTCGTATGCCAATATTAAGTTGTTAGTCTAGCGTTTTTTATATTCATTTAAGATTATATGGTTTTTGCATCTAAATGGCGAGACTAAAAAAATGAAATTATTTTTTGATTTTTTTGTGGTAGGATCTATTAGTTATTACTGAATTCATGTGATTTAAAACGCCTCTATCGTTATGTTATAAAGTGCATTTAATGTATATTATTTTTTTTAATTTGTATAAAGAATTAATTCATTGCATTAAATGAATATTGTGTTTGGACAGTTTTGTCTTTAATTTTAAAAAAAGAGCGCCAAAGTTTATCACTTTGACGCCCCATTAGATTCGAGGACTTGCGATTTGGTTATCGTTATATTTTTGTAGCACCGTTGCTTCAAATAAAGTGTTACACTAAAAGAAAAATTACTAAAATTAATTACGGGAGTTTTTGTAAATATTTGATTAATAGCTGCCTAAATATAGAGATTACTTTCTGTTTACAAAAGGCATGTGAAATTTATTTATTAAATAAACAATGTTAAAAACTATATATTTAATTTATTTGATATAGGATTATTGAGTTACTTTCTCCTTTTGTAACAAATTCCAAATTTCTGTCTTTATCCATATTATCCAATTCTATGGATGAGTTTCCATAAACCGGGAAATTATCTAGTAATTTTGACTGGCTATCAAAAAGATAAATTTTATGGGATTGTAAATCGGTAATTGATACATATATTTTATCATTTTTATAGAACAATTTACAATTGGAATATTCCCCATAATCCAGATCGGTAGTTTTATTTTTTATGGATAATTTATTTTCACTCAAAGTTACCAGTGTTTTACTACTAGTATCAATATAATGTTTTTCTGAGAGGTTTAGAGTTTTAGTGGATACGTTCCCTTTGGTATCAACCATAACTAATTCACCATTTAAGCTAGTGGTAGTAAATGTATTCTCAAATAAGAAAATGGGTTGATTAGAATAACTATACTGCGTTTTGGGAGTTATTCTATTTCGCCCCGTTCTATCTAAAATATAAAGTTTGTTTTCTGTTTTAAGGCAGATGTAATCTTTGTTGCCCATTCTAAAATGTTTGGGTTGACTAATAATATTAGCATTAGCAGTTTTAAAAGTAAAACCATTAACAGGTTTTGCGTTTACGTTGTACATTAAAATATTTTTACCTTGAGTGACTAGAAGCCTGTAGTTTTTGTTTTTATCATAATCAAAAACCGATAGGGGTTGTGTGATTTCATCATTAAACTTCCCAGGAAATGGTGCTACATCGTTTCCATTTCTGTCAATTACATAAATCCTTTTTGGGGTTGCAAACACCAATTGTAATCTGCCATTTTTATAAATATCTATTTGTTCAATGCTCCCCAAAATTGGACCTTGAAGTGTTTTTTTCCATAGAATTTCTCCTTTATTGGAAATTAAATAAAGATTGTTGTTTACATCCTGCACTACAATTTCTTTTTCTTTAGTGATATGATTAGTAACTAATTGCGGGTTATTCAGTAGATCCTTATCAAGCTTGATATTTAGTATTTCTGAAACCGAATTTGTTGAGGTTTTAGATGTATTCTTTTTTATGATGGCATTAATATGTGCAAAATTAGTATCGAATATAAATTGAATCGCAGACAACATATAGTTGTCAAAATTAAAGTTGTATTGGTCTTCAAAATTTTTATTAAAAATAGTTTTTAACGTTTTTGGGTTAGTAACTTGCAATAAAGAAGAAGCGCCACTAAGATTTTCATAAATATTTTTAAAGTTAAAGCTATTATTAAGAGTTGTTTTATTTTGATAATTAGCAATAATGTTCTGAAGTATTTCTAAATCATCAGTAAAAACAAAGAAGTTGTCTAAATTACAATACATGTTTACATTTTTGTATGTTATTAAAGGCGAAAACATGTTTGCAAATAAGTTGGGATTACTAAAGCTATTTATATCAACTTCTCTAAATGAATTTTCAAGAGTTTGTTCGCCTAATAGAGCATCTTTAGTTGCAATAATATCAATAGAATTTAAAATTATAGCGCGCTTTTCATCCTCATAAATTACGCCTAATTCTCTCACGTCATCAAAAAGAGCAGTAGGGTTTATTATGGAATCTGTTGTCTTAAATTTTGATAAATTACTTTTAAAAGTTTTAAAATCATCAAAGGTTAAACTCAAAAAACCATCACAGTTTGATGGCGCTATTTCTTGAATTTGATTTACCTGAGGGATTGTATTTTTAAAAATATTTAAAAGGCTTGAAGAATCCTTAGCTTTTGTCACTCCATTTATTGTAATACTGTTTTGCTTAATATCAATATCCAAAGCTATATCATTAGTGAACCTTTTAAAAAAGAGAGAATCCTCAATAAAAAATGATTGAATTAAGGATTTGTCCGATTTTAATATCATAGAACACGTCTTATCACCATTAATCGTTCGATACATTTTTTCCAATTCTTTATCAATATCAGATTTTTCATAAATGGTTTCGATAATGTCTTTTGATGATGAAGCAATAAAGATGCTGTCAACCAAAGTGCTATAAAAAACGTTGCTGTTTATTGTTGATTTTGTAACGGTTATGTTTTTGTTTTCAACTGTTTCTTTGCTATAATTAGGCAAAGAATCGGTTACAAATAATGTCTTGCCATATTTCGTGATTATGGAGTACTGTAAACTGTCATTTTGGTCCTTGGAAAAACAAATTAAAACATCATTTAAAGGATTTAAATAAGATATACTTTCAAGTTTGTTTTCTAAATCCTTATAGGAATTTGTTCCGGATAATTCTTGCAGAAAATTATTATTATGGAGGCTGCTTTTTAAACCTTCTATATTAGAAGATTTTATAATGATAGAGGTGTTTTTAGGTACATAATTAATAAGTTGAGTTCGGGATGTTTCGGAGGTGTTACAATTAAAAAAAAGGATGGATATGAGGGCTAAATAAAAAAATCGCATAATGTGAATTAATTTTCCACAAATATAAAAACTTATAAGTCTAACTTCAGTTGCTCGGTCAATAATCTAAATGTTTTTCTGTGGTATTTTGTAATGCCATACTTCTTTATGGCTTCTCTGTGTTCTTTCGTGGGATAGCCTTTATTTTGCCTCCAGTTGTACATAGGGTATTCTTCATGAATGCTATTCATGTATAGGTCTCGATAAGTCTTAGCCAAAATAGAAGCAGCAGCTATACTTAAATATTTACAATCACCTTTTATAATGGTTTCAAAAGGGATGTTTTTATATGGTTTAAATTTGTTACCATCAACAATGATAAATTCGGGGGTAGTATTTAATTCAGCAATAGATTTATGCATTGCTAAAATAGAGGCATTTAAGATATTAATGGTATCAATTTCTTCCTGAAATACATGAGCAACTCCAAAATGTAAAGCGTCGTTTTCAATAATTGGTTTTAGGAATTCACGCTTATTTTCACTAAGTTTTTTAGAATCGTTTAATAGAGAATTTTTAAAACTTTTAGGTAAAATAACTGCCGCAGCTGTTACAGGACCTGCAAGACAACCTCTGCCGGCTTCGTCGGTCCCACACTCTAAATTAAAATTTGAATGGGTTTTTAATAGCATGTAGCTAAAATATTGATAAACTTATAATTTGGTTTTAAAACATGCAATTTATTTTATTTCAAGAGGTAATGAACTTTCTTTGTTGAAATATTTATCTTCACTTTACGTTCAAATAATTACTTTTGCCTTTGGAATTTACATGTATGAATAAAATTATTGTTGTTTTACTTTTTGTATGGCTTTGTAATGGTTTGAATGCTCAAGATAAACGAACAAAGCCTACAATAGATGAATCTAGTTTACTTAAAGCAAAACAGGATACTACAATTATTAAACCTAAAACAACTCCTAGGAATTCAAAAGAAAAAGATACTCAGCCCAGAATACAAGATTACTTAATAATCTCTCATGAAAACGATACTACCTTTGTAGATACAACTTTAACAATACAAAAGGAATATAAATTTAATTATTTAAGAAGAGACAATTTTGGATTGATGCCTTTTTCAAATTTAGGGCAGACATACAACAGTTTAACTTTTAATTTTCAAAGTAGTAACATAATGCCAAGTTTTGGTGCCAGAGCAAGACATTTCAATTACATGGAAATTGAAGATATAAACTATTACCGTGTACCAACACCCTTGACTGAACTCTTTTTTAAGACAGCTTTTGAGCAAGGCCAATTAGCAGATTCTTTTTTTACAGTTAATACGTCTCCGCAATTTAATTTTTCAATTGCGTATAAAGGATTACGTTCTTTAGGAAAGTACCAGCACATTTTAACCAGTACAGGTAACTTCAGGTTTACATCAAATTACAGCACAAAAAATAAACGTTACAATGCCAGAGGACACATAGTAACTCAAGATTTGTTAAACCAAGAAAATGGAGGGCTTCAAGATGGAAGTGTTTTAAATTTTGAAAGTGGAGATCCCGAGTTCATTGATCGTTCTATTTTGGAAGTTAATTTTGAAAATGCGGAAAGCATTTTACGTGGAAAACGATTTCATTTAGAGCATAATTATAAAATCATAAGGGAAAAAGATACACTATCAAAAAACAAATTGAGTATCGGTCATATCATGTCTTTTGAGGATAAATATTTTCAGTACGACCAAACGAGCGCAACCACAAGTTTTTTTGGAAATGCTTTTAAAACGACAAATTTAAAAGATAGAGCAACACTTGAAAATTTTTATAATCAATTACAATTAAACTACAGTAATAATATATTAGGAAGTTTACAATTCAATATTAGTAACAACAATTATAATTATGGTTACGATAAATTGGTGATACTAAATGGGGTTACTATAATCAACAGATTGAAAGGAAATATATTATCGGCTGGTGGTAAATACCTTAAAGAGTATAAAAGCTTTACCTTAAAAGGTGAAGCAGGTTTAAATGTGTCGGGAGAATTTGATGGTAATTTTATTAAAGCTCAAGCAACGTTCAAATTAAACGAAGATATATCAGCAACGGCTTCTATTAACCACAACTCGCAAGCGCCAAATTATAATGCACTTCTTTACCAAAGTGACTACATCAATTATAATTGGAGAAATAATTTCACTAACACTGAAACCCAACAACTCGCATTTCAACTTAAATATAAAAAGTTGGCAAATATTACAGTAGATTTCAATACCATTAACGATTATGTTTATTTTAAGGAAGATATAAGTTTTACAGCTGGAAATTCTGTTTTGCCAGTTAGACCATTCCAAAACAATGCCACGATCACCTATCTTAGGGTTAAATTTGAAAATGAAATTAAATTTGGAAAATTTGCTCTAAACAATACTATATTATACCAAAACGTGCAAGATGATAATGAGGTTCTTAACGTTCCAGATTTAACAACCAGAAATACACTATATTATTCAAGTTATTTGTTCAAAAAAGCGATGTACCTGCAAACAGGAGTAACCTTAAATTATTTTACAAAATATTACATGAACAGTTACAATCCGTTATTAGCAGAATTTTATATCCAAAACGAAAGAGAATTTGGAGATTTTCCGCGTTTAGATTTCTTTTTAAACGCCAAAATACGTCAAACCCGTATCTATTTAAAAGCAGAGCATTTCAATTCATCACTAACGGGCTATAATTATTATTCTGCACCAACATACCCCTATCGTGATTTCACTATTCGTTTTGGTGTTGTTTGGAATTTCTTTCTTTAATGCATCAAACATATATTTCGAGTTAAATTTGGGTAAAATATTTGGGAGATTTTTTGTTAAGTATCAGGTTACAAGGTAATTGTGATTACAAAAAAAGGGGTTAAAAAAAAGTTTGAAAAAAGTTTGTTTAAAAAGTAAAAAGGGTTGTATGTTTGCAGCCGCTAAAACGGGTTTGCCTGTGATAGTAAAAAACGTTCATTCTCGGTATTAATTTAGGTTTTATTTTTTTTAAAAAATATTTTTCAAAAAAAGATCAAAAAAGTATTGTGGAAGAAAAAAAAGGGTTTTATATTTGCACCCGCTTAA